>JBMNLV010000005.1:0-284384 GCA_050953005.1 Christensenellales bacterium | reverse complement strand
CAACATCATTTTATATTGTCTATATAAGGGTTTATAGGGCGTTATCCTTGTCAACAAATGTGTCAAATGACTATTTTTCCAGTGAATAATAATCCAGCTTCTTGTATTTTACCGGGCACTGTATGGGAATAAATGTTGAGCGTTGTGCTAGGCTGAGAGTGCCCGATGATGGCTTGGGTTGTTTTGATATCCACACCGCTGGTCAGCAGCGTTGTCGCCATCGCGTGGCGGTAGGAATGGGAGGTGTAGGGGCCAAGATTGATTTGCTGCCGGATATGCTTCCACATGGTATTGAATTCCGACTCTGCGTGGATGGGCTTCCCGGTTTTTGGATTCGTGACAACATATGTTCCGGGATGCCAATCATTCAGCAAAAGCTTGCGCAGCGGCTCAACGATGGGGACGGTACGGATGCCAGCCTCGCTCTTGGGAGGCTTGATCGTTCCCGGGCATTTCTTCGTGGTGCGTTCAATGTCCACAGAGCGTTCTACAAGTAAAATACTTTCATCAAAACGAATATCAGCCTACCTGAGCGCCAATACTTCGCCTCTACGCAGTCCGGTGTAGCCGGTGATTGCCATGTACAATCTTTCATGAGGATGCTTCAGTCTTTCAATGTCTTTCAGGAACTCCCTATATTGCTCTGTGCAGGGCACAGCCCTTTGGGTTTGCTTTTTTGAGTGGGTCAGACGTTTGTCCTTTGTTGGATCAATCGGAATAATCCTATCCCCCACAGCAATCTGCAGTATTCTTGACAGGACGATGCGCCACTTGTGCACGGCAGAAAAAGCCTTGTCCGGATATTTGTCATAGAAATCCTGGACATCTCTCCGGGTAATGTCTTCTACATTCATCTTCCCGAAGTGCGGGAGAATCTGGTTTCTCATGTAGCGTTTGTAATCCAGATTGGTATTCCTGGAGACTGTCTGAGAAATATATTGCCAATTGTTTTCTGCGAACTTTTCAAAATTGTGTTTAGACTTTCTGACCGGTTCACCCGGTCTGGAGCTGTTTTTGATTTCTGCGTATTTATCCGCAATTTCCTGTTCGGAGTCTCCTGTTAACCAGAAACTGACTCCGTTAATTACATAGGGTCTTTTGATTTTAGCCATTGAGAATTCCTCAATCCTTAAATCAGAAAACGAATCTCCTCTTTCTCTTTTTCTTTTTTCAAAGTGCTCGTGCATCTAAGCGCCTTCTTTATTATATCACATTTATTTTGGGAATAAGCAATGCCCCGGGGGGCCAGATGGGCAGTTTTGCTGTCCAACTGACGCCGGGGCATTTTTTTGTCGTTTTTTAGGGTTCTAAATGTCCAGAATTTTGGGGGTTAAGGGAAACACCTTGCCTCTGAAAGAGCGCCTCTCAAACCCGTTGATTTATTTACTTTTTTTGCCCCTAAAAGGTAACGTTTGACGGGTATAGTGGTTGTTAGACACAGAGGACAGCCAATCTACAACGAGAGGAAGGCCCTGCGAATTAAGGCGCGATTCTTGCAGCCATAGTCACTTAGATGACGATTGTGAGCCGTGATAACGACCAATATCGGTTTACATAATTCGTTGCTTGGCTACGGCGCAAATATGCGAAGCAACTATTCCTAAGCCGGAGTATCTGCAGCTAACCGGCCGCCCCTGTGTCATTTTTGACAGGTAAAAAACGGCGTTTTCAGGTGTCTAAATGTCCAGATTTTGAGGGGTTAAGGGAAATACCTTGCCTCTGAAATAACGCCTGCGATTGGTAACCGTATATCTGATGTAATACTCGGAAGACTGGTCGGTAACCAAGGCATACCTGAGCGAGGATTCGCTTAACTCACTATGCAACCAGGAAGCATGACATGGTAAACAGTGTTGAATTATGTTGACAGTACCGTAGAAAACATATTGCAAAAAAAAACATATTGCAAATAAAAAACATGATTGACATTATTCAAAATGAGATGTTATTATATAAAAAGTAAGTTAAATTTGATCTATATTGATGACTAATGGCCAAGAGGGATGAAAAATGATTGCAAATAGGCATCACATCAGATCGTGGGGTTACTTATAAAGGCAACTTGCAGTATGATTCTTTGTATTTACCGGCATTGCTTTTATACATGATGTTTGTAACAATATACTTCGAGTGTTCAACCTCGGAAAATAGCAGGGAACAAACCCTCGCTATAAATATACATAACATGGAGGAGGAAGAATCATGAAAAAGTCTATCGTATCTATCTTGCTCATCACACTCCTATTGTCATTTTCATATGGTGCACTAAGCGCTGATGATGTAGCAAAGGAAGCACCAGCACTTGCTGAATTGGTTGCACAAGGCAAGTTACCACCGTTGGAAGAGCGAATTCCAGAAGTGCCATTGGTGGTTGTCCCATTGGAGTCGATTGGTACCTATGGTGGTGTTTGGCACAACATGATTATTGGTGGTGATACTACCCACCTTGAGCGCTATCAGGACTACGAGCAATTGGTGCGCTGGACGCCGGATTGGTCCGGATACATCCCCAATGTAGCTGAGCGTTTTGAAATCAGTGAAGATTCAACTGAGTTCACCTTTTATCTGCGCAAAGGGATGAAGTGGTCCGACGGAACTCCATTTACTTCCCTTGATTTCGACTATCAGTACAATTATTTTCTTCTCAACAAGGAGCTTACTAATGTTTTTCCGATTACTTATAAGGACGCAAAAGGTAATCCAGCAAAGCTGGAGATTATCGATGAGGCTACTGTAAAGTTTGTATTCTCTGAGCCTAACGGTCTCTTCATGTTGAACCTGGCATCAGTAAACTCATATTCTCAGCCTTTTGCGCCCGCACACTATCTTAAGCAATTTCATTTAGAATTCAGTGAGAACGCAAATGAGTTGGCGAAAGCTGCTGGCTATGGCGATTGGATTGAATACTACCTAAATCGTGATGACTGGAAACTTAACGCTGAGCGTCCTTCTATTGATCCTTGGGTTTTCGCCAATGCCCCCGACGGTACGGCTACAATTGCTCGTGCTGTCCGCAACCCTTACTTCTGGAAAGTTGATCCGGATGGGAAACAGTTGCCTTACATTGATGAGATAGAGTATCAGCTGGTGTCAAATACTGAGGTAGCGGTATTAAAAGCTGCGGCTGGCGAAATAGACTTTTTTGACCAAAACATTGCCACACCAGCAAATCGCAGTCTGTTCTATGACAACATGGAGGTTGGCAACTATCACTTTGTTACAACCACTATGTCTGCTCCCAATGCTATGATTATCATTCTTAACACGACGCACCGAGATCCTGAACGTCGCGTGGTGTTTGGTGACAAGAACTTCCGCATTGGGTTATCGCATGCTATTAATCGACAGGAAATCATAGATATGATTTATTTGGGGGACGGTATTCCTCATCAGACTGCCCCTCGCCCAGAGAGCGATCTGTATAATGAGAAGCTTGCTTTGCAGTACACTGAGTACGATGTTGCCAAGGCAAACGAGTATCTCGATAAAGTGCTTCCCAATAAAGGACCCGATGGTATGCGTTTGCTGCCAAGTGGAGAGAAGTTAATCATCAGAGCAGATATTGATATGGCACGTGACGCTTACATTGATGCCAGTGAACTTCTGACGCAGTATTGGGCAGCGGTTGGTGTTGAACTCAAAGTGGATGTCGTCTCTCGCGACTTGTGGGAGGAGCGCACACGCAATGGTGATGGAACTTTTGATATGACCATCCATCGTTTTGGTGGGGGCGCAGGTACACTAATCTATACTGATCCACGCTATTACTTCCCCTTCGACAACAACTCAATGTACGCAATGGCTTGGAGAAATTACTATGTTGATCCTACAGGTTTTGGAGCCAAAATTCCTCCTGAGGAACCACCGGCTGATGTCTTGCGGCAGATGGAGCTATACAACCAAATCAAAGTAACTGGTGATGCAGAAGAACAACGGGAATATATGAAGGAGATACTAGAAATTGCTGTAGACCGGTTTTACACGATTGGTGTTTGTACTGAAGGCGATAGTTATGCCATCTGCAATAACGACCTTGTAAATGTACCTGATGAAATGCCTTGGAACTGGGTATATCCACACCCAATGCCCACGAATCCTTTTACTTGGTATTATCGTACCGGTAAATAGATGCATTCACTAAAGAGAGATTTTTGATCTTGAATTAGATGGAGTGTAAGGTAGTCTTGACCATTATATGAGCCAAGGCAATAGTTTACAGAAAAAAGCGAGAATATAGAGATAGGTTGTGGATAAGTTGTGTTGTAAGGTTCTAGAGAGGTATCTTCTTCCAAGTTTAACCATTCTTAGCGGCATTGTACATCGATAGCACCTTTCTCACTTGCTTTCACGGTTATACCGCAAGCACAGTGAAAACAACACCTCGGTGCGAAACATATGTTTCGCACCGAGGATGATCTGCAAGTGATTCTCTGTATTGCATCCCGAATTGATTTGTAGCATAGAGAGAAGCTTGATCGAAGGACAAGAATGCAGCATATGGCATCAATTTCAGCGAACAAGGAGAACAAGATGAACAAATACCTGGAAAAAGCAATGCGTTGGGCACAATTGACAATTTGTGAAGGAGATATTCCGCATTTTGATCCAGATAAATGGCTTTATTACATGAACGATGCTGCTTGCGATGGTTTGGTGCTGGGATCAGGTGGCTATATGGCTTTCCACAAAACAACTATTCCATATCACTACAAGGTCAAGCATTCACAGTATGATGATGTTTTTCGGTATATGGTTGAAACGTGCAGACGTAAGGGATACGCTATTATCTGTCGCACAGACGCTCATGCCTTTCATGATGATGCATTCCAAGCACATCCGGAGTGGGTGGCTTACACACACGAAGGCAAGCCGCGCCGACATTGGTCGTTTGATGAGGTTTGGGTCAGTGATGTTCTGGGTGACTATGGATTCGATTTCATGAAGCGTGTGCACGGTGAGTTGGCTTCAAATTATGATCTCGATGGTATATTCTGCAACCGTTGGCAAGGTTCTGGTATATGCTATTGTGATTCTTGTGCTGAAGCATTCAAATCGGCGAAAGGTTTTGATTTACCTGTTGGTTATGACTTTGATGACCCTGCTATGAGAGCATACCTGGACTGGCATGAGGAGCGACTTCTTGATCTTTGCAATACATGGGATCAAGAGATAATTTGTAACAATCCTAATATGCGGTACATCCCTAACTCCACAGTAGGGCTAGGAAGAGGACTTGACAATAAACTTCTTGGGGATTACTCGGATGTATTGTATGCTGACAGGCAAGGCCGTGATGGTCTTATGACGCCTTGGTTCAATGGAAGAAATGGCAAGGAACTCCGCGCTGTTATGGGTAAGAAACCGATTGGTGGAATTTTCTCCACCGGGATTACCGAAAGGCGCTGGAAAGACAGTGTCCAAGAAAAGGCAGAGCTGGAATTATGGGTGTCAGAGGCGGTTGCTAATGGGCTTCGTCCTTGGTTCACTAAATTCAGCGTCCAAGTTTTCGATAATCGTTGGATGCTGGTTGTAAAGGCGCTATATAATAAGTATAAAAAATGGGAGAAGTATTTGCGCAATATTGATAGTTGCGCGGAAGTCGCCTTGATGCTGTCGCAGCATTCCGCCAAAAGATATGCTGGTAATCGCTTAAACGAATTACTTGAGAAGCCACTAAATGGTTTCTACCAAGCGCTGATTGAGGCACGCATCCCTTTTGATATTCTAGACAGTCACTATATCACAAAGGAATATCTGTCAAAATACAATGTGGTGATTCTTCCTAATATCGCTGTACTCAGTGATGAAGATTGCTCAGCGTTAATACGATATGTGGAAGAAGGAGGGGCAATCCTTGCTACATACGAGACTTCTTTGTATGATGAGTTTGGTAATAAGCGCAAAGACTTTGCGCTTGCAAGTTTATTTGGTGTAACATATCAGGGTGATGTAGTACGGGATGTGCTTAACTCATACATTCAGGTCGATAGCAAATCTGAATCGAAAATATTACTCAAGGGGTTCGATGGAGATAATCGAATCATTGGCACTGATAATCGTGTAAAAATTGCGCTTACTGCAAACGATTTCGAGTCTTCACCGTTCCATGCTGTGCCCGCATATCCTGATTTGCCCATGGAGGAGGTATATCCACGTAACAAACCTGCAGATTATGAAGAGGTGTTGTTCCGTAAGCAGGGAAAAGGCAGGGTGGTTTATTACTGCGGTGATATTGGACGTAGTTTCTGGGATTACCTAACTGTAGATCATCAACGGCTCATAGAAAACAGTGTGAGATGGTGCATGAACGGTGAGGCTCCAGTGACTCTCGAGGGGAGCGGCTTGATCGATATTACAGTTTGGCGAAATACGGAAGGCCTTTCGATTCACTTGGTGAACATGACAACAGTTAATGCTATGCGTGGTCCAGCTAGGGAGATAATACCAGTACAAGATCTTGTGCTGCATGTACGTAACGATCTTGCGGGAGAAGCATCGGTGGTATTTTCGCATGAAAACAGTGACCTTCAAACCAAGCGGATGGACAACTATATTACAATTGGCATTCCCAAGCTTAAGTTACATGAGCTGATAGTTATCAGATAAGGAGTACATAGGAGATGTTGCGATTTATCCTAAGAAGACTGTTACTGATGATACCTACCGTAATAGTTATTTCCATCATAACTTTCATTGTAATTCAGTTGCCCCCAGGAGATTTTCTAACACAGGTTGTTGCGCAGTTACAGGAGCAAGGACAGACAGTGGAAAAAGCTGAGTTGGAGATGCTTCAGGAACGCTATGGTCTTGGGAAACCTCTGTATATCCAGTATATTCGTTGGATTGTACCTATCATTACGCGAGGTGACTTTGGGCGTTCTTTCAGTTGGAACATGCCAGTTTCCCAACTGATATGGGCCCGCATTGGCCTCACATTTATGCTCTCATTCTCCACAATGCTTTTCACATGGATTGTAGCGTTTCCCATTGGCGTCTATTCTGCTATAAAGCAGTACTCCATAGGTGACTATGTAGCTACTTTTATGGGATTTATTGGATTAGCAATACCCAGCTTCATATTTGCTTTGGTTCTGATGTATATCGCTTTCAAATACTTTGGACAAAACATTGGTGGCTTGTTTTCGCCTAACATGATTGACGCGCCTTGGTCTTTTGCCAAATTTATCGATTTGCTTCAGCATCTTTGGATACCTGTAATTGTGCTTGGTACATCAGGCACAGCAAGTATGATACGAATTATGCGTGCTAATCTGCTCGATGAGAAGCGAAAGACCTATGTAACTGCAGCTCGTGCGCGTGGAATTGCTGAGGGTAAAATGATTCTGCAGTACCCGGTTCGCGTAGCGCTTAACCCCTTTGTTTCCACATTAGGTTGGTCACTTCCGGGATTGATTTCGGGATCAACAGTTACATCCATTGTACTTTCTTTGCCAACAACAGGGCCACTTCTGTATAATGCACTACAGTCTCAGGATATGTTTCTTGCCGGTGGGTTTCTGCTTATGCTCAGTGTGTTAACAGTTATAGGGACACTGCTGTCTGATATTCTTCTAGCAGTTGTTGATCCTCGGATTCGCTATGGGGGGATGGATTAATGAGAAAACCATCAAAAACCCTGCATCATCGCGGTAGTGAGGTAGCGAGCCACTGGCAACTGATGCGTTGGCGCTTTACCAAGCATAAACTTGGTGTTGCCAGTGCTTTCGTTGTTGTTTTGTTATACTTTATTGCGATATTCTGCGAGTTTCTCGCTCCTTATACGCCTGTAAGTTACTCGTCTAAGTATATGAATGCGCCACCTCAAAAGATTGGTTTTATTGTCCGCGATGAAAAAGGTAGCCACTTTCAGCTTCATGTAAAGGGATACTCATCTGTCATGAATAAAGCTGCAGGGAGATGGGAACATTCAATTGATAATGAAATCATCATTCCTATCAAATTTTTTGCGCGTGGTGACACCTATAAAATGTGGGGCATATTCGAATCTGATATTCATCTCATAGGGCCTGAAGATGTTTCTCAACCATTTTATCTCTGGGGCACCGACCGCATGGGGAGAGATCTCATGTCACGTGTGTTGACTGGAACAAGGTTGTCAATGTCAATTGGATTAATTGGCGTTTTTCTTAGCCTGTTTCTGGGTGTGTTTCTTGGCGGTTTTTCCGGCTATTATGGAGGTAGGTTTGATACTGTGATGCAACGTGTAATTGAGGTATTGCGTTCCATACCAGCGATTCCTCTCTGGATGGCTCTTGCCGCCGCCGTGCCTAAGAGTTGGTCCATCATGCAGACCTATTTTGCCATAACCATCATTCTATCGCTCATTGGATGGACCGGATTGGCACGTGTTGTACGTGGTCGCTTTCTGGCATTGAAAACTGAAGACTTTGTTACAGTGGCGAAGCTGAATGGTTGTAGTGAGTCGCGCATTGTGTTTAAACACATGGTACCCTCGTTTCTTTCACACATTATTGCACAAACTACTCTCAGCATTCCCCGGATGATTATTAGTGAAACGTCTCTGAGTTTTTTGGGGCTTGGCTTGCGTGCTCCAGCCATCAGTTGGGGTGTTCTTCTCCAAGAGGCTCAAAACATTCGTACTATAGCTAACGCACCGTGGTTGTTGATTGCACCTTCCGTTTTTGTTATAGCTGCGGTGTTGTCGATGAATTTCTTGGGTGATGCATTGCGTGATTCTGCTGACCCATACAATACATAAGGAATAATTACTAATATGAAGAAGGCGAATACAGTATTAGAAGTTAGAAGCCTACGAACATGGTTTCATACGGATGAGGGAATTGTGAAGGCAGTTGATGGTGTTGATCTTGAAGTGCCAGAATCATCAACTGTATGTATAGTTGGTGAATCGGGTAGCGGGAAGTCTGTAACCGCGCATTCCATTCTTCAACTTGTGGATCGACCGGGACGAATTGAAGAAGGTGAGATTCTTTATCGCTATGCCGATGGTACGGAAGTCAATCTCGTAAAACTCAAACAAAATGGCAAAGAAATGCGATCCGTTCGCGGCAAGGAAATATCTATGATTTTCCAGGAGCCAATGTCCTCTCTTGGCCCGGTACATAAAATTGGGAATCAGCTTGTACAGGCAATTAGGCTACATACAGGCTTGAAGAAAGATGATGCATACGAACGCGGTGTATTATTCTTGGAGAAGGTTGGAATTCCAAACGCCCGGGATCGGATGGAAGCGTATTCCTTTGAATTGTCCGGCGGGATGCGTCAAAGGGTCATGATCGCGATGGCTTTGTGTTGTGAAGCAAGACTTCTCATAGCCGATGAGCCAACGACTGCGCTTGATGTCACTACGCAAGCAAATATTTTGAACCTCATCAAGAGTCTACAGCAATCTATGAAAATGTCTGTTATGTTCATCACCCATGATCTAGGTGTAGTAGCGAAAATAGCTGATTATGTTGCTGTCATGTATCTTGGCCAAGTTGTTGAGTCGGGCACAGTCTTCCAGATTTTTGATAATCCTCTACATCCCTACACACAGGCTCTGATGCAATCCATTCCCCGTATCTCTTTTTGTGCTAACGAACGATTGTCATCTATACGCGGGATGGTGCCTCATCCATTTAGCAGACCAGTTGGTTGTGGCTTTTCAGATCGTTGTGAATTTGTAGACGAAAAACTTAAATGTGAGACTACACCTCCGTCATTGTTAGAGGTAGAAGCCGGACATTTTGTACGCTGTTATCGGACGGAGGTGTTTTCATGAAGAAGATTCTGCATGTAGAAAACCTAAAAATGCACTTTCCATTCAGCGCTAAGAAAACAATGTTTGGTTCAGCCAGTGGTGTGCTCAAGGCAGTAGATGATGTGACTTTCTCTCTCTATGAAGGCGAAACGTTGGGTATTGTTGGCGAATCCGGTTGTGGAAAAACTACGCTGGGACGTGCAATCATGCGTATATATAAACCAACGAGCGGCAAAGTTATCTACCATGATAAAGACGGGAAAAAAACTGATTTGGCTCAACTGAGCCAGAAGGAAATGCGCAAATTCTGGTTGGATATGCGTATGGTGTTTCAGGACCCGAAAGGTTCCCTTAATCCACGTCTTACAGTACTTGAGATTATTGGAGAGGCACTCAAGGTCAACAAACTTGCCACCAAAGAAGAGATTGAAGCGCGTGTGCGTGATCTAATGGCTAGAGTAGGATTGCGGCCTGAGTACTTGCTAAGGTATCCACACGCCTTTAGTGGTGGTGAGCGTCAGCGAATATCCATTGCATCAGCACTGTCAGTTAATCCCCGTCTTGTCATAGCCGATGAACCAGTTTCTGCCTTGGACGTGTCAGTGCAAGCACAGACAATTAATCTTATGGAGGACTTACAGAAAGATTTCAATCTAACCTATATATTCATCGCACATGATTTGTCAGTTGTACAGCATATATCCGATCGAGTTATGGTGATGTATGTGGGCAAGATGGTTGAATTGGCTGACACTGACACTCTCTATCGAACACCTATGCACCCCTACACCTATGCGTTGATGTCGTCAATTCCTTACCCCGATCCACACAAGCGTGATAATGTCCATATTGAACTTAAAGGTAGTATAGCTGATCCTGCCAATCCACCTACCGGATGCTATTTCCATCCCAGATGCCAGTATGCTGATGATACTTGTGTCAAGCAAACCCCTGAAATAACCCTTGTTGGCCCAGAACACTATGTGGCTTGTCATCATGCCACGGAGTTGGATCTTGCGAATGAAGTCAAGTTTAACTGGAAATGAAGGAAGGAGCACATCAAAGAATGAATATGAAAGAGAAGAACTTACCCAAATTTCCTTACGGAGCAGTGTATTATCGTGTATCTAATCCACCTCGCAAGGATTGGGAACGGGATTATAAAATTGCGGCAGAGGACGGTACAAACATATTTCGGCACTGGTTCTTGTGGTCAGCTATAGAGAGGTCGCCGGGCGAATATACTTGGGATGACTATGATCGTCAATTGGATCTAGCTGCTGAGAATGGAATAAAAACCATCGTTGCAGAAATGGCGGTTATCGCGCCTGAGTGGACAAGCAGAGTATATCCACATGCGCGCGTCGAGTCAGCAGATGGTAAGTTAGCAGCACCATATATGCATGTAAGTTGTGCAACCGGTGGTATAACTATGTGTTTTGATAATGCTGATGTGCGTCAGAAAGCAGAAGAATTTCTAACTCGATTGGTTGAGCGATACAAAGATCATCCTGGTATGGGCGGCTATGATATTTGGAATGAATGCAATCATGGCTTCTGTTATTGTGAAGGTACACAGAAGAAGTTTCGAGAGTGGCTACGGTCAAAGTACAAGAGCATTGATGTTTTACGCGAAGCCTGGTGGCGCCCAGGCATCAGTGATTGGGGCGATATTGTTGCTCCCAGGCACCTCCAACCATACAATGACACGCTAGACTGGCTGGAATTTCATACAGATAATGGAATAATGGGCATGAAATGGCGTGCTGATATTATTCGCAAGCTGGACCCAAATCATCGTGTTACTGCTCATGGATTGGCAATGTCCTTTAAATCGCTTCCCTTTGCTGGCACGGATGACTGGCGAGCTGCAGAACTGGTAGATAGTTACGGCTTAACTTGGGGATCCTCACGCCATGGGGATGAGCCATGGCGTCAACCAGCAGCGATGGACCTCATCCGATGTGCTTCGCGTGGTAAGCCTGTTTGGCATGCAGAGTGCTATGGTGGTCCGCTTTGGTATGCGGACAATGTGATAAACAAGCCGCGCAATGAAGGTAGAATCTGCTACCCTGATGATATCCGTTATTGGAATCTCACCAGCTACATGCACGGAATAACAGGTTCTCTTTTCTTACGTTTTAGACCTCTGTTGGATGGCTTTTTGTTTGGCGCTTTTGGTCCATATGGCATGGATGGTAGCCGGACGGATCGTTCAGAGATGTCAAAGTCTATTGCCTTGTGGGCGCAGGCTCCTGAACAGGAGAAGATGTGGATCAGTCGACCTGTCAGAGGCGATTTGGGTATACTCTTTGTTCCGGAAACAGAGAATTTGATATACGCTTTACGTGGCAGCACAAAGCCATACTCTGATAGTGTTGACGGTGTCTATATTGGCTTCTACAATAACAATATTCAAGCCGATTTTGTGAAGCTAGCCAATATCGATGAATATAAATTGATTTATCTGCCAAGCCCTGTGATGCTGAAGCAAGAGACTGCTGATGCTTTGAAGCAGTGGGTTTCTGATGGTGGTGTGCTTGTATCCGAAGGTTGCCCCGGATACTGGGGTGATCGTGCGCATGTAGGTGAAAAACAGCCGAACTTGGGATTGGATGAGCTTTTCGGGTGTACCGAGAACTATGTTGAGTTTACACCCGATATTTTGGGCGATCTTAAATTGCGAGTGCTAGGAGAGCCTGTTTGGGGCGGTCAGCTGTTGCAGACGTATAAGCCTACAACTGGCACCGTGGTAGGTTGGTACGAAGACGGTCGCGTAGCAGCTGTTGAGAACGACTATGGCAAAGGAAAGACCCTTCTTATGGGAACCATGGTAGGTTGTGGTACATATACTCACAGCGCTTCTGAACGACAAAGCTTTTATAGTGCACTTTTGGGTTTTGCGGGTGTGACACAGAGGATTACTGTCTCTGATTCGCGAATTCGTGTAAGAATGCATTCAGGTGATGGAGGCGATTACTTGTGGATCGCAAATGCACAAAAGGACTACGATATCCCCGTTATCATTACGGTTTCTGGCAAGAAAATCAATCAAATAGGTGTACAGCGTGGCGAATTGGGTCTCATCCATGACGGTAGCCTCCATATTACTGTACCTAAACGCGATATTAGTATAATCCGTGTTATGCTTGAGTAGATGTGAATGAAATGAACACGATAGAGAGTTTAGCAGATAGATATGTTTAATACTTGATCTTTCAAGAAACTTATTCTACTGAAAAAGGCTCACTAAGTTCAGGTTTTCTAATATCATCCATGCTGTCATACCAACGACTGGCGTAAGTTCCGGGTTCAAATGAAACTGAAAGGTTATATGAAGTACCGGAATTTACACCGTCAAAAGCAAAGCGATCTATATATTTAAGACTACTTGGCAGGTTGATTCTTTGTAAGTTTTTCATAACCGAAAAACTCATATAACCTATGCTTTCAAGCCCTTCTGGAAGAATAATTTCCTCGATTTGTGTCCCGAAAAATGCTGCATCACCGATTTCCAGAATGCCCGGTTGTACAGAAAAGCTTGTTTTAGTACCGCGATAATGTACCAGGGTTTTAGTGACTTTATTATATAACGCTCTCTCAATACAAACGAACACAGGATGTTCGTTATCTACTTGGATATCTTTTACAATACCTAAACTATCGCCGATTATTTTCTTAAGTGATAAAGGAAGGTGTAGTGTTTTTATATTTTCCAAGTAATTGACACCTGATCCAGCGATGATTTCCAAACCTTCCGGTAAATATACTTCTTCAATAACTTGGTTCCATGGTCCTGAATAGACCAGGCCCCATAATGCCTGTACTGGATGTCCATCCAGAGATGAAGGTATATAAATAATTTTATCGTTTCCACGATAGTCGAAGATACATGCTCCCCCCTGATCATTTAACTCGTACGCAAAATCACCCGAAATATATGGATAATCATAGTCAAGATACTCATCTGCAGCAGAACCAAAGACAAACCATATTGGAGTAACCGTCAGCAGAATGCAGAGAAAAGAAATCGATATTTTTTTCATAAAAACCTCCATATGTATGATTATTGAGGTGTATTCAACCAATCGAAAGGATCAGTGCCATCATTAGTTAATTGATAGCCATTTTCTTTTGCCCAAGTTTCGGCATAGGAGCCGGCTGGAGCATCAAAAATATATTCGTCCATTACAGGCTTGTCACCAAAAGCTAAATCATCAATGTTGATTAAGCTGTTGGGAAGTGAAATAACATCCACCGCAACATAGTGAAAGGCCATGTAATCAATGTTCTGTAAGGTGTCTGGTAAATTCAAAACTGCAAGACTTTCACTCCGATCAAAAGCATTGGTTCCAATACTGATAATTGGTGCATTTAATGTTAGTTCCTTACAGCCGGTTAGATTGATGAAAGCATTTTCTTTAATAGAACTGACTGGAAAACCGCTGATGAATCCAGGAATGTTAAGATATGTAATATTATGATTATTATAACAACCTGTGATAGAAATGCTTCCATCTTCATTCTTTCTCCAGTCTAAAAGATTTCCCCCATTGGATATAATCCAGTTCCAAGCCGGAGTGAATTCTTCAACGGCAAAGGTGCCATAAGAGCTGGACCAACCAAAAGCATAGTCACCTATTGAGTTTAAACTGCTCGGCAGTACAATGAAACAATTTTCATGAATGCTATCAAAAGCAAAATAACCAACATGCAACAATCCTTGCGGCAAATCAATGAACTGAAGCGTGCTGCCAGAGATAAAGGCGTGATCACTTATTTTTTGCATAGGAGCTTGAATTATTAGTTTCTTTGTTGATAAAAGATTAATTAATGCAAGATCTTCGATTCCTGTCACGGGTGTTCCGCCCAATACGTTAGGGATTGTCAGAACTTCTGTTGGATCGCCTCGAAAACCAACAAGACTGCAGGTTCCCTCATTTGTTGTATAACAAAGCCAATCATCTACCCATTTCAAAGGATCATTGAGTGGTTTCACAAGCCAGCCTTCATTTTCTGTCCATGTTTCGTTGAAAGAATAGATGATAATGCTAGCATTTTGATTGTTGCTGTTCAAAGCTTTGCGCCCTATTTGAGTAAGGCTTTTGGGAAATACGAAACAACAGCTATCTTCAATTTGAAAAGCTTGATTATTGAGAGATTTTAATCCTTCAGGAAGAAGAACCTTACATTTATTCCAAATCATAAAGGCATGCGAACCTATCTTCCGTAAAGGTGCTTGCAATTGGTATGTTCCGGAAACTGGTAATAAGATGCGGGCTGTGTCCGCAATCTCTACAATGGGATAACCTTCTATCGTGTTGGGGATAAGATAATCTTTGTTTTCGGACAAGGGAAATTCTTCGGAGAAATACTTAACAAGTATTGCTTCTTTTTGTGCATTTAAAGCGTAGAGACCTTCTTCCGACCAAAGTAATTCTCCGTCAAAAACAACTACGGTGTTACATAGTTTAAATAATTCGCCATCAAATTTGTAGGTATCAGCTGAGCCGGGTTTGAGATGAAGGTACTTGCTGAGAAAAGTGGCAGGACGTCCGGTTTCTCCGGCATAGCAAGCCAGTCTGCCGTCAGGGAAATATACAGACTTGCTCGGCCATGACAATAATTTCATGTTTTCAAACGGATAGTGGTAACCAAAGTAAGTAAGGCTGTCAGGAAGTCTTAGCAGTTCAAGGGATGAAGGCAATGCATTTTCTCCAATACCCATTAAATCTTCTGGCAAACTGATATTTGTTAGTTTTTGGCAACCCAAAAAAGCTTTTGGGGCTATATTACGTGTGCCTAAAGGAATGCTGTAATCTTCCCAATTATTTGGATAAATAGCAAACAAGAGAGTGGAGTTTCTTCGGTCAAAAACGGCATTGTTTTGCAAAAAGTAATATGGATTGTTTTCCCTGATTATCAAATTATAGGGAGTATTATCATAAGGCCATAGAGGATTTGTTCCTAACCATTCAACACTTTTTGGAATCTCTAAGTATGTGATGAAAGTTTGATTAAAGGCACCATTTCCCAAACTGCGCAACGTGTCGGGTAAACAGATTTCGTTGAGGGCGGTTTGAGCAAAAGCCTCCGCACCAATCTTTTCGAGATTCTTGGGCAAATGAATGTGTTCAAGATTCGAGCACCACTTGAAAGCTCGATCCCCAATGCTTATAAGGTTCTCTGGCAGTTCAACACGCCTAAAAAATGCATCGTCAGAAAAAATGCCTGCAGCTATATGGCGAACGTAGTTGGGAATAATGATTTCATCTTGGTAAATACTCCCAAAATAATCAACTAAAGTCCCATCGCGCTTATCAATTAAAAAACCATTTTCAAGCGTATAATAAGGGTTATCTTCATGTATTTCAACATTTATTGGATAACCTTGGGCATTAATGGCATTAGTTTCAATAAATTCAAGAGTAGATGGCAACAGAATGGTGCTATTTGGAAGAATATCTCCGCCATAATTAATGGCATATTCTTCGATATATACAATCCCCTCGGGCACTATTAGGTTTTCGAAGGGCAGCTCGGTTAGCGTATCTGTAAAATATTCTACACCATCGATAATGACTTTTTGTTCTTCGGGTTGAACTATTTTATAAAAATCACAAGAAAGGGTACCTAAAATTTTAACGGACATACCATTGATTACACCTGGAAGGGTAAAGGAATCACCCGGCAATGATATTGGTTGGATTCGGGTTAAACGGAGAGTATCGTTTGTTAAAAATTGAAAAGAAAACTCTCCTGTGGTTGTTTCTTTTGTGTGTTCGTTGACTGCTTGATATGGTAAAACATTGATGCGAATGTGCTGGCAATTCGTTGTCAAACGATGAGCGGCGGAAGATTCGTGCATATTAATCACTACTTGATCAAGGCCCCGAAAAGCGTTGTCAGACAGAAGAGTATAATGTGCCCCCACCGTCAAAGTTTTTAAATGCTGGGCTCCTATGAATGCGTCGTCATCAATTCCAAATACCTTATAGCCATCTAAGATATAAGGTAACTCTAAGTCGCTTATATTATGGTCGCCTTTGTGGTTATAGTTTGTAATAATCGCTCTGTTGGCGATGAGTCTATAATCGAACCTCGAATTAATACCATAGGCATCATATGCAATGTCCAATAGGTTTTGTGGACAATCACGTAAAGCGTATATGAGAACTTGTGTTAAATCATTGTTTTGCGGGGAAGGCATTGTTCTAATCAAAACCTTATCGCTTCTTTGACCTTGATCAAAGATCAATATTCTGCTGTTTATGTTTCCGATTTTTTGAGAATAATCTAACTGCAAATCAAAATTGCGTTTGTTTAGTTCTTCAAAATATTCTACTAAACGCTCTTCGTTAGAGACAATTGTTTTAAATGCTTCAAGATACAGATCTTCTATATCATCATCAACCGGCAGCTCTAATTCGCGAAATAGAGAAGATAGTTTAATGTTATCGGAAGGACTATAGTGGTCTGCTTTACCTGTTAATGCTTCATAGTGATATGGATTCATTTCTTTTTTTACTGATCGGTAACCCTCTGGCTTGCAAAAAGATTTGAGACCGTTGCAAATAGAATAATCCAGGTCGGAAATCGTTAATATAGGATCGTTTTGTAAATTAGCTTCTAAAAGCAATATGTTATTTTTTGACTCCATCAGGTGATAGAAGACCATATGACCTAAATCATTTGCTGCGACAATCTTGTACCCTTTTTCTTCTAGCCAATCCATGTAGTTTTCATAGTTTGTAAAGCTGTTTATATGATAACGCTCAAAATAAATGGGCGAATCAATAGCATCAAGGGGTATTCCGCTATATAAAACCAGGTTGCCTATAAACACCTGGGAGAATGTTTCGTACCCGCTTTGGGTTGCAGATTGTTCACAGTATTCTGTGTATCCGTCGACTAGTCTTTTGTTTGTTTCTGCTGAGGATAAACCAACGAACAAAATAATGAACAAGAGTACGAGTGTAATAGCATGCCGTTTCATCGCAAATCCTCCCCGTTTTTGGTTGGTCAAGATATATGTTTAAGACATATGTTTAAAATTTAGGAACTCGATATTTGTTAATGAGAATAATTCTCAAAAATTCACTGTTTGAATGCATAAAGTATAGCACAATGTTTATTAGGATGACAAGAAAAAGCGCTCCTGTAGATTCTTTAAACTCTACAGGGGCGCCATATCTGGTGCACCAGCCAAATCCATATCCGAACTCGTTACATCCTCAATGGTGATGGTTTTTCCGCCTTCCCTGTAGTTAAAGGTAATTATACTGATTCCAATCTTTATTGCATCGTCGCGCCGGGTCTTTGATCGCCCTGCTGTGTCAGTCAACCTCAACGCAGCTTGGGCTACGCCATCGGTTTCCTTCCTTGCAGGACAATATAATCCCTCGCCGCTTTGGATGCGATAAAGCTTTACATCAGACAATATGTAATGCCCCCGGGATTTGTAGAAACGAGGATTCACCTGTAAGATGAGTATGAAACTACTATCCACAGGGGTTACCACATACAAATAGGAGGCATTACATGAAACATTATAGCACGCTTTACGTAGGAATGGATGTTCATCGGAACAGTTTTACTTTGGCACATTTTGCTTTGGATATGAAACAGCCGACAGGCATCGTCCAGACAGACAATGATTACCGCCGAATCGTTGCCTATGTGCACCGTCTCAGGGAGAAGTATGGGCAGGAAACGCGGATCGTCTGCGGATATGAGGCAGGATGTCTGGGATACACGCTGTACCATCAGTTAACCAAAGCGAAGATTGAATGCATCATTCTGGCGCCCACCACGCTGCCGTCCCCGCGCGGCGGGAAGCGGGTCAAGACCGACGGACGCGATGCCGCAAATATCGCGCAATGCCTGGCATACGGAACTTACAGCCCCGTTCATGTTCCCAGCGCCGGGGATGAGCAAGTCAAGGAATTCATCCGAATGCGCAATGACCATTGCCAGATGCTCAAGAAGCTCAAACAGCAAATCCTGTCCTTTTGTCTGCGGCATGGATACCTGTACAGTGGGACGCGAAGCAACTGGACGCAGGCGCATATGAAATGGCTGGATGCTTTGCAACCGGAAGGACTGCTGGGGGATACGCTGGAAGAATACCTGACCAGTATTACTTTGTCATCGTACAGGAAGACGGCATTGATGAAGGTGTCCACCAGCATTTTCCTGTGTTCCTTTTTAGTGACATCCAATATGCTGAACTTATGCAGGTAAAACCGCATGAACTCTTCACTTATCTTAGGCTTTTGCTATTGCTCACTGGCAATCTTGATTTCCATATCCTCTTCGATGGCTTTCAGCTCTTCCAGCCTTTGCTTGGTGGATGAGGTCAGGATGCCTTGCTGGATAGCGTTAAGCAGATTATTGATACCGATGTTCGCTTCCCGAAGCTGTCTTTCATAGTAGGGTAGTTCTGTGGATTCCCTATTCTGTAACTCTATCAACTTAGATACGATGGCATCAATCGCTTTGTCATCCATCACCATCTTCATAGTGGCGTTGATAACCAAAGTTTCCGGGCGGATTTCTTCTTGCAAATTTCCCGTTTCTTTACGCTTACGGAAGGGGTCCGCATGATCTCTCTTTCCAGATGATCAAGGCTGACACAGTCCCTGATCGCGCGATAGAATGACTCGCCGCCAATACCGTCTTCACATTTAGCGCACATGACGATGATGGCTCCATCGTTGGCTGCCGCTTCCGCTGTCGACATGCCTTTCACGGTTTGATAGATGTTTTGATCAAGGGGCGCTCCGCCGTTGGAGGTGACAACGATATCTCCCTTGTGCGCGGGGAAAATAGCGCTTGAGCTTTTCAGCTCTTCGCACGCCGCCTCGTGCGCCGCGAACGGATCACCCGCGAATGCGCCAACGATCTTCTTGTCTTTTCCCAGAATGACATTGACGACATATTGCAGCTTCGCCAGTTTGGCTGCGTGTACCATATCACGGTGCAGCGGATTGTTTTTCAGCACGCCTGCCCTTGCAAACTCATCGGCAATAAACTGCGCGTTGTGATTCTCCATCACGGTTTGTCTTGCGCAAATCCCGGGCAGCACGCTCTTTCTTCCGCCTGAGAACCCGGCAAAGAAGTGTGGTTCCACAAAGCCTTCCGCTATAAGCAAATCTGTTTCTATGGCGCGCCTGTTCAAGCGCAGCCGCGCCCCTGAAGGAAGCTCCCCGATGTCAATCATGTCATCCAGGCTGTCGCAATCGTGGACAATGATCCTTTCTTTCCTTACCAGGCCTGATCCGAGTTTGCTGATCAATTCTTCCTCAGTTGTCCCACGATGGCAGCCGGTCGCAACAAGAATGGTGATTGCTATATCGGGGTTGCCCTCCCGCAGCTTGGAAAGGATCAAAGGCGTGATAATATGACTGGGCACAGGGCGTGTGTGATCGCTGATGATGATGACAGCTGTCTTCTTGTCCTTTGCCAGTTGATCAAGCGCAGGCATGCCAATTGGATGTTCAAGGGCGGCCATCAGCACTTCTTCATCTGACCGGGGCTCTGCGATGGTCATCAGGGTTGGCTCGAGCACTTCTAAAGAGTCACCGCGGAACAGAAAAGGAAGGCTGACGCTACCGTAAGGAATCCTGACTTCTTTCATTTGCGTCTCCAAGCGGTTTATTCGATGAGCTCACGGTACCTTGTTCAGAATCTGCTCCATTTCCCCTGTAACGGCCGCGTGGATAATTGGCGCCATGTAGGTGTCCACATCATCTGACGTCATGGGCACCGGCATGTTTTGAAGTTTCATTTCCAGCTGGGGATCCTTGGCAGCCGTCAGGATACGATGCACGTGTTCCTCTGAAAAACCCGGCAGATCGGATAGTTTGGTCGGCGCTCCAACAGATTTGCCAAACAGAACCATAGCGTTTGCTACCTCGATCGCCAGCTCTCTTCCCTCAAGGCCATCAATGTTCTTGGCAAATCCATACTTCTCAAACACCGCGCCGACTGTTTTCAACTGCGATGAGATCGCGGGCGCATAGTACACGGCATAATAGGGATTCATGATACCACAGGCAGTGCCGTGGGCCACCAGATCGACAAGGGAGAAGCTTGTCAGGTGAGCGCCGCTGGTTCCGCCAATCATGATGGCGTAGCCGCCAAGGTCAGTTGCCAGTCCAAGCGCCTCACGGGTTCCGATGTCTTCCGGATTCTCAAGGAGCTTTGGAGTGTTACTGACTACCAATTCGATCGCGGTCTCCGCCAACTCGCTCGCGAGTTTATAGTATTCCGGTTTTGCGCCACAGAAGACCTCAAAAGTATGCGCGATGGCATCCAGCGCGCCGTCCAGTGATACGCTCAACGGCATAGAGAGCGTGGTCTCATAATCAAATATTGATGCTGTAGGAACGATTGCCGGATCGACGATAAGTTTCTTCTGGCCGATAACCGGATCCGTGATGTTGGAATACTTTGTCAGATGGGCGCCGCTGGAAGCGGACGTCTGCACAGCGATCATGGGCAAAAGCTTCCTGCCGCTTTTTTTCAGCGCTTCACTCACCGTCCCTGTTCCAAAATAGGGATCAATCTCCGGAGTGATATCCGCTCCCAGCGTGGCCAGGACATTGGATGCCTTGCAGGCATCAATCGTTGAACCGCCGCCAAGGGCAACGATACAATCCGGCCTGTAGTGCAGGATATAGGACTCTATGCGATATACGTCCTCGCGCGGCGCGTTTGGCTTGGCATCCGGCACCGGACCACCGCCAACAATCTCCAGCTGCGCTTTCCGCAACGATTTAACTGCCCGTTCGGTAACAGGCTTCAGATAGGTGTTGTTGGCAATCAGCAAAACGCGCTTGCCGTACTTAGCTGTAATTTCACCAAGCTCATCTAATACGCCGTTACCAAACCGATAATCACTGCCTTTCCACTCTTTGAGCAGTTGATACGCTCTTTTCATTGTCTCCATGCTAATTATCTTCCTTTCTTTCTAAAAATCTGTCAATTAATGTTCTTTGGTTACTCATCAAACACATGGAGCTTATTACGGCATAGAATCAATTTGTATGATTGATTTGGTTTCGCTAATCGCCAGCTCACGCATTTTGGTCATGGTACTCCGAATCGTGTCTGTCAAGTGCTCGCGCATGTAGCTTTTTGCCATCTCATCGTCCCGAATCTCAATGGCGCGACAGATAAGCTCATGAAAACGTGCGCCGTTGCTGCCCATAATACGGACATTCTGAGACAACATGGTGAGATAATTATTCTTGAGAGAATCAAAGACTTGGAGAATATAAATGTTATCAGTAGCTTCGGCAACTAAGCGGTGAAATGAGAGATCCCATTTCGCGATTTCCTCAGGCTCTGTAGCTTCTCGCATGCGCCTAGTTGTTTCATCCATGCGTGTCACCATCTCAGCATTTGCTCTCAGCGCTGCCAAACCGGCACTTTCTATTTCCATGATACGTCTAAACTCAAACATATCAATTCTGTCAGGTTGATGTCCATTGAAGGTTTTTAAAGTGCCTTGCAAGTAAGCAACAGCAGAGGAATCCCGCACATAGGTACCGCCTCCCTGTCTACTTTCAAGCAAGTCTTCACCCTTCAGTAGATGCGTTGCCGCTCTGACTGTTACTCTACTCACTCTGAACTGGTTGCTCAATATCGTTTCTGAGGGAATCTTATCGCCCGGGCCAAACTCGCTGGAAGCTATAGCGTTTCGCAACACATTGGCCACTGAAGCACTTGCACTCTCGCGCTCTTTTTTTTTACTTTGTCTACTCATCTACACATCAAGCTCTCTTCTTGCAACACTTGTAATACAACCAACAAAATTATACTGGGCAGTGTGTTTTTATGTCAAGTGATTGCAGGAGTGTCAAATGTGGGTAACTTAAGTATCTGTGTTTTCATACAAAAGTTTTAACCGCCTCGATACCCGCCTGCGCAATGGGTATAAAAGTACGAACACTCTCATATCCACCTTGGATTAACAGTTTGAACGAAGTCGATGACATTGTTCTATTTGCCAAAATCCTCAGCAGAAAGTATTTTCCGATAGCATTTCATATAAGGGGTTTCCTCCAACTGGCGCATTTCACAATTTGGCTTCATCTCCATATATGATGGATCGTTTGTAGTAAAAGGCATCCATTTAGCAAGACCATCTCCATTGGGATTGTGGGTTTTCACAAAGTTTGCCCAATAGTCGGCCATTTCCAGTGAAAGCTTGTAATCCTCAACCTTCATGGGACGCCAGTTGCGGTTAATGGTCTCATGGATATACATTTTTTCTGCCGAGTGGTATACGCCTACATTGGGCTCACCCGGAGGTGTATGAGCGAAGACATATAGATATACTGGGTTTTTTTGCTTTTCCGCATACATCTGAGCATAGGCATTGCTTCCGGGAACCATCATGTCCAGCAGATTTCCTCGGGACAAGTATACCTTTCGATCCTCATATGTCCTAGCATTCAGAGCTTCCAGCATTTCTGGGCCATGCTTACCAAAGCGTTGAAGAATGTAGGTGTTAAATGCCTTTTCTTCCAGCAGTGCCTCATTGACAGGTGTTGGCATCAACGAAGACTCATCCTTATTATAGCCAATAATACAGGGAATGTCGGGGTGCTTACCAAAGCGGAGCATATTGCCCGGGCTTTGTGGCAACGCATAGCCATCCACATGGGGAACAAAATGCATCCCAGGTCGGTCCCTTAAAAAGTCCATATGCTTTTCATAAATGGTAGCCTCATCAATTTTCCTTGCCTGGGCGAGGCTGGAAACACCTAGATACTTGAAAAAAGCTTCGCCAAGGCATTCGTGCTCTCTTGTGTTCTGAACCAGCATGCTGCTCAATGGATGAAGCCCGCCACCAGACTGGATGATGGTACCGGACACATAGGATGAGGATAACGGAGAAACCGTCAAGTTTTGTACGCTTTTGGCCCCGGCAGATTGTCCGAAAATGGTAATGCGTTCAGGGTCGCCGCCAAAAGCGGAAATGTTTTCATACACCCACTTCAGTGCGGCAATTTGATCCAGCAAGCCATAGTTGCCTGAGGATCCGTAAGGCGCTTCTTTAGTCAGCTCAGGGTGAGCCAAGAAACCAAATACGGACAGCCTGTAGTTAAAGCTTACATAGATACAACCACGGCGGGCAAAACCGTCTCCGTCTGTTTCTTGTTTATTGGAATAACCACGATGGAATCCACCACCGAATATCCACAAAGCCACGGGAAGCGTCTCACCGGCGCTCTCAGCCGGTGTCCAAATGTTCAGATATAAACAGTCTTCGCTTCTGGGCCATTCGCAGGGATAAAACTCAAGCTGGGTAGTTGTTCCCTTTTTTTGACGGTATTGATAGGGAACTGGCTGGTAGTTATACGCTTTGAGTATGTTGTTCCAAGGCTCTGGTTCCTTGGGAGCTTGCCAGCGCAGGTTTCCTATGGGTGGTTTGGCAAAGGGAATGCCCTTAAAAACGCTAATTGACTGATTGTCAGATGGCAACCCTTCTACGAGGCCATACTTTGTTTTAGCAAGCAATAGAGCCAATGATCTCTCCTCCTAATTTTGCAAAACGGGGCGTGTTGAATTTGCCACGCCCCGGAAGCAAGTTTACATTGTTTATTGGAAATAAGCCTGACTGAAATCGTAATGTGTATTTACTCGGGTTGCGCCCATCAAATCACTGCGAACGATGGCTGTGTACACCTGCATGTGGATGGGATACCAGAACAAGTACTCATCCCAGAAACGATCTTGAAAATCAGCGAGCTTACTCTCCAGTAAGGCGGGATCCATTTCCACAGCCAGCTCTTCGCCCAATTGAATAAGATCTTTACCGTTCTCGGTGTAATCAACAAAGTGCATGTTTTGATCTGCAATGTAACGCAGGAATGTGGCGGTGAACATACCTTGTCCACCCCAACGGCGACACCAGCAATCCCAAGTGTCAAGTTCGTTGGACATCATGGATTTGTATGTAGCGGTATCATATGCCTGAATTATCAGGTTAATACCGACGTCGGATAGTTGGTTTTTCATAACCTGAAGTGCCAAACCCTGCTCACCGAGGCCGTTGTAGATTACGCGGCAATCAAAGCCTTTTGCATAACCAGCCTCAGCCAACAGCTTTTTGGCTTCATCCACGTTTCGGTTAAGAGGCCAGTTATCCTTGTAGTTTTTCACATAGTCAGCACTGGTACTGAACACGGTATATGCGTTCATGCCGTTTCCATCATAGGAACCGCGAAAAATCATTTCTTTGTCGAGCGCCAGGCAGAAAGCCTTGCGAACACGGTAATCCGAGAACATACCGGAGCCGTTGAAGCCAATCATGGTTAAGAATTGTCCGGTGCTCATCCAGTTAGTGAACTCTTCTCCGTAAGTACCATTGATAACATTTTGATAGTCCAGATACAGAGGCTCGTCCAATACATCGATACCACCTGTTTCAAGTTCCATCATAGCTACAGCTTGTTCCGAGATGAAACGGACACGGATGTACTTGAGCAGTGGTGCGCCAAAATAATAATCATCATTGCGTTCAAGCAGCACATGATCGCCAGACTGCCATTGCACGATCTTGAAGGGACCGGCGGAAACCAATTCATTGGAGGTAAAGAAGGTGGAAGCAGGATCGCTGGACTTATTCCATGCCTTTTCACTGATTACTTTCAGTGAGATACAGAGGTTATTAAACAATGCGGAATCTCTTTGGACAAGGGGCATGTGAATGGTATAATCATCCAATGCTTTTATGTTTTCAAAGTCAATAGCATAAAAGGTAGATGTCGTGGTGAGCAGTAGCTTGGCGGAGAAGATAAAATCACTGGCCTTCACTTCTTCTCCATTGGTAAATTTTACACCTTGACGGAGCTTGAATGTCAGACCCATGAAATCCTCATCCCATGCATATTCCTCTACAAGAGAGCCGCGGGCGACGATGTATTCAAAGGATTCGCCAATTCCTGTTTGGTCGACCGGTACGAACAGAGGCATGTATACCATGGAGGCAATTACCCATTGGTTGGAGTTGGAGTTGTTGGGATCCAATGTCCCAGGGTCAGCAGCAAGGCGCATTGTCAGCGTGTCGCGAGAGGATACGGTTCCCTCAGCTGGCGGATGAGCGACCGTTCCACTGATAACGCGTGGGCTCTGTTTTCCTTCAGCAAGAACAAAAGTGAAAAAAGTGCTAAGGATTAGTACGAGTGTAATAAGGACAGTGACGAACCTTTTCATTTTTAGTTCCCTCCAATATTATTTCCCATGAAAGCGCCCCTTTCGCAAATTCGAAGTAAAAAAATGCATCTTGGCTGCTTTCATGAAGATTCCTAGTTTCCCGCTTTCTCAATCTGTTCAGCAAAATGGCATGCAACCATATGATCGGTACGAACTTCACGCAGTGGAGGAGTGGTCTTTATACAAATTTCCTTACAGTAATGACAGCGGGCAGCAAAACGGCAACCGGGAGCGGGATTAATAGGTGAGGTCAACTCTCCCTTGAGCATAATCCGGTTTCTAGGCATGTCCGGATCAGGAACGGGAACTGCTGAAATAAGTGCCTGAGTATAGGGATGCAACTGATGCTGAAACAGCTCGTCAGCCTTTGCCAGCTCAACCATCTGCCCCAGATACATGACCATAATCCGGTTGGAAATGTATCGCACCACCATCAAATCATGAGTGATAAACAAGTAAGTTAGCCCCATCTTTACTTGAATGTCAAGTAATAAGTTAATGATTTGCGCCTGAATGGAAACATCCAGCGCGGACACGGGTTCATCGCAAACGATAAATTTGGGCTGTAGTATCAGCGCACGGGCAATACCGATTCTCTGCCTGCGACCTCCGTCCAATTCATGTGGATAGGTATTGACCAGTCTACGTGCCAAGCCCACAGTATCCATCATTTCATATACACGATTATCGATGTCCTTGTAGCCACCAGCGATTCGCATAGGCTCAGCAATGGTTTGATACACTGTCATCCTCGGGTTCAATGACGAGAAGGGGTCTTGGAACATAATCTGCATTTCTTTACGCAAAGCGCTAAGCTGTTTGCGCCTGACCTTTGTCACATCCTCACCTTGATAAAGGATTTGTCCTCCGGTACTGTCCAGCAGATGAAGCAACACTCGTCCTAACGTTGACTTGCCACAGCCGGATTCGCCCACAACGCCCAGTGTCTCGCCCTTCTCAATGTAGAAATTCAAATGATCCACTGCGTGAAGCTTGCCGGCTGGAACATCAAAGTATTTCTGGAGGTTCTTTACCTCAATGAATTTGTTCATTTGCTTCTGCCTCCATTTTCTCTTATGCTTTGATACAACGTACCCAGTGGCCGGAAACAACCTCTACTAACTGGGGATTGTCTTTTGTACACTGTTCGCAGGATTCCTCACAGCGCTCTGCGAACTTGCAGCCTTCTGGTAGGTTAGCTGGGTCTGGCATGAGTCCGGGTATTGGCTTTAGTCGCTTGCCGATAGATTTGCTAGGCAGGGAATTAAACAAACCGCGGGTATAAGGATGAAGCGTATGATGGTAAATCTGACGCACATCTCCAAGCTCCACGATCTCTCCGCCATACATGATAGCCACACGGTCACACATGCCAGCTACAATGCCCAAGTCGTGGGTGATCAGAAGCAGCGAGGTTCCTGTTTCCCGCTTCAAATCATTCATCATGTCCAGCACCTGTGCCTGGATGGTTACATCCAACGCAGTGGTAGGCTCGTCAGCCAGGAGCAATTGAGGCGAACATGCCAGAGCCATGGCGATTACAATACGTTGCTTCATGCCACCTGAGAACTGGTGGGGGTATTCTTTGTACCGTTCTTTTGGGATGCCGACCACCTCCATCATCTCTCCCGCCATTTCCATGGCTTTGGCTCGACTGACGTCATGATGAAGGTACAACATCTCAGAGATTTGATCACCAACGTAATCGATCGGGTTTAATGCTGTCATGGGATCCTGAAAAATCATGGAGATGTTTTCGCCACGGATTCTTCGCATTTCTTCATCTTTCAGGCTGTAGATATTCTGACCGTTGAAGAGAATTTTTCCACTGATCACTTTGCCTGGAGGTGACTGCAAAAGCCTAAGGATACTTAACGCGACTGTTGTCTTGCCTGCGCCAGTCTCACCTACAAGACCAATGGTTTCTCCCTTGTGAATATTCAAAGAAAAATTATTGACTGCTTTGCACGTACCGATGTCGCGAGTGATGTAGTGAACGGATAAATCCTGAATGGAGAGAATCACATTGTCTTCTTGATTCATAAAATCACCTTAATCCTTTAAGCGCGGATCAAGCGCGTCACGTAATCCATCACCAAATAAGTTCATTGAAAGCACGACAGCACCAATCGCAATGCCAGGCAAAGCCACCAAGTATGGATATTGGCGTACATATTGCCGCGCATCGGAGATCATCGCGCCCCATTCTGGAACCGGCGCCTGTACGCCCAGGCCAAGGAAACTTAGCGAAGCCGCTGCCAAAATAGCTCCCGCCATGTTTATCGTTATCTGAATAATGATGGGAGACAAAACGTTCGGCAGCACATGTTTAAATATGATACGAGCATCTGATGCATCAATGGAACGTGCCGCTTCTACATACTCCTGCTCTTTAACTGACAGGATGGGGCCGCGAACCATTCGAGCAAAAGCAGGCATGGTTGCTACGCCGATTGCCAGCATGGCGTTAAGTACACCGGTACCCATAGCAGCGGAAATGGCTATGGCCAACAGCAGACTGGGAATAGCGCTGAACACATCCAGTGTACGCATGATGATATTATCGATTTTTCCGCCATAATAACCAGAAATGGCGCCCAGAAAGATACCAATAATTGCAGCAATGGCAGTGGATACAACGCCAATCAGTAGAGACATCCGTCCGCCGTACAAAAGCCTGGAAACCATTGAGCGGCCCAAGTTGTCTGTACCTAAAAGAAATCCCTTCTCACCAGGGTCGAAGAAGCTTATTTGGAATATCCTGATTGTCAAAGCCCTCAGGGCAGATGAGGTGTGCGCACAGGCAGAGAATGACAATAGTGGCCAGCATGATGAAGCCCACGATAGCCATTCGGTTGCGCATAAGACGCGACAGTGTTTCTTGAAACATACTGCGTCGTCTGTTTTTAAAAAAAACCATGTTTCCCTTATACATACTGGTTATCATGCTTCGGCTACCTCCTGCCTTTTAGCAACCTTGAATTTCTTGGACGCGCTTCTAATGAAACTTGCTTTTACACGAGGATCAGCATAAGCGTAAGCGATATCCACAATCAGATTGATAATGGAAACCGTCGCAGCCACAAGTAACACGCTGGCTCGCAACTGAGGAAAGTCTCGGGCATTGATGGAGTCTACCATCAATTTACCAAGGCCTGAAATAGCAAAAACCTGTTCAAGCACCATTGCTCCGCCCATTGTATGGGCAAAACCGTGCCCCGATACTTGTGATAATCGGAATAAGCGCGTTACGCAATATATGATGGCGCATGATCACCTTTTCTGTCTGTCCCTTGGCACGTGCTGTTCGTACAAAATCCTGTTGCATGTTGTCCAGCATGGCCGAACGGGTAATACGCAGGATAGCGGCTGAACCCAGCACACCCAGAGTCAGCGCAGGAAGCACCCAGTATTTCGGCCCATAAAAGCCTGAAACAGGAAGCCATCGCAATTTGACTCCAAACAGAATAATCAGCAACAACCCAAACCAAAAACTTGGCAAGGAAATACCCAGCATGCCAAAGACGCGAGATGTTGAATCAATCCAGGTATTTCTGTGCTTCGCGGAAAGCATTCCCAGGAACATTCCGATGATTACCGAAATAAGTGTTGTGGAGGTTGCCAGCAGGAAAGTGGTTGGCCAACGTTCAATTACCTGGCTCGTAATGTTTTTTTCCAGTACGATAGGAAACACCAAAATCGCCTTTTGTAACAATGTCCCAGATGTAGGAGGTATATTGTACCAAAAATGAATTGTCCAGCCCATATTTTGTATTGAAGGCATCAATATCCACTTGCGTTGCTTGATCGCCAAGAATCAGCTGTGCTGGATTACCGGGAGCGATGAATTGCAGGCCAAAGATAAGCAGTGATACTCCCATTAAAACGGGAACCATCAACAGCAAGCGTTTCAGAATGTACCGAAGCATTGCAATCTTACCCTCTTTCGTTTTCGATTTGGATCATTTACACCATTGCCCAAGCATGGCGTAGAACGCGTTTTCCTGCGGCTAAAATAATATCTGGATCCTCTTCGGGTCGGGGTTTTACCTCAAAGGATAACATCATGGGTGCGTCTGCTCTCAAGAAACCTTCATTTTTCAAACAAAGCAGGAACTCTACAAGTTCTGCTGTGTCGTTTTCACTGCCAGGAAAACCAAAGCGAGGATGCTCATCGCCATAAGCGGGGGCTTTTGGATTCCGGCAAACAGTGTTGCCTATATGGAAATGAGTGATATAGGGCCGCAGAATCCGTATCACATCCCGTGGTTGCTCATGACACATGGGGATATGGGAGAGATCAACCAGGAGGCCGAAGTTTTGACAGCTTTCTCTCACTTTCTCCGCATAGAGGGCAGCCAGTTCAGCGGGACCGACTAGGGCACGCTTAGCAATGTCATAATCAAAAACTTCCAGTTCGCAGGTCATTCCATATGCTGCTGCTCGTCTACACACGTTCACAGTAGTGCGAACCAGCTGGTTCAGCATGATCACCCGGTTGTCTTCCGTCCAGTGCCCTGATAGAAAGGCAATCCCCTTTGCATGAAGCTCCTGGGCTTCTTCTACGCTCTCAATCAGAGCGTTTTCAGCCTCTTGCCGCTCTCTTTCGTCAAGTGAGTTAGGGTTCAAACCTTTCGACAACAGACGTGCCTGCGCTCCGTAGAAAACATCCATATGTGCTTCGTCCAAGAGTTGGGCGACACGGGCACGGGTGGTAGGATTAGGTATGGGATTCAGTTCTACGACGGAAAAGAAAGCATCCTTAGCGATGCGAGCACATACTTTATCTGCATGATTTGGATATTCTTCTGGATACGCCATAGCGGCAACCAGCCCTACGCGAAAGAACTGTTCAATCGATTCATTCATATTTTCTATCCAGCCAATCTGCTACCTGACGGGCGCAAAGATTTGGGCTTTGCAGCGTTGGACAGTGACAAATTCGGGATATATGCTCATCCATATGCGCCATGGAAGCCTGCGCCAGTACAATTAAATCTGCATTTTTCACATTTTTTGCACATTCTGTAATCAGTTCATCATGTTGAGTTTTATCGCCTGTCCTCAAGGCTGTCATGGCTTCTCCACACAGGACTCCAACCAGGTCAATGTGCTTGCTTGCTGATTTCTCCTCAATGGCACGGCATACAGGACCTAAGGCACTTTGGGCAGTAGCAATCACCACAACCCTGCCCCCTGATTTGGCTGCTTGGGTGGTCATGGCATCGTCGATCGTGAAAATAGGGCGGTTAATTTCATTTTGTACAGTTTTGATCCAGGGAGAGAGTGTGGAGCAGGTGACCACAATAAGATCCGCTTCCGTTCTGTCACAGGCATGAAGGTCCAGCTTCAGGCGTTCCAGGTTGTTTTGCGTAAACTCTCCCTTTAGATTCGCGTCAATGGCCAGAAAGTCATCAAGAAGATTGTATACTGTTAGTTCACCAACCTGTGCTCGCAAAAAGTCCTCGAAGCTTTCATAAACACTTTTGACGGTGTGTAGCAATGCCACGCTTTTCATCGGATCGGCCTCTTATATACTTTTTGTAGAATCGGGGCCAGATGGGCAATCGCTCCCTCAGCTGCGCTGCGTTGGTCGGGTATTTGATAAATCTCCGTGCTGAACGCGCCATCATAGCCCTCATCGCGGAACGCTCTTAGTATCTTTTCAAAGTCAAGCCCGCACTGGCCGGGATAACGCCGGTTGTTGTCCGCCAGATGAACGTGCAGGTTGTATGCGCTGTATTCGTGTATAGCCTGCAGGATGTCTCTCTCCTCCAAGTTCAGATGAAACACGTCCATCATCAGGCCGAAATTGGGTCTCTCTACACGCTTTATCATTTCTCTGGCTTGCATCAAAGTGTTGATGAAGTTGGTTTGCATGATGGTAATTGTTTCCAATGCGATCCAAACGTTCTTTTTCCCTGCATGATCACTGATGTATTTGAAAGCGTCCACAGCCCAAGTCTCCGTCTGGGCCACCGGTACGTCTTTATAATACTGACCCCGCACCCTTCCAATGTTAATGTTTGCGCCCAGTGCGGAGGCAAAGTCGATGATGCCATTAACCTGTTCCACCGCTTTTTGTCGCACATCCTTCCTGGGGTCAGCAAAACTAAGATTCATCTGCCCCAGGATTTCCCCAGTACACACAAGCACGATGGCCAAGCCGTTTTTTTCAGCCAGTTTGTGTACACTGTCCCAGTCCAATTTGCCAGGGTCCATTGTCATTAACTCTACGCCATCATAACCCATTTGAGCCAAATCGGCAAAGCTGCTTTCCAGCGGGCCCTGGTAGGCGGTTACGTTCTCAGTAATTGTCACGTCAGGCGTTGCAACTTGGTAACAAAGCTTCATAATATTCTCCTTGCTACGGCCATTTTTGCCGTCAGTTTGACAGCGTTTTCCAAGGCAGTGGTGTGCGCGATTCCCTTGCCCACGATCTCATACGCAGTTCCGTGGGCGCAAGTGGCTATGGGGAAAGGCTGGCCGCCGGCGATGGTCACGCCTTTATCGAAACCGCTTAGCTTCAACGCGATTTGACCCTGATCATGGTACATCGTAACAACACAATCAAAGTCGCCTGCGAATGCCTTTATGAACACAATGTCGCTGGGGAAAGGCCCGATAGTTCCATACCCGCGTTTATTGGCAATTTCTATCGCAGGCAGAATCACGTCAATTTCCTCCCGTCCACAACGGCCGTCCTCTCCACCGTGAGGGTTGAGCGCTGCGATACCCAGACGGGGATATTTTACGCCGGTATTGCGTACAGCATTGTAACCTAATTCCATGGCTGACAATATTTTTTCGATTGTCAGGTGTTTGCTCACATCCTTTAGGGGGATATGGCTGGTAGCACGAACAGACATCAGGTTGCCCACCACATTGATTTCGCCAATAGGACCTTTGGCGCCGGTGAGGGCAGCCAAATAATAATGCTCACTTTCATGGTCGCACCCAGCCATTTTCATGGCTGCCTTATTAAAAGGAGCAAAAGCAAAACCCTCCATTTTGCCTGCCATGCAAAGCTCACAGGCAATTTTTAGCATGTTCATGACAGCTACGCCGCAAACGATGCTGGGAACGCCAGGCTGAATCTGTGTGGGATCCTGGTCATGAGTGTCCAGTACAGGCAATCCCTTTTCCCAGTCCGCTTCTTTAATGGATTCTATTGCTATAAGCGGCACGTTCATATTCAGCATGGAAAGGGAATATCTTACTTGACGGATGTCGCCTATAATCACCGGATTGCATACGGTTTCCAAAAAACGGCTGGAGGCCAATTTGGCGACAAGCTCGGGACCTATTCCTGATGCGTCTCCCAGCAAAAGACCTAAAATCGGCTTATTCATAATCAGATTATTCCTTTCTCGCACATGGACAAAGGGTCTTGCCGCTTCAATACGCGCCTGCACGCGGTTTCGATTGAACTTGCGTCTACACCATATTTGGCAAGCAACTGATTATAACTCCCTGACTCCGCGAAACTCTTCATTCCAACAAAAGCCATTTTGGTCGGACAGCGCGAAGAAAGAAGCTCCGACACAGCGGAACCAAGTCCGCCATGGACACTGTGTTCTTCCGCAGTGACTACATGACCGGTCTTCTTAGCACATGCCAAGATTAAATCCTCGTCAAGTGGTTTGATGGTCGCTATATCAATAACCTGTGCTGAGATCCCATGGGATGAGAGAATGGAAGCGGCTTTCAGCGCTTCATGAACTTGCTGTCCACAGGCTATGATGGTCACATCGGTTCCCTGCCTGTGAACATAACCCTTTCCAAGCTCGAACCTGTAATTGTCAGGATAAATACGGGGTGCTGGGGCACGGCTGAGACGCAAATATACCGGCCCTTGGTGTTCGGCTATGGCATATACGGCTTGTCGAGTTTGCTCGGGATCAGAAGGAACAACAATGGTCATATTAGGCAAAGCGCGAACATAGGCCAAATCCGCTATCGCATGATGACTGGCTCCATCATAGGAGTCCGACATGCCACAATATGTACCTGCAAGCTTTACGTTCAACCTATCATACGCTATCAAGCTTTGTATTGGATCGCCGCCACGGCCAATCATGAAGGCAGCAAAAGTGTTTACAAAAGGTATGAAGCCGCTTCTTGCGAAACCTGCAGCAATCGCTACCATGTTGTTTTCCGCGATACCTACATTGAAGTATCTGTCAGGATAAGCTTGGCCAAAAAGCACAGAACGGGTAGACATGCCAACATCTGCTTCCAACGCGACTACTTTATCGTTCCTACCACCCAACGAAAGCAGCGCCTTTCCATATGCTTCTCTGATTGCTATCATTTCTTTTGTCTAACCCGCTAATTCTTTCATTGCCATCGCATATTCATCATCACCGATGACCTTGCCGTGCCAGATGCTCGTGTTTTCCATAAATGAAACTCCTTTACCTTTAACTGTATCAGCAACAATTGCCTTTGGCGTACTCTCACTATTCCTTACTGAGTCAAAAGCTTGCCGCAGGGCTATGAAATCGTGGCCATCGCATCTGGTTACATACCAGCCAAAGGAGCGGATCTTCGCCTCAATGTTGCCAAGGGGCATGATTTCCTTCACTGAGCCGTCAAGTTGTATTCCATTGTTATCAATAATCATTACAAGGTTATTCAACTTGAATTTACTGGCTGACATTAATGCTTCCCAGACAATACCCTCCTGCAATTCGCCATCACCAACGAGCACATAAATGTATTCATTACTTTGCTTAAGTTTTGCGGCCAGCGCCATTCCAATTGCAGCAGATATACCTAATCCCAATGGCCCAGTGGACAATTCCACACCTGGCGTTTTATGCCAACAGGGATGACCTTGAAGGTGAGAACCCTCTTGCCTAAGGCTTTTTAGATCGTCCAGAGGGAAAAAACCCTCATGTGCCAAGTTGAGATACAACATTGGGGCAGCATGCCCTTTCGATAGAACAAATCGATCCCGCCCTGGCATTTCGGGTTGCTTTGAATCGAAGTGCAGAACTTCCTTGAACAACAACAATAGAATCTCTGTAGCTGACAATGAGCCACCCGGATGCCCTGTTTGAACACGATAAAGCATCTCTATCAGTTCTCTGCGATACTGTTTTGCCAGAGCTCTCAATCGATGGTTTTTCTCCATTCGTTGCTCCTTTTTAAACAAGCTTGATATTCTTGACCCATGTTGTATGATAAGTCGAAAATATTGTATTACAGCTTGATCGTATTATAAACACCTGATTTGTAGTTGTCAATACTTTTTATTCTTGAGTTTCCGTATGTTGATAATGTTTTTCGCATAATTTGCTGATTGTTCAGTGATTTAAGATGAATTTTTGTTGAATTGCGTCGTTTTTATCAAAAACAGGGCATATTTGTGTTGTAAAATGAGGAACCTACCATCTTTTTGTAGTAAAATTATTTTGTATTAAAAACTCGACTAAACAAAAAGAAAGAGGTTCCTCATGAGACATTCTACCACAGATACCTGCCAACTCAAACGCGAAGTTCTCACTTTTTCTGCCAGGATGAGCGCCGATGCGCCAAGAGACTGGCAAAAGTTCACCGCGGACATGGTGTATGGCGCGCTGTCCACAGGGAGCTGCATTCTGTCCAGGTTTGCGGATACCTTGAAGGAAAACATCCATAAGAAGAACACAGTTGAGCGGCTGGCGCGGAAACTGACCGAGGACATGCCTTCTCAAATCATGGACAACTACCTGTCCTTTGTGCGGGAGATGGCGGATACAACAGGGCCGGTGTTTGTGGATGATACGGATATCATCAAACCTTACGGCAAAGCCTTTGAGAGCATGGGGATGGTCAGGGACGGCTCCTCGTTGAACGGCGCCATTGAAAAAGGTTACCATGTGACAGAAATCACTGCGCTGAGCCGGAACACCAGACAACCGGTCAGTCTGTACTCACACATCCATTCTTCCCGGGAGGAGAACTACATCTCCGCCAATGAGATCACATTCCATGCGCTGGAAGAAGCCTTCAGGCATTTTCCCCTGGCCACTTATGTCCTTGACCGGTATTACGATATGAACAAGCTGTTCACCTTCATGCACAAGCACGACAAACAGTTCATCGTGCGCATAACGGAGAGGAGGAAGCTGTTTTTCAAAGGCAAATGGCTGAAATCCACCACCTTGCGGGACAGTTACAAGGGCAAGTTCAAGTGTAGCGTTCACTTCAATGGAAAGGACACAGAGTGCTGGGTGACCTGTGTGAATGTGCGGGCAACAGAAAGTAAAAGATGGCTAAAGCTTGTGCTGATCTATGGTTTATCCGACACTCCGATGATGCTTTTAACCAACTGCGCGGTGACCAGCAAGGCAGACGCGCTGCGGGTGGTTCGGATGTATTTCATGCGCTGGCGAATCGAGGAATACTTTCGTTTCAAGAAGCAGCACCTGGGTTTTGAAAACTTGCGTGTCCGCACATTAAAGGCGATGAACAACCTGAACCGCTTTCTCAGCATGGCGACCGGGTTTCTGTGCGCGCAGGCGGAGAAACGAAGATCCTCCAAGCTCAGGTCCGCGGTCATGCGGGAAGCGAACGGACAACGGAACGAGCATGATATCGCTTTCCTGCTGTACAGGATCGGTTTGGGGGTCATCCGTATTCTGGGAAGGGCAAACACAGGTATCCGTAAATGGTTCCATATAGGTAGGCCAAAGTACCGGCAACTGTCCTTTCCTTTGCTGTGTTGAAAAACACCAATTGAATAGGCTTGGGCAAAGGCTTGTTTGCCTTCCCCATTTATAGAAAACAGGCTCTGTAAAATGGAATTTCTCATCCTCCGCTATGCTGAGGCCTCAGAATCTCTGTTAATTGCTCTTTTCTATGCAGAATACGGAAACTCAAGTTTTTATTTGGTTGCCAATATTTACATCAGCATTACTTTAGATCAAGGCAAATATCAATGATTCAGGAAAGTACAAGAGAATAAAGGTTAGATTGGTACGGAAACTCTCGGAAACTCGAAAACACAGGGCGGAAACTCGGGCGGAAACTCGAAAACACAGGGCGGAAACTCGGGCGGAAACTCGAAAACACAAGATTCTCTTGACAAAATGCCATGCAAATAGTAAGCTATACTCGGTTTTTTATCATCATGAAAAAATTATAGTTAATGATGCAAGGAGGAGAAAATGTTTCAAACGATCTCATTTACTACGCCTAATATCCTTTTTGGACTGAACGTCTCGGAGCAAGTCGGAGCAGAGGCAGTTAAACTTGGTGCGAAGCGTGCTATGATTTTGACGGGCGCGAACGTACTAAAAGCAGGTTTAGTGGATTCGGTTTTGGCTTCCTTGAAAAAGGCCGGCGTGGAGACCGAACAGTATATCGTCGAGAGAACATCTGTTGAACCCACAACGGACAATGCAGAGCAAGCAGCGAACGCAGTGAGAACCAGTCAGGCCGATTGTGTCATCGCTGTTGGAGGTGGCAGTGTTCTGGATGTGGCCAAGCTGGCTGCGGCGCTCCAGACGAATCCGCTCAAGGTCAGGGATTACTTCGGAAAAGAGAAAGTGCCCAACCGCGGCATTCCAACCATTTTGGTTCCAACGACATCAGGAACCGGTGCGGAAGTCACCAAGCATGCAATTTTTCATGATGAGTTGCACAACGTAAAAAAAGCTGTCGCATCCTCCAACATTCTCCCCAACACAGCAATTATTGATCCTGTCCTAACATTGACCTGCCCACAGATCGTAACTGCCGCCTCGGGCTTTGACGCTTTCATGCACGCAGCGGAACCGGTGCTCTCCAAAGCAGCGAATCCTATTACCGATAACCTGGCATTGACAGCCATCAGGCTCATCACCAGGTGGATTGGACCGGCGTTTGCAGATGGAAGCAATTTGGAAGCCAGGTATTACATGGCGTTGGGTTCTGTGACCGCTGGTCTGGTGCTCAACAACGCGGGCACCAGCCTGGTGCACGCTCTCGCGTATCCTATTGGCGGAGAGTACCATGTTAGCCATGGCAACAGCCTCACCTGCCTGGTGCTGTCCTGCTTCGACTATATTACGCCCGCGGTGGAAAACAAGATGATTATGCTGGCTGAAGCTATGGGTGAGAAGGTGGACGGTCTGCCTGCCAGGAAGGCTTCCAGGCTTTGCCTGAAGGCCATTGAGAACATGATGCAGAAACTAAATTTACCAAAGTCACTCACAGAGCTTGGCATTACCGATAAAAATCGCGTGGATGACTGGGCTGTGGGCGCCCACGCAGAACAACGATTGCTATCCAGAGCTACGCGCGTGCTTTCTGTGGAGGACATCAAGAAGATTTACCTCAATGCCTTTTGATTTACCATGAATCTGAGCGTGCAAGAATGCCCGCTTAAAATAAAACTAAGGAGGAAATTATGAAAGGGTTAAGAAAGTCATTGTTTCTCGTACTTGCGCTATCTCTGGTTTTGGGCATCTCCGGTGTTGCCTTGGCGCAAAAAACAACACAAGTGTCCTTTGGAGGCAGTTCATCCGGTGGTGTCATGTATTACATGGCTGGCGCCTTCGCAAATTCTGTAACCCCCAGAACCCCTGGCATCAACATTTCCAACATCACAACCGGCGCTGCGGTTGACAATGCCATTAAAGTGTCACTAGGCGAATTGGACCTTGCCGTCACCTATAGTTCACTGGTTTATGAAGCGGCCAAAGGTACCGGTAACTTCAGTGACGCAGGTCTGGCTGCGCAGGCACAGGAGAACCTGATGGGCGTCGGCAAAGCGTATGACAGCGACTTTTATATCGTTGTCTTTGCCAATTCCGGCATTAACGGCATAGAGGATCTAAATGGCAAGACCGTTGCCTGCGGCAACCCGGGTTCGGGAGCACAGTACATTGCCGACATGGTTCTGGATGCTTTCAAAATAGACTGTAAACGTGAGTACCTTGCCTTCTCCGACACTGCCTATGCGATGAAAGAAGGTCGCATTGACGCAGTTTGCCAGGCGGGCTCACCTTCCGGCGCCGTAACGGAACTGTCAGAAACCGAAAGCATTAAGGTACTTCCCTTCACCATGGAGCAGATTGAAGAATTAAAAGCCATATCACCCTTCTTCTTCGCCGCTGAAATGGCTGCGGGCCGCTACAAGGGTGTGGATGAGCCGGTGTTGCTGCCCCATTTCCGTAACTACATCATTGCGAACAAAAATCTGGATCCCGATGTGCTGTACAAGATGCTGGAAGTCGCTTTCCAGGAGGATGTGCTGGCAGAATTGGTGGCAGGTCATCGTAATTGGGCGCAGTTTGCAGAAGATACGGCCGCCTTTGAGGCGCTTGGCCTGAAGGTGCATCCGGGTGCCGTGAAGTACTTTGAGGACCATCCGGAGGCACCCAGAGCCTACTAAAATAATACAGCGATTATGTACAAGTGCTGGCCAGCTGAAAAGCTGGCCAGCATGGGAGGAAGAGAAAATGAAGAGAAGAAAACTGACCGGTTTTCACAAAATTGTTTTGTCCGTCATCGCAATTTCATTTTCGGCGATATTTATTCTCCATTCTGGATTTCGAGTATTATCTACCCAAGCCACCAGATCACTGTATTTGATGGGCAACTGCCTCATGGCGCTGGCTCTATACCCGGTACGCAGAGGGCGTGGCGGTGGCAATAAGATTCCTTGGTATGATTATGTTCTGATGGGGCTAACCATTGCCACTTTTACCTACTGGCTGGTCACCTATCAGGATTATGCCATTATGCGTCGCGGGCAAGCCAACTGGACCGATGTGTACTTCGGTATCATAGCCATTGTTGTATTATTTGAAGTTGCACGCCGCGTTATCGGCCGCGTGATTCCTATCCTTGCCTTGATATTTATGCTGCAGTTGTACTTTGGCCCTTACTTGCCCGGTATTTTCGCGCACCGGGGCTTCTCCATTTTCCGCATTGTGGACTTTATGTACCGCACCGACCAGGCAATCTTCGGCACCATTTGCGGCACATTCAGCACATACGTTCTTCCCTTCATATTGCTGGGCTCGTTCATGGAGGCTTCGGGCGCCGGTGACTTCTTCATCAAACTTGCCCTGTCATTGACGAAAGGCTGGGCTGGCGGGCCGGCAAAGGTCGCGGTTATCGCAAGTGCCATCTTTGGATCCATCAGCGGCAGTTCGGTGGCGAATGTTGTTGCTACCGGTACTTTTACCATTCCCATGATGAAACGTGTTGGTTTCCGTGGTGAAGACGCTGGCGCTATTGAGGCTGCAGCTTCCACAGGCGGGCAAATGCTTCCTCCTGTCATGGGAGCCGGCGCATTCCTGCTGGCGACCATGACCGAGACCCCATACATCAGAATTGCCATCATGAACATAATCCCAGCTCTGCTGTACTATTGGTGGTGTCTGTGCTCGGTTCACTTCTACGCGAAGAAACACAACATCGGCAACATTCCCGATGAGGAAATTCCATCTGTTCGCGCCACCTTGAAAGAGGGATGGTTTTTTATCATTCCCATCATTGCGATTTTCGTGGTGCTTATGCTGGGCCAAGCGCCCGATAGAGCAGCGTTTGTGGCTATTCTTCTGCTGATTGCGCTGAGCTGGTTTACAAAAACACACAAAATGGGTATCAAACAACTGGCGAAGGGATGTGAATCCGGCGGTATCGGCAATGTGTCAGTCGGCGGTACCATTGGTATGCTGGGCATTGTAATGGGTGGCATTGTGTTGAGCGGTCTTGCCCAGAAGTTTGGCGTATTCATTGTTTCGCTCTCCGGCGGCAGCATCTTTTTTGCTATCTGCTTGGTAGGCCTGGTGGGCGTTATCATCGGAATGGGCGCTACGCAGACTGCCACCTACATATTGATGTCTCTTATTGTAGTACCCGGTTTGGTGACATTGGGTGTCGATGTAGTTATCGCCAATATCATCGCCTTTTGGTTCTCCGCGGTGTCAAATGTCACACCGCCTGTTTGCGTTTCGGCATTCGCCGCGGCATCCATAGCGGAAGCGGACCCCATGAAAACCGGATATCGCGGTGTCATTTACAGCTTCATGCTGTTTGTTCTTCCGTTTACATTCTACTATATGCCTGAATTGTTGTTGCAAGGCGCATCAGCGCTCAGCACAGTATACGCCACATCATGTCTGGCTCTTGCAACCGTTATGGTGGCGGCAGGTATCATGGGCTTCTTCTTTAGGGACTTGAAGAGTATTGTGCTTCGCATAGCACTTGCGGTTGGCGGGCTCATGGTGTTTATTCCGGAAATGTGGACGGACATTGCCGGCTTGCTCATTGGCGGCGGCATTCTGGCATACCAGATTGCCCAAAATAAAAAGGACAAGGCAAGGCTGGCCTAAGCGTCTTGCCAAGGGAGGTTTTTCAATGAAAAAAACAATACTGGACTTTAACCGAATGGCATTCAGTGGAGAAAAAATTACCTTTTTGACAGCCTATGATTATCTAACGGCTAAGTATCAGCAAAAGGCCGGGGTAGACATGATATTGGTGGGTGACTCTCTTGGCATGGTACAGCAGGGTCACAAAACCACTTTCCCGGTGACCATGGATCAGATGATCAGCCATGCAGCGGCCGTGCGCAGGGGCGCGCCCGACACCTTTGTTGTGGGAGACATGCCCTACATGTCCTACCAGGAAAGCAACGAACAGGCAATTCACAATGCCGGCCGGTTCATCAAGGAAGCAGACAGCGACTGCATCAAACTGGAAGGGGCTGGGCCGTTGATTCTGGACAGAATCAGGTCCATTTCCGGTGCCGGTATCCTCACCATGGGTCACATTGGCTTGACACCGCAGTTTGCCGGCCAGTTGGGTGGCTATAAAGCGCAAGGCAGAAGTGCGAATGCAGCCATCAAGCTGGTGGAACAGGCAAAAGCCATTGAAGAAGCAGGCGCCTGCTCTATTCTGGTGGAGGGTGTACCTGCCATTGTGGGCAAGCTGATAACTGACAGAGCCGGCATCCCCATTTTGGGCATCGGTGGCGGTTCCTATACCCACGGCCAGCTGCTGATCTATGCGGACATGGTAGGCTATTACGATGACTTCTGTCCCAAGTTTGTTAAGGTCTACGCAAACATTGGCAAGGAACTGGAGAAGGCGTTCACCACTTACTGCGAGGAAGTCAAAAATGGCATATTCCCTGATGATAATGTGCATTCATATAAAATCAGCGATGAAGAAGTGAAGAAGTTGAAGGCTTATTACAATGAAAAGTAAAGCCAGGAGGATATGAAGTGCTGACCATGAAGAAAATTGCATTTGTTGGAATCGGCGTTATGGGAAAACCTATGGCCACACACCTTTTGAAGGCGGGATATCCTGTTAGCGTGTTCAACCGCACGCAGGCGAAGTCATTGGAGTTGGAAAGCATCGGAGCGACTATATCAAAAACCATGGATAAAGTAGCCGCGGATGCAGACATCGTGTTCACCATGCTGTCCGATGAGCACGCTGTCAGGGAAGTGGTGCTGGGGGAACAGGGCGTCGCCTCAGGCGCTAAACCAGGGAAAACACTGTTTATCAACACATCAACAGTTTCCCCTGAATCCAACATTGCATTGGGTAAAGAATTACAAGCGCTTGGGTTCAGATTCATGGACGCGCCCGTAACAGGCAGTGGTTTACAGGCTATTGCGAAGACCATTGTTTTCATAGCCAGCGGTGACAAAGAAAGCTTCGAGGAGGCTTTGCCAGTTTTTCGCGCGATGGGAAAGGATGCCTACTTTGCCGGCTCGGATATTGGCGCAGCGTCATATGCCAAACTGTGCAGCAACGCCATGATGTCCGTTCACATGGCCGCGTTCAGTGAAGCGGTGGTGCTCGCGACAAAGTCAGGCGTAAATCCTGAGATGTTCGTAAAATTCTGCGCTGGCGGCGGCTCCCAAAGCGCCATTGCTGACAAAAAAATACCAAAAATTGTTAATCGTGACTTCTCCCCGGCATTCCGAGCGCAACTTATGCACAAGGATACGCTGCTTGCCCGTGCGCTTGCTAACCGCATGAAGGTGCCAATGCCTATGCTGAGCTTGGCAAGTGAACTTTTCATGGCTGCCTGCCAGGGCGGTTATGGGGATGAGGATATCTGCGCCCTGGTCAAATTATACGAAAATTGGGCGGGTCAGGAAGTCCGTGTTGCTGATGAGTCTGATTAATGCAGGTAATAATTGTCAAATTGTCATTTTGGCTAACATTGGGAATATTCTAACCACAAAAACATAGATATCATAAGTTACCGGGGCAGAATGAGCTGTGCTCCAAAAGTTGGATGAATGTCAACAGGAGGAGTACATATCAAAACGAACCGGTAACTTTTTATCGGAAGTAGGAATCCATATTGATGTAAAGCTTGTTTTCATCCCAAGCGGCGAGGGATTTTATTAGCCTACAAGGAAAGAAACCGATGGCGTAAAGCTGCGTTGAGGTTGACTGACACAGCAGGGCAATCAAAGACCCGGCGCGACGATGCAATAAAGCCTTACATCAATATTATCAGAAAGCTGCCCAGATTAGGGTTAGAACTGATACTATTCCGGACTAAAGCATGAGGGTTGATGAACATATGTCAAAAAGCATCCGGAACTACAATAGTATTCCATCAAGAACCGAAAAACAAGCGGCGCAAGCGGAAGCGCTTTATCGGCAGGCGCTTCGCGAAGTTGAGACAAGAAAATCGTCGTGCTGGACGATGATCCTACTGGGGGACAAACTTTACACGGCATTGACGTGTTTACCCAGTGGGATCAGGACAGCTCTCAATAAGGGATTCGAGCAGGACAATCCCATGTTCATTATTCTGACCAATTCCCGTTCCATGTCGGAAGAAGAAGACCCAAAAGGTGCACACTGTTATCGCGGAGCGTATCCTTAATAGTGCCAAAAAGACTATGAAGGATTTTGTGCTTGTCAGTCGATCGGATTCTACCCTGCGCGGACATTATCCGCTGGAAACGGAAACCCTTAAAACAAGCATTGAAAATATGAGCAACCTACGTTTTGATGGAGAAATTCTTTGCCCTTTTTTTCTGGAGGGCGACCGACTTACGATCAATGGTGTGCATTATTATAAGGAAGGGGATGTTCTCATCCCGGTGGGTCAAACAGAGTTCAGCAAGGATGCCAGTTTTCCCTATACCCAATCCCGCTTGCCTGAATGGATAGAAGAAAAGACAAAAGGAGCTTATCCTGCCAGCAAGGTGAAGCACATTCCTATCAATTGGCTGCAAGGAGTCCATGATGACCTGGTTTATGAAGCTCTTATGCAAACAACAGGCTTCAACAAAGTGGTTGTGGATGCTGTCTCCTACAGTGATATCAAGGTGTTTGTCGCAGGTTATATCAAAGCGGTCAACAGAGGCAAGCGCTTTCTCTTCCGTTCTGCTGCTGCTATTCCAAAGGTGCTTGCTGGTGTAAAGGATAAGCCGCTGCTCACCCGAGAAGATTTGCAGACAAACAGCATAAACGGCGGGCTGATTGTTGTCGGCTCCCATGTCAAAAAGACAAGTCGTCAACTGGAAAATCTGCTTGGTACCTTTCCGCAGATTGTAGCGCTCGAATTTTTTGTCGAAAAAGTTCTTGAGGAAAATGGCCTGGAGCAGGAAACAAGCCGTCTGCATGATGCTGCGCAGAAAATAATCTCAAAAGGCAATACTGTATGTATCTACACCAGTCGCAAATACATGAAAGTACCAGGCAGAGAAGAAGAAAAAATTAAAAGATCGGTGATGATTTCAGACGCTGTCACAGATATTGTCAGGCGCCTGTCGGTTAAGCCCGCTTTTATCATTGCCAAGGGTGGCATCACCTCTTCTGACATCGGTGTAAACGGTCTTTCTGTGCGCAAAGCACTTGTCCTGGGTCAAATATTGCCGGGTATTCCGGTTTGGTTGACGGACGAAGACAGCAAGTATGGCAAAATGCCCTATGTCATCTTTCCAGGCAATGTAGGGCAAGATGACACCTTAAGCGAAGTTGTGGCTAAGTTGATATAAACTTGTTGGGTATTGCGGTTAACTCTTTGACGATCACAACAGCTACTATTTGCACAAAGTTTTTGCTGGAATGAGGGGCAACTCCGCCGTTCAAGACTAAAGTTAACAATGTTGGTAATCTCAGCGTTTAAGGCATTCTTCGCTTATGAGATGAGGAATGTCAAAATAATCAACAGTTTAGTTTATACGATCCTGCTTAGGATAGAGGCAAGCTGATTGTTCCGTACCTTTCAGCCTAACCATGAAACGATAAGGCAGCGTATGCCCAGGTTGACAAGCATCGGGGCAGGGGCTATACCAGGCACATTGTTTTGCAGGCTGCTTGAAGCTGCTGGAAACCGAACCGGTGTAAACAAGGAGGCCAATATGATATTAAAACAAGCCATTGGCTGCATTGCCGATGATTTTACAGGAGCGAGTGATGTGTGCTCATTTCTGGCGGATTCAGGCGCGAGCTGCCTGTTACTGAATGGTGTACCAGAAAAAGAAAACACTGACCTGGGGAGCATTGATGTGGTTGTTGTAGCGCTCAAAATCCGCAGCATCAAGCAGGGAGACGCCATCCGGGAGACAACCAGGGCAATGGACTGGCTGGAAGGCAAGGGGATCGGGCGGTACTACTACAAATACTGCTCAACCTTTGATTCCACCCCCCAGGGAAACATTGGACCAGTTCTGGATTATTTATTGGAGCGCCTGGGACAGACGTTTTGTGTTGTGTCACCAGCCCTGCCTGTCAATCACAGAACAGTGTTCAACGGTTATCTGTATGTAGGACGGCAGCTTCTGAGCGAAAGCAGCATGCGCTATCACCCCTTAAACCCCATGAAGGACAGCTATTTGCCCCGTTTACTGGATGCGCAATCCAAGTATTCAAGCTATGTGCTGAATTATCAAGAGTTGGGACAGGCTGTGGACGAGGTGCGCGCATATGCCGAAGGCCTCAGCGACGACAATCACTACTACATTATCTGTGATTGTTTTTCGGATGAACACGGAGAACAGATTGCCAAGGCTTTCGGACATATGAAGTTACTGAGCGGCAGCTCGTCATTGATTGATTTCTGGTACAGGAATATTCAGGGCGGGTCAAAGCGGGTGAACCAGATAAAGAGAGCTTCAACAGACCCCCGGGCGCTGATTCTGTCCGGAAGCCTCTCCCGGCAAACGCAAAAACAGGTCGCAAGCTTTATCAATTCAGGCGGCAATGCCCTGCAAATCATTGCCAGCGAGCTGAATCAAGATGAATCGCATCTTCACAAGCTCCTTGATGCCATTGATCATTTGAAGGGGAAGCTGCTGATTTACAGCGACCCTGACTCCAAGAAAACCGACCTGAACCCCGACGCCTCCGCAAACAAGCTGGAGGATGCCATGGCAACACTCGCAAGGCATGCTGTCAGCCTGGGGATTGAAAAGCTGATTGTAGCTGGGGGTGAAACCTCCGGCGCAGTCGTGCAAGCCCTTGGATTTACAAGCTTTGCGATTGGAGACACTGTGGCACCAGGCGTTCCCATCCTGAAGCCGGCAGACAGACAGGACATTCAGCTGGTGCTGAAATCCGGTAATTTCGGCCAGGATGACTTTTTTAACCGGGCAATTTCTCTGATGGAGGAAAAAACGCAATGAATCTGCAAACCAAGTTCGATCATGCAATATGGGTGGGAAAGGCCCTGTTTGACCGGGGTATTGTCAGCGGGTCAACTGCGAATATGAGCTTTCTGCATGAAGATTGTCTGTTTATCACCGCTTCAGGAACCAGCTTTGGCAGGTTAAATGAAGATAGTTTTGCCATTGTGCAGGGAGAGCGGGTTCTGTCTCCACAGCAACCCAGCAAAGAGCTGCCTTTGCACCGGATTCTTTATAAAAATTGTCCTGAAGCCACAGCAATTATCCATACCCACAGCCGCTACACAACCTACTGGTCCTGCGTCTTGCAGGATGCGCCAACCTGTAAAATCCCCAGCCCTACTCCATACTTAACAATGAAAATCGGGGAACTGGGATTTGTTCCCTATGAACACCCGGGCAGTGAAGCGCTGTTCCAAGCCTTTCAACAAAGAATTCAGCCACAGATCCGTGCGTACCTGCTGGCCAAACACGGAGCCATTATTGCCGACAAGACCATGCTGGATGCTTTTTATTGCATTGAGGAGCTGGAGGAATCGTCCGCCAATGCCTGGTTGCTACGCTTTTGAGAGGAAGTTTAACAGAGAAACAACTTACTATTGATTTGTTCCTTAACGAGACCCAACTACATAAGTGCCTACTGAACAACTCAACTCCCTGTATTTCACAAGCATTCTGGGCTGATGCATGATAAACTGGCGCAGGGAAGGAAACCGATGGCGCAGCCTAAGCTACGTTGAGGTTGATTGACGCAGCAGGGCGATCAAAGACCCGGCGCGACGATGCAATATAGATTGGAATCAGTATTGAACCCGCACGCGGTACGCTCTTCCCGGGGGCAGGGACAGGGGCAGGCCGTCTTCAGATACATGCAATATTTCTTCCGGAGTTTCCGGAGCCAGGGGCTTAGCGATGACCGCGCTGCCAGGAGCTAGGTCACAGGGCAGATGGATAGGCAGATACGGCTCTTCCCAGCAGACATATACCAGCAGGCTGCCGTCAGGCTGGGGGATGGTAGCCGTGCCATTTTGGATCCACAACTGTCCGTCAATTCTCACCCTGCACTCCTGGGTTTCAAAATTTACCGCAAAAAACGCGCCGGAGCTGTAGGTTATGGTTTTCCAGCCGTTCTGCTCTTCATACCAGACCGCTTCCTCATCACGAATTTGGTCCAGGGGCAGCAAAAGCATGAATGCCGCGTCCTTGAGCTGCTTTAACGGTGTGCAGGCGTGGATATCGTTGCAGAAAAAGCCACCGTACTTTGCATGACAAAATATAAATATTGTGACTTCTTGAAGTCCGCTGCTTTTGTTTGATATACTGAAACAGGGGTGAAAATAATAAACAACCAATGCAACTTGCTGATGTATGAGAATCATTTTCCGGATTTCTCTGTCTCTGATATTCGTTACATTCACAATGGGAGAGAACAATGCGCTCCGGGCAAAAGCAATGGGCCTCATGTTTCCAATCACTACTTATTTCATCTGATTCTTTCCGGGAAAGGCAGCCTCGTCCTGAACCAGCTCAAGTATTCTCTGGGGAAGGGACAGGGATTCTTAATATCTCCCGGGCAGCTTTATCAGTATACCGCCAGCACAAGCAACCCATGGGAGTATGTCTGGTTTGGTTTTGGAGGTGAATTTGCCAAAAAGATTCTCAGCAATTCCCGCCTCACCCATGATGACCCCATTTATGAATCTGCCAATTGGGATAAGCTGGCGAGTCTGATTTTGGAAAGCCTGGAGGTAGTTCAAAGCAACACCACCGATTCCCTGCTGCATTGCCATGGCCTGCTCTGCTTGATGATCGCGCAGCTGGCCAGGGAAACCGAGTTGTTCAAGCCACCCAGGAATCTCACCTACATCGGCAGTACACAAATGGATTATTTTCATATGGCCATTGCGTACATGCAGGCCAATCTGGCGGAAGCTTTCACAACCAGCGATGTGGCAAAGGCGCTAAATTTGAACCGTTCCTATTTCACCAGGATTTTCGTGCAGATCACCGGCATCAAGCCCACAACCTTTATCAACAACTATCGGCTGGATAACGCATGGCATTTGATACGGCACTCAGAGACCCCTATTGGCAAAATTGCCCAGTCGGTTGGTTTTTCCGACGCGTCTTACTTCACCAGCCGATTCAAGAAAAGGTATGGCGTGACGCCCAGTGTGATCCGCGCGAAAGAGAGCAAACTGGAGTAGCGGGTCAGATTTTTGCGGCGCAGTCCTTCAAGCGGGTGCGAAACATGAGATTTATATTACGGTGGTGGATTCCGCCTGTGATAAAGGCAATCATCTATTACTTTGGACGGGGCCATTGCCTTTGCGCCCTGAAATTCATGTCGCATAGAGCGACACAAACACGGATGAAAACGCATTTTCACGCTAAATCTCATCAAAATAATGCAACGCAGTACGAATCGCCAGGGGGCAGCCGATTCTCAAGCTGTCTATTTCAATCCATTCCTCATAGGTGTGCGCCCGCCCGCCCAGGATGAGGCCAAAGGTAACCGCCGGAATGCCTAAGGACAGGGGAATATTGGCATCGGTGGAACTGGCCTGCTGCTGCGTATTTCCATGATAGTGCGCTGAGACGTCCTCAAGGGTCCTTTGGATAAGAGCCTGATGCTTTTCCGGGTCAAGATCCCCGTTGCAGGGGCGTTTTCCCAATACCTCCGTTTCGATCTGCCAGTCTTTTTGCCTGTATTGATCCAAAATGCTCTGAAGAGAATCTTCCATAGCCTGCAGGTTGTCACGGTCTTCGGAACGGTATTCATACAGGATATGCGCTTCCTCAGCAATGGTGTTCACGGTGGTACCGCCCCGGATTTCGCCGGCATTGTAGGTGGTCTTGGCGCCCTCGGGCACCTTTTGCTGATACAAGGCGACCACCAGCTGCGCCATTTGGTGGATGGCATTGGCATTGCCGAAGGCCCCATAAGAGTGTCCGCCTTCCGCCCTGATCCGGATCCGGTAGCGGTGGGAGCCTACAGCAGCGGTCGTGCATTTGTTGAGAGTCCCGTCATAGGAAATGAACTCACGCACGTTTTCCCCGTGAACACGCATGATTTCTCGGCATCCTTTAAGGTTTCCCAGCCCTTCCTCGCAGGAGTTTGCGACGAAAAGCACCTTCACGCGCGCCTGGTGGGGATACGTCAGCAGATACTTGACCGACATGAGCATCAGCACCAGGTTCGCCGTGTCATCCCCGATGCCGGGCGCCATCAATCGTCCTGCCTCCTCCCTGACCGGTATGGGGCCCTCATCCGGGAAGACGATATCGGTATGCGCCATGATCACAACGGTATCCTTCTCTCCGGGCCGGTCAAAGGGAATAACCACATTTTGCATCTGATCGATATAGGCGTCATTCTTTCCCTGCTGTTTGAGCCAATCCAGGATAAAAGCCGCGCGTTTCCCTTCCTGCCCTGACGGCGCGGGGATGGACGCCAGCTGCTTTAGCAAACCCAGGGTTTCCTCCCAGTGATCCAGACAAAAGGCCTGCGCTTTTGTGAAATCCATCAAAATACTCTCCCTGACATTCTGATCTTTGTTATCCGGGCTTTTCTGTTTGCCGCGCTTTTGCTGTTCCGCTGCATATGGCGCGCGGGCCATGATGTCTGATAATACATGGATAGTGTGAACACACAAAACCCTACTCTGAATTTGCCCTTGCCACGCGCATCTCACGGATTTTATGTCATACTGATTCAGGAGCTTCCGGAAAACGGAAGCTCCTGATGATAATAAGCCATTGGTTTACTTTATTTCACGGTAAACGCCACTGAAGTCGTGAATGCCGCCGGGCTCAAAGGCAATGCCTTCCACATCCTTGTTAATTGCAACGGAAAGGGTTTGGTATATCAGCGGAATAACAGCAATCTCATCATGGGCGATCTGCTGCCATTCGTGATAGTACTTCAACCGCTGCTCCTCATTGGTTTCGGCCAAGGCCAGATCCATCAGTTCCTGGATGCGCGGGTTGTTCTGGTGAGATTTGTTGGTGGTGGAACCTGCAGCGTGAGTACGCCTGGCGTCATCTCCATAGTTCACATAGGTAATGCCATAGATACAGGCCTGATGCTCTCCGGCGTTTGTCAGGGAGGTGAAACCTGCGCTGTCCACTTCCTCCAGTTCAACCTTGATGCCGATGGGCGCCAGCTGCGCCTGCAAAATCTGAACCACCAGAATGCGTTCGGCGCCGGTGGTCATAATTTTCAACACGGTGCCGGCCAGACCGTTCTCATCCACAATCTGCTTGGCTTTATCAGGGTTGTACTCATAGGGCTGGATGTCTGCGTTATAACCGTATTGCGCCCAGCTCCAGAAGGAATTCGCCTGCACACCCATGCCCTCGAAGGCGGCAAGAATGATTTCGTCCATATTGATGGCATGCGAGACTGCTTGGCGGAAAGCCGGGTTGTTGCCAGGCTCTCTTTGCACGTTGAACGCAAAGTACTGCAAATTGGTCCCGTTTTGCTGCACCAGCTTCAGGTTGGGATCATCCCGAATAAAGTCCAGCTCAATGTTGTTGGGTTCAAGACATACGTCAATTTCGTCATTCTGCAGGGAAATAAGCCTTGCGGAATTCTCAGCGATATGGCGCAGCTCCAAAAATTTGGTGGGAGATTTTTTACCATAGTAGTCGTCAAAACGCTCCAAAAGGACGTAGTCGCCTTCACGGAAATCATTGAACTTCCATGGACCGCAGCCGACATAGGGACCTTTGTCCGGATCAGACTCAACCGCTTCCCGGTTGAGCATGCCCAAACCGGGCTGAGCCAGAATATACAGCATATCCATGTTGATCTTTGCCAGATTCAGCTGGACTGTGTAATCATTGACGGCGACCACGTTGTCCACTGTGGTGAACATGCCCCGGGCAGATCCGACAGCGGAAGCTTTGCCCCGTTCAATTGTAAACACGACATCATCCGCGGTGAAAGGTTCCCCGTTGTGGAATTTGACATCCTGGCGCAGATAGAAAGTCCAGGAAAGCCTGTCCTCCGACAGCTCCCAGCGCTCAGCCAAGCCCGGGCTCAGCTCATTGGTTTGCGGGTCCACATTCACCAGTCCGTCAAACATCAACAGGAACAGCCGCTTATGCTGCACATTGTTAACGCTCTGAGGATCAATGTTCGTCAGTTTGGTACTGAAAGCAACGACAATTTTTTCTTTGTAACGTTTTTCTTCCGCCAAGGCGCTGCTTGTCAGCAGCCCCAGCAAGAGGATCAGAGCAACCAGGAAAGTCAGGCATCTCTTCATCAGTGTTTCTCCTATCTTTTTATATTTCATGCGCCTATCAGGTGACAGGCAACATAATGTCCGGGTTGAGCTTCGACCAGTAGAGGCATACTCCGCTTGCAGACATCCTGCGCTTCAGGACAACGCCTGTAGAAACGGCATTCATCCGGCGGATCGATGGGCGAGGCAATCTCCCCCTTTAAAATGATTCTTGACCGTTTCTGCCCCACATCCGGAATAGGGATCGCGGACAGCAACGCTTTGGTGTAAGGGTGCAGGGGATGATCGAACAGGTTTTCCGTATCGGCTTTTTCCACAATTTTTCCCAGGTACATGACCGCTATCTCATCCGAGACATGGTTGACCACCGCCAGGTCATGAGTGATAAACAGCAGAGTTAGTCCCAGGTTTTTCTGAAGGGTCTTGAGCAGGTTGAGGATCTGCGCCTGGATGGATACATCTAAAGCGGATACCGGCTCATCACACACAATGAACTTGGGCTCCATCGCCAGCGCCCGCGCAATGCCGATGCGCTGGCGGCGCCCGCCGTCCAATTCGTGCGGGTAGGTATTGACGAGCCGTTCGGTTAACCCGACAGTATCCATCAATTCCAGCACACGGGATTCGATTTTTTGCTTCCCTGAGATGATTTTGTTGGCGATGATCGGTTCACTGATCGCCTGCATGACCGTTTTTGTTGGATCCAGCGAAGAAAAGGGATCTTGAAAAATGATCTGGACCGCGCGGCGCAGCTCCTTCGCCTTTCTCCCGCTCACTGAAGCGTAATCCGTCCCTTCATAGATGATGCGCCCGTCAGTTGGCTTCAGGAGCTTGACAATCAACCGGCCGGTAGTGGATTTTCCACAACCAGACTCGCCCACCAGGCCCAAGGTCTGATTGCGGTAAATGTCAAAGCTGACATCATCCACCGCGTGAACGGTTCCCTGGGCGGTTTGAAAGTGCTTTTTAAGGTGTTCTACCTTCAGTACAGGTTCACTCATTGTTTTGCCGTCCTTTTAATCTGAAAGCCGCTTTCCAGGTAGCGAGAGCAGCATACATAGTGTTCCTCCCCCATGGGAATGGGCTTGGGAAGGGACTGTTTGCACGCCTCAATGGCATAATTGCATCTGGGTGAAAAGGAGCAGCCTTGGGGCAGGTTGGTCGGATCAGGCATAATGCCCTTGATAGGCTGCAACTGCTCGGTACGGCGCTGGATATTGGGCAGCGAGCCGAACAGGCCCTCGGTATAGGGATGCTTGGTATTCTTGAATATGTCTTCCAGCGTGCCGTATTCAATGATCCGCCCGGCATACATAACCGCTACATATTCGCATACCTCAGCCACAATCCCCAGGTCATGGGTAATCAGGAGCATCGCGGTTTGGTATTTTTTCTTCAGGTCATGGATCAGATCCAGCACCTGCGCCTGAATGGTAACGTCAAGAGCGGTGGTTGGCTCATCCGCGATCAGGACTTTTGGGTTGCAGGCCAGGGCGATGGCGATCACCACCCTTTGTTTCATGCCGCCGGAGAACTGGTGGGGATACTCCCCGGCGCGGTTGGCCGGGATCCCTACCAGTTCCAGCATGCTTTTGGCTTTTTCCCTGGCTTGATCCTTTGTGACGTCTTCATGTAACAGGACGGCTTCGGCAATCTGGTCACCCACAGTGAAAACCGGATTGAGGCTGGTCATGGGGTCTTGGAAAATCATGGAAATCTCGTTGCCGCGGATATCCTGCATCTGCTTTTGAGAAGCGCCGGAAATATCCCTTCCTCCCAACAGGATGCCCTGGCTTTTTACTGTTCCCGGCGGTTCCTCAATCAGCCGGAGACAGGCTAAAGCCGTTGTGGTCTTTCCTGCGCCTGTTTCGCCAACCAATCCCAGGGTCTGGCCGACGCCGAGCGCAAAGCTCACCCCGTTTACAGCCTGGATATGTTGGTTGTCTACATCAAAGTAAACATGCAAGTCCTTAACTTCCAGAGCTTTGGCGCCATTTTTGTTTTCATTGCTCATATTCTCACCGCCTCAGTTTGGGATCCATCGCGTCGCGCAAACCATCCCCCAGCAGGTTGAGCGACAGAACGGTCACCATGATGGCCAGTCCGGGAAAAATGGTCATATAGCCGTAGCGGCGAATAAAACTGCGCCCGGCGGACAGCATGCTTCCCCATTCCGGCGCCGGCGCCGGTACGCCCAGGCCTAAAAAGCTCAGGCTGGAAGCCGAGATGATGGCGGAAGCCACCCTGAGAGTCGCCTGAACAATAATGGGCGACAGGCAGTTGGGCAGGACATGGCTAAAGATAATCTGAGCGTCGCTCAGGCTGATGGCTTTTGCCGATTCGATATATTCCTGATTCCTGACGGTCAAAACCGCGGCTCTTGTGACGCGGACAAATTGCGGGATGCTGGTTACGCCCACGGCGATCATCAGATTGAGGGTATTGGCCCCCAGGGCAGCCACGATCGCGATGCCCATCAGGATATTTGGAACCGCGGCAAAAATATCGGTTATGCGCATGATAATATCTTCCGTTTTGCCGCCGTAATACCCCGCAACGGCGCCCAGGGTGACCCCGCAAAACATGGCAATGGCTACTGCAACAACGCCTACCGACAGCGAAAACCGAGTGCCGTAGAGCACGCGCTTAAAAATGTCCCTGCCCAGGTTATCTGTGCCGAAAGGATGCTGCCAGCTGGGGCCTTGAAAACGATCCATGATGTTTTGCCCGATAATGTCAGTTTCATAGTCAAACATCACATCAGCAAAGACAGCCACCAGCGCGAGCAGAATAAAGACAGCGAGACCAAGCATGGCGCCCTTGTTTTTGACCATCCTGCGCCAGATCTCTGCAGACTGGCTTCTTTGCGTATATTTCTTTGCGCTGCTGATTTTGTTCGCGCTGGTCATGACTGAGCGGTCCTCCTTTTTTTTCTTGCGCCTGCGAAACGCGATTTCACCCTTGGGTCGACGGCCGCATACAAAAGGTCCACGATCAACAAAATGATGGTGATGGTAATGGTTTTCAGGATGATGCATCCGGTGACCATGGGGATATCCCTCTGGTTAATGGAATCTACAATCAGCCGACCCACGCCCGGCCAGGAAAAAACAGTTTCTGTCAGCACCGCTCCGCCCAGGACGTTGCTCAGCTGGGTGCCGATGATTGTGATGATGGGAATCAAGGCGTTTTTCAGCGCATGCTTGCGGATGACCTTTTTTTCAGGCACCCCTTTGGCGCGGGCTGTACGAAGATAATCCTGGCGGATAACATCCAGCATGGATGAACGAGTGGTACGCGTAAGCGTAGCCATCAATCCTGTTCCCACTGTGATGGTGGGCAACACCAGGCTCAAAAAACCCGTATCTCCCGAGGAGGGAAAGATTTTGATGTTGAGAGAAAAAGCAATGATCAACAGCAAGCCCAGCCAAAAATTCGGCATGGACAAGCCCAGCAAAGCCCCCACCATACTGATGTTATCCCGGATGCTTCCCTTATGCGTAGCGGAATAAATACCCAGAGGAATGGACAGAAGGATAGAAAAGAGTACCGAAGAGAATGCCAGGCGCATTGTTGCCGGCAGGCGCTCGATATAAGCGTGGAATACGCTTCTGCCGGTAATGTAACTGGTGCCCAGATCCCCGCGAATCAGGCCGCTCATATAGCGCAAATAACGAACCAGAACAGGCTTGTCGTAGCCCAGCTCGGCCCGTAAGGCCTGCACCTCCTCCGCACTCATACCATCGCCGGATATAACGCTGATAATATCTCCGGGCGCCAGGTTGAGGATTAAGAAAATCAGGAGTGAGACGCCAATGATGACCGGAAAGAGCATCAATAGCCGCCTAAATATATACCTTCGCATCGTCACACCTCAATTGTTGTGGGTTGTGAATTCCTGTCCGACGGGATTACCGAATACTCATACCGAAGTTGAAATCATACCACTGCCCGTGCTGGACACGAATAGCGATACCGCCAGGGCGCTTCTTTTCAAAAGCCTGGCACAGCACCTCCACTTCGCTTTCATATTCCTCAGGTTTTTTCTTCAGATCCATGTGATGGGGGATGAGAACCTTGGCGCCCAAATCAGCCGCAAACTGGGCAATTTCATCCGGAATCGGCCGGGTAAATTGCAGGATGGCGATGTCGATCCCCTCATTTTTCAGAAGGTTTTTCTGCTCCTCGCAGGGAGTGTTTCCATACAACAGGATTTTCAGATGTTCCGGCGTAGTGATCAGGTAATTGCGGTATTCCAGGGAACCGAAATACTGAAGTGGCGCCAACTCCGGATAGTCCTTGAAATAGGGTCCCCGCTGGAAACTGGTTGCCGAGGTAAGGAAAGGAGAGTTCATGTTGCTGTGGCGCCCCATGAGAGCTTTCACCTTGACCCAGCCGAAATCCAACTCGGTATTGTGGGTCACCGGATACAGAAAATGCACATTTTGATTCAGGTATTTCGCCAGCTCCATGGCGCTCAGGTCGCCCACCAGCACCCTTGCGCCAAATTTTTCCATAAAATAGGCGATATCGGTTATGTGGTCCCAATGAATATGGGTGACGGGAATCAGATCAGCGCCCTCCACCGCCTCAACGGTAGCCTCTGTGCCGGGGGACAGGTTGATGAAAGGATCGGACAAAACGGTCTTGTTCCCGAACTTCATCTCAAAGCATGTAACTGTGTGCCATTTGATGCTGACCATGGGAATGCCATACGTTTTTTTCATACTGTCTCCTCATTCATTGTATTCATCGATTCTCACAGCTTACCTTCCCCCCAGGGAAAGCGGTTTCTCATGAACGCCACATGACAATTCATCCAATAAACAATTATACCAAATATAATGAGCAACACGGGAATTGTCAAGAAATCAAGATCCCTTGGCTTTTATTATTATACAGAACCAATGAAATCTTTAAAACCAGATGCCGCAGCTGAACTTAAGAAACCCTGTCAGTTTCTTAACAGGAACAGCGCTTGCCATGTCTACGCGCTTGTCCTGCAGATTGATGTTTATTTTTTGTCTCCCAAATGGCTTAACACTTTCCGAAGTCACAATATTATATCTTTGCCAAAAGATGAATCATTGATTGTTTCCCGGGACCAGCCTAAATACTGCTATCTTCACAAAGATGAGCGTCTGGCAGGCGAACCTGACCTTCGTACCGGATATCCGGAACATATGAACATATTTGATGTTGTCTTATGTTCTCTGCGGTTTAAAACACAAAACTCAATGCGCCGGTCCAAGGAGGCCCATTTTCTGATGCCGTCAAAATTTTCAAAGAAAGCGCCATAATACTTTCAAGAAAGCGATAAATCTGTTATGATACGCTTATACAGAACAAAGGAGTTAGCGCGCCGACAGGCTGAGGGTTTTTGACGGCTCCGTCATGCCGGATGAAGGCGGCGATGCGGTGGCGCCGTTTCAGGAAAGAGGGAGGCAGAGACCCAAAGGGATCAACCCATTAAAATGTTAACGGTTGAGTCGGGCGTGCGCCACCTGGCGTTGGCGTTCCGGCAAGGGAACAAAGCACGATCCTCCACAATCATGGCCGGACACCAACCCGTTCTCAGCCCGAAACATGTATTCTCCCCTGGCAAAGACCTGCTGGACGCTCCCCGGCGGGAGCAGCGTATCCTGCGAGCTGAAGAAAGACCATCAGCCAGCCAATCCCGTTTGAGTGCCGGAGATTACCCGGCGCCTGCTCCTGCGACCTAAAGGAGGAACACCATGAAGCAACCGTGGCGTATCATTGTACTCATCCTGGCCCTGCTGCTGGCCGCTTCGCCCGCGATGGCGGCGTGCGTTCACAACTGGGTAAACACCAGCACCCGGGAGGATCCCACCTGCACCAAGGATGGCTGGGTTCTTGTAATGTGCACCCTGTGCGGCGACAATTATAAAGATCCCATACCGTCCCCGGGCCATGACCCCGGCCCGTGGAAGGTGAAAATCCCGCCCACCTGCATCAACGACGGCGTGGAACACCGAATCTGCGAACGCTGCGGGGCCGAGCTGGATACCGCCCCCCTCGCCGCCCTGACCCATCTCCCTGGCCCGTGGAAGGTGAAAATCCCGCCCACCTGCATCAACGACGGCGTGGAACACCGAATCTGCGAACGCTGCGGGGCCGAGCTGGATACCGCCCCCCTCGCCGCCCTGACCCATCTCCCCGGCCCGTGGAAGGAGAAAATCCCGCCCACCTGTACCGCTGACGGCGTGGAACACCAGACCTGCGACCGCTGCGGCATCGAGCTGGCCACCTTGCCCATCCCCAAACTGGGGCACAGCTATGGCGCGTGGCAGGTGACAATCCCGCCCACCTGCACCACCGACGGCGAAAACTGCGCGACCTGCAGCCGCTGCGGTGCCCAGGTCAGCAATACCATCCCCAAACTGGAGCATGATCCCGGCGCATGGAAGGTAAAAATCCCGCCCACCTGCACCGCTGCCGGCGTGAATCAACGGACCTGCAACCGCTGCGGCATTGAGCTGGCCACCGCCCCCATCGGCGCCCTGAGCCATGACCCCGGCCCGTGGAAGGTGAAATTGGCCGCCGCCTGCGAAAAGCCCGGGGTGTCCCACCAGCTGTGCAACCGCTGCGGGGCCGAGCTGGCCACCGCCACCATCCCCGCGCTGCCCCACACCTGGAGCGTCTGGACCCTTGTCCTGCAGCCCACCTGCACCCTCCCCGGCTATAGAGAGCGCACCTGCAGCCTCTGTGGCAAGGTGGAGCGCGATGGCTTGCTCGCCACCGGCCACACCTGGGGCGCGTGGAACACTGAGCTGGCCGAAACCTGTGTCTATCCCGGCTATGAGAAGCGTCAGTGCGCGGTGTGCAAAACCGTGGAGACCAAGGTCATCCCCGCCTTGGGGCACGACTGGGGCGCCTGGAGCACCACCAAGGCTCCCGCCTGCGAAATGTTTGGCATAAAAGAACGCACCTGCAACCGCTGTGGCGCCGTGGACAGACAGGTGCTGCCCGGGCTGCATCATGTCTGGGGCCCTGATAACATTATTAAAGCCGCCGAGTGCAACGTCACCGGCTTGAAAGAGCGCGAGTGCACCGTCTGCCACGTCAAGCAACAGATTAAGATCAAGGCGCTCTCACATATTTTCACTCCCTGGGTCACTGACCTGGCGCCCACCTGCACCGTTAAAGGGAACGAAAGCCGCAACTGCACCCTGTGCGGCCTCGTGCAAAACCGCGCCCTGAAAGCAACCGGCCATACGAGCGACGGCATCTGGGTAGTCGTCCGCAAAGCCACCACCTACCGCCTGGGCGAGCAGGTCACCCACTGCACCGTCTGCGGACAGGTGGCGCGCACCAACACCTATCTGCAAAGCAAAGCCTTCCGGTATGATACCGTTGCCCAGCCCTACGGCCCCATGGCCGGCCAGTTGAGTTCCAGCCTGACCGGCATGACCCAGCGATTGCTTGTGCTGGATCCGGCTGTGGACGGCGCCTACCGCTTCCCCCTGGTCGCCGAGGAGGATTACCTTATCGGCTGGGTCAATGTTACCGTGGCGGGCGGCACCGTGACCGTGAAGGTGGACAAGCTTTCAGACCCTACATGGCTTAAAAACCTCGCCTGGCAGCTGTACAATAGCCTGGACAGCATCACCGCCCTTAGCACCGCCTCCCAGCCCCTGGGTCAGCCCGTAGCCGCCTCCGGCCCCCTGGCCATCATTGCCCTGCGCGCCGACTGCAACTACTACCGCGGCAATGAGAACAAGCCCTTTGGCGACGGCCTCGTCGCCCAGGACGGCATTCACAGCTGGAAGCAGGTCGCCGAGCAGATGGTGACGCTGGCAGCCGGGAAGTAACAGGAATCACAAGGAAAACGAGATAATAGGGGAACGCCGGGGCATTTTTTCAAAAATGCCCCGGATCCCTAAAAACTTTAACGGATATTCAGCCGGCAGCTGCATGAAGCAGGGGCTATAGCGTTTTTTATTCTGCTACAGCCCCTTTGTCAATTGATATGTGAACAATTCAAGAATTTTATATTGATCGGAATCAGTATATCGGTATGGCCCGGCAGTATTTGAGATTATTGTTTATACTGAATTCAATCATAAATGCTTTGATGGACTGGTCTTTTCGCGGCTTCGCGTTGCCTCTTTCATTCGGCGCAGGCTCCGGCTACGCATCATTCTTTCGCCTTCGGCTTAGCGCAGCCATCAAAAATCCTCGCCCCATCATTGCATGTACTCATTTGTTCAGTATTAGTCATTCATCTGGTTCGCGTTTTCCTGATAGACAAAGGGCAGGCCTCTCTCCTTGCAATACTTTTGAGCATAGCTGTCCGGGGCTACGATTACTTTTTTCAAACTGCTGCACCAATAAAACGCCATTTTCCCAATGCTGGTAACACTGTCCGGGATGCTGATGCTTGTTAGATTTTCGCACCCAGAAAACGCCCAGTCCCCAATGCTGGTGACGCTGTCCGGGATGCTGATGCTTGTTAGATTTTCGCACCAAGAAAACGCCCCATCCCCAATGCTTTGGATACCTTGAGGAATCTCATATACCGTATCCTCCCGGGGCATGGGATACCATATCAGGCGTTTGTCTGCCTTATTGAACAGTACACCATCAATGGTGGCAAAGGCAGGATGATCAGGATGCACCGTAACCCGGTTTAGATTTTTACAATATGCAAAAGGATTATACCCAAGGTTGGTGACGCTGTCCGGGATGCTGATGTTTGTTAGATTTTCGCACCCATAAAACGCCATTTCCCCAATACAGGTGACGCTTTCAGGGATGGTGATTTCCTTGAGGCTACTGCACCCATAAAACGCCCAGTCCCCAATGCTGGTGACGCTGTCCGGGATGGTGATGCTTTTTAGATTTTTGCGCTCAGAAAACGCCCTGTCCCCAATGCTGGTGACCGCCAGGCCATTCAGTTTGCCCGGGATTTCCAGAGATTCCGCAGACCCTTTATACCAGGTAATCTCCGCTGTGCCGTCCTCCAGGACATGGTATTCAAAATCCCCGCTTGTCAGCGCTTCCTCCGCATGTACGGTGGTAGTAGGATAAAGGGCCGCGAGCAGCAACAGGGCTAAAGTGACAATCATTACGCGTTTCATGGATGCCTCCTTGTGATGAGTGTTGCTGGCGCAAGACAGCATGGCAACAGGCTTGGTTGCTTAATCAGTCGGTGTTTTCCTGAAAAACAAAGGGCAGGCCATTGTCTTCGCAATATTGCTGGGCATAGCTGTCCGGGGCGACGATTGCTTTTTGCAAGCTACTGCACCTATAAAACGCCCAGTCCCCAATGCTGGTGACGCTGTCCGGGATGCTGATGCTTGTTAGATTTTTGCACCTATAAAACGCCCAGTCCCCAATGCCGGTGACGCTGTTCGGGATGCTGATGCTTGTTAGATTTTTGCACCCAGCAAACGCCTCGTCCCCAATGCCGGTGACGCTGTCCGGGATGGTGATTTCCTTGAGGCTACTGCACCCATAAAACGCCATTTCCCCAATGCTGGTGACGCTGTCCGGGATGGTGATGCTTGTTAGATTTTCGCACCCAGCAAACGCCCCGTCCTCAATGCTGGTGACGCTGTCCGGGATGCTGATGCTTGTAAGGTTTTCGCACCCCAAAAACGCCATTTCTCCAATGCTGGTGACGCTGTCCGGGATGGTGATGCTTGTTAGATTTTCGCACCCAGAAAACGCATTGTCTCCAATGCTGGTGACGCTGTCCGGGATGCTGATGCTTGTTAGATTTTCGCACCCAGCAAACGCCCAGTCCCCAATGCCGGTGACGCTGTCCGGGATGCTGATGCTTGTTAGATTTTCGCACTCAGAAAACGCCCAGTCCCCAATGCTGGTGACGCTGTCCGGGATGGTGATGCTTGTTAGATTTTCGCACTCAGAAAACGCCCAGTCCCCAATGCTGGTGACGCTGTCCGGGATGGTGATGCTTGTTAGATTTTCGCACCCAGAAAACGCCGCATTCCCAATGCCGGTGACGCTGTCCGGGATGCTGATGCTTGTTAGATTTACGCACCAAGAAAACGCCCTGTCCCCAATGCTGGTGACGCTGTCCGGGATGGTGATGCTTGTTAGATTTTCGCACCCAGAAAACGCCCACTCCCCAATGCTTTGGATACCTTGAGGAATCTCATATCCCGTATCCTCCCGGGGCATGGGATACCATATCAGGCGTTTGTCCGCCTTGTTGAACAGTACACCATCAATGGTGGCAATGACAGGATGATCAGGATGCACCGTAACCCGGTTTAGATTTTTACAATATACAAAAGGATTATACCCAAGGTTGGTGACGCTGTCCGGGATGGTGATGCTTGTTAGATTTTCGCACCCAGAAAACGCCCTGTCCCCAATGCTGGTGACGCTGTCCGGGATGGTGATGCTGGCGAGTTTCCGACACCTAGAAAACGCCCTGTCCCCAATGCTGGTGACGCTGTCCGGGATGCTGATGCCTGTTAGATTTTCGCACTCAGAAAACACCATTTCCCCAATGCTGGTGACGCTGTCCGGGATGGTGATTTCCTTGAGGTTACTGCACCTAGAAAACGCCCTGTCCCCAATGCCGGTGACCGCCAGACCATTCAGTTTGCCCGAGATTTCCAGAGATTCCGCATACCCTTTATACCGGGTAATCTCCGCTGTGCCGTCCTCCAGGACATGGTATTCAAAATCCCCGCTTGTCATCAGTTCCTCCGCCTGTCCGGCGGCAGGAAAAAAGGACGCGAGCAGCAGCAGGGCCAAAGTGACAATCAACGCGCGTTTCATAAGGATACCCTCCTAATGGTCTTTGTTATTAACACAATGATGTCATAACAGCCAACTTATTGATTCAACCAATCCGTGTTTTCCTGAAAAACAAAGGGCAGGCCATTGTCTTCGCAATATTGCTGGGCATAGCTGTCCGGGGCGACGATTACTTTTTGCAAGCTACTGCATCCTTCAAACGCCTCAGCCCCAATGCTGGTGACGCTGTCCGGGATGGTGATTTCCTTGAGGCTGCTGCAACTATTAAACGCCCAGTCCCCAATACTGGTGACGCTGTCCGGGATGGTGATGCTTGTTAGATTTTCGCACCCAGAAAACGCCGCGTTCCCAATGCCGGTGACGCTGTCAGGGATGGTGATGCTTGTTAGATTTTCGCACCCAGAAAACGCCCAGTCCCCAATACTGGTGACGCTGTCCGGGATGGTGATGCTTGTTAGATTTACGCACCAAGAAAACGCCCTGTCCCCAATGCTGGTGACGCTGTCCGGGATGCTGATGCTTGTTAGATTTTCGCACCAATCAAACGCCCCGTCCCCAATGCTTTGGATACCTTGAGGAATCTCATATACCGTATCCTCCCGGGGCATGGGGTACCATATCAGGCGTTTGTCCGCCTTGTTGAACAGCACGCCATCAATGGTGGCAAGGACAGGATGATCAGGATGCACCGTAACCCGGTTTAGATTTTTACAATATACAAAAGGATTATACCCAAGGTTGGTGACGCTGTCCGGGATGGTGATGCTTGTTAGATTTTCGCACCCATAAAACGCCCTGTCCCCAATGCTGGTGACACTGTCCGGGATGGTGATGCTGGCGAGTTTCCGACAGCCAGCAAACGCACTGCCCCCAATGCTGGTGACGCTGTCCGGGATGGTGATGCTTGTTAGATTTTCGCACCCATAAAACGCCCTGTCCCCAATGCTGGTGACGCTGTCCGGGATGCTGATGCTTGTTAGATTTTCGCACTCAGAAAACGCCCTGTCCCCAATGCTGGTGACGCTGTCCGGGATGCTGATGTTTGTTAGATTTTCGCACATATGAAACGCCCTGTCCCCAATGCTGGTGACGCTGTCCGGGATGCTGATGTTTGTTAGATTTTCGCACATATGAAACGCCCTGTCCCCAATGCTGGTGACGCTGTCCGGGATGCTGATACTTGTTAGATTTTCGCACATATAAAACGCCACTTCCCCAATGCTTTGGATACCTTGAGGAATCTCATATACCGTATCCTCCCGGGGCATGGGATACCATATCAGGCGTTTGTCCGCCTTATTGAAAAGCACACCATCAATGGTAGCAAGGACAGGATGATCAGGATGCACCGTAACCCGGTTTAGATTTTTACAATATACAAAAGGATTATACCCAAGGTTGGTGACGCTGTCCGGGATGGTGATTTCCTTGAGGCTACTGCAACTATTAAACGCCCCGTCCCCAATGCTGGTGACGCTGTTCGGGATGGTGATGCTTGTTAGATTTACGCACCCAGAAAACGCCCCGTCCCCAATGCTTTGGATACTTTGAGGAATCTCATATACCGTATCCTCCCGGGGCATGGGATACCATATCAGGCGTTTGTCCGCCTTATTGAACAGTACACCATCAATGGTGGCAAAGACAGGATGATCAGGTTGCACTACAACCTGATTCAAATTCTCACAATAACTAAAAGGATTTTCCCTTATGTCTTTAACGCTGTCAGGGATGCTGATGCTGGCGAGTGTCCAACAGCCAGAAAACGCCTCGTCTCCAATGCCGGTGACCGCCAGGCCATTCAGTTTGCCCGGGATTTCCAGAGAATCCGCATACCCTCCGTACCGGGTAATCTCCGCTGTGCCGTCCTCCAGGACATGGTATTCATATTCCCCGCTTGTCAGCGCTTCCTCCGCATGTACGGTGGTAGTAGGATAAAGGGCCGCGAGCAGCAACAGGGCCAAAGTGACAATCAATGCGCGTTTCATGGGTGCCTCCTTGTGATAAGTGTTACTGGCGTAATACAGTATGGCAACAGGCTTGGTTGCTTAATCAGTCGGTGTTTTCCTGAAAAACAAAGGGCAGGCCATTGTCTTCGCAATATTGCTGGGCATAGCTGTCCGGGGCTACGATTACTTTTTGCAAGCTACTGCACCAAGAAAACGTATTGTCCCCAATGCTGGTGACGCTGTCCGGGATGGTGATTTCCTTGAGGCTACTGCACCAATTAAACGCCCAGTCCCCAATGCTGGTGACGCTGTCCGGGATGCTGATGCTTGTTAGATTTACGCACCCAGAAAACGCCCAGTCCCCAATGCTTTGGATACCTTGAGGAATCTCATATACCGTATCCTCCCGGGGCATGGGATACCATATCAGGCGTTTGTCCGCCTTATTGAACAGTACACCATCAATGATAGCAAAGGCAGGATGATCAGGATGCGCCGTAACCCGGTTTAGATTTTTACAATCTACAAAAGGATTATACCCAAGGTTGGCGACGCTGTCCGGGATGGTGATTTCCTTGAGGCTACTACATCGAGCAAATGCCCTGTCCCCAATGCTGGTGACGCTGTCCGGGATGGTGATTTCCTTGAGGCTGCTGCATCGATCAAACGCACTGTCTCCAATGCTGGTAACGCTGTCCGGGATGGTGATGCTTGTTAGATTTTCGCACTCAGCAAACGCCCCGTCCCCAATGCTGGTGACGCTGTCCGGGATGGTGATGCCTGTTAGATTTACGCACCAAGAAAACGCCAAGTTCCCAATGCTGGTGACGCTGTCCGGGATGCTGATGCTTGTTAGATTTACGCACCCAGAAAACGCCCAGTCCCCAATGCTGGTGACGCTGTCCGGGATGGTGATTTCCTTGAGGCTACTGCATCGATCAAACGCACTGTCTCCAATGCTGGTAACGCTGTCCGGGATGGTGATGCTTGTTAGATTTTCGCACCAATAAAACGCACTGTCCCCAATGCTTTGGATACCTTGGGGAATCTCATATACCGTATCCTCCCGGGGCATGGGATACCATATCAGGCGTTTGTCCGCCTTATTGAACAGTACTCCATCAATGGTGGCAAGGACAGGATGATCAGGGCGTACTACAACCTGATTCAAATTCCTACAACTACTAAAAGGATTTTCCCCTATGTCTTTAACGCTGTCCGGGATGGTGATGCTGGCGAGTTTCCGACATCCAGTAAACGCCCTGTCCCCAATACTGGTGACGCTGTCCGGGATGGTGATTTCCTTGAGGTTGCTGCACCCAGCAAACGCCCTGTCCCCAATACTGGTGACGCTGTCCGGGATGGTGATGCTTGTTAGATTTTCGCACCCAGAAAACGCCCTGTCCCCAATACTGGTAACGCTGTCCGGGATGGTGATGCTTGTTAGATTTTCGCACCCAGAAAACGCCCCGTCCCCAATGCTTTGGATACCTTGAGGAATCTCATATACCGTATCCTCCCGGGGCATGGGATACCATATCAGGCGTTTGTCCGCCTTGTTGAACAGTACACCATCAATGGTGGCAATGACAGGATGATCAGGATGCACCGTAACCCGGTTTAGATTTTTACAATATACAAAAGGATTATACCCAAGGTTGGTGACGCTGTCCGGGATGGTGATGCTTGTTAGATTTTCGCACCCAGAAAACGCCCAGTCCCCAATGCTGGTGACGCTGTCCGGGATGGTGATTTTCTTGAGGCTACTGCATCGAGCAAACGCCCTGTCCCCAATGCTGGTGACACTGTCAGAGATGCTGATGCTGGCGAGTTCCCAACACTCATAAAACGCCCTGTCCCCAATGCCGGTGACCGCCAGGCCATTCAGTTTGCCCGGGATTTCCAGAGATTTCGCAGACCCTTTATACCGGGTAATCTCCGCTGTGCCGTCCTCCAGGACATGGTATTCAAAATCCCCGCTTGTCAGCAGTTCCTCCGCCTGTCCGGCGGCAGGAAAAAAGGCCGCGAGCAGCAACAGGGCCAAAGTGACAATCAACGCGCGTTTCATAAGGATACCCTCCTAATGGTCTTTGTTATTAATACAATGATGTCATAACAGCCAACTTATTGATTCAACCAATCCGTGTTTTCATGAAATACAAAGGGCAGGCCTCTCTCCTCGCAATACTTTTGAGCATAGCTGTCCGGGGCTACGATTACTTTTTGCAAGCCACCGCACCCAGAAAACGCCCCGTCCCCAATGCTGGTGACGCTGTCCGGGATGCTGATTTCCTTGAGGCTGCTGCAACTATTAAACGCCCAGTCCCCAATGCTGGTGACGCTGTCCGGGATGGTGATTTCCTTGAGGTTACTGCACCAATTAAACGCCAAGTCCCCAATGCCGGTGACGCTGTCCGGGATGCTGATGCTTGTTAGATTTTTGCACCCATCAAACGCACTTTCCCCAATGCTGGTGACGCTGTCCGGGATGGTGATGCTTATTAGATTTTCGCACATATAAAACGCCCCGTCCCCAATGCTGGTGACGCTGTCCGGGATGGTGATGCCTGTTAGATTTACGCACCCAGAAAACGCCCAGTCCCCAATGCTGGTGACGCTGTCCGGGATGGTGATGCTTGTTAGATTTACGCACCCAGAAAACGCCAAGTCCCCAATGCTGGTGACGCTGTCCGGGATGGTGATTTCCTTGAGGCTACTGCATCGAACAAATGCCCTGTCCCCAATGCTGGTGACGCTGTCCGGGATGCTGATGCTTGTTAGATTTTCGCACCAAGAAAACGTCCAGTCCCCAATGCTGGTGACCGCCAGGCCATTCAGTTTGCCCGGGATTTCCAGAGATTCCGCAGACCCTTTATACCGGGTAATCTCCGCTGTGCCGTCCTCCAGGACATGGTATTCAAAATCCCCGCTTGTCAGCAGCGTCTCCGCCTGTCCAGCGGCAGGAAAAAAGGCCGCGAGCAGCAACAGGGCTAAAGTGACAATCATTACGCGTTTCATGGATGCCTCCTTGTGATGAGTGTTGCTGGCGCAATACAGCATGGCAACAGGCTTGGTTGCTTAATCAGTCGGTGTTTTCCTGAAAAACAAAGGGCAGGCCATTGTCTTCGCAATATTGCTGGGCATAGCTGTCCGGGGCGACGATCACTTCCTTCAGGCTTTTGCATTCATAAAGCGCATTTTTCCCGATACTCGCAACACTGTCCGGGATCGTGATGCTGCTAAGGTTCTCACACCCGAAAAACGCGTAACTGTCAATGCTTGTGACGCTGTCAGGAATGGTGATGCCGCTGAGATGATTACACATCACAAAAGCAAACAGTCCGATGCTTGTGACGCTGTCGGGGATGGTGATGCCGCTCAGGCGATTACACCCTTTAAACGCCCCGCCTCCAATGATCAGCGTCCCCTGGGGAATCTCATATACCGTATCCTCTTTCGTCAAGGGATACCATATAAGGCGTTTGTCCTCTTTGCTGAACAACACGCCATCAATGGTGGCAAGGGTGGGATGATCCGGACCCACTGTGACCTGGCTTAAACTCCCGCATGACTCAAAAGGATTGTATCCGACGCTGGTCACAGTGTCCGGGATGACAATGCCCTCCAGATGATTACAACAGGCAAAAGCCGCTTCTCCAATGCTGGCAATACTGTCCGGGATGGTGATGCCCTTTAGGTTTTCACAATAGGAAATAGCTGCGTTTCCAATGCTGGTGACCGCCAGGCCGTCCAGCTTGTCCGGTAGCTCCAGATACTCTGCCGGCCCTGTGTACCGGACGATCTCAGCCGTTCCGTCCTCCAGGACACGGTACCGATAATCCCCGCTTGTCAGCAGCGTCTCCGCCTGTCCGGCGGCAGGAAAAAAGGACGCGAGCAGCAACAGGGCCAAAGTGACAATCAATGCGCGTTTCATAGGTTCCTCCTTCTATTGTTCGTAGTTGGGGTTGGCGCAAAAAGGTAGTGAATTGGAATCATTATTATTCAGGCTTGACGGTCAACACAAAGGGATCCTCCAGCGTGCCGCTGCCGCCTGACACCTCCACCATGTCCGCCTGCAGCCAGATGACCGGGCGGATGCCCATGTCGGAATTGGTCACGCCCAGGTAGCCCAGGTTGCCCTCCAGCTTGATGGTGCGGTGGGCGTGCGGGCGGTCCGACGGCGTGCGCGTCCAGTAGGGGCTGTGTTTTTTATGGCGGTAGAAGAACAGGCCCTGCGCGTCCGCCCAGGGTGTACCGATGGTGCGGCGGGTCAGGTCGGTGCCCAGGCCGAAGGCCTTGTTTTTCAGGTCGTCCGAGCTGGGCAGGCTGACGATGCCCTCCGCCGTTTCGCTCAGCGCCGCGGCCTCGCCCTCATCAAAGGCCTTCTCCACAAAGTCATTTTGCAGCCAGGCGTTCAGGTCGGCCTTGTCCCAGCCCGGGTAACGCTGGGCGTCATGGTGCAGCTTGCTGACCTCCAGGATATATTCGCTCATCAGGTAGACCACGCCGTCCACGGTCTCCAGCACCCGCCAGACAATGGGCGCCTCGGTGCCGTCCGCCAGGTGGGGATAGCGTCCGAAGGCCACATAAGTACAGCCCTGCTCCTTGTTCCAGGGGCGCTGCCAGGCCTCCTGCGCGGGAACTGCCGCCGGCAGCAGGAGCAGCGCGGCCAGCAAGAACACAAACAGTTTTTTCATGGTGTTACCTCCTTATGTCGCGGAATGGATACCTTCAGCGGACGCGCGCAGCGCCAGGGCGGCCAGGCCCAGGCAGCAGGCGGCCATGGTCAGGTAGATCAGGTTGATGTTGATGGTGGTCTTGTCAATCGCGAACTCCAGGCCCACAATCACGAAGATGATCAGGAAAAAGGCGGCCAGGGCCAGGTGGGAGGGCGCGCGCCAGGCGTTGCGCCGGCGGATGAACAGCCCATAGACCATCACCAGGAACAGGCCCGCCGCGCCCAGCAGCTGGGACGCCTTCACAAAGCCCCAGGAGAGCACCTCGTCCGCGCGCAGCGACTCAAACAGGATCTGGCTGGCGCATACCAGGATCACGGCCAGGCGCAGCCGCCCGCCCGGCGCGCCGCGGAAGCGGACCACCATCAGCATGAAAGCCAGCGCCGCCGCGCCCTCCAGCAGGAAGATGGCGAAGCGCCACTCTTCATATTCGTTGACCACCGCCAGCGGGAAAAAGGCCAGGCTTTCCGGCGCCAGCTGGCCGAAGCCCTGGCCGGCCAGGCCCTCGCACCCACGCCCCAGGGCCAGCGTCAGCAGGCCGTAGGGCGCCAGCGCGTCCGCCAGCGGCGCAATCGCAACATGATTCATCCGCGCGGCCCAATCAGCGGACAGCAAAAAACCGGCCAGGGCGCCCCACATTGAATAACCGCCCTGCCAGAAGCGCAGGGCCAGGCCCTCGCCCCAGTCCAGGAAGAAGTTGAGCCGTATGAGCACATAGGCCAGCCGGGACAGGAGAAGCCCCAGGGGAAGGGCGATGAGCAAAAAGGTTTCAACCACGCGCGGCGCGTAGCCTTTTACGCGCAGCCCGCGCGCTGCCAGCGCGGATGAAAGCGCCAGGCTCAGCGCCAGCCCCAGCGCGTAGGCTGTGACCGGCAGGCCGGCCAGGGTAAACAGGGGAGCGTCCGTCATGGTTTGTCCCCATCCCAGGCGCTGGCGAAATAGATGATGTCCCCGATGGCGCGGCTGCGCTGGCTGCGGGGGCCGTTGATCTTCACATTCTGGAACACAATGGTGGCGCTGGAGCCGCCGTCCAGGTTGTAGGCGGATTGAACCCCCGGGAAGGAGGCCACCAGGCGGGTGAACTGGTCAATGCCCATGCCGATGGAGTTCTCGTCATTGGGGCCCTCACAATAGACCACCAGGTAGGAAAGCGGCCCGGTCTGGCAAAAGGCGATGCGCTGCGCCAGCACGCCGTCCGTCTTGGCCCGGGTGCGGTTCTGGATGATCTCGCCGTCCATTATCAGCGCCGGGCCAAAGGTGAAGGCGTTGACGATCTCCTCCTTGCGCTCGGCCTCAAACGCCGCGATGGCCTTTTTGTCCGGGCGCAGCAGCAGGTGAAAATCGCCCTGCCGGTCAATCACCAGCACATCATGCTCGCCGGAGGGGCGGTTGCGGTAGAATTTGCCCTGGCGGACGATATAGCCGTAATTGTTGAAGGCGAAAAAATCCCCGCCGATGGCCAGCACCGCCTGGACGCGCTTGGCCATGACCGCGCCCGTAAGCTGCTGGGTGGAGCCGTAGCGTCCCGCCTTGAGCGTGCGCAGCTGGCTGGGGTCCTGAATGGAAACGCGCACCGCTGTCCAGTTGCTGCCCTCAAAGCGCCCATGCTCGATGGCCACGGATACCGAGGGATCCTCATAGCCGCTGTCGCCCTGGTAGCCCCATTTATAAGGCGGAATGCCGCCGGTCTCATCAATGGGCAAGGGGATGACCTGCGCGTAGGAGTGGATGGCGAAGGAAGGCGCTAGTATCATGATGGCTGAAATAAACAGCGCGATCAGGATGATCCGAAGGATGCGCGCGCAGGGGATATGCCTGCTCATTAGGTTCTCCTTGCTTGATGATCGTCTTGACAGTGCCTGCCCGGCAGCCGGAGCCGCCGGGCATTCTTGATGAATCGGGGTTTGCGCGAACTGTTGTCAGCCGCGGGGCGTAATCACTTGAGGAAGTAGGTCATCATGTAGCCGGTGGTGTCACGGTATTTGACCTGGGCCCACTCGCCGCCGGCCGTTAGGATGGTGACCGTGCTGCCGTGGGGGACGCGCAGGGTGATGCTGCCGGAGGCGCTGGGCCGGGTGCGCAGGTTGACATAGGTATGGTCCGGATGGGTCACGGTCCTGGTCGGCGTGACCGGCAGGCCGTACAGGGTGAGGTAGCGGGTCATCATGTAGCCGGTCTTGCCCGACAGCGGCACGCGCACGCGGCTCCATACCGTGCCCTGGCTTTGCACCTGGATGGCGGTGTTGCCCGGGTAGGTGCCCAGCACCTGGCTGGAGGTGGTGGGCTGCGCGCGCAGGTTGAGCCCGGCGCCGGTGTTGGTGACGATGGCGTTGGTAGTGTCGGGGATCACAACCGGCGGGTTGGGCACGGGGTTGCTCCCGCTTGAACCGCCCGAGCCGCCGCCCAGGAAGGAAGCGTCCATAAAGCCATAGCTGCCCGCCATGCTGATATACCAGAACTTGCTGCCCTTGAGGTAGACCGTGACCACGGTGCCCGGCGCGCCCTGGCCGATGACGCTTGAGGCGTAGCTGGGCGCGTTGCGCAGGTTGACGCTGCCGCCGTTCTTGCTGTAGATGGTGGCGGTGCCCACGCTGCTCATCCCGCCGGACACTTTCAGGAACTCAGAGCGGAAGTAGCCGAACATGCCTGAAATCTCCACATGGTACCAGCCGCCGCTTTCTCCCAGGATGGTGCAGGTGGCGCCATTGTAAAAAATGGCCAGCACCGGAGCGGAATAGGAGGGGGATTGGCGCAGGTTCAAAAAGGAGGAGGGGTTGGGGTTGTTGACCACCGCGATACTGCCCGGGCCGCTGCTGCCGGGCACCGCGGTTTTGAGAAAGCTGGCCGAAAACCACCCCGAGGCGCCGGAAGGCATCACCCTGCCCTGAATCCAGGAACCGGCGTTGCTATGGATTTCTACCCACTCGCCCCGCGACACGCTGCCGATGATGGGAAATTCCATCCCCGGTCCGGAACGGATGTTGAGACGGCCGGTATTGGTCACCAGCGCGTAACTGCCCGCGGCCAGCGCTCCGCCTGTCAGGGACAGCACCAGCGCCGCCGCCAGGATCACTAGCAGCATTCGTTTCATGAATGATACCTCCTTATCGCTTGGCAATAGTATAACGTATCAGCGGACAAAAATCTTGCCTTTTGCCAAAACATCCCCGTTAATCAGGCATAAAATCCACCAGCGCGCGGTCCATCAGGTCAAAACCCTTGTCTGTCAGGCGCAAAAAGCCGCCCTCCCGCCGCAGCAGACCGCCATCCAGATGGCGCGGCAGCGCCTGTGGCCAGGCTTGCCGCGGGCTTAGTCCAAAACGCGCGGCAAAAGCGTCCTCATCCAGCCCGCGGCAGGTGCGCAGCGCCAGCATCAGCATCTCAAAGCGTTCATCGGCAGCGCTGAGCGCTTCTTCCTCAGGCGGTTCATGGTCCAGGTAGGCGCGCAGGCCTTCAGGATTTTTGCGCCGGCGCCCGCGCAGCAGCCCGGCCGCGGACAGCCCGAAGCCCAGATAGTCATGGTAATTCCAGCAGTTGAGGTTATGCCGGCATTCATGGCCCGGGCGGCAATGGTTGCTGATCTCATAGCGCGGATACCCGGCGGCCTCCAGCAGGCGCACGGCGTTCCGGTACAGCTGCCGCTCGGTGTCCTCATCGGGCAGGCGCAGCAGGCCGCGCGCATGGCGCTCATACAAGGGCGTGCCTTCTTCCAGGATCAGGCTGTAGCAGGACAGGTGGGTGGGCCGCAGGGACAGGGCAGCCTGCAGCGTGGCCCTGAGCTTGGGCCAGTCCTGCCCGGGCAGGGCGCTCATCAGGTCCAGATTGATGTTGTAAAGCCCCGCGGCCCGCGCCATGCTGACGGACTGCGCCACCTGTTCCCAGGTGTGGATGCGCCCCAGCAGCCTGAGCTCGTCCTCATGCGCGCTTTGCGCGCCGAGGGACAGGCGGTTGACGCCCCGCGCCGCCAGGGTGTCCAGCAGCGCGCGCTCCAGCGTTCCGGGATTGGCTTCGCAGGTGATTTCAGCGCCTGCCAGCACCTCATAGTGCGCGCGCAAGGTGTCCAGGATCCGGGCCAGTTGCCCGGGCGCCATCAGCGAAGGCGTACCGCCGCCCAAAAACACGGTGTCCACCGTCAGGGGACCGGTCAGGTCCGCGCGCTCCGCGATCTCCGCGCACAGGACCTGCGTGTAGGTTTCCTTGAGGTGTTCCTGCCCTGCGTAGGAAGGAAAATCGCAGTAGGCGCACTTGGATGCGCAAAATGGCAGATGAATGTACACGCCGACAGGCCGGCTCATCCCCATAGCCTCCCCGGGAACGCTTTGCCACATCCGCTCATGTCAGTTTGCGTGCGCGCGCGGATATCGGGCGTTCGATCAGATAGGTCACCGCCGTGGCGATCAGCATGGTCAGCGCCAATGCTGCCAGGGTATAGCCGATTTGCCAGGCGCGCTCGCCCACTATGTGCGGATCAGGGTTCACGCTGGGCGGAAAGCCCCGCTTCTTCATTTGCAGGGCGATCATTTGATGCCATAAAAACACCTGGTAGCTGATGGCGGCCAGCCAGAAGGTCAGGCGGTTTCCCAGAAAAATCCGTACGCCGCCCAGGCCCAGGCAGGCGCCCAGCATCACCAGCGCCGTAAACAATGACTGCATATAGCGCATGCTCAATTGCCCGTTGAGCAGCTCCTGCATCGAACGCATCCCGACCTGCCTGCCCACCAGCGCAGCCAGGCCCATGACCCCGGCCAGCAGCACCGCTGTCATGAAAACGCGCTGCAATCCGTCATCATGGCCGCGGCGTTCCAGGCGCGCGTACACCATGGCGGCCACAAAGCCGTTGAGGTAAACATCCAGGAAGGCGGGAAGCTGGTTGAGCAGCATGGAGGTATGCGCGGAATGCATCGCGTAGTGGCGAAACAAAAAGGCTACCGCGCCCAGGCCCAGGTAGGTCATCAGCGGCATGCGCCGAAAGGCGCGCGCCACCAGCGGGAACAGGAGATAAAACTGTACCTCAACCCCCAGCGTCCACAGGGCGCCGTTGAGCGGGGTGTGCAGCGAACTGAAGGGAAACCAGGGATGGGTAAAGCTCAGGTGCGCCAGCCAGTCGCGCAGCGCCTCCCACCAGGTGGCGTAACGCTTTTCCGGCAGCGCTACCACCAGGAAGATGACCAGCAGGTGCAGCACGTAGGTGGGCACGATGCGAAAAAAACGCCGGGTGTAAAAGCCCGCAAAGCCGGGCGCCTGCCGCCCCGCCTCCATCGCGCGCGCCGTCGGCAGGTACAGCAAAAAACCGGACAGCAGCAGCAGGCCGTCCACCCACAGGTATCCGGTGCGCAGCCAGGGGTCCAGGCTGATGAATGTGCCGAAAAGCGTAAACGTGGGCGTCAGCCAGGACTGCTGCCAGAAATGGTAGGCCACGATAGAAAACACAAAAAAGGCGCGCAGACCATCCAGCGCGGGAATGCGTCCGCGCGCCTCCAGCGCGCTGTGGCGGCGCCAGGAATCAATCAGCTTCTGCATACCGGTGACCGGGGCTGGAACTAATCAAGCCGTTCACATTTATACAGGGTCTGGTTGCCCATGTGACGCAGGGAGAGGGCCTTCGGGCGCAGGTACACGATATTATAGCTGATGTTCAGCTCATCCGGCCTGCTGCCCACCTGCAGCAGGTATTGCCGGGCATAATAATACATTTCCTTGCCTTCAATCAGGCAGCTGCCGTCATCCCGGAAGATGAACTCCGCGCCCTTCTGACTGCGCCAGCTGCCGATGATCTGATAGGGCGTGCGTGTGATTTTCTTCGTGGAAACATCCTTGTAGTCCGGAATTTTGCGGTAATAGGCAAGCGCCTCATAAGGCTTTTTGTCTTTGTAGAGCTCATCGGCGTAGCGGTAGGCAGCCTCCTGGTACATCTGCGGGATGTCCTGGTAAGCCTCCCCTGTGTTGCTGCGGTCCAAGCCCTCCAGCGCGTCGATCACCGCCTTGTAGTCCTTCTTGCTCATGCCCTCCTTGGCGGCTCGGTAGGCGGTTTCAAAGTAGGTAGTATAGTTGTCCCCGCTTTTTTGCGCGGCATCCTTGTACAGGGGGATCTTCCCATACAGGCGCGCGGCCTCGCCCAGGTTGCCCGCGGCTTCCTCGGTTGTGGCCTGCTGGTACACCGAGGCGTCATAAAGCTCCCCGGCGTTCTTATAATCCCGGATGGGCTCCAGCAGCGCGATCGCCTGAGGGATATCCCCACTGTTGAGGGCGGCTAAAGCCAGGGCATGCTGGGCCTCCCGGTAGCGTTCAGACGCGTCCAGATAGGCGCCCAGCCCCAAAAACAGACCGGCCGCCTGCTCATATTCCTTCTTTTCCAGGTGGGACGCGCCCAGCTGGTAGGTCGCCTTGTTGAGGTAGTCCGCGCTTTGGCCATAGTCCGCCAGGGCGGTAAATGCCGCGATGGCCTGCTCGTTAAAACCCTGGTCCAGCAGCGCGATGGCTTGGTTGTACTCAGCTTGGCGCAGTTCATCCGCTGCGCCCGGATAATCGGGAATCTTCTCAAACAGGGCTGCAGCGCTGGTATAGTCCCTGGCGTTCATCAGCTGGATGCCGGCATCAAACCAGGCCTTGCCGGCCTTGCTCTTGGCATCCTTATAGTTCCCGGCCAGGGTATACAGCTCCGCGGCGGTTTGCAGCGCGCCGCGGCTGACGGCGTCCTCACCCAGATGGTAGTTGGCCGCGCGCAGGCTGTCCACGGCCTCCTGAATATCAGGCGCGGCCATCAGGTGCCCGCGCGCCTGCTCATATTCCTCCGCCTCAAGGGCGGCCTTGCCCATCTCCAGGGAGGCGCGCTGGGAGAGCACTGCGCTGTCGCGGTAGGCCAGGATCTGCTCAAAGTAGGACTTGGCCTTGGCGTAATCACCCCGGGTATACAGCTCCAGCGCCGGCTCATACAGGCATTCGGAAGCCCGGCGGAAGGCGTCCAGATAGTCCCCGGCCTGCAGGAAGCGCGCGGCGGCATCCTCAAACTGCCGCCCGGCAAACAGCATCTCCCCCCAGAGATAGTAGGTTTCCTGCAGCTTGAGGGCGGCGGCCTGGTTGCCGGTCAGCTGAACCAGCAGCGCCTCGGCCTGCTGGAATTCCTTGTTGTCCAGATGGGCCAGGGCGGGCAGGAAGAGGCAGTCGTCCGCCAGGGCAGCCGCGTCGCGGTAATCGCCCAGGGCCAGCAGCTTCTCCCGCGCGGTATCATAGGCCAGCTCATCCATCAGCTTTTTTGCCCAGTCATGCTGCGCGCTCAGGCTGCGCTGGGCGCTGTCAAGGTAGGCGCCCAGGCTGTTATACATGTCGATGGCAGCGGCATAGTCCCCGGCCTGGGCTGACAGCGCGGCGCGGCGGTAATGCGCGTCCTGGTATAAGCCGGCGGCATCCTTATAGTCCCCAAGCGCCGTGTACAGCGCCTCAGCGCTTTTGATGGCGGTCGCGTTGCCCACCTGCATAAAGCGCCCGGCCTTGCGGTAATCCGATTCCCGGGCCAGGTCCGCGCTGTCACGGTAGTCTTCCAGCGCCAGGTACTTGATCTTGGCCTCGTCATACTGCCCGGAAGACAACAGCTTGCCGGCCTGATAGTAATGCAGCGCCGGGATGCCATAGGTAACGCCTGCCCAGCCGCCAAACGCCACCAGCGCCAGCGTGAAGACGCTTATCAGGCTGCGCCTGATGCGCCTGCGGCGCCTGAGCTCTTTTTGCTCGCGCTCCTCCTGCATGCGCCCCGCCTCCAGCCGCGCCTTGCGGGCCTTTTCTTCCAGCTCGCTGTCGCGGCGGTAAATGAGCGTTTCGATAGCCGCCTTGTTGTATTTGGTAAACTGCTCATGCTTGTCACGCTGGCAGCGCTGACACTGCACGGCGCTGGCTGCGTTGGGCCGCCCGCACAGGCACACCCAGACCGCTCCCTGGTCGGAGGGATAGCCCAGGGCGTCATCACCCACCAACTGGCGCAGCAGGTCCAGCTGCCGGGAAGCCTCCATGCGGTTGGGGCGGTACTCGCTCATTTCCCTGGCGCCACGCCGCCAGACAGTGCCATCCTCAAACCAGACCTTCTCAATGACGAAATCCATGCGCGCGGCCAGGTGCCCGTCCTCCGTTGCGATGAGCACCTCAAAGGCGCTACGCGGCTGGCCATCCAAGCCCTGCACACGCTCCACCTGGCGCGCGTATTGGGAGCCGTCCGCGTCAAAGCTTAAAAAGGCCGCTTGCAAGGAGACAACGGCCTTGTCGGACAGGTTGAACAGGTTCAGGCTGACCACCGGGTACTCCTCAGTGGGCAGTCTGAAATGCCAAAGCTCAACCGGGCAGCTCAGGTCAATCTTCATGGGAACTCCCTTCATCATCGGGCAGCCGCGCTGCCGGGCGGATCGCCTTACAGGTAGGTCAGGGTCATGTTTACCAGCAGGTCGTCTACAAACTCCAGAATCAACGCGGCCTTGCCGGCCTGTGTGTCAATGGCGTAATACAGCAGCGTGCTCTCAGGGTTGACCACCATCAGGCCGTAGGGGGGGACCTGCTGCTCCGCCTGTCCGTACAGCGTGCCGCCGGCAGCGCCCACTTCACCCGCATGCTCAAAGCGTGAGACGGCCTGGGCCAGGGGATCCCCCAGGCGCAAGCCGCGCGGGCCTTCAAAGGCACCGCCGTTCACCGTCAGGCGCTGGGCGCGGTCGGGCGCGCCCTCCCGGCGGACAAAAACGCTCTCAAAGCCGGGCCACTGGCTGATGATCAGCGTGCTGCCATCGGAATTGTCCACGCTCTCCTGATTGGCGGCCTCGCCCAGCACGCTGCTCAGGGTGTCCAGCTGCGCGTCCAGGAAGTCCAGCCCGGCCAGCTCCAGATCCTCCCGGGCGAAGCGGCTGCCGTCCCTGTCGCCCAGGGCGATGTACTGGTTTTGCTCCTGCAAATCACGCAGATTGGCCAGCTCCTCAGCCGCCTGCTGCTGGCTGAGCGCCTCGCGCGAGGTAAAGCTGCGGATGGCTGTCACGATGCCCATGTCCAGGGTATATTGCAGTCCGGCCCGCATCACGCCGTCCCCGGCCTGATAGTAGACCAGCTGCTCGATGGATTGCGGGCTGCGCCCGTCGCGCAACAGGAAGCCCACGCTGACTGCCGCGGGCAGTTCCCCGGTGATATAGAGCACAGCGCGGTCCGTCGTGCCCGCCAGGGAGGGGTTGTCATTGGGATACAGCGCCAGCAAATCCTCCACCACCATGCCCGGCATTACGCCGCGTGGGCTGGCAGGCGCCTGCGTTGCCTGCGCCTGCTCATCGCTGTGCGGCAGGTCGGTCAGCGCGGCGGAAAGCACCAGGGAATCCGCGCTGACATCCTCACCGGCCAGCAGCAGTTCATAGCCGTTGCCCCGCACCAGGTAGCCGCCATCCGCGCTGAAGGGCGAAAGCTGCTCCGCCATGGCCATCTCCAGCAGGGATTGGTTGAATTGCTCCACCTCGGCCAGGCGGATGGGCTCCGCCGCCTCCTGGGAAAATACCGCGAAGGGCATCAGGGACAGGCAGACCAATGCGATCAACAGGTTTTTTTTCATCGGGTTTCCTTTCCGGGGACCGGGAGCTTGTCCTCCCGCTTGGCCCCAAAGCCCAGGGACAGCGCGTCCGCCGGGCAGGCGTTGACACAATCACCGCAGCGCACGCATTCGACGTGGTTGAGCTGTTTTACCGGATCCAGGGACATCTGGCAGGCTCGCCTGCAAGCGCCGCAACGGATGCACCGCGCGTCGTTAAGCCGCAGGCGGTACAGGCTGACCGGGTTGAGCAGGCCGTAGGCCGCGCCCAGGGGACAGACATACTTGCAAAAGGGCCGGTAGATGGCCAGGCAGGCCAGCAGGGTGACCGCCAGGATGCTCATTTTCAGGGCGAACAGCGCCCCGGTGACAAAGCGCGGCCCCTCCTTTTGGATGATTTTGACCGGCGGCATGCCGGGCAGGGCGGGCGACCGGAGGGCGGAGGCCTGCGGCGCGTCCGCGCCGGGCGGGCTGAAGTAGACCAGCGGGATGCCGCCTTCCAGGATGCCCGCGGGGCAGACGTACTTGCAGTAAGTGGGCGGCGCCTCGCCGGCGGCGTTGTTGAGCAGCATGGGCAGCAGGATAACCATCACCAGCAGCACGGCGTACTTCACATAGCGCAGCGGCTTGTCCAGCTTGAAATCCCTGATCTTCCTGGGGAAGGGGATCCTGTGGATCAGCTCCTGAATCAGCCCGAAGGGGCACAGGAAGCCGCAGACCATGCGCCCCAGCAAAGCGCCCACAGAGAGCAGAAAGCCGAACACATACAGCGACAGGTCGAAACCGCGGCTGCCGATCACCGCCTGCAGCGCGCCAATGGGGCAGGACAGCAGGGCGCCCGGGCAGGAATAGCAGTTCAAGCCCGGGTGGCACAATTGTTTGAGCTTGCCCTGATAAATCCTGCCCGCCGCGAAGCCGGTCACATAAGAGTTGGTGGCCGCCGCGAAAAACAGCTGGATAATCCTGCGGAAGCGCGGGCGCTCTTTTTTTTGACGCTTAGCCAATGCCGATACACTCCAGGCAGATGCGGATGGCTTTTTGCAGCACAACAGCCACCTCGCCGCGCCAGGCGCCCAGCGCCATCATGAGAGCGCCCAGCATGATGAGCGGCCAGGCAAGCCTGCGCCTGGCACTGTCAGATTCAGCCCTCGTTCTTTTCATTTGCCTCCTTCTCCAGGTCGCTGAGGAATTCCTCAATCACCTTGGCCCAGCCGTCCTTGTCATTGGCCGAAGGCAGAATGAAGCGGATATAGCCCTCGCCGTCAATCAGCCAGGTGGTGGGCAGCACACTGATGCTGACGCCGTATTGCGGGTCATTCATCAATAAAAACATCGTGATGTCCGGGTTGACCAGCGGAAAGGTCAGCCCCTTGTCAGCCTGCAGCGCCAGGGCGGCCCGGATTCTCTCCTCATTGGGGATGATTTCTCCCTGATCGGATACCGTCAGCCCCTCGGAGTGCATGCCTACGATGATGATTTTGTCAGCGTATTCGCGCGCCAGCTCGTCCAGGTGGGGCATCTCGTTGACGCAGGGGCCGCACCAGGTGGCCCAGATGTTCAAAAAGACGGGCTTGCCTACAAAAACCGAGCTGTCAAAGGGTGTGCCGTCCAAGTAGGTCCATTCCATGGCGGCAAAGAAATTTTCAGGCGCGGCTTCCACGGGCTCTTTCACAGAGTCCACAGGGGCGCCTTCCGCCATGGATGTCAAGACGCCCGGGACAAGCAACAGGGCCAGGGTCAGGGTCAGGAGGCGTTTAAAGGTCGTTTTCATATATTTCCTTTCCGTCCGGCGCGATCCGCGCGCGGATAAGCGCTTGTTTTGAGGGTTTCCGCGGGCTGAAGGCAAGGGCGCCCTGCAGCATGTCAACTGCCTTTTGAGCAGGGGCCGCCGCGCTGTGATGCAGCACGGCGATCTCCTCGCCTTCGCGCACATAATCGCCAACGCGCTTCTTGAGAATATACCCGGCTGAGGGGTCGATCACATCCTCTTTTCTCAGCCGCCCCGCGCCCAGCACCTGGGCGGCCAGGCCGGCGCTCTCGGTATTGATGCCGGCCAGATACGCGTTCCCCCGCGCGTAAAGCGGCGTTTTGACAGCGGCCTGCGGCAGGAGCCCTGGATCGTCGCATACCCGGGCATCCCCGCCCTGGGCGGCGATCATCTGCCTGAACTTGGCCAGCCCGCGGCCTTCCCGCAGGGCGGCTTCCAGCATCGCCCACGCTGCCTGCTTGTCAGGCGCGGTTCCGCCCAATACCAGCATCTGCGCGCCCAGCGCCAGGGACACTGTCTTTAGCGGGCCGGTTACCCGGCCGGACAGGACGCGGATGGCCTCCTCCACCTCCAGGGCATTGCCTACCTGGCTGCCCAGCGGCTCATCCATGCCGGTGATCAGCGCGGCCATCTGCCGGCCGTTGTGGCGGCCGATGGCGCACATCAGCCGCGCAAGGGCCATCGTGTCTTCCATCGTCTTCATCAGGGCGCCTGAGCCCAGCTTGACATCCAGCACGATGCCCCGGGCGCCGCCCGCCAGCTTCTTGGACATGATGGAGGAGGCGATCAGCGGGATGGAATCCACGGTGCTGGTGACGTCCCGCAGACTGTAGAGCCGCTTGTCCGCCGGGGCCAGCTCCCCGGTTTGGCCCACCACGCAGCAGCCCACTTCCCGCACAATGCGCAGGAAGTCCGTTTCGGGCAGCTCGGCGCGAAAGCCCGGGATGCTCTCCAGCTTGTCAATGGTGCCGCCGGTATGCCCCAGCCCGCGCCCGGACATTTTGACCACCTTGCCCCCGCAGGCCGCCACCAGCGGCACCAGCACCAGGGTGGTGGTATCGCCCACGCCGCCGGTGGAATGCTTGTCCACCGGCACGCCGCCCACCTCAGGGGAAAGCATGTCGCCGGTCTGCGCCATGGCCATGGCCAATTCCGCCGTCTCGCGCTCCGTCATGCCGTTTAGGCGGATCGCCATCAGCATGGCCGCCAGCTGGTAATCCGGCGTGGCCGGATCCGCCGCGGCCGCGGCGAATTCACGCAGCTGCGCCGTGGACAGCTCACGGGAAAATTTCTTCGCGGAAATCAGGTCGATCAGCGCCATGACCCCTCCATACATACAATTCTACACACTGCAGTATATCACACCGGGCTTCACAAGGTAAACAAGCGCGCTTTGGGGGTATAACTCCCTGTGCCGTGGATGGCTTGACAAGGCATATTTCCCATAGCGGATACAGCAACCGGCGTTACCGGACGCCTGCCGGGACGGCAAATACCATCCAAGGCTTGCATAACTGCTGTTGGCTCCCTGCTTCCGGGATGAACGGGATTCCGGGAAACCGTCCCCGGTCTTGATGGCAGGGAACCTTTATGAGATTTGCATGGGAAACTAGGCTGTTTGATACCGGTGCGAGGCTTTGTACCGGTATCCGAAACAACTGGACACCAGGCCAGGATAATTCCTGACCTACTTTTTTTCAACCTCCGGAAAGCCGTGTTTGGCGATGTTGCGGTTGAGATAGGCCTCCTCCCCTGTGACCTCCCGGATCACCTTGAACATCTTGGGGATGGAGACCGGCTGATGCTCATCCCGCAGCTCGACCTCCAGGATGGCCCGGTCATCAAGCTGAGGATAAATGTCAATCTCATAATAGGTGCCGTTTCTGCTGAGGCAGTAGCGGGTTTTTTGAATCTGCCGGTATTGCGGGTCGGCCTGCATCAGGTGCTGCAGGTATTCTTCCTGGTTCAGGCGGGTTTCCACTTCCACCCGTTTCCCGTGTGAAACCGCCCGCTTGATGGTTTTGAAATAGATAAAGTGCCGGTCGCTGCCCCGCTGGCGGACGCGAACCTCCTCATCCGCGGTGCTTTTCAGGTAAGTCTGCACAATGTTCACCCTGGTGCAGGCGGGCAGCTGCTCGAGCTTGCGCAGATTAGGCATCTGGATTAAAAACTTGCGCTCCACCTCCAGCGGTTCGGGCTCACCCAGAAAGGAGGAAATCTCTGCAAGCAGGCGCAGCATCTTTTTATTGAAATCTGTGCTGTTGTCGATGATGCGCAGGTGGGGATGCCCTGTCCAGGCAGCGATGAGCTTGTCATCCAGGGCTGCTGCCTGCTCAGGCGTTTCTGTCCGGGCCTGGTTGTTCGCCAGGGTGTAAAACTCCTCCGCGCCCTTGGCGGCGGTCACCAGGTGGAACACCGCGTCATAATGATCCCGCAGCGCCACCTCGTTAGTGCCCAGGGTCTGCATCACGTATTGAAAATCCAGGGGACTCATGTACGCCTTGTTGTCCAGGGCGCCCCGGTCCATGACCAGGAGGATTTTTCCGGCGGACATCTTGCCGGCGATATAGGCAAAGGCCTCTTCCTTGGCCAGCTGCAAGCGGATGAGCCCGGTTTGAAAATGCTTGCCTTCCGCGCACAGCCAGGGGGCGGCGCCGCCGGAGATCAGCTCGGTGGCGGTTTCCGGCACGAAGACCACCTGGTAGCCCTTTTCCGAGAAGGCGTTTTGGATCCAGCTCAGGGCGGTGGTTTTGCCGGCGCAGGGCCCGCCGGTGATCACGATCCGGGAGATCTGCTTGTCCGCGGCGGTGGGCTGCATCAATTCATCCACGGACACCTGCAGGGCCAAGGCCAGCCTGTTCAGGGTATCCACCCCGGGTTTTGCGGCGCCGGTTTCCCATTTGGAGATCGATTTATTGCTGACTCCGATCAGCTTGCCCAGCTGTCCCTGGGAAAGCCCCAGCTTTTCACGCAGGCAGAGCAGCCGGTTGCCAAAATGATAATCGTTCATCGGTAATCCTCCTGGTTGCTTGAATCATCTTTTTATTTGTCCCCGGAACGGGGCTTGAACCACTCCTTTACCGGCGCCGCGGCTCTGAGGGCTGCGACAAGGGGGATGCTCATCAGCAAAGCCACGCTGTTGGCAATGAAGGCGTAGGAGTTTTTCGCCATCCTGGCCCACATGGGCTGGCCGTAGAGCACCACCTCGGTGAAGGACTTGATGCCAAACATGGCGATGGCCATGCTTGCCACCATGATCAGGGCAGTTGCCGCGATTTTGGGAATGGTCAGCGGCTTTTTCAGGGCATGGGGCAACAGCAGGCCCAGCACAACACCGGTGAACAGGTTTCCCAGGGCCCAGCCCGGCATGCCCCGCATGCCATTGATGGCAAGGCAGTGCAGGACGCAGCCCAGGGTGCCTACCATGGCGCCGGCAGCGGGGCCGAAGAAGCAACAAAAGACCACCAGAACGGTATAGCCCAGACACAGGTAGAAGTTTTCAAAAAAGGGGACTTGCAGCGCCAGGCTCATGGCTACGTACAGGCCGATGCCCAGACCCAAAATGGTAATCCGGCGGGCGGGGTGACTGGTTTTCCGGAAGAGAGCCGTCATCGGAGCATCCTCCTTCACTTGTTTTGTCAGTGCCGGGCCCTGCACATGCTTACTGTAAAGTCTTGGGGAGCCTTTTGTAAATATGCAAACTATCGCATATTGGTAGATTCTATTGGAAACCGCCGGGTTTTACAACAGCCGGGCCGGCCATGCTTTGAGGTTTGGTGAGATGATCGGATTGAATAACAGCGTTGTGAATCCGATTATTTCAAAATAAATGTTAAAGAATCTCTTTTTTGGGTCAAGAAAAACACTCCGCTGATCATGACAAACGCCGAAACGCAGAACCGCATAAGGCCATCATATATATTGAACCATCTCCATTCGAATGATTCAACAGGTACGGCATTTCCGTCTTGTGTTAACACTTGCGAGATTGATTCTGTGATTGACAACGCGCACACCTGCTGGCAGAATAAGCCGCGCATACATCCCTGCGCTTGCGGACGCCGGGGGCGGCCCATACAAGCGTATGCCTCGCGGCAGCGTCACTGTGGGAATGTTCATCTTTCAGGCTTTGTCCGCTGCTTATCAAGGAAAGGGCCCGGCGCCTCAGCGGCAGGCGTCGCGTCATTCCGGCGGGGCGCCGGGACAACAGTGAGAGAATAAAAAAGAAAAGAAGAGGTGGGTTCATATGCTTCCTGCACCGGAGAATTACAGCGTTTGGCCTTCCGTGGTCCCTGCCGGCACAAGGGTGGAAATGACGGTCACCGCCAACGAGAAAGCATTCATATTCGCGGAGAACACTGTTTATCAGCTGAAAATCATCCATGTGTCAGCGGATGAGGACAATTACTACCTCCCCTCCCAATATGATCTGCTGGCGGTCGAAGCGCGCGGTGGCGCTCTCCGGTTTGAGCATGTGTTTCCGGGGGAAATGGAGCATCTGATCATCCTGTCCCGGGACGGGCAGGAGATTCAGAAAATGGCCGTATACTCTCTGTATGAGGACTGGTACGCGCTGACGCCATACAAAGGGGATTTTCATTCCCATTCCATCCGTTCGGACGGCAGGCGTGACCCCGCTGCGCTGGCGGGACATTACCGTGAGCAGGGATATGATTTTTTTGCCTTGACGGATCACAACCGCTTTTACCCCGGTGAGGAAATTGACCAAACCTTCGCGGGGGTGCGCATGGGGCTGACCCGGGTGCCCGGCGAGGAGGTGCATCCGCCCAGCATTCCGGTGCATGTTGTGCATGTGGGCGGGGAAAAGAGCGTGGCGGAATTCTATCTGAACAACCGCGAAGCCTATGAAAAAGAAGCGGAGGCTTATCTTGCCGCCCTGCCTGGACACATTCCGCAGGAATACCGCGAGCGCTACGGCAAGACCATGTGGGCGGTGGACAAGATCCATGAGGCCGGCGGGCTGGCGATTTTTCCGCATCCCTACTGGCGGGTCGAATCCACGCAGATGTACAATGTGGATCTTCCGCTGACCCATCTTCTGCTGAGGAGCGGCAAGTTTGACGCGTATGAGCTGCTGGGCGGCATGGGACAGGCGGGGTGCAATCTTTCTCTGGCCATGTGGAACGATTTGCGCGCCCAAGGGGTTCAAATCCCTGTGGTGGGCTCAAGCGATGTGCACGGTATCAGGGAATGCGGCTTTTTCCCGCACCTGTTTACTATCTGCCTGGCCGCGGCCAACAAAACCGGCGCCATTATCGAGGCGGTCAAACAAGGCCATACGATTCCGGTGGAAGCGACGGATGACGAATACAGGCGGCATTACCGCTGCTACGGCACGCTGCGGCAAACTGCCTATGGACAGTTTTTGCTGAAGCATTACTTCCCGAAGCTTCAGCGCCTGGCGCAGGGGGAGGGCGTGGCGATGCGCGCCTACGCCATGGAGGCAGCGCCGGCGGTGTTGATTGAGGAAAATGCCGCGATGGCGGAGGACTTCCGCCTGCGCTTCTTTGGCCGCAGGGAAGCCAGGCTGCCGTCAGCCGCCATGCTGGCCTGGGAGGAAGAATGGCGGGAAGTGCAGCGCAATGGCCCGCGAACCAAGGGCAGCGCTGCGTACAGCAAGGAGATCAAGTACCAAATTTAAGCTTTATGTAGAAAAAAGAAGGGTGTACAAGGAGAAGCGTCATTGAGAGCAGGCAGGGAAAACACTTGCGGATACACGGTTTTCGAGTATTCCCGTTTCAGGGAATATGCCTGGAAGATGCTGCTCAGCTTCGGTCTGACGTATCTGTTCCTCTATAACGGCAGGCAGAATATCAACCTTGTCATGACGCAGATGGCCGAGGGCCTTGGTTCCACCACCTCCGCCATGGGCATGGTGTCCTCGGCGCTTTTCTGGTGCTATGCCTTTGGCCAACTGGTCAACGGCAGCCTGGGCGCGCATCTTGGCCACAAAAGATCCATCATGCTGGGCGTGGCGGCATCGGTCCTCATTAATGTAGTCATCTCTTTCCAGCATTCCATTCCCGTTATCGCCGTCTTGTGGGGCCTCAACGGCTTTTGCCAGTCGATGGTGTGGCCAAACGGCGTAGGCGTGCTCAACAGATGGTGGCCCAAGAAGGAGCGCGGCTTCGCCACCGGCCTTGCCACGGCGTTCTCCGGCCTGGCGCAGATCGTCACCTACCTGAGCGTCCTCCTGTGCATGGACATGAACCCCGAATGGGGCTGGCGCGCCGCTTTCCGCTATCCTGTGGTCCCCTTGGGGCTGATGCTCGCTGTCTTTGCGGTTTTCTTCAAGACGAAGCCTGAGGACATCGGCCTTGAGCCCTTTGAAGAAGAGGATCGGGAAGCCGCCGCGCGCGACGCCGCGCTCAGCGCCGAGATCAAAAGGAAAGGTTATCTCTACCCCTACAAGGTGTTTTTCTCCGAGCCCAAGGTTCTTGCCTTCTGCCTGATCTCCGCCATCGCGGGCGTGGGCTGCTATGGCCTGCTCACCTGGGTGCCTACGTATTTTACCGAATCCATGGGCCTTTCCATCAAGGAGGGCATTTTCAGCGCCATCCTTCTGCCCGTTGGCCAGGCCTGCGCGATGTTCGTTTTCCCGCTGATCACCGATAAGGTCTTTAGGGGCAGGCGCGAGCCCATGATGGCCCTGGCAGCCGTTGTCACCTTTCTTGGCATGATCACCTTCCCCTTGATCCGCACGCAGCCGCTGGCCTCAATGATGCTCTTTTTCGTGGGCGTTTCAGGCATGGTCACTGGTGTTGTATGGGCGGTTGCCGGCGATATCGGCGGCCGCGCGTTCTCCTCCACCGTGGCCGGCGTGTTTGACTGGGCTGTCTACATGGGCGCGGCCCTGCAGGCCAGCGTTTTCGGCTTTGTCAAGGATACCTTCGGCTGGCCGGCCGTCTTTGTCACCATCGGCTGCCTGTACATCGTTATGCTGGCGCTGACGCTGGCTGCAGGCAAGATGAAGATGAAGAAATTATAAAGTGAAGCGGGCTGAGTGAACAAGGCGTATGCCAAGCCGGTCCGTATGAGGATCTGAACCTTGGTTTGGGTAACCGCGCTCATGATATCTTGTCGTATTCTCACAGAATATATCTGTTCTTCTCCGGTGGGATAAATCCCGCCAAGGCAGGATGTTTTTGCTTCATAAATCCTCTGACTTTTTCTTGACGATCCTTGATTTCTCACAGTTCCGCCCAACATATTGCCTGTTGTTTGGCAATCCGGCGCGCCCAAGCCGCGGCTTGTGGCCGCCGGCCTTTACACAGCCCGGTGCTTCCGATAGAATAAAAAGGACATCATGAAAATATGCCGGCGCGCTGCCGGAACACAGGAGGAAATATGTTTATACGCACTGAGTACCGGGATCTGACCGTGGTGGCGGACCGCCGGCTGCCCATGACGACTACCCTGGTGCCCCATCCGGACGCGGCGGGCGCGCTGAGTTTTTCACGGGTATCGCCCTTTTGCCTGTGCCTGAACGGCACCTGGGAGTTTGCCCTGCTGGCTGGCCCGCGCGAGATCCCCGCGGACCCGGCCGCGCTGGAGACGCCCGGGCGTATCGTGGTGCCCGGTTGCTGGCAGATGCAGGGCTGGGGCAAACCGCAATACACCAATGTCAATTTTCCCTTTCCCTATGACCCGCCCCATGTGCCTGACGAGAACCCCATCGGCGTTTACCGCACCCGCTTTACCCTGCCGGAGGTCTTCCTGGGACGGCAGACCCGGGTGCGCTTTGAGGGGGTGGACTCCTGTTTTTATCTGTACATCAACGGGCAGTACGCTGGTTTTTCCAAGACGCCCCATCTGGCCGCCTCCTTTGACATCAGCGAATTTGTCCGCGAGGATGGCGAGAACGAGCTGCTGGCGCTGGTTTTCCAGATGTCTGACGGCAGCTACCTGGAGGACCAGGACAAGTGGCGGCTGAATGGCATTTTCCGCGATGTGCTGCTGATAAGCTTTGGCAGGGAGCGTATCGAGGATGTCATCCTGGACGCCGGGCTGCTGGAGGACAACACCACCGGCACGCTCAAGGCCAGGGCGCTGGTCCGCGGCGATGTCAGCGTAAAGTTTACCGTGCTGGATGGCGATCAGCCGCTTGCCCGGGCCGCTGTCAAGGCTGACCAGGGCGAGGCAATCGCGGATTTTACCCTGGAGGGCATCAGCCCCTGGAGCGCGGAGACGCCCAGGCTGTATACCGTGCTGGCGGAGATCACGGGCCAGGCAGAAGCCTTCCGGGTGGGCTTCCGCAGGGTGGAAATCGCCGGCAGCCGGCTAATGATCAACGGCAAGGCGGTCAAGCTCAAGGGCGTTAACCGGCATGACACCCACGACACCCTGGGCGCCGCGATGCCGCTGGAGACGCTGTATCAGGACGCGCTGCTGATGAAACGCTATAACATGAATACCGTGCGCACCGCCCATTATCCCACGGACCCGCGCTTTTTGGATTTTTGCGACCAGCTGGGGCTGTATGTGGTGGATGAGGCGGATTTGGAATGCCACGGCGTCAACCGCTTTGACAGCTACGACCTGATTGCCACGGACCCCGCCTGGCAGAAGCAGTTCATCGACCGGGGCGTGCGCATGGTGCAGCGCGACCGCAACCACGCCAGCGTCATCTTCTGGTCCCTGGGCAACGAGGCTGGCTACGGCGTCAATCACGCGGTGATGGCTGAAGCCATGCGCAGGCTGGACAGCTCCCGCCCCATCCACTATGAGCGCGACGAGCAGGCGCAGACCGCGGACATGGTTTCCCAGATGTATACCTCCATCCCCAACCTCATCAAGTACGGCAGGGAAAAGGGCAAAAAGCCTTTCTTCCTGTGCGAGTACGCCCATGCCATGGGCCTGGGCCCGGGCAACCTGGAGGATTACTGGCAGGTCATCTACGCCCATGACCGGCTGATTGGCGGATGCGTGTGGGAGTGGGTGGACCATGGCATCCTGCAGCACACGCCGGATGGCAGGCCCTACTGGGCTTATGGCGGGGACTTTGGCGAATTTCCCCATGACGGCAATTTCTGCGTGGACGCGCTGATGTATCCTGACCGCAGCCCGCATACCGGGCTTCTGGAGTACCGCCATGTGCTGCGCCCGGTACGCGCGCGGCTCCGGGACGAGGCGGCCGGCAAGATCACGCTGAACAACCTGTTTGACTTTACCAGTCTGGACCGTCTGGAAATGCGCTGGCAGGTTGAAAAGGATGGCGAGCGTTTCGCGCGCGGCTGCCGGAGGCTCAAAGGCGCGCCCGGGCGCAGCGTGACGGTCTCCCTGCCCCTGGGCGAGTACCCGCAGGGCAGCTTCCTGCGTCTGGCTTTCTCCTTTATTGACCAGCCCGACTGGGCGCTCCCGGGGCATGTGATTGCCAGGGAGCAGCTGCCCCTGGCGCTGGGTTACGCGCCCCGCAGGGCCAGCCTGCCGATGGTCAGACTGGCGCTCTGGCAAAACGATCAGGAAATCCGTGTCAGCGCCAGCCGGGCTGAATATACCTTTACCCGCGCGGGCAAGGGCCTGTCCGGCATCACACTGGGCGGTACCCAGCTGCTGAAGGAGCCGCTTTGCGCCAATCTCTGGCGCGCCACCACTGACAATGACCGCGGCTGGGCCGGCATGGCCCGGCGTTGGGAAGCGCGCGGGCTGGACAAGCCGCTGCTGCGCCTGACGCGCTTTGAGGCGGCCCAGGGAGAGGACAGCCTGAGCGTGCTGGTGGATACCGTGGTTGCCCCCAAGTCGCTGCGGCCCATCCTGACGCTGGAACAGGAGTTTGTCTTCCAAAGGGATGGCCGGGTAGAGCTCAAGGCGCGCTTTGTGCCGGGCGAATTGCCGGCGGACCTCTACCTGCCGCGGCTTGGGCTCAAGTTTCAGATGCCCCGCGCGTTTGACCGCCTGCTCTGGCTGGGCCGCGGGCCGCATGAGAGCTATCCGGACATGAAGACCGGCGCTTTTTTCGGCCGCTACGCGGCCGCTGTGCGGGATACGCACGAGCCCTATATCTACCCGCAGGAGAATGGCGCCCATCAGGACACCGCTTGCGTGATGATCCATGCCCTCTCCGGCCAGGGCCTGATCATTGCCGGCGCTGACGGTTTTTCTTTCAGCGCCCATCACTATACGCCCGCGCAGGCGCAGGCGGCCCGTCACAGCCATGAGCTGCCCGAGGGGGATTTCACCCAGGTGCTGCTGGACAGCGCCATGGGCCCCCTGGGCAGCAATTCCTGTGGGCCGGAGCCGCTGGAAAAGGACAGGCTGTACCTCAGGCAGCCGCGTGAATTCCGTCTGACCCTGCTGCCGGGCGATGCCCAGTGCCTGGCGGATTTCCCCGCTTTGGCTCAGACATTGAAGGGCTGACGCGGCTTGTAGGATTTACCTCGTTAGAATAATAGAATAATGTCCATGATTTCTTGACAGCCCCTTTTAGGGGCTGTTATTATTGGGACAGAAGCCGCGGCAAGGAGCGGCCCCCGGTGATAACAACATGTGAATAAGAAAGGGAGAAGTATGAACAAGAAGCAAAGATTTCTCGGCATCCTGCTGGTTTTGGCGATGCTGTCGGGCCTGCTCTCGATGTCCGCAGGGGAGCACACGCACAAATGGAGTGACTGGAGCGAACTTAAAGCTGCCACCTGTACCGAAAATGGCATGAGCGTGCGCAACTGCACGAAGGATGGCTGTTCGGCTGTAGAGTATGACTACAACAAGCCGGCGGCCCTGGGCCATAAATGGGGCAACTGGTCAGTAGTCACCCCGGCCACCTGCACAGCGGAAGGTCAGGAGAAGCGCACGTGCGAGCGCTGCGGCGCCTCTGAGACCCGTGCCCTGAGCAAGCTGCCGCATGATATTGTTGGCTGGCATATAACCACGCCGCCTACCTGCGACAACCCCGGTGTGGAGAAGACCTATTGCAAGACCTGCGCTACCATGACCCAGACCCGCGCAATCGATCCGCTGGGCCACACCTTTGGCCCGTGGAATCCGGTCGCAGGTCAGGTGGCTGACTGCACCCACGACGGTAAGGAGATCCAGTTTTGCTTGCGCTGCGGTCACTCGGTCACCCGTACTGTCCCCAAGCTGCAGCACCAGTTCGGTCCCTGGATAGGCAGCCCGGACCCCACCTGCAATGCTGCCGGCACCAGAAAGAAAATCTGTTCCTTGTGCGGTCACGAGGAGTCGGAAACGGTTCCGAAGCTGCAGCATCAGTTCGGTCCCTGGATGGGCGTACAGGATCCTACCTGTACAGATGATGGCAGCAGAAAGAAAATCTGCTCCTTGTGCGGTCACGAGGAGACGGAAACGATCGCAAAATTGGGGCACAGCTATGGTAACTGGAAGCCCGAGGTCGATCCCTCCTGCTCCGTTGCAGGCACCAGGATACGCACCTGCACGCGCTGCGGCAATGTTGATACCCAGTCTGTGCCCGCGCTGGGTTCGGCCCAACCCGCCGGCCACCAGAACATGGGAGCCTGGGTGGTGACAACGGCGCCTACCTGCACCGCGTTTGGGGAGGAGACACGCACCTGCGGTGACTGCGGCCGGGTAGAGAAACGAAAGGTGGACAAGCTGCCCCATACCTCCGATGAGATCTGGCTCGTTATCCAGACGGGCGATCTTCGCCAGCCCACCAAGGAGGCTACCACCTGCACCGTATGCCATCAGCATGCCAAGACGAAAAGTTATGTGCCCAACGGCATCAAGCAGGAGCAGCGCACCTTTGCCTTCGGGCCGCTGGCCAGCCAGGCCAACCCGGCGCTGGGCGGCAGCGATGTGCGGGCCATCTGGCTGGACCTGACCGTGAACGCTACCTATGCCTTCCCGCTGGTCACGCCCGATTCGCTGAACGTGGGCAGCGCGGTCATCACTGTTTCCAACGGCACGGTGCGCGTGAGCCTGGAGAAGAACGGCGAGACAGCCTGCCTGCTGCGCTACCGGACCTGGCAGGCCTTTGCGGACGCGGAATCAATCTCCCTAAGCAAGCTGGAGGGCTCCTCCCTGCCCTTTGACCAGGCTGTGCCGCTGCAGGGCGACAGCGCGGTCATCGTGGTGCAGATGCTGGCCAGCTACTATACCTATGGCGTGAACACGGCGTTCTCAGACGCGGCTGCGGCCTGGGACGGCATGAGCTATCAGGAAATTAACGAAGAGATGCTGCAGAGCATGGCGGGCGGCGCCGAATAGCAAGCCCGTTGCTGCACGGTGAAGGCTCATACTGAACTCAATCATAAAATGCTTCGATGGGGCGGTCTTTTTGCCACTGCGCGTTGCCTCTTTCATTTGGCGTAGGCTTCAGCTTAGCGCAGCCATCAAAAATCCTCGCCCCATCAGCGCGTTTGCTCATTCGTTCAGTATCCGTTCAGTATTAAAACTGCGCCTTTGCTGACAGACAGGCGACACAAAAAACGGATGGATCAAGCTCGATGATCCATCCGTTTTACATTGCTGTGATCCATCCGCAAGTGTTCCGGAGATCACTTCCCGCGGTACAGGTCGATCAGCGCCTGGGTGCCCAGATCGCCCTTGCCGTCCTCTTCCATCTTTTGATACATTTTCAAGGTCTTCTTAAGGATGGGCAGGTTCAGCTCACGCTGCTCGCATTCTTCCTGCGCGATGGCCAGGTCCTTGATGAAGTGCTTGATGAAGAAGCCCGGGGCATTGTCGCCGGAAACCATCTTGCGTCCGTTGTTGCTCATCTGCCAGGAGCCGGCGGCGCCGGTGGAAATGGTGTCCAGCATCAACGTCAGATCCAGCCCGGCGGCCTCGCCATAGCGGATGGCTTCGGCTACGCCCGTCAGACAGCCCGCAAGGGCGATCTGGTTGGTCATTTTGGTGTGCTGGCCGGCGCCGTCGCCGCCCTCCAGGATAATGTTCTTGCCCATGGCCTCAAACAGCGGATAAGCGGCTTTGAAATCCTCCTCCAGCCCGCCCACCATAATGGCCAGGGTGCCTGCTTTGGCGCCGCTGTCGCCGCCTGAAACCGGGGCGTCCAGCGGACGCAGGCCCTTCTCACGCGCTTTCTTTGCGATGCCCTCCCAGAGCTTCGGGCTGGTGGTGGTCATGTCAATCACCAGGGCGCCTTTTTGCGCGCTGTCCAGGATGCCGCCCTTATGCAGGTAGACTTGCTCCACATCCTTGGGGAACCCCACGATGGTTATGACGGCTTCTGCGCCCTGCACGCAGTCGCGGATGTTGTCAAACTGCTCAGCGCCCTCGCTGACGAGCGGCGCGGCCTTGGACGCGGTGCGGGTGTATACGCGAAGTTTGTGCCCTTGTTTCATTAAATTTCGCGCCATGGAGATGCCCATGACGCCAATGCCGATAAACGCGATGGTCATGCCGGATATCCTCCTGTTTAATAATCGTTTGGAAAGCCAGCTCATTCGCCGGGCCGGGGAATCGTCCAATCCGGACCCGCGCGCGGCAGGCACGGTCAATTCGAGCTGTTCCGCGTCATGCGCCTGGCTGACGCAGCTTCTATGTTAGTACTCCTTTGCTGAATGGTCAAATGCCGGCCGGCTTTTTCTATCGCCGGACAATGCGGGAACATCCTGCGCGTCAGGCCGCTTTGATTCCTCCCGGCGGAAGGCTTCCCGCGCGGAGCGCTGTGCTCTTACTAAAAACCATGTCGCATGGAGCGACACAAATAGGGGATGAAAATGTATTTACACGCTATTCCAATCTTTATTGCATCGTCGCGCCGGGCCTTTGATCGCCCTGCTGTGTCACCTCAACGCAGCTAAAGCTACGCCATCGGTTTCCTTTCCTGCAGGCCAATAAAATCCCTCATCGCTTTGGATGCAATAAAAGCTTTACATCAGTATCAGGCCTCAGGGGCGCCTGTGCCCTGATACATGGCGCTGCCCGGGTCGAAGATCTCTCCGCCGCCCTCGCCCTCATCCAATTGGCCTGAGCGGTAGGCGGCCACCAGGGCCTCCAGATCCTTAATCTCAAGAGCCATCTGCTGCCCCGCATCGGTTTGCGCGGTGGTCATCCGCTGGGGCAGGCGCTCCACCACTTGCAGGATGGGGCTGTCAAACAGCTCCTCCTCCAGGTTGTCCCACACCGGATGCTGGGCCAGGGCAAAGGAGTGGGAGTTGAAGATCAGCGTGTAGCCGCCGATGCCGGTGGTGGCTTGGTAGACCTTTGAAATGCCCCCATCGATCATGTACAGCCGCCCCCCGCCCTTGACCGGGGATTCGCCGCGCTTGAGCTTGACAGGCACATGACCGTTGACGATGTGGCCGGTATCCGGATCCAGCCCGAAGGCGGTCAGGATCTTCTTGCAGGCGGCTTCGTTTTCCATATGATTGTAATAGGGGTTCATGACCTCCTTGTGGGTGGCCTTGTCCTCAATCAGCGCGCGCTCGAAGGTGGCCATGCGATCCTTGCCAAAGATGGGCGACAGCGGCCCGCACCACAGATACCACAGAAAATCGCGCGCGGCTACCTGGGCTTCGCTGTCATATTCCAGGTACCAGGCATCGCGCACCTTGTCCTGGATATAGTCAAACAGCGCGGCGCCCGAGAGCGTCCTGCCGTCCACGGTGAACCGGGCAAACTCGCCCTCCGGTGTCATGGGAACGCAGCCGTGGTACAGCAGCAAACCGTTGCGCTTGAGGTAAAGCCTTCCGTGGCTGATGAAAAAACGCATGTGACGCTGCAGGCGTGCGCCATGGCGGAAGGAAGCCGTGAGCGCTTTCATCAGCTCCTCCTCCCCGGGGCTTAGCCGCAGGGGGTTCTTGGGGTCAACGGTGGGGAAGTGGCTGTCCTTGAGGGGGTACTCCCTGCCGTCAATCATGACGGTGCCCTTTTCATAGTTTACGCGGCTGAGCAGGTCCCGGCTGCCCATCCCGTATTCCGGACGCCGGCGCAGCAATTGTCCCTCCAGTTTGAACTGGATGACCGCCATGGCTTTTTGCATGCGGGCGCCCAGGTCCGGGTCCACCGTGTCAAAGAGGTTGATGTTGAACTGGCCCTTGGGGCGGAAAGCCAGGCAGGGATCATTCGCGTACACCTCGTTGGCAAAGACGGACAGCGGGCGCAGGTTGAGCCCGTAGCCATCCTCAAACAGGTCAAAGGTGTTGTAGGAAATGCCCTGGCGGATGACCCCGGCAATCAGCGCGGGATTGCCCAGGGCTGCGCCAAGCCAGTGGATATCGTGGTTACCCCAGAGCAGGTCCACCTTCTGGAAGGCCATCAGCTCATCCATGATCAGGTCCGGGTGGGCGCCGCGGTCATAGATGTCGCCGATGATGTACAGCCGCGCCACGCACAGCCTGCGGATGGCGTCGCACAGGGAGTTGATGAAGGCGCCGGCGATGCCGGTATCCAGGATGGCGCGTACCACGCCGTAGTGGTACTGCGCCCGGCTCTCGTCCTCATCCTTGTAGCTGAGCTCATTGATCGCGCCGCGGAAATCCTCGGGAATGACGCGCTCTGTCATGGAGCGCGTGTACTTGGCGGACACGGCCTTGAACACCATGACCAGCCGCGTGATGGACAGGTAGTACCATTCCTCGCTCAGCATGCCCTCGCGCTGCATGTGGCGCAGCATGGCCTCAGGCTCATAAATCAGCTGCGCCAGCTCATCCCGGTCTTTTTTGGACAGCGTGCCGGAAAACAGCGTTTCGATCTTGTCGCGGATGGTGCCCGAGGCGCTTTTGAGCATGCGCAAAAAACCCTTGTGCTCGCCATGAAGGTCGGAGAAGAAGTACTCCGTGCCCTTGGGCAGGCGCATCCAGGTTTTCAGCGATACCATGCGCGCGGCGGCTGCCTTTTGGGTGGGATATTCCTTGGACAGTTGTCGCAAATAACGCAGGCGCATGTCCAGCGCCGCCGGATGGGTTGGCTGCATTCCGCTCACCTCCAGACATGACAATCAGGCCCTTGATGGGCAGTTTGATTGTAACGTATCGGGATGACGGGGACAAGATGCCCGATCTATGAAGATGGTAAAGAATCGCGAAAGAATCGCGTTGAGAAACTATGAAGAACTTCAGGTGGGCACTCCGGCAACGCGTGTGCGCGCGATACCGGGATGGGAATTGAAGCCGTCAGCAGATGGCTATTGAGGCTTGCGCACCGCTTGGTCGCTGAACAGCCTGGTCTGGGTGTCCTTGCCGGCGATGCCGTCGGCCTTGAGGCCGTTGGCTTGCTGGAAGGCCCTGACCGCGGCCTCGGTACCCGAGCCATAGTCGCCGTCGTTGGAGCCGGAGCTGAGGTAGCCCAGCTCAATCAGCCGCGCCTGCAGGTTGACCACATCCGTGCCTTTCGCGCCCTTTTTGAGGCTGGTGATGACCTCAGGCGGCGGGATCCTGGTGGGCGTGGGGGTGGCGGTGGGCGGCGGCACAGGGCTGGGCGTTGGGCTGGGCGATGGCGTGGGGGAGGGCAGGTTTTCCAGCGCGTCAATCACCGTGGCAAAGGTGGGCTCCGGCGAGGCTGTGGGCCGGCTGAGGCTGACGGGCGGGCTGTCGCCGAAGAACAGGAAATACAGGGCTGCCAGCAGGATGATGATGACCAGCGACAGCACAAGGATACGCCGCTGGACGTTGTTCATGGGTTGTCTTGGCTGCATGGGTCCTCCATTGCCGGGGCGCGCCCGGGCTGACAGGCGGTCAGGGGTGAACATCACCCGGGCATGCCGGGCTTCCCGGGGACATCAATGACAAAGCAGGGGTTCCGTGGCGCAGGCTTTTCCGCGCCTTCACTTATACAACGCGAACGTTAAGCCATTTCCTGCCTGAGCAGCTCCTGCTGCGCGGCGATGGCCAGGGGTTCGATCAGCGGATCCAGGTCGCCATCGAGGATGAGCTCGATCTGGTAAAGCGTCAGCCCGATACGGTGGTCTGTCACCCGGCCCTGTGGGAAATTGTAGGTGCGGATGCGCTCGGAACGGTCGCCGGTGCCCACCTGGTTTTTGCGGTGGTCGGCATAGGCGGCGTCACGCTCCTCCCGGATGCGCTCATACAGGCGCAGCTTGAGCAGCTTCAGCGCGGTTTCATGGTTTTTGATCTGGCTGCGCTCATTCTGGCAGGCCACCACCAGCCCGGTGGGCAGGTGGGTGATGCGTACGGCTGAGTCGGTGGTGTTGACATGCTGGCCGCCCTTGCCCGAGGATCGGTAGACATCCACGCGCAGATCGCCCGGGTTGATATCCACCTGCACATCCTCCAACACCGGCAGCACGGCCACGGTGGCGGTGGAGGTATGGATGCGGCCGGAGGCCTCGGTGGTGGGGACGCGCTGGATGCGGTGCACGCCGGATTCATACTTGAGGCGGCTGAAGGCGCCGCGCCCGGAAATGGTGAACACGGCTTCGCGCACGCCGCCGATGTCGCTTTCGGAGATACTGACCAGGCTGGCCTCAAAACCGGAACGCTCAGCATAGCGGGTGTACATGCGCAACAGCAGCGCGCCGAACAGGGCGGCTTCCTCGCCGCCCGCGCCTGCGCGCACCTCCATGACCACGTCGCGCTGATCATCCTCGTCCCGGGGCAGCAGCATCAGCTGCAGGGCTTCCTCCTGCCTGGCGAGGGCCTCCTCCAGCTCTGAGAGTTCCTCCTGAGCCATTTCATGCATTTCAGGGATGCCCAGCAGCTCCCTGGCATCCGCCTCCTGCTGCTTCAGGTCGCGATAGGCTTTCCAGGCGCTTACCTGGGGCTCCAGATCGGCCATTTCCCGCATCAGCGACTGAAAAAGCGGCTGGTCGGCGATGGTCTCCGGCTGCGCCAGGGTGATCGCCACTTCCTCGTAGCGGGCAACAATTCGCTCAAAATAATCGTTCATCGCTTATTATTCTACACTGTCCGGCAAGCCGGTTTCAAGCACGCGCGGCAAACAGGCCAGGTCCGGATGCACGCGCGGAGGCGCAAACCCACGCGGTACCAGCGCGCGAAGCGCGTCAGCCTGGCCATCGCCCGCCTCCAGCAGCAAACGCCCGCCGGGGTTCAGGAAGCAGGCCACGCAGCTGAGCAGCCTGCGGTAAAAGGCCAGGCCGTCCGGCCCGCCGTCCAGCGCCAGGGCAGGCTCGTAGCGGACCTCGGCTTGCAGATGAGGCAGTTCATCCGTAGGGACATAGGGCGGGTTGCAGACAATCACATCAAACTTCAGCCCCTCAAAGGGCGCAAACAAGTCTCCCTGACGCAGCCTGATGTCCGCGCCCAGGCGCAGCGCGTTGTCCCGGGTCAGCCGGATGGCTTCCGGCGCGATGTCCCCGGCGTGCACCTCCGCATCCGGCCGGGCCAGCTTCAGGCTGATGCCCAGGCAGCCGCTGCCGCAACACAGATCCAGGATGCGGGCGCCCTTTCCGGCCAGGGCAAGGGCCCGCTGCGCCAGCGCCTCGCTGTCCTGCCGGGGGATCAGCACGCCCGGCGCGACTGCGAAGGCATGCCCCATGAAGTAAGCCCTGCCCAGCAGGTATTGCAGCGGCTCGCGCGCGGCGCGGCGGGCGACCAGGTCAAAAAAACGCGCCTGGCCGGCCTCGTCCAGAGGCCTGTCCTGCGCTGCCAAAACCTCAAGCGGAGCCAGGTTCATGACCTCGCCCAGCAGCGCCCGCGCGTCATGCCGGGCATCGGGCACACCTGCCTGCGCCAGGCGCTGCGCGGCCCGGCGCAGGGCTTCCCCTGCCCTCACGCGTTCTGGGGCGCAGCCTTGGTCAGGATGACATAGCCCTCCGGCGTGGTCTCCCCCTCGGGCAGGCCGTTGAGCGCTGCCTCCAGCGCGGCGATGGAAACCTCCAGCATTTCATCGGTGGGCGGGCGGGTGGTCAGCCGCTGCAGCTGCATGCCCGGCCAGCGCAGCGCGCGGGTGAGCGCGTTGTTGGCATGCGCCAGGCCCTTGAGCGCTTCATAGCCCAGGCCGGCAACGATGGGCAGCAGCAGCAGCCTCGACAGCACGCGCACCGGATAGTTGGCGGCCAGGTCAAAGCCGGTCAGGTTGAAGATGACCTGGTCCACCACCGAGTAGAACAGGATGGACAGGATGAAGGTGAGCAGCAGGAAGCTGGTGCCGCATCGCGGATGCAGCGTGGTGAAGCGCTGGGCGTTTTCGGGCGTAAGGGGCAATTGCGCCTCATGCGCGTAGACTGCCTTGTGCTCGGCTCCGTGGTACTGGAAGGTGCGCCGCATGTCCGGCATCAGCCCGACCAGGTACAGATAGCTCATCAGGATGACAATGCGTATGGCGCCGGAGACCAGGTTGACCGCGATCAGGGAGCAGCCGGCATCGCGCATGGCGCGCGCGGGCAGGTTGGGCAGCAGCACAAACAGGGCCACGGACAGCGCCAGGGCCAGCGCCATAGCCAAGCCCATCATGAGCTTGTCCGCGCCCTTGCCCAATTTGCTGCTGAGCCATTCCTCAAACTTTGAGGGCTTTTCATTCTCCAGCGCGCCAGTCATCTCAGCCGCGTCCTGCAGCACCTTCATGCCCAGTTTCATCATCATCACCATGTTGACCGAGCCGCGGACAAAAGGCCAGGTCAGCCAGGAGCCCTTCTTGAAGGGGGACGCATAGGGATCGCGCTTGACCAGAATGTCGCCGTTCTCGCGGCGCACAGCCACCGCGATGGCGTCAGGCGCTTTCATCATCACGCCGTCCAGCACGGCCTGGCCGCCGATGTCCGGGCGGCGGGCTTCAGCTTTTGTATCAATGGATGTCAGCAAAACAATACTCCTTTTTGTGTAATATTAACTCATGAACGCCCGGATGGGCCGCTTGCCGCGCTGTGGTCCGGCCCGGTTCATCCGGCGCCTGCACAGGCCGCGATCGGCCGTTTCCCTTCGCGGAAGGGCAGGTCCATTGGCCATCCGCCCGCTTTGCTGTCGGGTCCGGCTGCCCATGCATGGATTATACCCCCATTGCCGCCCGGTGCAAAGGCGCGGCGCAGATACGTTTTGCCGGGACGCCGCTGATGAAAAAACGCCCCGTGTCAGGGCGCTCCTGTCTGGCAGCAAAATATCCTGTCAGGCTTCCTCGGTCTGTTTTCCGTAGCGGCGCATGAAACGGTCCACGCGGCCGCCGGTATCCACCAGCTTCTGCTTGCCGGTGTAGAAAGGGTGGCACTTGGAACAAATGTCCACGCGCATGTCCTTGCGGATGGAGCCGGTCTCAAAGGTCTCGCCGCACACACAGCGCACCGTGGCGGGGCCGTACTTGGGATGGATATCTTTCTTCATCGGGTTCACCTCTTGGCGCGTAATGCTCGGATTCATGGCGCGCAACCATGAGCCGCAAAAAATATAATAGCACGCGCGGGATAAGAATGCAAGCTCGGCGGAAACGATTTTCACGATTTTCAGGGGAAACGATTTTCAGGGGACGACGAACGATTTTAGGAACGATTTAGCGATTTTGGGCAGTTTTGGGAGCCCACAAATACTATCCAGTACGGCTTTGTGACGATTTTGTGAATCCGGGAATACAAAACCAACTTGAGCATCAACGTGAATGATTTTGAGGGGCCGGTGCACAAAAGGTATACGCATCGGCGCACCTTCCAAGGCAAAAACAGATTGCCTGTGCCGACAAGGATGAAGAAGAAGGCAAGAGAAGCTGTATACAGCGGGATGCAGATGAAATTGATCGCATTTATCCGGCGCGCCGCCTGAATACAGCGTAAAAACAGTATAAAAACAAAACAGAACGAGCATTCGTTGATTTTCTGCCCGGCTTGCGCTAACGTGTGATATTAGTGGGGGTTTGTGGAATTTTTGACAGCAGCCATCCCCAAGGCCATGGCGGGGGCCTGTAAGAACGCGCCACCAGGTGCGAGACGAACAGAAATACCGCCCTGACATGATGCAGCCGCTGTGTGCGGAAATGATAGATATGAACGGAACTGCGCGCTTTTTTGGGCGCGCAGGCAGATGTTTGCCAAACCGGCTGTATGGTTTGGCGGAAAAACCTCCCCGGCGCAGCCGGTGAAAGGAAGTATCATGAGTCTAATCATTCTGTTGGTTCTTTTTGCGGCCATCCTGGCGCTGTGTTTCGCGGCGTTCAACTACTTTGGCATGAAGCGCCTGAGCGAGGGCAGCGAGCAAATGAGAGAGATCGCCGCCGCTATCCGCGTGGGCGCCAATGCTTTCATCAACTATGAATACAAGATCCTCTACCTGACCGTGGTGGTGGTCGCGGCTGTGCTGGCTGTGCTGACCACCTGGCATGCCGCAGTGGCGCTTGTCATCGGTTCCATCATGTCCGGTCTGGCCGGGCTGATCGGTATGAAGTCAGCTACTTACGCCAATGTGCGTGTCACCAACCGCGCGCTGGAAAGCCGCAACATCGGGGAAACCGTCAAGGTGGCTTTCCGGGGCAGTTCGGTCATGGGCCTGTCCGTAGGCGGCTTCGCGCTGCTGGGCCTGTTCATTGTCTACTATGTCTTCGGCATCCGCATGGGCCAGGCGGCTGAGACCGAGGCTTCCTACATCAACCTGCTGGGACTGGCCATCAACCCCTTTACGATGACGCTGTCCGGCTACGCGCTGGGCTGCTCAATGGTGGCCATGTTCAACCGCGTGGGTGGCGGTATCTACACCAAGGCGGCTGATATGGGCGCCGACCTGGTTGGCAAGACCGAGGCCCACATCCCTGAGGACGACCCCCGCAATCCCGCCACCATCGCTGACAACGTGGGCGACAACGTGGGCGACGTTGCCGGGCTGGGCTCTGACCTGCTGGAAAGCTATGTGGGCGCTATTGCCTCGGGCATCATCCTGGCCTACCACATGTTCTCAAAATCCGTGGCCGAGGGCACTGGTATGACGGCTGAGCTGCTTAACCGCCTGGTTACCTTCCCGATGATTTTTGTGGCCATCGGCCTGATCGCCTGTGTGGCGGGCATCGCTTCGCTGTTGCTGCGCCGCAAGCTGTCCGATGACCCACACAAGGACCTCAACGCCTCCACCTACGTGGCCGCGGGTGTCACCATCCTGGCCGGCTTTGTGGTTTCCTGGGCGATGTTCGGCGGCCAGGACGCTTCTTTGCTGCGCACCACGCTGGGCTTTGGCGCGGGTTTTGTCTCTCCCTGGATTGCTTCCACCATCGGCGTGGTATCGGGTGTGCTGATCGGCATGGTAGCTGAGTTTTACACCTCCGCGGAGTTTGAGCCCACCCGCCGCCTGGCGCAGGCCTCCCTCGAGGGCCCGGCGCTGACTATCACCCAGGGTTTGGCGCTTGGCATGAAGTCCACCATGGCGCCGTGCATTATCCTGGGCATGGGTATTATCTTCTCCTATTACGCGGCAGGCATGTACGGCGTAGCCATGGCTGCCATGGGCATGCTGTCCTTTGTGTCGGCTACTGTGACGGTGGACTCCTACGGGCCCATCGCCGACAACGCAGGCGGTATCGCGGAGATGACCGGCCTGGATCCTGAGGTGCGCCGCATCACCGATACGCTGGACTCCGTGGGCAACACCACCGCGGCCATCGGCAAGGGCTTTGCGATTGGCTCGGGTGCCCTGGCTGCCCTGGCGCTGATGATTTCCTACCTGTATTCCTTCAACGATTTCAACACCCCGCTGATCCTCAACATCATTCAGCCCATGACGTTGGCCGGCGCTGTGATTGGCGGCGCGCTGCCCTTCCTTTTCTCTGGCATTCTCATCGAAGCCGTGGCCAAGGCCGCGCGCAAGATGGTTGACGAGGTGCGCCGCCAGTTCCGGGAGATCCCCGGCCTGCTCTCCGGCGAGGCCAAGCCCGATTACAAAACCTGCATCGAGATTTCCTCCAAGGGCGCCATTGGCGAAATGAAGATGCCCTCCCTGCTGGCCATCCTGGTGCCGGTGGCGTGCGGCTTCCTGCTGGGCCCGCACTTTGTGGGCGGTTTGATCATCGGCTCCACCATTTGCGCCATTATGATCGCCATTTTCGCCGGCAACGCCGGGGGCGCCTGGGACAATGGTAAGAAATACATTGAGACCGGCGCCATTGAGGGCCATGACAGGCACTCCGCCGCCCATGACGCTGCCATCATCGGCGACACCGTGGGCGACCCGCTCAAGGACACTGTGGGCCCTTGCCTGGACATCTTCATCAAGATGATGGCCACCGTTTCCCTGGTGACCGTGGCGGTTTTTGCCAACAACAACCTGCTTGCCTGGCTGGGAATCACCCTGTAAGGCAAAAGCGCCTCAGGTACAAGAGCATCCCTGACTGCCGCGTCAACGCGGCAGTTTTTGATTGCGCGCCCTGCCTTTAACAAGCGGCAAGGCTGGATGCATGGAAAGGCTTTACGCCGGCAGTGACCCTCCTTTGCTGAAAAGCGTGCAGACGATGAGTAGAGCCATGCTGCCTTCCGTTTAAAACACTTCGGAAAATTCCGTTCATACCATGCCTGATTGTTGTTGAGCAAGCGTTTGAAGAGGTGCTGCTATATTCATTATTAAAACAAGCTCATCTTGCGCTTCCCAAGACGCTGTCACCCCTTCGGGATTGCATAATAATAAATAAAAACGCCGAAAAAATGAAAATAATTGCAAAGAGACGCTTGACAGACAGCCTGTCCGGTGGTATGATGCGCCCATCGCAAAGGATTTAAAATGGCGGAAACAAAAAGAGGAGGACAAGGTTGTGAAGAAGTGGACGGGACTGTTTCTGGCTGCATGTTTATGCATCTCTCTGATCCCCGGCGCGCTGGCGGACTCGCCCGGCGCTTTCACGGTCAAGGTGACTGTGCCGGATGACGTGGAAGGCGAGCTCAACGGCCGAGTGCTCTTCGTGTTTGACAAGGAAATGCCCGAAGACGGCCTGGTGTACAAAAACATCGATGTGACCGGCTGCCCGGTCTTCGGCAAGACGGTCTTCGGCCTGAAGGCCGGGGACAGCGTGACGCTCAGCGCGGAGGATCCGGAGGTTTACGGCTGGCCGATGCAGATGGGCGAGATCCCCAAGGGGGAATACGCCGCGCAGGTTTTCTTTGTGAAGTACACGCAGTTCAGCCTGCAGGACGGCTCTGTTATCTGGGGCATGGCTGATCATGGCGGGGGAGGCAGCTTCAAAAGGAACCCTTATAACCTGTATTCGAAGGCCAGGACCCTGGCATTGGGCGAGGGCGAGGTCAGCTTTGTGCTGGACCAGGAAATCCCCCTGGGCTATGAGCTTCAGGAGGGGCAGGTTACCCAGCAGGGCAACTACCAGGACCAGGAGATGGTCAAGTTTGTAAAGATCAAAAGCGAGCTTCTCAGCGCCTTCTGGGGCACGGACATGTATATCGGCGCCAACGTGCTCTTGCCCAATGGCTATGACGGGAGCAAGCAGTATCCTGTGCTGTATTACCAGGGGCACTGGCCCGCGGGCAACGCCCCGCTCAACTATGGCCGCACCGGCCGCCCGGCATATGAGGAGTTCAATGCCTTCTGGGACAGCGGGGCGCCCAAGATGATCGTGGTCACCTTCCGTGACGCCAACATATTTTATGACACCGGCTATTCGGTCAACTCGGCCAACCTGGGCCCCTGGGGCGACGCGATCGTGACCGAATTGATCCCTTATCTGGAAAGCCAGTTCGCCATTCTGCCCCAGCCCTGGGCGCGCGCGCTGGCCGGCGGTTCCACCGGCGGCTGGGAGGCCCTGGCCATGCAGGTCTTCTACCCGGATTTCTTCGGCGGCACCTGGCCTATGTGCCCTGACGCGGTCGACTTCAACTATCACCAGATCGTCAACATCTATGAGGATGAGAACGCCTATTATATCGACCAGGGCTGGTACCGGGTGGAGCGCCCCTCCTGCCGTAAGGTGGACGGCAACATCCAGTGGACCGTCCGGGATGAGTGCCTCTGGGAGGCGGCCGTGGGCGGGGTGGAGCATCCTATCAGCCTGGGCCAGTGGGCCATCTGGGAGGCGGTGTACGGGCCCAAGGGCGAGGACGGCTACCCCAAACGCGTTTGGGATCCGCTCACCGGCGTGATCGACCATGAGGTGGCCGCGTACTGGAAGGAAAACTTTGACCTGAGCGCGATCCTGCAAAGCAAATGGGCGCAGATCGGGCCCTCCCTGGTGGGCAAGATCCACCTGCGCGGCGGGGACATGGACAGCTACTATCTCAACCTCGCCCAGTACAAGCTGGGTGACTGGCTGGAGACCACCACGGAGCCCTATTACGAAGGATACTCCCTCACCTTCCCGCGCATGGGGCATACCGGCAACATCACCAACAAGGAGCTGCTCAATGAAATCGCCCAGCACATGATCAAATACGGCCCCGCTGAAGCGGCGGACATTCTGGGGGTCACGGCTGAGTAGCGGGCTGCGCCCTTGGTGAAAGCCGGAGAACGGCGTCAAAACAAGATTCTATCCCATACTGTGACTGCTTTATAAAAGGGGCTGCAACAGAGCATAAGACCTGCTGCGGCTCTTTTTATTGATTTGAATGTATGCTTGACCGATGCGTGACAGGCCCGGCTGATGGGAAAGCATGAACCTCGCGGAAAATGATGCCTGCGATCCAATAAAACCGCCGCGGACAGAAACTGCCCGCGGCGGTTGGTGTTGTTCGGGTTGCTCGGGGTTTAATCCATCTTGTCGTAGCGGGCCTGGACGATGGAGATGTACTCCTCGTAGCCGATGGCCTTGAGCTCGTTGAGGTAGTTCTGCCACTGGCCGTCATCATTGGGGTTCCTGACGCCGGTGACAAACTCCGCCAGGGAATTGCGCACGTAGTTGTTCAGGTCCGTGTTGATTTCGGACAGCCGGCGGGCATCCTCAGGCTCGTAGTAGAGACGGGTGTTGTGGATGATCTCTGCCGGCGGCTTGTAGGGGGCATAGCAGTCAATGGTGGTGTTCCACAGGTAGAGCTGGAGCTCGTAGGGGTCATCACCGCGGACGCCCATGTTGTCAAAGTCGTTGTAGGTCGGGCCGATCTCGTCCCAGCGGGCAGAGTTGACCTTGCCCCAGGGCAGGATGGGATCATAGAGCGCTTCGCTGCCGTCAACGGCCAGGGTGCCGGGCTCCGGAATGGCGTAGTCCACGCCGGGCTCGCCCAGGCGGTTCCTCATGCTGACGTCACGGGAATACATGAAGTCGGCAAACCTGAAGGCTACCTCGGGGTTCTTGCAGGCGCTGGTGATGATCCACTCGTTGGAATAGTAGCTGCCGTAGGGCTCATAATAGGTGAACTGCACGCCCTCAGGGCCTTTCAGCGGGGGCAGCGGCACATATTCGCGCACGCGTTCGCCGTCCATAGGCGCCCAGATGAAGGTACCGCCGCCGGTCGCCATGCCGACCTTGGCAATCTCAGGATCGTCAAATTGCTGCCTGAGCACATCGTTGTTCTGGGTATAGGTCGCGGGATCCAGCAGGCCGGCGGTGCACAGGCTGTTCATGTAGATGAGGCCTTCGCGGTAGGCGTCCTTGTCATAGGCGGCCTCAAACTTGCCGTTGTCCAGGTAGTAGGGGGCGTTGCGGTTGTACTTGATGAAAGAGTTGAGGATGTACTCCTCGGGATAGGTGGCCCAGCCGTCGGTGGAGCCCGTCAGGCCAATCTCGTCCTTGATGCCGTTGCCGTTCGGGTCATTCTCCACAAAGGCCTTGAGCACGGTGTACAGCTCCTCCGTGGTGGTGGGCAGCTCCAGGCCCAGGTTGTCCAGCCATTTCTTGTTGATCCAGGCGCGGCGGGACATGGCGTTGGGCTCTGAAAGCACGACCTTGGGCATGGAATACTCATAGCCGTCAGGCAGCTTCATCAGGGTCTGCAGGATGGGATCCTTCTCGCGGACCTGCTTGTACCAGTAGGCGTGCTTCTCAATCATGTCGTCCAGGCGCAGGAAGATGCCCTGGTCGGCCATGTCGGTCACGACCTCGTTGGACATGCCTGAGGGCACCATGATGACGTCCGGCATATCCACCTGGCTGGCCAGCATCAGGTTGACGCGCTGGGTGGCGTCCTGGCTGGGGATGATTTGCCAGTTGATCTTGACGCCGGTCTGCTCCTCCAGGTACAGCGTCATCTTGTTGTTGACATAGTCCTCAATGTTGGCGTGCTGCGCGACCATGATGGTCAGGGTCACCGGCTCCTTGACAATGGGCAGGACGCCGGGCGCGGTGACCGCGACGCCGCCATAAGCGGACTCAACCAGCTCCTCACCGGCAAACACGCCCAGGACACCGGTCATCAGGGCAAGCGCCATCAGGATGCTCAGTAGACGGGACAGTTTCTTCATTCCAAATAATCCTCCGTTTTGTAGTCGTTTTGTCGGGTTGAAAAGTGTGAACCGGGATCTTGTCCTTTTTCGTACATCCTCCTCCTTTTTGGATGGTGTTTCGTTAATGATGCAGGCGCTTTGCCGCCTGTGAAAATCCGGCTGTCCGGGCGGAACACCCGGGAAAAGCCAGATCTCCTGAGATTTACATGCCCTACCCCTTGACGGCGCCGATCATCACGCCCTTGACAAAGTGCTTGGCCACGAAAGGATAGGCAATCATGAACGGCGCGCTGGATACCACGATGAGCGCGTATTTCAGCAGCTGCGCCATGCCGGCCTTGGCCTGGTACAGCAGCGGGTCGGAGATGATGTCGTTGACCTGGTTGAGGATCAGGATGTCACGCAGCACGATCTGCAACGGGAACTTGGTCTTGTCCGTGATGTAGAGAAAGGCCTGGAAATAGGAGTTCCAGTGGCCCAGGCCGTAGTAGAGCACCATGACCGCGATGATGGCCTTGGACAGGGGGACGACCATGGTCACCATGAAGCGGGTGTGGCTGCAGCCGTCGATCTTGGCCGCCTCCACAATCTCATCGGGGATGGTGGTCTCAAAGTAGGTGCGGCAGATGATGACATTGAACACGTTGATGGCCAGGGGGATGATCATGACCGCGCGCTTGTTGATCAAACCCAGCCTGGAAGTCAGCAGGTAGCTGGGAATGAGGCCGCCGTTGAACAGCATGGTAAAGGTGAACACAAACAGCAGGATGCGCCTGCCGGGCATCTCTTTGCGGGAGAGCGGATAGGCCGCACACACGGTCATCACAATGTTGACGGAGGTACCCACCACCGTATAGAAGATGGAGTTCGCGAAGCCCGTCACGATGGCCTTGTGGCTGAAAACCTCCTCAAAACCTCTCAAAGAGAAATCCACCGGAAAGAGCACCACCCGGCCCTGGGACACCGCTGTGGGCGATGAAAAAGCGGAGCTGAGCACATAGATCAGGGGATAGAGCACGATGAGCACGGCCAGGAACATCAGGCTGTCGTTGATAAAATAGAAGGCCTTGTCTGCGCGCGTGTTTTTGATGCCGACCCTGGGCGCGTGAGAATGCTGATGCGTTGTCATGGCTTCTCCTCCCTTACCACAGGCTGATTTCGTTGATCCTGGCATTGATCCTGTTCACCGTGGCGATCAGCACCAGATTGATCACCGAGTTGAACAGGCCGATGGCAGCCGAGTAGGAATAGTCAGGCGCCGCAGAGGCCAGGCCGACCTTGTATACATAGGTGGAAATGATCTCCGAGGTGGACAGGTTGAGGTTGTTCTGCATCAGGAAGGCTTTTTCAAAGCCTACGCTCATGATGCTGCCCATTCGCAGGGTCAGCATGATGGTGATGGTGGGCAGAATGCCCGGCAGGTCGATGTGCCACATCCGCTTGAAGCGGTTGGCGCCGTCCACCAGGGCGGCCTCGTGCAGGCCGGGGTCGATCGAGGCCAGCGCGGACAGGTAGATGATCGCGCTCCAGCCCGTGCCCTGCCAGATGTTGCTCCAAACATAGATGTGTTTGAAGTATTCCGGCCGTCCCATGAAGTCGATTTCATTGCCGCCCAGGGCCTTGATGGCATAGTTGACCACGCCGACCTTGGGCGAGAGAAACTGGATGATAATGCCCACCATGACTACGGTGGAAATAAAGTAGGGCATGTAGGTGACAATCTGGACAAACTTCTTATAGCGCGGGCGCAGGCAGTTGTTCAGCAGCAGGGCCAGGATGATGGGAAAAGGAAAGCCCATGATCAGGTCGTAGATGCTGATGGACAGCGTGTTGCTGACGACCCGCTTGAAGTTGTAGCTTTTAACGAACTTCTCAAAGTATTGCAAGCCGACATAGGGGCTGCCCAGGATGCCCTTGCTGACAGTGAATTTCCTGAAGGCGATCTGCACGCCGTACATCGGGTAGTAATGAAAGATCAACAGCCAAATCACGGGCACCGCGATGATCGCGTACAGCTCCCAGTTTATGCGAGCGTTGCGCCGCAAAGACCGCCATTTCTTTGACCTGCGGGATGGACCCAAAAGATCGTTCCGTGTGTTTTGCACCGCAATCACTCCTCTGCGTTCATTCAGTCAGCTTACAGCAGGCTTCGATGTTCTGTTGCCGTTTTGACAATTATATAAGTCTTGTATAATTCATGTCAAGGATTCGGTCTTGTCATTTTGCTCATACGTTTGTGCAATTTTACATAGAGGCAAAAAGAGTAAAGAACTGCCCGAAAAATGCTGCCCCGGCGCGCAGCCAGGCAGTTTGTTCAAAATAAATGAAAAACTATCCGGGTCAGCCTGAAATCACGCCTTTTTTGAGGATGATGCAGGCGTACAGAGAGGTTTCGCCGGTCTGGACGGTGGCGTAGGCCTTGCGGCTGAGGTCGTAAAAATCAAAACGGTCCGCGAACTGGAATTTGGTGCCCGGCTCATGACGCTCCACGATATCGCGAAAGGTGGCCCAGATGGGCGGATCGTCCGGCAGGCTGCCCGGCACCACCCGCATCAGGGTGACAGGCGCCTCTACAAAGGTATCCAGCGGGAAGTGGCGCAGGATGGCGTCCAGCAGCTCGGGCACGCCGTGCCCGTCACAGCGCAGGCAGCGCGCGTTCATGCTGGCGGCCGGGAAATTGCCGTCGCCGATGACCAGCTCGTCCCCGTGGCCCATCTCCGCGATCACCTTGAGCAGGTCCGGGTTTAAAAGTGGTGAAATCCCCTTGAGCATGTTATGCCTCCCTTGGTCTATATTAAACGTTTACCTTCTTTATTATATAAAATAAGCCCATCAGGTGTCAAGGACGCCCGACCGCGGGCTTGCCCCTGACAGGCAGGACAAAAACGCCCCGGCGCGGTGATGCGGTTTTAGTTCGGAATCGGTATAAATCATCCTGAGTAATTTCCACAGGAGCCGGGCGTGAGCCGCCGGGGTCAGGCTGTCAGAAACTCCCGCACCAGCACCGCGGCTGTGATGACCTGTTCCTTGCTGACATCGTGATGTGTCACAAAGCGGTATTGCCCCTCGGACAGGCCGTTGATCAGCACGCCCTTGCCCTTCAGATGCTCCACAAAGCCCTGGTGGTCAAAACCGGGCTTTACAACCTCAAAAAATACCATGTTGATATGTACGCTGTCCTGATCCAACCTGATCCCCGGGATGTCCGCCAGCGCGGCGGCCAGCGTTTTGGCGTTGCGGTGGTCCTCCTCCAGGCGGGCGATCATGTCATTGATGGCCAGCAGCCCGCAGGCGGCCAGCACGCCGGCCTGCCGCAGCCCGCCACCCAGCACCTTGCGGTTGCGCCGCGCCCGGGCGATGAATTCCCTGCTGCCGCACAGCATGCTGCCCACCGGCGCGCACAGGCCCTTGGACAGACAAAACATGACCGAGTCCGCCTCTTTTGCCACCTCATTGGCGGGCACGCCAAGCGCCGCCGCGGCGTTGAACAGCCGCGCGCCGTCCATGTGCACCTTCATGCCCAGCTTATGGGCAGCGTCCGCCGCGTCGCGGATCTTTCCGAGCGGCACCACCGTACCGTCGCCCAACGCGTTTTCCAGGCACAGAAGGCTGGTCCTGGGCGCGTGAAGATCCTGCGGGTCGCGGAACAGGGCCCTGACCGCCGCGGCCGATACGCCGTGGGGCTCATTGACCAGCGCGGCTGACAGGTGGGAGAGCCGCGCGTGGCCGCCCTGTTCATGGACGATCACATGGCTGTGGACCGAGGCGATCATCTCCTGCCCCGGGTAGGTATGGCTCATGATGGCCAGCTGGTTGCCCATGGTGCCCGAGCACACAAACAGGGCCGCCTCCTTGCCGGCGACCCGCGCGGCCAGGGCCTCCAGCCGGTTGACAGTCGGATCGTCGCCATAGACGTCATCGCCCACGGGCGCTGTCATCATGGCCTCCCGCATGGCCTGGGTGGGCCGGGTTACAGTGTCGCTGCGCAGATCAATCATGTCGCTCTCCTTTATATGGTGTGCTGGCGCGTTTTTTCTTTTGTCCCCTTGAGTCTTTGAACACATTGCCAAGGAACTCATTAAAATTTATCATAACTTTTGACGCAATAACAGGCTTCCCCGCGCGATGTTCAGTTTCTTTTTTGCGTCTCTTGCGTTTGACGGTGACAAAATAGCTTTAGTTTCTGTTTACTAAATAATGGGGCCGTAGTTTTGCTACAGCCCCATAGTAACAGAGATTGTCGGTTAGATGCTCAGGTTACGTTGTTTCCTAACCAGAATCAACAGCAGGACTGAAGGCGTTGACATGAGCCTGTCCGCATTGGATCGAGTTTGGCTTTATTAGTCGGAGACGTTGATCAGGACAAGGTTGTTGCCGGGATAATCATCGGTGTCCGGGATGATTTCACAATAGACGCGCTTGGCAGATTCCGCGACGATTTCTACTAGGTTGTCTACCAGCTCCGTGGGATTCAGTGTGAACGTACTGGTATAAAAGATATCGCCGTTTTCATCATTGATTCGCAGGTTCAGGGTTCCGCTCATCGCTTTTGTGCCTACATTGGCAATGGTATAAAGGATGTAGTCCTTCTCGGCAATCGTATGTCGCTCGGCTTTTAGCGATACTTCACCCTCCAATGCAGGGATTGTCAGTTCGTTATCCTGCACGTGGGTCTCGCCCGCCTGAGGTGTCAGGAGGATGCGCAGCCCGCTGGTCCTGGCTTGCGGCAAATAATAATCGAATGATACTTCAACCACCTCACCTGACAGAATTTCCGCTTCTCCTTCCAGGGTTACCGGCGCGTCGCCCAGAATCTGGACCTGAATTTCGGATACATCTGTCATTCCGTTGTTTTCAATGGTGAGTGTTAGTGTGATATTGCCGCCATCCGCATAGGCCATGGCATCATAATCAACCCTGGAAAGTGTCAGGTTGGTCTGGGGTTTGATAACCTGGGCACACAAGTCAAACTGGAGGTTTTGCTCCAGCTGGGAAGGTTGCGTGGCGCGCAAAAACACTGCGTTAACCTGACCTTTAAACGACAGGACATCAAATTCATTGATATCACCGTCTGTATAGGTCAGGCGTAGCAACCCCTGTTCGCCTTTGGCGGCCAGAGGGAAAGCGATCAATTCATTGTTGGTATCTCCGGCGTTTCCGGCGTTTCCAATACTGATCAGCAAATCCTGGTCATCCAGGTTGACAAATCGGTAAGGTAGCAAGAAGGTTTCTGCGTTTTCTACCATTACTGTCGGATTTTCGCCCGGCTTTTCGAGCATCCGAATCTGGCCACCGGCAAACCATGTCAACTTTCCGCCATCCCCCTGTTCAATGAATGCAAGGCTGTCCAGTTCGCCTTGCTCCACCCGGCTTGTTTCGCCAGCAAGGGTCAGGAGGTTAAGGGACCAATCCGCGGTCGTATCCATTACCAGGTCTTCGTCGGCGAAGTATGCCAGATAGGGTTCATTGCCCAGCCAGCCGGTCTCGAGCAAGATGATCGGTTTTCCGTCCGCCTGGCTTTTACGAATATCCCAGTCGCCGTTGACTTGTCTTGCGATATAGGCTGCCTCGTTTTCCGTGTACTCAAAGTACACGTTGTCGGTGTTCTTCAGCCACGCTGCCGCAACACCATCACCGTCAGCAAGTAAACGTGGTTTGCTGTCAAAGTAATCATCATTGGTCAGCGCTTTGGCGCTGCCGAACTGACCTTTCTCGGAATCAAACTCGCAAATGTAGATATCATACAGCCCTACCAAATTTTGAATTTTTCGCTTTTGTACTTCTGGAGAATCATCCGAGCTGATTGCCATGGAGGCGTCAGGTGCCTGTTTTGCCTGACTGTACAGCAGGTAGATGCGCCCGTTGTGGGCCATCAAATCAAAATCACTCTTGGCCAGCGTGTTGTTGTCTACCGGCAGTACAGGCGACCACGAGGTCTCCCCAAGGACGGAAAAATACAGCTGATGTTCCGGAAAGCCTGACTGGCTGTCCTTGCGCAAATCCCGGTATACCATCACAAGTGTATCCTCTGTGGCAGCCAGCAGAGGTTTGGCCGCGTCCGCGAGGTTGATGCTGATGATAGTGACTCCTTCATCATCATCTTGGCTGCTTTGACGTATTTGGCTGTATAGCACATCCGTGTTGCCTGCCGAAGCGATACGCCAATCCGGGGAAAGGTATGGCTTGCTGGACGCCCCGCCATTCAGTAGATTAATGGTCAAGAACGGCTCGTCATTTTGGGGATAAAGTTTGTATTTTGGTTCTACTTTTATAAAGCCGATTTCAAGCTTGAAGTAAAGGCCTACCTCGCCGCCTATATTCAATTCTGCGGCAATCAGCTCTTTTAGTTCGACTGTAAACTTCAGCTTTCCATAAATGCCTGCGCTGATTTCAAACTTCAAAAACTTCTTTCCGACCCCCGCCTTGAACTCGGGCCCGATTTCGACTTTTCCTCCAAGGATTTTTGAACCTGAGAAGACAAACTGCTGTGCTTCCCTGGTGTATATCATCGGTCCAAAAGTAACCTCCGCCTCAAAGTCGAATGACCCTTCGATAATGATATCAGGAGTGATCCCAGGCAAGATAGGGATGGGAATGGTGACGGTTACCAGGGGCAAGGGCTGGGATGCGTAGGTACCTTTGAACTGTGGATGAACTGCGGTTACGCCATGCTTGTCAAAGCTGACTTTTATAAAACCCGTGACACCCCAACTTGACGTGCTCTCTTTTTGTCGGGTCCACTCCCTTCCTTTTTTGGTGACATGGAATACCTTTATCTCTCCGCTTTCTTTGGTTTCAAAATCCACACCCAAACCGACGGTGTAATCTTCGTTCCCAAGGCTGTATTCGATGCCGATGTTTCTGTTCTGCTCAGGTGTGTTTGATTTATTAATCTTTTTGGTGTCGCTTTTTCGTGGGATTTTGATCTCCAGATCTTTGACGAATTCGAGCACATTGGGAAGCTTAAAACCGAGGTCTTCCGTAACCGATGGGAAGTCCATGTCAATCAAAAACATCTCGACGACATCTATTTGAAGGTCGATGATCCTGGAACTGTTTTTGCTAATCTCGCAAACGCTTAGCGGCACATTGGGAGCCAGCGCGTTGTTCAGGATGTCAAATTTACCGTCCGTGGATACGGCCAATTTCTTGCTACCTTGCATGAGTTCATATTTTTGGATGCCGAACTGTTTATCATTGAGAATCCTGGCTTCGATGTAAGCGTGCAAAGGCTGGAACATGTCGAGCGTGGCTTTAGTGTTCAGCTGGGCGTGTGCTGATTCGATGCTCTTGCCATTGCATGACAATTTCCAGTTGATATTTTTTGACAGGAGAATGACATCGGAATACTGCACTGTTGGGAGCGCATAATGAGACCTGGAAGACAGACTCGGGATTTTAGGGGTGTAATTGCTGTCCTCATAAAGAGGATAACCCTGGGATTGGATGATCAGGGACTGGACACCCTGGTTCCCGGTCACCTCAAAGACAGCCTTGCCGTCCTGAGTGGTTTTGATGGTCTGCCCAAAAATTGTAATGTTCGCATTAGGTACGGGTTTGCCATTGTCGTAATCGCGCACATTGAAGGTATAAGTCAGGGTAGTCTGCCTGTTCAGTGGATTCTCGAACAATCCAGACATACCTTTCCCGTAAATGACGATGCCGTTGGTTTTGACGGTTTGCAACGCCTTGCCGTTGAGGCTGTAGCCAGTAATGCGCCAGGAGCGCTCCTTGGGGGCTGTAGGCAGGGTCGGTTTGTAGATCCGTGTCCAGATGACCTTACCGTCTGCGCTCTGCTGGCGGATCCAGTCGTCCTTAAGCGGGAAATTAACCTCGTTGACCGCGGACAACCGCTTGATTCCGGGGTCAGTTACCACAGTGACCACGAATTCTTCGCCAACCTCTGGCTTGCCCAGTGCTTTGAAACTGACCGAGTGGATAGGGTTATAACCTGGTTGCAAGTAGCCGCAGACACACAGGCCGCCCTTGTGCTCAACCAATTCCCATTTCCTGTTATAAAGGTTGAAGGTTTCGCCGCACTTGCGGCACGTATTGGAAAAGATACCGCGTTCCTGGTGATGGGTGGTGAAGTGCACGTACTGCCGGTCAGTTTTTGGTATCTGGCGGATGGCAGTGTACTCAAAGGTATCATTTCCGTACTTTCGCTCATGCTGGCATTTGCTTTGCAGCTCATTGGTAAGGTTGAAAGATTTCTCCGTGTAGGCGAGGGATTCGTTGGTGTCAGGGTCGCGCAGCGTTGCCTGAATCAGATAGTTGCCACGCGGTGCGTTGGTTGGTAACCTGAAATATCCTTTGGAAGTGATGGTGGTGCCGCTGACCTGTTCCAGGTCACTGTCAACAATCTGATTGTTGCTTGCGGAGCTTGCGCCGTTTTTATCCACCAGCGAATATTCAATGGTATAGGAACGGTTACCAGGTGCTTGGATGGTGGCTTTAGCAACACACTCGATACCGCCGCCGCTTTCGACCACGCTCTCTAACGTCAGGTTAAACTTGTTAGGTGCGTTCGGACTTTTGCCTCCATCCAGTTGCAAGCTAGCCCAGCGTACCGTCAGCAGCCAGATGTCTGAGTCTTTGACTATTTCCTTAGTTGCCAGATCCTGGTGCCCGACATGAATGGTGATTTCGTTCCTGCCCTCGCGCAGCGCGGAAAGGGGAACATCGAGATAAGTCGTGTTCCAGGTATCGTTCTGGCCTGTCAGGATACCAACATTTTTGTCGTTGACAAAAACCATGTCATATTCTTTGGTGTCCCATGTCGAATCCCAGTCGCAATCGTATGCGTTGATGCCAAGCCGGGCTGATTCCCTTGGCATGCTGTCGGCGGTCAGATCGAAGGTCAGTTTAAAAGGATAATCGGGATATTCATAGTTGATGTAATATTTGGTGCCAATTCCCTGACCTTCACTAATGGTAATCATCTGTGGGCGCAATTCCTTGGCCGCTACGCTGGCTGTCGAAAGTCCCAGCAACAGGAAGGCGATGGCAAAACAGATGATAAGGTGTTTCGTTTTTCTCATGAGGGTTTTCCTTTCGATGGAAGGCTTTCTTGTGCTTTGCTTGCCCTGCCCGCAGTCTTCTGCTAGGGGGCGGTTCGTTTACCTCGTGTGTATTAAACCGGGTAGGCTTTGTCTTCTCTCAACATATCACTCCCCCAATGAGTATTCATAAATAATGGGATAACATATACTATTACAGTTTGCGTTTTTGTGCAAACTCGTTGGGGTATAGCGTACCTTATTTTACGTTGTTTTTACAGACGTTATATGAGTTTTTCAATTGTTTTCTCATAATGTCTCATTTCATCGCGCCTGCTGATGTGTGAGCTGTATTTTTGTTTGTGCGCTTTTAGCTCCTGAGAATTGACAAGCCGGGGCATCGCCCATTATAATTCGTGATTGCCGATTCAACGGCCAACAAAGGGGGAATCATGGACCAGCTGCACAAAGAAATCGCGCGCCGGCGCACCTTTGCGATCATCAGCCACCCGGACGCGGGCAAGACCACGCTGACGGAAAAGCTGCTGCTGTATGGCGGAGCCATCCGCCAGGCGGGCAGCGTCAAGGCGCGCAAGGCGGCAGCGCATGCTACCTCCGACTGGATGGAGATTGAGAAGCAGCGCGGCATCTCGGTGACCAGCTCGGCCATGCAGTTTTCCTTTGAGGGCTACCATATCAATATCCTGGATACCCCCGGCCACCAGGATTTTTCCGAGGATACCTACCGTGTGCTGGTGGCGGCTGACAGCGCGGTCATGCTGCTGGACGCCTCCCGGGGCGTGGAGGAGCAGACCCGCAAGCTCTTCCGGGTCTGCCGCATGCGCGGCATCCCGATTTTCACCTTTGTCAACAAGATGGACCGCGCCGCCAAGGACCCCTTCGCGCTGATGGAGGAGCTTGAGCAGGTGCTGGGCATCCGCTCCTGCCCGGTCAACTGGCCCATCGGCGTGGACGGCGATTTCCAGGGCGTCTACCACCGCGATACCAGGACGGTAGAGCTGTATTTCTCAGGCGACCACGGCCGCACCAAGGCCCGCAAGACCGAGGTGTCCATTGATGACCCTGCCCTTGCGGGCATGCTGGCCGGTCACTATCTCGCCCGGCTGCGCGAGGAGGTCGAGCTGCTGGACGAGGCAGGCGACGCCTTTGACCTGGCCGCCATCCGCCGGGGCGAGCTGACCCCGATGTTCTTCGGCTCGGCCATCACCAACTTCGGCGTGGAGCCCTTTTTGAACCGCTTTTTGTCCTATACCCTGCCGCCCACGCCGCGCATGAGCGACCAGGGAGAGATCAAGCCGGACAGCCCGGACTTCAGCGGCTTTATCTTCAAAATCCAGGCCAACATGAACCCTGCCCACCGCGACCGCCTGGCCTTTGTGCGCGTGGTCTCGGGCGTGTTCAAGCGAGATATGAACGCCTGGCACTCCGGGCAGAACAAGCAGATCCAGCTCAAGGCGCCCCAGCAGTTCATGGCGGATGAGCGTGCCCTGGTGGAAACCGCCTATCCCGGGGACATCATCGGCCTGTTTGACCCGGGTATCTACCGCCTGGGGGACACCCTCTCCCAGAAGCCCGGCCTGCATTTTGCGCGCATCCCCGTCTTCGCGCCGGAGCATTTCGCGCGCGTGCGCCCCTTTGACAGCATGAAGCGAAAGCAGTTCCTCAAGGGCATCGACCAGCTGTCCAACGAGGGCGCGATCCAGACCTTCACGCGCGAAGAGATCGGGCTTGAGCAAAGCATCGTGGGGGTGGTGGGCGTGCTGCAGTTTGACGTGCTGGCCTACCGCCTGAAAAATGAATACGGCGCTGAACTGGTCATGGACAGCCTGCCCTGGCGCTATGTGCGCTGGGTGATTGACAGCCCCAGGCCGGTGGAGGAGCTCAGCCTGACCTCCACTACCGCCCGGGGCACTGACGCCCGGGGCAAGCCTGTGCTCTTTTTTGAAAATGAATGGTCCATCCGCCTGGCCATGGAGAAGAACCCGGGCCTGGCGCTGGATGAGATTGAACCCATGGAGGCGTTTGAGGGGTAGATATTATACTGATTCCAATCGTTATTGTATCGTCGCGCCAGGTTTTTGATCGCCTGCTGCGTCAGTCAACCTCAACATAGCTTCGGCTACGCCATCGGTTTCTTTCCTTGCATGCCAATATAATCTCTCGCCGCTTTGGATGCAATAAAGCGTTACATCAGTATTATGCCTGCCCTCATTGGCATGGGCTCAGCACGGACTGTAAATAGAAATAATACTTTACAATGTTGGCAAGCGCCTTTCAGGCCTTGCCGGTTTTATATCAGCCTCACAGGGTGTTAAGGGACTTTCAGCTGCCAGCCGCCGTCCCCGTGGTAGACCATCAGCCGGCTCATGCCGCCGTCCACCACCAGGGTCTGCCCGGTGATGAAGCCGGCTTCCGGGCCGCTCAGGAAGAAAGCGGCTCGGACGATGTCCTCCGGCGTGCCCACGCGCCCGGCAGGGTGCTGTGCGCTGTCCGCGCCGGGGAATTGCGCGCCTGTGGTATCTATCCAGCCCGGGGCGATGGCATTGACCCGCGCTTTGCCCGCCAGGGAGACCGCCAGCGAATGGGTGAGCGCGGTGATGCCGCCCTTAGCCGCGGAGTAGCTTTCCGTGTTGGCCTGGGACTGGAAGGCGCGGGTGGAGGACAGGTTGATGACGCTGGCGCCCGGGCTGAACAGGGGCGCGAGAAGGCGCGTCAGGTAGTAGGGCGCGGCCACGCCCACCCGGAGGACATACAGAAAATCCTCATAGGAGCATTGGTCCATCCCGCCGCGGCTGAGCATGGCGTTGTTGATGAGGATGTCCACCCGGTGAAAAGCGCTTTGGACCAGCTGCGAGAACCGCTCCAGAACGGGCCTGTCAGCGATGTCGCCCTGTAAAAACACCTCCGGCGCCTGCGCTGGCTGCGTGAGATCGATGCCGGCCACCCGCGCGCCCCGGAGACGATAGGCCTCAGCCAGCGCGAGGCCGATACCCTGCGAGACACCGGTAATCACCACATGCTTATTCGCAAACCTCATAGCGGCCTCCTTTTAAAATACCGCGCGAAGCGCGGTATGGCTTGTTCAGCGTGTGCCGATGCCCATGATCTCGTTTTGCTCGCGGGAGTTGGTCTTGCCGTCGTACTTGCCGATCTCGTTGAGCTGCTCGCCCATGAAGATCAGTACGGCAGTTTGCCCGCCGTCCAGGTTGAAGGCGGTGCCGCAGCCCTGCGCTTGAAAGCGTTCTGCCAGCCAGGTGGTGTTGACGCCCTTGCTTTTGGAGGTGCGGGACTCCACAACAATATGCAGGAAATGCCCCTTGCCCACCATGCCCAGCCCGGCGCGCGGCTGCTGGGTGACGCCGAAGTTGGCGACGCCCTGGACGTTGATCTCCCCGTCGCGCACCAGCCAGGGACCAAAGGACAGCACATCCCTGGCGCCGGCCTTGATCAGCTGCTCCGCCGTCATCTCGTTGGCGCCGTGCACGCTCATGCTACCGTCGGGATACAGCGCCATCACATCCAGGTTGGGATGGGTCTTGCGGTTGGGGTTGATGGGCTGGTCGTAGAGGATTTTAAAATCCCGCGCCACCTTGCCGATCACGAATTTCTTGCCGTCGCGGTTCATGTTGACGCGGTAGATGTAATAATCCCCGTTGAGGGCGTAGACCAGGTTATACTTGTTGGCGATTTTTTCCATCGGCGACATTTTGCGGCGGTTGCCCGGGTCAAAGGGATACATTTGAAACGACTCATCCTCAGTAAAGAAGATGTGGCTTTCAAACCAGCGCAGCTTGTTGTCAATGTCCTGATGGCGGGTGATCACCAGCCGCAGGGTAGGCGAGGCGTAGCGCCAGACGCCCTGCTCCTCATCCTTGAACACATAGGGCGCCTGGCCCGCGGGCAGGAAACCCTGCGCGGTCAGCGGCGGGAAGCCCTCGATCAAAAGCGGCTCGCCTTGCGCGGCAGGCTGTCCATTGCTTTGTGTCAGCGTATCTTGCGTTTCCGTCTCCGGAGCCTCTGTTGCCTCGGGCGGGGGTGTCGCGGGCGTGACGGCGGGCAGAGACAGGATGAAAGGGTCATTCAGGGTGCCTGCGCCCCGCGCGTCCGCCAGGGCGCCTGACACCAGGCGCAGCATGGGGCGCACACCGATGTTGGAGTAAGAGGCAGGCGAATAGCCGAAGCTGCCTTTTTCCATCACGCGGCGCTGGCTGCCCGCGTTGCTCTGGGAGCGCGTGCGCGTCCAGTAGCTGGCGTCCCCGCCGGAGTATTTTTGAACACCCTGCTTGACCGCGTAGGGGGTCGGCCTGGCGCGCAGCCCCTCGGTGTCGAAAAAACCACCGTCCTTCTCGCGCAGCTCCTCCACTGACGGCAGCGTCACCAGAGGCGTCCCGTCCTCCAGCGCGATCAGGGCCTGCTCGCCGGGGACAAAGGCTTGCTCAAAGAATTCGCCCTCAAGCCAGCGCTTGATCTCGGAGTATTCATAGCCGTTGAAACGGCCTTCCGACTGGACAGGCCTGGCGTCCAGCACATACTCGCTTAGCAGCAGCACGCCGCCGGCATTGTCACTGAGCAGTTTCCACACAATGGGGGCAGTGCTGCCGTCGGCCTGGGTCTTGTAGGTGCCAAACTGCACACAGCCCATCTCCTGGGCCAGGGAAACCGGGGCGCCGGCCAGCAGGGCCAGCGCCAGCAAAACAAGGAAAATTTTTCGCAGCATGGGGCGTCCTTTCAAAGGCGGGTCATTCGTTCGCGGCGAAGATGGCTTCGCCGGTGGTCAGGAAGCTGTCCGGCAGGTTTTCAAAGCCTTTGGGCGGACGCTTCAGGGTGAGTTTGCGGAAGATGGCCTGCTGAGCGGCCTCTTCTGTTACAGGCGTGGGGCGGTAGTCGCCTGAACCGCGGGTTTCCAGCGGGATGACGCGGATGGCTGCCAGGCGGGGCCTGTCCCCGGATAGGTCATAGCTGACCTGAAACAGCCCGGTGGACGGATCCACCTTGCTCATGGTGCCGAAGGTGAAGTTGCCGGTGCTGAATAAAACCGGCTTGCCCTGGTAAAGCGCGATGGGCTGTACCACGTGCGGGTGATGGCCGTAGATCAGGTCGATGTCAAATTGGAGCACCTTGCGGGCAAAGCCGTATTGCGCCGAATTGGGTGTCAGATAGGTCTCCCTGCCCCAGTGCAGGCTGAGGACAACCAGGTCACACCCGGCGTCCCGCAGTTCCCGGGTTGCCTTTTCGATGTGCCTGAGGTCGCTTTCCTGGGGATAGGTAAAGCCGATAAAACCGATCTTGACCCCTTTGCGCTCCAGGATGACCTGCCGGTTGATCTTGGTCGAGCCGGGCGGGCTGAGGGTGCCGAAGTGCGCGATGCCGGCCCGGTCCAGATGCTCCAACGTCTGGGTGTAGCCCTCTTTATAAAAATCCATGGCGTGGTTGTTGGCGGTGTTGACCACATCGATGCCTCCGGACAGCAGGATCTGCGTGTGTGAGGGATCGATCACCAGCGGCCAGCGGATGGTGTCCTTGTGCCGGGTCCGGGTGGTGATGGAGCCTTCCAGATTGGCAATGGTGATATCGGAAGCGCGCATCTGCTCCGCCACCAGGGAAAAGGGCCAGTCCATACCCTTTTGGGCGACCACGCGGTGGTAGCTGTTTTCTGAGCGGCGGTGCTGAATGGCATCGCCAATACTGGTATCCCCCACAAAGGTGAGCGTCAGCATCTCTTCCGCGGCTGCGCCCAGCCCCAGGCATATGAGCAGCGCTGCCAGGATGGCCAAACGGTTTTTCATGCGTACCTCCTTCTTCAGCAGCATGATACCATATCATGGCGGGGATTTACACCCTGACAAATGATACTGATTCCAATCTTTATTGCGTCGTCGCGCCGGATCCTTGACCGCCCTGCTGCGTCAGTCAACTCAACGTAGCTAAAGCTACGCCATCGGTTTTCCTGCTCGCGGGACAATAAATCCCTCGCCGCTTTGGATACAATAAAGCTTTGCGTCAGTATGAGTCTTCCTGCCTGAAAGACCGTAACTCTCTATTCCCCATCCGGCAGCGCATGCAGGCACCGGCATCGGGATAAAAACCCGGGAACACGAAACAATCCGCACGGGACAGGCCAGTCCCACGCGGATTGCTTGAAAAGGTCCATCATTTTAGCCTGCCGGGCGTGAAACCCTGCCCGGTCAGGTATCGCGGGGCGTTTTACTTGATGGCGCCCTCCACCATGCCCTTGATGATGTATTTCTGGGCAAACAGATAGAGCACAATGATGGGAATCATGGCCAGCAGGGCGCTGGTCAAAATCAGGTCCCACTGCTTTAGGTAGCTGCCCGCGAAGGCGGTGACTGCCAGAGGAATGGTTTGCACCTCGCCGGCAGAGCCGAGGATCAGCAGCGGCAGCAAATAATCGTTCCAGATCCAGATGCCGTTGAGGATGAGCACGGTGATGACGGTCGGCTGCAGCAGCGGAACGACGATCTCAAAAAAGGTGCGTGCCTGGCCGCAGCCGTCAATGGTGGCGGCCTCCTCCAATTCCAGCGGCACGCCCTTGATAAAGCCATGGAAGATAAAGATGGTCATTGAGCAGCCGAAGCCCAGGTAGGCGAAGACGATGCCCTGATAGGTGCCCAGCAGTGGCAGGCGGATGGAATCACCCATTATCTTAAACCACTTGACCAGGGGAAACATGACCACCTGGAAAGGAATGACCATGGCGGAGACAAAGAACATGAAGATGACCGTGGACCATTTGGTCTTGTTGCGGACCAGCGCCCAGGCGCACATGGCTGAAAACAAAGCGATGACGACCAGGGATAAGGTCGTGATGATGGTGGAGTCCACAAAGGCGCCGAGGTAGTCGGTGGAGGGGTTGTTGAAAATGGCGACCACATTGGTCCACATCTGGCCCCAGTTGCTGGGCAGGCTGACCGGGCTTATGATGATTTCCTTGGCTGTTTTGGCGGAGTTGAGCACCACCAGGGCAAAGGGCAGCATGAACAGGATGAAGATGATGATGGCAACAATTTCCAGAACAATCAGCCCGGCGCCGCGCTTCTGTCCCAGGCTGGCGTGCCTGCTGTTCAGCTTGCCCAGATTGGCTTTTACGCTCATGCTTCCACCTCCCTGCGCTTGTTGAGGTAGACCTGGAAGAGGGAGAAGACAACCAGAACAACGAAGAAGACCACGGCTTTGGCCTGCGCCTGGGCCATCAGGTTGAACTGGTTGGCCGTGCGGTAGATATCCATAGCCAGCAGCTGGCTGGCGCGGATGGCTTTGCCCATGTAGAGCATCGCCGGGCCGCCGTTGGTGAGGGTGAAATTAAGGTCAAACTGTTTAAAGGAGTTGGTCAGCGTCAAAAAGAGGGTGATGGTAAAGGCGCTGGCCATCATGGGCATCATGATGCGGAATACCCTTGTGACGTAATTGGCGCCGTCCACGTTGGCCGCTTCCAGCACCGAGTCGGGAATGGCCTGGATGGAGGCTACATAAATCATCATGATATAGCCGGCGTACTGCCAGGTGTTGACAAAGCTCATCGCCCAGATGACGGTTTCCTTGCGCGCGATAAAAGAGGTGGACAGCCACGCGAGATTCAGGCTCTTGCCCATGTCCACCAGCACATTGTTGAACAAGAACTGCCAGATATAGCCCAGCACAATGCCGCCGATCAGGTTAGGAACAAAGAAGCCTGCCCGGTAAAAATTGCGCCCTATGACCCGGCTGGTGGCCAGCAGGGACATCAAAAAGCCCGCGATGTTTACCAACACGATGTTGATGGCTGTATACATCATCGTAATCAAAAAGGAATATATGAACTGAGGCTCCTTGAACATGCTGGTAAAATTCTGGAAGCCCACCCAGTTGATCACGGATTTTACGCCGTCCCAATCCGTCATTGCGTAGTAGATGCCCAGGAGAAACGGGATGATGATGACCATGACAAAGGCCAGCGCTGTAGGAAAGATGAACAGAAAGTCCACCCAGCCACGCCGTTTCATGCCGAAAATCCCTCCTTCACCGTCCTGATATTGTTTTGTTTTGCGCGTCCAGTATACAAGAAGCTGGCGCGTTTGTGAAGCGTGTAAAAAAAGGAGGGCTGTCAGATACAGCCCTCCCCGGGGAAACAGGATTATTTGGGAACAATCTCCAAAAAGGCGTCGGTGACCAGCTGGACAAACTCGTCTACGCTGATGCCGGTGGCCAGCAGCTCGAAGATGGGGCCCAGGGTGCCTTGGTTGAAGCCGTCGGGATTCTGGCCAAAGTACCAGTTGTAGTTGCCATCCGTGGGGGCGCCGGCCTTGGTCAGCGCGCTGGACAGCGGGCCTGCGGGCAGCAGCTTGACCGACTTGAAGGCGGGCACCATGCCGGCCTCAGCCACCATGTAGTTGTGGCCGTCCTCGGTCAGGGCCATGTAGTTGAGGAAATCTACCGCGGCTTTTTGCTGCTCGGGCGTGGCTTTGGCGTTCACTGCGAACCATGAAGGCGCGGCCATGTACAGCCCGGTGGATTCCTGCTCCAGGAAGTTATGGGAGATATAGCCCATGGGGAAGGTGGCGCCCAACTGCTTGAGGTTGGGGTCAATCCAGTTGCCCTGGGTGATGAAAGCGGCCTTGCCGCTGGCAAAGGCGGCTACCTGCGCGTCATAGTTGCCGTTTTGCAGCACGTTCTGGTCGGCATAGTCATACAGCAGCTTCAGGTAGTTGGCAAACGCGGTCAGGCGCTCCTTGTCCACTTCGCCCTTTCTGAGGGCGTCATAGAAGCTGGAATCGTTGTAATCCTGGTAGCCCGCGTAGAAAGAGTTGAACACATGCTGGGAAGTGACCCACCACAGCCCGCCGGATACTGAGGTACCCACGCTGGTCACGCTGTCCAGCCCCAGTTCCTCCTTCATGCCGTCCAGCTTTTCAAAAGCGGCCTTGACGGCGGAGAAAGTAGTCAGGCTGGCAGGGTCAATGCCGGCCTTTTCCAGGATCTCGGCGTTGTAGCCAAGGCCAAAGCCTTCCATGGCAATCGGGAAGCCCACGGCCTTGCCCTCGGGGCTGTAGAAGGCCAGGTCGGTGTCCTTCACCCAGTCGGCTTCCGACATGTCGGCAATATAGTCCTTCCACAGGTCATAGCCACCCTGGCCTTCAATCATGAAGATGGTGGGCATCTGGTCGGCTGCCAGCTTGGCCTTGAGCGCTCCGCCGTAGTCGGCGCCGCCGCCCAGGGTCTCCACCGTGACATTGACCTGGGGATGCTTCTCGTTATAGAGCTTTGCAAAGGCCTGGATCATCGGGTCGATTTCAACCTTGAGCTGGAAAACGGAGAAATTAACCTTGTCCTCCGCTTCAGCGGTGGCTGCCTGCTCAGTTGTTTCCTCGGCTGCGGGCTCTTCAGTGGCAGGTTCTTCAGTCGCAGGCTCTTCAGTCGCGGGCTCTTCAGTCGCAGGCTCTTCTGCGGCAGGCTCCTCGGCCTGGGCGGCGGCTTCCTCAGCAGCCTTGGCAGCGGCTTCCTCGGCAGCCTTGGCAGCGGCTTCCTCAGCAGCCTTGGCAGCGGCTTCCTCAGCGGCCTTGGCAGCGGCTTCAGCCTCAGCGGTCAGGCGCTCGACTTCTGCGGTTGCGGCATCGGCTTTCTCGGTAGCGGCAGCGGCTTCCTCAGCAGCCTTGGCGGCGGCTTCATTGGCTTTGGCTACCTCGTCCTTCAGCTGAACGACCTGGGCTTCGAAATCCTTGGCTTTCTTTTCCCAGTCATTCTTCTGGCCATTGACGACGATGCCAAATACCACGGCAGCGATCAACACCAGCGCCAGAATGACGCGCAGTGCCTTGCCGGATTTGGCGGGGTTTGGGTTTGTAGACATAGATGATCCTCCTCATTATGTTGATGAACGTCCCGGAACGGGGCATCCCTCGCCCGGGAACGTTGTAACCATACAGTTATTGTACCCGAAAAACATGCAGATAAATCAAAATTGGACAAAAAGCTTCGATTTCCGGGTTCCGGGGAAATGGATGCAGCGGGCGGCATGGCAGCCTGTCTAATGCTGCGGCGCGGGTCACGCGTGTTTGAACGCGGGAAAGACCGTGAATAATCAGGCGGCAGTTGAGGAAAGACTTCCGCGCGCCGGTTAGCGCAGGTTTTGCAGCGGCTGCCCCTGCCGGCACATCGGGCAGGTGTCCGGGCGATAGTGCGCGGCGTTGAGGGTGATCAGGCTGACCAGTGGCACGTTCAGGGGCGCGGTGCCGCCGGATTTGTCCACCAGGCAGCCCACTCCGGCCACCACGCCGTCCAGGGCATGCACGATCTCCATCATCTCGCGGATGCTTTGGCCGGTGGAGATCTCATCCTCCACAATCAGAACACGCGCGCCCGGGCGCAGGGTAAAGCCGCGGCGCAAAATCAGCGCGCCGTCGCGCTTTTCGCAGTAAAACAGGTTCAGGCCCAGCGCGCGGGCCACCTCATACCCGGGCAGCACGCCGCCAATGGCCGCCGAGAGCACCACCTCCGGCGCGAAATCCTTGCATTTGTCAGCCAACGCCCGGCCAACCCACTCGCCGGTCTGATGGTTTTCAAACAGGCGCGCGCACTGTACATACCAGTCGGTATGCCGGCCGGACAGGCGGTAAAAATGTCCCTGCAAAATGGCGCCGCTTTCCTCAAACAGCGCGCGGATCCTGTCTTCTCCGTCGGAGGGGGGGAGGGTGTGAGTCTGATTCATGCTTGTTCCGCCTTGATCTGGTTATTATGCCCGCACAACAGCCTCCGCCAGCCGGGCGTTTGCCCCTGCCGGCGTGAGCGGTTGTAGACGACAGGCAGGAAAAGCGCTGTTGCCGGCGCTTTTGGATTTTACTGTTTGGCGCCGCACTCGGGACAGAACTTGGCCCCGGGCTCCAGGGACTTGCCGCAGCTGCTGCAGACGGTGCCCGCCTGGCTGGCCCCGCACTGGGAGCAGAACTTGCTGCCCTGGGCAATGGGCGTTTTGCAGCTGACGCAGGGCACCGATTCGGTTTGCTGTGGAACGGCGGGCTGTTGCTGCTGGCTGCCTGCAAAGGCGCCCTGCATCATTTGGCCCATGGCCATGCCGGCGCCCAGGCCCGCGCCCATGCCGGCAGCGCCGCCCTCGTTCCGGGCCGCGTCGCGCAGGGCTTCCGCCGCCTGGAACTGGGCGTATTTGCCCAGGTCGCCCACCACGCCCATGCTGGTGCGGCGGTCCATGGCCTGCTCGACCTCCTGGGGCAGGGAGATGTTTTCAATCACAAAGCTTTCCAGCTTGAGCCCCAGCCCGGCAAAGCGCGGTGACAGGCTGTCCAGCGCGAACTGGCTGAGCTCGTCATAATTGGCGGCCAGGTCCAGCGCCGGGATCTTGCTTTGGGCAATGATGTCCGACAGCGCGGACACCACTGTGCGCTTGATTTGGCCTTCCACGCCCTCCACCGTCATCAGCTCGGTGGTGCCGAAGACCTCCGTAAGGAAGGCTACCGGGTCGCTTACGCGGAAGGAGTAGATGCCAAAGGCGCGCAGGCGCACCATGCCGAACTCGCTGTCGCGCATCATGACCGGGTTGGAGGTGCCCCACTTCAAATCCAGGAACTGCTTGGTGTTGACAAAGTAGACCTCTGCCTGGAAAGGGGATTTGAAGCCGTATTTCCAGCTCTTCAGCGCTGTCATAATGGGCATGTTCTGGGTGGACAGCTCGTAGCGGCCGGGCTGGAAGACATCGGCGATTTTGCCCTCGTTGACGAAGACGGCAACCTGGCTTTCGCGTACGGTGAGCTGCGCGCCCATCATGATTTCCTTGCCGTCACGCTCATAGCGGTACACCATGGTGTTGGCGCTGGAATCGGTCCACTCGATGACGTCAATCAGCTGGCTGGTGATAATTTTTTTGAAAAAGCTCATGGAAGTTCCTCCTGTTTTGATGTGGGTGGCTATCCAAAAGGTTTCCCGGGGGGATCTTAGCGGGCGGCCGGAATCAGGTCATCCAGCTTTTTAAGCGCTGTAAAGCGGGTACAGACCAGTTCCAGATCCATGAACAGCTTGACCTGCTGCGCGGTGTTGAGCACCTCGCGCTGCGCCTGGGAGGAAAGCAGATCCAACTCCTGGTCGGTGATGTCCTCGGTGCTGCACGCCAGGACGCGCAGGCGCAGGGGGCTGATCAGCGCGGCCGTGTACACCATGGGCCCGGGGATATGGCCGAAAAAGTTGGCGCGCAGGGACAAATCCAGCCGCTCAAAGCCGTGGCTCCAGCGGGACTCCAGAAACTGGGCGCCCTCGGGAAGGTCAAACTCGAACAGCAGGCAGGGCCGCTCCGGACAGATTGGCGAACGCGCCATCAGCAGGCGGCTGGCCAGCTCCTCGCGGTTGGCGATGCGCTCCTCCAGCAGCTTGTGCAGGGCTTCGTTTTGCAGCCTGGCCAGCGTCATGGCCGGGTTGTTATCATAATCGGAAAAATCGCCGTGCAGCTGATCCAGCGCGTCGCGCAGCAAGGACAGCTCATTGCGCAGCGCGTCCCCGCGGCGGTGGGTGCGCAGGATGGGCAGGTAGGGGTAATGCTCATCCAGGTGAGCCATCAGCAGCGCGGTATCCTGGTTTTCCATGTCCACCGCAACGGCATCGGCGCCCGGCCATTCCAGGTAGCGTACGGCTTCTGTCATCTCTGCTGCGATTGCCAGAGGATCAAACATCAGCCTGTTCATGTCCTGGATGCCCAGAAAGGCTTCCCGGATATCCTTCCTGTCAGTGACCAGCAGCAGCTTATACATTCAATTCCTCCTTTACTTAGCGCGTTCTATTATAGCCCGATGACCACAAAATGACAACGCCCCGCTGCGATTGAGTTTGCGCGTCAGAAAAAAATAAAAGCCAGAAGAAAATAATTTCCTCTTTTATTTAATCCTTCGGCAAGGGGTTATCGATGTTGACTAGCAATACTGATGATTCGTTTGCTAGTGATGCTGGGTAGTTTAGCAGCAGACAGAATACTATGCTAAGGAGCAAAAAACGAACCAATTTCATATGATTTCCTTTCATTGTTGTATCATTTTTGCAGCAAGACAAGAATTTGCAGTATAGTTTGTCAAGCACACCAACAGTACAGTTCGTGTTTGAATCTTTCTCATAGTAAAACCCCTTTCTTTCATAAATCCATTAATAAAGACGCGAAAGAAAGGGGTAATGTAACACCTTGCGAGAGATTTCAATTTATCCGCTTAACCCTCTTGGCAACCTTGAGAACGATCTGTTCATTCTCAGGAATTGTTAAAACCATAGAAATTTCTTTTATACAACTCCTATGCGTAGTTTATGCTAGGGTTTTTGCTTGCAAAAATATCATGAGGTCAAACAAATGATCTCACATATCGCGCTTTTTCACAACAGAGCAACGGTTAAAATTAAGATTGCCGATTCCCTGTCCCGGCCATGAATGCTTTCCATGTTCCATCTCCTTGCCGCCACAGGAACACTAATCTGGCAAGATTGGCTGGCTTGCGGTCACCCTGCGGATCCATTTCTTCGTTTTAAAGCGGTACAGGCACAGCAGCGTCTTCAGGATATAGTCGATTTTCAGGGCCATATAGACCCAGAATGGCGGCACCTTCAGCACCAGTCCGGCCAGATAGCCCAGCGGAATGGAGGCCAGCCACAGGAAAACGACATCGGCGACCACCAGGAACAGCGTATCGCCGCCGCCGCGCAAAACGCCCTTGGTCAGCACGCTTTGCAGCGCCTGGAACACCACCATGATGGCGACTGAGTATGACAACTGCCCGGCAACCCGCACCGTCTCCTGCGTCACGTTAAAAAACCGGACGATGGGAGGCGACAGGACAAGCACGACAATCCCGGCAAAGATGCCGGCGGCCAGGCTGAGTTTGATGAGGGTACGGCCGCGCTGGTACGTCTTTTTCCTGTCGCCCTCGCCCAAGGTGTTGCCCACAATGATGCTGCTTGCCTGTGAAATCCCCTGGTTGAACACTGTTGACAAACGCACAATCTGGGAAATGATCGCGTTGGCCGAGACAAACACCATGCCGATGTGCCCGCCGATCACGGCGACAACGCTGTTTCCAACGGCAAGCAGGCTGTCAGAGAAAATCACGGGCAGGCTGTAGCGGAAGAAAACGCGGACCTGCTCCCCACAGGGCCTGAAAAAATCCCTGACGCGGTAGCAGATGCGCCGGTCAATGACCAGCACATACACCATAACAAAGGAAAACTCAAACACCCTGGAGATTAGCGTCGCCAGCGCCGCCCCTTCAATCTGCATCTCCGGAGCGCCCAGGTTTCCATAGATAAACACCCAGTTGAAGAAGACGTTCACAAAGAAAGCCGAAATGGACACCATCAAGGGGATGCGCATCAGGCGCACGGACCGCAGGACGATGCTCATTGTTTGCATGACGCCGAAGAACAGGTAGGTGAAGGCGCTGATGCGCAGATACAGGACGCCTTTCTCAATCACGTCCGCCTCGGGCGTGAACAGGCGCATGATCTGAGCCGGCCAGGCGATGGTCGCAAGGGTAAATCCAAGCGCGATCATGATGCAAAACCGCAGCATGATGGTGATGGTCCGCCTGAGGGCCTTGATGTCACCGGCGCCCCAGTACTGCGCGGTCAGCACGGCAGCCCCTCCGCCGATGCCCATGCAGAGGATCTGGAAAATATGGATGAACTCATTTGCCAATGAGGAGCCTGAAAGCTGCACTTCGCCGTAACGGCCAAGCATCATGGTGTCCATCATGTTGACGCCGATGGTAAATATGCTTTGAAGAATGATGGGCGCGGCGATCAAGGCCACCGTTTTGCAGAACGCGCGGCACTGTCTGTCCTTTGCCCTGTTCCTGAGATCCATTGCGATGTCCTTCCGCGGGCCTGTCGTCTGCTTTTGCTGTTTCGTTTTAGCACAGCGGTGCAAACAAGGACAAGCTGCATTCGGTTAAATCACCTACAAGCTACCTTATCGCGGGGAAGCTTGTCAAGGCCGCGAAACAGCGCCTGATGAAGGGTTTTATCGCTTGGAACCTGGAAACGGCATTGACCTTCCCTAAATCCATGGTAAGCTGATAACAGAAAAGTGAAAGCGGGTATCAAATGATGGACAAGCATCCTGCTGTATCACAAAGTGAAATCGCCAAGATTGCAGGGGTATCCCCAAGCACCGTCTCCCTGGTGTTAAGCGGCAGGGGGGATGAGATGCGTATTTCCCGCGCCACCCAGGACAAGGTGCGCCTGGTTGCCGGCCAGCTCAGCTACTTGCCCAATATCTACGCCAGAAGGCTGAGGAAAACAGGCGTCGGCGCCTTTTTGCAAAGCGTGGGCGTCCTGTGGTACAGCGGTTATCCGGACGAAATCATGGGCAGGTTCTTTAAGGGCGCGTTTGAGGCGGTCAACAACAGGCAGGTGGAGCTGTCGGTCCTGATCTATGAAGCCGATCACCTGTTCAGGCACCAGGAGCTGCTGCAATCCGATTTCTACAACGGCATCATCATCAACGGGGCGTCTGACAACGATGTGGAATTTCTTCGAGGAATAAAACCTGTTGTGCCGGTCGTCCTCTCGGGCCATAGCATTGATACGCTCAACTGCACCTATGTGGACAACTATGCCCTCGGGCGCCGATGCGCGCGGCTGCTGCATGGGCATCACCACACCGGCGTCGGCATTATCGGCTACGGACGCAAAACCTCTGGCGGCAGCCTTCGCCTGACAGGGTTTTTGGATCAATGCAAGGACCTTGGCTTGCGTGTGGACCAGCGCTGGTGCATACCATCGGATTCGATCAGCGTTGAGGGCGGGTATCAGGCGATGCGGGCGCTGCAGGACGCCCGGGAGCAGCCGTCCTGCCTGTTCGTGATGACCGATGTTGAGGCGCTGGGGGTCGTGCTGTACAGCATGGAGCATCATCTGGAGCATAGGGACGGGCGCGGGATCCTGACCTACGGGTACAACAGCACGCTTTTGGCCATGGCGCCGAACATCTCCTATGCCGGCATACAGGTGGAGGGCATGGCAAAACAAACCATAAAACTGTTGGAGCAGCTTCAAAACAGACCGATGTCAGCGCCGATCAATCAGACGATTATGCCGGAGATCCAGCAGGGGATGCTGATGCCTCCTGTTTCTTGAATAACGAACGCGGGACCGCTTGAACCATCATGCCATGCGGATAAATTTGCTTGAAACAACCTCGATTTATACCGAGCAAACGAGCTGCTCAGGAATATGCGAAATAATTGACAAACCAGCGCGTAATGGTTTAAGCTGATGGCAACTAAATCGATCTAGCAGTGCTGCTGACATATTGATGAAACGTCCTAAAGGGGCTGTTTGGAGAAGAATTCATGTTGCGAGAAACCAAAACACTGCAAGGCAGGGTACGGGGTCTTCCTGCCGCTGACCCGAGGATCAGCGTTTATAAGGGCATTCCATTTGCGGAGCCCCCCGTGGGGGAGTTGCGTTTCAGGGCGCCCCGGCTTCCTGCCTCCTGGGAGCGTGTCAGGGATTGCTTCACGTTCGCGCCGATCTCGATGCAGCAGACGCCCGGCATGAATCCCGACGCCTTTTACAGCAAGGAATGGCATGTGGATCCCGGGGTGCCCATGGATGAGGATTGCCTGTACCTGAATATCTGGACGCCGGCCAAGCAGGCGGACGAGCGGCTGCCGGTCATGGTGTGGATATTTGGCGGCGGCATGGTGTGCGGCTATACCTCCGAAATGGAGTTTGACGGCGAAAGGATCGCGCGCCGGGGCATTGTTCTTGTAACGGTCAACTATCGCCTGAACAGCTTTGGTTTTCTGGCGCACCCTGAGCTTACCGCCCAGGCAGCCGGGCTTGACGAGGCAGCCTGCAACTTCGGCCTGCTGGACCAAAGGCGCGCCATTCAGTGGGTCAAGGACAACATTCAGTTTTTTGGCGGCGATCCGCGAAACATGACCATTTTCGGCCAGTCCGCCGGAGGGCGCAGCGTATGGGCACAGCTCTGTTCGCCAATGAACGAAGGCTTGTTTCAGCGCGCGATTGTGCAAAGTGGCGGCCTGACGGGCGCCATGGCCAATTACCGTACCTTGCAGCAGGCTGAAAAGGATGGCGAGGCCTTTCTTGCCCACTTGGGCGCCGGCAGCATTGGCGAAGCAAGGAAGCTTGACGCTGCCTTCATACTGCAAAAGACGCTTGACTGGAAGGGGGCGCCATGGAACCCGGTGGTTGACGGGCAGTTCATGGTGCGAAATCCCTTTGAGAGTATCTGGCTTGGCAAGCAAATGGATGTCGCGCTCATGGTGGGCAACACGGTTGATGAGGGCCCGGGCGCGTCATGCGGGAACCTGGAGGAACTCAAGGCGCTGGCCAGGCGCCTGTGGGGAGATGACTACGAAAAGCTTTCCCCCGTTTTTCAGGGGCAGGGAACGCCGGACATCAGGCGCCTCAAAGCCCTTCCCGCTTTCAACATGTTTGAGGTAGGGAGGCGTTTCGCGGCGATATCCTGGGCAAAACACAAAAAACAGCCTGCTTATCTCTACAGGTTTAATCCGCCCGTTCCGGGCGATGAGGCAGGGTCTTTCCATTCGTCGGAACTGTGGTTTGTTTTTGAGACCCTTGCCAAATGCTGGCGCCCATTCGTTGGCGCCCATTATGATTTGGCGCGTCAAATGTGCAATTACTGGACCAATTTCGCCAGGACGGGCGACCCCAACGGGGCGGACGCGGACGGGCAGGCAATGCCCCGCTGGCCGGCAGCCGGCCGGGATGGCGACAGGTTCATGCTGTTTGGGGAGAAGCCGGCGGCAGGGGAAGAGCAGGTGGACGCCCTGATGCTGCTGGAGCTGGCCAAGGCCGCTGTCGATGTGAAGCCGGACGGCTAAGTTGACAGGGCGACAACACAAAGAACTTGGGCGAACCGTTCATTGCTGAGTACTGACAGGAGGAAGAATTCATGCCGTTCATCCGTGAAGTTACTACAAAGTATGGCCTTGTCCACGGCCTGCCTGCCGCGGACCCGCGCATCACCAGCTACAAAGGCATTCCCTTCGCCGCGCCGCCGGTAGGCAGGAACCGCTGGCGGGCTCCGCAGCCCTGCGCCCCGTGGAAAGGCGCGCTGAACGCGTATGATTTCGGCCCGATCACCCCGCAGGCTGTGACCGGCAAGAACAAGGAAAACATTTACAGCCGTGAATGGGCTGTGGATGACGATCCCCTGATGGACGAGGACTGCCTTTATCTCAACATCTGGGCGCCCGCGGAGGGGCAAAAGGATTTGCCGGTGTTTGTCTGGTACTTTGGCGGCGGCCTCCAGGTGGGCGCGACAACGGAAATGGAGTTTGACGGCGAGCGCATCGCGCGCCGCGGGGTGGTTGTCGTCACGGTCAATTACCGCCTGAACGTTTTCGGCTTTCTGGCGCATCCTGAGGTCAGCGCCGAGGCGGGCAGCGGGACAGCCAATTTCGGCTTCCTTGACCAGCAGTTCGCCACCCGGTGGGTAAAGGAGAACATCGCCGCTTTCGGAGGGGATCCGGACAACATTACCATCGGCGGGCAATCCGCCGGCGGGATGAGCGTCAGCGCGCAGATCTCACATCCGGACAACGAAGGCTTGTTCCGGCGCGCGGTCATCATCAGCGGTTTGTTTATCCGCGCCTATCCCGAGCGGCTGGGCCTGTGCGTGTCCCTGAAGGACGTGGAGGAAAGGGGCAGGACTTTCTTCAGCGAGGTGCTCAAGGTCAAGTCCCTTGAGGAGGCAAGGCAGGTGCCGTGGCAGAAGCTGCTCAGCGCCGCGCTGTCCTGGAAGGAGGGGGGGCTCTGGCCCGCCTGCGTGGACGGCAGTTACCTGACCTATCCGCCGGATCAGTGGTATCTGCATCAGGAGCGCGTGCGCTGCCCGGTCATCATGGGCTCCACCAACAACGAGTTCCACGTCTCTCCCGCCGCCCATGACGACGCCTCGCTGCTTGAGTACGCGAAGAAAATAGAGGGCCTGGACATCGACGCCTTCATCAGCGCGTTTACATCGCCAGCCACCAGGGAAAGCATCGCTGAGGAAGGCAGGGTGAGCGCCATTGACATCGCGGTCCGAGCGGCGGCAAGCAAATCGGGCGATCCCATCTATGCCTATGAGTTTGGCGCGGAGATTCCGGGATGGGACAATCCGGGCGCTTTCCACTCCGTCGACCTGTGGTTTTTCTTTGAAACGCTTGCCAAATGCTGGCGGCCCTTTGTCGGGAAGCATTACGACCTCGCCCGCCAAATGTGCGACTATCTGGTGAATTTCTGCAAAAACGGCGACCCGAACGGCAGCAATGTTGCCGACGGCCAGCTGCCCTACTGGCCTGTCTTCGCGCCTGATAAGCCTGTCATGATGTCCTTCGCGGACACGGTCAAGCCGGTTCACCGCCCGATGGGTCCGGTGGCGCGCCTGCTGCTGGAGGCCTTCTTCAAGCGCACGGAAAAGTGACGCCGCGCTGTGTCAATTGAGCACGTCTGCTGAGCACAAGGAGGTTGTATGGCAAGGAAGACCGCGAAGATCTATGTTCACCCGCGCTTTCAGGTCGGGGACATCTCTCCCCGCCTGTACGGCGCTTTTCTGGAACCCATCGGCACGATGGTCAATGGCAGTATGTTCAATCCCAAACATCCCACGGCCGACGCCAAGGGTTTCCGGCATGACTTTATAGATGCGCTCAGGGAATCGGGCATCCCCGCGGTGCGCCTTCCCGGGGGCAATTTCGTTTCAGGCTGGGACTGGAAGGATTCCATCGGCCCCGTCCGTCAGCGCAGGACGCAGCTGGACACAGCCTGGCACCAGTATTACACCAATGAAATCGGACATGACGAGTATCTGCAATGGACCGGGCTGATCGGCGCGGAGCCGCTGTACACGATCAACCTGGGCACAAACGGCCTCAAGGATGCCCTGCATATCGTTGAGTACACCAATCACGCCGCCGGTTCCTACTGGGCGGACCTGCGAAGGGAATATGGCCGGGAAGCGCCCTATGGCGTGAAAATCTGGTATCTGGGCAACGAGATGGACGGCCCCTGGCAGATTGGCTCCTGGCAGAAGAACCCCAGGGGCTACGGGGTGCTCGCCCATGAGGTCTCAAAAGGGATGAAGTGGATCGATCCGGGCATTGAGACGGTGGCCTGCGTTTCCTCGTCGCCCTTCCTGGCGCACTATCCGCAGTGGGACCTGGAGGCGCTGCAGGAGTGCTATGAGACGGTCGACTATATTTCACTGCATCACTACCACATCGCGGCGCCGGGCGACTACGCGGCGCTGCTGGGCGGGTCGGTCTTTTTTGAGGACTATATCAGGACTGAGATCGCGCTGTGCGACTTTTTACAAACCAAGCTTCGCACCCCCAAGCGGATGATGCTGTCCTTTGACGAGTACGGCTCCAGGGAGCAGGAGCTCGGGGGCATCCTGCCCGGCCGCGGAACAGTCTGGGAGCATAGCTTCGAGCCTGACAGACAGTATGTGCGCCATGACCCTGACAACATGCCAATCAACCCCAGAATGACCCGCAGGGGCGGCATGTTGGACGCGCTCTCCTCCGCCGGCACCCTGCTGACCCTGCTGCGCCACGCGGACCGCGTCAAAATCGGCTGCATGACCTCCGGGCTGCACACGCTGGCGGCTACTGACAGAAACCATGTGTGGAAGCCCATCGCCTATTATCCGTTCAAGCAGCTGATGCATTATGGGCAGGGCATCTCGCTGCGGGCTTCCGTGGAATGTGATTGCTACGATATCCCGGGCTATGCCCCCAGCCACCAGTTCCAGTATAGCACGCGCACGGAGGTCCCTTTCATAGACAGCGCAGCCGCCTATAACCCCGGCCAAAAGGAACTGACGGTGTTTGTCATTAACCGGGACACAGCGCATGACAGGCAGCTTGAGCTTGATGTCAGCGCATTCGAGGGATGCCGGCTGATTGAGCATGTCCAGCTGCATACCGATGACCTGTCCATCATGAACAGCTTCGAGCGCCCGGATGCCGTGCTGCCCGAAACCAACACCGATACCATGATGAAGGATGGCAAGGTCAGGGCAAAGCTCAGGAGCCTGTCATGGAATGTGATCAGATTGGGTGTTGCAGGCCTGTAGATCAGCTTTTGCAACCGATGCTGTGACGGCAACGATGGTCATGGCAAAAAGCACGAAATGTTTTGCCGGACGGCAAAAACATAAATAAAACAAACGGAGGTACACAGATGCTAGGAACAAAGAGACTGATGAGCCGGCTGCTGGTGGCTTTGCTGATCCTTGGGTTGATCGCAAGCGTGACCGCGGCTTCGGCGGAGGAAAAGGTCTACGACCGGGTCACCGTCCACTATGCCTGCCCTCAGGTGGTTGAAGGCTATGATTACAACACCGGGGACGGTTACAGCAAGTTCATCCTGGACAAGTTCAACATCGATTTTCAGACAACCAACCTGCCCTGGGGCGAGTGGCACAGCATGCTGAGCACCTGGATCATGGCGCAGGATATGCAGGATGTCGCCATCTTCAACTACAATGACGGCACCCATGCCGACGCCGCCAATTTTGTCTCGCAGGGACTGATCAAGCGCCTGCCCGATGACTGGAAAACCAGGTGGCCCGGCGTTGCCAAGGTCTACGAGACCACCAGCCTTGGCCCGATGCTGGAAAAACTGTACGGCGGCACCTATTTCCTGCCGCGCGCACGCTTTTTCCACAACCTGCCCGGCGATCCCCTGGCCAACCACTGGTCCATGTGGATGAGGGCCGACTGGATTGAGGCGGTGGGCAAGGAAGTAAAGAACAACTACACCATTACCGAAGTATTGGAAATTGCCCGCCTGATCAAGGAACAGGATCCCGGCAACCTGGGTGCGGCCTTGCTGCCCATCTGCATGGATTCCGGCAATTCCTCTAGGCTCTTCCTGGAAGCCAACAGCACGCACTGGAACACCTTCTACAAGACCGCGGACGGCACCTATGCCTGGGGCGCCGCGGCTGAGGAAACCCTGGCCGGCCTGAAAAACTACTATTACGCCTACAGCACCGGCCTGCTGGACCCCGAGTTTTACCTGCTGACCCACGAAAGGGACATGGAGAAGTTCCAGACCCTGGGAATCGCCGGCATATCATATCTGGGCGGCCAGACGGCTGACGTGGAGCGTTTCCGCATCGACTTCACCAACGACACGGGTATTGACGGAAGCGCCTTTAACCTGGCGACTCTGCTGGGCGAGGATGGCTACTACCATCAGCGTGACCTGATCAACTTCTGGGGCGCTGTCTGCTTCAGCCCCGATGTGGAAGACGCGGTGTTTGAGCGCTGGATGGACCTGATGGAGTTCACCGCTAGCCCCGAAGGCTATCCGGGCACCCAGCTGGGCGTCAAGGGCGTGGACTGGGACTTTGATGCCAATGGCGAGATCGTGTCCCTGGTGGAGCCAGGCACGCTGCTGGCAGGCCCTGTGGGCGTAGCCAAGTATCCTAGCCTGGGCCATGTCCTGGGTTCCATCATCCTCTGGGATGACCTGGCCTTCAGCAACCCCAACATCGGCAAGAGCTTCCGTGAGGAGTCCCGCGCGCTGTATAACAACCGCAGCGAGATTTGCACCCCCGAAACCTTTGCCAAGGTGGACTGGGACCTGTGGATGCACAACACTGACAACCTGCGCAGGGCAAGGGGCATCAACTATGCCACCGAGTATGCCAACCTGGTCACCTCAGCTACCAGTGAGGAGAACCTGGTAGAGCTGTACAAGGCCTGGCTGGAGTCCCAGATGCCCCTCATCCAGCCCGTGCTTGATGAGCTGAACCAGAAGTAAACACCGGCTGACCGAACGAACCAAAGCTTTGCTCGGGACAGGGGGTCCTGTCCCGGGCAAAGATTATACCTGCATAATAAAAGAGGTGATCGAATGACCGCGCTGTCAAAGGGGACAGAAAGGCCGGGGCTGGGGGGGTTCCTTGTCCATACAGGCAAAAGCATATGGAAGCACAAGGCCAGCTACCTGCTCGTTCTGGCCGGGCTGGTTTGGTATGTGGTGTTCGCGTATATACCGATCTTCGGCCTGTCACTGGCGTTCAAGAAGTACATGGCGAAGATGGGGCTGTTCAGAAGCCCCTGGGTTGGTTTATACAACTTTCAAAATGTGTTCGCCGACCCGGCGTTTGTGCAATCCATCTGGACAACGCTGAGAATCAACGCCGGAAGGCTGCTGTTTGTTTTTCCTTTCCCCATTGTGCTGGCGCTGTTCTTCAACGAACTGCGCCTGGGGCGCCCCAAGAAAATCCTGCAATCCATTTTCACCTTTCCCCATTTCCTGTCCTGGGTGATTGTTGCCAGCATCATGGTGAGCATCCTGGGGCAACGGGGCCTGGTCAACTCCTTTTTAGGGGCAGTATTCGGTTCCCCGCCTGTCAGGTTTTTAGGGACCCCATCCTATTTTCAGCCCATCGTTTACATCACCGACATTTGGAAAAGCGCGGGATGGAGCGCCATTATCTATATGGCTGCCATCTCAGGCATTGACGTGGAGCAATACGAAGCAGCGGAGATAGATGGTTCCTCGCGCCTGCAGCGCATGTGGCATATCACGCTGCCCAGCATCCGCCCCACCATCGTTGTGCTGTTCATTTTGGCTGTCGGCAACCTGATGACCGGTGGCTTTGACCAGATATTCAACCTGAGCAACCCTGCCACCATCCGTGTGGCCGAAACCCTGGACATGTATATCTACAGAATCACTTTCCGCGGCTCGGTGGATTTCTCCTTTTCCGCGGCCGTCGCCTTGATCAGATCTGTTGTCAACCTGCTGCTGCTGTTTTCTGCCGACCGCATCATCAAGAGAATCGGCGGAACCGGTCTGCTGGCTTGATTGGCGCAAGGAGGAAGATGATGAAAGCAAAAAAATCGCGCAGATACCACCGTGAAAGGTTTGAGTTGCTGGACGGCATCATACTGGTGATGCTGCTCATCATGGCAGCGATGATCATCGTGCCCTTTATCAGCGTGATTGCCACCTCTTTTGCCACACAGAAGGAGTCGTTGGAGAGCCCGCTGCTGCTGTTTCCCGCCAATCCCACCATTGACAACTACTACCGCCTGTTTCAGGACCCCCGCATCGTCATTGGCTACAAGACAACCTTTTTAATCCTGGTATTGGGCGTTCCCCTCAACCTGTTTCTGACCACCAGCATGGCCTACGGGCTGATCCGCACGGATTTCCCCGGGTCCAAGTTTATTTTTTATGCGGTGCTGCTGACCATGCTGTTCAATGGCGGCATTGTGCCAATGTACCTGCTGATGCTGCAGCTTGGACTCACGAAGAATCTATGGTCGGTCATCCTGGCTTATGGGGTGAACACCTTCTACTTTATCATCATGCGCACCTATCTGACGACACTGCCCGAGTCCCTCATTGAATCGGCAAGGATTGACGGCGCGGGCGAATGGCGCATCCTCTTCCAGATTATCCTGCCTCTTGCCAAGCCCATCCTGGCCACAGTGCTGCTGTTTTACGCGGTGGACAGGTGGAACGAGTGGTTCAATTCCATGATTTTCCTTCGCAGAAACGATTTGATCCCCCTGCAGCTGGTGCTGCGGAACATTGTCATGGATACCGTCATTGTTGATTCCCTGTCCATCGCGGGGCCGCGCATCCCAAGGTTTACGGAAGGCATCCAGAACGCCACCATCATGGTCACCATGCTGCCCATCATGTGCGTGTTCCCCTTCCTGCAAAAATACTTTGTGAAGGGCATCATGGTAGGTTCAATAAAAGCCTGAGGAGGATAAGGCGTCATGAAGGTCAAAATCGATACAAAAGCAAAAGGACCCGTCATCAACAGGCATGTATACGGGCACTTCTCCGAGCATCTGGGAAGGTGCATCTATGGCGGGTATTGGGTAGGCCATGATTCCCCCATTCCCAACACCCGGGGCATACGAAATGACATTGTTCAGATGATGAAAGCCATTCATGTGCCCAACATCCGGTGGCCCGGCGGTTGCTTTGCCGATGATTACCACTGGATGGACGGCATCGGGCCTTATGAGCAGCGCACGCCCATTGTCAACGTGCACTGGGGCGGCCAGCTGGAGAACAACCATTTCGGCACCCATGAGTTTATGGACCTGTGCGAGCAGATTGGCTGCGAAGCCTATATCTGCGGAAATGTAGGCAGCGGCACCGTGCGCGAAATGCGCGATTGGGTGGAATACCTCACAGATGACGGCGATTCCCCCATGGCACGCTTAAGGCGCGCGAACAACAGGGAGAAGGCGTGGAACCTTGAGCTGTTTGGCGTTGGGAATGAGAACTGGGGCTGCGGCGGTTTCATGACGGCTGAGCAGTACGCCCGGGAATACCGCAGGTACGCCACCTATGTGCGCAACTATAAGAACATGGGCAAAACCAACTGGTGGCAGAGCCCTGGCATCCTGAGGATCGCGGGGGGCGCCAACGTTGAACACCACGACTGGACGGAGACCCTGATGAAGTCCATCCCGCTGCAGCTCATGGGCGGCCTGTCCATCCACTGCTATGTAAAGCCCGGTGAGGAATCCAGCGGCACTGTGTTTTCTGATGACAGCTGGTATCAGACCGCCGTCAACACCTATGCGAAGGAGCCTCTGTTCCGGCGCAATATCAGCATCATGGACTATTATGACCCTGAAAAAAAGGTGGCCATGGCGGTGGATGAGTGGGGCATCTGGGTGGATAATGAGCCGGGCACGGCGCCGGGTTTCCTCTTTCAGCAAAACACGATGCGCTCCGCGCTCTGCGCTGTGTTGATGCTGCATCTTTTTCACAGGTACGCCGACAGGATACGCATCGCGAACCTGGCGCAAACCATCAATGTGCTTCAGGCGATCATCCTGACAAAGGATGACAAAATGGTGCTGACGCCAACCTACCATGTGTTTGACCTGCTGAAGGGACATCAGGGCGGGCATTTCCTCTCCCTTGCCTGGGACCAGGCGCCGGACACCATCCGGAAGGGATTGCCCCAGGCTGATTTGTCCGCTTCCATGAAAGAAGGCTGCTTGACTCTGTCATTGATCAACCTGTCCACAGAGAAGGACGCTGATCTGAGCCTAACGATTGATGGCGCCATCCCCTCCTCTGCCTCCGGCAGGCTGCTGAGCGGGCGCCCGACCGATCACAACAGCTTTGAGGATCCCAAGCGGGTTGCCATCCGTGAGCTGGAAAACCTGGACCTTCATGGCCAGAAGCTGCGCCTCTGCCTGCCGCCGTGCGCCATTGCCTCAGTGGAGGTCGTTCTGGCATAAACGGACACATACTGTCCTGAGCTTCATGGATGAAATACAAAAATGAATACGAGATGCGACGGCTGCCGGCATACCGGCGCTTTCGCGGAAAGGCGGATGAATGGGCATGCATATAGAATCGGGTAGTTACCGATTACAGTTTGCGGACGGCGGTGTCCGGGTGCTCCGGGAAGGGCAGTTGCTTTTCTACAACAGGCGCCCGATGTACGCTTTCATCAAAACAGCGCTGTCGATTACTGAATTTTATGACGCGCCTTATCAACAGGTAAAACAAATCGATAACGCGATCGTCGGCACCGGAGTGCTCCGGTCTCCTACAGGTTCCGAGCTGTTGTTTGAGGATCGTTACGAGCCGCAGCAGCCGGGGTTCAAGGTCATTAGAAAAGTCGCGGTGCAAAAGAATGTGGACGACTACGGCTTTGCCACCAAGATTTCCCTGGTGATGGCGGCATCGGAAGAAGTCCGCGACTATGATTATTTCGCGCCCGCCAACTGGTACAAGCTCAACGAGTACGCCAAGCCCCATGTGATGGGCCATGACCTGGATTGCGAGTACTTCTGGCGCAGGGAGGTCAACTATACCCTGCCGCTGTTTGCCGCCTGGCACAGGGCAACCGGGGAGATGGTCATGATGTCGCGCTGGGCTGCCGACGTTACCATGCGGGACCACAATTTTGTCCAGTCCGAGCATGTTGTGGACAGGAAGTTCACCATTGGCAGCATTGGCATCAGCAAGCCTGAAAACCGCACCCTGAACTATCTGTATTACGGTTTTCCGCTGAGGAAGGAAATTCCCACTGTGCGCAACGGGCTGACGATCGACTATGTGTATCCCGGCGCAGACGGCCAGCTGCCACGAACGGACAGGGGTTACAATATCGACTACATGCAGCGCACCAAGACCATGACCAGGATCTACCATCCGATGGAAGAGGGCTTTGCCCATGAGTTTGCCATCGGGATTGATTTTGGGCATTATGATGATTTCTATGCCATGATGCGGGATGCCTGGCGCCGGGTTTATCCCCGGCTGAAGGACCCGGTATACCAGGTGGACCAGGAGCTGCAATACCGTAACTGCATGGAGTCCCTCACCAAACTGACGCGTCAATATGGCGACTCCTGGGGGCTGCCCTTCTCCTGCCAGCTGCCCCAGATGGATGTATCCAGCGTGTCGTTCCAGTTCGGTTTTGTGGGGCAGCAGCCGGGCATCGGCTACCAGCTGATCCGCTATGGCGACATGGAGGGCAGGCCTGAGTCCTTTGCCAAAGGGGTCAACATCATCGACTTCTGGGTCAGGACCGCGATGAGCGAGCACGGCGCACCCGAGGTGTGCTACAATCCCGCGATTTCCGGTTTTGAGCCCATGCCTTTCTGGACCAGAATGATCGCTGACGGGCTGGAAAACATCCTTGACGCCTATGTCTACCTCAAAAAGAGGGGCCAGCACAAGCATGAATGGCTAGCCTTCTGCCAGCAGGCGGCGGACTGGTACCTGCGCATGCAAAATGAGGACGGCAGCTGGTACCGCGCCTACAATACAAATGACAGCTCCATGCGGATGGATTCCAAGGCCAATACAATCAGCGTGGTGCGCTTTCTGATTCAGCTCTATCTGGTGACTGGCAACGAGGCCTACAGGGAAGCCGCGCTCCGCGCCGGCGAGTGGGCCTATAATAATACATACAAGCTGTTTGAATATCGCGGCTCTACCTGCGATAATACCGACATCACGGACAATGAATCAGGCATATACGCCATGTTCGGTTTCCTGGCGCTGTACGATTTGACGGGCGAAGCCAAATGGCTGGAAGCCTTGATTGGCGCCGCTGACTTTACCGAAACCTGGACCTATATGTGGTCCTTCCCGGTGCGTGTGCCATGGCCCAACCACCCTTTCACCAAGAACCGCATCAGCGGCCAAAGCCCGGTTACCCTGGGCGGCGGCGGGGGCGATATGTATATGGCTGCCTGCGCCTATGTTTACTATCGTCTGTATGTGATCACCGGCGATGAGCATTACAGGGATTATGCGGAGTTCATCCACAACAACACGCGCCAGGCCAATGACGTGGACGGGAGCTTTGGCTATGCCCTGCCCGGTCTGTCCCATGAGGGCGGCAGCTTTAGCAGCCAGACCTTCTCCAGTCACTATCATTGGCTTCCCTGGGTCACCTATGTTGAGGTAGATCCTGCCAGCAGGCTGTATGATACCTTTGGCGCGTACGACATCGCCGGCGCGGACAGGCTCAGCCCTGAAGAAAGGGCCATGCGCAACCGCATATATGACAACTATATTTGATACCATTTTTACCATTCTTTCGGCTTAGCGCAGCCATCAAAAATCCTCGCCCCATCAGCGCGTTTACCCATTCGTTCAGTATAGGCAAGCGCCGCGCATCCCCAGGAAGATGCGTGGCGCCTGTTGATGTCTTATGTGGGTTGCCGCTGCCTCAACAAAAGGCCGGGCTCAGCGCTCCTCATAGCCGAGCAGGCGGGAGATCTGATCTGCCTTTTCCTTAAACGCGGGCAGGATGGCGCGGATTTTTTCGTCGCTCAAGCGGTACACAGTGCCCGTAATGCTGACACCCGCAACCACTTTGCCCGTATAATCGCGGACCGGCAGCGAGACGCACCTGGCGCCGATTTCGCATTCCTCGTTGTCAAAGGCATGCCCGTTCGTCTTGACCTTCTGCAGCTCCTCCAACAGTTGGTCCTCAGAGGTGATCGTATGCCGGGTGAAGGCTGCCAGGCCGGTTTGGCTGATAAACTGCCGGATCTCCTGCGGCGACTTGTCCATGAGCAGCACTTTCCCGATGCCGGTGCAGTGCATGGGCGCGCGGTTGCCGATGCGCTGCATCGTGCTGAGGATTTTGCTGGAATTCTGAACCGAGCCGATGTAGACGACAGAATCATCCTGCTCAATGGCCAGGCATACCGTTTCGCCGGCCAGATCACTGATTTCGCTCATTACAGGCTTTGCGATCTCAAACAGGCGGATGTTTGAGCTGATCTTGTTTGCCAAAGCGCAAAGCTTCAGCGTCAGGCTGTAGCGCAGGGACACATTATCCTGCTGGACATACCCGCAGTTTTTCAGAGAATTCAAAAACCGCAAAACCGTGCTGGTGTTCATAGAAAGTTTTTCCGCCAGGTCTTGCAATCGCTGAGGTTTGTTGTTATGATTTGCGAGGCACTCGATGATCTCAAAAGCCTTGATGGTTGAGAAATTACGGGTGCCGGCAGCAGGAGAGCCTGCCTTCGTGTCGATTAAATCCATTTCCATTGTATCTTCTCTCCGCCGTCTTATTGTGTAAATCCTTGTCGGGCTAATAATAAATAAAATCCAAGTTCATTATATGATAAACTGTGTTTGAAGGCAACCAAATGCGATGGCTTGTGTTTAAATCCCGAGTTTAAATCACTTTCTTGTAATTCATGAAATTTAGTGAAATTTATGATATGAAATGAAATTTAGTGAAATTTATGAAATTTATGTTGTAATACTCTTGACAAAGAAATTGGCATATGTTATTTTGTAAAAAAGAAAACAGGTTTCAATTAATGAAATCGCAGGAGAAATAACATCCAGATAGTATCTGAGGAATCGGCATAGTAGAATCATTAATCAGACAGAGAGAGGTAATTCGAAAAAAGGCGTTTATTCAATTTATGCGATTCGTTCTCGGATTCTAGAAGTTGCAACTATTAAATGAATATTGCACAGCAGAACTGTGTAATAAATAAAAAACGAGGTGGTATTATGTTAAAGAGATGCTGTAGCCTAATTCTACTTTTTCTACTTGTCTTAACAATTACTTCTGCTGAAGGGGACTTAAACAAGCATGACAAGCCTTACGCTGGCACTACTGTTCGAATAAGCCTCAATACACCTGCTGATGCTGTAAGAGATGCATATAATGATTGGATTAGTGATCTAAAGAAACAAGTATTGGATGAAACGGGAATAATTGTCGAAGTTGAAATGGAAGCTTGGAGAGATTATCTGAACAAACACTTGATGTCAATAGCAAGCGGCGAGGGTTCAGATATAATTCAAATGGGCTCTGGTGTACCACCTGTAATTGCTGCTACAGGTGGTTTAGTTGATTTAACAGAGCATATGGATCTTTTTGGAGGTTACGAGGTTTATGTTGATGCTGGTCATCATTATATGACATATGATGATCAGATTATTGCAATTCCATGGGGTGGTGGCGGCCGGGAGATGTACTATAACAAAAAGATATACGATGATGCAAACCTAGAATATCCTGTTGAAGGGTGGACATATGATGATTTCTTGGATGATGTCAAGACTTTGACAGAATATATGGGACAGCCAGCCTATGTGCTTCCTGGATCTGGAAACGATTCTGGTAATTATTTCTGGTCAACAATTGTTACAAATGGAGGCGAAATTGTTGATGAAGATGGAAATGTTTTATTTAACAATGAAATAGGTGTAGATGCTGTTCGAAAAGTGCTTGATTTGTATGACAATGGTTATTTGCGAGCTTCCTTTGTCGAATCAACAATGGATGATGCTGTTGTGGCTTTCATTAATCAGGAAGTTGCCCTTGGATATGGAACTGCAAGTTGGTGGATGCAAATCGAGGATAGTCCTATCGGTTCAAATTATGGTACAGTGACACATCCCGTTGGTACTGCTAATTTAACTGTAGGCGTGGTTACTTTGAGTGAATTCGGAATAATGAAGTATACAAAAAACTTAGACGCATCACTAATCGTGCTTTCTTATCTGGCTGGTCCTGAGTCAATAATTCGTGCAAACAATATATTAGGCTGGATTCCGTTTCGAAGTGATTTGATGCAAGATGAATCATTTAGCCAAAATGCTCCGTCGGAAACATTTAAAAAGGTTGTTGCTGAAAGCAAAATGTGGTTACCACAGCATGCGAAAGTTTCAATGATGCAATCAACAACGACTGCCTGCTTAAAGAAGATATACACAGATTATATAAATGGGTACAATATGACTGACGAGGAAATTTTATCACGGCTTAATGGCCTTGCAGAAGAAATCGCAAATGCGATAAAAAATTAAGCTCACAACCATGGGGCGTCATTTCTGTATTTTATTTGGCGCCCCATCTTGATTGGAGTTGTTGTTATGAAAAAAAGAGTTGAGAAGCCAATAAGGTGGATAACTCCGGCATTGATTTCAATGATGCTTGTTCAATTTCTTCCTGGTTTTTTTTCTATATTTATGTCTTTTACAGATTTAGGGGTTACTAACCTTAGGGAACTTGAAAAGGTTAATTTCGTAGGTATTAAAAATTTTCAAAACATTTTCACACCAGGAACTACATCAGGAAATCAGTTTATTCCATCGCTTCTTGGAACAGTTGAGTACACATTTATATGTGCTATAGTAGGATATTCATTAGGTTTAGGCGCAGCTTTGCTTATGAATCAAAACTTTAGAGGAAGAGGTTTAGTAAGGGCCTTGTTACTGGTACCGTGGATTGTACCAAATGTCGTTTCGGCTTTTATTTGGAGACTCATGTTCATGAGTGACTACGGTGTAATTAATAAAATACTTAGGTTTTTTCATATAACTGAAACTAATATTATTTGGCTCTCAGAAAAATATGCTTTGTTTGCATTAATCGTTGCTCATACATGGTCAGCTCTTCCTTTTGCAATGTTATATATCTTGGCTGGACTCCAAACAATCCCTCAGGAACAATATGAAGCGTGTAAAATAGATGGAGGAAACGCATTTCAAAGATTCCGTTATATTACTATTCCAGGTATACGAAACATTTCAATAATTTTACTGTTGCTAACGTTTATTCGTGGTAGTGGTGAATTTACACTACCATATGCAATGTATGGATCCAGTGTGCCTGCAGGCAAGGCTAATTTAATCTCAGTCCTAATATATCAAACATCGTTCCAGACATGGGATCTTGGAGCTGGTGCAGCAATGTCAACCGTTGTCTTGATTATTATGATGATCCTTGCAATTTTCTATTTGAAAGCGGTTTCCAGCAGAAAGAATTTGGCTGAGTAAAAGGAGTGATTATCATTTTAACACACATAAGAGCTAATATAAGAACTAAGAAAACGAAGTATATAGTATTTTTTCGAGCAATTGCAATTTCTTTTTATCTACTTTTTGCTTTGTTTCCGGTGTTTATTATGATATCAATCTCTTTTACAGATAAGTACTCAATTATGGGTATTAGAACCCCTCTGTGGCCGAGTAAACCGATAGTTTCTAACTATATAAGAATATGGGATGCAATCCCATTGCTCAAATATATACTAAATAGTGTTCTGGTTTCTTCCTGTACGGTTGTTGTTTCACTTTTTCTGTCAGTTCCCGCTGCATATGGTCTAAGCAGATTCAACTTTAGGGGGAAAAAAATATTTACCATGTCGACCTTGGCCACACAACTCTTCCCTGGAATAACTATGTTACTTCCTCTATACCTTATATATGTAAATATAACTAAACTAACGAATATACCTATGACAAAAACGTATCATGGTTTGATAATTGCGTTTGCAACTTTTGGGATACCCTATTCTATATGGATGATGAAAAGCTACTTCGACAGTATACCGACTGACTTAGAAGAAGCCGCTAAAGTAGATGGGTGTACTCAGCTTAAAGCAATGATTCATGTAATATTGCCTATTGTTGTTCCTGGGATTGTTGCAACTGCATTGTTTGTTTTTCTATTGGCGTGGAACAATATATTATTTGCCGGTGTATTAACTGATTCATCCACGCGAACATATGCGACTGGTTTACAAGAATTTTCATCTGAGAGTTCAACAGAATATGGACAGCTTATGGCGGCTTGTTCTGTAACAACTGTACCAATAATATTGATATTCTTTTTGTTTCAAAGACATTTTGTCAGTGGAATGACCGGAGGAGCGGTAAAAGGATAGAAAAAAGGAGAAACTAATGAATATTACTCAGATAAGAAAAAATAATCTTCCTCAAAAGGGCGAAAAATTTGATGTTCTAGTTTGTGGGGGAGGACCAGCGGGAATAGGTGCAGCGATAGCAGCATCTAATTTAGGAGTAAAGGTTCTATTACTGGAGGGGTCAAGTTTATTAGGAGGTGTGGCGTCAGCAGGAATGTGGATGCCTGTCAATAGAATAACTTTGGATGGTGTTACTGTGGAAGGAGGACGAAGAGGCGGAGTATTCAACACTTTTGTTGACAAAATACTGAGTTATGGATGTGATGCTTATTCAAAGGTCAGACATCCTTCGACTGACGTTCGTGGTGGTCTTCAGATTCATCCTGATTTTTTACGACAAGCGATTTTTGAACTGTTGGAGGAATGTGATTGTAAGTACCGGTTGTACAGCCCAGTTGTAGGGGTAGTTATAAATGGCAATCAAATAAAAGGTGTAGAAGTAGGTACAAAAGATGGAGTTGAAACATTTTTCGCTTCATGTATTATTGATTGTACTGGCGATGGTGATGTAGCCTCATATGCAGGTGTAAAGATGAAAAAAGGTCGGGAGAGTGATGGTGTTTTTTTACCTCCAGCCTTGTTATTCGCTATAGCAAACGTCAACACTGAACAGTTTTTCAAGTATAAGCTTGAAGAGCACCAGATGTATCTTAAGCAATTAGAATTAGCTAGCGAAAAAGGTTATCTTGTTTGCAAATGGTATGATTTTGATGAAACCTCGATACCTAATGTAATTAACGTAAATAATGGAGGTTTGAATGATTGGGAAAAACTGGATATGACAGATCCTGCAGATCGAACAGTCGCAGAACGTATGGGTATTAAAGCAGCAATAGATTTTGTAAAATTTGCTCGCGAACTAAAAATACCTGGTTTAGAAAAATGTTACTTGGCTAGAGTTGGATATCAAGTTGCAATAAGAGATACTAGGAGAATTGTAGGAGAATATACAATTACACATGAAGATGCTATAAAAGCCCCTGAATTCCATGATATAGTGTCAAGGCGATATGGGTTTATTGATGCAGTAGGATACTATCAAGCAGAAATGGTTTCAGGACATGCATATCCTTATCGATGTCTTTTACCAATTGGTGTTGAAGGTTTACTAGTTGCTGGGCGATGTGCATCTGCAACACATCTAGGATTTGCATCAGGGAGAGGGATGGGTGAATGTATGGGAATGGGACAAGCGGCTGGCATTGCAGCTGCTATATCTGTTAAACAAGGTGTTTTTCCTCGAGATGTAGAGATTGTTGAGGTTCAAAGACATATTCGGAATTCAGGTATAAAGTTATAGATAAGGAGCAAAACAATGCTTATCGAGCGTATTGAGACAATAGTACTAAAAAGGGAAATATCGAATCCAGTAGCAGATTCGCTGCATGTTTATGATGTAGGAGGACATCTTTACACACGAGTTTTTACAAAATGCGGGATTGTCGGTAGTTCAGTAACCTATTTTGGACGTATAGACTCTGGCATGATGACTGTAAAGCAAATAATAGATAATGTTTTAAGCCCGATTTTAATAGGTAAAAACCCACACAATGTTCGTGAAATCCGTAACGATATGTTTATTGCTACTGAATATTATGGGACACTTGGTGTTGCAAATTTTGCTATTTCTGCTATTGACAATGCACTTTGGGATATTAAAGGCAAAGCTACTAATTTGCCTGTAGCTGTTTTGTTAGGGGCAAGACGAAAATCGATCCCTGCATATGCAATGGTCGGTTGGTATTTTACAGGCGGAATAAAAGAATTCATAAAGCAGTGTATATGTGCCATTGAAGAGGGTTTTCAAGCTCTGAAATTGAAAGTTGGTAAAAACACTCTATCCGATGATATTGAACGAATTCAAGCAATTAGATCAGAATTTGGTGCAGATTTTAGGGTTATGGTGGATGCTAATTGTATTTTTGATGAAGCAGAAGCGCTAAGACGCGGAAGGGCATATGAAAAATTAGGAGTATATTGGTTTGAAGAACCGATTCAGCCATACCAACGTGATTCATATGTAAGACTTCGTCAAAAACTAGATATAAGTATAGCTGCTGGGGAAAATCTTTTTACCAGGCATCAATTCTATGATGTTATTAAAGCGGGCTGCGTTGATATTATCCAACCTGATGGCCGTCGTGCAGGCGGTGTTACAGAGTGGTTGGATATTGGATCTATTAGCGAGTTGAGTGGTGTTAAGCTAGCAAGCCATGGTGGTGGACCAGGCATAATAAATATTCTCTGTGCGTTAGAAAACTCAATATATATTGAGTCCGGAAGTCTGAAGTCGGAAGAAGATTTTTATTTATACAAATCAGTGATGGAAGATGGATGTTTGCTATTACCGAGCATTCCAGGAATGGGTACTGATATTAATGAGGATTATATAAGAAAATACAGAATTAGTTAGTTAATAACTATTTTTATGCGTGGATGTGGAGATTTACAAGTTCCTTGCGCTGAAAATGCTGCGGGAAGCGGGCGTAGATGTTTTGCTGAACACAATGGTGATTGGCGCGGATACGCAAAACGGCAGGGTCAAGGCGGTGCTGACGCATTCCCATGGCGGCGGTGAAGCCCTGCTGGCCCGGGTGTTCATTGACGCCACAGGCTATGGGGATGTATGCGCGCAGGCCGGAGCGGATTATGCCAATCCCAATGATCACCCGGTGGCGAACAGCATGGGTGTCGCGGGGATAGATGTTGACGCCTATTACAAGGTGCTGGAGTCAAGCGGAGCGCTCAAGGAGTACGCTTTGGGAAAACGGAGCGGGAAGCAGGAGCGTGTCATCCGCGTGGATGGCAACTGGGAAAAGGTGGATCCTGATCTTGCGGCGAAAGCCCGGGCGATCGGCATGCATACTGTAACGACGACCCTTCATGACAACTACTTCATGTTTATCAAGCTCAATTACCGTCTTGAAGATTGTCCCAGCAACCGTGATGTGCTGGCGCAGGGAGAGTATGAACTGCGCAGGCGCCAGTTTGAGGCGCTCGATTTGCTCAAGCAGTTGGTCCCCAACAGCCAGAATGCCTTTATTGCCCGGACAAGCCCATCTGTTACCATCCGCCGGGGGAGGTGTATTGTTTGCGATTATGACCTGTCCACTGATGAGATCCTCAACGCAACCCATTTCCGTGATGACGTTTTCGCCTATGGTTTCCATGACGAAGCGCCCCGGCTGCAAATCCGCGGCGGCAGCACCTTCGGCATGCCGTTGCGCGCTATGCAGGTTGCCGGTATCAGGAACCTCTTTGCAGTCGGGATGATGATTACATCCGATTTCCACGCGCATATGTCCACCCGCAACACGGTTTCCTGCATGGCCCAGGGGCAGGCGGCAGGCACAGCGGCAGCCCTCTGCGCCGCCGCTGGGCTGGACGAGATCCGGGAGTTGCCCTATGCGCGGCTCAAGGCTGCCCTGTTAAAGGATGGGGTCTGGTTTGAAGACCAGCCCCTGGTGATGTCGGAAGACTGACGGACGATACAGTTTATTGACCCTGTAAACGTAAAGGAGAACAAATCATGAAAGTTGCCCAGGTTATTATCGAGATTCTTAAAAAAGAAGGTATCAGGGATGCCTTCGGGATCCCCGGCGCCGGCATCAACCCGGTCTATCAGTATATGAAAGGATCGGGGATCAATCACTATCTGATGCGCCACGAGGAGGCCTGCACGCATGCGGCGGATGCCTATTTCAGGGCAAGCCACCGCCTGGCGCTGGCAATTTGCACATCGGGCCCCGCGGCGACCAACTTTGTTACCGGCTTGTATACCGCGCATATTGATTCCATTCCTTTCCTGGCGATTACCGGACAGGCCAACAGCACGCAACTGGGCACGGATCCCTTCCAATGCGTGAACATTGCCGAGATTGCCAAAACGGTCTGCAAAAAGGCAAGCTGCCTGTTGGATCCCGAGCAGACCCCCGAGGTTTTCCGTGAAGCGTTTTACCTGATGCGCTCCGGGCGTCCTGGACCGGTGCTGATTGACATCCCGCTGGATATTCAACAGGCGGAGATCGATTTCAACATTGACGAATACCGGCCCTTGCCGGTGACCGTACCGGGGCCCGATCCCAAGGCAGTGCGGGAAGCGGTGAAGATGCTGGCTTCCGCCAAGTCGCCGGTGATCATCATGGGGGGCGGCGTGATTCTCAGCCGCTGTGAGAAGGAGGTGCTTGCCTTTGCGGAGGCGCTGAATATCCCGGTGATCACAACTTTCATGGCCAAGGGCGGGATTCCGGTGCGTCACCCGCTGAATGCCGGGCATGCGGGCATTCAGGTCGGCCAGCCCATCGGGAACGCTGTTTTGCTGGAAAGCGATCTGGTCCTTGGGATCGGCTGCAGGTTTACCGACCGGCATACCGGGAACCTCAGCGTTTATCGCAAAGGCCGCAAATTTATCCACATTGATATTGAACCCGCTCAGATCGGCAAGGTTTTCCAGCCTGATTTGGGCATCGTTTCAGACGCGGGCAAAGCTGTTGCGGCTTTGAGCGAGGCCGTGCGCGAAAGCGCGCTGCCGCCTTTCCCGCAGGAGCGCGTCCAGGAGCTTCAGCACAAGCGTGAGCGCCTTGCCCGCAAGACCGATTACGATACCTGCCCCATCATGCCTCACCGGCTGTTCCATGAAATCAACCGCGCGTTTGATGATGACACCATGTTCACGGTGGGCTGCGGCAATACGCAAATCTGGGCCGGACAGCTGCAGGACATCAACAAGCCGAGGAGATTTCTGCCTTCCGGCGGCGCCGGCACCCTGGGCTATGAGATCCCCGGCGCGTTCGGCGCCAAGGTGGCCTGCCCCGGGCGCACAAGCGTGACCGTCCTGGGCGATTTCGGTTTCACCTTCATGGGGGAGGAGATCGCCGTCGCTTCCGTCAGCCAAAAGCCCATTATCGTCATCATCCTGAACAACTCAAACCTTGGATTGATTCGCCAAAACCAAAAGGGCGCTTACGGTTTTGAACATGAGATCGATATGCCTTATAATAGCGACGGCCGGGTCGATTATGTTCAGGTAGCCAAGGGCTTTGGCTGCAGGGCGGAAAGGGTGACCACCCATCAGGAGCTGCGTGAAGCCTTGCAAAGGGCCCGCGATGCCGGGCAGACTTATGTGATTGATGTCATTTGCAAGTCCGATCAGCTTTGCGATATGGGCGCGGACATTGCAAGCGTCAAATGCTGGGCGCCGGGTCAGGCATGATGAAATCCGGGCGCGGTGCCCAGGGATTTTCCTTGCCGGATCATGTGTACCCCGGCAAGGAAGGGGGAGTTTGCGGCACTTGGATAAGAAGCGCATGAAAGGAGATCCTGTGCGAGTATCCATACCCTACCATCACAGGCATCTGGAGGTGGAAGTTTGACATTTTATGCCATTTACTGAAGGACGAGAGGAGTATCAGATGGAAAAGAATGTATTGGTGATGATCCCCGGCCCGACCCCGATGGTGCGGTCCATTCAGACGGAGATGGCGCGGGACATGCAGGCCTTTGGCGATCCGCGCTTTGTCGCTGACTACAAGGAATTGATTGACAGCCTGGCGGACCTGTTCAATTGCTCCGGAAAAACCTTTCCCATCGCCGGGACAGGCACCCTGGCCATGGAAATGGCGGTCGCCAACACAACAAAGCGGGGCGACAAGGTGCTGGTTGTCAGCAATGGCTATTTCGGCGACCGTTTTATTGAGATCTGCGAGCGCAAAGGGCTTTTGACCACTGTGCTCAGCGCGCCCTGGGGAAGTGCCGTGACCACGGAGCAGATCGATGCTGCGCTGGCGCAAGGCGGTTTTTCCGCTGTCATAGTGAGCCATGTCGATACCTCAACAGGTGTATTGGCGGACATAGCCGCCATTGGCCATATGATGAAAAAACACCCGGATATCATCTATATCGTTGACGGTGTTGCGGCAACCGGGGCGGAGTTTGTTGATGTGGACGGGATGGGTATTGATATCCTGTTCACCGGCTCGCAAAAAGCCTTCGGCGTCTGCCCGGGCATGGTGGTGCTGTGGGCCAGCCAAAAAGCGCTGGCACGGCGAAAGACGCTTGGCCTGATTCCCGAGTATTATGTGGACTTTGAAAAATGGATCCCCGTTATGGACCAGCCCGCCAAATATTTCGCCACGCCGGCCGTCAATCTGGTCTGGGCCATGAAGCGCGCGACAGAGATCATCAAAGAGGAAGGCTTGCAGGCGCGTTATGAACGGCATGTCAGAAACGCAAAGGCTGTCCGTGCCGCCCTGGCGGAAATCGGTTTGCGCGTCCTTGCCAAGCCCGGCTGCCAGGCCAACACCTTGAGCAATGTCCTCTATCCCGAGAAGGTTGACGACGCAGCTTTCCGCGCCCATATGATCGATCAGGGCGTTATTGTAGCCGGCGCCCTGGGCGCCTATGCCGGGAAGGCGTTCCGCATAGGGCACATGGGCAACATCACCCCCAATGACATGGTGCAGCTGCTCAGCGCTATCGAACTGTCCCTGAGCCGGTGCGGGTATGACCTCAAGCTTGGCAGCTCGGTCGGCAAGTATCTGGCCTGTATAGGCAAATGACAAGGCCGGCGATAGCTATCCTGCTATGGCGGGTTTCAGGACTTGTTTGACTGGATCATTCTATATGTTCCGGGACCACTGTGAGCGGGTAATCGCTCAAAACGCAACATGATCTGCCGGGTCGCATGACCATGATCTGCCAAGGTCACAATGCTTGCATTCCATGCACGGATATGCTAAACTTCCAACTGCGCTCACGGGATTATAGCTCAGTTGGCTAGAGCGCCACGTTGACATCGTGGAGGTCGTTGGTTCGAGCCCAATTAATCCCACCACAAAAACCCTTGATTTCATTGAAGAAATCGAGGGTCTTTTTATGCATCCTTGTATATTCAGCGTTTTGCCCCTAACTTTGCCCCCTGCTGCGAATTGAGCATGCGTTTTATAGGAGTGGGGATTTGCCTTGTCAACAAAAACGCTATGAATTTAGAAAGCTTGCTACTCCGGATCATAGATATCTTTAATCCAAGCTCAGCTTATTTGAATGGGGTGTGCGAGCAAATGAAGAAAGAGCGGAAATCTCCTGCACGATTGCGTTAACAAGCATGGGAGAAGCCAGTAAAATACAACTCACAACTACGAATCATTCCCGCTGCCTGGATACCTGACCGGGCAAGGTTTTAGATTGAATTACCAAGGTAACAGGCAGTAGTCACATTCATTTCTTCTTCACAGAATCCCAAGAGGACTATTCAATACCGGATTTGCACATGCAATCAGAATTATTTATAATAAGCGTATTGAAACTTGTGAAGATCTTGGCTGCAGATAATATTTCCGTTCAACTTTATTTCCGGAGAGCATCGTATATGATAACCATAAATCCCGCCTTTTGGGCTAAGAAACAGGATAAAATAGGGAAGTTTGAATGGCTTTCATTAGCCCAGCATCTGGAAGATACTTGTCAAATTGCGCGTTTACTTTGGATGCATTGGTTAAGTGAAGGACAGCGCCGGCACATCATTACTTCTTTGAGTCTGCCTGATGAACATGTTGCTGCCAGTCTGGTTGGGTTCCTGGGCGCAGTTCATGATATCGGCAAAGCAACGCCGGCATTTCAAGTAAAATCCGGATTTTCCAACTCGCTGGATTTGGACTGTATGCTTCTGGAAATGCTGGAGGGGGAAGGGTTCGCCGGTCTTCGCTCGACTAGTTTTGCTAATCCGGAAAAATCACCCCACGCTCTGGCAGGACAGTATTTGCTGTCAGAATACGGTGTAAAAGAGGATCTTGCTTCCATTGTTGGTGCGCACCACGGCAAACCTGTCGATGACAATAACATGATTCAAAACCAAAGGTCGTACAGCAGCAATTATTACCAAACAGAAGATTTATTTTATGCTGTACATCAAAAATGGAAAGATGAGCAGAGGAATATTTTCGACAGAGCGCTTGAAATCAGCGGGTTCGAAAGCGCAAAGAGTTTGCCTTCCATTCAACAGCCGGGGCAGGTGCTCTTATCCGGGCTGGTGATTATGGCGGACTGGATCGCCAGCAATGAAAAGTATTTTCCCCTCGTGTCTCTCCAAAAGACGGCGGTTGACGATCAGCAGGCTCGCATTGAGCACGGATTTAGTCAGTGGTTAAAGGATGCTTCTTATCCATGGGAAGCCAAGCGAAATGATCCTCATGCGCTTTACGAGAGGCGTTTTAGTTTTACGCCGCGCAATGTGCAGAGTGTTTTTGCAGAAGTGATCGAAAACACTGATGACCCCGGCATTTTTATCCTCGAAGCGCCGATGGGCCTTGGCAAAACGGAAGCAGCCCTTGTTGCTGTGGAGCAGTTGGCGCAAAAAACGGGGAGAAGCGGGTTGTTTTTCGGCCTTCCCACGCAAGCGACCTCCAATGGGATGTTCCCAAGGATCAAAGCCTGGCTGGAAAGCGTCGGAGCGGGCTATCAGGACAAGCTGGGCTTGCGTCTTTTGCACGGAAAAGCCGCGCTCAATCCGGATTTTAATAACCTCATAAAGAGAAGTTCTGCGAAAAACGTCAACATAGACGGTGAAGCTAACGGCAGCGTCACCGTAAACGAATGGTTCTCCGGACGAAAAACCGCATCGCTTGATGATTTTGTTGTGGGAACGGTCGATCAGTTTTTAATGGCGGCCCTTAAACAAAAGCACCTCGCTTTAAGGCACTTGGGTTTGAGCAAAAAAGTTGTTGTGATCGATGAGGTACACGCCTATGATGCCTATATGTCTCAATATTTATACCAGGCTGTACGGTGGATGGGCGCTTACGGAGTACCTGTTGTTATTCTGTCCGCAACACTGCCCGCGGACCGCCGGATGGAATTGGTTGAGCAGTACCTGCGCGGCGCGGGCTATGAAAAGAAAAACTGGATTCTGCCGCAAGAGGATTTCAAAACAGATGCCTATCCCCTCATCACCTACACGGACGGCAAGGCGATCCAACAGGTAAATGCCTTTGCGCCTATTGAGAACAAGGCGGTTCAAATCATTCGCTACGAAAATGAGGACATCTTCCCGCTTGTAGCGGATTTGTTGAGCGAAGGCGGTGTCGTTGGCATCATTGTCAATACGGTGAAGCGCGCGCAGACGTTTGCCAGATTATGTTCCGAGCGATTCGGCGCTGAAAACGTTGTGCTCCTGCATTCTTCCTTTATCGCAACCGACCGGATTGAAAAAGAAGCCCGGCTTATTCAAACGATTGGCAAGGGCGCGAATCGCCCCTATCAAAAAATCATCATCGGCACCCAAGTGATCGAACAATCGCTTGACATTGACTTTGACGTGTTGATCTCTGACCTGGCCCCCATTGATTTGCTGATTCAGCGTATCGGAAGGCTGCACAGGCACGATATCAAGCGCCCCAAACAGCACGAATCGCCTGTACTTTATGTTTTAGGAACCCATCCTTTTCTGGAATTTGAATCCGGCTCTTTAGCCGTTTACGGCGGATATCTGCTTGCGCGAACGCAGGCGCTTTTGCCCGACATCCTCTCCATTCCCCAAGACATTTCTCCTTTGGTTCAAAAAGTCTATGGACAAGAAGACCCAGCTTTTTCTATCGAACTTCAATCTCGCTATAAAGAAATGAAAACAGAACACGACACATTACTTAATAATCAATCGCTTAAAGCCCAAACCTATCGCATCGACAAACCGCCAAGAAAGAGCAGCGGCGCTTCCCTTGTCGGCTGGCTAAAAAACAACCACCCGAACGAAAGCGAGGAAATGGCCTACGCGCAAGTGCGTGACACGCGGGAAACCATTGAAGTCATTGCGCTTCAAAAAACAGGAGATGGTTATGGTTTCATTGGAGGCGGTGAAGACCTGTCAAAACGGATCGATGACAACGCGGTTGCCAAAGCGATCGCCCAACAGACGTTAAGGCTTCCCGGTGTATTAAGCGCCCCTTACCGGATTGACCACACCATCCGGGAACTGGAAAGGTTTAACCTTGACCGCCTGAGGGATTGGCAATCACAGAATTGGCTGAAAGGGACGCTTGGTATTCTTTTTGATCAAGACTATTATTTCTTATTGAACGGATATATACTGAGATATGACAAGAGCTTGGGCCTGATATATGAGGAGGAAAAAAATGGGCCGGTTTAACCTGATTGATGAACGCTGGATATCGGTTGTTGTGGATGAGGCGGGACAAACCCAAGAGGTGTCCTTAACATCATTGTTTGAAAACGCGCATCTCTGCAAACGCATCGCAGGCGATACTGCCACGCAAGACTTTGCGATTCTGCGTGTTGTTCTGGCAATTTTACATACGGTTTTCTCCCGCTTTGACGCCAGGGGAAAACCCTATGGGTACTGCGATTTGGATGAGCGCTTTAAACCCTTGTCTTTCATCGACGATGAGGATGATTTGGAAGATTATCGGAACGCGCTGTACCAAACCTGGAAGGACCTGTGGCGCGCGGGGCAGTTTCCGCAAATTATTATCACGTATTTGCAAACGTGGCATGACCGGTTTTATTTGCTGGATGATAAATATCCTTTTTTTCAGGTGGTCGCAGCGGACGTGACGCCTGCGAGCATCAACAGAAATTCTCCAAGCCCTGTGTCGGGCAAAAACATCAACCGCCTCATCTCGGAAAGCGGGAACAAAATTGCCCTATTTTCCCCCAAAACAACAAACAGCAAAGAGATCTTAACCCCGTCTGAGTGCGCCAGGTGGCTTCTTGCTTTTCAGGGGTATACCGGTTTATCTGATAAGGTGATTTTTGGAAAAGACAGATACAAGGCGTCAAAAGGCTGGCTGTTTGATATCGGAGGCCTTGCCCTTGAGGGCAACAATCTGTTTGAAACCTTGATGCTCAACCTGGTTTTGCTGCATCCGGAGCCGGGATACCAGGCGACTCAACAGGAACCCTGCTGGGAATACAGCAGCTCTGAAATGATTCAACGTTACTTTCCGCTGCGTGACTATGACAACTTGGCTGCGCTGTATACCAACTGGAGCCGCGCCATTTGCATTGATCCCGATGCAGATTTTAAGAAACCCTTTGAATGCCGTATTGTGAAGCTGCCGGAAATCAAGCATACCAACAACTTCTTGGAACCGATGACCATCTGGCAGTTTAACAGGAGCGAGCCCAATCAAGACGCATATACGCCAAGAAAACACCAAGTAAATCAGGCCATTTGGCGCTCTTTCGGTTTGCTTTCTTTACCAAACTCCTATGAAAGCAATCAGCGTCAGCCCGGCATTATTGCGTGGATGAACAATGTTTCCTCCATTATTGGAGACTATGATTTGACCCTCCAGGCTATCAGCATGAAAGATGACGGCAACGCGACTTCTTGGGTTCCTGTTGATGAGGCAACGGATCAACTGCGCATGAACGATTTGATCCTCGCGGATATCAAGGAAAGCGGCTGGGTACCCCGTATCAGCGACGCAGTTGAAGAGACCAAAAAAGTTGTGGAATCAAACTTCAGAAAACTCCTTCTTGATATCAAAGAGGTGCGCAACATTGAATCCAATTTATTTGTAAACGAAGAAATCGAAAGGCTGTATTTCCAAATCAATCAGCCCTTTAATCAATGGCTCTCAGGGCTAAGGCCCGGCGATTCCAAAGACGAGCGTATGATTGAGTGGCGGAAAAAGCTCAAAACAATCGTTCTCCAACAAGCTGAGCAATTGGTTATAAACGCGGGGCCAAGGGATTATACCGGCATCGTTGTTAACGACAAGATCAAAAACATCGCTACAATTTATAACAGTTTTATTTATTTCTTGAACCAACAATTATAAAGCAAAGGAGGAAACGCATGGAAAAGATACAATCTGATCGTGCCACTGTTCGTTCGGTCACCAATCGAATCGTTAACAAGCTTGACCAAACCCTGGAAACGCCATCCGGAAAAGCGATGCTGGCTAATCTTCGAAACTCTATTGGAAAACCCTTGAGCGAGTCCGTTGCTATTTGGCCGCTCATATTTGAAAATCTTCCAGAAGAGTTTTTAAGCCGGGGTCAGTCTTTATCAAAAAAAGAGATGGCCATCCTCAACACGCTTCAGCTCTACGCGCTGTACCGGCAGGGAAAGAAAGTTCCTGTTCTTCAGGGGGATGAAGAGGCAAGGCCTAAAAACATTGGCCGCTCCTTAAACGCTTTGCGCACAGGCGACAACACGATTTCTACGGATAGAAGATTCAACGCGCTTGTTACATCCGCAACCTACGATGAGCTCAGCCACCACCTGCGCCAGATGATCAATCTGTTAAAATCAAAAACCTCTGGGGAAACAGACATTGACTTTGGAAAATTAGCGCAAGATCTTCATGGGTTTCTTACAGGAAAAGATGAGGGCATCCGCCTGAATTGGGCAAGATCATACTATCGTTCATATTCTAAGGGAGGAATAGAAAATGACCAGCAATAACCGTTTGTTTTTGGACATCCATGTGATCCAGACCATACCGCCGGCCAACATGAACCGGGACGACACCGGAAGCCCCAAAACCGCCCAATATGGCGGCGCCAGGCGTGCCCGGGTCAGCTCCCAGGCATGGAAGAAAGCCATGCGCGTATATTTTAATGAACACGGGGCGCAGGACAATGTTGGGGTGAGGACGCTAGAAGTGCCGCAATATGTTGCAGATGAAATCATCAGGATTAATCCTGCCCTTTCTCAGGAAGAGGCCTTGAACATTGCTGAAAAAACAGTTAACTCTGCAGGCATCACAACTCTAAAAAATAAAACAAAAGCCTTGTTTTTCATCGGCAGCATGCAGGCGAAGGCTTTGGCCCGGGAAGCTTTGAAGGGGAACGAAGACAAAAAGACTTTGCAGACCATTTTGAATAACAACCCGGCTGTGGATATTGCGCTATTCGGGCGGATGGTGGCTGACGATCCCTCATTGAATGAGGATGCTTCCGCCCAAGTTGCGCATGCTATCTCCACCCATGCCGTACAGACAGAGTTTGACTTCTTTACAGCAATTGATGATTTGAAGCCCGAAGACAATGCCGGGGCAGGCATGCTTGGAACCATCGAGTTTAACTCGTCGACCATGTACCGCTACGCCAATGTGGCTGTTCATGAGCTTTATCGCCAGCTTGGCAACAAGGAGCAGACGCTCAACGCGTTGAAGCTGTTCATTGAGTCCTTTGCCAACTCGATGCCCACGGGGAAATCCAACACCTTCGCGAACCAGACGCTGCCGCAGGCAATCCTTGTTGCGGTGCGCAGCGACAGGCCTGTCAACCTTGTCAGCGCTTTTGAAGAGCCTGTTAAATCCTCTGAAGGCTATGTCCAAAAATCCATAGAAAAACTCTTTCAGGAATTGAGAAATGTTGAGAAGTTTGTCCGCGCCCCGGTCTTTGCGCTTTACGTTACGGCTTGTGAGGCGCCTGGCGTTGATGGCGGAAAGGCGGAGGATGATGTAACGGCTTTGCTTGACAGGTTTTATGATGAAATGGATGGCTTGTTACCCGAAAAGGCGGAATAATAAAATGAAAACGATTCTGTTGAAGTTGGCGGGACCGCTTCAGTCGTGGGGCACGCGTTCCCACTTTGAAACACGCCATACAGACCTGTACCCGTCCAAAAGCGCGGTTATTGGCATGGTCGCGGCAAGCATGGGCTGTCGCAGGGATGACAACAAAAAAATACAAGCGCTCAACAGCCTTGATTTTGCGGTGCGCATTGACCAAAGCGGGCAGCTTTTAAGGGATTATCACACCGCCAAAAAGTATAAAAGCAACGGCGCTTTTGATAGAACCTATGTAACGAACCGTTATTACATTGAAGACGCTGTTTTTGTCGTAGCGATTGGCCATACAGACGCTCTGTTTGTCGAGGACATCGCCCATGGCCTTCAAAACCCTTACTTTCAGCCCTTTATGGGAAGGCGCTCTTTGCCTCTCGCGGCGGACTTTTTCCTGGGGGTCTATGACGCGGACATCCTGACAGCCCTTGGAAGCTGTCCCTGGCAGGCGCACAAGGCCTATCAAAAAACACATTCCGACCGCTTGAGCATTTACGCCGATGCCCGCTTGGGATCAAACGGTTTCCCCGCAGGAATCCGTAAAGACCAGGTGGTTTCGTTTTCCCAAAAGAACCGCCGCTTTGGCTTCCGTTCGGAAATGAAAATCACTGCGTCAGTCCGCAGGCCTGAACACTCGACGGATCACGACGCGTTCGACGCGCTGGGAGGCTGATATGTATTTGTCCCAAGTTGAAATCGACATTCAAAACCGTCAGAAAATACGCGACCTAAGCCACCTGGGCGCTTTTCACCATTGGGTAGAGCAAAGCTTTCCCGATGAAATTGGCCAGGCGCCCAGAACACGCAAACTGTGGCGGATTGACAAGCTGAAAGGGCGGCATTATCTGTTGGTCGTAAGCCCGGCTAGGCCCGACCTGACGCTTTTGGAGAAATACGGCGTGTCAGGAAGCGCCAGGACCAAACCTTATGATCCGTTTTTGAATGCCCTGGAAGAAGGGGTGCGGGCTCGTTTCAGGGTAACGCTTAATCCCGTCATTTCGGTCAAGGAGGCTGCAGGCGAACGTGGACGGACCAAACCGCACGTGACTCTTGAGCATCAAATGAAGTTTTTGCTGAATCGCGATAAGAAAAACGGTTTTTCATTAAACGCGGATGAATTTACAGTCGTTGAGCGCAGCTTTGAACCTTTAAAAAGAGCCGACGAGAAAACTATTCAACTCAGCAAGGTTACCTATGAAGGCGTTTTAACGATTATTGATAAAGATCAGTTTATCAGCACACTGACACAAGGGTTTGGCAAAAAGAAAGCCTACGGCTTTGGCATGATGACGGTGATTCCGGAAAAGCCGTAATGATGAAGAAGAAACAAAGCGGCGCGAGGAAAACTGAGCTCACTGAATTGCCGCGCATTGATGACCGGGTTACTTTTGTTTATATCGAGCACGCCAAGATCAATCGCCAGGACAGCGCTGTGACAGTCACTGATCAGCGCGGCATTGTATGTATTCCCGCGGCAATGCTGGGTGTATTGCTTTTAGGGCCGGGTACCGATATCAGCCACAGGGCTGTGGAGCTTATCGGCGATATCGGCACAAGTATCGTATGGGTTGGCGAAAACGGCGTGCGCCATTATGCTCACGGAAGGGCATTGGCGCACTCCACCCGGTTTTTGGAAAAACAAGCCAAGCTCGTTTCCAACACACGCTCACGGCTTGGCGTCGCCCGCAAAATGTATCAGCTGCGTTTTCCGGATGAAGATGTATCGGTTTTGACAATGCAGCAATTGCGTGGCCGAGAGGGCGCCAGGGTACGAAACGCTTACCGTGCTTTTTCTAAAAAATACAAAGTGCAGTGGGACAAAAGGGAATATGATCCCGATGATTTTGAGTCAGGAACGCCTGTCAACCAAGCGCTTTCTGCTGCAAACGTTGCCCTCTATGGCGTTGTGCACAGCGTGATCGTTGCACTCGGTCTGTCGCCAGGCCTGGGGTTTGTCCATACGGGCCATGACAAATCATTTGTGTACGATATTGCTGATTTATACAAAGTGGAATACACTGTCCCGCTTGCTTTTGAGGTTGCCTCCAAAGTGACAAGCGAAGACAATATCGGTCGCATGGCCAGGCAGGGGATACGGGATAAATTTGTGGACGGTAAAATCATCAAGCGCATTGTTAACGACATTCAATATCTGTTGGATGTACCGGAAAACGAAGAATTGTTTGCCGAGACCCTTAGCTTGTGGGATGATCGCGCGCAGCTTGTTCAATACGGCGTCAACTACAGTGAGGTTTTCTGAATGCCATTTACCGTGATCACACTGAAAAGGTCGACACCCTCTCTTCGAGGAGACTTGACAAAGTGGATGCAGGAAATCGCCACCGGTGTTTATATCGGGAACTTTAGCGCACGCGTACGGGAAAAATTATGGAGCCGCGTCACAGGAACTGTTGGTGACGGTGAGGCGACCATGAGTTTTGCCTATAGAAATGAAATCGGTTACCAGTTTGTGACCTGGAACACCAGGCGTGAGAGTATTGACTGCGAAGGAATCCCTTTGGTGCTGTTGCCTGCCGAAAAGAAAAGCTTTCAGGAAGAAGCGGTTGGTTTTAGCAATGCTGCGAAGTTTAGATATGCAAGGAAATTCACATCTGTAAAACCCGTCCCAAAATCAACAAAACTACCTTATGTTGTAATTGATGTGGAAACTGATGGTTTGGATGAACATGAAAATGCGATTATTGAGCTGGGCGCAGTCAGAATCAACGGTGTGGAGACAATCGAGTTTAACTGCCTGATCTGCTATGCTAAAGATTTGCCGGAAACGATTACAAAGCTTACCGGGATTACAGAAAGCATGCTTAAAGAGAAAGGGGTTCCACTTGGCAGTGCTTTGGAAGATTTGCTCGTTTTCATCGGTGATGATATCCTTATAGGGTATGGTGTGGATTTCGATATTCGTTTTATCAATAAAGCGCTTGAAAAATTCGGTCGTCCAAAGCTTAAAAACCAGTATTACGATTTAATGCGGTATGTAAAGAAAGAAAAAATGTTTTTGAGAGATTACAAGCTAAAAACCGCTTTAGCTGCTTATGGGATTATCGGGGAGGTGCCACACAGGGCATTAAAAGACGCGAGGCTGATTGCCCTCTTGGCAAGCAAAGTGAATGGATTTCAAGATTTGATAAAGAAAAAGTGAGGGTTTTTAAGGGATCTTTTAGTGTAATTCCCGCACACGCGGGGGTGATCCCACAGATCAAAGGCGTCGGCTGTATCCCGGTCCATAGGTGTGATGAATCGTGTAATTCCCGCACACGCGGGGGTGATCCTTGGCTTGCCATGGGGTAACATCGTTGACCTTGGTAATTCCCGCACACGCGGGGGTGATCCTGCGACACGCACACTTGTTTCCGCATCAACACAGTAATTCCCGCACACGCGGGGGTGATCCCTCCACCCTGGCCGTCCGCGACCAACCGCACAAGTAATTCCCGCACACGCGGGGGTGATCCCTAAGCATGTACTCAACGCCAGTAACGAATCTGGTAATTCCCGCACACGCGGGGGTGATCCCGCCAGAGGATGTCCTGAGCATCAGCTCGCCCAGTAATTCCCGCACACGCGGGGGTGATCCCATGATCATCTACGACACGCCTCAAACCAAAAAGTAATTCCCGCACACGCGGGGGTGATCCCGTTATATTCAATCACTCCGGCGCGCAGAACAGGTAATTCCCGCACACGCGGGGGTGATCCTCGCCGCGTCCTTGATTTTCGCCGTTTCGATGGGTAATTCCCGCACACGCGGGGGTGATCCCGGGCGATTGAGAATTTTGAGGGAAGGCTTGATGTAATTCCCGCACACGCGGGGGTGATCCCAGACCCGCATAGTCACAGCATTGGGACACACAGTAATTCCCGCACACGCGGGGGTGATCCTGACAGACCCGTCAATTGAGCCCTCGCCAAAATGTAATTCCCGCACACGCGGGGGTGATCCTGCTCGCGACGTTCAATTCTCTTGCGGTGATTGGTAATTCCCGCACACGCGGGGGTGATCCTTCGGATCGCAGACCGCTAAGGCCGTGCGGGAGGTAATTCCCGCACACGCGGGGGTGATCCTATTCGCCTACTGGATATATCCGGCGAAAAGCCGTAATTCCCGCACACGCGGGGGTGATCCTGAAAACGGACAGGTAGACGAAGGCAAATCAACGTAATTCCCGCACACGCGGGGGTGATCCAGCGCAACGCGGAAGTGTGGACGCTAACCACCGGTAATTCCCGCACACGCGGGGGTGATCCCATGCTCGCGGGCTTCATCAGCGGCGGCGCAAAGTAATTCCCGCACACGCGGGGGTGATCCCTCATTACCACACTGCGTGCAGCTATATTGACCGTAATTCCCGCACACGCGGGGGTGATCCCTTGCCGATGGTTTCTATGTACTCCCTGACCAGGTAATTCCCGCACACGCGGGGGTGATCCTTTCATGCCTCTTTCCTCCATGCCGGCGGGTAGGTAATTCCCGCACACGCGGGGGTGATCCTGTCGCTGAGGCGTGAAAGGATCGATGACGTGCGTAATTCCCGCACACGCGGGGGTGATCCTCGGATCCACCGGTCGCGGTATCAACCAGCTTTGTAATTCCCGCACACGCGGGGGTGATCCGGCGAGCGCTTATACCAGGCTTTCGCAGAACGAGTAATTCCCGCACACGCGGGGGTGATCCCCCGGCCCCTTGATTGACTATCCTCGAATCGGAGTAATTCCCGCACACGCGGGGGTGATCCGCGAAGCCCATCTGCTGCGCCTGTAGCCTATTGGTAATTCCCGCACACGCGGGGGTGATCCCTGAAAGTGTGCGAGAGAAACCGCCCGGATCATGTAATTCCCGCACACGCGGGGGTGATCCTCTTCGCGTCCAAGGGGACAAACATCAACATCGGTAATTCCCGCACACGCGGGGGTGATCCCGCATGCAGTCGCAGTTATGAACAGCGATACCGGTAATTCCCGCACACGCGGGGGTGATCCCATGGCGGTTGAGGGCTGTCATTCGTTCATAGCGTAATTCCCGCACACGCGGGGGTGATCCAGACAGCGGCATTGGCGTGTATGATTCCGCGGTGTAATTCCCGCACACGCGGGGGTGATCCTCCGCCCGTAAACCGCGCTTTGTGCGGCTGTCGGTAATTCCCGCACACGCGGGGGTGATCCTAGGCGCACGGCTGCCAGCCTGTCCCTGTCGCTGTAATTCCCGCACACGCGGGGGTGATCCCAGAAACTGGCGATGTATTCCACAAGGAGTTCGGTAATTCCCGCACACGCGGGGGTGATCCCAACAGCCATTCCCAACACGTCACCATCATTCAGTAATTCCCGCACACGCGGGGGTGATCCCTGGGCCGCTTCGGGTGTCCGAAGCTTCTTCAAGTAATTCCCGCACACGCGGGGGTGATCCCCCCAGACCCGGTATTATATGGAACCATAAGGAGTAATTCCCGCACACGCGGGGGTGATCCCTACGTCAGGGCAATCATACGTAATCTTAAAGCGTAATTCCCGCACACGCGGGGGTGATCCCCTGCGCCCGCTGACCGACAAATCCCAGCTGTAGTAATTCCCGCACACGCGGGGGTGATCCTTGCAGGGCGATATCGGCAGGCTGTCCCTCCACGTAATTCCCGCACACGCGGGGGTGATCCTTCTCTTGCGGTAATCGTGTTCTCAATCAGCTTGTAATTCCCGCACACGCGGGGGTGATCCCCTGGCCAAGGCCATCACGGCCGAAGCCAAAGCGTAATTCCCGCACACGCGGGGGTGATCCCTGAGGGAGCGCGGATGGTACGATGATGGACAGGTAATTCCCGCACACGCGGGGGTGATCCCACCCTCCTCAAATATCACCTCCTTTACTACTCGTAATTCCCGCACACGCGGGGGTGATCCCCGGGGGCCCAGGCACCATCAAGCTATTTGACAGTAATTCCCGCACACGCGGGGGTGATCCCATGCTTAAAATGCGAATAAACGCATACTCATTGTAATTCCCGCACACGCGGGGGTGATCCTGGTAAAATTCAACTTAGATTCAACATAGTTGAGTAATTCCCGCACACGCGGGGGTGATCCGTCAAGAATCATGCTTAAAATGCGAATAAGGCCGTAATTCCCGCACACGCGGGGGTGATCCCAACCCCAACAACACCAACAACCCCAACAACACGTAATTCCCGCACACGCGGGGGTGATCCTGATAGACGCTACCTTTTGGCGTGACATAAACAGTAATTCCCGCACACGCGGGGGTGATCCTCCCTTGTCCTGCCTATGTTTTTCGTTTATGCAGTAATTCCCGCACACGCGGGGGTGATCCTTTTCGCTTCGATGTCAGTGAGCTTTCCTTTTTGTAATTCCCGCACACGCGGGGGTGATCCTGAAAAAACATGATAACGATTGTGGGTGCGACTGTAATTCCCGCACACGCGGGGGTGATGGCCACTGGTCCGCCCTGTCCCAGACCGTAACGCTGTAATTCCCGCACACGCGGGGGTGATCCTCCACGGTTTCGGCCAACGTCTGGGAGCCGGGCGTAATTCCCGCACACGCGGGGGTGATCCCGGCGGGAGGTGATTTTGTGGCCGGAGGAAAGCGTAATTCCCGCACACGCGGGGGTGATCCTTCATCTCCTGTGCGATCCTCTCCCAGCTCCACGTAATTCCCGCACACGTGGGGGTGATCCTCCTACAATGTTTATACTGATATGTAATGCCCCTTTGTCAAGGGGGGAATGATCCGTGATGAGATTATTCAACAAAAAGTATAGAAGCCCTTTCATTCAAATCCGGCCTTGGCCATTCTGATATACGCGGATTGGATACCGCAGGTCAATGGTTCGCCGTGGGCGCTGCGCTCTGATTTCGGGGATCACATAGGTGCCGCCATAGTATTACCGCAGATCACCCGACCGTTGTTGGTCTTCCTGCTTTTTGTTCAGCAGTGGTTGTAGCGCCGTTTGGCGCGGAGGATGCCCTGCATCCTCTTGTGTGACCGTTACCTCAGCCTGTGGATGCTGTCAAGGCCTTGCCGCGTCAGCGGTGCGAAGCAGCCTTGACTTGCGTTCACGGGCTGTGGTACTACACTCTATGCCACATGATCGGTCAATAGTCCCCACATAAAACAGGCCAATTCCCGCGCGATGGCTGTTTTCGCCACATTGCCCCGCTTCCCGTTCTGTAAGGTCATTTGATAGTACCTCCTTCTCAGCCGTTCATTGGCTCTGTCCGCATAGGCTATCACCGTTTCGCTCTGTCCGCTTTGCCGCTTTTTCAGAGCCGATGATTTGTAACCGACTTTTCCCCGCGTGTAGCTTTGCGCCGCCTCCGTCAGCAAGGCGCGCACATGCACATTGCCCGCTTTGGTAATGCCCCCTCGCCGCACACTGTTCCCGCTTGAATGTTCGCAGGGAACCAGTCCCAGGTAAGACGCAAACTTTTCCGCCGTAGAAAACCGATGCATATCGCTCACCTCCGACACTACGGACAGCGCAGTCAGGGGTTTCACGCCTAGCAGACAGCAAAGCCGACCAACCGGTTCCCGATACCTTTCTTCCCTGCTGATCTCCTCAATGCGTCTGTCTAATCGTTCCAGCTTGTTTTGATGATACCGAAAACTGGTCAGGTATTCTTCCAGCGTATCCCCCAGCAGTCCTTCCGGTTGCAAAGCATCCAGCCATTTCATATGCGCCTGCGTCCAGTTGCTTCGCGTCCCACTGTACAGGTATCCATGCCGCAGACAAAAGGACAGGATTTGCTGTTTGAGCTTCTTGAGCATCTGGCAATGGTCATTGCGCATTCGGATGAATTCCTTGACTTGCTCATCCCCGGCGCTGGGAACATGAACGGGGCTGTAAGTTCCGTATGCCAGGCATTGCGCGATATTTGCGGCATCGCGTCCGTCGGTCTTGACCCGCTTCCCGCCGCGCGGGGACGGCAGCGTGGTGGGCGCCAGAATGATGCATTCAATCTTCGCTTTGGTTAACTGATGGTACAGCGTGTATCCCAGACATCCTGCCTCATATCCGCAGACGATCCGCGTTTCCTGCCCATACTTCTCCCTGAGACGGTGCACATAGGCAACGATTCGGCGGTAATCATTGTCTGTCTGGACGATGCCTGTCGGCTGTTTCATATCCAAAGCAAAATGTGCCAAAGTAAAACTGTTCCGATGAACATCCATTCCTACGTAAAGCGTGCTATAATGTTTCATGTAATGCCTCCTATTTGTATGTGGTAACCCCTGTGGATAGTAGTTTCATACTCATCTTACAGGTGAATCCTCGTTTCTACAAATCCCGGGGGCATTACATATTGTCTATAATACACCGTCCGATATAATCTTGTTCATCCGCAAGGTAAACAGTCCAATACTTGGTATCTGACAATAAATACTTCTTGTCCTCTTCAGATAGATTACACCATTCGCATCTTTTCACTATATTCCCTCCAACTTTGGATTTGTTTAACTGCTCTATAAACTGAAATTTGAATTCAATATTTCCCTTACTTTCCCTCAAAACTCATAGGATGTTATTAAATACCTGTGAAACCCTTGAAAATAAAGCATTTATCATGGTTTGCTCACCCTTAAGTGCCGACTCTTATTATTAACATCCAGTGGGTATCCCGGCACTGATAAGGGCAAAAACAAGAGAACAATTATTGAGCAACAGTTTATAACAAATAACGGCCTCCGGGAAAGTGATATAGGGTTGATAGTTCCTTCAGGTTTATCATCTAATCAAAACACCTGCATTATATCAATTCCATCAATGCTGTATATTCTCTCAAATACATCCCCCTGCGCATTTCATCTATACCTTCATATGAATTATGCTTTGAAAAAATATCTTTTTTTGTTTCATATGAAAGCAGAATCCTCTCTCCATCCATAACTATACCCCTACAAGAAGTTCTGGTTTCATCCCACTTACCAAAATAGTTTTTTCCAACAATGTCTAGAACTTTCACTTTCGTCTTTTCTCCAATAATTCATAAATTTATCTACTTCAATCTGTTTTTAATTATCGGTAGTGCACAAATCATCCTGTGCGCAAAACTTGCTGTATTTTTAAGTTTTACGCATAACCGTCTTATACATTCTCGATAGGATCATCATTTTCCAAAAAATCTAAAATCGTCAACAGACGATAGCCTTTTTCGAGGTTTGAAAATGGCGTCCTGTCCATTGTTATGAGTATCTTTTTATAACCGTCATCCAAACCGCGGAAAGAGGAAAGTTCTCTCTCTTTTACACCCGGATTCTCTATACTGTAAGTGACCTGAATATAGTTTTTTCGTCCTCCTGCATCTCTTGCAACAAAATCAATTTCTTCATTCCTGTTTTTTCCTATATCAACGATATAACCCCGCCTTATGAGTTCCAAATAGACGATGTTTTCTATAGCACGAGAAACTTCAAGCTGACGGTACTGTATAAGCGCATTGCGAAGGCCCATATCACAGGCATAATACTTATTTTGTGTTTTGAGATAGGCTCTTCCTTTGAGATCATAGCGTTCTACTTTGTAAAAAAGAAAAGCATCCGCTATGTGATTAAGATAACGACTCACAGTCTCATTAGCATTATTATGACATACTCCCCCGAGAAGAAGTCATAAATAAAATGCTGTTTTTAGTTGTTTTTGCAGTCATAAAACTCCGTGAAATCAAGCTTTTCTATGTGTAGCATTTGTTTGACATCAGGGGCTTTCTTAAGTTCAGGTATAACAAAACAAAATCTAACATTTTCTCGCCACCATATAAAATCTATGGATGTTTCCTTGGATTATTCCGTCTCTTTCTAAAATCTCTTGTGTCTTATATAAATCATCTAAATATTTGTCTACTTCAAAATCTATAAATCCCCATTCTGTGATTCTCGCAAACCATACCATTGAACCTGTGGCGAGCACGGAAATAATCTACTTTAAATCGTAAACCCACTTATCACCTTCTTTTCGATAAAAAAATTCACTTAGGCTATCGTCTATAAAAACTTTAACCATATCCTTCATGTCAAGTGATAGATTAAGATTCGAAAGATTGTCGAGGTCTTCCCACCAAACCTCTCCTTCCCGCGATGATTGTAACGTCCCTTCAAAGCGATTTGTCTTATAGAAAAATACTACGTAGTGTCTGCTGAACAACTCCAAACACAAGACAAATCAACATCTTCCGGCCATTTTCTGGTATCATGTGTGCAAGGATAATTGCAGAAAGCACGCAAAACCCTTGCACTTGAACTGGAGATGAAACGGTATGTACGAGAAAAAAGCACGCCAGGCGACCTTTTTTGAAGACGCGACGCTGTTTGGTGGCGTCAGGCTGAATTCCGAGAACAGATGGGTAAGGATGTCGGAGCTCATCCCTTGGGAAGTCTTTGAGGAGCGGTATGCTGCACTGTTTAGCAACCCCCGGGAGGGGAAGCCGGCAAAGTCGGCCCGGATGGCCATCGGCTCTTTGATTATCAAGAAGCGCTATGGTTTTTCAGATGAGGACACGGTGGAAGAGATCCGGGAGAACCCCTATCTGCAGTACTTCCTGGGGTTTGCGGAATATACCAACGCCAGGCCCTTTGACCCCAGCGTGATGACGTGGTTTCGGGAGCGGATCACGCCGGAGATGTTGTCAGAGTTGAATGACTATGTGATTGGCCGTAAAAAGGTGAAAGCAGAAAAGGAGCCTGGTTCCGATGACGACAATCATGATGACGCTGACAGTGAGGGAGGAGGCCCGGTCAAGCGAGGGACGCTGATCCTGGACGCGACCTGTGTTCCGCAGAACATCCGTTTTCCCACCGATGCTTCGCTGCTCAACGAAGGGCGGGAGCTGCTGGAAGGGATGATTGATACAGCGCACAAGGCAGGCGCTACGGAAGGTAATAAGCCCAGAACCTACCGGAACCTGGCCAGGCGGGACTGGCTGCGGTTTGCCCGGGACCGGAAACCAACGCGCAAGAAGATTCGCAAAGCGATTCGTCAGCAGCTGGGCTATGTCAAACGGAACCTCGGGTATCTGGAAGCCATCCTGAGCAAATATCCGGACGCGCTGAGCGCAAAGGAGCTGGAGCGCATGGCAGTGATCCAGCTGCTGTACGCGCAGCAGCAGGAGATGTATGACAGCAATACGCACCGGGTGGATGACCGGATTGTAAGCCTGCACCAGCCCTGGGTGCGACCGATTGTTCGGGGCAAGGCGGCGGTGCCGGTGGAGTTCGGTGCGAAGGTGGCGCTGAGCCTGAGCGATGGCTATGCGAGGATTGAGGAAATCTCGTGGGATGCCTTCAACGAAAGCAAAACACTGATGGCTTCGATGGAGCGATACAAGGAGCAAACGGGCCACTATCCGGAGCGGGGATTGGTAGACAGGATCTACCGAACGAGGGAGAATCTCACCTGGTGCAGGGAGCGTGGCATCCGGTTGAATGGTCCCAAACTGGGACGACCACCCAAAGACCGACAGGTGTATGAGGAAGCGCTGGCACTGGAGCGACAGGAGTCAGGAGAGCGGAGTCATATTGAGGGATGTATCGGTGTTTGCAAGCGCCGATATGGGCTTGATCTGGTGATGATGCGGCAGAAACACACCAGCGAGGTGGACATTCATGCCGCCATCCTGACCCGGAACCTGTTCAGGCGGCTGAGGCTCTACATTTGGCTCTTTTTGGCAGCGCTATTTCGCCGGTCGGAAAGCACAAAAACAGACACGCCGGTACCGTTGGCGTGCCTGTGTGGCTGAATTGTTGGTTATTCAGGAGACACTACGTACCTTTTACCATTCTCGCACCAGTCTTTTATCCCACATAACTGAGGAGCATATATAGCGAGCCCTGTTTCCTCTTTAATTTCTCGAATGACAGCGTCAGTAAACGACTCGCCAAGCTCAACATGACCACCGGGAAATGTAATCCCCGGCCAATCCTTCTTTTTTCTGTCTATAACAAGTACTTTGTCATCATCATACACCATACACATATTTGTAAAATTAACATTTTCGAACATTCGCCTATCCTCACAAACTCATACACAACAAATTAAATTTTATAAATACATCTTCATAAAATCAACGAATTATCTTCCAGAATCCGGACTTGTGATTACCGATTCTTTCAATATATTTCTTTTCAACGAGCGATGACACAGTTCGTGAAACAGTCCTTCGTGAAATTCCAATCTCCGATGCCAACTGATTATATGTGTATTTTGGATTTTTGATTAACTCCAGGATGAGCTTTTTCTCAGTATCAGACAAATCCTCGTTCAAACGGATACCTTTATCATCGGTGCCATCATCGGTGCCAATCTGTGGCACCGATGCCAAAACAGCCTGATTAAAAGGCAGCGTGACATCTATATAGTTCTGATGGATATCAAAAGCTTCCCTACCGTATTTTTCAACAATCATCGGTATCCCATGCCCGGTGTGTTCAACAATTCCAAGGTTTAAAAATACCCGCATCAACACAGCATTTCGCGGACGGCTCACGCCGCTATAGAATTCTTCTTCAGTCATTCCATGCGGAATTCCGCCGTGTGATGTAAAGACTATGCGATCCGAATAAAAGGATACTTGCGGTTCCGTGATTGTCCAATCGTTATGAACGAACATATTTACAAGTGCCTCGTTAGCACAGTCTATATCATAAAGATATTCATCTATTCTCGGGCGAACTGTAGTATCAGTTTTACATATATTTTCGGCAATCAGCCTGTCTTTCATCTTTTGGTATCCAAGCAGTAAACTCTGCCCGCCATAATCGCTTCTGTGGGAAATCGAAGCCTTATTTATTCCGGCGAACTTTACAAATATTAACGGCAACATGTTTTGGTCAGCCAAAATTTCCGCCAGCAGATTATATGTACCATCTTTTCTTTTTAGATTAAATGATGCCTCAAACGAATTTTCATTTACATGAAATCCACGGCTCGTAAGCAAGATTTTCATCATATTAAACGAAAGAGGCGCATATTTCGATGGCGCTAACAGCATATAATCTTCATTTATAAATTGAGATTTATAGCGGAACTGAATTTCCTCAGATGACATTTCCTTGCATGTCGTCCCTATCCGTACAAGACAGCCTTTTGAAGAAAAGCCGTATTTCTTGATACAATAGAGCGGTTTAATTCCCTTTTTAACATTAACAGCTATAATTGACCGGTTTTCTTCATGTATAATCTCGCTAATCACTTCTCCTCGTGGACTCGGTTCAATTTGGTCTGTGATACAATCGGAAATACTTTTTAATGTGTTATCTATATTATCAACACCGATTACGGTTCCGTCGTTTTGAATCCCAATGTATATAATGCCTCCCTCAGCGTTTAAAAAAGAGACAAGTTCTCGTACGAATGTATCTGTATACTTGGCTTTCAATTCAACGGTTTCCGACTCAATATATTGATTCATTTTCTGCGCCTCCTCAGATATGATTATATTCTATCGGTGCCAAATAATCAATATCGGTGCCAAAATCGGTGTCGTTAATCCTAAAGTAACTCTAAGCAACACCGCAATTTTTGAATTTCGTACTTTGTGGAAGCTCTGAAACCCTTTTGATTACAGCGTTTTTCCCCTTTAGCATTATTTTGACATCCTCCCCTGAGAAGAAGTCGTGGTTAAAACGCTGTTTTTGTACATTTTATAACTTATAAAACCGCTTAAAATCAACCTTTTTAATCTGTAGCATTTACTTGACATCAGGGGTCTTCTTAAGTTCAGATACAACAGATCGGTATTTTTCAATCCAACAAATTGAGATTTATCTCTCTAATTTAATAAAGTTCTAAACAATATTACCTGCATTATATCAATTCCATCAATGCTGTATATTCTCTCAAATACATCCCCCTGCGCATTTCATCTATACCTTCATATGAATTATGCTTTGAAAAAATATCTTTTTTTGTTTCATATGAAAGCAGAATCCTCTCTCCATCCATAACTATACCCCTACAAGAAGTTCTGGTTTCATCCCACTTACCAAAATAGTTTTTTCCAACAATGTCTAGAACTTTCACTTTCGTCTTTTCTCCAATAATTCATAAATTTATCTACTTCAATCTGTTTTTAATTATCGGTAGTGCACAAATCATCCTGTGCGCAAAACTTGCTGTATTTTTAAGTTTTACGCATAACCGTCTTATACATTCTCGATAGAATCATCATTTTCCAAAAAATCTAAAATCGTCAACAGACGATAGCCTTTTTCGAGGTTTGAAAATGGCGTCCTGTCCATTGTTATGAGTATCTTTTTATAACCGTCATCCAAACCGCGGAAAGAGGAAAGTTCTCTCTCTTTTACACCCGGATTCTCTATACTGTAAGTGACCTGAATATAGTTTTTTCGTCCTCCTGCATCTCTTGCAACAAAATCAATTTCTTCATTCCTGTTTTTTCCTATATCAACGATATAACCCCGCCTTATGAGTTCCAAATAGACGATGTTTTCTATAGCACGAGAAACTTCAAGCTGACGGTACTGTATAAGCGCATTGCGAAGGCCCATATCACAGGCATAATACTTATTTTGTGTTTTGAGATAGGCTCTTCCTTTGAGATCATAGCGTTCTACTTTGTAAAAAAGAAAAGCATCCGCTATGTGATTAAGATAGCGACTCACAGTCTCATTATCAACAGACTTGTATCCGCTGCTTTGCAATGTATTCGCTATTTTATTTGGTGATACAACCGAGCCGATAGATGAGCAAAGAACATTAATCACCCCGCAGAAGACTTCTTCATTTCTTATATCATAACGATCAATCATATCTCGTGTTATAACGGTGTTTGCCACCATTTCCAAATAATCTCTTTTAGCGGGAGCATCCAGCTCTGTAACAGTATACGGCAAGGAACCGAATAAAATATATTCATCCAAGGCTTCTCTCTTATCACCTTTGCGAAAAGAATAAAGCTCTTGAAATGATAGAGGGAAGCATTTTATTTCTATGCCCCTGCCTCGGAATATTGTGTTGATATCACTCGAAAGCAGCTTTGAGTTGGAACCCGTCACGTAGATATCGGTGTTATATTCACTGCGAACTTCATTGAGAACTTCCTCAAAACCTTCAACCATCTGAATTTCATCAAGCAGAAGATAATACTTCTCATCGTCCGCAAATTGACCCAGTAAATATGAATATAACTCGTCGGACTTACGCAAGTTCTCCCATTTTTTCATATCAAAGGCAATTTTTAAGATATGGTCGGCTTGGACTCCGTCATCAAGCAAATAGCGGTAAAACAGTTCGTTTAATAATATTGATTTACCGCAGCGTCTGACACCGGTTATGATTTTGACCAAATCCTTGTGCCTATAACGGATAAGTGTGTTGAGCAGGTTTTCTCTTTTAATAAACATGACGACCTCCTTAACACATTATATACGTAAAACTTTTATTTTTCAAAAGTTTTACGCACAACAGCCTTGGTTTTATTTCTATTATAGAAGTTTCCGCCATCTGGATTCGATATAAACATCATCAATGATACTTTGCGCAATCATATCAAAGCCTGCCATTTAAATGTCTCTCCTTTCTTTCCGGTGCTTTCAAATTTTCGCCTCGGTGGGGCAAAAATCAACTCTACATCAAATGTTGCATATAAAACATCGATAACTAAGCTCATTTTGCACAATCTCGCAGTAAAATATTTCCATTGACAGTATACTAATCATTACCGAACATTTCGACAACATTTAAAAAATTTTCGATGACACTACCCGACATTTATTCAATTTAACCCGACACAAATAATGTCGGGTGGTTGTTGAGAACAGTTTTCTAATTTTAGTACTTTGTGGAAGCTCTGAAACCCTTTTGGTTACTGCGTTTTTCCCCTTTAGCATTATTATGACATCCTCCCCTGAGAAGAAGTCATAAATAAAATGCTGTTTTTAGTTGTTTTTGCAGTCATAAAACCGCGTAAAATTAAGCTTTTCTATGTGTAGCATTTGTTTGACATCAGGGGTTTAACGACTTCCGGTACAACAAATTGGAATTTGTATCTATCCGACAAACTGGGATTTGTTTAACTTTTTTCAGAAATCCATTGCTTTGTCCACGCAAACAATGTTTCGGACATCATATTGAAATCTACCATCCCACCATTTTTTAAATTCAAGAAAGTTTCGACTATTATCCGTTCATCAGCAGATAAAACTTTGAGTAGTTCTTTTTGATGGCTGATATAGTTTCCTGTTTGCTTGAAAGCAATTGCCTGTACAACGAAAGAGGCAGCTTTATACAGTCCCCGCAAAATATCTTCGCTCTTTTCATACAGCATATTGTGTACACATCCGTGGAATATGTTGCAAGCACCGATTTTGATTGCTCTGTTCACAGCAGTTTCATCAACAACTGCCATCACCTTGTCAAGGCTTCCCTTGATTGGTGTGGTGTCATAGCAAAATTGGAATAGATCAGATGTCTCCCATTTCATAATTTCCTTTTTGCCTGAAAGGAAACCACAAATCAATTCCCTATGAGAAATGGTATTTAACATATCATTATAGGTTTGAATGTCCATAGCAGACAATTCATCCAAAATTACAACAATATCAATGTCGCTTGTTTCGGTTGCTTCACCACGGCCATAACTACCTTGTAAACCAATAAACCATACACGCTTTCCAAATGTATGGTTTAACTTTTGCAAAAAGTCATTCATCCATGTAGTAATATCTATCATCTTAGTCACCTCATCAAATTCCAATTTATAAACATAGCCTTATTTCAAAACTTCCCACACAGGATTCTGTTTAGAACCGACACGCCTGATATAGCCCTTTTCACCAAGAGAATTCAGTGCTCTTTGAACTGTCCTTACAGTTTTAGAAATCTTATCGGCTATTTCTTCTCTTGAAGAATCCGGTTTTTGTTTTAAAATAACATAAACTGCTTTCTCTGTTCCGTTCAAAGTGACATCCAAAATGTCACTTTGAGCCTGTGGCCGGTATATTATAAATTTGAATCCATTATCTTTGTTTTCGTAAGAATACTTGATTCTGGAATTTGAGTCAATTCATGGCACCAATTACAAAACATCACGATTGAGCAATATTTTTTAAATCTCGTACTTTGTGGAAGCTCTGAACTGGCATTTCCGGCAACCGTTCTTCCCTCTTCGGCAAGAAGCCTTCATTCTTGTAATCGGTCTTGTAACTCATTGTCGTTCATAAGCTCCACCACCTTTTTATCTATATTCACACTAACCTTATCACCTCACCACATCAAAGCTCCAAACGGCACACATAATCATCCATGTAATAGCCTTGCCCGATATCATTCTTCTCGCTTCTGATGATTTTGAACCCAAGCTTTTCATAAACCAAGACGGCGCTGTTGCGCTTGTTGACATTCAGTTCGATGGCCGCCAATCCCTCTTCCCGCGCTTTCAAAATGACAAAATCCAGCATCTTCCGGGAATAGCCTTTTCCCCGCTCCGCCTTGTACAGGTACAGCTTGCTCAAATACATGCAGCAGGTTTTGGGGTAGAACGCGAGAAATCCGATTCTTCTTCCGTTCTCACTTGCAAAATAATACCGGTAGCCCTGCTCCAGCTGACTCCGGATCGCGTCCGCCGCCTGAAATTTTTTCAGCATGTAGTCATTTTGGGCTTTTCCGACGATCGGATCATAGTGCTCCCGCAGTATCCCAGTCGCCATCTCTGACATTTCCATTATATGGCTTTCATCCCAAAGCAGCAGTTGTTCAAAGTTCATGCGCCTCACCCCTGTATATAATGATGTATCCTTCGAAGGCTTACGGATGAGTGAAGCCGTTCCTGTCAAAGGTCACTTTGCCGTTCATCATGGTCATCAGCACCCGGATATCCTTGATATTATCCGGTTCTACTTCATACGGATCGTCCGACAGAATGACCAGATCGGCATAATAGCCGACGTCAAGCCGGCCCAGCCTGTCTTCCATGCGGACGGCATAAGCGGAGGCTTCGCTGTAATTGGCCAGGGCTTCCGCCACGGTCACTTTTTCCGAAGCCGCAAAACCTTCCGGCGGATTGCCTGCCAGATCCTTTCGGGTGACGGCGCAATACAGGCATTCGAGCGGATTGGGCTCTTCAATCGGCGCGTCGGTGCCGTAAGAGGTGCGCGCCCCCAAGTCCATTTGTGTCTTAAACGCATAAGAAGTCGCTGCCAATTCCTTCCCTACACGGTCTGCCACAATGTGCAGATCATAGTGCAGGAAAACCGGCTGGTAAAACACATGCAAATGGTGTTGCGCTGTTTTTTTCAAAAGGTCCGGGTCCGTGATCTGATGATGTATCAGGCCCGAGCGCAGGGGATTGCCCGCGTCGTTGATGGCCGCCATCACGTCAATCGTTTGCGCGATCGCCCCGTCGCCGATGGCGTGCGCCACCAGCGGCAGACCGTATTGTTTGGCGATCAGCCCCAGCGCTTTCATCTTCTCATCCGGCAGCGTTTCAACGCCGCGTGTCGCCGGGTCGTCATGATAGGGGCGGCGCAACCATGCCGTCCGCGCGCCCAGCGAACCGTCCTTGAACAGCTTGAGCGCGGACAGGCGGTGTCTGTCGGAAAACAGCCCGCTGTTTGCCTGTTCCTTCAAAAACGTCTCCAAAGCCTGTTCATCCTCATAAGTAAACTGATGAAACACCCGAACCTTAAGCTCGCCGTTCCTGTCCAGGCGGCCCAGCGCCCCAAGCACTTTCTCCTGATTGTCTTCATACAGGTCATTGGCCTGAACGGCGGTGATCCCCAGGGCGCTCACATAGTCCATGGCGATGCGGTAGCGCCGTTCAATCTCCTTTTCGCTGATGTCCGGAAAAATGCTCTGCACATAGCCCAATGCCGATTCATGGAGAACGCCGTTCGGCTCTCCCCGGGCATCGCGCACAAACACGCCCCCGCCGGGATCGGGCGTATCCCCGGTCACGCCCGCCATCTCAAGCGCTTTGGAATTCGCCACCCCGATATGCCCGCACGCGCGCGTCAGCACGATAGGCTTGTCGGCGCAAATCCGGTCCAGATCGTCCTTCGTCGGGATGAGCGGTCCGTCCGTAAAATAATCCTGATTCCACCCGCGGCCGATAATGTGGTCTTTGTCCGGATTGTCCGCGATATACTGCCGGCCCAAACGCACAAGATCCTCAACGCTTCTGGCTTCCTGCACGCGCAAAATGGACAGCATCCGCCCGATGCCGAGCAAATGCATATGCGAATCATGAAACCCCGCCACCACGGTTTTGCCCCGCGCGTCGATCTCCCGTCCTGCCTGCCGGGAATCGTCAAAGCCGGTGATTTTGTCATCCTCAATCGTGACGCTGTGCTTGATGCCCCGCGGTGTGTAAATTTTGGCGTTCTTAATGACGGTTTTCATAGATTCTCCCTTGATAATCCGACCTGCTCTGGATGTCCTGATAGCGAACATATCCTATCACAAAAAAGCCGGACGCGTCATCATCCCGCATCCGGCTTCCTGTTTGCCATGTGAAATTGGGGTCACATCATTCCCTGCAGCTTCCTAACCGGATGCCTGATAACAGTTTTCATGTTTTCAGGCTTGCACTTTCTTGGATCCGAAAGATATATTTCATGATGAAGTCTCTTTTGACTGATATCTATTGCATAGCCTTTTTCTTTTATAAAACCGGCCATCAGTTTCATACTGGCAGGCTCATCATCATAAGGGCCGATGTGCATAATCTGAACGCATAACCCCTCGTCTATCGTGAGGAATTCCGCTGGCGAACAATCGATCCTTTTCTTCTTCGACGCGGTTTCCACTGCCCATGCAAAATCTTTTTCTGTAACAAAATCAGGCAAGCGGATTGCCGAAATCCAATTAAAAGAAGACTTGCTGGAATAATCAACGCCCTTGATTCCATCCTGCCACCAAAACCCTTCAGGAGGCGGAACGACATATTCAAAGAAACCTTCAATCTTATATCCTGCCTTGTAGCTCATCCTCAATGTATACGCCACCGCATACAAATGCTTGAGTATAATTCTTCACTTTTGCCTTCTCATATCCCGATTTATCTCAAAAGGCGAAACTGCGGCGCTTTTCCCAAGCTCGTCTTTTTCGTCCACGCCCGTCTATACCACGATCTCCACCCGGCTGCCGCCGGACCTGTCCTTTTTAACGAGCACCTGCTTGTCGATCTTTTCCTTGAGCTCCTCCACATGCGAGATGATGCCCACCAGCACCCGGCTTTGCGCCAGGGCGCCCAGCGCGCGGATGGACTGCGCCAGCGCCTGCTGGTCCAGGGAGCCGAAGCCCTCATCCACAAACATGGTGGACAGCCGGATGCCGCCGGAGGATGACTGGATCTCGTCGGACAGGCCAAGCGCCAGGGACAGCGCGGCCATGAAGGATTCCCCGCCGGAGAGGCTGGCCACATCGCGCGTGGAGGCATTGTAGTGGTCCAGCACATGCAGGTCCAGCCCGGCCTGGCTGCGCCGGTCAGCGGCGGCCTGGGCGCGCAGCAGCTCGTACTGCCCGCCGGTCATCGCCATCAGGCGCACGTTGGCCCGGCGGATGACCCGGTCAAAATAGAAGCCCTGGACATAGGTTTCCAGCATGATCTTGTCCCGCCCGGGCAAGGTGCCGTTGGCGGTGTCCGAGAGCGCCTTGACAAAGGCCCAGCGGTCGGACACCTGTCCCAGGCGGGCCACCAGCTCCCGGATGCCGTTCAGCGCTTCCCGGTTGCCGTTCAAGCGCGTGCTCAGCTGCAGGATGCGCTCCGTGGCCTCCTGCTTGGCGGCGGTTTGCCGCGCCAGCGCCCGCTGCGCCTGCTCCGCGTCCACCGGCTGCAGCTGCTGAAGCTGGGAGACCAGGATGTCCCGGCGCTCCTGGTGGCGGGTCAGGGCCTGCTGCGCCTGCTCCAGCTGCAAGCGCGCGGTCTCGACCGCTTCCAGGATGGCCTTGCGCCGCGCTTCCATCAGGCCGATGTTATGCTCAAGCGCCGCCCGGTCCGGATAGGGCAGCCCGTCGCGCGCCCGGGCGATTTCTTCCGCCTCGGTGTGAACGCGCGCGTCCAGGGCGGCCAGCTCCACCTGCCGCGCGTTCAGCGCCGCGCGTCCCTCTTCCAGCGCCTTTTCCATGTCCGGCAGCGCCCGGGCAAGCTCCGCGGCCTGTCGGGCGCGCGCCTGCTGCGCCCGGTAATCCTCCCGCGCCTGCTCCAAGGCCAGTCGGTTCTCCCCGGCCAGGCGCCCCAGCGCCTCCCGGCCGTCCGCGGGCAGGAAATCCTCGATCTCCAGCAGCCGGGCCTGCTCCGCGAGCCCGCGGCGGCGGTTGTCCACCTCGCCTGCCAGGGCTGAGGCTTGCTCAGCCGCGCGGCCCTGGGCTGCCCGCGCCTGCTCCGCCTGGCGCTTGGCCTGGTCCACCCGCGACTGGCTGGGCGCTTCCGGGGGCATGCCCGCCGGGGCGGGGTGCTCGGCGCTGCCGCAGACCGGACAGGCCTGCCCGGGCCTCAGGCCCTGGGCCAGGATGCCGGCCTGGGCGTCCAGAAAGGCCTGGTGGTGCCGCTCGTGCGCCTGGATGGCGCGCTGCGCGCGCTCCTTGTCCGCCTCATAACGCTGGCGGGCGCCCAGCAGCGCCTGCTGCCGTTCCTCAAACACATGAAGGGCGGCCAGCAGGTCCTCCAGGCGCTGGCCGCGCTCCTTGAGCGTTCGCGCCTTGTTGCCGGTCTCCACCAGGGCGGCCGCGGCCCCCTCCAGCTCCATGAGCTGTGCGCGGCCGCGCGAAAGCTCCTCAGCCCGGGCTGTGTTGGCGCGGGACAGCTCGTCCGCCGCCTGCCGCATTGCCTTCCTGCTGGCGTCCAGCTCCTCAAGCGTAGCCTGCCTACGGCTGAGCCGCTCATACTGGGGCTGCTTCTCGCGCAGCACAGCCAGCTCCTGCGCCAGGCGCTCCGCCTCGGGCTGGCGGGTCTGCGCGTCCAGCAGGGCCTCCCGGCTCCGGGGCAGGGCCTCCGCGGCCCGCGCGTGCAGCTCCCCGGCCTGGGCCAGGTCCTGGTCCAGCGCCCGGCGCCGCTCGATCACCGCCATCAGCCGCTGGCTGTCCGCCAGCTCACGCTCTGCCTTGTCCAGCTCCTGCTGCCGGGAGAGCAGGGCCTGGCTGTCCAGCGCGACCAGCCGGGTCAGCAGCTCCATGACCTCCTCAACCGGCATCTCCCCCTGGGCGGCCGCCTGCGCGTCCGGATAGAGCGGATGGTCCTGCGCCCAGCGGATGGCGCGGTACTGCTGGCCCAGCCTGCTGTTCAGATCCTCATGTTGGCGCTCCAGTTCCTGGGCGTCGCGCTTGAGCGCCTCCTGCACATCCGCGTAGGGCCCGGTCGCGAAAATCTGCCGGAACAGGCCCTTGCGCTCCTCGGTGGAAGCCACCAGCAGCTTGAGAAAATCACCCTGGGCGATCATCGCCACCCGGGTAAACTGCGCGCGGTCAATGCGCAGCAGCCCGCAGACGGCCTCATCCACCGCGCGCGGCCCGGTGATGACCCGGCCGTCGGGCAGGTGAAACTCAGCCTCCGCCGCTTGGGTGACCAGGCCCTGCCCGCGCCGGGCCGGGCGCTGCTGCTCCGGGCTGCGCTCCACGGTATATTGCCGGCCGCCGTGGACAAATTCCAGGCGCACATAGGTACGGATGTCCTGGCCGGCGTACTTGCTGCGCAGCATGCCGGGCTTGCGCGTCTGGCCGCTGGGCTCGCCGTACAGGGCATAGGTGATGGCGTCAAACAGCGTGGTTTTGCCGGCGCCCGTATCCCCGCTGATCAGGTACAGGCCGCTGTCCCCCAGGCGCGACAAATCCACCCGGGTTTCGCCGGCATAGGGGCCGAAGGCGGACATGACCAGCAGTGTCGGTCTCATTTGGCTTCCTCCCAGACGCGGTCCATTACCCGGGTCAGGTAAGCCCTTTGCTCAGGGCTGAGCGGCTGGGCGTTTTGTTCCTCATACAGCGCCGCGAACAGCTCCAGGGGATTAAGCGCGCTGACGTCCTCGGGCGCGCTTGCCTCGTCCAGGGCGCGGGTGCGCGGGTTGTCATACACCAGGCGCATCAGGTTGGGGTAAATGACGCGCAGCTTTTGCATGGCGTCGGGCTGGTCCAGCTCGTCCAGCAGCGTCACCCGGTAATAGTGCTCGCGGTTGAGGTTCTCATAAAAAGCCCTGCTTGCCACCTCCAGGTAGGTGCCCCGCAGGTCGCGCAGGTCGCGCCGGGGCGTCAGCGGCAATTCACGGATCTCCAGGCTGCCCGCCTGCCCCAGCTCCACCACGCTGAGCGTTTTTTGGTGGTTGACCTCGCTGAAGGAATATTTCAGCGGCGAGCCGCAATAGCGCAGCCCGGGGCGCCCGATGGCCTGGGGACCATGCAGGTGGCCCAGCGCCACATAGTCAAATTCCGAGAACACGGCGGCGTCCACGTTGTCCGCGCCGCCGACGGAAAACTCCTCCGATTCGCAGGTTTGCCCGCCGGTGATGAACTGGTGCGCCAGCAGCACCCGCCTGACACCTGGGCGCGGCATGAGGCCGCTTAAGGCCACGCGCACGGCGTCCGTCCAGGAGGCGATCCGCTCCTCCGGAAAATGGCGGCGCACCATCGCCGGGCGCAGGAAGGGCATCAGGCAGATGTCCACCTCGCCAAACGCGTCCTCCATGGTATGGCAGGCCACCTGCCCCTCATAGGCCGGGGCGATGTGGATGCCCGAGGGCGCCATCAGCCGCGCGGCAAAGGCCAGCCGCTCGGCCGAGTCATGGTTGCCCGCGATGATGAACACGCGGACGCCAAGGCCGGCCAGCCCCACCAGGAAATCATCCAGCACGCGCAGCGCGTCCGCGGGTGCGACAGAGCGGTCAAACACATCACCCGCGATCAGCACGGCGTCCGGCCGCTCCGCGCGCGCGCAGTCCAGGATCTGCGCCAGGATGTATTCCTGCTCTTCCAGCATGGAAAACTCATGCACCAGCTTGCCCAGATGCAGGTCTGACAAGTGAAAGAATTTCAAGCCCGAACCTCCCGTATCCTTATTGCTTCCTTCCCATCTTACCTTCCGCCGGCTTCCCGGGTCAAGAAGATGCCGCCCCATCCGGCTGAGGGCCTGCGGCCCCCGCGCCCAGCTGTTTTCTGTATGATACTGAACCCATTCGTTCAGTATGAAAAATCCACGCTGCTCAAAGCGCATGGATTTTAATGATACGGAAACGTTCAGATCTCGGTATGCCGCTATGCTTTGGCCGGAAAGTTGCCGGACGTTATTCTGGCAGAGAACAATTTCCCCGTGTTGCTGATCGTCATCAGGCAGTCTCTCCATAAGTCGACAGGAAACTTATTCAGCGAGTTGAATGTTTCAAAGCAAAGGGCGCCTTGATAATGAATCGTCGCAAGGCCTTCGCAGAATCGTTCCCAATCAATGATTCCGGTGTATGGCATGACATGCTGGTCATCAAGCCCGTCATTGTCATGTATGTGCAGAGCTTCAATACGATTTCCCAACGTAATGATCGTTTCACGAATATCCATGGAGCAAAGATTGACATGGCCGGTATCCAGACAGAAAGAGAAGCGTTTTTCCCCGGCAAGCTCATTCAGTTTGTCAATATAAAAGCAGGCCTCTTTGGCGTCCGCGCAGACAGACGCTATGATTCTGCCTCTGAACTTGGTGAACATGTTTTCCAGGCAGAAAGAAATACGGTGCTTTTTCAGCATTGGAATGAAGTGGCTGAAAAATTCCCGGTTCATTTCCCACTCCGCTTCCTGAGAAACATCATCAATATATGGAAAATACTGGGGATGAACAACGACTTTTTCGCAGCCTAAAAAGACCGCGGCCTTTATCGTGTTTTCAATCGCGGTCAAGAGAGATTTCTGTGCATCCATATCATCAACACGGGTTGGAAACGGCGCATGTATCTGGTGAATCGATATGCCAAAATGCTCAGAATGGGTTTTAAGCGGCAATAAATGGTTATAAATATCTTTTTCTTCCTGATACAAGATGCTGTCGGTTTTTCCGTCACGTATATCATTGCCCGGCAATTCATTGTTCAGGTTATAATCCAGCGCGTCAAAACCCGTTTCCTTCATCAATTTCAAACCGTCACGCACTCCCAGTGTCTCAAACAAAACGCCTGATTGAAGCCCCAACAACATTTTGATCTCCCCTCCTGTAAATCGAGTCTTTACCTTATTGTATTATAGTTCCATATAAAAATGTGGCAAGCGCTCCGTGTTTGCGCCCCTTGGATGAGCGTTTTAGGCATATGGTTTCCAGATCCCCGCATCAGAGGCCGTTTTTATAAAATTCCTGGGATCGTTGCACAATGGCAAAACCGCGTTGCATGAAAGTGATTGCTTCACTTGCTCGGGTGTGTCAGGCGAAGTGCAAACAACAGATACTCCTCTGCTGCGATAATATTCCGCGTGTTCGGGCGTCAGGTCTTTTTGAGGAAAACAAACCCCCCAGAGTTTTGATATTGTGCCATTGCCGCCTGTCTTGAAATTCAAAATCCCCGGATAGAAATAGGGGGCGCCGACTGTGCGTTTTCCGTAATGATCACACAAATACTCAACTACATCACAATCGACGCAGTTAAAAATACATCTGTCGATCAGCCCGGCGCTTTGCAAAATCGGCATCACTTTTTGCACTGTTTTCATCGTATGGGGATACACCTTGAAATCAATGTTGATCAAAACATGCGCTGCAGGAAGCATCATCTCAACAAACTCCTCAAGGGTCGGCAATTTCAATCCTGAAAACATTGAATGCTTGTGGCCGCCAAAATCCAACCGTTTAAGCTCGCTTAAGGAAAACTCGTGGATATACCCTTTTGCATTTGAGCAGCGCTCCAAACGAAAATCATGAGCCAGTACAGGTATTTCATCGCTTGTCAAATAAACATCAACTTCAACCAGGTCCACACCCAGGCGAACGCCCTCCCAAATCGACAAAAGAGTGTTTTCCGGATAGTTTGACGAAAATCCGCGGTGTGCTCCAATGAACAATTTTTCTCCGGATAACAATTCGTCAAGCCGTGTCATCATTCCGTACCACCGATCATAAAATTTCCCTCAGGTTCTGTGTGCCCTTATATTCACAGGAAATCACCACTGTTCAGTCAATCACAAGCAAGGGTATTCTGTCGAGCGCCCCTTATCCCTTAACTGAACCGGCCAAGGTTCCTTTTACGAAGTACTTCTGAACCAGCGGATAGACTAACAAAATAGGGATTGTGCTGATGACGATCGTGGCGTTTTTCAGCGTCTGAGACGGCGGCAGCCTCGCGTCATCCGAAAAAGACACAACATCAAAATCCGCCTGCGCCGCAGTAGCCGCCATCACAATGGTCCGCATAACGTTCTGGACAGGCTGGTACTCGTTTGAGTTCAGATAGATGACGCCTGGCCACCAAGCGTTCCAGTATCCCACGCCATAAAACATTCCGATCGTCGCTATCGATGGAAGCGATAGCGGTAGAACAACATATATCAAGATTTGGAATTGGTTCGCGCCGTCAAGGTAAGATGCTTCTTCGATGGAATCGGGAATGGTATAAAAGAAGTTCCGCATCAGCAGCAGATTCCACGCGCTCACCAAATAAGGAATAATGAGCGCCCATCGTTTATTGATTAGCCCCACGGCTTTCACCGTTAAATAAGTCGGCACGGTTCCGCCTGAAAACAGCATCGTGAAAAAAATCAATCCCAGTATCATTGTTCTTCCGCGCATTCGCCTTTTCGACAGCGGATACGCTAATAATACGGTTACGGCCAGGCTGAGGGCCGTGCCAACGACCACAACAAATAAAGTATTCTGATATCCGCGCCAGATATTGGGAGACATAAAAACCAATTTATATGAATTCAAATCGAATTTCTCAGGCCAGAGGATAAACTCTCCCCGCCGGGCGATTTCATCAGCGCTCACAAAAGACGTAACAAAGACGCTCAGCAGGGGAACCAGAATGAAAAACGCGAACAGGGACAGCAAAATATAGTTCACGCGAATATATATTGTTTCTCCTCTTGTTATATTCTTCAATGCCATTACCAGATCCCCTCCTGTCCCATCCGCTTCGCAAAGCTGTTGCTGGAAAGCACCAAGATCAGTGCGATGACCGACTTAAAGAGATTGACAGCGGTAGAGTATGAATAATTCAAATTGATTAATCCCTCGCGATAAACATATGTATCGATAATGTCGGCGACCTCATAAACCGAACTGGAATACAAGAGGAATATTTGCTCAAAACCGGCATCCAGCAAGTCTCCCGAACGCAAAATCAGCATCAGCGAGATGATGGACGCAATGCCCGGCAAGGTAATATGCCAAATCTGATGATGCCAGTTTGCTCCATCAACCTTGGCCGCTTCATACAGATTGGGGTCGATGCCCGTGATAGCAGCCAGGTAAATGATTGACCCCCAGCCAACGGTCCGCCACAGCTCCGATATCACCAAAATGCTGTGAAAATGCTGTTTGCTTCCCAAAAACACAATGGGATCCGCGCCGAACATTTTAATGATCGCGTTCACAAGCCCGCCGTCTACTGAAACTAATGAACGCACAATACTGCAAATGACCACCATTGAGAGGAAATGGGGCAAATAGGATATGGTTTGAATCGATTTTTTGAATCGCAAGTTGGGTACGGAGTTTAGCATCAACGCTAAAATGATGGAAGCAGGAAAACAAACAATGATTTTCTTCAGGCTGATGACAAAGCTGTTTCTCACCAGCCTCTCGAAATATATTGAGTTTGTAAATCTGCTAAACCATTGAAACCCTGCCCATTCACTGGTAAACAGGCCTGCGATACCCGAATAGGGCGAATATTGCTTGAATGCCATGACGACACCGACCATGGGCGCATACTTAAAGACAAGGAAATATAATACGCCGGGAATCATCATCAAGTATAACAGCCAGTATTGCCTAAATGATGAACGCCACGATAAAGCGTATATGAACACCTCAGCATTTTTCTTCTTTCTATGCTTTGAGATTAAAATCAATACTAAAGACACAAGGGCAAAAACTGCAACAATTGCTATAATTGTTTCTATTACGTTTTTTGCGCTGCCTGTTTTCACTTCTTCTTTCCTTTATCAATAACGCGTTCCATAGCGCGCTGCAAAGGAAAAATTCCTTTGCAGCGCGGGATTGATTTTACATACCGGTCCAGTTTACATACTGGCTTGTGTACTCATCGATATAGCTTTGCATCCCGGCGTCGTAGAGTTCCTGGATAAATTTCCCCCACTCATCAGCACTGAGTTCCCTCTCGCCGATATAGAACTTAAGAATCTGCTCGGATACCATTGTGTTGATATCATTTGCGGACGGGACGTTTTCCAGTAATATTGCTTTGTTATAAATCACATTCAAGTCATAAGGAGCGGTGCAGGTAAAGAAATCTTTCTGCCTTCTGAGCATATAGTTGTGATAATTCTGCTGCCCATCCAAGTCATACATGATGCAGTCCGCTTCAAGCGGGATGCCGATGGAAAACCAAAAGTCACCATTGTAGGGCACTTTGTTTTCGATAGGCTTTGTGATGTGCAGTTCCCGGGCGTTTTCGAAACTGTCGTCATATTCCCAATGTATGCCCTCAATGCCGGACTGCAGTACCTTGTTGTTATGCCATGAGGAAAAAGCCCACTCAAACAGAGCCATGACTGCCTTATCCTCTTCAGGCGTATTATTCGCATGCAGCATTTGGCATTCATCATTGCCGGCGATCAGCGTTTCGCATTTGTTGCCGTTCGGGCCGGTCATGCCTTCGGCAGCGTACCACCATTCGGCGCCGGGGTAATTCATTTTTGTGGTTACGAATTGGTTGGAAAGATCAGTCGTGTATGCAGCGGAGGCGGCAACGCGGCCGGACGCAAGATACTGCCTGACAGTAGCAAGATTCCACAAATAGTTTTCAGGGTGAATGATCCCGTCAACATACCATTGATGCATTTTCACCAGAAAATCGTAATATCCCGGCTGCAAATAGTATGGCTTTAAAGAATTTTCTTTATCATCCCACCAGTTGGACCGCCCATGCTCCGTGAAAGCAGCGAGAAAATGATATTCCAATGTTGTTATTCCGCCTCGCGTAATCAGCGTCAGCGTGTCTCCGTTTCCATACGGATCCGCCTTCTTCAGTTCGTAGAGCACTTTTTCGTAGTCTTCAAAATTTGTCGGGTATTCCAGGCCCAATTTGTCCATCCAGTCTTTACGGATAAACGATTGATAGAAGGCCCTGTTTGAGATGCGAGGTATTCCCCAGACAGTTCCGTCTGCGGTGGTTACGGTGTTAAAGCCCTCATAGTCCTTCCATCTTTCCTGCACGCTTGGAATCAAATCCAAATAATCATTTATCGGCTTAATCAGGCCGGTTTTATAATATTTTGTCCAATATCCCCAAAAGAAATTGAGTTTTTCTCCTGAGGAAAGCAGCAGATTGATTTTCTCGTTTTTAGTTGCGCTGTCAAAGCGATAAGAGTCGAGCAAAATCCCGGTTTCCTTGAGAATATAATCTTGAACCAGCTTATACCCCTCAGTACTTGATGAATCGCCGTAGTACGGGTCTGTCATGATGATATGGACAGGGTCCTTATCTTCAGCCATCACACCTTGAAAAACAAAAGACATCATGGTGATCGCTATCAGCAAAAAGAGATAAATTTTCTTTTTCATTTTCGTTCCTTTCTTCCATTCGGTTTCAGCCATCATTCAAGACTTCGTTTCTCAACATTGAGATTCTGGTATAAACTGCCTTTTTCTAAGCTCTTTGCCTCGGGTCATGAGCGATTTGCCGATCACAGAGCAAAATCCGTATGCAACTCTTTGTTTCAAAACTTTGCTTTTAAACCTCCGGATGATGTGCTTATTCTTTCAACCACCTCCAACATATAAACCGTTTGTGTCTGGCTTAACCTCCTCTCCAAACCTGCCTTGAATGACATGCCTCAGTTTGCGCATCAACAATTTGATTGTAATTTTCAGCCGCTTGAAGTCAATCTGCAGCGGAATGTTTTGATTTAGAATTTACCTGGATTTTATAAACAAGCGCGATACAACGCAGCGCCGGCAGAGCGCTTCGCCGGGTTGTTCATATCGCTCAGCTTCTCCTCAAACAAGTCCCCGGATGCCCCGCGTCCGAAGTGCCTGCGCGGCAATCGGCTGATGCATCGATTGTTTTGAGCCGGGAACGCTTGTAACATTCCGCCTGAGGCGTCATAATGGGAAAAAACATAGACGGGAGGATGCCGATGAAACATATGCACTCGGAATGGCGCAGAAGGCTGGACCACTGGGTCAACACCCTCAAGCAGGACATCTACCACCCGCTGAATGACTTCAATTTCGAAGGCAGCCTGACCATGGAGCACCTGACGCTGAGCCAGGCCAGACAGCTTAATTACCAGCCCATGCCCCGGGGCACGCGCTGGGGCAAAACCTATGAATACTGCTGGCTGCGCGACACCGTTCACATCCCTCCCTCAGCCGCCGGGGAACGCATTGTGATGAACCTGCCCACCGGGGGCGAGGCCACCATTTTTGTCAACGGCCAGCCCTTCGGCACCTACCGCTCCGACTGGGTGAAAATTCCCCTGCACTACCTGGAAGACAACTTTCTCACCGGCGACGCCAGGCCCGGAGAGCGCTTTGAAATCTATATCGAGTCCTACGCCGGCCACTGGATCGGGGAAAGCCGCCTGGGCGGCTGCGCCACCGGCCCCGTGCTGCCGGGCGCCTACCGGGACCCCCTGGCCGAAGGCCAGCGCGCCATGATCGGCGAGTGCACCTGGGGCGTCTGGAATGAAGAGGCCTGGCAGCTGCTGGTGGATGTCGAGATCCTCATGCAGCTTGTCGAGCAGGTCAACCCCGACAGCCTGCGCGCGGACAAGCTGGCCGCGGCGCTGGAAAGCTTCACCCTGGCCGTGGATTTTGAGCAGGACGCCCGGGCGCGCATCCGTGACTACAAAAAGGCGCGGGCGCTGCTGGCCCCCCTGTTCAAGGCCAAAAACGGCTCCACCGTGCCGGTGTTTTACGCCGTGGGCAACGCCCACCTGGACCTGGCATGGCTGTGGCCCATGGCCGAGACCCACCGCAAGACCGCGCGCACCTTCGCGGCGCAGCTGCGGCTGTTGGAGCAGTACCCGGACTATGTGTTCATCCAGTCCCAGCCCGCCTCCTATGAGATGTGCCAGCGCCACTACCCCCAGTTGTTTGAGAAGGTCCGCCAGGCCGTCAGGGATGGCCGCTGGGTGGCGGACGGCGCCATGTACGTGGAGCCTGACACCAACATGACCTCGGGCGAGTCGCTCATCCGCCAGCTGGTGTACGGCAAGCGCTACTACAAGGAAGTGTTTGGCGTTGACAGCCGCCTGCTGTGGCTGCCGGACACCTTCGGCTATTCGGCCGCGCTGCCGCAAATCCTCAAAGGGTGCGGCGTGGACCGCCTGGTAACCCAGAAAATTTTCTGGTCCTACAACGAGGGCGACCGCTTCCCCTATCACTACTTCACCTGGCAGGGCGCGGATGGCTCGCGGGTGACCTCCTTCCTGCCCACTTCCTATACCTACCGCACCGACCCGAGCGAGATTTGCGGCGTATGGAAAAACCGCGTGCAAAAGCGCGGCCTGGACGCTTTCCTGCTGCCCTACGGCTATGGCGACGGGGGAGGAGGGCCCTGTCGTCAGATGATCGAAAACGTCAGCCGCGAGAACAACCTGCAGGGCATGCCGCGGGTCATCCATGCCACGCCCAACCGCTTCTTTGACGATATGGAAGCGGCCGGCGGGCCGCGGAACACCTATGTGGGCGAGCTGTACTTTTCCGCTCACCGCGGCGTGTACACCACCCAGGCCCGTGTCAAAAAGGGCAACCGCAAGGGCGAGGTCGCGCTGCGCGAGGCCGAGGCCTGGGGCAGCCTGGCCATGCTCAAGGGCTTTGACTTCCCTTATGACGCGCTTCAGGACGCCTGGAAGAAGCTCTTGGTCAACCAGTTCCACGACATCCTGCCCGGTTCCTCCATCGGCCGCGTCAACGTGGAGGCTGTCCGGGTGTATGGGCAGCTCATCCAAGAAGCGCGCCGGGCGCGCGAGGATGCGCTCAACAGCCTGCAGGAAAACACCTCCGGCGCCACAGTGTACAACTCCCTGTCCTTCCCGCGCGAGCAGCTTGTGCTGCTGCCCGGGTCCTTCACGCAGGGCGCGGTCACCGCGGACGGCGAGGCGCTCAAGACCCAGCAAACGGATGAGGGCCTGCTGGCGCTTGCCCCGCTGCCGGCCTTCGGCGCGCTGAGCCTCAGCCCCTCAGAGAAGCGGCCGCGCTACAAGGCGGTCACCGCCCGGCTCACCAAAACCGGCGCGGTCATGGAAAACGAGCTGGTGCGCGTGAAGATCAACCGGCGCGGCGAGGTGACCTCCTTTGTCGACAAGGAATCCGGCCGTGAGCACGCCGCGGGGCCGATGAACCGCTTTTTGATGTACAAGGATGTGCCGCGCCTGTTCGACGCCTGGGACATCGACTCCCACTATGAACTGCAGGAGGTGCCCCTGGACGAGCCGGTCACGCTCAGCCTGGCGCTCTCCGGCGGCCTGCGCGCCGTCATCCGCCTGACGCGGGACCTGCACAGCTCCGCCCTCACCCAGGACATCGTGCTGGATTACGCCAGCCGGCGGCTGGACTTTGTGACCACCGTCCACTGGGACGAGCTGCACCGCCTGCTCAAGGTATCCTTCCCCATTGACGTCAAGGCCACCGAGGGCCTCAACGAGATCCAGTACGGCTACATGAGCCGGCCCACCCACCGCTCCCGGGCCTATGACAAGGACCGCTTTGAGGTCTGCAACCAGCGCTGGAGTGCCCTGTGCGATGAGAACCACGGCGCCGCGGTGCTCAATGACTGCAAGTACGGCATCAGCATGCACGGCAATGAGCTGCGGCTGACGCTGCTGCGCGCGGCCGCCTGCCCGGAGATGAAGACCGACGGCGGCGAGCACCAATTTACCTATTCCTTCACCGCCTGGGAAGGCCCCTTCATCAGCGCGCCGGTGGTGCGCGAGGCCTACGCGCTCAACGTGCCGCCGGTGGTCAGGGCCGGGCAGGCGGCTGACTTCAGCGCCTTCGCCCTGGATGAGGACAATATCTTCATTGACGCGCTCAAGCCCGCGGAGGACCGCTCGGGCGACCTGATCCTGCGGCTGTATGAGGCCAAGAAGGCCGATACCGATTGTGCGCTGGCCATCAACCTGCCCGTCAAGGCCGTTTATGCCTGCGACATGCTGGAAAACAGGCGGGAGCGGCTGCCCCTGAGCGAAGGCTGCCTCAGGCTGCGCTTTGGCGCCTTTGAAGTCAAAACGCTGCGGCTGACGCTGTAAGGCTTTCCTGTTTTATCATCAGTCCTCATCCGTGAGAAGATCCGCTTCGCGCAGGCACTTCAGGCGATAACGGTGCAGATCATACCCGTCAATGCTGAAGGGAACCGTGTGAAGCGAATTGATATAGGACATTTCGTCGGAATCGTCAAATTCATACCAGGTGTCATAGTCTTCAGGACTGATGTTGCGAAACGCCTCGTCCGGCGTTTTGGCGGCGTTAAACTGCGCGAGGGCGTCCCAATAATCAAGCTCCCTGCCTCGCTGTTCCCGGTTGATGTAGTGCCCGTGTTTCCGGTAGTGGAGCGCGTCCAGTAAATCCGCTGCCGCGGGATGCCCCTCCCGCTGCAGGGCGGGCACGATCTCCCTTACAAGATGGTTCAGCGTCAGATACCGGTAGGGCGTTTCCCGCTCCTGCTCACAGAGAAACCTCAGCAGCGCCCAGGTGCATTTTCCCGGAAGGCAGGCGCGCGCGATATCGATATCGTCCTCGCGGAGACGATAGATCCTGTCAAGCGCCGCTTCCACGGCCTCATCATCCTCTGAGGAGCGCAGGACCTGGCACAGCTTTTCCACATCGTCGACACGCGCAATGTCCCGGGCTTTGAGCTGTTCCGCGGGAAGGGAGGCGATCCTCTCCCGTTCCTGCGCTTTTCTCTGTTCTTCCCTCCGCTTTTCCCGCGCGAGGCGCTTTCGCTTTTCAAAGTCGCTCTCGGGCGGCTCTGTCCGAAGATCCATGTTTCTGACCGCTCTTGACACCGTCCGGATAAATTCCAAAGCGGCGCCGTTCAGGTCCACATGTTTGATGAAATCCGCGTCATCAGGTCCATCAGGATCAACTTCATCATCGCGGTAGCGGTATTTCATCAGCAGCCAGGCGACCCGTTCCTCCGTGAGCGGCTCTTTGACACAGTCCGCGTGAAACGCGGCGACGCGCTCCGAAAGCCCGGCATCCGTGAATTTTGTCAGAAACCGCTCCGTCTCCTCCCCGCGCAGGATGTCCGCGAGCTCCCGCGCCTCGTCGGAAAAGAGCCCCGCCTCGGCCTGAAGCTTTTTCGGCAGGAGGTTCCCGGCGGCATACAGCATGCCAAGATGTTTCAGGAACAGGTTCGGCGGATGCCAAAAGATCATCTCCGCGGGCGCGGCGCCATCGTAACACTGCGGAAAGTCCTCGCGGAGCGTCTGCAATAAATACGCTTTGTCCGTCATGGCGACTGCTGCAGCTGCCCGAGGCGTTTGCCGGCTTCCGCGCGCACGGAGTCATCCGGGTCCTCGTCCGCGATTGTGCGGAGGATGTCGGCATTGTGCAATTCGCGCGCCATCCGGCGGCGGACAAGGGGGGCGGGATCCGAAAGCGCCGCCTGTTCCATCAAACCTTCGTCGCCCAGACGGATCAGCGCCAAGCGCCGCGCCTCCGCGCAGCGGGCGTTTTCGATGACGGTGCGCAGGCTTTCCAGGGGCAGGGAATGGACGTCCGCGGTCGCTTCCCCGGGGTCCAGGCTCCTCCATCCGAGACCGCTTCTCATGCTGATGCTCCTTTCTTTTGGTTTACCCGATGCCGCATATGGCCTTCCCGGGCAGGCCGTCCAGGGCCTTGATTGCAGGCAAGCATGAATCATTGCGAGGCTTGATACTGATAAAGCGAAGCAATGAGCCTGCCTCGGAGTGATATAGACCTTCTTTAACCGCGTAACCGTCTTCCTCTAATATGGAAACCACAGAATGCTGTTCCTTTGAGCGTATTCCGCCGCATAGCTTCCCGCGGGAGCGGACACCACCAGCTGATCGCAGCCCCAAAACACATTGACGCCTATCATCGCCAGGCTTCCAGGCAGGTATATTTTTTTAAGGGATGTGCATCCCGAAAAAGCTCCGTTGCCAATCCTCAGCATGCTGTTTGGAAGACGAACCTCCCTCAGGCTTGTACACTCCAAAAAGGCATTGTCCTCTATGTCTTCCAAACCGTAGCCGATTCCGATATGCTCCAGCTTTGTACAGCCGTCAAATGCATGATGTTTGATGCGAACAACGCCATTGGGCAATGCGATGCTCCGAACCTTGGTACACTGATCAAACGCATAGTAATTGATCTCGGTGATAACACTGTCGCCAATACGGGCAGGGATATAAAGATCGCCGCCAGGGCCCTTGTATTCGCTAAGGGTCAGTTTTCCCTCGCTTTTGTAGTGGAAAACATAATCTTCCGGATGAAAGTACCGATTGATCAGATGCTGCTCTGCATAGCTTCCCTCAGATACCCGGATATTGGATAGATACAGGTTCTTGCAGTTAAAGAAAATATCCGCGCCGATGCTGTTTACGCTGAGCGGAATATTCACGCGCGTTAATCCTTCACACAGGCTGAACGCATAACTTCCAATACTCTTAAGACCGTTTGGCAGGTTAATATTCTTCAAATTCAAGCACACTGAAAAAGCAGAAACGCCAATTTCTTGCAAGCTGTCCGGCAGTTGAATGCTCTCCAGATTTGTACATAAGCGAAACGCTTCTTTGCCAATGCCGGTAATCCCTTCAGGCAGGCTGACGCTGACGATATTCTTGTTATCCATGAACGCTCCGTCCGCGATCTGCGTCACCCGCATCCCCTCCAGGCTCGCGGGAACCACCAGCTCCGTTTCCGTACCGGCATAGCCCGAAATCCCCAGCGTGCCATCATACAAAATATTATATTGATATACATCGTCCGCCAGTTTATCAAAAATATTGTCCCTGCGGTATTGCTCTGCGTAGCTATCAGGGGCAACCTCTACCCCCGACGGTTTAAGGCGATCACAACCGGCAAACACATCAGTACCAATGTGGGTAATGCTTTCGGGCAGATTGATTTCCTGGAGGTTTTTACACATATAGAATGCGTTGTCCGCGATGATCTCCACGCCGGAAGGCAGGCGGATACTTGTAAGACTGTAGCAATCTGAAAACGCGCTCTCCCAAATGCTCGTAATGCTGGCTGGCAATTTGACCGTAGCCAAACTGTTGCATCCGCCAAAAACACCTCCATCGACCCATTGCATGCCTTCGGGCAAGGTGATGCTGGTCAATTTCTTGCAGTTATAAAAAGCATACTGCTCAATATCAGTAACACGCTCCGGCAAATGAATATCCGCCAGGTTTTCACACCCCATAAAGGCAAACATGCCGATTTTGATAAGACCCTTGGGCAGTGTGATGCCGGTAATTGCCAGCGAATCTATGAACGCGCTTTCAGCGATCTCCGTCACCTGTCTCCCGTCTATGCTGTCAGGCACCACGACGGTTGTTTCTGCCCCATGATAGCCGGTGATGGCAACGGTATCATCCTCCTTGACATAATAGTCAAAACCATAGGCGCCATCCCCCTGCGCGCCGGCAAGGCCGGCCGGCAAAAGAACAGGGCTGCCTGCAAGCGTCAAAGACAATACGACACATAAAAGCTTGTAGATTCTGGTCATTGTTTGTTCCCGCCTTTCTCCTGCGAAAAAATTGTTTCTGATTCTTCACATCTCCTGCTGCAGCGCTTTAGGGAATTTCAAAGCTTAAACTTTGATGAATCGGGACCGGCTTGCTTCGCGCGCCTCCAAAAGGCCACAATGGCATCCGCGCGCCCAAAGACAGGGTCTGCGCCGGGATGTATTCCAGCCCCTCCGGCATGGAAAGCGCTTGTGCCGCTTGCCCGGGCGCGGGCCTGACAAGCGAAAGAATGTCAAGTCCGTTCCTCCTTGATTGCATCCCATCTTAGCCTGCGCGGGCCGCATGGGTCAAGAAGATAACGGCCCGACTGTTAGGGACGGAATCTTCAAAGCTGGTTTTTATACTGATGTAAAGCTTTATTGCATCCAAAGCGGCGAGGGATTTTATTGCCTTGCAAGGAACGAAACCGATGGCGTGGCTTTAGCTACGTTGAGGTTGACTGACACAGCAGGGCGATCAAAGACCCGGCGCGACGATGCAATAAAGATTGGAATAGCGTGCAAATACATTTTCATCCCCTATTTGTGTCGCTCTATGCGACATGAATTTTAGTATTACTGTCAAAAAGCGCCAAAACTATAATGGCATGTATCTAAAGTACCTTTAAACATTGGTTTTTTGAGATTGTTTATTCCTTGGGACTTATTCGCGCGCAGTGATAAAGCGCTAACTACACATGGCGCGGACTCAGGATAATCGCTCAATATGCGGATGAATGATGATGAAGAAATATTGATTTCAACGAAAGAAAAATGCGGATTCCGCAGAAATCTTCCATGCCATGTTGAATCACATATCATTTTATGGTACATTTAAACTCGAAAAAAAAGTGCGGATTCCGCAGAAATTTATCGAGAATGGGGACGGGAATGGAATACTCAAGACAACAGTATTTACAAAAGCTGATTGAGAAAATGCACAACGGCCGGATTAAGATCATCACAGGGATCCGCCGTTGCGGCAAATCCTATCTGTTGTTTAAATTATTCAGGCAGCATCTTCAAAATAAGGGGGTTTCCGATTCTCAGATAATTTGTCTCGCCTTGGATGAAATCGCCAATGCCAAGTACCGCAATCCATTAGAACTGGATATGTACATCCGCAATCAAATAGTCGATGCGGGCGTGCAATATTATGTCCTGATTGATGAGATTCAATTTGTATCCGAGATCCAAAACCCTTATGTGGCCGATGCGAACGCTAAGCTCACCTTCATAGATGTCGTGCTTGGTCTGATGAAAATTAAAAATGCAGATGTCTATGTGACGGGAAGCAATTCTAAAATGCTCTCTACGGATATTTTGACACAGTTCAGAGACCGGGGCGATGAAATCCGCATTCACCCGCTGTCATTTGCCGAGTTTAGCGAAAAATATCAAGGGGATTCAAGAGACGCGTGGCTTGATTATTACACCTATGGCGGCATGCCTGTTGTTACGATGCTTCCAACGCACGAAGAAAAAAGCCGTTACCTGCGCGATTTGTTCGCCCGGACTTACCTGAAAGACGTAGTTGAACGTTACAATGTGTTAAATGACACTGAAATTTTGGACGATTTGTTGAATATCCTTGCGTCCGCTGTCGGTTCATTAACCAATCCGACAAAATTGTCCAAAACCTTCCTGAGCAAGAAGCAGGTCCGTATTCACTCGGCAACGATTGATAGGTATCTCGGGTATTTTGAAGAAGCGTTCCTTCTTTATAAAGCGACGCGTTATGATGTGAAGGGGAAGAAATATATGCAATCCCCCATGAAATATTATTATACGGATGTAGGCCTGCGAAACGCGAAACTGTCATTCAGGCAGCAGGAAGAAACGCATATCATGGAAAACGTGCTTTTCTGTGATTTGATTCGCCGGGGATTTGATGTTGACGTTGGCCTTGTTGTGCAGCATGTCAAAACAAAGGATGACCTGAAAATACGAAAACAATTAGAGGTGGACTTTGTGGTCAATCGCGGAAACCGGCGAATTTATATCCAATCCGCTTTCTCCATAGATGATCCGGAAAAACGAAAACAGGAGACTGCTTCGCTCGTTCGAATCCCCGATTCATTTGCTAAAATGGTCGTGGTACGGGACTACATCAAGCCCTGGCGTGATGAGAATGGCATACTGTATGTGGGTGTTGAGCAGTTTTTGCTTGATGAGGAGTTTACGGATATATAGAATATGTTTTTATAATTGATTTTTCGAATTCTACTTGATAGCATAAAAATTGTTGTAGGTCTCTGGCTTTATACATAATATAGGAGATTATAATGAGCATTGAAACTGACAATCACGAGAATGAACAGCATCAAACTCCTCAAGTTTATTTTAAGAACATTGTGTTTAATGATGGAACGAAACTTGACCTTCAACGAAATAGTATTGTTGTGTTTACGGGACCTAACAACTGCGGTAAGAGTCAAGCTTTAAAAGATTTGGAGCGTGAACTGAATCCTTCTGTTCATGCGAATCCAATAGTAGTTCAAAGTACTGATTTGACTTTTGAAGGTAAAATTAGTGATTCGGCTTTTCTTAATAGTCGTTTTATACTGAACAACGAAGGGCGTTATCAAACGGTCGACTCTAATCGTAGCACCTTTACGCTAAACGATCTTGAGAGCTTTTGGAAAGCTAAAGAGTTGCACAACGGAATGCACGGATTGTTTGTTGTTTTGTTAAGCACCAAGAATCGTTTAACTGCATCAAATCCTATTGGTCGAACGAGTGATTCAGAATATCACCCTATATTTAAAATATTTAGAAGTGAAGAAACTGCTCAGAAAATATCGAATTACTTTCATCAAGCCTTTGGAATAGACTTAGTGGTAAATCACAATGAACTCGAGTTTATACCGTTACATACAGGTCAAGCGCCCGATGCATCTGCATACAGAATCAGCGAACAGGATTATTATTATAGTTTAGTTAATACACTTCCAAAGCTCCACGAACAGGGTGACGGGATGAGAGCTTTTGCTAGTATTTTGCTTGATACATTCACAACAAATAACACCATAACTTTGATTGATGAACCAGAGGCTTTCCTTCATCCACCGCAAGCAAGAATTATTGGCAAAATGCTAGCTAAAAACAATCCAGATAATCGTCAATTGTTCATTTCAACTCATAGTGAGGATTTTCTTCAAGGTTTAGTCGATGCTAATAGCGAGAATGTGAGCGTTATTCGAATCATTCGGGATAGTAATCGGAATAACATGAGTATTCTTAATAATAATGATATCCTCAAGCTATGGGGCAAGCCGCTTTTACGCTATTCCAACATGTTGAGCGGGCTTTTTCATGAAAAAGTAATTGTTTGCGAAAGTGATTATGATTGTCTTTTTTATCAGGCAATTATGGATGCCATGTATGAAAGCCGTAATGAAACATCTCCTGATATCTTGTTCACCCATTGTGGAGGGAAGTCACGGATCAAGGAAGTGGTCGAAGCTTTGAGAGCGGTTAATGTACCAGTAGTTGCAATTTGTGATTTCGACATACTTAACTCAAGTCAAGAATTCAAACCACTTGTTGCTGCGTTCGGACTTGACTGGAATTCTCAATTAGCCCATAGTATGAAAACAATTTATGATGGCGTGAATGGCAGAAGCAACGCAGGAGTTGATGAGTGGGAGAGGATTAAAAAATTCGGAAAGAATAGTTTGCATGGAAACGAGCCTGCTGCGTATGAAAATATAGAGAAGCTATGTCACTCAGTCGGATTATATATTGTTCCATACGGAGAGATTGAATCTTTTGATAAAACAATTAATAAACAAAAAAGAGAATGGGTTTACCATGTTTTAGAGAACTACGAACTCTCTTCTGAGCCCAAACTTAATGACGCCCGAAGATTTATTCAATCCTTTGTGGATTTTTATCCTGTTCATACACTTCACAAAAATTGTAGTGAGAGTTCTTAATATTGCTAGTTTAAATACATTAATAGCATTTACACTTGTGGGTCTCAGGCCAGCGGCTCACACCCGCTCAAACTGGCTCTCGTACAGCTCCTTGTAGCGTCCGCCCAGGGCCATGAGCTGCTCGTGGTTGCCGTGCTCGGCGATGCCGCCCTCATGCATGACCAGGATGACGTCGGCCTCGCGGATGGTGGACAGGCGGTGGGCGATCACAAAGCTGGTGCGCCCGGCCATCAGCGTGCTCATGGCGCGCTGGATGCGGTGCTCGGTCAGGGTGTCCACGTTGGAGGTGGCCTCGTCCAGGATCAGCACCGGCTTGTCGGCCAGCATGGCCCGGGCGATGGTCAGCAGCTGCTTTTGCCCGGAGGAGATGTTGTCGGCCTCCTCATTGATCTGCATCTCATAGCCGCCCGGCTGGGTCAGGATGAAGTGGTCGGCGTGCGCGTGGCGCGCGGCCTGCATGACCTGCTCGTCCGTGGCGTCCGGGCGCCCATAGCGGATGTTCTCCATGATGCTGCCCGAGAACAGCCAGGTGTCCTGCAGCACCATGCCGAAGGCGGAGCGCGCCTGCTGCCGGCTCAGGCTCTTCAGGTCCACGCCGTCCAGTGTGATGCGCCCGGACTGCGGGTCATAAAAGCGCATCAGCAGCTTGACCAGCGTGGTCTTGCCCGAGCCGGTTTCCCCCACGATGGCGCAGGTCTGCCCGGGCAGCACGCACAGGGAGAAATCACGGATGACCACCTTGTCCGGGTCATAGCCGAAGCGCACGTTCTCAAAGCACACGCGGCCCCTGACCGGGGGCAGGGCGGGCGCGCCCTCAGGTTCCTGCTCCTCCTCCACGTCCAGAAAGGCGAATACCCGCTCGGCCGCGGCCGTCATGGTCTGGATCTGCCCGGACACCTGCGAGAACTGCGTCAGCGGCTGCATAAAGTTGCGTGAATACTGGATAAACGCCTGGATATCGCCCACGGTGATGCGGCCCATGGCCGCCTGCGCCGCGCCGAAAACCACCACCAGCAGATAGCTCAGGTTGCCCACAAAGCCCATCAGCGGGTGCATGAGCCCGGTAAAGAACTGGCTTTTCCAGGCGCTGTCATACAGCCTGTCATTGGTTTGGTTGAAGCGCTCCAGCGCGGCCTCTTCCTGGCGGAAGGCCTGCACCACCTGGAGGCCGGAGAAGGTCTCCTCCACCTGGCCGGAGACCTCGCCCAGCGCCTCCTGCTGCATTTTGAAAAACTTCTGGCTGCGCGCGAATATCAGGCCCATCAGCCCCATGGAGATCGGCACCACCAGCACCACCAGCCCGGTCATCAGCGGGGAGATGGACAGCATCATGATCAATACGCCGATCAGCGTGGCGATGCCGGAAATGGTCTGGGTGAAGATGTTGTTGATGTTCTGGGAGAGGCTGTTCACGTCGTTGGTGATGCGCGAGAGGATGTCGCCCACGCTGGTCTTCTCATAGTAGCCCACGCTGACGCGGTGGATCTTGCGCCCGATCTGCCCGCGCAGGCTGCGGCTGTACTCCGCGGTGATCCCGGCTACCAGGCGGTTCATGACAAAGCTGATCAGGCTGGAGGCCAAATACAGCCCCAGCAGGAAAAGCAGCACCCGCCCCACCCGGGCAAAGTCGATGCCGCCGGTGCCGCGCACCCGGGCTACCAAGCCCTCAAAGATGGCGGTGGTGGCCTGGCCGGTGATCCGGGGGCCGAAGATGCCCATAACAGCGCTGAGCACGCTCAGCGCCGCGCAGACGATCAGCCTGCCGCGCCAGGGGCGCAGGGCCAGGACCAGCCGGCGGAAGGACGCCTTGAAGTTCCGGGGCTTTTCCACAATGCGGCCTCTGGGACCGCCGCCCTGCCTGCGCGGGGCGCGCCTTGGCTGTTGTTGTTGATCAGACATGCTGCTTGCCCCCTTCCCCGGACAGCTCCTCATCGGACAGCTGGCTGCGCGCGATCTGCTGGTACTCCGGGGAGCTCTTCATCAGCTCGCTGTGCGTGCCCTGGGCCGCCAGGCGGCCTTCCTTGATGACCAGGATTTTGTCCGCCTGCATCACCGTGGCGATGCGCTGGGCCACAATCAGCACCGTGGCCCCGCCCAGGCGTTCGCGCAGCGCCTGGCGAACCTTCAGGTCGGTGCGGTAGTCCAGCGCCGAGAAGGAATCGTCAAACAGGAGAATCCCGGGCTTCGCGGCGATCGCGCGCGCGATGGACAGGCGCTGCTTTTGCCCGCCGGAGAAATTGCTGGCGTCCTGGGCCACCTCGCTTTGGTAGCCGTCCTCCTTCTGGGTGATGAAATCACGGGCCTGGGCGATCTCGGCCGCCTGCTCCAGCTGCTCAAGGCTCAGGCCATCCCCGGCAAAGCGCAGATTGTGCCCGATGGTGCCCGAAAACAGCTGCGCCTGCTGGGGCACCAGGCCCATGCGCCCGCGCAGGTCGGACAGGGAAAGCTGCCGAATGTCCACGCCGTCCAGGGTGATGCGGCCGCTGGTCACGTCAAAAAAGCGCGGGATCAGGTTGAGCAGCGTGGATTTGCCGCTGCCCGTGGCGCCGATGACCGCGGTGGTCTGGCCCGGAAGCGCCTCAAAGCTCAGGTCGTGCAGCACATCCTCCCGGCTGTCGGGGTAACGGAAGGAAACCCTGTCAAACACCAGGTGCCCGCGGCCTGTCTCCGGCAGCGCCTGCGGCTGCGCGGGCGAGGACACGGAGGGTTCGGTGTCAAGCACCTCTTTGATGCGCTGGGCGGCCACCTCGGCCTGGGGCATCATGACGGCGGAGACCATGGCGATCATCATGAAGGACATGGCGATTTGCATGGTATAGGTGATAAAGGCGATCATGTCCCCCACCTGGATGCGCCCGGCATCCACGCCCAGCGCGCCAAACCACATGATCAGCAGGCTCACGCCGTTGATGATCAGCATCATCAGCGGCATCATGTAGGCGAAAGCCCGGTTGATCAACAGCATCACGCCGGTCAGGTCGTCATTGGCCTTGTCATAGCGCGCGATCTCGTGCTCCTGTCGCGAAAAGGCGCGCACCACCTGGATGCCGGTCAGGTTTTCCCGGGCCACCAGGTTCATGCGGTCGGTCAGCTTCTGCAGCGTCTTGAACTTCGGGATGACCACCTGCGAGATGGACAGGACCAGCACCAGCATGACGCCCACCGTCAGCGCGATAATCCAGCCCATGCCGGTATTGGCCTGGATGACCCGGAGGATGCCCCCGGAAGCCATGATGGGCGCGTACAGCAGCAGGCGCAGCATCATGATGCCGGCCTGCTGCACCTGATTGATGTCATTGGTGGAGCGCGTGATCAGGGAGGCGGTGGAAAGCCGGTCCACCTCGGCCTTGGACAAGGACAGCACCCGCGCGAACACCTGGCTGCGCAGCCTGCGCCCCACCCGCGCGCCCGCGCGCGAGCCCAGAAAGCTGCTGCCCACGGCAAACAGGCCCATCATCAGGGTGATGCCCAGCATCTTCAGCCCCTGATCCCTTAAAAACGCGCTGCGCACGCCGCTGATATCAATGCCCAGGCGTTCATACTCCGCTCGCACGAATTGTGCCGCGATCTGGGAGGCCATCTGCTCGGGCAGCATGCCCTCCGCCAAATGCTTGTCCTTCATCTGCTGCCTGATCTTCTCCAGCGTCACCAGCCCGCTGTCAAGCATCTGCAGCACGGCCTCTCCCCGTGGATCCTGGGACAGGCTGAACAGCGCCGCCATGGGCAGCTTCAGCGCGCCGCGCGCGGCCTCCCGCTGCGCCTTGTTAAGGTCCTCCCGCAGGACAAAGTCCCCGCCGGATTCACGATAGGCAGCCTCAACCGCGGCCTTGTCCTTCTCATCCATCAGCAGGCCCAGGCGGCGGAAGGAGGCGGCGGAGATCCGCCGCGCCAGGGCGTCGGGGATACCGTCCTGCTGCACGCCCACGTTGACCAGGCTGGAGGTAAAGCCGGGCAGCGCCAATTCACAGGCGGCCTGGCCCACCAGCAGCAGGAAGATCAGCAGCATGGCCTTCCATTCCGGGCGCATAAAACGAAATACTTTCAAATCTTATTCCTTTCACGGATGCGCGGGTCCGTCAAAGCGGACCCGCGGCGGATAAAACAGGCAAATATCAGCCTGCGCTGTCCTCCTCAGCGTCCTCCGGCGCGGCGGGGGGCGGGGTCAGCGTCAGGCGGACGAGCTCGATGCGCGTGTTTTGCGTGCGCAGGACCCGCAGGGTAAACTCATCCTTGACCACCTCGGGCTCCTCGCCGGGTTTGGGAAGATAGCCCAGCTCCTCGATAATGTACCCGGCAATGGTGTCCGCGTCCTGGGACTCAATGTCCAGGTTGAAGGCACGGTTGACATCCGTCAGCGGCAGGCTGCCCAGCAGGATGGCTTCCCGGTCATTGATGATCTGCAGGGCCTGGCCCTCATCGTCATCGTACTCGTCCCGGATGTCGCCGACGATCTCCTCGATCAGGTCCTCCAGCGTGACGATGCCGGAGACGCCGCCAAACTCGTCCACCAGCACGGCCAGGTGCTGCTTGGATTTCTGGAACTGTACCAGCAGCTCGTCCGTGTACATGGTATCGGGGATGAACATGGCCGGGCGGGCGATCTCGCGCAGGGTGACCCGCTGCTCGTTGAGCGCGGCAAGGTTGAGCAGCACATCCTTCAGGTGGACAATGCCGATGATATTGTCCTTGTCCTCCTCATACAGCGGGATGCGCGACCTGAGCTGGGTGAGCATCAGGTCCATGTTCTTCTCGATCGGGTCCTCCGCGTCAAGCATGTCGGTGTCCACGCGCGGCACCATGATTTCACGCACCAGGCGGGTGTCCAGGGAAAGCACCCCGCGCATCATGTTGAATTCCTCGGCGTCAATCGCGCCGTCATTGCGGCTGGAATTGAGCAGCATGCGGATTTCCTGGCGGGTCAGCTTCTCTTCCTTTTTTGAAAAATCAATGGGCGTCAGCTTCTTCACCAGACCCACTGACACCGTCAGCAGCCAGACAAAAGGCTTGAAGGCGCCGCGGATAAACAGGATGGAGCCCGCGCAGAAGCGCGCGTACTGCTCGGGCAATTGCAGCGCGAGCTGCTTGGGGTACAGCTCGCCCAATACCAGCGTCACATAGGAGATGATCAGCGTGACGATCAGGCTGGCCACCGTCTCCGCCGCCGGAATATTGCCCAGGGCCGGCATGATCAGGTCCACAAAGGTCCGCGCCGCGGACGCGGAATTGAAAAAACCCGCGAAGGTGATGCCGACCTGAATCGCGGACAGGAAGGCGTCAGGCGTCGCGAGCAGTTTTTGTACCCTGGCGGCGCGCTTGTCCCCCTTGTCCGCCATGTCCTTGATCTTGGCGGGGTTCAGGGAGACAAAGGCCATCTCAGCGCCGGCCAGGAAAGCGTTGACAGCTGTCAGGACAAGAATCAGGATGATCGATCCGAAAACCGACGAACCAGGGTCATCCATGCTGGAAACCACACTCCTTCAAAACTGGGTTTCCATGATTATACAAGGATTGTGCCTTGTTTGCAAACAGGCCCCTCAGGCCGGCGCATTCAGGGCGCGAAGGCACTTGCCCGGCCGGCCGCCACCCTGTACAATCAAGCTATCCCCGGGGCGCGGCCGGGACAAAAACATCGGGCCGGCGCCCTGGCAGACACCCCAAATATACAGGAGGCAGCGGCATGGACATCGTAGCCTATGTGGAGCGTTCCAGCGGCACCGGCTTTTCCACGCGCCCCTTCAATTCCCTGGACGCCCTGGTATTCTCCCAGCTGGCCTACCTGCCCCTGGAAATGGCAGGCGCCGGGCAGCGGGCCGTGCCCATCCAGGAGCTGCCGGAAACGCTCAATTACATGGAGCTGCAAACGCAGCCCCCGCAGTTTATGACGCGCCACCATCTGCGCCTGCTGCGCGCGGCGGCCGGCAGCCGGCGCTTTGGGCCGGTAACGCTGTCCCGATTTGTCGATGAGGTGGACGCGCAGGCCGTCACGCAGTTTTCAGCGGTCTGCGCCGCCCTGCCGCGCGGGCTTACGGTCGTGTCCTTCCGCGGGACCGACCTGAGCCTGGCCGGCTGGCAGGAAAACCTGCGCCTGTCCTATGACAGCCCGGTCCCCGCCCAGCGCCGGGCTGTGGACTATCTGCGCCAGCGCGCGCGGGAGAGCGCGGACCGGCTGGCGCTGTGCGGACATTCCAAGGGCGGCAACCTGGCGGTCTACGCCGCTGCCTTTTGCGGCGATGACATCCAGCAGCGCATCACCCGCGTCTTCGCCTTTGACGCGCCCGGGCAGCACGAGGGCGTGCTGTCCACCCCGGAGTATGAGGCCATCCGCCAGCGCATCCGCTCCTTCCTGCCCGAGCGCGCGGTGGTGGGCGTCCTGCTGGCGCAAACGCGGCCCTACACCGTGGTCGCCTGCCGCGCCTTCGGCCTGCTGCAGCACAACCCCTACAACTGGCTCATTGAGGGCGGCGCTTTTGTAAAGCGCAAATCCCTGTCCGCCTACAGCCTGATCCTGGACAAGTCGCTGGACGCCTGGGTGGCCGCCATGACCCGGGACGAGCGCCGGCTGCTGACCGAGGCCATCTTCTCCGTGCTGCAGTCGCCCGGCTGGGACAGCTTTGACGAGCTCTCCAGGGACTGGCCGGGCAGCCTCAAGACCATGCAGCAGGCCGCGGACAAGCTGCCCAAACACGTCCGGCAGGCCATGCGCCGCTCCCTGCAGCTGCTGCTGTCCGGCGCCGCCGAAGCCATCGCCGGGGATGTCAAAGGCCGCGCGGCCGGCCTGATCCGCGGCCTCCAGCAGCGCCTGCGCGACATCCTCAGCGACCAGGAGGATGACGGGCAGAGCAGTGAAACGCCGGGCGCCCATGACGCGCCGTCCGGTCCGCGCAGACAGAATGGCGCCTGAGCGCTGCCTATTTGAAGATACTGCTCAATACGTCTCAAACTGCGCCCGGTACAGCGAGGTGTAGAACCCGTCCCGCGCCATCAGCTCCTCGTGCCGGCCCTGCTCGACGATGTTGCCGTCGCGCACCACCAGGATGGTGTCCGCGTTTTTGATGGTGGACAGCCGGTGGGCGATGACAAAGGCGGTGCGGCCCGCCATCAATTGGCGCATGGCCTGCTGGATGCGCCGCTCGGTCCGGGTGTCCACGTTGGAGGTGGCCTCGTCCAGGATCAGCATGCGCGCGTCCGAGAGCATGGCCCGGGCGATGGTGATCAGCTGCATCTGGCCCTTGCTGATGTTCACCCCGTCATCGCCGATGATGGTGTCATAGCCCAGGGGCAGCTTGGTAATGAAGCTGTGGATCATGGCCGCCCTGGCCGCCCGCTCCACCTCCTCCCGGGTGGCCTCGGGCCGGGCGTAGGCGATGTTGTCAAAGACGGTGCCGTAAAACAGCCAGCTGTCCTGGAGCACCATGGTATAGGCGGCGCGCAGGCTGCTGCGGGTCAGGCCGTAGATGTCCCTGCCGTCCACGGTGATGCTGCCCCGGTCGATGTCATAAAAGCGCATCAGCAGGTTGACCAGCGTGGTCTTGCCCGCGCCCGTGGGCCCGGCGATGGCGACCAGCGCGCCGGGCCTGGCGTGCATGGAAAAATCGCGGATGACCGGCACGCCGGGCAGGTAAGAGAAGTGCACGTTCCGCGCGCGCACGTCCCCGGAAACCTCCTGAAGCGTCTCCGCGTCCGGGGCGTCGGGCTTCTCGGGCGCCGCGTCGATCAGGCGGAAGACGCGCTCGGCCGCGGAGAAGGCCGACTGCAGTTCCCCGATGATGGAGGCCAATTCGTTGATGGGGCCTGAGAAGCGCCGGGAATACTGCACAAAGGAGGAGATGTCCCCCAGCCCAACCTTGCCGCGCAAAAACAGCAGCGAGCCGAACACCGAGATGGCCGCCAGGGAGATGTTGTTGATGAAGCCCACCGAGGGGCCGATCATCGTGCCGTAGTACTCGCTGGTAGTGTAGGCCTCGACCGCCTCCTCGTTCTTTACATCAAAGGCTTCCAGCACCTGGGCTTCCCGCCCGTAGGCCCGGGTCGTCTTTTTGCCGGACATCATCTCCTCCATCAGGCCGTTGAGCTCGCCCAGCTTGCGCGAGCGCCTGCGGAACAGCGGCCGGGTGCGCCCCGTGATCCAGCGGGTGTACACCGCGCTCAGCGGCACGGTGACCAGGAAGACCAGCGTAAGCGCGGGTTTGATGTAGAGCATCATGCCTACAGACACCAGCACGGTGACCACGGACTGGATGATCTGCAAAAAGTCGCTGGACAGGCTCTCGTTGACGGTGTCGATGTCATAGCTGACCACGCTGATGATCTCGCCCGCCTGGTAGCGGTCAAAAAAGTTGACCGGCAGGCAGACCAGCTTGTCAAAGACGTCCTTGCGCATGCGGTAGATGATGTTGCGCGTCATGCGAAGGGTGACCCGGGACAGGGCGTAGGACAGCCCGGAAGCCAGCAAATAGGTGGCGGCCATCAGCCCGGTATAGCGCATTACCAGCGGGAAATCAGCCTGCCCCCGCCCCAGGCCGATGGCGTCAATCGCCAGCCCGGACAGCCGCGGGCCGATCAGGCCCACGGAGCTGGAAAGAAAGGTCAGCAGCATCGCCAGCAGCATCAGGGCGCGGTTGCGGCCCAGGTACTGCCAAAGGCGCCTGAGGATCTGCCCGCGCGGCATGCGCGCCTCGGGCAGGGTGCGGCGGTCCCCGCTGGTTTCATTGCGGCTCATGCGGCCGCCGCGGATCATCCGGCTCACAGCGCCACCCCGCGGCAGGTGTCAGGGCAGCCAAGGCCCTGCTGACCGGGCGCGGCGCCGCCGGCGTATCCCTGTTCGGCGCCCATTTGCACCTGGGCGATCTCACGGTACACCGGGCAATCGCGCATCAGCTGCTCATGCGTGCCCTGGCCGATGGCGCGCCCCTCCTCCAATACCAGGATCAGGTCAGCCCCCTTGATGGAGGACACGCGCTGGGCGATGATGACAGCGGTGGTGTCCGCGTGTTTTTCAGACAGGGCGCGCCGCAGCGCCGCGTCGGTGCGGTAATCCAGCGCGGAGGAGGCATCGTCCAGGATCAGCAGCCGCGGATCCCCGGCCAGCGCCCGGGCAATCAGCAGGCGCTGCTTCTGGCCGCCGGAAAGGTTGTTGCCGCGGGACTCGACCTCATGGTCCAGGCCGCCTTCCTTGTCGCGGATGAACTCCCAGGCCTGGGCGGCGCGCGCCGCCTCCTCCAGCTGCCCGTCGGTAAGCTCCCGGAAATAGGCGATGTTGTCACGGATGGTAGCGGCCATGATGAAGTCGCTTTGAAAGGCCACGCCAGTCTGCGCGGCCAGCGCCTCCGGAGCGATGCCGCGGATGTCCCGCCCGTCTATGCGGATGATGCCGCTCGTGGGCTCATACAGGCGGAGCAGCAGGTTGGTCAGCGTGGTCTTGCCCGAGCCGGTCGCGCCGATGATGCCCAGGGTCTGCCCCTGCCGCAGGTGAAAATCAATCCCGGTCAGGTTGTCCTCCACGCCGTTGTAGCTGAAGGACACATTCTCAAAGGAGATATGCCAGGGGCTGTCCTGAAGCGGCGGCGCCGCGGACGCGGACGCGTCCGGAAGGATGTCCAGCACCTCCTCAATGCGCCGGGCGGAGGCGATCCCCTTGGAGGCCATGATAAAAATGCGCGTGATGCCCAGCATGGCATTTGAAATGATGGTGAAGTAGTTTAAAAAGGCAATGATGCTGCCCGGGCGCGACAGCCCGCGGTTGACCAGGAAAGCGCCGGCCAGCACCACGCCGGTCAGACCCAGGTTGAGGGTCAGGGAGCTGAGCGGGTTGCTGGCGGCCACCACGCTGCCGGCGCGGCGGGCGACCTCGGCCAGCTCGGAATTGACGCCGTCAAAGCGCTGCTGCTCATAGGCGGTTTTGGACAGCGCCTTGATGACGCGCACGCCCACGATGTTTTCCTGCATCACGCGCACCATCCTGTCCAGCACGGTCTGCTGGCGGTCATACAGCGGGACCGATTTCTTGGTGACCACATAGACGATCAGCGCGATGACAGGCATCGCCAGCGCCAGCACCAGGGTCAGGCGGAGATCCAGCACGCTGGTTAAAATCAGCCCGCCGATGAGCAGGATGGGCGCGCGCACGCCCAGGCGCTGGGTGCGGTTCAGAAACTGGTTGATGTTGTAGGTGTCCGTGGTCAGCCGCGACACGGCGGAGGACAGGCTGAGGCGGTCGAACTGCGCCATGGAAAGGTCGCCCATCTTGGAAAACAGGTCGTGGCGCAGCCTGCGGGTGACCTTGCCCGAGGTGATCGCGGCCATGCGGTTGGCGTAGATATTGAAGGTGACCGACAGCAGGGCGCACAGCGCCATCGCGCCGCCCCACAGGTAGATCAGCCGCGGCTGTTTTAAGGGCACGATGTCATCCAGGATGATGGCCAGGATAAAGGGGATGAATAAATCCATCATGGCCCCCAGGAACTTGACCAGCAGCGTCCAGGCCAGGACCAGGCGGTAAGGCTTGAGATAGGACAGGACGGTTCTCATTGGCAGCTCCCGCGCTGGCTGTCCCAGGCCGCGGCGCGCTGGCGCATTTTCTCCAGAAGCACCTCCAGAAGCGCCTTTTCCCGCTCGCTCATGCCCTGGGTAAGATAGTCGTGCCACTGGGCGTTGACACTGCGCACTACCGGAAAGGCGGCGCGCGCCTTGTCGGTCGGGTAGACGGTCAGCTGCCGGCGGTCCGTCTCCCTGGGCGAACGGGTCACAAAGCCCTGCTCCTCCAGCGCGGCAAGCTGCCTCGCGGCATTGGAAGGATTCACGTGCAGCCCGGCGGCCAGCTCCTCCTGGGACTGGCCGGGCGACGCGCAGATGCGCAGGATATAGGGCGCCTGCGCGGCGGTCAGGTTGATTTTTTTCAGCAGCTCGCCGCGGAACTGGTTGCCGCAGCGGGCCAGGATGTTGAGTTCCCGGGTAATGGCAGGCATGGCGGTCCTCCTTGCGCGCGCAATGATTGCGCGCGCAACCAACAGGATAGGCGCCCCGAGGGGCAATGTCAAGCGGTTTTCCGCATATGAAAGGGCATTTGCCGCAACTTTTAAAGCGCATTTGCCTGTTCCCGATGAAAGAAGGCGTTCCCGCGCAGCCGGAAAACAAAAACGTTTACTTATAACCCCCTCCGGCATTGACTTGCCCGGCGGCTGCCGATAAGATATAGGTAAATTACTATATTAATTAAAGGGGGAATATGGCATGAAACATCGTCTGGCGATCATCGGGTACGGCGGCATGGCCGGCTGGCACCACAAAAACATCAAGGAGAAGATTCCTTCCATTGAGGTAGTCGGCGCCTATGACGTGCGCGAGGAGGCCAATCAAAAGGCCCGTGACAACGGCCTGAAGGTATATTCCTCCCTGGCTGAGCTGCTGGGGGATGGCAGCATAGATCTGGTAACCATCGCCACGCCCAACGATTTCCATCGCGGCCTGTCCATCAGCTGCCTGCGCGCCGGCAAAAACGTGGTATGCGAAAAACCGGTCACGCTCAACGCCAAAGAGCTTGAGGACATCATGGCGGTCGCCAAAGAGACCGGCAAGCTGTTTTCCATTCACCAAAACCGCCGCTGGGACCGTGACTATCTGATTGTCAAAAAGGCGATTGACGAGGGAATGATCGGCATGCCCTATTTCCTTGAGTCGCGTGTGCAGGGCTCCCGGGGCGCCATGCACGGCTGGCGCGGCCATAAGCAAAACGGCGGCGGCATGCTGCTGGACTGGGGCGTGCACCTGATTGACCAGGCGATGCAGCTGTTCCCGGAGAAGGTGGTGTCGGTCAACGCGCACCTGTTCTCGCTGTATTCCGATGAGGTGGATGACAACATCAAGCTGCTGCTGCGCTTTGAGTCGGGCACTTCCATGCTGCTGGAGATGGCCACCAACTGCTTTATCCTGCAGCCGCGCTGGCATGTGTCCGGCACCGAAGGCACCCTGGTGGTGGAGGACTGGTCCTGCAAGGGCAGGATCGTCAAGCTCAGGGAAGACGGCGAGATGACCTGGGAGGATGACATCGTCTATACCGAGGCCGGCCCCACGCGCACCATGGCGCCCCGGCCCAAGCACACCACCGAGGAGGCGCCGCTGCCCGAGGTCAAGGCCGACTGGTCCGAGTACTACAAGAACATCGTGGACGTGCTCGACCATGGCGCCGAGCTGATCGTCAAGCCGGAACAGGCGCTGCGCGTCATGAAGGTGATCGACGCCCTGTTCGCTTCCCAGGAAGCCGGCTGCGGGCTCAGGGTGGATATCTGACCAGCGCGGGGAATTGTCAGGGGCTGCGAAAAACCGCGGCCCCTTTGCTTTTGTGCAATTCTTGACAAAAAGAAATGCGTTTTGTTAAAATATATTTGTCCGGCTATCTACTCCGGCCTTGTCTGGGGTGATTGCTGTTTTGATACACAGGGGCTGTCTTCGCGAAACCCGTTTTCGCATTGAGCATACAGATTGTAGACGTCTGATGATTTGCTGCTTGTCATCGTTCAGCGACAGGGCCGGGGGATTTATTCCCGCGGCTTTTTGATTGCCCGGACCTGAATTTTGAATTGAGCATATTTCAAAGAAGGAGGAAACTATGCCGACAACTGCTTGGATCCTGGTTGCACTGGCAACACTGCTTGCCGGCGCGTTTGGGGGATTCAGCTACTGCAAGAACACACTGGAAAAGAAAATCGGGCGCGCCGACAACTACGCAAAAGAGCTGTTGAACGACGCTACACGCAAAGCTGAGGAAAAGAAAAAAGAGACCATTCTGGAAGCCAAAGAGGAGGTCCTGCGCCTCAAGGGCGAGCTGGACCGGGAGATCAACGACCGCCGCGCCGAGCAAAAGCGCGCCGAGAACCGGATCGCCCAGCGCGAGGAAACCCTGGACAAGAAGCTGGACAACCTGGAGAAGCGCGAAGAGCTCATGAACATCAAGGCCGAGGAGATCACAAAGCGCCTGAAAGAGGCCGAGGCGCTGCGCGACAAACAGGCGGGCGAGCTGGAACGCATCGCGGGCCTGACAGCCGAGGAAGCCACCCAGGCCATTATCGCCCGTGTTGAAAAGGAAGCCTATCACGACGCCGCCGCGCTGGTGCGCGACATTGAGCAAAACGCCAAGGAGGAAGCCAACAAAAAAGCCCGCAACATCATCGCCATGGCCATTCAGAAGTGCGCCTCCGACCATGTAGCGGAAACCACGGTATCGGTGATTTCCCTGCCCAACGATGACATGAAGGGCCGCATCATCGGACGTGAGGGCCGCAACATCCGCGCGCTGGAGCAGGCTACGGGCGTAGACCTGATCATCGACGACACCCCCGAGGCGCTCACGATCTCCGCCTTTGACCCCATCCGGCGCGAGACCGCCCGCATCGCCATCGAGCGGCTGCTGCATGACGGGCGTATCCATCCCGCCCGCATTGAGGAGATGGTGGAGAAGGCCAGGAAAGAAATCGACGAGCAAATCAAGGAAGCCGGCGAACAGGCTGTCTTTGAAACCGGGCAGCACGGCATCCATCCCGAATTGGTCAAGGTGCTCGGCCGCATGAAATACCGCACCAGCTATGGCCAGAATGTGCTCAAACATTCCATCGAGGTGTCCCACCTGACAGGCCTGATGGCTGCCGAGCTGGGCGAGGATGTCCAATTGGCCAAGCGCGCCGGCCTGCTGCATGACCTGGGCAAGGCCGTGGACCGTGAGCAGGAGGGCACCCACACCGCGCTGGGCGGTGAGCTGGCCCGCAAATACAAGGAACATCCCGAGGTCATCCACGCCATTCTCTCCCACCACAACGATGTGGATCCGCAATCCGTCATCGCGGTGCTGGTGCAGGCGGCGGACGCCATTTCGGCCGCGCGCCCGGGCGCCCGGCGCGAGATGCTGGAAAGCTACATCAAGCGCCTGGAGAAGCTTGAGGAGATCGCCACCTCCTTTTCCGGCGTGGAAAAATGCTACGCCATCCAGTCCGGGCGCGAGGTGCGCATCATGGTCAAGCCCGAGGATGTCAACGACGAGGGCGTGCGCATCATCGCCAAGGAAATCGCCAAGCGCATCGAGAACGAGATGGAGTTCCCCGGCCAGATCCGCGTGAACGTGATCCGCGAGATGCGCAGCGTTGAATACGCGAAGTAAACAAAAAGCTTCCGCCACCATATCTGATCTCGCACCGCGCTGACGACAAAGCTTCATACGCAGGAGCCGCTGCGCAGCGGCTCCTGCCCGTTTCACCGGGAGGACAAAATGAAACTCTTCACCAGCAACTATAAAATTCTCTCCTCGGACTGTGACCGCTATGGCATCTGGAAGATGAACCGCATCCTGGTGCTTTTTCAGGAGCTGTCCGGCGAGCATTCGGACAGCCTTGGCCTCAGCTTTGAGGAAACGCTGGCGCTGGGCGCGGTATGGGTGGTCACGCGCACCGAGTTTGAGGTGCTGCGCTATCCGGCCGTCTCGCAGACAGTGGTCGGCAAAACCTTTCCGGGCCGCACACGGCGGGGCATTTATCCGCGCTATTACCTGGTCGAGGACCTGCAGGGCAGGCCGCTGGTGCGCGCCAGCAGCTTCTGGACGCTGGCAGACATCAATACGCGGCAGATGACCGACATCCCGGAGGTCCTCAGCCGGATGCCGGACACCTCGGGCTTGACCCCCTTCTTTCACAACCCGGCCGCGGCGGACGAGCTTGCGCAGGGCACGCAGCGGCAAGCCCTCTGGCAGCCGGTATACTCAGATTTGGACCGCAACGGGCATGTCAACAACACGCGCGCCGCTGACTGGGCGCTGTGTTTTCTGAGCGAGGCGGCGGACCTGCAGGCGCGCCCGGTGCGCCATGTGCTGGCCTCCTACCACCGGGAGATCGTGCAGGGGGACACGGTGTCCATGCATTTCGGATACAGCAGCCCGGACTTCAGCCTGCGCTGCGATGTAGGCAACGACCTGGCCCTGCGCCTGTCCGGCAGCCTGTTTGATCAGGCGCAGGTCCCGGGCGCCTGATCTTCCGGCCCCATCCCCATTAAAGCCTGTTTCGCGCCCGCGCTTTTTGATGGGAAGCGTGGGCATCCATTCACAAGGCGATCAAAAATCCGGCGCAATGATGCAAACAGGAGCGGAATTAGCGTGTAAATACATTTTCATCCCCTATTTGTGTCGCTCTATGCGACATGAATTTTAATATTACAGTTCTTTGACCATAAAATACTCTTTGAGCGCGGCCCCGTCCTTCAGGCAAATGGCATTGGGCATCTCGCCCACTTCAGCGAAGCCCATCTTCTCATACGGGCTTCTTCCCCCGCTCATCGCCTTGAATTATTGTCTTATGTCAGTAATCCCGCCCATGTACGCAATATCCGGAAGGCTGCGGTTACGTGGGTGAAACCCTTCAGCTGACACTTGATGTTTTTCCGGAAAACGCCACCAACAAAAGAGTGGCCTGGCATACCAGCAACGATCAGGTGGCTGAAGTGAATTCCAACGGCTTGGTGATTCCCGTCAGCCCGGGAAGCGTAACCATCAAGGCCATCGCTCAGGATGGCAGTCAAATAGCGGGAGATGCCGCCATCACCGTCAACAAAATGGTCTATGACATGAGCGCTGTCGCTTGGGATTATCAGAAACCTTTCATATATGACGGCACGCAGAAGATTGTTCAGCTTGTCGGGCTGCCGCAAGGCGTCATTCCCGCCTATGCCCAGAATATCGCCGTTGACCCGGGCACCTATACAGCTTTTGTGATCTTCACATATGATGCCGCCCGGCCTTGGCGGAGGCGGAGCGTATTCAACGGAAATCCGGAACAGGCCGCCGCCATGGACGCCTTCAGGCATTCAGGAACCGCGCTTCCATCCATGAGCGCGGATGGGAGATGCCTGTCCGCCCAAATTGTGCCGGATATCGTTTCAGCCTGTTTACAAGGCTTACAAAGAGGGTATTATATGATTAGCCGGTTGGCTGTATTTTGAAAGGTGGAGAAACAGACATGTCAGTAGTTACCATTACCAGCGCGAATTTTGAAAAAGAAGTACTCAAGTCCGATAAGCCCGTTCTGATTGATTTCTGGGCGCCCTGGTGCGGCCCGTGCAGAATGGTCAGCCCCGTGGTGGAGGAGATCGCTGCCGAACACCCGGAGATCAAGGTGGGCAAGATCAATGTGGATGAACAGCAGGAATTGGCGCGCAAATACCGCATCATGAGCATTCCTTCACTGTATGTGTTCAAGAACGGCGAGGTCGCCAACAAGGTCATTGGCGCGGTGCCCAAGGCTGACATCGTCAGAATGCTGCCCTGAGTGTATACAGGTCATCAAAAAGCGGCTCCGGCCGCTTTTTTCTTGTCTGTCAACAGCCCGGCCCCAATAACAAAGGCATCGCGCGATGCCCGCGCATCCTCCTTGCCGTATACAACACGGGGCGCCGGCGAAATCACAGCCCGCCGGGCAACAAAATGTTTCACGTGAAACATCGCGCGGCCGGAAGACCGCCCGTTCGCTTGCGGACGGCCCCAGGGCATGCTACAGTGGGGGTGCTGTCCGCTGCATCAGCGGCACACAGAGGATTAAACTGTCCGATAGAGGTACATGAGCAACCATGAAACTGCGTTTAGCCGATATGACCCGCGCGGGACGGCGCCTTGCCTGCCTGCTGACGGCACTGTTTCTTTTCCTGGCGCTGCCGGGGGAAGGCCCGCTTCACGCGCGGGAATTCTCGCCCCTTCCGGAGGTGTTTGACATCCGGGTCGACACCGTGAAAACCGCTGCCAGGCACCACGTGTGGATCGACCGGGTGACCACAGGCCAGCCGTCGGTCGACGCCGCGCTGGCGGACGCCATTTCCCAGCTGGAGCAGCAGTCACGCCCCTTAATGACCAGCAAGAGCAGGCAGCTGGAGATCACGGCGTCCTGGCGCGGGTCGGGGACAAGCCTGGCCAGCTTTCTGCTGATATCGCGGGTGACCGTCAAGCGAGAGACCAAGTGGATGGATTTCCGCTGCCTGACCTTTGACCTGGATACCGGGAAGCAGCTGCAATTAAGCGATCTGTTCGGCCGGGACAGCCCGGTTTATGAAGTGATCGGCGGCGCGGTCCGGCAAAGCTTAATCGGGATGTATCCGCAGGAGGACAAGCCCGCCCGGGCGCTGGACGCGCTGAGCGCGCCTGGGGAAGCGGCCGAACTGCCCTTCATGGTGGGCACCTACCAGCTGTCCTTCCCGACCGCTCTGTGGCAGCTGCTGCCGGAGCGCTATCAATTGGCGCAGGCTGTTGTGTATTACGACCAGCTGCTGCCGTATGTCCTCCCTGACATGGCGGCCCAGCTGGACAACTCCGCCTACAAGGTGACTGCCCTGACCTTTGACGACGGCCCCATCGGCACGCGCACGCGCGACGCGGTCAAGACCCTGGGGCATCACGGAGCGGTCGGCACCTTTTTTCTGATCGGCACCTGTGTCAGGGCCAACCCGGAAGGGGCGCGCCGCGCGGCTGACGCCGGCAACCCGCTGGGCAGCCATTCGATGTACCACAAGTATGCCCGCCAAATCAAGGCTAAGATGGTGCCGGAGGACCACGCGATGTTCGTGAAAACACTGCGGCGCCACACCGGCCTGTCGCCCGACCTGTTCCGCGCGCCGGGGGGCGACTACGAGCGTTATATCAGCAATGGCGTGGACCTGCCTCACATCCGCTGGTCAGTCATCGGCGACGCGGAGACGCTCACCAGGCCGTCAGCCATCGCCGTACAGGTGCTGCGCAACACGGGGCATGGGGACATTGTGCTGCTGCATGACAGCGAGGAGACCACCGTGGCATCCCTCAAAGGAATGCTTGCGGGCCTGAAGCAGCGCGGATTCCGCCTGGCAACAGTGGAGGAGATGTTCCGCATGCAGGGCATCGCGCTGGAAAAGGGCGTCTCCTACAATTCCGCCAAGCCCGAACACAACCCGCGGTAACAGGCACACCTCCTGACCGGGACAAGACCTCACAAGGCGGAGCGCATATGAGAAACACCCTGAATCTCCTGACTTTTGACATTGGCGCCAGCCAAGGGCGGGGCATCGTCGGCGCTTTTGACGGGCGGCGGATCACGCTTGAGCCGATTGCCGTCTTTGATAACAATTTCATCCAAAACGGCCAATGCGCGCACTGGAATTACAAGCGGATCCTGGACGGGGTCAAGGGCTGCTTTCCGGCTGCGGCAGCCCGGGGCCTGGCGCCGGACTGCTTCGGCATTGATACCTGGGGCGTAGACTATGGGCTGCTGGATGCGCAGGGCAGCCTGCTGGAGGACCCGCGCGCCTACCGCATGAGCACGGACGAGGAAATGCGCGCCGCCTGGGCAGTGATCCCCAGGCGGGAAATGTTCGACCTGACCGGCATCGCGGCGCTTCATTTCAACACCGTTTACCAGCTTTACCGCCGGGTGCTGGAGGGGGATGCCGCGCTCAGGCAGGCCTCCGCCCTGCTGTTCATGCCGGACTTGCTGGGGTATGACCTGAGCGGCGTGATGCGCAGCGAATATACCGTCGCCACCACCTCAGGCCTGTTGGCGGCCGGCACAGGGCAATGGAGCGGGGAGATCATCAGCCGCCTGGGCCTGCCCGGGAGCATTTTCCAGGCGATCGACCGGCCCGGCACGCTGCGGGGCAGGCTGAAGGCCGGCCTGGCCGCCGAGTGGGGCGTGGGCAGGGCAGCCCACGCCGCGGTGGGCGGGCATGACACAGCCAGCGCTGTGGCAGCCATCCCGGGCAGCGGGGACTTTGTCTTTTGCTCCTCAGGCACCTGGAGCCTGTTCGGGTTTGAGTCCGACAAGCCCATCCTGAGCGACCTGGTATATGAAAGCAATTTTTCCAATGAAGGCACGGTGCAGGGCGGCTACCGCCCGCTGAAGAACATCATGGGCTTGTGGCTGGTGCAGGAGTGCCGGAGGGAATGGACCAGGCAGGAGGGCCGCGTCCTGGACTGGGAGTTCATCAAGGCCGAAGCCGCCAGGGCCCGGCCGCTGCGCAGCGTGCTGGATCCTGATGATCCCGCCTTCTACACGCCAGGGAACATGCCCGGAAAGATCCGCGATTACTGCAAGAAGACCGGGCAGCCCCAGCCGGAAACCATAGGCCAGTTCGCCCGCGCGTGCTATGAAGCCCTCGCGCTGAAATACCGCTGGGCGGTGGAGCGCCTGGGCGAGATCCGGGGGCGGCCGGCGACCGGCCTGAACATCACCGGCGGGGGCATTCAGAACAAGCTGCTCAATCAGATGGCCGCGGACGCAACCGGCTTGCCCGTCACCACGGGGCCGGTCGAAGGCGCGGCCCTGGGCAACGCGTTGATGCAGGCCATGGCCATGGGGGAAATCGAAAGCCTGGACCAGGCGCGCGAGGTGGTGCGCGCCAGCATGGATACCCAGCTGTATGAGCCCCGCCGGAGCGCGGCCTGGGATGAGGCCTACGCGACCATGCTCAGCAACATGCAGGCGCTGAACGATGAATAAACACAGAAATCAGCTGGCAAAGGAGAAAACGGAATGTATGAATAATACTGAGCTCAATCATAAACGCTTCGATGGGGCGGTCTTTTCGTGACTGCGCGTTGCCTCTTTCATTTGGCGTAGGCTCCGGCTACGCCTCATTTTTTCGGTTTAGCGCAGCCATCAAAAATTTTCGCTCCGTCAGTGCGTTTACTCATTCGTTCAGTATAAAGGGCGCGGGGAATCAAGCACAGGGGGCGCCGCTGAGCGGGCGCCCCCTTGTTGCTGCCTGTTCCTCCTGTTATCCGTGGATGGATTATCGGCCGCAGCTGTGTCTGTCGCTTGTCTGCATCACTGAGATACGTTCACAAAGGCTATGGCATCAACGGAATGCGGCTTGATGCCTTCCTTGGTGAAGATCTCCTTGAAGGATGAGCTGACTTCTTTCCTGACCGTTATGGAGCTGCCGGGCATAATGGCCTTGTCGCTGCCCATATAGCCGTTGTCCATGAACAGGATGTTGCCTTCCTCATCCAGCAGCACGAGGACAACCTCTATGGAATAGATAGGCTCCCCGGTATTGTTGGTGACCGTCGCGCACATATAATCTTCCGTGCCGTACCAGCTGGGCACGTCTGGCTCGTACTTTGTTTCCACCGGCAGCCGCAGGCTGATATAGTTTTTATCGCTTTTGCCGGTCACGGTCAGCAGGTAGTCATCCACACGCTCAACGTCAGCATCCTCAACTTTTGTGCTCATATAGGCATAGGTATATTCTCCGGGCTGCAGATACTCCGCATACTCCCGCAAAGAGTCCGTTGAGGTGATCGGGTTCCCGTCCTCATCAAAAACCTCCAGGATGGCGGCGTTCTCCTTGATGGGCTTGTCACCGACATTGTCCAGGCGAGCGTACACATACGCGTATTTGCTGTAGCTTCCGGCAACGACGAAATTCTCCTGGGTCACCCGGATTTTGCCCGCCGCCAGCGCGCTCACGGAAATCGTCAGCACCAGCAGAACCAAAAGAAACAGAACGGATTTTTTCATGTCTTCCTCCTATAATTTTATTCAGGAATTATGTGATCCGCCACCGCGGCGGGGATGGTTATCTTCAGCTTCCAGGTGGATTGGTAGGTTATCGTTTTCTGCATCCGGGCGTACACCACCAGATCAGCGTCCTCTTCCAGGGCAAAATCCGGCGCATGGTCAATCATCACATAGACAACATCCTTGTCGCCCGCGGTAGCCAGGCGGATTTGAAAGCCTTCGCCGCGGCTCCCAAGCACCTGAAGGATTTTCCCGCGCAGGACAACCTTTTCGCCATCATGCTTCTCAGGATACCGCAGGCAATCCTGATAATCAAACGGGCCATAATCCTGATACCTGTCCGTCTCCGTCTGCCGGTCGTCTGTTTCCTCCTGCGCAGGTTCGGCAGACGGCTCAATAATTGCTTCAGCTAAAAACAAAACCGCCTGATCTTCACTGGAAGGCAACCCGTCATTGGGCAGCCCGTGGTCCTTTTCAAAGCGTTTGAATGCCTTTTGGGTTTCCGAATCAAGCTTCCCGCTGAGCGGTCCGTCATAATAGCCAAGCTCCCGAAGCTTCTCCTGGACGTTTAAAACCGCGTCGCCTTTGTCTCCCCGCTCCAAATCATAGTAGGGATTATGTCCCTTATTGAGCAGCTCCGCCTGGATCTTCTCCTGCAGCAGCAGCAATTCTTCGACAGAATACCCTGAAATATCCGGAAACAGCGGCGCTTGTTCCGCAGATACGAGCAGCGCCGGCAACATGAGCGCCAGGAAAAGAATAACAAGCCTTGTCTTCAACAGTCCTCCCCCTTTCTTCCGATCGTGTACGGCTTGCCGGCAGGTACCCCCTGCCGCAAGCCCGCTTTGCTTCCTGGCCGGAGCCTGCAGCCGCCAGCCAACCGGCCGGCGAATACAATTTCCGGCCGTTACCGGACACATTATACCATATACGCTCGTTCTTGTGCGCTTTGCTTTGTCAATACTGACTCCAATCTTTGTATAAACTGCCCGATCATCCTCGGGAAAGGGGGCGGACACCCCGCGAGCAAAACGCTTCATGATACAGGAATATAAAAAAACCCGCCGCGGAGCGCTGATGCCCGCGGCGATGTGGCTGGGGTGGCAGGGATCGAACCTACGAATACCAGAGTCAAAGTCTGGTGCCTTACCGCTTGGCGACACCCCACCGCCTCACAGGATAGAAAATAGTGGGGTGGGTGATGGGAGTTGAACCCACGACTTCCAGAGCCACAATCTGGCGCTCTAACCACTGAACTACACCCACCATGCTGGCACGCCTGAAGGGATTCGAACCCCTGACCCTCGGCTTAGAAGGCCGATGCTCTATCCGACTGAGCTACAGGCGCATACATCCCTGGCGCAGTGCGGTCAGGGCCACCCTGCCGGCGATTTCTGATATTAACACAAGGGCCGGGTCCTGTCAACGCAGAAAGTCCCATTTTGTTGCCATCCCGGCTTGTCAAGCCCTGTTCCCTCCTGTAGAGTGGGGCTGGACAAGCACGCGGACAGCGCGCGGCGCGCAAGACACCTGACAGGAGGGCAAGATGAAGCATTTCCTCATTGGCTACGCCGGCAATCCCGGCATCCGCATGATGACCGAACAGGACGCCCGCAGCCTGAGCCACATCAACCTGGCCTTCGGCGTCATCAGGAAGGGCCTGCTGGACACCTCAAAGCTGACCGTCTGGGAAGACCTGCGCCAAATCCGCGCTTGGAACCCGGACATCAGGATCGTGCTGTCGGTGGGCGGCTGGGCGGCGGGCGGCTTTTCAGAGATGGCGTCAACGCCCCGGGGCATCTCCGCCTTCGCGGACTCCTGCCGTCAGGCCATGGACCGCCATGGGCTGGACGGCATTGACATTGACTGGGAATACCCCTGCTCCTCCGCGGCGGGCATCGCCTCCAATCCCGCGGACAAGGCCAACTTCACCGCGCTGATGCGCGCGCTGCGCGGGGTAGCCGGGGACAGGATCGTGTCCATCGCGGCAGGGGCCGGCCCCTATTTCACCCGGAACACCGAAATGGACAAGGTGGCCGCCGTATGCGACTACATCCAGCTGATGACCTATGACATGCGCGGCGGCACCGGCCGTCAGGCCGGGCACCACACGGGGCTGGACGCCTCCCGGGGCGATGAGGACGGGATGACGGTGCGCCGCGCGGCCGCGCTTTTCCACAGGGCCGGTGTCCCGCGGGACAAGATCGTCATCGGCGCGGCCTTTTATTCCCGCAAATGGGACAATGTGCCCGATATCAACCGCGGCCTGCTGCAGCAGGCCGGGAGCGTGGGCAACTACGGCCCGGGCTATGACAGGCTGCTGGAAGAATTCATCGATAAAAACGGCTGGGTCAGCCACTGGGACGAGGACGCCAAAGCGCCCTTCCTGTTCAACGGCCGGAGCTTCATCAGCTATGACGACCCGCGCTCGGTCACGCTCAAGTGCCGCTACCTCAAGCAGGAAGGCCTGCGGGGTATCATGTACTGGGAGCACTCCAGCGACAGCACCCGAGCGTTGCTGAACGCCATGGCCGCGGAGCTGGGCAGGGGCTGACCAGCGCCCCAAACACAGGATCCCGGGCAGCCTGCGGGCTTGCCCGGGATCAACGCGCTGATATCAATCAATACCATATCAGAGGGTGACGCGCGCCTGCGCCCCGCCCTGTGTCAGCGTATACCGGGCCTCTCTGCCGTCCAGGCGCAGCTCATAGCCGCCCAGGAAGCCGTTCAGCTCGGCCCGGCCCTGCGCGTCGGTCACCAGGCTGCCTCCGCTTTTCCACTGCCTGTTGATCAGCTCATCCAAGCGCTCATAGGCAGGCTTTACGCTGTTGTCCCTGCGCAGCAGGCCGGAGGGCGCGTTGAGCCATTTGCCGTCAGACGCGTCCCAGACCGTCACGGCCTCCACCTGCGGGTGGGCAAACAGGGCCGTGTACATCTCCTCCACCTCGCGCGCCTGGCGCTCCTCGCCCTCGGGGGTGGAGGGCCAGTCACTCACCTGCCAGTCGTTGAGGTCCACGATGTGCCTGGGCATCAGGTCCCCTGAAATCAGCGTGTTCTCGGTAAAGTGCAGCGGCAGCCCGAAGCGCGAGAAGCGCCTGAGCACATCCTGCAGCTTGTCCATGCCCCAGTAGCCCTGGTGCTGATGGGACTGCAGGCCGATGACGTCGATGCGGATGCCGGCGTCCAGGCAATCCGCGATCAGGCGCTCATAGGCCGGGGACATGTCAAAATCGTTCAGGATCAGGGTGGCTCCGGGGTTGGTTTCACGCGCGGCCTCAAACACCGCCTTGACGATGCCCACGCGCCCCAGGTCCTTCGCGATGCGGGTGACGGCGTTGTCATATTTGTCAAATACCGGCATGATGACCACCTCGTTGATCACGTCCCAGGTGTCGATCCGGCCCTTAAAATCCGCCACCTCGCGGCGGATGCGCCCCAGCTGCTTTTTCAGGATGGTCTTGTTGTCATACCGCATCAGCCAGGGGGCGCACACCGTATGCCAGCACAGCGGATGGCCTTTGACCACCACGCCGCGGCCGCGCAGCCAGTCAGCCGCGCGCAGCAGGGCCTCGGTCTGCGGCTCGCCCTCCTCCGGCTCAAAGCGGCCCCAGTAGAAGGGCAGGGTTCCATAATTGAACAGCGCCATCATTTTGCTCATCCGGTCCATCAGAGTGGCCTTGCGCTCCAGCAGGATATCCTCGCCTGCCAGGTCAACCGCGTCAAAAGCGCCGAAGCCAAACAGGAATTGGTGGGTCAATTGCTTGTAGTGAACGGTCTTTCCGGCCAGCGGCGCGCCGTCCCGGCCCAAAAAAGTCAGCCAGGCCGTGCCCCTGCGGTGATTCAGATCTGCGCTCATTCGGATACTCCTTGCTTTTTATTATTGCTATTGGCTGCCAATTCCCGCCATCTTCCGGAAATCCGCCAGGTCCTCCTCCCTGAAATAGGGGGTCTGCCCGAAACGCTGCCAGTCAGCCAGCGGCAGCAGGGCGCCGCCCACGCTCAGGTGGCGCCCGGCCATCAGCCAGTCCCGCACACGGGCCCGCAGGCGGGTGTCCGCCGGCAGCCGCTCCGGCGGGGGCAGCCTGTCCAGGCCGTACAAAAAGACGGCAAAGGCCTCCTTGTCCGAATGGATGGGGATCATATACATCTCGCGCTGGATACGCAGGATGCGGCTGTCCTCCGGCTTCATCATCAGCTGCAGGTGGGGCGAGAACAGCCAGGAATCGCACAGGAAGCCCTTGTGACTGACCTCGGGATACACCTCCCCAAACAGCGCCAGCGCCGCCGCGAAAGAAGCCCGGCAGGTGGGGATGTCATAGCCTGGGCCCTCAGGGATATGAAAGCCCAGCAGGATGTCGCCCTGCCGCAGCAGCGGCTCATAGTCCGACAGGTCAATCCACCCGGCAGCCGGGCGCACATAACCAGCGGGGCTCACGCGGTGGGCCAGCGCCCGCTTCCCCTCCCGCTCGTATACCGTATAAAAGGCCGGCCGCTCCCCCGCGGCGGGCAGCAGGCCGTCCGCCCGCAGCCCCATGCCGCCTCCTGCCAGCACCAGGGCCTGCCCGCTTTCGCGGTGGCGGTAGAACATATAGTCATACCACAGGGCGGCGGGGGCAAAGCGCAGATGGCGGGCGGTGTTCAGCCAGGGCGTCACGCACAGCGCGCACCAGGCGTCATTGCCCAGGCCATAGCGGCCCCGCAACTTTTTATACTGCCGGCTGTAGGCGCCCACATCCCGGAAATTGCGCAGCACGTCCGCGGGGTTCGGATGCCCCCTTCGCCGCAGGTCAATAACGGTGCGCGGCGCTTCCCGGCACAGGACGCACAGGCCGAACATCGCGGCCTGCCCGTCCAGCGCGCCGGCAGCCAGCGAGGCAAACCAGGGCACCTCATAAAAAGGACGCGCGACATACAGCGCCCAGTGAAGAAAGACCGCGGCCAGCTTCAGGGCGGGGTTCCCGTCAATCCGCCGCGCGGCCAGGCGGATTTGCGCCACCCAGTCCGCGTCAAAGCCAAACCAGTCCCCATAGCGCAGCATGTCGGCTTCGCGCAGCAGGGGCGCGGCCAGTTCCCGGTCATCCGGGGTAAATTCCGCCCAGCATTCCCCGAAATAGTCGGGCAGCCTGCCAAAGCCGGCAGCGCCGGAGAGCTCTTGCCAGCCCGCGGGCATCATCATCTTCCTTCGCGGTCAGCTGTTATTCTCACCGGACGTCCCGTCTTTCCTGAGCTTGCGCAGATGCAGGTAGACCGTGTTCGGGGAAATGCCCATCATGTCGGCCACCTTGGGCACCGCGCTTTTCAGGCGGAAGATGCCCTTGTGATACAGGTGTTCTATCACGCAGCGGTTTTTGTTGTGGTTGGCGACGCCTCCGTTGTTGTAGATGCTGGACCTGGCGTCCGCGATGCTGAGGGCGATCAGGTCCTCCGCGTTGCTGGCGAGCGCCTCGCTGGCGCCGGTGTCCTCATTTCCGGTTTGAAACCAGGAGGACAGAAACTCGTTCAGGGGGATGTCCATATAAAAATTGATGCAAATCAGGCCGATGATCCGGCCGCCCTCGCCGGAAATCGGCAGGGTGGCCGCGCGGATGGGGGAGCCCTTCCTGCTGCGGTTATTGTAGATCCTGTTCTTGTCGCTCTGATGGTTTTGAATCTCCGACAGCATCCGCAGCGCCAGGTCGGTGATGGGCGCGCCCACCTCGCGGTTTGAATGGTGGCCGTTGATGACCTTGACAGCCGAGCTGTCCAGGTTCTCCAGGTTGTGCAGCACAAATTCAAAGCCGCCGCCCAGAAACTCCGCCAGGCCGTCCAGCACGGAATGGTACGACGCGATAATCATCCGGTCAGCAGCGCTCAGCACAATCGGCTTGTTCATCCAAATCCTCCAGATTTATTGCTATACCATAGTGTAACGCATATCCGGCAGTTTGCAAGGAACATGCGGAACAAATGTTATGGATAATCTGTTAAATTTTTCATTGACTAAATTTTATTTCAACAATATCATTATCAAAAGGAGAGTTCGCGCTCTGATGACGATTGTTGCAGCGGTAATCTTAACATGTTTCGGAGCCATTTAAAATCCAACGCTGATTGATAGCCTATTCAATTGAGAGCTTGTTAAACAGGAGGCAAAACATGCAATTATTTTCCCATGACCAGGTAAACCTCAGTGTTTTGAGAAAAACGGCGTTTAACTATCGATGGGCTGAAGTTCCGGAAGGTGTTATACCGCTTACCGCGGCAGATTCCGATTTTCCCTGCGCTCCGGAAATTCAGGAAGGGTTATGCAACTATCTGAAACAAGGTTATCTTTCATATACGCCAAAGCTCGGATATCCTGAGGTTCGCTCAAGCATAGCCAAAAAACTCAACGAACGCAAACACGAAAACGTAGATCCGGACCTGCTGCTTCCAATTGATAGCGCGGCGCGGGGAATGTACATTATTGCCCAAACGATCTTAAAGCCGGGCGATGAAATGATTATTTTTGATCCGGTGGACTATTTGTTTGGCAAATCCTGTGAATCTGCCGGGGCTACTCCGGTACTGTGCCCGTCACTTATCAAAAACGGCGAGCTTGATTTGTCCCATCTTGAAGAGTATATAACGCCGAAAACAAAAATGATCGGCCTTTGCAATCCGCATAATCCATTAGGCAAACTCTATCAAAAGGAAGCGCTGCAGCATTTGCTTGATGTGGCTGAAAAGTACGATCTCTACATTATGAACGATGAAATATGGAGCGATATCGTCTTTTCGGGCAAGCGGTTCTGCAGCATTCTTACAGTGGATCCAGGCAAAAGCCACCGGGTTCTTTCTGTTTACGGGCTCAGCAAAGCCTTTTCCATCGCGGGGCTGCGCGCCGGATGCATATACTGTTCCACAAAAGAGATGTTTGATCGCATGGTTGAAAAATCCCATGTCATGACAACCGCCGGAGGAATCGCGTCGATCAGCCAATTTGCCATGAAGATATGCATGGATGAATGTTACTACTGGAACGAGGCCTTTGTTGCTCAAATGGAAAAAAACAGAGACTATGCCCTTCAGCGTATCGGTGAAATGCCGGGAATTTCCTGTGAAAAACCTGACGCCACCTTTCTTTTATTCCCTGACATTTCAGCAACAGGAATGGAAAGCGGTGATTTCGTTGCGTTCATTGAGAAAGAAGCGCGCTTGGCACTTGTTCCGGGAACTCCGAAGTTTTTTGGCCCCGGCGCGCAGGGCCATGTGCGGATCTGCCTTTCCACAAGCGATAAAATCCTCGCGGAAGCGATGGACCGCCTGGCGAAAGGGATGTCAATGATTATGAATCGTTGAATGTCGGCATCAATCTGATACCTTGTTGTTGTTGAGCCATCGGAATTCTCGCCGGAGGGCATTGATCAGCTGCGCGCTGCCGGAAAGACAGTGTATGGCTATCTGAACATCGGCGCTGTGGAGGAATACCGCCCCTGCTATGATCAGTCCGAGGATTTGTTCCTGGGCGTCTGTGAAGATTGGCCGGATGAGCGCTTGATTGACGCCGCTTCTCCCCGGTGGCAGCGCTTTGTCGTTGACGGGCTGGGCAGGCAATACGCGCTGATGAGGCTTGACGGGCTGTTTCTGGACAATGCTGATGTCTATGATTGCCGCCCGGCGGAGGAGGTCTTCCGGGGATTATGCGCGATGCTGAAAGGCTTAACTGCCCCTTGTCATCAACGGCGGCGATGTCTTTGCAACAGCCTGCATGGAAAGAGGAATCGCCCTGTCCCTGTTTGACGGGATCAATCAGGAAACGGTGTTCACCAGCTGAAAATCATAATTATGGAATTCAATCAGCGGAAGAAACGGCCTGTTTCAAAAACTATCTTGCCAGGGCAAAAGCATACGGTTTATCTGTCTGTTTGCCGGAGTACGCGGCGGATTTGAACCTCTCAAAAACGATTGGCCATTATTGTCTGCGAAACGGCTTTCCTTGGTACAACGCGGAGGGAATGGAGCTGCAATAAATGACAACAGGGAATGAAAAGAATCAATATAAAAATGATTACAAATAAATTGCCGGATCCTTATATCGTGGCTTACTTAAATGTTAAATTATTTTATTGACTAAACTTTATTTCATCTGTATACTGTCTACAACAATATCATAGCAAAAGGAGAGATGTCATGGGTCAATCAGTTCACACACAGGATGCCCCTCAGGCGATCGGTCCGTACTCACAGGCGGTGATCTCCGGCGGTATGGTGTACACCTCCGGGCAGATTCCGCTGGATCCTGTCTCAGGAAACGTCGTGGATGGCGGAATCCGCGAGCAAACCACCCAGGTGCTGGACAACCTCAAAGCAGTGCTGGCTGCCGCGGGCAGCGGTCTGGACAAAGTGGTCAAGACCACCTGCTTTCTGACCGACATGAGCCATTTTCAGGAATTCAACACGGTGTACGCCGGCTACTTCCCCGGCAAACCGGGCCGCAGCTGCGTCGCGGTGCGGCAGCTGCCCAAAGGCGTGCTGGTGGAGGTAGAAGCGATTGCGGAAATTTCCGCAGAAAGGTAAAAAGCATATCATGAGTATCAAACAACTGATGAACTCCCGTTTCCGCGACCTGCAGGGCGGCCTCTTTCTGACCGTCACCAAGGCGGACGTCGGCGAGGGCGCGGGCAATTTCATGAAGGCGGGCGGCGACATCATGGCCTGGGCCGATCCGTTTTTCCCGGATCCCGCCATTCCGGAATCCGTACAGAAAGCCCTGCACAAGGCGGTGGATGACGGCTTTGCCGCTCACTATTCCATGCCCATCGGGGATTTTCAGCTGCGCCAGACGCTGGCCAAGCACATCGGCAAGGATACGGGGCTGAAACTTGACCCTTCGCGCAACATCCTGGTCACGCCCGGGTCGGACAGCGGCCTGCTGTATTCCATGATGCCCTTCATCTCCCCGGGGGATGAGATCATGGTGCCCAACCCGAGCTACCCCAGCAACTTCCTCAACGGCAAGCTGCTCGGCGGCGTCACCGTGCCGGTGCCGCTGTATGAGGAGGACAACTACCAGTTCCGCATGGAGGAGTTTGAGAAGCGCGTCACCCCGAAGACCAAGATGGTGCTCATCTCCCACCCCAACAACCCGACCACCACCGTCTTCCGCCGCGAGAGCATCGAGGCGCTGTGCGATTTTGTCATCAAGCACAACCTGATCCTGGTCAGCGACCAGGCCTTCCAGGACCACATCTATGACGGCATTGAGTTTGTCCACCCCGCCACCCTGCCCGGCATGTGGGAGCGTACCGTGACGGTCTGCTCCATCTCCAAGGGCATCGGCCTGTCCGGCTTCAGGATCGGCTACATCTACGCGGACGACGTCATCATGGACGTCCTCTATGGCGGCGCGGTCAACGTTATCGGCGCCTCCTCCACCCTGTCCACCATCGGCGCCATCGCGGCCATTGAGGACGAGAGCATCCTCAAGAGCCACTTCGTGCGCCTGGAGCGCCGCCGCCGCCAGGCCTATGAAAGCTTCCACGACATCCCCGGCGTCCGGATGCAGCTGCCTGAGAGCGGCATCCTGTCCTGGCTGAACATCAGCCGCCTGGGCACCAGCGAGGAGGTGGCCGACCGCCTGATGGAGGACGCCAAAATCATGGTCAACCAGGGCGTGCCCTACGGCTCCCAGGGCGAGGGCTACATCCGCATCGTCACGGCCTGCTTCGCCAGGGACGAGGATGCCCAGCTGCGCTTTGACCGCATCCGCAAGGTCCTGCTCAAAATGGGCGAGGAAAAAGGAATCAAATAAGATCAGGAGGTATCCACCATGCAGGAAACCGTAACCAACAAAAGGCTTGAGTTCAGGGGGAGCATGTTCCTCTCCCTGGTGCCGGTCGTCATCTTCTTTATATTCTGCGCGGTCATGTTCATCGGCCTGAAGGCCTTCAACATGGAGGCGCTGGCCATGGCCGGCTTTGTCGCCCTGCTGATCGGCGGCGTGTTCGCCAAGAGCTATACCGAGTTCTGGGACGCCGCCATCAAGGGCATCTCATCGCTCACCTCAGTCTCCGTCATTGTCATCTTCTTCCCGATCGGCATGTTCTCCGCCCTGATGAAGGCAAGCGGCCTGTCCGGCGGCTTTGTCTGGCTGGCCAACAGCATCGGCGTGCAGGGCGGCGTGTTCGTCGGCTTCGTGTTCGTCGCGACCTGCATCATGTCCACGGCGACCGGCTCCTCCATCGGCACGATGTTCTCCGCCTTCCCCATCTTCTACCCGGCGGGCGTGGTCCTGGGCTGCAGCCCCGCCTTCCTGGCCGGCGCCATCGTTTCCGGCGCCATCTTCGGCGACAACCTGGCTCCCATTTCGGACACCACCATCGCCTCAGCCTCCACGCAGATGTTCAAGAACGGCCGTCCGGCCGACGTGGGCGGCTGCGTGCGCAGCCGTCTGCGGTACTCTTTGGCTGGCTCCGCTGTCGCCCTGGTGCTCTTTGTGCTGTTCGGCGGCAAGGGTGAAGTGGCCGAGATTGCCCAGATTGAGCAGCTCTCCAACCCCAATAGCCTGTTCATGCTGATCCCGGTCGTCATCATGCTGGTCGTGGCCACCAAGACCAGGAACATCTTTCTGGGCCTCTTCGTCGGCCTGGTGCTGGGCATCGGCACCGGCCTCGCGCTGAACCTCTTCCCGCTGTCCGCCGTGTTTGCTAATGACCCCTCCCACAACCAGATTACCGGCTTCCTGGTGGAAGGCGTGGCCAGTATGCTGGGCACCGTCGGCCTGGTCATCGCTGTGTTCGGCATCATGGGCGTCATCACCGAGGCCGGCATGCTGGACTACCTGGTGGAAAAAATCCTGGGCAGCAAGCTGGCCCAGACCCCGCGCGGCGCGGAGGCGGCCGGCATCATCGGCATCTCCCTGACCGACCTCATCTTCGGCGGCGTCTCCAGCGTCTGCATCCTGACCTTCGGCCCAGTGCTTGACAAGGTTTGCGGCGCGCACGACATCCACCCCTACCGCCGCGCCAACCTGCTGGACGCCGTGGCCAACAGCCTGCCGGCCTGCATCCCCTTCATGAGCGTGTTTGTCTTCATCGGCTCCGCCCTGACCGGGCTGTCGCCCCTGGAGGTTGCCGGAGGCACCATGTACGCCTACACGCTCTTCCTGGTGATGATCTTCGCGGTAGCCACCGGCTGGGGCTTAAGATTCGAAGGCCCCAACGGCGAGGAGCTCAAAACCCAGCCTGCCAAAAAATAATACCCTTCCATAATGCCTGTTCCCCCGCGCGGCCGGTCCGCGCGGGGGATTTTTGGAATCAGTATCAGGATTATTGTCATTGAGCCTCCGGGATTTTTATGCTAAAATCCACTATTTTTAGCAATGCCACCCTAAAAGGCAGGTAGATAAATTGCGCTATCCGTATTAAATTCTATTTAACAGAGGAACTTTGCCAAAAACAAAAAAGGTATTTAACCAAAGGAAGGAAATGAGTTTTATGAAAAAGATCTCCATCGGGACATTGATCCTTCTCTTGCCGGTCCTTGCCGTGCTGACCGGGCTGACGGCCCTGCCGGCGGTTTGCCTGGCGCAAGGGGAACTGACAGCTACGATGTCCGTGAACAAGGAGGGCGTCATCCAGGCCGGGGACAGCGTGACAATGACCCTGACCCCCTCCGGCGGCAGTCCGCCCTATACCTATGATTACATCATGGTCATTTTTGAGGATGGCGAAACACATTCCTTCTGGTCGGGGTTTGTGCCGGACAGCAGCTATACCTGGACGGTAGGCTTTGGCGACAGCGCGGTGCTTACAGGCAGGGTCCGGGATATAAACACGATAGTTTCTTTCGATGCAGAGATTCTGATACGGGGCAGCGAGCACAATCCGCTCTGTATCAAAAAAGAATTTATTCATCCCTCAGACATGATCATGATCGGAGATGATTACACTGACAACTTCACCTTCCATGTCATTGCCGATGGCGGGCAGCCGCCTTACAGCTATGAATTCAAGCTGATCCTGTATCGGGACGGCTGGTGGTCAGCGCCCCTAAGCGGCAATGACTACGACCACAGCTCCAACAGCTTCAGCTATAAGATCACCAGCGGCACCAGGGGAGAAATTTATTCCATCGTGCAGGATGCCCTGGGGCGCAAGGCGTTTTCTGATCCTTTCTATCTTCAAATTTATAAGGACAACAGCGCGCCCATGGAATTCAGCGCGACGCACAGCCTGGAGAAACTCGGTACAGACAGGTACCTGGCGGCCCTCCAGGCAACCGTCAAAGGCGGCGCCCTGCCCGTGAGCTATGATTGCTGGTGGTTCCTGTTTAAGGATGGTGAGCTGATCGAGAAGAGGCTGGCAGCAACAAACACGGACGGCGCGTTCTCCCTGGAGGAAGACTTTGATGCGGCGATTGCCGAGGTATACGCAACTGATGCCGACGGCTGGACATGCGAGGATTTCCTCGAAATATACTTTGACACCGATGACGCGGTCAGGCCGGCGCTGTCTGATTTAGTCAGGAGAGATCTGCTGGATTATTCCCTGAGGAATAAACTGCTCTATTTTAACCGGAGTGACCTGATAAGGCATCTTTATGATCCCTCCGAGCCGACCCCATCATACCAGGTCCCCGGCCTGAATGAGGGGACGCCCAAGCTGACCAATCCCGAGCTGGTCACGCTCAGGCCAGTGCTGGTCACGCATAAGCCAGTTCAGGTCAGGCCTGTGGTGACAGCGGCGCCAACTACCGCGCAGCCCGAGGTCCTAAATACGGACATAGTAAAGCCTCCGCTTCCGATCCTGCTGCAACAGCCAATCCGTCCAAAACCGTAAGCTTGCGCCCCCATGCTGTAAAACGGCATGGGGGCGTTTAACTCTTTCAGGAAGGAGATCTGACGATAGAAAGGAGATGGGTTTTTCATGAAAAAGATCTCCATCGGGACGCTGGTCCTTCTCTTGCCGGTCCTTGCCGCGCTGAGCGGGCTGACGGCCCTGCCGGCGGTTTGCCGCGCGCAGGAAAATCTGTCAGTGACGATGTCCCTGGACAAGGGGCCGGTCATCCAGGCCGGGGACAGCGTGACGGTAACCCTGACCCCTTCCGGCGGCCGTCCGCCCTATTACTACAGATACATCATGATGGTTTACGAGCAAGGCGTCTCCCATCACTCCTTGGTGGATGTTCCGGACAGCAGCCATACCTGGATGGTAGGCTTTGGCGAGAGCGTGCTGCTGAGATGCATTGTCTGGGACGCGGACTGGAAAGAAACCGATTGCGAGGCAACCCTCGCTGTGCAGGAGGGCGTGTACAGCCCGTTCACGATCACAAGCAGGTCCCTCAGCCCCGGGGACGTCATCAATGTGGGGGAACCCATCACCTACTCCGTCATAGCCCAGGGCGGACAGCCCCCCTACAGCTACAGCTACAGGCTGACCCTGCATCAGGAAGACTGCTCGATTCAAGTCGAAGATGCCAGCCAGGTATACAGCTCCAACAGCTTCAGCTATACGCCTACCCGCGGCATCAAAGGATACATCTCTTCCAACGTAGAGGATGCCGCGGGGCGCAAGGCGGCTTTTCAGGGGCCTCTCATGTTTGCGATTCTCGGAGACCAACACCCGCCCATGGGCCTCACCGCAACGCAGAGTGTCAAGACACAGAACCTCAGCATTCACAAGTATCAGCTGGCCATCAAGGCCAGCGCCACAGGCGGCACCCTGCCCCTGCGTTTTTATTGCGTTTGGACGATCTTCGAGAATGATGAGATTGCCGACCGCGTGTTCGAGGAAAACGGGGCCGGCAAGTTCATCCTGAATGGAAATTTTGAAAGGGTGACAACCACGGTATGGGCAAAAGACGCCGATGGCTGGACGAGTGATTCCCTCAGATTTACCTTTGATCCGAGCATCAAGGAGATACAGCCTCCGTTTGAGCGGATCAGGATCAACCCGCTGGATTTGTTTGATCCGGACTGGAGGAGGAACCCGGCAGTGCGGCTTGATGTGCTCCTGGGAACCGATCCAAGCTCCAACCCTTTCCTGGACGCGGCCATACCTGAAATGATCCAGCTCAAGCCGGTCAGGCCCGGGCTGATCAAGCCTGAGGGGACAGCGCCTGAAATCGTGCGGCCGGAGACCCTTCTGCCCGGCATGACAGCGCCCCGGCTTCCGGCACTGCAACAGCCAATCCATCCAAAACCGTAAACTCGCGCCCCCCATGCTGTAAAACGGCATGGGGATATTTGACTCTTTCAGGAGATCTCACGATAGGAAGGAGATGAATTATCATGAAAAAGATCTCCTTTGGGACGTTGGTCCTGCTCTTGCCGGTCCTTGCCATACTGACCGGATTGACGGCCCTGCCGGCGGTTTGCCTCGCGCAGGAGAAGCTGTCGGTGACGATGTCCCTGAATAAGGGGCCGGTCATCCAGGCCGGGGACAGCCTGGCGGTGACCCTGGCCCCCTCCGGCGGCCGGCCGCCCTACACCTACTGGCACGACATGTATATTTACGAGCAGGACGTAGCCTATGGGTATTTTACAAGGGCTGTTCCGGACAGCAGCCATACCTGGGCGGTAGGCTTTGGCGACAGTGTGAAGCTTGTAGGCATGGTTCAGGATGCGGACGATACGGTAGCTGCTTGCGAGACCACCCTTGAGGTGCAGGGGAGCGTGTACAATCCGCTCATGTTCACAGGCCATTCCCTCAGCCCCGGGGACGTCATCAATGTGGGGGATACCCTCACCTACTCGATCGACGCCCAGGGCGGACAGCCGCCCTACAGCTATAGCTACAAGCTTGACCTGGTTCAGTATGATCATTCCCAGAGCGATTGTTGGTCAGTACCCGTATATATCGGTGACTACAGCTGCAGCTCCAGCAGCCTGAGCTATACGGTCACCCGCGGCACCAAAGGATACATCTCCGGCGGTGTACAGGACGCCGCGGGGCGCAGGGTATATCATAAGCTGCCTCTCTCGTTCGCGATTCTTGGAGACGACCACGCGCCCATGGACCTCAGCGCAACGCATAGTATCCAGACACTGAAAACCGACAGTATACTCGGCAACAACAAGTACCGGCTGACCGTCCAGGCCAGCGTCAAAGCCGGTACCCCGCCTATAAGATTCTTTTGCATGTGGCGTCTGTACAAGGATGGCGCGTGTATCAATCAGGTGAACGATAAAAACGGGGATGGCATGTTCACCCTGGAGGGAAATTTCCACGCGGCGGAAGCGATCTTATGGGCAATTGATGGCGATGAATGGGAAACCAGGTCCCTCAGTATCAACTTTGGCCCCAGCAAAAAGGGCATACTGTTTCCGTTTGGGTTTGAGCGGGTCAGGATCAATCCACTGGGAATTTCCCTTGGGGAAGACGTGTTCGGTCCGGTCCGTGGGGACCTGGCAGCGCAGCTTTATGAGTTCCTGGGGATGGATCCAAGCCCTGACCCTTTCCTGGACGCGACCATCCCTGAGCTGGCCAGGCCCGGACTGATCAGGCCCGAGGCGACAGAACCCGTGACAACAGGGTCGGAAATCGCGCGGCCGGGGCTCCTTCAGCCCCTCAAAACAACAAGCCCCCTGCTTCCGGTCCAGCAGCTGCCAAGCCTGCCAAGGCCGTGAACTTGCTGAAGAAAATCTAACAAAAGAAGGAGATCTAACAAAAGGAAGGAGATGAGTTTGATGAAAAAGATCTCCGTTTGGACGCTGGTCCTGCTCTTGCCGGTCCTTGCCGCGCTGGCCGGGCTGACAGCCATGCCGGCGGTCTGCCTCGCGGCGGAGAAGCTGACAGTTGCGATGTCTCTGGACAAGGAAGGCGTCATCCAGGCCGGGGACAGCCTGACGGTGACCCTGACCCCGTCCGGCGGCACTCCGCCCTATACCTGCAAACACACCATGTATATTTACGAGCAGGGTGAACCTCATTACTCTTCTTCAGGGGAAGTTCCGGACAGCAGCCATACCTGGACGATAGGCTTCGGCGACAGTGTGAAGCTTAAAGGCATGGTCCGGGATGCGGACGGGAAGGAGAGCTCCTGCGAGGCAAGCGTTACCGTGCAGGGGGGCGTGTACAATCCGCTCACGTTCACAGGCGATTCCCTCAGCCCCGGGAACGTCATCCATGTAGGGGATACCCTCACTTACTCTGTCTTTGCCCAGGGCGGACAGCCGCCCTACAGCTATCGTTACAGGCTGACCTTGTATCAGGACGACTGCTGGTCAATACCCGAAAATTTCAACCACATCTTCAGCTCCAACAGTTTCAGCTACACCATCACCCGCGGCACCAAAGGAGACATCTGTTTCTGGGTACATGACGCCCTGGGGCGCACATTGAATCTTGACAGGCATGTCGGGTTTACGATTCTTGGGGACGAACACGAACCCATGGGCCTCAGCACCACACAGAGCATCAAGATGCTGAAAATGAAAATTGGTGACAACAAGTACGGGATGATCATCCAGGCCAGCGTCAAAGCCGGCACCCAGCCCGTAATGTTTTATTGCCTGTGGAACCGGTACAAGAAAGGTGACGCGGTGATCGGTCAGGTGCTCCAAAGAAAAGAGGATGGCAAGTTCATCCTGGAGGGGGATTTTCACAAGGTGAAAGCCTTTGTGTGGGCTATTGATGCCGATGGCTGGACCAGCGATGTCTGCACATTGACCTTTGACCCCAATGTGAACCCCAAACAATTTATGTTTGAGTGGATCAAGAGCAATCTGCTGGGAAAATCCCGGAGGGAAGAATGGTCCGATCCAGACTGGAAAAGCCTGATCGCGCAGCTTGATGAGTTCCCCGGGACGGATTCAAGCCCCGACCCTTTCCTGGACGCGGTCATCCCTAAGCTGGTCCAGCTTGAGCTGATCAAGCCGGCCCCGATCAAGCCCGGGCTGATCGAGCCCGAGGCAACGACAACACCAAAAATTGCGCAGCCGGAGATCCTTCAGCCCGGCATCACAGCGCCTCAGCTTCCAGTTCTGCAACAGCCAATCCGTCCAAAGCCGTAATACTGCGTCCAGTTGCTTCGCGTCCCACTGTACAGGTATCCATGCCGCAGACAAAAGGACAGGATTTGCTGTTTGAGCTTCTTGAGCATCTGGCAATGGTCATTGCGCATTCGGATGAATTCCTTGACTTGCTCATCCCCGGCGCTGGGAACATGAACGGGGCTGTAAGTTCCGTATGCCAGGCATTGCGCGATATTTGCGGCATCGCGTCCGTCGGTCTTGACCCGCTTCCCGCCGCGCGGGGACGGCAGCGTGGTGGGCGCCAGAATGATGCATTCAATCTTCGCTTTGGTTAACTGATGGTACAGCGTGTATCCCAGACATCCTGCCTCATATCCGCAGACGATCCGCGTTTCCTGCCCATACTTCTCCCTGAGACGGTGCACATAGGCAACGATTCGGCGGTAATCATTGTCTGTCTGGACGATGCCTGTCGGCTGTTTCATATCCAAAGCAAAATGTGCCAAAGTAAAACTGTTCCGATGAACATCCATTCCTACATAAAGCGTGCTATAATGTTTCATGTAATGCCTCCTATTTGTATGTGGTAACCCCTGTGGATAGTAGTTTCATACTCATCTTACAGGTGAATCCTCGTTTCTACAAATCCCGGGGGCATTACATATTGTCTGATTCCATTCTTTATTGCATCATCGCGCCGGGTCTTTGATTGTCCTGCTGTGCCAGCCAACCTCAACGTAGCTTAGGCTACGCCATCGGTTTCCTTCCTTGCAGGACAATAAAATCCCTTGCCGCTTTGGATGCAATAAAGCTTTACATCAGTATCATATACAGGCAACAAGGCGTTTTTAGCCATACTACCCGAAAAGGCAGGTAGATATGCTGCGTTGATTTGTGCTAACTCATTTATATAGGAAGAAGAACAATACCGGAAGACCGGAAGACTTTACCAAAGAAAAGCGCATAACTGCATAGCCAACCAAAGAAAGGAGAAACCTTGTCATGAAAAAGACCTCCATCCGGAAGCTGATCCTCCTGTTGCCGGTTCTTGTCATGTTGACCGGGCTGACAGCCCTGCCGGCAAACTGCCTCGTTGTGGAAGGGCAAGGGGAGCTGCCGATTACGATGTCTCTGGACAAGGGGCCGGTCATCCAGGCCGGGGACAGCGTAACGGTGACCCTGACCCCGTCCGGCGGCCAGCCGCCCTATACCTACAACTACCTTATGATCATTTATGAGAATGACCATGACATAGATTATTTTTCTATAGAGGAAACGCTGGACAGCAGCCACACCTGGACGGTAGGCTTTGGCAAAAAGGCAGGGATTCATGTCATTGCCCGGGATGCGGACCAGATCATAGGCACATGCGACGTGCTCCTTGAGGTACAGGGGAGCGTGTGCAATCCGATCAAAATCACAGACCAGTCCTTCAGCCCCGGGGACATCGTCAACGTGGGGGAACCCATCACCTACTCTGTCTTTGCCGAGGGCGGAGACCCGCCCTACACCTATGAATACGAGCTGTTCCTGTATCGGAACGACTGCTGGTCAGTCCCCATAGATATTAAAGGCTGCAACTCCAGCCAATACACCTATACGGTCACCGGCGGCGCCGAAGGATACTTTGTTTGCGCCGTGAATGATACACTGGGGCGCAAGTCATATTCCGGGAAACCTCTCATGTTCACGATTCTTGGAGACGACAGCCCGCCAATGGACCTCAGCGCGACACAGAGCATAGAGAAACTCAGCGAGAACAACTACCGGATGACCATCCAGGCCAGCGTCAAAGCCGGCGCCCTGCCCGTGAGCTATGTTTGCCGGTGGCATATGTACAAGAATTTTTATATGATCCAAGTACGGGAAGAAACAAACACAAGCGGCGCATTTTACCCGGAGGGAGATTTTGATCGTTTATATGCCGAGTTATATGCAGTTGATGCTGATGGCTGGAAAAGCAGGAATCTGCTCAAAATAGTTTTTGACGCCAAGAATATCGTCAACCCGATTCTTTCTGAATTGATCAAGATCGATCTTCTGAAAGATTCGCTGAGGAAAGACTTATTTGGTCCGGACTGGGGAGACCTGACGGGGCAGATTGATGATATCCCCGAGCTGGTCTCACCTCCCTTCCCCATCCCGGACGTGAGGGCTCCTGAGTTGATCAAGCCTGAACTGACCAAGCCCAAGCTGACAGCGCCCGAAATCGTGAAACCGGAGATCTCCCGGCCCGGCATCACAGCGCCTCAACTTCCGGCCCTGCAACAGCCAATCCGTCCAAAACCGTGAGCTTGCGCTCCCGTGCCGTATTACGGCATGGAGGTTGCGCTGTAAAAACTTGCGAGTAAAAAGCTTCAAAGCACTTTGCCAAAGCAAGGCGCTTAACGATTTAACCAACTGAGGAAAGGAGAACTGTTTCATGAAAAAGACCTCTGTCCGGAAGCTAATCCTCCTGTTGCCGGTGCTTGCCGTGATGGCCGGGCTGGCAGCCCTGCCGGCGGTCTGCCCCGCGGAGGAGGAGTTGACAGTTATGATGTCTGTGGACAAGGAGAAAATCATCCAGGTCGGGGACAGCGTGACGGTGACCGTGACCCCCTCCGGCGGCACTCCGCCCTATTCCTACAGGCACTTCATGTCCATTGACGAGCTTGGCGAGGATCATTTCTTCGCTACAGAGAATACTTCGGACAACAGCCATACCTGGACGGTAGAATTTGGCGAGACAGTATGGCTGAAAAGCCTTGTTTGGGACAAGAATGGAAAGAGAGGCGCTTGCGAGACAACCCTTGCCGTGATGGGGAGCGTGCACAATCCGATCATCATCACAGGTGAGTCCATCAGCCCCGGCAACGTTATCAATATCGGGGATACCATTACCTACTCTGTCGTTGTCCAGGGCGGGCAGCCGCCCTACACCTATGAATACAAGCTGAGCCTGTATCAGGACGACTGCTGGATCGTGCCTGAAGACGGCAACAGCGTATTTGACACCAACAGCTTCAGCTATACGATCACCCGCGGCGACAAAGGAGACTTCTTTTCCAGCGTGCGGGACGCCCTGGGGCGCCATGTATATACTGGTACGCCTGTCGAGTTTACCATTCTTGGGGATGACCACGCGCCCATGGATCTCAGCGCGACGCATCGCCTGGTGAAACTCAGCAAAAACAAGTACCAGCTGACCATCCAGCCCAGCGTCAAAGGCGGCACCCGGCCCGTGGAATATATTTGCCGGTGGGATCTGTCCAAGAATGGCAAGTCGATCGGCCATGATATCTACAGAAACACGGAGGGCACGTTCACCTTTGAGGGGGATTTTGACAAGGCGTATGCCTATATATACGCGATTGATGCTGATGGCTGGAACAGCGAGGATCACCTCGAACTCCACTTTGACGCCAAGGACGCGGTCAGACCGTTCCGGACTGATTTGATCAAGAGAAATCCACGGGAAATTTCCCTGAGGGAGGATTTGCGCTATCCGGACCGGAAAAGCCTGATAGATCAGCTTCATGATATCCCCGAGCCGGTGCCAACCGTCATCCCCATCCGGGATTTGACAAAACCCGAGCTGGTGAATCCCGAACTGACAAAACCTTTGCCAACAAACCCCGAATTGATTAAACCCAAGCTGACAAATCCCGAACTGACCAAGCCCGGGCTGACTGTGCCTGAAATTCCGGTCATCCGGCCGCCGCGCCTTCCGGGCCAATGAACACGCAACCCCCATGCTGTTTTACAGCGTGGGAAACAGCGTTTTGTGGCTGCGAACACCCGATCAACAGAAGTGCTTTAACAAAGGAAGGAGACAAGTTTTTATGAAAAAGACCTCTGTCTGGACGCTGATCCTCCTGTTGCCGGCGCTTGCCACGCTGGCCGGGCTGACAGCCCTGCCGGCGGTTTGCCACGCGCAGGAAGAATTGTCGCTTGTGATGTCCCTGGACAAGGAGGGTGTCATCCAGGCCGGGGACAGCGTGACAGTGACCCTGATCCCGTCCGGCGGCCACCCGCCCTATACCTATGATTACACCATGGTCATTTTTGAGGATGCCGAGCCGCATTCCTTCTGGTCGGGGTTTATGTCAGACAACAGTTATACCTGGACGGTAGGCTTTGGCGACAGTTTGCGTCTTATCGGCAGGGTCCGGGACGGGGAGAAAATCGTCTCTTGCTATATCGACATGAATATACGTGGGAGCAAGTACAATCCGGTCAAGATCACAGGCACGTCACTCAGCCCCGGGAACACCGCCAATATTGGGGAGACCATCACCTACTCTGTCCAGGCCGAGGGTGGACAGCCGCCCTACACCTATGGATACGAGGTGATGCTGTATCGGGAAGGCAGCTGGACATCCGAAAAAAGTGACGGTCACAGTTCCAGCAGCTTCAGCTATAAGGTCACCGCCGGCACCCGGGGAAGCTTCTACGCCACCGTAGAGGACGCCGTGGGGCGCAAGGTAAAATCTGAGCCTCTGGAGTTTACGATCCTTGGAGACAACAGCCCGCGCATGGTACTCAACATAGATTCATACAGCCTGGTGAAACTCGGCAAAGACAGGTACCAAGCCAAGCTCCAGGTCAGCGTTGAAGGCGGCGTCCAGCCTGTGAAATATGTTTGCTGGTGGTATACATTCATTGGAGAAGAGATGACCGATGTTAGAATGCTCATAGAAAACACGGATGGCGCGTTCTCCTTTGAGGGAAGCTTCGATCTGGCACTTGCCGAGGTATATGCAGTTGATGCCGATGGCTGGGGAATCGATGAATACCTCGAAATGTACTTTAACACCGCTGATGCGGAAAGCCCGGTTCTGTCTGAATTAATCAATATGGATCTGCTGAGAGATTCCATGAGGGACAACTTGTACAATTTTGACTGGATCGACCTGATCGCGCAGCTTTATGGCATCTCCGAGCCGGATTCAAGCCCCGGCCTGGATATGATCAAACCCGAGTTGATCAAACACGAGCTAATCAACCCCGGGCTGGTCAATCCCAAGCTGGTCAACCCCGGGCTGGTCACACCTGAAGCGACGGAGAAGCCTGTGACCACAGCGCCTCAAATCGTGAAGCCCGATCTCCTGAACCCGGACCTGACAAAGCCTCAGCTCCCGCCCCAGCTGCCGCCAAACCTTCCAAAAAGGTAAACCCGCGCCCCCGTGCCGTATAACGGCATGGGGGAGTTTTTGCCGTGAAAACCGGTGAACCTGCGCTGTCCGCTGGCGGGCGCCCCTGTTCTTTTAGCGCAGCTGTATGGTATTGTAATAAAGCCGGGCGATCATGGCAGCCCTGCCCCGTCCAGCCCTCGTAAAACAAAATAAAAACAGCGCCGGTTTGAACGCCGGGCGCTTTTGCTTTAGCATATCAGTGTTGCGATTCTTTACAAGGAGGCTTTCCGATGCACCTGCTGACGCCCAAAGGCTACCAGCCCTGGCTGGACCTGTATGAAACCCAGGAAGCCATCGCGCTGATCAAAACCACCTTTACGGATTTCCTGTCAAAGGCGCTGAACTTGAAGCGCGTATCGGCCCCCTTGTTCGTGCTGGAGGACAGCGGGCTCAACGACGACCTGAGCGGCGTCGAGCGCCCGGTCAGCTTTGACATCCCCTATTCCCGGGTCAAGGCCCAGGTGGTGCACTCCCTGGCCAAGTGGAAGCGCCAGGCCCTGGGGCAGTACGGCTTCCCCGTGGGCGAGGGGCTGTATACCGACATGAACGCCATCCGGCGGGATGAGACGCTGGACAACCTGCACTCCATCTATGTGGACCAGTGGGACTGGGAAAAGGTCATCACGCCCGAGCAGCGCAACATGGACACGCTCAAGGACGCCATGCAGAACATCGTCACCGCCATCATCTGCACCTATGACCTGCTCAAATGGAAATACCCCAGGCTGCCGCTCAAGTTCAAGCACGATGTCCGCTTTGTCACCTCCCAGGAGCTGGAGGACCGCTGGCCGGACCTGACCCCCAAGCAGCGGGAGGAGAAGATCACCAGGGAATACCGCACCTGCGGCATCCTGCAAATCGGCGGCAAATTGAAGTCCGGCCGGCCCCACGACGGGCGCGCCCCCGACTATGACGACTGGACGATGAACGGCGACATCCTCTTCTGGCATGAGACCCTGGGCTGCGCGATGGAACTGTCCAGCATGGGCATCCGCGTGTCCCCCGAATCGCTGGACTATCAGTTGAGGGAGTCAGGCTGCGACCACAGGCGCGCCTTTCCCTTCCACCGGGCCCTGCTGGCGGGACAGCTGCCCTACACCATGGGCGGCGGCATCGGCCAGAGCCGCATGTGCATGCTGCTGCTGGGCAAGGCCCACATCGGCGAGGTCCAGTCCTCCTACTGGGACGAGGCGACCCGGGCGCGGTGCAAGGAAGCGGGGATTGTGTTGTTGTAGGGGGGAGGTTGGATAACTATCATGGAACCTATCTTTATCTACATCTCAAACGTTGACGCGGAATTGATATTTGATCTATAGAAAACACTTTCACTTCGTTGCTATTGTCAAAATCAAACACATTACTTTATAGGTAAATATGCTTATACTGATGTAAAGCTTTATTGCATCCAAAGCGGTGAGGGATTTTATTGTCCTGCAAGGAAGGAAACCGATGGCGTAGCCAAAGATACGTTAAGGTTGACTGACGCAGCAGGGTGATAAATACCTGGCGTGACGATGCAATAAAGATTGGAATCAGACAATATATGAGTCTGTATCCGCACCATATAAACTCCATTGGAAGTGTAACTATTAAAGTTTCATATTGATATTCATGGTGTAATTTCCTAAAATCAAATTAAATTTGAAGGCACAATGACCTGTTTTCCTACAAATATCCTCCTGTCATCCTTAATTTATCACCTGAGAACAAGAATAACAAACAGACATCGGAACGTTTGAGAAAACCACTACAATTTATAAGGAGAGAAAAATGACTGCAGTAAGAAATGAGTATAAAAGCAATTTTTATCCAAGCCAACGCCTTCAAAAGTTGATACAAAAAAATCAAGAGGTAGCTGCTAGTGGTCGTAGAAATCTGTATACAGCAGACTCCACACAACTAGTTTATCATTGGACTGATAAAGCAAATGGTATTGTGCCTCAAACGGGCGAATGGTCCTTTCCGAAAGAAACGAGTTATTCTCTTGGTGATCATGCTTGCCGTGTAGATATTGGTATTGATTTTCCTTTCTACGATCAGGTTCCTTCCCGCATTGAGGGTTATGAAGCAACACCGCTTAGTTGGGCCAAAGATTATGCTTTCTTGCTTCGACATAGTCCAGCTGAAATTTACGATAACGAAATAATTGTTGGTGAGTTCCACTGGGAAATGAACGAAGTCAGGAAGTACTATTTTGGAGACAACGTCCACGAAATTGGAAGGGAAGTGCGTAAATTGGGGGCAGGTGGTACCAGTCATGGACATACCTGCCTTGATTTTTCTATTGGTTTGTCCCAAGGGTGGGGCGGAATTATGCAACGAATTGATGAATCCCTTTCACTATATACAAGGCTGGAAGAGCCAAATAAAGCCCAATACTTGTCAGGATTGAAGTTGGTTTGTCAAGCAATCATGGATTTTATCGATAAGCATTCAAAGACTGCATATGAATTGGCACAAAACACAAGTAATCATGATGAGAAAGAGCGTTATTTATTTATTGCGGAAAACTGCAAAGCAATTACCTATAATGCGCCAAAAACATATTGTCAAGCAGTACAGTGGATACATTTCGCTATCCTGTCAGATCGTATCGTTGGACATGGGAATGGATATGGCCGCCTTGACTTGTACCTAAACAGTTTTTTAATGCAAGATCTGAAGGCTGGAATACTCTCTCTACAAGATGCAAGAGAATACCTGGCTGAGATGTTTTTGAAAGTTCGAGGCCAACATTTCTCAATTTGTGGAAGACTAAAAGACGGTAGTGATGCAACTAATAAAATGAGCAGAGTTATACTAGAAACCTATGATATGGTAGACGACTACAACAATTTGTTTCTGCTTTGGCATCCAGATATCGATCAAGATTTGTTTCTGTATGCATGCGATGTATTGGCTCGGCACGGAGCAGGTGTTCCAACATTTTGCAACTATGATCTCTTTGTGGATTGTGAATTGCGCTCTGGTGTCTCTATGGATGATGCTTGGAGTGTCGCTATAGGTGGTTGTCAATGGTTTTCTATTCCAGGTAAAGAGTACTGCGATCAGGATGTCAACTCAATTGTGTTATTGGATCCGATGTGGCGTGCAATGGATCGCTGTATAGATGAGGGTACAAAAGATTTTGAAAGATTCTATCAAGTTTTTGTTGATGAGTTGAAGAAAACCTGCGAAGCACTCAGAGTCTTTAAAGATGCCCAATACGATGTGATTGATAAGATTTGGCCAGAAATGGCAACATCTCTCCATTTTCATGGTCCTATTGAACGAGGCATCGATATTACTGGTCATCGCGGTGTAGATTATCAATACACTTCTGTCAATATATTAGGAATACCAAATGTTGCAGATTCAATGTATGCTATTCAACAATTGGTTTTTGAAAAACAAATGTATTCATTAGCTGAAGTGCGCCAAGCTACGTCCAACAATTGGAAATCCAACGATATAATGAGAACGCGGTTTCTTCGACAATCAAAATTTGGCAATGATATAGATGAAGTGGATACATTATTGGTCAGGATAACTAACTCAATTGCAGACATTCTAGATAACCAATACAACAATCGAGGACAACAATATAGGGCATCCCTTTTTCAATTTCAAGGACACACAGCTGTTGATGTGCTTCCAGCAACTCCTGATGGACGGTACTCCCATGAACCGCTTGCTCATGGCTGCAATCCTACTGCAGGGAGAAACACAAAAGGATTACAGGCAACTGCCAATTCTCTTTCAAAAATACACAATCATAAGTTCCTTGGCGGGACATTGCAGGTTGAATTGCAACCAAAAATGTTTGATGGAAAGGAAAATTTAGCAGAATATATAAAAATTTTTTCAGAGGCTTACTTTAGCAAGAACAATTTTCAAATTAATCTAAATATTATTGACTTAAATCAACTAAAAGACGCAATAGAACATCCAAACAAGCCAGAATATCAAAACATTATTATCAAGGTAACCGGATATACAACAAGATTTGTTTGCCTGGCTAAGCCTTTTCAGATTGAGTTTTGCGGAAGAACCAACTATGACACAATTTAGTGCTCAGAACGCTGGCGGGACAGCAAAAATCTTTGATATTTTCCGTGGAACAACCCATGACGGTCCAGGGTTGCGTACGACTGTTTTTTTTGCAGGTTGTTTGCTTGCTTGTAAATGGTGTCACAATCCTGAAGGCATCTGTTTTCAACCTGTCATTTGGTATGATGAAAGACAATGTATTGGTTGTTTTGAGTGTTTAAAAGCCTGTAAGCATCAAGCACTTGCTGTAAGCGAGACAGGGATTCGTGTTGACCGTTCAAAATGTACTATTTGTAAAGCGTGTCTCTTTTCATGCCCATCGAATGCTTTGGAACTTACAGTTCATAGCAGTTCAATGGATGAGTTAGTAAAGGAGGTGTTAAAGGATCAAGCATTTTACGAAAAATCGGGAGGAGGTGTTACGGCATCCGGAGGCGAATGCATGCTGCAGGCTGAATTTGTCAAGAATTTCTTCATAAAATTAAAAATTCATGGTATTAACACTGCTGTAGACAGTTCAGGCTATGCGCCATTTGAGAACTTCAAAGCTGTGTTACCATGGACAGACATCTTGCTATATGACATTAAATTTATAGATGAGGCCAAGCACTTGCATTATACGGGAAAAAGTAATAGCCTGATTCTAAATAATCTTGAAAAAATCACATCCTTGATGAGGGAACGGACATTAAACTGCAGATTGATTATCCGAACGCCATTGATACCCTCAGCAACTGCAACAAACGAGACACTCCTAGCAATTGCAGATTATTTAGAATCAAGTCGCATAGCTGATCTCGTTGAACTATGGGAATTGTGTGCATTCAATAATACCTGCGTAAACAAGTATGCAAAACTAGGCAAAGATTGGTCATACAAAAACGTTCCGCTCATACGCAAAGAATTCGCTGAATCCTTGTTAAATTCACTTTCTTGCTATAGTAATCTAGCAAAGAAAACAAAATTAACAGGTATTCTCTATTGAAAACATAGATAACTGACTGCAAATAAAAAAGGAGGTAGTTCGTTCATGAAAAGACAAACAAACATCGTAGTTGTTGCCATGGTTCTCACAATACTATTTTTAACAGCAACAACCAGTGCTTTTGCAGACGAAAACAAGAGCTTTATGACTGGTACACTTCGCCTTGTAGGCCCTGGTTTTACTACATATGATGATGTGGTAGACCCTGTTTCTGGTGAAGTAAGAATCGGCCATCATTACCTCATTGAACTATTCGAAGAGACATATCCAAATATGAAATTGGAAATTGAAGCAATACCATGGGATAGCTGGATGGCAAAATTGCAAGCAGCTGCTACAGGAGAGCAGGCAGATGTTTTGGTTCATGGCGGCACCATGGTTGATGTAGTCGAAGATATGATGCCCTATTTGGAACAAAGCCCCGAGTTGTTGGAGCTCTTGTTCACACAAGGCACCTACAGGAGAGCTGATGCTAATAATTACACTCAGTTGTCTTGTACAGCAGTTCCTATTGGTTTGAACGCCTATGTGATATGCTATGATAAATCAATCTTTGATAATTTCGGAGTAGAATACCCAAACGCGAATGATACCTGGCAGACTTTCCTTGAAAAATTAAAAGCGATTACAGGAGAAAATCCAGTTACTGGTGAAATGTGTTATGGTTCCACTATTAACATGACTGCAACAAACCTTTGGCGACCTTTTGTTTCATACAATTGGTCGAATAATATCCATGTGACGGAATTTGCAGACAAAAAATTTGAAAGCAAAATACTATACAATACTCCTGAAGTGATAGAATCGTTCAAGTTTTTGCAAGAGTTAGGCACAACTTTTGCTCCGGGATATTTGGAAAAAGTAGGTTTTGAACGATTTGGCACCAAGGATAACAATGTTGGAGTCTATCTTGATGTAATGCCCTTGAGACTCTATCAGTTGACGGTTGCAAATAATTGTGTAGATCAGTATGGTTATGCTCCATATCCTAAAATTGTTAACAACGATGGACGCGCTTTCTTCCTAGGAGACTGGAACATGGCAATTCCAAAAACTTCTGCAAACAAGGAAGCGGCTTGGGAATTCATCAAGTGGATGATTACAGACGAGCGGGTTGCAGATTATGTTCTAGAAACAGGCAACTTGCCAAATTCAAAAAAGGCTATTGAAAACCTTGCTGCTGAAGGATATCCTTTTGCTGAGGCATTTAGTCAAAACTTTGAAAATTTCCCTCCTTTTTTCTGGGCAAACAGTAGTGTCTACTATGACAACTTGTTTGGCTCTGTGGAAACCATCTTCAGCAACTATGTAATACCATTATATGAACAGAAGCTAACACCCGAAGAAACAGCAGCAGCAATTCAAAAAGAATTGGAAGAAATGGCTGAATCCATGAAGTAAGAACTGTGGGGAGCTGCATTTGTTTTATGCAGCTCTCCGTTTCATTTAACAACAAACAGATGGGGAGCAGTGGCAATGTTAAGAAAAATTCGAAAGAGTGCAATCTGGTACACTTTTTTGTTGCCCAGTCTGATTTGTTTGATTGTGCTGACTTACATCCCAACATTTACAAGTGTAAAGTATAGCTTCTATAATGTGTCTGTTCTTGGTTTTGGTGAAACATTCGCGGGTTTTAAGAATTATAGAGCCTTGCTAAACAATTCCAGTTTTTATCGTGCTTTATTCAATACAATCGTCATGACTGTATATGGGTACTCAGTAATCCCAATTGGATTTATCCTAGCTTGCATGATTAACTCACTTAGTGGGAAAAAAGAACAAACATTTTTACGGATAGGTTTCTTTATACCCAACATGATTGCTGGTATCAGTGTAGTTCTAGTGTTTCGATATGTTCTTTTGCAGAATGATGGTCTGCTGAACAGTGTTCTTTCGTTCATATCTGGCCAGAAGATCAGAATTGGATGGTTGGTTGACCCGGCTATTTCTAAAATTGGCGTGTCAATAATCAGTGTTTGGCACGGCCTCGGATACACCTTGCTCATCTGCTTGGCAGGACTACAATCAATACCAGGTGAAATATATGAGGCTGCTGAAGTTGACTCGGCTAATTCCCTCCAAAAATGGTGGTATATCACTACTCCAAACATGAGAGGGATATTTATATTTTTATTTGTTACGAATACTATTAGTGGATTCTCTCGATTTTCTGACTTATATATTATCTGTCACAATTCTGCATCAGGTGGTTCAAGAGCTGCGCTTCAATCAGTTCTTATGTACATATATCAGTATAGTTTTGAGAACCCCAACTATGGCCTGTCTTCTGCAGGAGTGATGATTGTGTTTCTGATAATTTTAGTAGTAACATTGATTAACATGCGAACCACAAAATTGCTTGCTAAATAGTCTAAGCGAAGGGTAACTGTAAAATGAAACGAAAAAACAGAATGAACAAATTGCTGATAATATTCTTGTTTGTTTCGTTAGCAATAGTTTTGATTCCAATTTTTTGGGCTATTGTGATTGCATTTGATCGTTCAGTAACCACCGAAATACCAAATCCACCACGATTCTGGCCTCTAACACTATCGCTTTTTAATTTCAAGTATGCTTTCACCGCATTGCCACTTTTACGATATTTCTTAAACACATTGTTTGTCACTATCAGTAATACCAGTATTTCAGTATTCTTTGCAATGACGTGTGGTTACGCTTTTTCAAAAGGCAATTTTATGTTTAAGAAAACACTATTTCTTGTGATGATTGCAGTTATGATGATTCCTTTCGAAGCAAGAATGATTCCGTTGTTTATGCAATTCAAGAATTGGAAAATGCTCAACACTTATTGGCCTCTAATCCTGGGAGGCTTCGCATATAGTTATGGTATGTTCTTGGCAAAGCAGAGCATCGATGAAATACCAGAATCGTTGCGTGAATCAGCTTTCATAGATGGTGCTAACGAATGGCGAGTATTCTTCCAAATTATCCTGCCACTTTCTAAACCTATCATCGCAACGTTGTTTATTTTACAATCCATTGTTAACTGGAATAATTTCTTATGGCCTCTGATAGTCATTGGCAAACGAGATATGCAACTGCTTGCTGTTGGAATTTCTCTGTTCAATACTTCTGATGCCGCGCGTTATGTTGGGCCTGTAATGGCAGTAGCAATTATGGCAGCCTTGCCCATTCTTATTGTTTTCTTTATTTTTCAACGACAAATTGTGGAAAGCATGGCATTTGTTGGTATTAAACAGTGATGGAAACGGGACACATTTCAATTGTTACATTTTAATCTTGAACGATTATTTAGATGTTCAACAAGGAGTAAAATTGTTAGATGATTTCAAGTATGAAAGAACTAGCTGATTATGTTGGCGTGTCCATTGCAACTGTTTCAAGGGCTTTTAGTGGTAAAGGATATATCAATGATATAACGAGAAAAAAAATCTTAGCTGTAGCAAAAATGTATTCATATCAACCAAGAAAATATCAAAAGAAGGAAAAATCTATTCATCTTAATACGATTGCTGTTGTAGTACCAGACATTCATAACACATATTTCATGGAAGTTATTCAAGGAATTGAGCGAGTAGTAGAGAGACATGGCATTGAAGTTGTTATATGTAACACAGATGAACGTCCTGATAAAGAAATTCGTTGTCTTGATATGTTGGTGCAGATGGGGATTAGTGGTGTAATCGCTGTCCCCGTTTCCATTGAAGAGACATTCAACGCAGAATATCTGATTAATATGAATAACAATAATACACCAATTGTTCTGCTTGACCGTGATTTGCCAAGCTGCAACCTTGATGGTGTGTTCATGGACAATTATAACGGCGCTTATCAAGCAACTCAAAAACTAATTATGAATAATCATAAAAACATTGCGATTATCAGTGGTCCAATCACTTCCTCAAGTGGGCTCGCGCGATTAGACGGTTATCGAGCAGCGTTAGATAAACACCATATTCCAATGCAAGAAGATTTGATTCTACGTGGTGATTTTAAGTTTGACTTATCCTATAAGCTAACAAAAGATCTGATTACTTCTCGGCCGGATGTAACAGCAATTTTTGCTACCAACAGCAGGATGTCCTTGGGGTCATTGTATGCATTGGCAGAACTGCACATAGTCATACCTGATGATATCGCCTTTATTTCTTGTGGACGTTTGGGCTTGGAATATGGCTCAATTACTTCTGTATTATACCCAACAGAAACAATAGGAGAGGAGTGTGCAAATATTTTATTAACAAAAATGCGCATGGGTAAAACCATCAACCAAGCAGTAAATATAAGGAGAAAGGTTTTTGAGATGAAGTGGCAACTTCAGGGATCAGAGAAATACCCTCAAAGAATGTTCAGGCCATGAAATTCATGCCATGAAATGTTGAAAAATCCTGAGACATTTAACGATCTAAAAACACTTAGCGCCTTCATTCTTAATAATCAACAAAGGAGAATCACGTCTGTAACAAAAACATTCTCTACAAACCATACCTAACAAGGATATACAAAAAACATTTCGTAGTAGAAGAAAGGGGTATGCTTATGAGCACACTAGTACGTGAAGCAAAACAGAGAATCAAAAGAACCCGGCAGATAGAAGTTAAATTCATCGTATCAAAAAACAACTTGCCAGTCCCAAATGCAATTGTAAACATACGAATGGTGAATCATCATTTTCTTTTTGGTGCAGTATGCTACCAGTACGGAAAATATCAAGATCCTAAAATGAATGAGCGGTTCACAAAATTATTTACAAAACTGTTTAACTACACAATGGTTCCTTATCATTGGAGCTGGTATGAGCCACAAAAAGGCATATATAATGAACCATATACATCGAATCTGATCAAATGGGCAGATAAAAACAACCTCAAAAAGAAGCTTCATGCACTTATTTGGCAAGATCTTATTCCTGACTGGATTAAATATGATGATGATATCAAACAACTATATACAGAGCGAATATCACGTTTAATGCGTTTGCATGGTAATGATTTTGATTTTTTCGATGTCGCTAACGAAACAACCGTTAATGATCGCTATATTGGCACAGTGAACGACACCCCTGTTGCTCATTGGGTTCGAGATTATGGTCCAATCAATATGATCAAATTTGGTACACAGCTTGTCCGTTCTTTTAAACCTGATGCAAAACTCATCTATGGTGATTTTAATGTACATGTAGATAAATATTACCATTTTTTACGTGAAATGCGGGAGAATGGTGTTGACATTGATTTGTTAGGGATACAAAGCCATATGCATCGAGAGAGATGGACTTATGAGCAAACAATCAAGATAATAGATCGAGCCGCAGTCTATGGGTGGCCCATCCATTTTCCTGAATGCTCAATTCTAAGCGGCTACCCTATAGGTGAAATCAACTATCACACAAACACTGAGAATAAATGGGAAGAAACTGAGGAATATCTTCATAATCAAGCAGCTTATGCTGAAGATTTCTATACACTTGTCTTTAGTCATCCCGCTACCGAAGCGCTCTCGTGGTTTGATTTGACAGACCATCGTTGGTTGGGTGCGCCATCTGGTGTTGTAACTGAAGATCTAAGGGAGAAACCAATATATAAAACTCTTGATAGATTAATCAACCATGAATGGCGTACAAATGCAAACTTGATTACAAATAATGATGGTGTATGTGGTACCAAGCTCTTTTTTGGAGATTATGAAGTTTTTGTAGAAGCAAACGGTATCAAAACTGTACATCAAGAGACAATTCCGCGTAGTAGCTTTTATGAAAGTGAGAATGACGAGAAGATTATCAGGTTAGTTCTTGAATAATGTCTTCCTCTGATTTCTCAAAATTCCTTGTGGAATCTACTGTCTACTGAACAACTTACCCATCTATATTTCATAAGCATTCTGGCTTGATTCATGGTAAAATAGTTCAAGGAAAAGTTTGAAAACGGTTATTGTTCAGTAAACACTAATATAACCAACAATCCCCTTCCAAAGCGGCGCATAGCCCTCCCAGTTGACAAACTCCGGCGGTCCCCAGTGGGGCCGCGCAATCGGAGGTAAAGGCCGCGGAACGTCCCTTCCCGAAGGTCCCGAAGGCCAGGAAAGGATCGCCGCCGATAGTCATCACAACCTCGTCCTGCAGACTCTCCGCGGTTTTGTTATAGCCCAGGAAATGGGGCCACTCATCAGGCACATTTTTCAAAGCAGGGTGCTGCCTGACGGCTTGGGGGACAAGGCCTTCAGGATGACCATCAAATCGTCATAATCAAGGCGCTGGACCGGAAGCACCTCGGCAATGGCAGTGTGTCCATACTTTGGCAAGTTAAGAACCATCTGTCGCGTCACCATCACTTAAAATGGTCAGGTCAATGATAACGCCGCAGTTGCGGGATGTCTGCCCAAGATGTTCACAGGAGCCCTACAGCTTATACCCTGAACCTCGCCGTGAACGAAGCGCCGAAATTTATGATCTCACCGCTGCGGTTCCCGCTGCTGTGAACTTCAAAATCAATCACGCTGTCAAAGCGCGGCATGATAACATCGTTGGAAATTCTGCGCCGGACAGGCCATCCGAACAGCGCCAGCGACAGGACCGCCACCAAAGGCTCAACTTCCCTGGCGTTCGCGGCAACGATGACCAGAATGATGGCCGTGACCCAGTAGAGGACCGCGAAGCTCGTTTTATTGATCTTCATTGACTGTCTTCTTTTGGCTGTCCGGCGGCTTGCCGGGCCGCGACAGTAGCCGGTTGCCCAAGGCGTTCGCGGGAGGTCATTAATTTGCAAAATCCGTTCTTCCGTAAGCGATAAACTGCGGTTTTCTATATCCTGCTATCAGTTTTCGTATGCCCCGACAACCACATACAGCCTTCCGCTGCCGGTCCCGCCGGTTTCCAGAACGCGGAATATAGCTGTCCCCGCGTACTCCACAAGATGTTTGGGCAGGCATCCAATATAGTCAAATTCATGGACCTCATAGCGGTCTTTCTCGTAATCATATTCCACATAAACCTCATCGCCGTCAGACAGCGCGCTGATGTTTTCCTGGGCGTCCGCGCCTGAATTGGCAGTCAGCCTGCCTCGGGCCAGCAGCTTGCCCGCCATTGCCAGCTCTTTTTTGTTATATTGATCAGCCTGCGGCGCGCCGTTCATCGTAAGAGGCAGGGAAACCTTTGACGCCTCGCAGGCCGGGGCAGCATGATTGCGCTCAGCACGCCGCAGGCTTTCCTCTTCTTCCGCGTTCTTCTTGTCTTTTTGATTGTATTTATTGATAAGCTTTTTGCACAGCAAGATGCACCCGCCCACAAGTACGATAATGCCCATTACTCCTCCGCGACAAAGTTATTATATCCGGGTTCAGCTCCCGGGTTTTCCGCCTTTCAGGGCCTCCACCCGGATCCCGGCCACGGCTTCCCGGATAATCTCCTCAGGGCGCTCCGGGCTAACGGCTTCCATTCCAAGGCATAGTGTACCAAATAGTTACTGCAAAGACCACCCTGATTAGTCATAATATCCGCCTGTCCAGTACTTTTGAAACGTTGTATACAATATGGCATTGAAAAACAGAAAATCCCCTGAAAACTCAAGGGATTCCTTGGTGCACCAGCCAAATCCATATCCGAACTCGTTACATCCCCAAGAGTGATGGTTTTCCCGCCTTCCCTGTAGTTGAAGGTGATGACTACTTTATCATCATACAAGAAGATGGCGTTAATGAAGGTATCTACCAGCATTTTCCTGTGTTCCTTTTTGGTGACATCCAAGGTGCGGAACTTATGTAGGTAAAACCGCATGAACTCTTCACTGATCTTGGGCTTTTGCAGTTGCTCGCTGGCAATCTTGATTTCCATGTCCTCCTTGATGGCTTCCAGCTCTTCCAGCCTTTGCTTTGTGGATGAGGTCAAAATACCCTGTTGGATAGCATTAAGCAGGTTATTGATGCCAATGTTCGCTTCCCGGAGCTGTCTTTCATAGTGGGGCAGTTCTGTGGATTCCCTATCCTGCAACTCTATCAGCTTTGATACGATGGCATCTATCGCTTTATCATCCATCACCATCTTCATAGTGGCGTTAATAACCAAATCTTCCAGCCACTGTTTCCGGATGGATTTCTTTTTACAAATTTTCCGTTTCTTTACGCCTACGCACTTATAATAATGGTGTACCCGCATGGTGCGGCTGGTGCCGCTTTCTCCGCACATATAAAGGCCGCAGTAACCACAAAAGAGCTTGGTAGTCAGCAGATAATCATCCTCTGCCTTATGCCTGGCTGGAGCTTTTCTATTCTTCTCCATCTTTTGCTGTACCCGTTCAAACAGATCTGCTGGCACAATCGCTGGGATACCATCAGGTATCACTACATCCCGATAGCGCAGCTCTCCTGTGTATCGTTTGTTCTTTAATAAGTGCCCAACACTGCCATACTGCATAGGTTTTCCCAGGTTGTTCCTGACTCCTTGCGCATTGAGCCAGTCGCGAATTTCTTTTAGTGTGTGACCTTCATCATAGCGTTTAAAGGCTTCCAGAACATAAGGTGCTGTCAGCGGGTCGATTTCAAAGCGTTGCTCGCTGTTAATCAAATATCCAATCGGACGGGTACCGCCTGTGGACTTAGCCTTCAAGGCATTGTCTGTCATGCCACGGATAACCTTTTCAGAAAGGTCGGCAGAATAGTACTCCGCATAGCCTTCCAATACAGATTCCAGAATGATGCCTTCTGCGCCATCGGAGATGACCTCAGTGGCAGACACTACTTTGACACCGTTCTTTTTCAGAATTGATTTATATCTTGCGCTGTCATACCTGTTTCGTGCAAAGCGATCCAGCTTCCATACGATAACAATATCAAACAGTTTTTTGCCGCTGTCCTTAATCATGTTCTGGAATTCAGGACGATTATCTGTCTTGGCAGAATATGCACGATCAATATAGTGCCTCAAGACAGTGATGCCGTTCTTTTCTGCAAAGGCAGTGCACTCACGAAGCTGGCCTTCAATGGATTCCTCCCGCTGGCTGTCTGAGGAATAACGGGCATAAATCACTGCTTTCATACGTCTGTGTCACCACCTTCTTCGTTGTCATCATCCTTATGAACACCATCTATCAGCTTAGTAAAATCGATTGCCGTTTTGGGTGTTATCACCGGTACACCCGTCCTTGCTTCTACAGCTTTTCGGGCTTCTCCTGCCGCCTCGCCACCAGATTTAGCTACTTCCTTGTTTTCTGAAAATGTTCTAGGATTCTTCTGTTTGGATATTTCGGTTGTCGTTGCCTCCGCCAACATGGTCAGCACCAGTTCCAGGGTGCTCATGTTGTCGCGGAGGTTTTCTTTTTTCAAACCCTTCAGATTCTTATACTGTCTGGTGGTCATTCCCGACCAGGCGCGGCTGATTTCATCCGTCAGGATGGCGTATTCCACACCCTTCTGAACACCACGGCTGTCCCATTCATCTGTTAATTCTTTGCGCACCTGTATCGCCTGCAAGCGTTGGTTAATCCATTCCCGCGAATAACCCTTTTTCAGGTAAGTAGTCAAGGCGCGATCTATGGTCAACTCTGGGTCTATGGTCTCGTCAATGCGCTCACGCCCTACCTGTGCCAGCCACATTTTGAAAGGCTCCGCTTTAGGCGAGGGGATAGACTGGATGATACGAAGCAGTTGTTCGGTGTCAGCCACATCGGTAAGGTAACGCTTTCCGTCTGCTGAAGTCATTTTCAGTTGCCTACAATTTGTAGTCAACTGATTGCCTTCTTTCTTCATCCGGGCTTTTAGAACACTCCAATACTTCGCTGCACGACGGGTATCTGGTTGTTCCGTAAGCACTTCCACTACATCCACAACTGAGAAATACCATTGTTGTTTCTCTTCATCCCAGGCAGTGCGGATTTGTTTGTTCTCAAATAGCTGGATGTTATGATCTGTCATTTAATTCCCTTCCTTAAACATCTGTCTGAGGGTATCCTTTAATCTTTTGTTCATTGGAGACTTGGGATCAAAACACATCTCAATAAATTTTTCCATCTCTGGATTACTGATGTTGATTTTGGCTTTACCTTCATAAAGCTTTCCCTGTGGAGCATCTGTTCTGCCATAGATATAGTCCAGTGAGACATCGAAGAAATCCGCATACTGAATTAAAACATGATAGGGAGCAGAGGCTTCTCCGCTTTCGTAGCGATAGATGCTGGATTGTCCCACGCCGAAAAGTTTGGCTATTTTCTTCTGAGAAAAACCGACACTTTCCCTTAACATAAGAAGACGTTGACCGATGAGCTTTAACATAAGTCCTCCCTCTGTAGATGATTTGATTATAGCTGAAACTTAAGGATATATCAACCCTTTAACAGAGTTAAAGTAAATTCGGTTTGGGGAATTATGGCGAATACAACTGAGGCGTCAAATTTACGCAACAGAAAAAACACCTTTTATTTCGTTATTGTTCCTTCTTTAATATGGTAACTGATGTCATGCTCATTACAGAACTCGATTACTTCCGCCGCCTTGTCATTAAAAAACTGTTTGTAAAGCGAATAAGCAGTAACTTTAGTGCTGTAATTCATCCGGCCAAATATGATTCGATCAACGAATTGCACTTCTTCCAGCAACTTCTGCAGATTCTGTCTAACAATATTAGGAGTTGGAAACGGCTCAATACTTACCCAGGTTTTTCTCCCTGCATCATGCAAGGCTCTTAATGCAGCAAGTCGCTTTTTCCAAGGAGCAGCTCCAGGCTCCATGCGTTTTCTAAATGCCTCATTTGTGGATATTAAAGTAATTCCGTATTCGTTCTGTTCGGACAGGTCAGCCAGTTCAATTGGCAAAATTCCTTTCGTTAGCACAGAACACTTGATTCCAGCAGCATTCAGTTTCTTGATTGCTACTATGCTCATTTTCTCGATTTCGGGATACTGATACATAAACGGGTCCGTTGAAAAGCACAGCTGTACTGATTTGATTTTATCCTTCAGTTTTGGTATTTCCTTTTCCAGCAGTTCGAGAGTATTGGATACAAGATACGGCTCCAACCACTCTTCATAGGTTTTTACCTGGCCGAACCGTTTCTTCAGCATAAAAGCATAGCATGGGTATTTGCAGCCATGGGCGCATCCTTGTACATGATTCATCGTATAATCGCCATACTCCACACCGGTTTTGTAGAGCATGGTTTTTCTTTTAATATAACCTTTTACCTTCTTCATGGAATCAGCTCCTATCCACAAAACTTATTGTGCTTCTGCTCACGATAGCACCGTGGTTTTGTTTCAATTCATCTTTTATCTGAGGCTTGAATCCATCGGAAGGAAAAATCGGATGATTGTCAAGGTATGTCCATATATCGTTCAGAGGAACATTGGCTCTTCCGTTGAAGGACTTCTGAAGAAATTCAGCAATATCTTTTATATAAAAGCAACACTCATCGGTATAAGTTCTTACCGTTCCTTTTCCTTCAAAATCCAGCATAAACTGATTTTCTTTACCATGGGTGTTCTTTGTTGAGGATTTACCACCAAAGGTCTTCCAAGCAGACTTCTTATATAATTTGAACCCCTCAATGTTGCTCGTGCAGTGAATCAAATTATAAACAATTGCATTTTTCTCATTAAAGAATGGAAAAGCTGCAATATAATACTTGCGCGAACGATTGAAGCGCAAAGCCATGATTATATCCTCAACGCGTTTTTCATAAGCAGCTCTATCGCTTCCATAAGGAATAAGGTTTTCAAGAGTTGTCAAATAAGTATTTTCGTATTTATTCCTGGCTTCTTCACTCTTTACCATTTTTACTGCTCGCATAGGATCAGAAACCATATGATTAAGAATAACTTCACTCCAATTGTTGATGAATAGCATAATTGCATCCCAGTCAATAGTGGCCTCATACGGGTCGTAAACGAGTAGGCAGTGCTTTTGGTCGGACATAAACATCGTTTGTCCTAAACGCTTAGCCAGTTCGTTCCCGTCCTCATTCGTAATATGCACATGAAAATTGCTACTTTCATTCGGCATCAGGCCTTTTAAATGGTCTGTTTTAGCAGCACACAGGTCACTAAAATACAGGTTAATTTGCTTGTGAGGATACTGCCCCGCAACCTTCCGGAGGTACCTTGCAACACGAACTGGTATGCCAAATACCTGGTTGTCATTGTCATCGACATATTCTCCGCAGTTGGACATACAATCAATAAAAACGAGCTCAGAGCAGTATTGATATTGAAGTAGCTTGTGCGCCCACGCTTCTACATACTTTTCGACCAATTCAAACTTCTTAATCGTGTGTGGATTAGCGCGATCGATTATTTCTTTTCTGCTGATCACTATTTGTCTCCCTCTGGAATAAAATCCATCATTTTCCCGATATTGCGGTCTAAATTTTTCAAGACTTCGATGCTCACGGTTTTTCCCGCCGCTTACCTCATCACTTTCTCCAATAAAGACTTATAGCTGTTCACGACATCATATACCACATTGCCATTGGAAATCGCTTTGAAGTGCTCCCTTGCGCAGTGGATTTTGGATTCCTCAATCAGCCTTAACTGCATGGAACTCATGGAGCCTTTTGTTTCCGCCACAAAATAAATATGTTTTACCTTGCCTTCATAAAAAGCAATCGCCCAGTCGGGATTGTAGAGTCCCACTGGAGTAGAAATACAGAATCCATCCGGCAGTTTCACATAAACGGCGATATCGGTATTGGTGTCCAAGTCAGTAGCAAAATCGCGCTCAACGCCGGAATCATATACGACATGGTCGTACAGATGCTTCTTGACTTTCATTGCATTCGTGCCCAGTTTGCCCTTGATGGTCGGTGCTGTGAACACATCCATCTCGTAATGGTCTTCAAGAACATCGTAAGTTATGTGCTCAATAATCGCTGTGGCCTTCTGGTCGTTGATTAAACCAGCCGCCTTCAAAATAAATTCCTCGGGGTTGTCTTTAAACTGGTCGAAAACATGCGGCTGGATGCCTTGAAGGATTGCAATAATTGCCCTTCTTGTCAGTCCTGTTTCATCGACCAATTTTCCGACCAGGTCATACTTCACGTTGGAATTTGCCGTGATGGTCACACCGTAGCTGGCGGATTCTTCCTTCACAAAGGAAGCGCCGGATAGCAACTCGTCTTTAGACTTAATCGTATCCATCACACCGGTTTCAACACGGAAGTAAATCTTTGAAACACGCAGCTTGCTGTCAAGAGACGCAATGGATTTTCGAACCAGCTCCTCTGTATCAAAGTCTACTACATACACAGACTTTGCGTTGATTTTCGACCAGAGCGCTTTGAATTCCGGCATCGCCATTTTGTCTTCATCAATCTGAAGCTCTATATTGTTGCTGCGGGCATTCTCCGGCTGCATGCTGCGAGCATCGTAGATGGAATCAACAATTTCAAGAACGGACGCCGCGGAATCGGCAACTTCTTCGGCTACTTTAATTTCGCCATTGGCCTTGTCTTCGTAGTACTTATCTGTCAGTACACCCTTTCGGTCGATATAGCCGTTGATGATCATATCGTAGTGAATCGCGGAGGCTGTATCCTGGTCAATCACCTGCTCATTGCCCCTGTCATCTTTGATCACCTTACCAACAAACAGTTCCACAGTAACCGCGCGTGGACGGTCCGCCACCGCTTCAGCCATTTCGGTCTGTAGCCCCTTTGCGAAGGATTCATAGCTTTCGCTGGCGATAACCGTCAGCACGTTGATATTATGAACATCATTTCCTAGTGCGTTGGTATCCATGCGCTCACCATCCTGATTGACGCACAGGCGCAGGCCACGCCCCACTTCCTGACGTTTCCGCACATCGCTGCTGCTCTGCTTCAGCGTGCAAATCTGGAATACGTTCGGATTATCCCAGCCCTCCCGCAAAGCGGAGTGCGAAAAGATAAAGCGCACAGGCGACTTCTTCGGGTCACGGTCTAAAAGAAGCTCTTTGTTTTTCATAATCAACTCATAGGCGCTAACGTCATCAGAGGTTGTTTCTCGTCTGCCAACCTTGCTGTTGATCATTTTCCCCTTGCCATCCACGGAAAAGTATCCGGCATGGGTTTTGGATGCTTTGATGCTGCTCAGGTATTGGATGTAATCATCCTCACCGAAAGAAAGCTGAAAATTGCCGACGATATCCTCATACTCTTCCTCGAACATTTTCGCGTATTTACCATCCACTGCTTGACCGGCAGCGTCATACTGGCGGTAATTGGCAACCTCGTCAATAAAAAACAGGCTTAGCACCTTAATACCCTTATAAAACAGCTGGCGTTCTCTTTGCACATGGGAAAGAATCGTTTCACGGATTTGAATACGGCGCAGCTGGTCCTCATCAACCTTGCCGATTACATCACCAGCATAGATTTTGATGCCGTTCAAAAACTCTACCGAATCATCCCGGCCATCAATGGATTTCACTACAAAACCGTTTCTATATTCTTCCAGACCGTTGGAATAGTCGTACAGGTTATCGCCAATCTTTACAATGCGGCTCTTCGGCTTGGCGCCGGTGGCTTGCTTTACATCAAACTGTAGGGTAGCCGTTGGGTCACTTTTGGAAAGGTTGATGCTTTCAAGATACACATAGCTGTTGGTGGCAGTGCTTCCGGTTTCCGCGATGCCTTTCACCGCAATTTTCTTAACAAGACGCTTGTTGTACGCTTCCATCGCGTCCAGGCGATAGATCATGTTGTAAATGCTGTCCGATTTATGCGTAGCGGAATATCGTAAAGTGAGAAGCGGGCGGAATTCCTTCAGGCGTTCCTTCGTCTGCTTGCCTTCCACCGACTGGGGCTCATCAATAATCAGTATCGGGTTTGTTTTAGCGATAATATCTATCGGCCTGCGGGAGCGGAACTCATCCAGCTTCATATAAATTCTTCTGGCATCCTTGCCTCTGGCATTAAACGCCTGGGAATTAATAATCATCACGTTGATGGAGCTATCCGACGCAAAGCGATCAATCTCCGTAAGCTGTGAGGAATTGTAGATAAAAAAGCGAATCTTCTTACCATATTCCTCAGCGAAGTGCTCCTGCGTCATTTGAAAAGATTTATATACACCTTCACGGATAGCGACGCTCGGCACCACAACGATGTACTTGCTCCAGCCATAGGCCCGGTTCAGCTCGTACATGGTTTTGATGTAGGTATAGGTTTTGCCTACACCGGTTTCCATCTCGATTGTCAGGTTGTAGCCATTGTCTCTGCCTTCAAGCTTGGAAGACGGTTCAATTTGATTGGCTCGCTGAATCTTCTGCAGCTGTGCTAAAATCCGCTCATCATTCAGCTCCGGGATAATGCGATGATTGCTCCAACCGGTAAAATCCGTTTCCTCCGTGATCATTGTTTGCCCAAGCCCCTTATCCATCATATAGGAAGGGGTCAAATAAGGCTGACCCGCAAATACATCAACGACTGCCTTGGCGGCATCCGCTTGGAATTTTTGGTGTTTAAATTGTATCCTCATAACATTTCCTGTTCCATTGTCAATTGTGATTTAAAAAGGCAATTCTGATTCTTCTTCATCCACATCAATATCTATGTCGCTGTTCTGATCAAAGAAAGTACAACTATTCTTACAATTCGAACAAACAGCCCAATATTCATCTAATCTAGTCCTTCCATTGTATTCCAATTGAGGAATAACCGGAATTTTCAAATGTTCTTTTTCCCAACAGTAACCGCAAATGGTTCTCGTTTTTCCATCTGCGAACGTTTCATAATAGATACTTCCATGAGATTTATCGATTAATTCTTCAGACACTTCTTTCGTTTTATACCTGTCAATTTCATTCTGCAAAGATACCAGCTCTTTTCTCAGTGATTCAACTGTTTGCTTCTGGTCTTTTTTGTGCTCATAACGCTTGTTAAGAATAAAGCCAAGCCAGCCTCCTGCGCCAAGAAGAGCGATAAGGATTGTTAGCAGGTTGTCCATAATCCATTTTCCCATGCGGAAGCCACCTCCTTAGATTACCTTTACCCTCGTATCCGGCGCGAGCATTTTAAAGATTTCGCCGACATTGATTTTCGCAGGACTGCCGTTAAAACTGCTATCACGGAACACCGCGCGAAGCGGCTGTCTCTTCGCAATCGTTTTGACGACCGTATCAGAAATATTCTCGTCAAAACAGGCAATCAGGTCTCCATCGTTATAAGTATGCACCGTGAAGCTATCAATCTTCTCTGATGTATAAGGCATAGAAAGAGGAAGGCCCCATTCAAGCAAGCAACCAAAAAGCAAATCCAAATCATTACGGTCTGCCTTAACATTCGATTCCATCATTGACAACATATCTTGATTATATTCACCAGCAGAATAATAAACATCATTCATATTGCTTTCGTCCACATAAAAAGCGCGAAAACCTACATCTAGTTCGGTTGTCGTTAGTGGATTGTCGTCTTTGATTTTTTCTCCCACTTTCCGGATTCTTTCCCTGCCCACATCACATATGCTTCTAATTCCGGCTTTATATGCTTCTGTCTTTTCCTCGTATGGTTCAGCAATCTGTACCATAATAAAGCGTCTTTTTCCACCATCTTCGGCATTCACTTGCATCACAGCATGTGCAGTAGTAGCTGATCCTGAAAAGAAATCAAGAACAATATCATCTGGCTTGACAGCAACATTAACCAAGTACTTCATCAAATTAATCGGCTTTGGATTATCAAAATTAACCTGTGGCAACAAATTCTTCAAGAAAACCGTTGTGCTCTGTGCATCAAACACACCCCAATTGCTTTTTATTGCTGTGTTTTCATTCGTCATTTCATATAAGAATTCTTTTTGTTTTGGTAAACTCTCCTTCCACAGAATCCTCTTTTCTTTAATCATTTTTTCTAAGGACTCTTTTGAAAACGCCCATGTATTTGTATACTCTTTTCCAGTATCCGGATCAACTATCGTAAATGCTTCTTCTATAGGCTTAATTGTGCTCTTTATATTAGACATGCGCCAAGGACCACGAGGATCATTGTCTGGGTTCTTAAAACCTCCGGATTCTTCCGTTCTTTTTTCACCTATAAATTTAAAATTATTGCATTTTGAATAGGCAACAATATACTCATGTACATTGACCATCATGTTTTTTGGGGGGACTCCTTTTGCAGATGCCTTTTTATCCCAAACAATAGCATCAATAAAGTTTTCCTCTCCAAATATTTCATTCATTATGCTTATTAAGTTGGATAGTTCATGTTCGTCAATACTCACAAATATAGCGCCATCATCTGTCAAAAGATTTCGTGCAAGAACGAGACGTGAATAGATCATTGAACACCAATCAGAGTGAAATCGTCCATTTGCATTTGTGTTTTTATAAAGTTTATTATCACTATCATCATACACACCTATCTGATCGTCAAATTCTGCTTTAGTCATTGCAAAATTATCACGATATATAAAATCATTTCCTGTATTATAAGGTGGATCAATATATATCACCCTGATGGAACCGAGATAGCTCTCTTGAAGCAATTTCATCACCTCAAGATTATCACCCTCAATGTAGAGATTTTCTGTGGTGTCCCAATTCTTGCTTTCTTCGGGACAGGGGCGCAGGGTTTTGCGGATGGGCTTGTTAGCTTCAACAATAGCGGCCTTTTTTCCAACCCAAGTAAACTCATAGGCTTCATCGCCCTCCAGCACGTCACCTGAAAGCATCTGCTTCAGCAGTTCAAAATTGACAGCCTTTTTATAAACCTTTTTCTCTGGTGTACTGCGCTCTTCATCGAGCGCTTCGGTTATGCAATTCGGAAACAGCTCAGCAATCTTATCAATATTTTTCACTGTCATATCTGGCGACTCAAATTTCATTTTTTCCATCAGTTTACTCCATTCTCTTTTTTTCTCGTCTTTTATAGGCTTCACGAATTTTATCAAACTCTTCTGGTCTAGTATTCAACTCCAAAATCTTTTCCCTTAAGAATAACAAGGCAAAATCAGAGAATTTATGTCTTTTATTGTTCTTCGAAAAAGTAATTTCAAGATGATATTTTTTAGCTTCTTTCATTTTGTAATACCAGATTAACGCATATAAATCTTGCGTACTTATCCTTAGTTCTTCTGCAAGTTGTTTTTGGATATATGGATGAGTTTCATCTGGGTTTCCTTCTGGTACTGGTACTTCTTCTGCTAAATCAATATTGCCAGTGACTTTAATAACTGGTATACCATTAGTTTCGTTAAAACTCCCTTCTTTAATATATTTAGCTTTTCGCAAAACCTGAGTAACTAGTCTTCTGTCAAAAGCTACATCTATACCATACGGTGTGGTAATTTTACCGTTGTTATAATTCACTATACCTAAATTTGCTGTTTGGTTTTTTCGAATAACTTCAAATAATTTCAAAAGTCCTTCACGTTCTTTTGCAGTACGTTCTTCGATAATTTGACTCATTTCTGCGAACTTAATTTTTTCGCTCCTTGCCCTATAACGGTAAAAAATATCACCACTGACGATTTTTTCGCCATCATTTGATTTTTGGGCAATGATTGGTCTGTATTCAGCTTTAGATGTATAAATCCATCCAATTTTAAAATTAACCATCTCACCGTTATCTGTTTTCATGTCAATAACAAGTAGGCCGCACTCCCAATCTATTGCAGGCGCAAAAAGCGAGTTGATTGCATCTGAAAATTGCTCTTGGTTGAGATTATCGAAATTACTATTTTTCAGTCCAATGATGGAACGAGGATTATCTTTAACACCAAAAATGATATAACCACCACGATTGTTGGAAAACGCTGCCATGGTCTTTGCATACTTGGCGGTATTGGCTTTATTAAATGACTCCTTAAACTCAACAGTGTTGCTTTCTCTACTTTTCAGGGTATTATTAGGGTTTCTCCTAGACAGCACTTTGCGAACATACTCTTCGTGATTAATCAAAATAATTCCTCCAGTTCCTGTCTTAACTTCTTTAGCTCCGCATTCAATTGCACCTGCTTGTTTAGTTGCTTTTCCTTTCGCACCTTAGCCTGCAGTGTAGCGATTTGTTTTTCCAGCTGTTGCCGACGTTCGTCCCGTTCGATTGATTCCTTTAAGGTTTCATTGTTCTCAGCCTGCAGGGCTTCGCCTGCAATCTGGCGCACGAAGTTTTCATATACGGTATCAATGTTGAGGCCGTCTACCTTTAGCGGCAATTCATGCTCGGGTAGCCAAGCGGTACGGTAATAGGTACCCACTTTAAAGGCGCTGCGGCCGCTTGCGGCTTCTTCCTTGTATGCCGTCCACGCCTGATACTTTCCATCATATTCCAAAAGAAAAATGATGTGATACGGAATTTCCTTATCAATCTGGCGGAGCACAGACACATTCAATTCAGGGTTGTTCAGACGCACTTCGATGATTTCAATTTCGGTAACGGTTTCTCCCTCGGCCAGATTCATGGTTGTTGTGGCGATTTTGTTTTTCCAGTAAATCCCCTTAATCTGGTCTACAAACACTCGCTTTAAGGCGGGTGTTACTGAAAGATTTTCATAAAACTTTTGCTTTGGAATTCGCCGATTGAACGCCGTGGTCTTGGGCAGCCCAAGCATATCCATCCCCCCTTATTTCACGACAAGGAAGCAAATTAGCTCAAAATCGTCCAAGCCGTTAATCTCCGACATCAAAGCGGAGGTGCCTCCTGCGGAAAAGAGGCTATCGATATCGTTTTCTTCCTTTACATTGATGATGGAATTGATTGCTTCGTTCAAAAGCTCTGACACCCTGCGCATATCCCGACCATCATCCGTTTCTGCGTTGAATATCCTACAGAGAGATAAGACGGGTTCCTTTTTACCACGGCAAAGCAGCCTTACTGTATCCAGCAGTTTTTTAGGGTTTAGATAATCGCACACGATAGCGCCATCCACGGCGATATAAACCATGTAAAACGGATGGATTCGGTTTTGATTATCGACATTGATACCATTGTTGATGTTCCGGAGCACAAAAATGACCCCTTCCGGATTTTCATCATCTGCCGGAACAACAGCGTGCAGGCCTTTGGGTTTTTTGCTGAGATCATCGTGGGTCTTGACGTATTCCAACAAGTCCAAGCGGAACTCGTTTAGACCAAGGTCCATAATAGAAATACCTGAGGACATATCTTCAATATCCACAACTTCTTCCTGGAGACGCTTCAATTGCTCCTTGCGGTATTCTAAATCCCCCTTTTCTTCCGGGTTAATCGGGTCATCATCACCGGTAGAAGTTAAAACGGAAATTTTCATTCTGGTTTCGACACGGGACTTTAGGTTGATATAGTCATCCAAAGTCATATCCGGCCAGAAATTGACGAGCTGGATATACTGGTTTCGGCTTCCAATGCGGTCAATACGGCCAAAGCGCTGAATGATGCGCACAGGATTCCAGTGAATATCGTAGTTGACCAGATAGTCGCAGTCCTGCAGGTTTTGGCCTTCGGAAATACAGTCGGTCGCGATAAGGATATCTATGTTTGTGGTGCTGCCAGGCATCAGAACATCTCGGTCCTTTGATATAGGCGAAAAGTAGGTTAGAACATTATTGAGTGTTGGTTTAAGGCCCTTGACCGTTGTACGGCCATCAACAGAGCCGGTAACCATAGCCGTATCCAAACCGTAATTGTTTTTCATATACTTGCTGACGTGCTCGTACAAATATTCCACCGTGTCGGCGAAAGCGGAGAAGATCAGCACTTTTTTGTTGCCTTCATTGATCGGACGGTTCATTTTTTCATCCAGCAACTGCAATAGCGTTTGCAGCTTCAGGTCATGCTCCGGCGTAATATCCGCCACCATAAGAGTAAGTAGTTCCAAGGTGTCAGCGTCCTGTTGCAGCTCGGTTCGCCATGTTTGATAGTCCATATCGGCAAGGTCAATTTTTACCTTTTTCCCGACCGAAAAATATTCAGTATTGCTATCATCCATATCGAAGTCGTTGTCATCAGCTTCGTACATATCAAGGTCTGCGTTTCCAAATCTCTCAAAATCATCAATGGCTGTAATGGTATTCTTGATAAGCTCAAGTATACGGCTTAATGTAAGGTTGAAGGAATAAACCGAGCTTTCCAAACGTTTCAAGAGGTTGATACTCATTAGGCGCTGGATACCTTGCTCACGCCCACTTTGCGTTAGGTTGTTGCCTTTATGGTGCGTGATGTCCATATATTTTGAAAGTTTACTTGGAAAAATATAGTTTGAAGGCGTATAAATGCACAATGACAAGAGCATGAGCTGCTCATAAATTTGATTGTAGTTAATGGCAGTATTCAAATTTGTCATGCCGGGACGGAGGGATATTGGCTTCAGGCGCTGCGGAAACTTTCCGATTTCCGTTGTGTCGTAGTACTTCTCAATGTGTTTTCTGGAACGGGCAATGGTTACACTATCCAGCACTTCAAAGAAATCAAAGTCCAGCGTCCGAAGAAGAGCGTCCGTTGTTCGGGCTTCGGGCTCCAGCTTAGTCCATTCATTGTACGCTCGCTGAGCCTGACGAAAGATTTCTTCAATTGTTTTTTCGGTACCAAGCTTTGCGTTGATGTTTTCTGAATTACCCTCATAGGCAAGCGCCAATTGATTTTTCAAGTCTACAAAACGGTTATTGACTGGCGTGGCGGAAAGCATCAGCACTTTGGTTTTTACGCCCGTGCGGATCACCTTTTCCATTAGCTGAGTGTACCGGTTCAAGGTGTTTACATGCGTTCCGGAACCGTTGCGGAAATTGTGCGACTCATCGATAACAAGGAAATCATAGTTCCCCCAATTTAAGCGGTCCAAATCAAGACCATTGGAAATACCGCCGTTTCTTGATAAATCCGTATGGAATAAAACGTCGTAATTTAAGCGGTCCGATGCTATCGGGTTATTTACGTAGTTATCTTTATATGTATTCCAGTTCTCGGACAGCTTTTTAGGGCAAAGCACAAGAACCGTTTTGTTTCTATTTTCATAATACTTAATAACGGCAAGCGCAGTAAAAGTCTTTCCCAAACCAACGCTGTCTGCCAAAATACAGCCGTTGTATTTTTCCAGCTTATTGATAATCGCCAGCACCGCATCCTTTTGAAAATCGTAAAGCATGCTCCAGATTTTGCTCTGTTTGAATCCAGTAGCTTCGTTTGGAAGCACATCCTCTGAAATATCATCCAAAAATTCGCTAAATACATTATAGAGCATCATGAAATAGATAAATTCAGGTGAATTTTCATTATAGGCAGAGGTGATATTGTCGATAATTACATCTGTAACGTCTTGCAGCCTATCGCGGTCATGCCAGAGAGAATCGAACAGCTGCATGTACTGGGTAGAAAATGGGGCCTCCATGCGGTTTACCATGTTGTAGCTGTTGTTACCCCGTTCACAACCAATATCCACGGTAGTAAAGCCGTTAAGTGGCAGGTAGGCTACTTGCTCAGACGGAGATGCAACGGTCATAAATCCACCCATATTTTCTCCGGTGATGTTGGATTTGAAACGAGCTTTCTTGCGAATCCAGTTAGTGCACTCTTGCGCAATGGCCTTCTGTGTCATTTCGTTACGCAGCTTGATTTCAAACTCCGTGCCGTATAGGCTTTGCTCCCTGCTCAAGCGCGGAATATAGAACTCTCTTTTCTGCTTTTCCGCTTTCTCTTTGACAAACGTCGGAGATGTGAAAATGAAGCGGAATTCATCAACAGATTCCAGCTGCTTCTTCAACACATTATAGGCGTACATAGAAAAGCAGGCTGCCGCAACGGAAACCTTGCTATCTTTCACAATGGTTTTTTCCATGTCATCCCGGACAATCTCCGTGACATTGTCGAATATCTTCATCCAAATAGTCCTTTCAGTCTGCGTGCAGTTAGACTAAAGCTATTATTTCGTGCTTGATTCTAAACAAGCAGAGTTGGAAACAACCTCCATGATGTCTCCAAAATCGACACCAAGAGCAATACATACCTTGATCAACACTTCAAGACGCACACATTCGTTTTTCGCAAGCTTACTGACGGAAGCAGAACTGATTTTCGCTTTTTCCTGCAAATCTTTTTTCTTCATTCCGCGGTCAATCAATAGTTTGAACAATTTATTGTAAGAGACGCCCATATGTATTCCTCCTTTTCAAGATAGAATTGTATCATGAAATATTCATAAAAGAAAGAATATTCTCTTGTTTGTAAAGAATTATTTTATAATCCGTTAATTCCATCGCCTGTTGTAGTGTTGCTTTTTTGTCTGCTATCCTCGATTTTTAGATTATAATGGTCAACAAGGAACATTTATAATATAATTATGTCGTTAATATATGTGTGCGATTATACTTTATGCGAGAGGAGGTGAACAAATGAGTGAACCAACAACTGATGAGCAGAAACAAAACCACAATATTCGTTACCTGCCGTTGGTGTATTTTTTGCCCCAAGAATTAATCGCCAAGTGTCCGACACTCAGTCAATTACCAAGAAATCTATCTGTTCTTTCTGCTTCGGATTCCTTGTTGGATTTGATTGAAACTGATACCTTCCTGCACGAAATCATGGACGCTACTGCTGCACTTGCTTTCCCGCATTTTGGCTTTGGCGGATGGAAGGAACACTACACCGGAGACTTCCCCGTGTGGCGATTATCCTATGCCATGCCGCTGTGGCTGAAGGGCATTGAGCGCGCTATCGGGTGGGGTTGGGATGCATTACTGCACTTTCCACCAGGCGAAGAAATTCCATTCTTTTCATCCGAATACATTACTACCATCTATGAGCGTATGGTGAAACGAACTATCGTTGAGCAGGGATGGCAACCACTATTGGATATTGTCCGGGAGATGCCCTGCCATGAAGATTTTGAAGAGTGGAATACCCGTGTACGCATTGATTTTCTGAGGAAATGGTATCATACCCGAGCAAAAAATGTGCGCGCCTTTTCACTGGAATCAGCCTTGGAAGATGGCGATGATAAACTGTATTACATCCCCGATGAAACACAGAATGTGGAAGAAACAGTCATCGCTCAGGATTATTCAGAACGCTTTTTTGCACGGTTGTCAGAACGGGACAAGGCAATAATGCAGCTTCGGTTGGATGGGTTCACTCACGTGCAGATCGCAGAAAAGCTGGGCTATGCGAATCACAGCGGTGTTATCAAACGCGTACAGGCTATCCGAAAGAAGTTTGAGCAGTACCAAAACGAGCAAGAATCGTATACCTAGGAAGGGAAAATTGTGCATTGGAACCGGAGCCTTATCCCTTCGTGACTAAACGAAGGGCGCACTTCTATACATGGTCTGGCGACATGTATCGTGCGCTCTGCGAGGCTTAGCCGACTGATACTGATTCCAATCTTTATTGCATCGTCGCGCCGGGTCTTTGGTCGCCCTGCTGTGTCAGTCAACCTCAACGCAGCTTAGGCTACGCCATCGGTTTCCTTCCTTGCAGGACAATAAAATCCCTCGCCGCTTTGGATGCAATAAAGCTTTACATCAGTATTATATTGAACATTTTTGCGCATACCCGCATTTTTGTCCAGTTGGAGTACGCATTGTAATGTAGACCGAGGCTACATGGCATATCAGGATATTTCAGGCATCAAGAATTCATGGCCGGCAATTGGAGCTTTGCAGCCAGTCCAGGAACAACGTCCAAGGTGCAGGGCACAGGCTGTTTGGGCAGCGCATCGTTGTAGTTTCCCATATCAGCGTTGAAAAACAGCGGAAGAAAACGAACCGGCGCAACATCATTGACATGGTGCATTTGGGCGTTAGAGCACTTGATAAAATTGGTGGATAGGTGGTACAAACCACGGCCTTTGTTGCCAGCAAATCACATATTGCAGGTTATACACCATTTTATACAGATGTAAAGCTTTATTGCATCCAAAGCGGCGAGGGATTTTATTGTCCTGCAAGGAAGGAAACCGATGGCATAGCCTAAGCTACGTTGAGGTTGACTGACACAGCAGGGCGATCAAAGACCCGGCGCGACGATGCAATAAAGATTGGAATCAGTATGACTGCAATCCTTATGTGCTGTCAGCCGTTTTGCGTCGCTCCGCTCCGTCAAGAAGGCTTCGCCCTCTTGCGCTGCTAAAGCAGCTATCTCCCGCCCGGGAACCAACGGGACCCCTACCAAGACCGTTCACTCTGACGGTCTTTTTTGTATCCCTTCCTAATCTATCCATCATTATCAGGAGGTATCCCATGCAGAAAAAACTGGAACAACTGGATGCAAACTATGCCCGTCTTCAAAAGCAGCTGGAACAGGCGCAGCATCAACAACAACGCCTTGAAAACCGAAAGAGCTACATCGAGGGTGGTGAACGAAAGAAGCGGACACATCGCCTGATTACCAGAGGGGCTGCCATTGAAAGCATTGCGCCCGAATTAAAACCAATACCAGAAACTGATTTCTACACCCTAATGGAACACATCTTCATGTTGCCTGAGGTAAAGACAGTTGTTGCCGACTATGTTAAACACTTTGTAAAGGACGACTGATGGCGCTATTCCATTTTTCTGTAACCCAGGTGAAGCGTAGCGCAGGACAGTCAGCTATTGCATCCGCCGCTTACCGGGCAGGCGAAAAATTGTACAGCGAATACTATGGCGAAGTTAGTGACTACACCAGAAAGGGTGGCGTCATTCATTCCGGCATCCTGCTGCCACCACATGCACCTGAGGAATATCTGGACAGGCAAACACTATGGAACGCCGTCGAAAAAGCAGAGCGAGGCAAGGCAGCCCAACTGGCATACAGCTTTGACATTGCGCTACAAAATGAGTTCAGCAGGGAGGAAAACTTGGCCTTAGTGAAGCGGTTTTTGGAAGAGCAGTTTCTCAGCCGTGGCATGGTTATTGACTATGCAATTCATGAGCCGGACACAGAAGATGGCGGCATTTCCAATCCACATTTCCATGTGCTCTGTCCCATCCGGCCCATAGACGAAAACGGAAAATGGGGATTCAAGCAACGCCGGGAGTATGTGCTGGATGAGCAGGGAAACCGTATATTGGATGAAAAGGGTAAGCCAATATTCAACGCAGTGCCTACCACCGACTGGGGAAGACCAGAAACCCTGGAAACCTGGCGACAGGCATGGGCGGATCTGTGCAATGAAAAGTTTGCTGAAAAGGAACTGCCTTGGCGTATTGACCATCGTTCCTATGAACGTCAGGGATTGGATATCCTTCCAACACGCCATGAAGGGCCAACGGTCAGGGCAATGGAAGCCAAGGGGCTAAGCACCAACAAGGGCGATATGAACCGATGGATCAAGGCGACCAACAAGCTGATCAGTCTGGCGAAACAGAGAATCTCCGAGCTGCTGGCATTATTAAAGCAAATGAGGATGGAGCATTCCGCACCCCAGATTCCTTTGCTCAGTGAACTGCTGATGGACTATCTGACAGAACGCAACGCCGGGGCCTGGAGCAACAAAGCTAAGGTGGCCAACCTTAAAAACCAGTCACAGCTCCTCAATTACCTGGAGGCAAAAAACCTCAGAACAGTGGATGAGCTGATGGATTATCTATCCTCCATTAACAAACGGATTGATGCCCATAAGGAAACAAATCAAACCTATACCAGCCGAATGAAAGAGCTGGATGAGCTGCTTCGTATGTGCACCTACTACACTGAAGGTAAACCCATTGCAGACAAACTGAACAGCATTCGTTTCAAAGGAAGACGGGAAGCCTTCAAGGCAGAGCATGATGAAACCCTTCGCAAGCTCTACATGGCACAACGGAAACTGAAGCCTTATTTCACTCCTGAAGGCAAGTTACCCATCACCAAGTGGCGCAAGGAACTTGCAGCTTTGAAGCAGAAACCGCAGGAAATCGAGAACGAAATGTGCCCACTTTATGCTGAGGTAAAAGAGCTTTGGAAGATTCGCCACATGGCACAGCAGACGCTTGATAAACAACAAAGGGCAGCTCAAAAGAAAACGAAAGGACATGAAATCGAGTAGACCCGACAACCTTTGGGAGACTGTCATCATTTCAATTGATGCCATACTCCCGTGCACCTTGACAACAGAATATGCATTTGGAGGCTATATTGGGCAGAAAAAAGAAGCCAGTTAACAACAGCGATTATCCAGACCATGCCATTGAACGTGTTGCCCGTTGCATCTTGCCAGACATCCTGGCCTATTTTGAAAGTGAAGAAGGGCAGCAGGAGTTTGAGGCGTGGAAGGCATTACAGGAGGCGATGAAAGAGAAGAAAGCAGACATAAAACAGGTATCCGAATAATCAGGATATCTTGATAACATGGCATTCCCCGGACAGTCAAGGTACGCTTCGCTTTTCACCTTGACAGCCTGGGAATGCCATATTTGTTTGTAGCTAAGGGAGTAATGACAGGCTTTGCTTCCGCACTTTAGCAGTCTGGCTTGAGAAGAACTATGCTTTTCTTTTTCTTGAGTTACGTGGTTTGGAATCTTCTTGTTTTGCAACACCATTACGAAAATGGGTATTTTCATATTTCTCAAAATAAACCAATAATCCGAACCCATCTCCTATCTCGAAGATTTGGTTCGGATTATCGTTGTCTGGTGCGCCTTCAGGGACTCGAACCCGGGACACCCTGATTAAGAGTCAGGTGCTCTACCAACTGAGCTAAAGGCGCGTGGAGCGGGTGATGGGAATCGAACCCACGTGACCAGCTTGGAAGGCTGGAGCTCTGCCATTGAGCTACACCCGCAGGGGTCCTGGGGTGCCTGCCCCGGGCTGCCGGCCATCCGGCACAGGGTAGGCGGGGCGGCAGAACGCATCCGGCTTTCATGGGGTGAACGGGCTGGCATCCCGGTAAGTGGAGCGGTAGACGAGACTCGGACTCGCGACCTCAACCTTGGCAAGGTTGCGCTCTACCAACTGAGCTACTACCGCAGGTCTGCGCTGTGGGGAACTTGGTGCGGACGAAGAGACTTGAACTCTTACGCCCGGAGGCACCAGATCCTAAGTCTGGCGCGTCTGCCATTCCGCCACGTCCGCGTTTGGTTCCCCCGTTACAGAGAATGGTGACCCATCCGCGACTCGAACGCGGGACACCTTGATTAAAAGTCAAGTGCTCTGCCGACTGAGCTAATGGGTCATGATGCTCAAGGAAGTCAGAGAAGCCCCCCGCAACGGCAAGGAGTATCTTATCATCGACCAAAAGGGCCTGTCAAGGGTTTGGTGAGATTTTTCGTTCTCTCACTCTCCCATAATTGGTGAATGGCCGTCCTCTGAGAATGAGCGATTATTTTCAGTTATGTACCATTTAGCTATATTAGTGTCTCCTGAATAACCAACAATTCAGCCACACAGGCACGCCAACGGTACCGGCGTGTCTGTTTTTGTGCTTTCCGACCGGCGAAATAGCGCTGCCAAAAAGAGCCAAATGTAGAGCCTCAGCCGCCTGAACAGGTTCCGGGTCAGGATGGCGGCATGAATGTCCACCTCGCTGGTGTGTTTCTGCCGCATCATCACCAGATCAAGCCCATATCGGCGCTTGCAAACACCGATACATCCCTCAATATGACTCCGCTCTCCTGACTCCTGTCGCTCCAGTGCCAGCGCTTCCTCATACACCTGTCGGTCTTTGGGTGGTCGTCCCAGTTTGGGACCATTCAACCGGATGCCACGCTCCCTGCACCAGGTGAGATTCTCCCTCGTTCGGTAGATCCTGTCTACCAGTCCCCGCTCCGGATAGTGGCCCGTTTGCTCCTTGTATCGCTCCATCGAAGCCATCAGTGTTTTGCTTTCGTTGAAGGCATCCCACGAGATTTCCTCAATCCTCGCATAGCCATCGCTCAGGCTCAGCGCCACCTTCGCACCGAACTCCACCGACACTGCCGCCTTGCCCCGAACAATCGGTCGCACCCAGGGCTGGTGCAGGCTTACAATCCGGTCATCCACCCGGTGCGTATTGCTGTCATACATCTCCTGCTGCTGCGCGTACAGCAGCTGGATCACTGCCATGCGCTCCAGCTCCTTTGCGCTCAGCGCGTCCGGATATTTGCTCAGGATGGCTTCCAGATAACCGAGGTTCCGTTTGACATAGCCCAGCTGCTGACGAATCGCTTTGCGAATCTTCTTGCGCGTTGGTTTCCGGTCCCGGGCAAACCGCAGCCAGTCCCGCCTGGCCAGGTTCCGGTAGGTTCTGGGCTTATTACCTTCCGTTGCGCCTGCCTTGTGCGCTGTATCAATCATCCCTTCCAGCAGCTCCCGCCCTTCGTTGAGCAGCGAAGCATCGGTGGGAAAACGGATGTTCTGCGGAACACAGGTCGCGTCCAGGATCAGCGTCCCTCGGTTGACCGGGCCTCCTCCCTCACTGTCAGCGTCATCATGATTGTCGTCATCGGAACCAGGCTCCTTTTCTGCTTTCACCTTTTTACGGCCAATCACATAGTCATTCAACTCTGACAACATCTCCGGCGTGATCCGCTCCCGAAACCACGTCATCACGCTGGGGTCAAAGGGCCTGACGTTGGTATATTCCGCAAACCCCAGGAAGTACTGCAGATAGGGGTTCTCCCGGATCTCTTCCACCGTGTCCTCATCTGAAAAACCATAGCGCTTCTTGATAATCAAAGAGCCGATGGCCATCCGGGCCGACTTTGCCGGCTTCCCCTCCCGGGGGTTGCTAAACAGTGCAGCATACCGCTCCTCAAAGACTTCCCAGGGGATGAGCTCCGACATCCTTACCCATCTGTTCTCGGAATTCAGCCTGACGCCACCAAACAGCGTCGCGTCTTCAAAAAAGGTCGCCTGGCGTGCTTTCTTCTCGTACATACCGTTTCATCTCCAGTTCAAGTGCAAGGGTTTTGCGTGCTTTCTGCAATTATCCTTGCACACATGATACCAGAAAATGGCCGGAAGATGTGGATTTGTCTTGTGTTTGGAGTTGTTCAGCAGACACTATATTAAAGATTAAGATTCGTAAAAGCAATGATAGACCAAGGTATACTGAAAATAATATCCTGCTTTCAGTATAGAAAGCAGGATATCGATTCAACAGTAGGGAGTAATTATACTGATGTAAAGCTTTAATGCATCCAAAGTGACGAGGGGTTTTATTGGCCTGCAAGGAAGGAAACCGATGGCGTAGCCCAAGCTGCGTTGAGGTTGACTGACACAGCAGCGCGATAAAAAACCCGGCACGACGATGCAATAACGATTGGAATCAGTATTAGACTCCAAAGAAATTACTAAAAATACTCTGTGCTACATAGGTGTGATACCCGAGGGAAGATACTAAGGTCCAAGCGATAATCAACGCATTAAGCGCAGCACCCAGCCAAATGCTATTTGATATCTTGAACATTTTACGATTGTAGTATGCTGTAACTGGAACGAGAAAAAGCATCGAATACGTAGAGTTCCAGTTAACAAATGCTTTCGTCGCGCCGGAATGCAGCACAATGTAATTCACCAAGCAACACAGCCATACGCCAAGTGAACTGGCAATCACATTGATTAAAGTATCTTTCCATTCGGGGATATCTTTTCGAATCATATAATTTGTTGTTGCGCCAATCAAGAGTAGAAGCGGGAAGAACAGGATAAATATTCTCCACACATAACCCCAATACTCAACCTTCATTGCTGTAAAGATTGCAGTAAAGAACTGGAAGTCTTCATTGAATACATATTCAATCAAAGCTAAAGCCAGATACGCTATTGCAAGCAAGATGACAGCCAAAAGGATTGTTTTAAGTACATTTACAATATTAGTCACAACATTGAGGCTCTTGAAACTGGTAAAATCTTTCTTCCTTCTTTGTATCAACCAGGTGCCAAAAAGGATTAGTACAGCACCACCCGCCATTATGGCCAAGTATACCAGTGGATGATACCATGCTGTCCACAGTGGAATGAAGGCAAAGAAAGGCAGAAACGGTGTCATCATATCGCACGAAATATAGATTGCTATAAACCCGATAATGACAGTAACTGCATTGAAAGCCCAGAATGTCTTCTTATTGACTCCAACTGAAACACCATCATGACATGCACCGACACAACCAGCGAAAAATTTGCTCTTCAGTAGCAGAGAGGATAGTGGAACAAGCATATACAGCATTGCAAGCATCGCAATGCCATTAAGCAATTCGCGCCATATAAAAATTATGTTGTGTGCATCAAGCGGATTAGTAGCAGAATCGGAGAGTTCACCACGATTATATTCAAGCGTTTGTTCAAAGTATTTAACAACATCTGTAGCTGTTGCGCTGGAGAAGTGGTTTCTAGAATGCGTTTCTGCATTGGTAATAAAGATTCTTGCGGTTCTGTCTTTAATTGCGGAGGCCAGAGCGGGGTCTTTTATTACATCAAGATCAAAAATATTGCCCAGTGCTGCACTCTTTTTACCATTATCATCTATTGAATACCATGTTTCCTCTGAAAGGGGGGTGTCGGTATAGTATGATTCCATTGTCGTTTTATCTGAAATATAAGTAGCATATCCAAAGTCATAATCACCAATGATGATGCCAAAATTAGTCTGGCAGTTTCTTTTTACCTCGTAGCCACCCACACTGACCGTCTGGAGTGGTGATATGAGTGGAGCATTTCCACCAAGCATACAGAGCGACTTGATTCGTGTGTCAAAGATAGCGCGTTTTTTTTCTCTAATCGCATTATAATGAGCCAACTGATCAACATTAAGCCGTATCGCAGCTAATTCATCAGCATTCGCAGAAATATCTTCTTCTGTGAAATTGATACCGAACGTATCAAATAACACATTGATCATAATATCATTAAATGTTAAATAGCCACAATCAATGGCTGTTGCCATAGAAGTGCGACGATGTCCCTGGGAGTGGCCAGTAATACCAATTCTTGTCTGATCAACAAATTTTAATGTACGGATAAAATTTACTGCATCAAGCAGACCTCCGGGCGTAGCACGAGCATTATAGTTCTCTTCGCCCATACCAATTTCATCTCGCTCCGGGAATTCACTCAAACCCGCACCATAAGCACTAATGTTTAAAACCACAAATCCTCTGCGAGCGAGTTCTTGAGCAATTCCCTTGGTAACGATATGGGTAATACCTGCTCCATGTGTTACAACAACAGCTGGTAAACTGTCCTCATCAGTTGTTCCAACCGGATAGTATAATTCGCCATCCATTGATGCACCTCGTGCGTCAATGGTAACCCGGGTCAACTTGACCATTCCCCCAGCAGTTGTGAGCAAATGAGCAAAGAAGCTAAACAATATAACCATTGTAATACTGATTGCAAGCAACCGTCTGCTTCCGTTTGTTGTCTTCACTGTCAACTTTTTTTCATTGTTTACAACCACGATCATGACCTCCTTATTATATTATTATCTATATTCTTATTATACTACAGTACAGCAAAGCTTGTTGTCAATTGCAAATTCATACACCAGAACTTGTTGCAAATTTAAATTTAACCTCCCGGGCGCAGCGCGGGTTCCCGCTTCCCTGACACCACCCCCAGGCCCGCCTACAATCAGACACGGTAACAAACACCCTTCCCGGCAGGGGAACGATTCCGCGTAAAGGGCGGCGCATGAGCAACCGATTTTTTGAAACAGGCAGCACGGACTCCACGCGCAACCTGGCCGTTGAGGAGGCGCTGCTGA
>JBMNLV010000004.1:0-321698 GCA_050953005.1 Christensenellales bacterium | reverse complement strand
TGGTGGACGATCCGCGTCCTGCCTTGTTTTTGTAGCAAAACGCGCATACCGTGGTCATCGGCCCGCGGGCAGAACGGCCTGGAAGGAGTGCCGCGGCCAGCCGGAAACTTAGCGGCTTTGCGCTTTTATGGCAGTAAAATAGGCAACGATCTTCTTAATCAGGAAACACTCCGCGTAAGCCACCAGCGCGGGCACCATAAAACTGAGGAAAGCAACAACCTTGTCCTGCAAAATCGCGTCTGAAAGCATGTGCTTGCCCACATAATATGCCCAGAAATACAAAGCGTTGAGCGGCATCACCAGCCACAGGAGCATCCTAGACATGCGCTCGGCGGTCTGGCGCAGGTTTTTTACGCCAAAGAACAGGGAAAAAAGCAGAATGCCAAGCACGTTAAGCGACGCGAAATAGGCGACCGTGACAGGCCGGATCATGCGAATGGTGTAGCCGCTGGCAAGGTTCAGCATGGGCAGGCCGACCTCCCGGATGGTTAAAAAAGTCTCGTTTTCCAAGGCCTTGGCGATCTCCTTGAGCACCGGCATCTCCGAGCTGATTGGATCCAGGGCGCCAAAGGCGCTCAGAACAACCAGCGCCTGGCACAGCAGCCACAGGATGATTATCAACCGTGTCAGCTTCCAGCCCAGCCTGGCCCAGGCATTGTTCCCTTGTTTCTTGATCTTCTTCTTGGCGTAATAAAAGGTAACGGACTTTTTTTCATCGCCGTCCGCCAGCTTCAGCATAATGGGCGTCTTGGTAATCAGCTCATAGCCCGACATATCTCCCTTGGGCTTGGGATGGATCCTGTGCTCTCCCGGCTTCAGACTCAATTCCTGGCTGCTCTCCAGTTTCTTATAGCTTTCACTCATATAATTGACGGTGACCGCTATCGGCTTCTGGATGCTGACGCAGCGGAAAACCAGCTGTTCCGGGCTGGCCTTGCCATTTTCCACCTTCACGGCAAGGGCTTCCTTGCTTTCAAGGCTGTACCCCGATGGCAGCTTCCCGGCATCCGGCGCCACCCGGTGCTGGCCGGGGGGCAGTTCCCGCTCCTCCGTGACAAGAGCTTTTCCATCGCTTTGATCGGTATATGCCAGGCGCACGCGCGCGGGCTTGCTTGCCTGAGGCGATTGATAGCGGAAGACGATCTCCCCGGGGCTGACGCCGTCCGCGTCCACCGTTACGGATGCCTCGGTCCTGCCCTGCAGGGCATAGCCCTCGGGCACCAGGTCCGCCTTGGGCCTGATCTTATGATTTCCGTAGACCAGGTTGATGACCTGGCTGCTGATTTCCTGGCCTTCCCCGTCCAGATAGCGCACTTTCAGCGCCCGCGTAGGTATCTCCACCGTCGAGTACGCCGGCTCCTCAAGCGCCTGGACCGGGGGCTCGACCGGCGGCGGCTGGACAGTCGCCTGGACCGGATGAAGCAGCTGATACACCCGCCGCTTGAGCTCATCAAAGGTTTTTTCTACATCGTTGTCCAGGTAGATCCACTGCAAGCCATCAAAATAATGTCTGAAATAGGTGTTGTGCGGCGTATCGTCAATCTTCAGCTCCAGCCGGCGCAGGCCCAGCTGGGCCGCGTAACGCATTTCTCTCTCCGGGTCATCACGCATCATGCTGTCAATGGAGGTGATGACCAGGATGATCTTGCAGTTGCGGATCGCGCTTCTGATGTAATCCCAGTAGTTCGCGGTTTGGGGCGGCAGGTTGACCTGCGAAAACCAGCACTTGACGCCGTCATCGGTCAGGACCTCATACACCCTGCGGGCAATGGGGTCAGAGCTGCTGTGGCAGATAAAGACATCGCGCGGCACGATCGCGTACAAATCCTTCAGCAGGGCCAGGCGCTTGACGGCCGCGTCCAGCTGCTTTCGCGCGGTATCCTGCAGGTCCTGCTGGTAGTTGGCGGCGATAAAGGCCAGCAGCGGCTGCTTGTCATGGATGGTGAAGTTGTATTCTCTCAGGGCGCTGTCAAGGATTTTCTCAGCTTCCTGCTGGGTCATCTGCGCAGCTTTTTTCAAATAGTTGTGGTAGGCCTCAAACTTGCCCTTTTTCTTCTGGGCCAGGGCCTCGCAATACGCCGAGTAGGCGTCGTCGGGGATCAGCATGCGGATTTCGCCGGCATATCGGTCAGCAAGCTCCATGTCCTTGGTTTCCATGGCGTTGTCCAGCAGCTGGCGCAGGTTTTTGATATCGGTTTCATGATCCAGCACCACCTTGGCAAACTCCTTCGCCTGGCTGACACGGAAGGTGGCGCCGCAGCCCGCGCGGTCGCAGCGTATGATGGTCGCCGAGGGATCATACTCCAGAAATTCTCCCCCGCAGTGGGTGCATTTGATTCTTTCCAGCTGCATTGCCTTCTCCTGTCCATCCATGTCTTAAAGGGCCCGCAGTTCCCAGGGCCTGTCCTGCCTACATGTGTTCGGGTATCTTGAATGAGTTTTGCAGCATGAATTCCTTCATCGCGTCGATATCGCTGCGCACGACGGTGGAGCGGAATTCCGCGCGCACCTCATGAAAGTCCGCCATGGTGATTTCAGACATCCGGTTGATCTGGTCGGCGCGCAGCGCGCCGATGATTTTGACTTTATCGCAAAACGCCACCAGGTCGGCGCCGGAAAAACCGTCCGTATACCGGGTCAACTGGTCAAAGTCCACATCAGCGGACATCGGAACTCCCTTCAAATTTGCCTTGATGATGAAGCTGCGCGCCGGGGCGTCGGGCAGGGGCACATAAATCATCCGCGAAAAGCGGCCCGAGCGCAGGAAGGCGGTGTCAATATCCCAGGGTTTGTTGGTAGCGCCCAGCAACAGGGTGATACGGTCCGGATCCTTCTCAAAGCCGTCCATCTGGCTTTTCAATTCAGCCAATATGGCCTGCTCGCTGGAGCTGGAGCCGCTGTGCACCTTGCCGCCGATGCCGTCAAACTCGTCGATGAACAGCACCGCGGCCTTTTCGGAGCGCACCTGTTCAAACAGGGCGGCGATGTTGCGCTCGGAGGAGCCTACCCATTTATCCTTCACGTCGCTGGAACGCACATGGTAGAAGGAGGCGTTGACCTCGTGGGCGATGGCGCGGGCAATCATGGTCTTGCCGGTGCCGGGCAGGCCGAACATCAGGATGCCGCCGCCCGCCTTGATGCGGTACATTTTGTACAGCTCGGGCTTGCGCATGGGCTGGATAACGCGCTCAAGCACCTCCTGCTTGACGCTTTCCATCCCGGCGATGTCGCTGAAATTGACGCCCGTGTCCTTGACGGGCTTGAACACCTGCTGGTCACTCTTGGGCGCGGAAGCATCGTTGACCGGCTTTTTCTCCTGTCCGCCGGGCTTGCGGGCGCCGGTCCTGAGGGCGTCAGCCTTTTTAAGCAGATCCTGCACCTGGCTCAGCTGGCTGTCCCGGGTTTCCCCCTTGGACTGGCTGGCCACCTCCAGCAAGCAGCGCGCCGCATGCAGGTAAAGCTTCCATGCGCCCTCAGTGCCGGCCTGCTCGTGCTGGCGCGCCTCATTGAGGAAAGAGAGAAACATCTGGTAGCTGTGGCGGGAAGATTCTGACATCTGACTTATTCTCCCGTCTTGCCTTCGCCCAGCATGTCTTTGATCTGCTTGGACAAATCGGAGATACGGGGATCCGCAGCCGGGGCGGCCTGGGCTGTCTGGACCTCGGGAATGTCAAACAGACGGGCGATTTCCTCATCGGTGACTGTCTTGGGGCCGGCCTGGTCCTCCATGTTCATGTCCATGTCCTCCATGAAGCTGTCCATCTGCCCCATCATCTGCTCAATGGAGATCATGCCTGACTCAAAGGCCGCCTGGTTCTTGAGGAAGTTGGTGCCGGAGGTCACCTTGTTGATCTCTTTGCTCACCTTGCCCATCATGCTCATGAAGCCGGAGGACATCAGGCTCAAATCGCGCAGCGACTCCAGCAGCTTTAACTGCAGCTGCATCCTGCGGGCGCGCAGCTGCTGGTTCATGATCATCTTCAGGCCGTTGAAGGCCAGGGCGTACTGCTCCTTGATGCCCTGGCGGTTGGCTTCCTGGCCCAGCTTGATCATCTCGCTCTTTTTCTTTTCAAGGCTGCGGTCCCAGCGCTCCAAATCACGTACGGAACGGCGCATCTCCAGCCGGTTTTGGATGCGCTTTTGCTCGCTGCTCATAAAGGCATACTTCAAGTTCTTAAGCATTCTTGCTCTTTTCCTCCTGCTCCTGCTCTGTTTTCTTCGCTGCCTGTTCCACGGCCTGCTGGAAACTGTCCAGCACTGCCTGATTCTCCAAGCGGTTGGCCACCGCCCGGTCAAAGTCGCTGCCGGCGCTGCTGTCGGCCAGGCTGCCGTAAAGCTCATCCTTGTCGCGGCGGATATCCTCCATGATGTCCATGCCCAGGCGCAGCTTCTCCACCTCTTCGCGGATACGCTCGTTGCTGCGCTCCAGGTCATATTCCATGGTCTCCATGCTGGCAGGCATATAGCTGCTCAGGCCTGCCATGTCGCGCTCCTCAATGAGGGAGGACAGGTAGGTCTGATTGGTCTCCAGCACCTTGGCCACCGCCTGGGACTCAAACTGCTTGGCCTTGGCCTGCGCGCTGAGCACCGTGTGACGTCCCCTGGCCGCGTTGTACAGGGGTGATCCGGGGGGCTCCTTCACTGCCAGCTGCACCTGCTCATCGCGCTTTTTTTCCAAATCGATGATATCAGCGCTCAGCCGGTCGTGCCGCTGCTCCAACTCAAAGACCTTCTTTTGCAGCTCGTCGATCAGCCTGTCCTTGCGGTTGCGCTCGCGCTTGTCCTTTGAAAACCGGTCAAAAAAACTCATCCTGGAACTTTTCCTTTCATCTTTTCCTTCCTGCCAGGCAAGCAGTTGCCGGTGCAGCCGGTCCAGGTAGTCCTTGTTCTGGGCCGGGTTGCCGCCGCCCAGCACATGGGCGGCGTCTGACAGCATCATGTCCAGCGCCTGGTAGCTGGACGTCCCTGTTTTGCCGCTGGGCCCGTCCAGGGTCAGGCGCTCCAATTTCCTGAGCGCTTCCCGGGTAGCGCTGTCCGGTACCTGCCCGCTTAAGGCCAGCAGCCTGTTGGCCACCTGGCTGCGCGCGCTTAACCCCTCCTGGAAGCGGCTCATGCCGGCTCCTTGTTGATGATCAGGTTCTCAATCAGCAGCGCCGCGCAGCCCAGCCCCATCGCGGACAGCTGCGGCTCCAGGGCTTCCTCCACCCGCCGGGCCAGCAGCGTCAGCCCGCTTTGGGCCTGCGTAAGCCCCATCCGTTCGACCGCTTCGATCAGCGCCGGGCGCACATGGCCCACAACCAAACTTTCCAGCCTGCGGCCCAGCCCGGCGTCATCCAGCCGCTCCTGTCCGGCAGCGACCCCGCGCACCAGCACCATGGCGTTGTCCAGGGACAATCGCAGCTGGCCGCTGGCGCCAAAGACCGCGCCTCCGGGCGCGGGCAGCGAGCCCAGGCCCCAGTACAGCGGGCGGTCCAGCCGCTGCCGGCAAAAATATACCTGGCTGTCCGTCGCCGCGCGCCGGCGGAACCAGCCGCCCTGGCCGGGCAGGCTCAAAACATCGCCCTGGCGGAAGGGGCCCAGGTAATCCCCGGCATGATAAATCACCGCCTCATAGCCCGGTGGGATCACCAGACCCCTGATGTCCTCCGCCTGATGGACATCCCGGCGCCATACCAGGGCATTTTGAGGCATGTCGGATAATTGAACGCGTTTCATTGAAACTCCTGTGATACTGATGCGAGAATTTCAGAATGATTACATTTTAGGCCAAATATAAAGCAATTTCAAGAAACTTTGTGTTACGAAACCATTCAGGGAATGTAATAATTACAGTTTTTTGCTCTACCGGCAGACATACAGCCAGTGATTGCAGGCGCCCAGGTGCTGGGGCTGCTCACACAAATAAAGATGATATCTGAACCAGGCGGCGCGCTGTCCGGGCGTGAAAACGGAGAATTTTTCCGACATGATCTCGTTGAGGCCATCGGCATTGACGCGGCGCGCGACCACAAGCCCCGCGTCCCGCAGCTCCGCGTCTGCCTGATCCAGCGTATGAAACACAAAGGGGAAGTCCTCGCAACGGAAGGTGGACTGGTCGTAGTCACCCTCCAGAATATAGGCGGCGTCCTCCCCGTTAAGCGTCATTTCAGCGATGACCCAGTCATTGTTGATAAAGGACACAAACAGCTGCCCGCCCGGCTTGAGCAGGCGCCGGCAGGAAACCATCAGGCGCAGGCGCTCGGCCCGGGTGCGCAGGTGGTACATCGGCCCCAGGCACAGCACCGCGTCAAAGCCGGCATCCTCCTGGGCATCCACCGCGCTTTGCGCGTCCTGGCACAAAACCTTCAGCGCCATCCCGGGCTCTGCCCTGCCCTTCAGGGTTTCCACGTGATGGGGCACCAAATCCGCCGCCAGCACGCTGTGCCCGGCCTTTGCCAATGGCAGGGAGTACACCCCTGCGCCGCAGCCCAGGTCCATGACCCGGCTTCCGGGCTTCAGCTCCTGCCCCAGCACATGCAGGGTAGTCATCCTTTCCAGCCACAGGCTGCCGGACAGGCGCTCATCCTCGCGGGTAAAGAACTCCTCGTACAGCGCGCGGGCGCGCTCAAGGCTGTCCTCCAGGCTCATCAGGCGGTTCTTCAGTTCGTCCATGGTCCATTCTCCTTTTATCCCGCAATCGCCGTATTACAGCGTCTCCAGATAGGCTGCCACATCAAAGGGCTCAAAGACGCTGTCCTTTCTCAGGTAGAGCGGGTGGTGGGGATGGCCGGCCTTGCTGCGGCGCCCTGCCGTCACCCATCTCGCGTCCTTCGCCCGGCCGACAGCCGCAAAATCCCGTATGCAGTCGCGCAGGAACCCACGCGTTTCCATCACGGCGCCCCAGGCGGCCCAGACGGTGGAGGCGCGCTCCAGCAGGTGCGCGAAGGCCGCCAGGTTTTCACGGTGCAGAAAATCGCTGGCCTCCCGGTCCATGTCGCCCGGCCGCGTGGCGCGCTGGGCATAGAGGTTCATCATCAGGAAGCTGTCAAAGCCGTTGTGCAGGGCCACGCGCTGAACCGATTTAAGGGTATTGTCCAGGGCGCCCGGCGCCGCGGTGGAGGGATTCAGGCCGACGCAGATCAGCGGCCTGTCGCCCCGGGTGCCCAGCACATAACGGTACTCGTCATAATACGGCGGCACATAAATCCAGGTCCGGCTGTCATACGGCTGCCCGGGCGCTGCCTGACAGGCCGCCTCATAGCCCAGAAGGGACACCTGCGCGATGCGCTTCTTTGGAACATGGCCCATCACTGTTTTCCCTTTCTGTCCTGATCGTCGAAAAACTCCACCTCCAGCCGGTCAAAATTCACGCTTTCCATGAAATGCTCAGGCAAAAAGCGCGTCTGGCCAAATTCCTCAAAATCCCGGCGGTGGTGCGTCACCACCAGCGGCATCATCAGGTCCATTTCCCGCAGCGCACGGGACAGCGCGTCCTCCCATTCGCCTGCAGCGCACGGCACCACCACATCCCGCAGGATTTTGTTGCGCCTGATCTCACGCACCCAGATCTTGCCAGCCATGCCGCCTCCTTTTTGTCATCGCTTGGTTACAAGTATATCATGATTGTTTCAGACTATGAAAGCGGTTGTCCGTTATGATATAATACGGCAAAAGGGAGGATAGGAAATGATCGTACATGTCTTTGACACCCCCGCACAGGTCGCCCGGGCTGCCGCCGCGGTTTTTGCCGCGCAGATTCTGCAAAAACCCGACAGCGTGCTGGGCCTGGCCACAGGCTCCACACCGGAGGGCACCTACAGGGAACTTATCAGCCTTCACCGCGACGGCGTGTTGGATTTCTCCCGTGCGAAAAGCTACAACCTGGATGAGTATGTCGGCCTGCCTGCCAGCCACCCGGAAAGCTATGTTTCCTATATGAAGCGCAATCTCTTTGACCATATCAACATCGGGTCCTACAGCCTGCCGGACGGTGAGGCCGAGGACCTTCTGCAGGAATGCGCGGATTATGAGCGGGCCATCAAGAACGACGGCGGCATTGACCTGCAGCTGCTGGGCATCGGCAACAATGGCCACATCGGCTTCAATGAGCCTGGGGATGCTTTTACCTACAGCACCAACCTGACCACGCTTGCCCCGAGCACCATCGACGCCAACCGCCGTTTCTTTGATTCGGCCGACCAGGTGCCCCGCCAGGCGCTGTCCATGGGCATCGGTACCATCATGGAAGCCAGAAGCATCCTGTTGCTGGCGCTGGGCCAGGCCAAGGCCCAGGCGGTTTACCAGATGATCAAGGGCCCCATCACGCCCCGGGTACCCGCTTCCATCCTGCGCGGGCATGCGAGGGTCACGGTCATGCTTGACAAGGCCGCGGCTGCGGAACTGTAGACCGGTTTGTGGAAAAGCGGGCTGCAATATTTTCGTGAAGACCGTTTTCCTGTTCCCTGACAGCGTTTTTTATTCCTGGACAGTTCATCCACAAGGCCGTTTATGATGTGGATATCCGTTCAAAGACAACCCCTAGCGCCTGAACAGCTGTTCGGTTTTTATCATCCCGGCGCCCCTTTGGAAGGCTGCGCGCAGCCATCATTTTGGCGGAAGCTTTTTGAAAAAGCGTCTTTGTCCACAGCCGTCCACAGTTACCGCCGCCTTGTCAACAGCCTGCAAGGAACAAAAATCTCAGGGCCGGCGCCGCGCGCGCGCCTTATCAACATCTTCCACATCCCCTACTACTACTACTACTGTATTTTATTTAAGTACTGCGGGTATCCCAAAGGGACATCCAAGCAGACATCAAGGAGGGACATCATGAAAATCGCCTTCAACGCGAGTGATTTCAACCACGGCATGAGCATGGTCAGCCACGCGCTGCCTGCCCGCGTCATCAAGCCTTATCAGGAAGGCGTTTTTCTGGAAACGCTGGATACCGGCGTACGCCTGACAGTCACTGACGGCGAGGTGGCCATCCAGTCCGTCATTCCCGCTGAGGTGCGCGAGGACGGCAGCGCGCTGCTGCCTGCCAGGCTGCTGGGGGAATTGGTGCGCAACCTTGATGGCAATGTGGAATTGGACACCGAGTCCAACGAGGCTGCCATTGTTAAAAACAAGGGCTCCAAGACGCGCCTGGTGCTGTTCGCGGCGGACGAGTTTCCCGATATTCAGCAGGTGGTGCCCGAATCGGTCACCAGTATCGCGCAGTCGCAGTTTAAAAACGCCGTGCGCGGGATCATCTTCGCGATTGCCACGGATGAGACGCGCCGTATTCTGACCGGTTGCCTGATGGAGACCAGCGCGGATGAGGTCCGCTTTACCTGTCTGGACGGCTACCGCCTGGCCATGCAGCGCGTGTACTGCAAACATGAGATGCCCGAAGGCAGGGATGTGCTGTCCTACATCCTTCCGGGCACGCTGGTGGGCAATATCTCGCGCATGCTGCCGGATTCCGACCAGCCCATCACGCTGACGCTTTCGCGCACCCACATGATGGCGGAATTTGACAAAACCAAAGTTTTCTCCCCGCTGATCCTGGGCGAGTACATCAACTACCGCCAGATCCTGCCCACCTCATGGACCACGGCCATCCGCGTGGACCGCGCGGCCATTTCCTCGGCCATCCAGCGCGCCAGCCTGATCGCCCGGGAGGGCAGCAACAACCTGCTCAAGCTCAGGATAGAGGATCAGGCGCTGACCATTTCCGCCATGGCGGAAAAAGGCGCCGCGATGGAGCAGATCCCCATTGATTTTGACGGAAGCCCGCTCAATATCGCCTTCAACGCCAGCTATCTGAACGATGTCATCAAAAACATCGATACCGCGGACCTGTCCATGCGCTTCAACACCAATGTCAGCCCCTGCGTGGTCTGCCCGGTCTCGGGCAACCAGTACACCTATCTGGTGTTGCCGGTCAGGATATCGGACTGACTACAATAAAAGACCCGGGAAAACCGCCTGTTTGCAAAAGGTTTTCCCGGGTCTTTCTTTTTATTCCGCCAGCTTTTTGAAGGCCTCCAGCAGCTGCTTGCATGCCATTGTAGCGTCCTGCAGGCTGCCGGGGTGGCTGGCGCCCGCGTAGAACTTGATCTTGGGCTCGGTGCCTGAGGGCCGCACGCATGTCCAGAAATGACGGTCCAGCTTGAAATACACCACGTCGGAAGGCGGGAAGAGAAGCGGCGCGCTGCCCTGTCCGCTTGTTTCCAGCCCCTTGAGGTAGTCGCGCTTGGCCAGCACCTTGGTTCCGCCGATGCTTTCAGGGGATTCGTCATGCAAACGGGCCATGATGGATTTGATCTGCTCCGCGCCCTCCTTGCCCGGATAGGTGCCCGACCAGGTCATTTCATCATAGTAGCCGTAGCGCGCGTAGATCTGCTGCAGCCGGTCAAACAGCGTAATGCCCTCCTTCAGGCATACGCTCGCGGCCTCGGCCACCAGCACGGCCGCGTTGACCGCGTCCTTGTCGCGCACCGCGGTGCCCGACAGGTAGCCGTAGGATTCCTCAAAGCCGAACAGGAAGGTGTATTCGCCGCAGTCCTCAAACTGCTGGATCTTTTCGCCGATATACTTGAAACCGGTCAGCACCTCAAACAGGGTGACGCCATAGTCTTCGCAAATGGCGTTGGCCAGGTTGGTGGACACGATGGATTTGACCGCCGCGCCGTTTTTGGGCAGGGTGCCGCCTGCCTTGCGCGCGGAAAGGATGTGGTGCAGCAGCAGGCAGCCGATCTGGTTGCCGCTGAGCGTTTTGAAGTTTCCATGGCTGTCCATCGCGCATACGCCCAGGCGGTCGCAGTCGGGATCGGTGCCCAGGATCACGGTGGCGCCGACCTGCCTGGCCAGGGGAATGGCCATGGTGAAGGCGGCCGGATCCTCCGGGTTGGGCGCCTTGACGGTTGAGAAAGCCGGATCAGGCAGCTCCTGCTCGGGCACCACTGTGACATGGGTGATGCCGGCGTCGCGGAGCGCGCGGCGCACCGTCAGGTTGCCCGAGCCATGCAGCGGGGTATAGACGATTTTAAGCCGGCTGCCCACCTCGCGCACGACATCCGGACAGACCATCAGCCCCAGCACCATGTCGTTGTAGGCGGCGTCAATCTCTTCGCCGATGATGGTCAGCATGCCGGTCCTGAGGGCCTCCTCCTCGTCCATGGGCAGGGCTTCCTCAAAGGACAGGGCGCGGATGGCTTCCGTCACGCTGTCGGCCCCCTCGGGGGACAGCTGCGCGCCATCGGGCCCGTAGGCCTTGAAGCCGTTATACTCAGGCGGGTTGTGGCTGGCGGTGATTACCACGCCTGCAGCGGCGCCCAGATGGCGCACCGCGAAGGACAGCACCGGCACCGGCCGCAGGCTGTCAAACAGGCAGGCGCGCACGCCGCGCGCGGCCAGCACCAGCGCGGTCTGCTTGGCGAAACGGCCGGAATACTTGCGCGAGTCAAAGCCGATGGCGACGCACTTGCCGCGGCTGTCCGGGTCGGAGTTGAGGTAATCCGCCAGTCCGGCCGCCGCGCGGCGCACGGTGAAGATGTTCATGCGGTTGCGCCCCGCGCCCAGCACCCCGCGCATGCCCCCGGTGCCGAAAGCCAAATCCTGGTAGAAGCGGTCCTCCAGTTCCTTTTGATTGTCCTTTGACGCGAGCAGTTCAGCCATCAGATCCGGTTCATCCCGGCACAAATCCAGCCACTGCTGCAGCAATTGCCCAAAAGCCATCGGCCTGCGCCCCCTTTCATTGCGTCCATGTTTTTCTGTAGTATACGGCATCGCGCGGCTTGCCGCAAGCAAGGAACGCGGGCAGGGGGTTTTGAACGGGAGCCGGGGAAGGTAAAATGCGGTCCCGCCTGCTTGTTTGCGATGATGTTATGTGATAACATACGCATGTATTTTGTATTTCAGGCGGTATTATTCATTGCGCCTGTTTCCTTTTTCCGCCGCGGCAATGACAACAGGAAAACGGACCGCAGCATGTACGCTCAACAGCTTTTGTAAATGTTATCAACATACTGTGTCAGTATTGGAGGGATCGCCATGAAAAGAAAACTTTCCGCGCTTTGCTGTATTGTCATGTCTTTGCTGCTGGTAGCCACCTGCGCGCTTGCCGAGGGATGGAAGTGCCCGGCATGCGGCGCCCAGAATGAAGGCAACTTCTGCTCCAACTGCGGTGGGAAAAAACCTGAGAAAAAAGAAAAATTCAGCGGGACGGACATCAGCAACATCAGGTTCAGCCTGGAAGACAACGGTGATGTTGTTGTTACGTGGGACGACAAAAGCGATTCCTCATCCTATGCCGTAAGCTACGAGGCCGAGTATGACACCGGGTATTGGGACGAGATCACATCTAAAAGATTTGCCCTTGAGTACATGATTCCCGGCGAGACCTATACTGTATTTGTCAGCAACGGCAGCAGCGAGGCTTCCGAAACCTATACGGTGCCAGTCAAGATCTTTACTGAATTCAGGACGAAAAAAGAGATCAAGCTGGATGAAACCCTGTTTTCAATCGCTGAAGTGAACCGTGACAAGACCAAACAATACCAGCTCCAGGTACACTATCCTCAGCTGCGCAACAACCGCAGCTATAAAGCGAAGCTTGTGACCAAAACGCCGCTGGGGTATACCGGATATGTCACGATTTGGCGCAACTATGATTTGGAGCGCGGGTACGACTATTATTACATGAACTTTTCCATGTACGAATTTTTTGAAGCCATTAAAAAAGACTTTGAGCACGTGCCGACAGGGCGCTATACGCTTGAGTTTTATTTTGACGGCCAGCTGTATGACGATTTTACATTCAATATCGTGCCCTAAGCTCCGGGGAACTGATAAACAAGCGGTTTTTGCGGGACAGCTGTCAAAACAGGCAAAAGCGCCGGCAACCTGAATTCAACAGCGGTTTCCTGAGTTATCAATCATTCAGCCGGGTTTGAAGGCGAAACCCGGCTATTTGCGTTTGTCGGTGAAAACAGCGCCGTCCAGTGTCACGACCACACCGATAACCTCGCCCTTTGTCACAACAGCCTTGGCTTTTTTGTACTGCAAAAAAAGCGCGTTTCCCTGATAAGCCGCCTGCACGCACCCTCCTTTGATGTCCAGGGTCACCGCGGTGTCAAAAGCGACCAGGGTGATGCCGTCATAGTAGTGGCTGCTGTAATTGTTTACGATTTCACCGCCCGAAACGTTCGCTTTTGTCGCTTTGTTATTAGTTGAAGAGCTCAAACACAAAGCCCCGCTAAAGGCATGATTCTCCCGGATCGAGCCGCCCGTGATCGTCAGCTGCTGTCCTGTATACAGGAGCGTCCCGGCGTCCTTTGCCGCGTTCCGGTAAATATCGCCGCCGGTCATCTTGACGGCAGCATCCTGACCGCCATAGATGGGCGCGGAGCCGCCGATATTGTGGTGGATGGCCCCGCCTTCCACCAGGCAGGTGCCGGCCTCGAGGCTGATGATCGCGTTGCTGAAATTGTTGTATGTATCCAGCTCATTGAAGCAGATCTCTCCATCCGCAATAACGCATTTTCCCTTTTTTCCCGAAACCTTTAAAAGGGCGCCCCACAGAATCCTGTTGTCCTTAATGATTCCGCCATCCAATGTAATACTGCCATCATGAACAGAGATGAGCTGATTGGCAATGAAATTCCTGATCCGGCTGCCCTGCGCCAGCGTCAGGGAGGCTTTATCGCAGTATATTTCATTATAAGCCCCAGTCATGAACAGCCCGCCGTCCAGCGCCACATCCCGCAAACTCAGCGCCGCGCCCTTGCCAAGACAGATAAAACTCCTGCACTCAAGCCTTTTTTGCAGCGTGAAGAGGCTTCCTTCCAGGCTGCGGATGGTCAGCTTTTTCTTTTCGATGTTCAGGGTATCCCTTACAGGGATGTCATTGGTCAGCCAGATGGTGTCGCCGCTTTTGGCCTTGGCGATGCATTCCAGCAAACCTTCAAAGCTTGAGGCGATATGGTCCTTCTTTCCGTCCGGGAGGGAAAGGCCCGCGGGCAAAGCCTGATCCGCGGCCGGGCCGGCCGGCAGCGCGGCGGAAACCGCCCCGCCTGTCTGCACCCTTGGAAAACGGTTTTCCTGCGCGAACGCGGTCTCATACATCTCCCGCAGGATGTTGAGATCCGTATCGTCCATCCGGGGAGGTTCCGGGCGCTGCGCCGCCGGTTCAGGGCCCGAATCCCCCAGCAGGATCAAATCGAAATGTTCCTTGATAAACGGAATCTCCGTTGAGTACGGCCCTAAGGCATTCGGAGAAATATTGGATAAAAATTCTTTCAGGGCCATCGTAAATTCCAGGACCGCTTTTTCCGCGTCGCCTTCAAAGGATGGATTCGCGCAGACAGCCGCCAGGTACCGGTCGATGTCCTCCTGGCTGAAGATCCGGGCGATCAGCGATTGCTCCCGGGGATCAAGCAGCCGGTTCATGGCCTCCGGAAACACCGGCGGCTTCCGTTTTTCTCCCGCGGATGGCGGAGCATACTTCCGGGGAAAGGACGGGATGGATAGTTCAAAAAACCAGTTTCTGGCAAGCCAGGCCAGTTTCGCGTTATCAGGATAATTGATCTCAATCCTTTTCAGGAGGGTGCCCGGCAAAAAATAATCCTCGGACATCCTGTGCGCATCATAAAAACAGAGTTCGGGTTTTGACTCAAGGAAAAGACATAGCGGTTGTTGAGCGCGTCATAACAATCCCCGCTGTCCTCATTAAAGCGCACCAGGAGGTAGAGATGAGAAGCTGTTTCAGGCTCAACAAAACTGCATACGCGCAGCGGCAGGGAGGCCGGGCCCTTCTCCGCGTTGTCGTTGACAGGCGCGTAGTAGTCTGAAACGAGCTGCTCCCGGGTTTTGCGCCTGTCAAACAGGCGGAGCGCTTCCGGGGCGCCGGAGGGTGTTTCCCCCTGCGCGGGCGGGGTCAGGAAAACGGAACAGAGCAGTACCAGAACCGATACCAGGAGCGTACGCGGGATATTTTTCATTTCATCAATCCCCTTATTAAAAGAAGGCTGTTTCAGGCAAACCGATCGGTCTGTCCCTGTTGATGTACCAGGCGACAAGCCGGCAATGACAGTCCATCGCACGGGAATTCCTTTTGAGGCTTGTCCATATCCTAACACAGGCCGATGGAGCGCTCAAGATTACGGGCAGCCTTGCGTTGCCCTGTTTTCTGTCCCTTCGCCCGGCGGGTTTTGACCGGCGGGTTTTGATTATTTTATTATTGACGCTCATAATACACTCGATTATAATAATTTCGAACAAACAGCACATATCTTTCCGACCATACATCCATCAGGAGACAAAAGAACACGGACAAGATACCGGTAATGTCAGGGAGGACACATTTATGAAAAGATTCCTGTCTGTCTTGCTGATCCTTTCGCTGGTTTCACTGATTCCACTTTCGGCTGCGGCTGCCCAGTCTTTGCCCGCCGACTTGCAGGAGTGGATGGCGACGACTCAACAGAACTATCTGTACTCGGACCCGAATGCGCCCAAGCCGGTCGTTCCCGTGTCCGGCTGGCCCACTTACTGGGGTGGGGACTGGACCTATCAGTATCCTCCGGACTGGACTGTGCTGGGCGGCGACGTCTACTCTTTCATGGCATGTGATTCCAGACGGCAGGCATGCTTCGACTATTGCCAGGTCCAGCGGTTCGATCAGCCCTATACCCATGACATGATCGGCGGCATGGTATTCAGCCGCGTTGCGGGAGACAGCTCCTTTGAGGTCGTGGGCACCTTCCAGAAGAACATCCTTCCGAATCTGATGCTCACCCCGCCCGAAGGCGTCATGCAGGTCTGGTTCGTCAGCTGGCAGCACCCGCAGGCCGGGAGGATGTTTACTCTGATGGAGGTGACCATGCTCGCCTGGACGAACTTCGCCGGCTATGGGATTCCGGGAATGAGCGGGGGCGCGTCCGCTTCCTGGACCACTTACACTGCCCCGGAAGCCGAATTCACCGCGATGTGGGCAAACACCTTCAACCCGATGCGCCTTTCAGCCACGTACACAATCCCCGGCGGCTACGAAAAGGATACGGATACGGACGGTGACGGATATCCCGACAGCAGGGACAGTTACCCTTATGATCCCAATTACCACTGAGTTCTGTTAACATATACACCAAGAGCCATCAGTTCCTCAGCTGCCGGAGTGTTGGGCGTTAACCTGGCAGCGTACGGCTTGTACTCGTTTTCAGGCGGGACACCGCAGGCGTTGTTTGAACGCAAACTGCCGGATATCGTCAAAGCAGTGGACGATTTGCCCCGGTGTTCGATATGTTGCGCTTGATTCTGCAATTCGTGTGAATATGCAGAATATTGAATAATTCATTTATTTCTTGACCTTGTAATGATTTTGTAATAGAATTTCCAATAGATAATAGTCACTTTGTTTAAGGTGTGATTCGGAGGAGTGCAAGGCATGGAAATAAACAAGCGGAAAACCAGTCTTCACCGGGTATTCAGCTGCCTGCTGATCCTGGCTTTGCTCTGGGGCGCGCTGCCGGCGCTGGCGGAGGTCACCCATGGCGTGGTCACGGGCGACAGGGTGCTGTTTCGCAAGGCAACCACCGGCAGTGATTACTGGGACCGGCTTGACCTCGGCTGGGTTGCCAAGGTGCTGGATGAGTTCAAGTCCGGCGGCTATACCTGGTACAAGGTGGAGACCAATACCCCCAAATTCAAGGATCGTACCTATACCGGCTATATCCGCGGTGACTTTTTTCGCATGCTGACCCAGGCGGAGGAAAGCGCCTGGCTGGTCAACAAGCCGCAGCCGGACCCTTCACTGGGCGGTGTGAAGACCGATCCGCCGGAGAAGACCGGCGCGCCTGAAAGCGCGACGCCCACCCCCACGCCGGCCGCTGAAACCGCGCCTCCCCTGGAGGGCGATTACGGCCTGGTCAGCGTGTCGGGCGCCAACCTGCGCCAGGAGCCCGGCGGCGTCAGCATCAGCGCGCTGCAAAAGAACCAGCTGGTCAAGGTGCTGGCCTTCCCCTCCACAGGCAACCCCTGGTACCATGTTTCTGTCGGCAGCCTCAACGGCTATTTGCAAACGGACCACCTGCGCGTGCTCAGCCCGGCCGAGCTGGCAGCCTACCAGAAGACCGAGCAGCCCAGTTCAAAGGAAACCCCCGGTTCCTCGTTTCCCCAGAACGAGAAAGCGTCCGGCACCCTGACCATCACCAAAACCAGCACCAACCTGCGCCAGGAGCCCGGCGGCAAATCTCTGTTTCAGTATCCGGTCGGGGAAGTGCTCAACTATTACGGCGCCCCGGTTTTTTCCGGCGGCTATTACTGGGCGCGCGTGATTGACAGCGCGCGCAGCCTGAGCGGCTATGTGCGCTCGGACTGTTACAGCCTTGACGGCGGTTCCCAGATTACCGATCCGCCCGGGCCTACTGACACTGACAGCGCAGCCAGCGTGCGCATCACCCTGGGCGGCACCAACCTGCGGGAATACCCCGGGGGCACCCCCGTGGCTGTGCTCTCCCGCGGGCGCATTCTGCCCTTTTATGGCAACCCTACCGCCTATAGCGGCTACAACTGGGTGTATGTCTATGATGATGTCAGCCGGAGGTACGGCTATGTGCGCTCGGACTGCTATGAGTACGCCTCCGACGCGCCGGTCCCCACCCCCACCCCGACTCCCACCCCCACCTCAAACGGCGCGGCCAGCGTGCGTATCACCCTGGACAACACCAACCTGCGGGAATACCCCGGGGGCACCCCCGTGGCTGTGCTCTCCCGCGGGCGCATTCTGCCCTTTTATGGCAACCCCACCGCCTATAGCGGCTACAACTGGGTGTATGTCTATGATGATGTCAGCCGGAGGTACGGCTATGTGCGCTCGGACTGCTATGAGTACGCTTCCGACGCGCCGGTCCCCACTCGCACCCCCGGCCCCGAGGTGCCGTCGATGGGCAGCCTGACGCTGATCAAGGGCGGCGTCAACCTGCGCAACGCCCCCGGCGGGCGGACTGTCGCGCAGCTGGACCGCGGGCTGGTGCTCAACTATACCAATTTCGTCCAGCAGGGCGGCTATACCTGGTACCTGGTCAACAGCCCCAAGGGCACAGGCTATGTGCGTTCTGACGTTGTCCAGCTGGACAGCGGCGGCGAAACCCCGCCGCCCGGCCCGGATGTGACCCCGCCCCCCAGCATGCTGGGCTATATCGTGACCTTCAAATCCGAAATCAACCTGCGTGAAAAGCCGCAGGCCGGCTCGGCTGTTATCGGGCGCGTTGACAAGGGCCTGGTTCTGCCCCTGCAGGGCCCGGTGCAGACCTCCAACGGCTACAACTGGTTCCAGGTGCTGGTCGACGGCACGGCGGGCTTCCTGCGAGGGGACTGTGTGCGCCAGATGAGCATTACCGAGGTGGCTGACTACCTCAACCATGGCAAGATCCCGTCGCTGACGCCGCCTTCGCCCAATGACCCGCCCCCGGCCACCGGCTATGTGCTGACCACCATGACCAGCGTCAACGTGCGCGCCACAGCCAGCCTGGACGCGCGCGCCCTGGGACAGGTGGCCGACGCCGGCACCGCTTTCCCGCTGCTGGGCACCCTGACCGCCGGCGGCCGGCTGTGGTACAAGATCAGCTACCAGGGCCAGGAGGGCTATGTGCTGGGCTCGCTGGTTCGCATGATGACCCATGAGGAATACCTGGCCTACATCGCCAGCCAGCCCACCCCGACGCCTACGCCCACGCCCACCGCGACCCCCCCGCTGGAAAAGATGAGCAAGACCGCCATCACAACGATGGACAAGGTGATCGTTCGTTCAGGCGCGGGCTCAGGCAACAGCAACCTGCTGCTGATTTATAAAAAGGGCACGGTCGTGTCGCTGCTGGGCCAGTCCAGCGCTGTGGGGACCGAGACCTGGTATTCTGTGCGCGCCAGCGGCGTCAACGGCTGGATCCGCGGCGACCTGCTGCGCATCCTCACCCCGGAGGAGGAAAAGGCCCTCATCAATACAGGCGATCCGGACTCACCGTCCACCGCTTCCTACCGCACCCTGCAGCTGGGCTCAACGGGTGAGGACGTCCTGCGGCTCAACAAGGAGCTCAACCGTCTGGGCTATCTGCAAAGCGCCTATGTCAACAGCACCTATTCCAGCCAGACCGCGGAAGCGGTGCGCGCCTACCAGCGCGCCAAGGGCCTGACGGTGGACGGCATCGCCGGCAACAACACCCAGCACAAGCTGTACGGCACCGTGCCCGAGGACACCTATGAGCCCGGCGGAAGCGGCACTGTCAACCCCACCCTTTACCCGGTGGAACTGGTGGACTGGTACAAGGGGGACATCAACTCCTTCTGGGGCCGCGGGGAGACCGCCATCATGACCGACGTGCGCACCAACATCTCCCTGCGCATCAGGCGCTGGGCCGGCGCCTACCATGTGGACGGCGAGCCGCTGACCAGCGCGGACACGGCGGCGCTCACGCGCATCTACGGCGTGAAAACCGCCCAGGACATTTTGGAGAAGGACCTCTACCAGCGCCGCCCGGTGTGGATCACCCTCAAGGGCCGCAGCTTCGCGGCCAGCCTGTACGGCGTGCCCCATAACTATCCGGATGGCGACACAATCCCGGACAACAACTTCAACGGTCAGCTGTGCATTCATTTCTATAACAGCCGGGTCCATGTCTCCGGCAAAGTGGACAAGGACCACATGAACGCCATCCAGTATGCCTACGACCATGCGCCCAGCAGAAAATAACCGGGCGCTTACCTGCATCATCGGCGGCGGGGCCTCGGGCCTCGCCGCCGCCTGTGTTCTGGCTGAGGCCGGCCTGCCCTTTGTGGTGCTTGAAAAAGAAGGCAAGGCGGGGCGCAAGCTGCTGGCGACCGGCAACGGCCGCTGCAACCTGATGAATATCTCGGACCCGGTGTTCTTTGGCGATACCGCCTTCGCGCATAAGGTGCTGGCGGCCTGTCCCGTGGCGGCGGTCAGCGGTTTTTTTGAGCGGATCGGCCTGGCTTGGTTTGAGGAGGAGCAGGGCCGCGCCTATCCGCTGTCGCGCCAGGCGGCCACAGTGCTCGACAGCCTGATGGGCGCCATCGCGCTGGCTCCGGACGGCCGGGTGCTGACCGGTTGCCTGGTAAACGGCCTTGAAGCTGGCGCGCAGGGCTTTGAGGTGCGCACCGTGGAGGGGCGCAGCTTGACCGCGGCGCGCGTGATCGCCTGTCCGGGCAGTCCGGCCGCGCCCCGCCTGGGCGGCGGGGACAGCCTGATGCCGCTGTTGACGCGCCTGGGGCACCGCCTGGTACCCTTTACCCCGGCGCTGTGCGCGCTGCAGACCCGGTCAGCGCCTCTGAAGGGCTTGTCCGGGCTGAGGTTCCCGGCGGTGCTCACGCTCACGGTGTCCGGCAGGCCGGCTGAGGCGGCCGCGGGGGAGGCGCTTATCACCGATACCGGCGTGAGCGGCCTGTGCGCGATGCAGCTGGCGCGCGCCGCCGGGCTGGCCCTGTGCGAGGGTAAGAAGGTCAGCCTGGTGGTGGATTGCTCGCCCATGCTGGGCCTGGAGGAGACGCGCTACCGGCGCCTGAGCCTCAAGGAGGCCGACAGCCGCGGGAACAGCCTGGAAGCCGTCATGGCGCTGCTGGAGCGGCGCGCGCGCCTGGCTCCCGGCAGGGATCCGCTCATTGGCCTGGTTCCGCGCCAGATGGCACGCAAGCTGGCCGGCTGGCCGGCCCGCCGCGCCGCGCAATGGCTCTCCGGCCTGGAACTGGACGTGGTTGGTGTGCGCGGCTTTGACCAGGCCCAGGTGGCCGCGGGCGGCATCGACTGCCGGGACATCAACCCCGGGACCCTGGCCTCCCTGCTGGTGCCGGGCCTGCATATTTGCGGCGAGGCGCTCAATGTGGACGGTGACACCGGCGGCTTCAACCTGATGTTCGCCTGGGCCACCGGCATCCTGGCCGCCGGGCAGGTGGCGCGCGAACTGGGCGGCTGAGAGCCACCCGCCGCGACAGGTGCCGAAAATGTTGACGGAAAGCCCCTTGAGGATTATAATATTGAAGGGAGTAAACCCGTTTATTATTTTGCGGCTGAATGTCCCCGGGAAACGCCCTGCTGCTTATGAGGCAGCACTGTTCAACACGTACCCAATCAGCTTCGGCTGGTAAATTTGAAAGGTGGTATTTTTATGAGAAAAGGACTTCGCATCACAGCCCTTCTTGTGCTGCTGGCGGTTATGCTGCTGGCTGCCCCGCTGCAGACAATGGCGGTGGAAACCGTCAACCCGGGAGATAGCGTGACGGCAACGATTAATTGGAGTTCCAGCACTCCCATTATTACTGCTGAAGTTGGTTATACGTTGTCCAGCGGACTGACATGGGTCAGCACGAAAGCGACCGGTTTGTCAACGATGGCTCCGGGCGCTAAAAAGGCCGTTGGACTCGACATGTCCGGCGAAGGTGTAACTTCCGGGTCTTTTACAGTAACTGCCAAGGTTAATGATGACGCGACGGGCGAGCAATCCATTGTGTTTTCCAGCATAAGCGGCGCGCCTGACACTGAAAGGATTTTGACCATCGCCGCGGGCAAAACGGTTACCTACTCCGTGAAAACCGATGACGAGATATGGGGCGAATGGGTGGTCACCAAGGAAGCAACCCATGATGAAGAAGGCTCAAAGAAGCGCACCAGCAACCTGGGCAATGAGCAAACCGAGGTCATTCCCAAGACCGAATGCGTCTGGGGCGATTGGAATGAGGTCACCGCGCCCACCTGCACCAAGGAAGGAAGTGAGGAGCGCGTCTGCACCCTCAACCCTGCCCATAAGGAAACCCGCGCCATTGATCCCCTGGGCCATGATTGGGGCGAGTGGCAAGAGATCGCCCCGGCCACCTGCACCGACAAGGGCAGCGAGAAGCGCGTTTGCAAGCGCGACGCCGCCCATACGGAAACCCGCGCCATTGATCCCCTGGGCCATGATTGGGGCGAGTGGCAAGAGATCACCCCGGCCACCTGCACCGACAAGGGCAGCGAAAAGCGCGTTTGCAAGCGCGACGCCACCCATACGGAAACCCGCGACATTGATCCCCTGGGCCATGTTGAAGGCCCCTGGGAGGTAGAGCGGGAGCCTACCGAGGATATGCCCGGCGAGCGCGTGAAACGCTGCACACGGTGCAGAGTCGTCATGGAGGTTGAGGCAATTCCTTACCGCATCATGTACTATGACAACACCGCCAGCACCCAGGGCCCGCGCTTCCGCGACCTGCGGCCCGAATTGACCAAAAAATGGTATATGTTCACTCCTGTGGATCTTTCCCAGGATGGCGTACAGGAGATCGAGGTCCTTGCCGCCAACCGCTACTATATCGGCAAGGTCATCCTGAAGGTCTCCGGCGGCATGGTCACCATTGAGCCCAAGCTCGTCAGGGGCGTCAACGTGAAGAGCCAGTTTGTCACCCTCTTCCCGTCACTGAGCGAAGTGACCGCTGTGGAACCGGAGCAGATCGGCGAGTCCCTGCCCTTTGGCGAGCCCATCGCCGTGGGCGAGGACACCAAGGTGCTGCTGTTCGCCCACTTCGTGGTGGACTACCATGACCATCTCCCCGGCGTGCGCGTGTTCTATCATGGCGAAGCGGCGCACAGGCAGCTGGTGGAAAAACTGCTCGGTCTGATGGACTAATACTGATTCCAATCTTTATTGCATCGTTGCGCCGGGTCTTTGATCGCCCTGCTGTGTCAGTCAACCTCAACGTAGCTTAGGCTACGCCATCGGTTTCCTTCCTTGCAGGACAATAAAATCCCTCGCCGCTTTGGATGCAATAAAGCTTTACATCAGTATAATATCAAGCTTCATCCGCAGCCTTAACGAACCGCGGATGGAAACGCCGCCCGTCCCGCAAGGGAGGGCGGCGTTTTCTATTCTTCTGCTGATGCAGTCAAGACAGGGACCGGTATTCCGTCCGCGTACTCCTGCGGCGCCTGCGAGGCGGCGCAGGTGACCCCGGTTTGCCCGTCCTGATCATCGTCCGGGCCGCGCTGCGCTTTATACTGATTCCAATCTTTATTGCATCGTCGCGCCGGGTCTTTGGTCGCCCTGCTGTGTCAGTCAACCTCAACGTAGCTTAGGCTACGCCATCGGTTTCCTTCCTTGCAGGACAATAAAATCCCTCGCCGCTTTGGATGCAATAAAGCTTTACATCAGTATTAATCCTTGTCCTTTCCCTGCCAGAGCAGCTTTTTCCATCGCTGCCCCGTGGGGGTGGCGGCCAGGCCGCCCTGCGCGGTCTCCCGCAGCGCCAGGGGCAAGGACAGGCCGATGGTATAGAGCGCGGAAATGACCTCATCCGGCGGGATGTTGGAGCGTACGCCGGCCAGGGCCATCTCAGCCGCGGCCAGGGCGTTGGCCGCGCCGCCCGCGTTGCGCTTGATGCAGGGCACCTCCACCAGCCCGGCCAGGGGGTCGCAGGCCAGGCCCAGCATGTTCTTCATCGCGATGGCCATTGCCTGGACGGCCTGTTCAGGGCTGCCGCCGGCCAGCTCCACCACGGCGGCTGCCGCCATGGCGCTGGCTGCGCCCACCTCGGCCTGGCATCCGCCGGCCGCGCCGGAAATCATCGCGTTGTTGGCGATGACATAGCCGATGGCGCCCGCGCAAAACAGGGCATCTACAAGCGCCTCGTCCGACACCTGCAGCTTTTCCTGAATGGCCAGCAGCACGCCCGGCAGCACCCCGCAGGAGCCCGCGGTGGGCGTGGCGCAGATGACTCCCATGGACGCGTTGACCTCGTTGGTGGCCACCGCGTAGGCCAGGGCGCGCACAAAGGTGCCGCCGGTCAGCGGCCGGCCCTTTTCCAGATAGGCCCACAGGCGTTTCGCGTCCCCCCCGGTCATGCCGGAGTGGGAGGTGACCCCCTGCAGGCCCTTGCGCGCGGCCGCCTTCATGACCGTGAGCGAGGCGGCCATGTCCTCCCGCAGCTGCTGCTCCGTCCGGCCGGTCTGCTCCATCTCGCTTTCCAGCATGACGCGGGAGATGGGCACGCCTGCCTGCATGGCCTGGGATACCAACTCATCGATATTTTTGAACATGACGGCTCCTATATTTCCAGTTTGATGGTTTTGAAGATATGGGGCTGGTTTTGGATCAGCCGGACGATTTCCTCGTTGACCGGCTGGTCGGTTTCGATCACCATCAGCGCGTCCTGGCCGCGCTGGGCGCGGGACACCTCCATGTGGGAGATGTTGATTTTGGCATAGGCCAGCAGCTGGGTGACCGAGGCGATGGCGCCGTAGGCGTCCTGGTGAAAGATCAGCAAGGCGGGCGCCTCGCCGGTCAGGCGCAGGTCAAACCCGTCCACGCTGGAGATCCGCACCAGCCCGCCGCCTATGGAAACGCCGGTGACCGTGATGGAGGCGTCCGCGGCCGACAGGCGGATGGTGACCGTGTTGGGGTGGATCGGGATGGCGGCCTCCTCGTGAAAGGCAAAGACCAGCCCGCTGGAGCGGGCCAGCCGGTAGGCGTCCGGAATGCGCGGGTCATCCGCCTGCAGGCCCAGCACGCCGGCCAGCACGGCCACATCGGTCGCGTGGCCCCGGTAGGTGCGCGCGAAGGAGCCGAACAAATGGAAATCGGCTTTTTCAGGCGCCTGGCCGAACAGCTTGCGCGCCAATTGCCCGATGCGCACGGCGCCCGCGGTGTGCGAGCTGGACGGGCCGATCATGACCGGGCCGATGATGTCAAAGACGCTGCGGTATTTCATGCCTGCTTCCCCTTTTGCGTTCTCCGGGCATATCTTAGCATACCGGGCGCCTTCGCGCGAGAGATGGTGTTGAGCTAATACTGATTCCAATCTTTATTGCATCGTCGCGCCGGGTCTTTGATCGCCTTGCTGTGTCAGTCAACCTCAACGCAGCTTAGGCTACGCCATCGGTTTTCTTCCTTGCAGGACAATAAAACCCCTCGCCGCTTTGGATGCAATAAAGCTTTACATCAGTATAAGGCATGCTTTGCCGCTGAGGGGAACAAAAAACCGGCGCGCGATGGCGCCGGCTTTTTGCCGGTGAAAGTTTGCTTTACCAGGTGATCTTGTCCGGATCGGCGGAATAGCCGATCACGCCGTCCAGGGCGTCGATGAGCGCCATGTCCCCGCTGTCAAGCGAGAAGCTGAAGACATCCAGGTTTTCCCTGATGCGCTCAGGGGTGATGGATTTGGGCAGCGGGTTGTAGCCGCGCTGCAGGCTCCATCGCAGGGCGACCTGGGCGGGCGTCCTGCCATGCTTTTGCGCGACCTGAGTGATTTCAGGGATATCAAACAGCTTGCCGGTGCCCAGCGGGCTGTAGGCCTGCAGCAGCATGCCCTGCGCCCGGGAATAATCGACAGTCTCCTCCTGCTTGTCGCCCGGGCACAGGCGGATCTGGTTGACCACCGGGCGGATCCGAGCGGTTTTGAGCAGCTCATCAATATGTTTTTTGCGGAAATTGCTGATGCCCAGGGCGCGGATCTTGCCCTGGTCCACGGCTTCTTCCATCGCGCGCCAGGAATCGGCGTTCATCTGCTGCCAGCTGTCCTTGTACCTGAACGGAACAGGCCAGTGCAGCAGGAAGAGATCCATATACCCGCTTCCCAGGCGGCGCAGGCTGTCATCAATGGCCTTCACGGTCTGCTCATAGCCGCGGATGGCGTTGCTGAGCTTGGAGGTGATAAAAACCTCCCCGCGCTGAAGGCCTGACTCCCTGAGCGCCTTGCCCACGCCCTCCTCATTGCCGTAGCCCTGGGCGGTATCAATATGCCGGTAGCCGGCCTCCAGCGCGGCCCTGACCGCGTTGACGGTCTGCGGACCTTCCTCCACCTGCCAGGTGCCGAAGCCGACGGCAGGGATTTTGACGCCGTTGGACAGGATATAAACATCATTTACTTTACTCATGCGTACGCTCCTTGTGCTATTTACCGGTAAACGGTATCATAATAATTATAACCGGTTATGTCGCGGATTAATCATTGCGGCCGTTCGCGGGCGGCAGGCAGGAGGGTTGTTGGATGGAGTTGCGCAAGATATTGGTTGTTATTCCCGTCAACGCGGACTATCAGGAGCGGTTCGCCAAGGCGCTGCCGGGCGCGGAAATTACCTATGCCTGTTATGACAAAGAGCTGTTTGCCAAGGCGCTGCCTGGCGAGAACGTCAACTATGTCCAATTTGACAGGCTGACGCCGCAGCAGCTGGCGTCCTTTGACGCGGTGGTGGGCAATCCCGACCCTGCCGCCCTGGCGAAGCTCAGCGGCATGCGCCTGCTGCAGCTGAACAGCTCCGGCGTGCCCGCGGACTTCCTGACGCTTCGGGACAGCCATCCGGGCCTGGTGCTGTGCAGCGCCAGCGGCGCTTTTGGGCAGGCCATTTCCGAGCACATGGTGGCTGTCCTGATGATGCTGATCAAGCGTTTGCATGAATACCGCGACGCCATGTGGCAGGGCGCCTGGAAGTCCCTGGGAAAGGTGATTTCCCCTCGCGGGATGCAGGTGCTGATGGTGGGCGCGGGCAGCATCGGCACGGCTTTCGCGCGGCTGATGCAGGCGCTGGGCAGCCATACCATTGGCGTACGGCGCACCCCCGGCGGCGCCATGGACGGTTTTGATGAGATGCATACCTATGAACAGCTGGACGGGCTGCTGCCCCGGGCGGATGTGGTGGCGCTGGCGGTGCCCGAGACAGCCCAGACCATCAACCTGATGGACGCGCGGCGCTTTTCCCTGATGAAGGAGGGCAGCTACCTGATCAATGTGGGCCGCGGCAGCGCGGTGGACCAAGAGGCGCTGCTGGAGGCGCTCAGAAGCGGCAGGCTGGCCGGCGCGTCCATTGACGTGACCACGCCCGAGCCGCTGCCCGCGGACCATCCCCTCTGGCAGCAAAAAAACCTGTTGCTGACGCCGCACGTCTCCGGTTTCTATCATCTCAAGGCCACCCATGACGCGGTGGTGGACATCGCCTGCCGCAACCTGGCCGCCTTTCCGGAGGGCCCCTATATCAGCCGGGTGGATTATGACACCGGCTACCGGGCGCGGTGAGAAAGAAACAGCCTTGGGCGCGCATCTTGTCATAAGATTGCCCCAAGGCGTTGTCGATTGCCCGGGCTGAGCCGCGTTCAGCGGCAGCCCGGGGCAGGGGACGGATTAATCGCTCAGGTCGCCCAGCTGCTTGTCGATGGCGTCCAGATGGGCGCTGAGCTGTTCCCGGCGCGCTGTCAGCGCGCTTTTCATGTCTTCCTTGCTCAGGGCTTGCGCGTCCCAGGCGCCCCAGGCGCCGCGGCCGTAGAAAGCCCGGTTTGCGCGCCGCCGTCCCATGCGGCAGCCCATGCCGGCAAAGCGGCTCGGCCCATAGAAGGCTTGGTTGGTCGTCGCGGGGACCGGCTGGCCTCCCTTTCCGCAGGGGCCCAGGCCCCGTCCGGGGAAACCGCCAAGCGGTCCGGTAGAATCAAATCCTGGCATAATAACCTCCTTATCGTTCCGCCCGGCCAGGGCGCCGGGCGCGGGGAAAGCAATCGACATATGTCAATTACATGTCCATCATACCAGGTTTTTGACAAATGTCAATAACTAATTTGATACTGATGAAATAAATATTGGAATAGCGTGTAAATACATTTTCATCCCCTATTTGTGTCGCTCTGTGCGACATGAATTTTAATAAGAGGCTTTTGCGCATTGCTATGATTTTGCGCACATCAAATCTTCAAAAAGCAGCGCGCCCCCGACCGGGGGGCGCTGTGATACTAAACGAATGAGTAAACACACTGAAGGGCCGGTTTTTTGATGGCGTTCGTTAGGATTCGCTTGCCTGCTGTTAGGCGGTCAGGTTACTTTTTTTCGCGCCTGAAGCACAGGAACCAATCCAGGCAGTACTGGTCCTCATCCTGGCTTTCCATGCGCTCGCGCGCGACGCCGCAGGAGCCGGCGGTGGGGACGATGACATCGTCGCCGGGGCGCCAGTCGGCGGGCGTGGCCACCTGGTCCTTGTCGGCCTTTTGCAGGGCCTGGATGATGCGCTTGATCTCGTCGAAATTGCGCCCGGTGGATATCGGGTAGTATAGGATGGTGCGGATGACGCCCTTGGGGTCGATGATGAAGACCGCGCGCACAGCCTGGGTATTGGACTGGCTGGGCTGGATCATGCCGTACTTGTTGGCGACTTCCATGCGGATGTCTTCAATCAGGGGGAACTTGACCTCCACGTTCTTCATGCCCTTCCACTCCAGCTCCTGGATTTTGCGCAGCCAGGCGATGTGCGCGTACAGGGAGTCCACGGACAGGCCGACCAGCTCGGTGTTGAGGGCCTTGAACTCATCAGCCATGGTGGCGAAGGTCATGAACTCGGTGGTGCATACCGGGGTAAAGTCCGCCGGATGGGAGAAGAGGATGACCCACTTGCCTTTGTAGTCCCCGGGAAAGTTGATATTGCCCTGGGTGGTGACAGCGGTAAAAGCGGGCGCCATGTCGCCGATGAGCGGCATGCGGTAAGTGTTTGTAACATTGGTGTTTTCCATAGCTCTTTCCTTTCTTTCAGATGGTACAATCCTATTGTACCCTTATTGTAGCAAAGTAAAACTTCAGCTTCTACGAACAAATATGTTTGTTCAAACCAAACCTGTTTCCTGAAGTCAGGAAACAGGTCAGCCGGTTCAGCGCCTTGAGGGCGGCGCCTGCCGGGGGAATATGCCCGCGCTCAGCCCGGCTTGACGGTCTCTCCCCACTTGCCCAGGAAGAAGGCGGCGACAAAGCCCAGCGCTCCCATCAGCAGGCAGAGCAGGGCTTCTGCGAGCGATGAGAACTGCCGGGGAATGATGACCAGGGTGCTGGCGGTCACCAGGCCCACCACCGCGCCGGAAGCCAGGCTGTAATGCTTTTCAAACAGGCGGTCCACCATGCGGGCGAACAGGAAGGCCACCAGCGCGATGCCGCTGAGCAGGGGGATGATAACGCCGAAGTCCAGCGCGCCGACGCTGTTCATCAGGTATTTATAGACGCCCATAAAAATCAGCAGGGCGGAGGAAGACAGGCCGGGTACTACCAGTGAAAAGCCCCAGATGACGCCGGAGACCAGGCTCCAAAAGAGGGTAGGCCGCCAGTCCAGATGGGATTTGTCAAACTGCAGCCGCAGGGTGCGCGCGCCTGACTCAGCTTCTTCAAATTGCCCTGCCGGTTCATCCTCCAGGTAAAGGGTGTATACAGTATCCCGGGGCAGATCCTGCGGCAGGCTCAGACTGATGGCGGGCGAGGGGCTGCCATCCCCTTCCACCGCGCCGGGCAGCAGCGCCCCCTGCGCCTCGCAGGGAATGAGCGTCAGCGCTCCGGGCGCGCCGGCAGGATCCCCCATGGCCAGCCGGAGGCTGAGGCTGCCCAGCGCTTCGCTTGCCTGCCGTTCGCTGCCGCGCAGGCTGTATTCCAGCCTGATCTCATTGCTTTGCAGCTCCGTAAAGCGGGTGTAGTCCAGCCTGGTGCCGGTCTGAAGAAAGAGCAGCAGGGAGATCAGCAGCGCAAAGGCGATCAGGATGCTCAGGTGGTTGTTTCGTTTCTCCCGGGCGTTCAGCGGCTGTCCTTCGCCGCTGCGCCTGGAGTTGCGGTACAGCTGGGGCAGGGTGCCCAGGATGAGCCCGGCAAACAGCGCCAGGGGGATGGGCGAGTCATCCCTGAACATCCAGCCCATCAGCTTGGCAAAGCCCCAGAAGCCAAGGCCCACGCCCAGGATGACCGGCACAAACAGCCGCCACTGTTTTTTGAAGGTGCTGACGGGCCGCGACAGGAAGGCCATCATGGGCTGGTAAATGCCAAAGACCACCGCCAGCACGCCGCCGGAAACGCCCGGCAGGATGGCGCCCCCGCCAATCAGCGCGCCCTGGAGGATGCGGTAGAGAAAAAGCAGCGGGCTGTTCTCAGCCCGTCCGGCCTGCTGCGTCATGAAAAACCTCCTGAATGAAGTTTTGCCGGGCGGTCAGACCGCCAGGTCCCTGCCCCCGGAACAGGGCAGCAGGCTGTCCGCCACCCGGATGCCCAGGGCGGCCAGGTCCTTGCGGGCCTTGTCATATACGTGGGTGTCCGCGTAGCGCGCGGGGTTATGGGCGTCCAGGCCGATGATGGCGCTGGCCCCTTCCTGCGCCGCGATCTGCCAGAAGCCGGGCGTCGGGTAGCCCGCGCCGGTGCGCCAGGACTGGTAATACAGCCCCGACAGATTGTATTCCAGCAGGACGCCCTGCTCCTTGGCGGCGCGGCAGATATCCCGGCTGGCCGCGGCGCAGTCCGCGTCAAAGCGTTTGGCTGAAATCATGAACAGCTCCGGATGGGCCAGGCAGCGGTACAGCCCGCTCTCCATGCCGCGGATGGTGTGCTCGGCATAGCGGCGCAGCAGGGCGGGGGTATTGGCGTCGCCGAAGTAGAGGGGCTCATCCGGCAGGTCGTAATGGCTGCCCAGGATCAGGTATTCCAGCGTGCCGGAGGAGAGCTGCTCGGCCAGCCATCCCCGGTAGCGCTCATAATACTCGGCTTCAACGCCCAGGTGGATGCTGATTTGATCCTGATAGCGTTCCCTGAGCTCCCTGACGGAGTCCAGGTAGCCCTGATACTGGTCGATGTGCATCCGCATGTCGGACACAAAGCCGTCCTCATAGGGAAAGGGGCTGTGGTCGGCAAAGCCCAGGTGGCTGTAGCCGGCAGCGATGGCTGCCAGGACATAGTCTTCGTCCCGGCCAACCGCGTGCTGGCAGCGGGTGGTGTGGCTGTGAAAATTGGTACGAATCGTGGTTGCCTCCTTGAACGTCTTCCCGGACATTGTAACCCATAATACAAAAAATTACAGCATACCGGCAGGATTTATGTGGCAGATCGCCCAGCCGCAGGCCGCCGGATTCCCCGCATCTCGCGCTGTGTCATGCCTGCAAAGCGGGCAAACAGCGCCCATGCCTTTTATAACCGGCTGGGCGCTGTTTACCAGGAATTTAAAATATTTTAGTAAAAATTTTCATTATTGATTGCGGGGGATGGGGCGTCAGACCAGCTCGCGGATGCCTGTGTTCACGGTGCGCTCCCTGACCAGCAGCACCTCTCCCGTGTGTGCGTCCATCACCACGAAATAGCCCCGGGGCGCTGTGGGTTCGCGCGGGTGCGCCGTGTCTGCGTCGCCAAAGAGCAGGCTGATGTGAACTTTCCACAGCGGGCGGTTTGGGTCTGTGACATCGTAATAGATCACATGGTTTTTATTTTCATCGATGTATTGCCGGGAAGCGCCCAGCGACAGCGCCGCTTCCCGGGCGGTTTCAAAGGCCTTGTCCTGGCTGATGGCCTGATGATCCGGCACGCCGTAGGCGTACTGGGTCAGTGAAATCAGGTTGGGCCAGCTGGAGGGGCTTTGCGCGTAGCGGTTGGCCAGCACGTCTTCCAGGTAGCGGACAAACTCGGGGTGATCATCCAGAAAATTATGCACAATCGGCCGTGCGGCCTGCGACCAGTCCGCGCGCTCCTGCAGCGACCACTGCCAGATGTATTCACCTTGCCGGTTGAACAGGTCCGCGCTGACGCCGGCTTCCCGCAGCAGTTCCTCCAGCTGCGCCATCCAGGCGCGGGACTGCTCGAGCATGGCTTCTGACGCCTGCCAGTCAAAGGCCTTGATGACCCGTCCGGTTTGCGCGTCAATATCCACCATGTACCGGGTATCTCCCTTCTCTCCCCAGATAAAGGTGCAGGCAGCCCGGAAACGCCCTTCCTCCTGCACATATTCGCCGCTGTCGGAATATGTGGCGCGCAGGGGCAAGCTGTCAAGCGCGTCCCGGTCCACGTTGAGCCGAACCTTCAATGCCCTCTCGGCAATGACCCGCGCTTCTTCCAGGCTGAGCCTGGCCCTGGCCTGGGGAGAGTTGGGATCCTTAATCCCCAGGAAGGCGCCAAACTCATCCAGCCAGAACTGGAAGCACAGGGTATCGCCGCTTTCGTAGCCCACTGACTGATGGGGGTCAAAAAGGCTGACCTGGCACGCTTCCCGGTTGGCCAGATAGAGGTTCCTGTCGATGGCGGCGGTCACGGTATACATTCTTTGCTGCTCGTCAAAATCGTAGGACACCTGAACATCCCGCAGCAGGGAGCGGGGAAATTCGCCAATTTCGGTCAGGTGGTTCATGGTGTCGCGGTAGATGCGGCTTTCGGTCAGCGGCTGTGTTTCCAGGCTGCTCCATTGGCTCCGGTACTGCTGATCCCACCGGGTGTAGTCCGCCTGCTCCTGCGGGCTTCGCTCCTCCTGGGGAAATTCCCGCTGCTCCACCGTATGGCTGTCAAAATAGTCCTCTCCGTAACGCTCAGCGATGACCCGGTCGGCGGCGTTTCCGCGCTCGGACAGGGGCAGGGATGCGTCAAGGGCTGTTTGTACGCGGCCGTCCTCCCGGGTGACCAGACCGGCTTCCTCCATGGCCTGAAGCAGGCTGACCTTGTCCTCGTCCGACCAGCGCGCCAGCTCCCCCTCAGTATCCATGGTGCGCACGGTTTCAAAGTATTGCCTGAGGCTGTCCCAATTGGTGATCGCCAGCGCGGCGCCTGCCAGCAGCAGCGTCATGACAAACGCAAAAACCAGGCTGCCGGATAGTTTCTTTTTCATTTGGACTTCTCCTTTGTTGTCTGTGGCGCGCCGCAGCACGCGTTGCGTGAGGAAGGTGTCCTGCGACAGGCCACACAGCGTATGGTTCATGGCTTGTTGAATGGTTTCCTTAACGCGCTTATCGCTCATTGCAGCCTTCTCCTTCCAGAAATGCTTTCAGTCTGTTGCGGGCCCGGCTCAGCCGGCCGGACACAGAGGGTTGTGAGATGCGCAGGATGTCCGCGGTCTCCTGCATGGACAGGCCCTGGAAATAGTAAAGAATGACTGCGTCTTTAAGCTTGGGTGGCAGTTGCAGTATGGCAGCGGTCAACTCTTTTTCTTCGCCGGTGGCTTCCGGATGGGCGATTGAGTCCAAATCCTCTGCCCGGATGCGTCTGTCCACGAGGCGGTGCCAGGCGCTGCGGCGCATGTCCAGGCAGGTATTGCGCGCGATTTGGATCAACCAGCTTTTCTCGCTGCATTCCCCGCGGAAGCTGTCAAAGCTTTTGTACGCCTTGAAAAAGGTTTCCTGCACGGCGTCCCGAGCGTCCTCGGTGTTGCACAGGTAGGCGTAGCAAACCCGCAGCAGCATCGCCTGGTGTTCCTTTACCAGGCTGGCCAGACGTTCCTGCGGGCTGGCGGCAGCATCCCTGGCATTCTCCATGCGCTTACCTCCTTTCACCCATATAGACGAAGCGCATGTCAAATATATAGGATCAACGTATGCTTGCTCGTGTGTTTTTGCGTCCGATAGAAAAACCGCGCCCGGGCAGGGAATGTTCTCCCCGTTCGGGCGCGGCCGGGCGGCTGATGCCGGCGTCATCAACCTGGATTCGGCATCAGATGCTGTGCATGACGCGGTCATGCTCCTCGGCGCGCTTGGCGTTGTTGAAGCGGTCCAGCGTGCCCACCAGGTAGCCGGTGATGCGCCGGATGCGCTCAAAGGGCTGGGCCTCAAAGGTGTAATCCAGCGCAACCTCATCCCCTTCCACCTGGATGGCGATGCGCTTGGGCTCGCGCCCATACAGCTCTTTGGCGCGCTGGTAGTAGGCGTTGAGCTCCTCCTGGGGCAGCACGCCGTTGGTAACAATGAATTCACAGGCCATGGCGTTCCTCCTTGTAGCGGTTAAAATTGCCCGGCCGGGAAGGCGCAGGCGGTTAAGGCTTGTTTCTTCTGTGATCCATGCGGATGTTCTCGCACGCATACTATACCACATATTGTGGTTTTGTGAAGAGATATTTCAACTTATTGTGGATTTTTGTCATTTTCTACAAAAATGGGCGCTGAACAGCCAAAAAACAGAGCTGCTATTTGATTCAAACAGCGGTCCTTCCAAGATTGCTCGCGGAAATAGTTTTTGTTTGGTTTCAGGCAAGCCGCTCCTCCAGCACCTCAAGCTCTGACCACAGAGCGTCCGGGATATCCCCCTGCCTGTCATAAAAGGCCCGGATCGCCGCTGCCTCCGCCCGCCAGGCGTCATAATCCACCTGAAGCAGGCTTTCCGCGTCCATATTCTCCAGGCCCTCCAGATCCAGGTCCTCCGGGGCCGGCAGCCAGCCAATGGGACTGATCCTGGCCCCCAGCTGACCCAGTGCCCGTCCGAACACCCACTTCAGCACCCGGATGTTCTGGCCGAAACCGGGCCAGAGAAAACGGCCGTCCGCGCCCTTCCGGAACCAGTTCACATGGAAGATCAAAGGCAGCCTGTCTTGATCCAGCCGCTGCTCCATGTTCAGCCAGTGGCTCAGATACGCGCCCAGCGGATAGCCGATGAACGGCAGCATGGCAAAGGGATCCCGACGCACCTGGCCCTGCCGGTCCGAGATCAGCGCCGCGGTGATCTCGGAGCCCATGAAAGAACCGAGAAAGACCCCCTGAGCAAAGCAGCCGCTTTGCACAAGCAGGGGAAGGGTATGGGGCCGGCGACCGCCCAGCAGGATGGCGGAAATAGGCACCCCCTCCGGGGTCTCCCACTCCGGGGCCAGGCAGGGGCAGTTGCGGGCCGGCGCGGTGAACCTGGCATTCGGATGGGCGGCAGGCTGGGGGCTTTTGGGGGTCCATGCCTGGCCGCGCCAGTCCGTGAGGATGTCGGGCGCTTCCTCGCTCATGCCCTCCCACCAGACATCCCCCTCAGGGGTGAGGGCCACATTGGTAAACAGGGTATCCCGCTGGATGGTGGCCATGGCATTGGGATTGGTTTTCCAGGAGGTGCCGGGGGCTACGCCAAAAAACCCTGCCTCCGGGTTGACCGCGCGCAGGCTGCCGTCCGGACCCGCCCTGAGCCAGGCGATGTCGTCCCCCAGGGTCTCCACCCGCCATCCGGGCAGGGCCGGCACCATCATGGCCAGGTTGGTTTTTCCGCAGGCGCTGGGGAAGGCGGCGCTCAGGTAGATGGACCGGTTGCCGGGATTGGTCAGCTTCATGATCAGCATGTGCTCGGCCAGCCAGCCCTCTTGCTGGGCGATCTTCGAGGCCAGGCGCAGGGCCAGGCACTTCTTGCCCAGCAGCGCGTTGCCTCCGTAGCCGGATCCATACGACCAGACGCTGCGGTCCTGGGGAAAATGCACGATGTACTTGCGGTCCATGGGAGCGCAGGGCCAGGGCATGTCGGCTTCCCCGGGAGCCAGCGGCCGCCCTACGGAGTGCAGACAGAGGACAAAGCTTCCCGCCTTGTCCAAAGCAGCCAAGGCTTCCTTGCCCATTCGGGTCATCAGGCGCATGTGAACAGTCACGTAGGGGCTGTCGGTGATCTCAACTCCTGCCATGGAAAAGGGGGAGTCAAGAGGCCCCATGACAAAAGGGATCACGTACATGACCCGGCCCCGCATGCAGCCCCTGAACAGCTCGGTCAGCATGTGGCGGGTCTGGGTTCTGGGAAGCCAGTTATTGTTCGCTCCGGCGTCCTCCTGGCGATCCGTGCTCACAAAGGTGCGCTCCTCAACCCGGGCCACGTCCGAGGGATCGGAACGAAAGAGGTAGCAGCCCGGCCGGAGCTTCTGGTTTAAGCGGATGGCGCTGCCAGCCTGAACCATGCCCTCCAGGAGCCCCTCATACTCCTCCCGGCTGCCATCACAGAGGTGTACGCTTTTTGGCTGGCACAGCGCCCGGACTTCCTCTACCCAGGCCATCAGCTTTTCCCTGCCTGTCATTGCCTTTTCCTGTCTTTGAGTAATTATGCGTTGTCGTTTGAGGTGGGATTTCCGCCAAAGAAGACAAAACTTTGTTTTGCGCCGACAACAGAGGCGTTTCCGCCTGGACGCAGTGTAAACGCATCACAGCGGCAAGTCAATAATATACAATGAAAATGAATATTATTGTATTCCGTTCTGCTTTGTGATATATCTATTCCATCCATTTCCATGCTGCAGGAGGCAGTCTATGTCTATCGCCTTGTCCAGCCGCAGTCTGGGAGCCCGGGGCTCCATCATCCGCGAGTTGCTGAAGAAAGCGGCCCAGCCGGGCATGATTTCTTTCGGCGGCGGCAGCCCGGACCCTTTGTCCTTCCCCAGCCAGGAGATTTCCAGGCGGGTGCGGGCGGCCTTTGAAAACAACAGCAAGGCCCTCTTGTCTTACGGCATCTCTGAGGGCTTTCCGGACCTGGTGGCGTCCCTGAAGGCCTATCTGGCCGACCGGGAGGGCATCTGCTTTGAGAACAACGAATTGATCATCCTCTCAGGGGGCCAGCAGTGCGCCGACCTTACAGCCCGGCTGCTGGTGAACGAGGGGGACCGCGTGCTGGTGGAGAGCCCCTCCTTTGTTGGCTGCCTGAACGCTTTCCGTGCTTACGGCGGGAAGCTGGTCGGCGTGCCCATGGACAGGGAAGGCATGGACCTGAACCTGCTGGAGGAAGCCCTTCAAGGCCAGCGGATCAGCCTGCTGTATACCATCCCCACCTTCCAGAACCCCACGGGCTTCAGCGCCAGCCTGGAGAACCGCCGCGCGGTATATGCCCTGGCGCGGCGGTATGATGTCCCCATCCTGGAGGACAATCCCTATGGCGAGCTCCGCTTTGAGGGGGAGAAGCTGCCCAGCCTCAAGTCCATGGACGTGGATGGCCGGGTGCTGTATATGTGCAGCTTTTCCAAGACCCTTGCCCCGGGCCTCAGGGTGGGATGGCTGGTGGTGCCGAAGCCGCTGTTCACGGCGTTCAAGATCGCCAAGCAGTCCGCCGATGTGCACTCCTGCACCCTGTATCAGCAAGTCTGCCATGAGCTGCTGACCCAGTGGGACTATGAAGCCCATCTGGAAAAAATCCGGGCCCTGTATCAACAGAAATGCCAGCGCATGGACCAGGAGATGAGAGACCACCTGCACCCTGCCATCACCTGGAACAAGCCCCAGGGCGGTTTGTTCATCATGATGTTCCTTCCGCAGGGGATGGACGCCCTGCCCCTGGTGGACGCCGCGGCCCGGCGCGGGGTGATCACCGTGCCCGGCAGCGCCTTCATGGCGGATCCTGACGCCCCCCACAACGGCATCCGCCTTAATTATTCCATGCCCTCCCTGGATCAGATCAGCCAGGGGATCCGGCTCCTGGGGGAGGAGAGCTACCGCCTTCTGGCGTGATTTTCCCGCGGTTTTCTGTCCGCTTACGCCGCCATGAACAAAAACAGGGTCTGCCACGGCCTTCTTTTTTATTTTACCAATGATAAGCATGCTGCTCATGCAACAAACAACCATTGCACCGTGTTATATATGTATAAACCGGGCAAGGAGGCTTTTTCATGAAGCGTATCATTCTTTTCCTGCTGGCGGCAGCGCTTGCGTTCTTCCTATGCCCCGCTGTATTTGCGGGCTGCAACCCCCTGACCGTGGCGACGGAGGGGCGCGGTATCGCGGTCTATACGAGCAGCGGCGGCGGCAAACAAGCGGGAATCATTTACAACGGCTATGATTCAGACCTTTCGCTGGAGCCGAAGAACGGCCTGTACTCATGCAATCTGACGGCTGAGTATACCGTCTGGCTCAATCAGAACAAAGCGGAAAAAGCGCTGCCAAAGGGGTGGAATAAGGGAAGCGTTAATGACGCGTCCCTCGAATCACAGATGCCCTGTGACATTTTCCTGGCGGAAGTGGCGCAACAGGACGCGCCGCTGTATTCCACACCGGGCCACAAGCATCTGGGCGCCCGCCACGCGCGGGGAACGCTGGCCTTGGTGTGCGGAGAGTTCGGCGATGATTATTATGTGGTGACGGGCGGCTTTGAATCATCGGGGTTCATGCCGAAATCAGCCCTGCAGAAGGTGAAAGCTCTGAGTTACAGCCAGGCCAGCAGAGACACATGGGGAATAGACAATGTTTTGACGCGGACCGTATATACGGGCGGCGGCATCCTCATGAGAAGCGCTTCCGCCACGGGTTACAGCGACGGGCTTTGCTATTGGCAGGTGAATGACGGCGACCAGGTGACCGTGCTGGCCATGGTGGGCGAGATGGCGCAGCTGGCAGGCAGCGGGTTTATCGAAGCCCGCTTCCTCGACCCTCAGGCGGACCACGCCCGGACATACGCCACAGTGACAAGTGACCAGCCGCTCAACAGATTGAACGTGAGAAATTACGCCAGCAAGGACGCTTCCGTTTCCTGCAAGCTATGCCCGGGAGCGCAGGTGCAGGTGGTGAACCACACGGATGACTGGGCTTCCGTTTTCATCACGGGGGAAGCCGGCAGCAATCTCTATGCGGGGGTTGTTCAGATGCAGTATCTGGCGTTTGCGCCGCAGCAGGTCGTAAACGGCTGCACCCGTGTCCGCACAAAATATCCCCTCCACGCGGGCAATGACGGGCGTTCGTACCGCGCTTCCTGGAGCGGCGATGAAGCTGAGACAATGCCGGTCGGAACGATCCTGACCGTTGTCGGGGTTGAAGGGCATTTCAATATTGATGACGACTATCCGGACAGGTTTCTCTGCCTGACAGGGGATGGCCGGCTGGTGACCATTTTCGAGGACGGCGTATTGGAACCCGTTGAAACGCTGGGCATCAGCGCGAAGGCATCATCCAGCGTGCGCATGCGCGAAGCCCCGGGAAAGACCGCTGTGGTGATCAGGACGCTTTCAAAAGGGGACCGCGTGGAGGTGCTGCTGCGGGGAGAGGGATGGACGCAGATAAAGCATAAAGGCGAGACAGGCTATGTAATGAGCCGCTATTTGCAGTTTCCGTGATCGCAAGGAAGCTTTTTATCAGCGTATCGGGCGATGACACAGCATACGTCGGATCAATATAGTAATATTTTCCATCCAGCTTCACGATATTCCACTCATGGACGTCCCCGTTTTCTTGTGTTCCACAGCAAATGCCCGCATCCACCCCCGCTTGGAGCAACAGGTAGGTATAAGCCGCCGCGATTTCCCAGCAGATGCCTTGCCCGGTCATGATCGTTCGGTATGCGCCGCCTTCCTCAAGGCGCCGTTTGCTATCGTTGAGAATTTCATCATCATAGCGATATTCCCGGGCGAAAAAACGATACAGGCGCAGGGCTTTTTCCGCATCGCCGCAAGCCGCAGGCAGAGAAGCGTTCAATAGGTCTTCCACCCGGATTTGAAAGCTTTTAATCAGGCTTTGGCAGGTTGCCCGATCATAGCGGTAAATGATTTTCGCTTGACCCGAGGGATGTTTTCGCGGCGACCCGACAGGAAAATCCGCGTATGCGATTTTGTCCGCGATTGGGAAACAACTGCCGGCAGTTCTCCAAATCTCAAATTCAGTTTGAGAATCCGGACACGCATAGCTGTCATCCCCGTTAAGCAGCGCGTCACAAAAACCGAAAAACAGGTCGGTAAAATCTTCTCCAAAGAATTCACGAATCTCTTCTGTAATAACGTGAGGCTGAACATGGTAGCGAATCTCTTTTTCCGTAGAAACCTCAGCAACCAATGAGGGGCCATGCATCAGAACAGACACCGCCAGAAAAAGCAGACAAATTCTTTTCATAATTTGTACCTCCGAAAAAGCAATTGAAAAAGAATCACAAGTTTCTTCATTGTTTTGTTTCCTTCCAGGCTCCAATCCAGATGATTCTTTTGTTTATTATGGTCACCTGTTATTTCCTCAAGCGACTTGTCGTTAAATTCCATTCATGAAATCGCTTAAAACAAACTCACTTACCTTAATTTTTTTATGATTGCCGGCGGTTTCCCTGGAAGCGACGATTTCTTCGGTTTTGGTATTGAAAGAGTATGTTGAAATGGTTCCTGTGGCCAAATTAATGATTGTAGCCTTGAAAAGCTGAGAGTTTTCATCAAGTTTCCCGAAAGAAACGCTTTCAACATACCAAACCGGAGCTTCATAGACCAGCGTATACGCATATGAGAAGACGGACAGACTCAACTCATCATCAGGATAGTATGTGATATACACACGTTGATCATTGTCATATTCTATTCTCGGTGTTTCCATGCTGTTTTTTTGGCAATAATGTGGATGTTTCTATGTCGCGTTCCCATGCGCCATTCTTATGTCTGCTTTGGATACAAAAAACATCCTCTTCACCTTCAGTAGCTACATAATAGACTCGTTCAGTGTCACCCATATTCAAAATCTTGCTGCTTCGGATATTTCTGTGATCATTCAAAGCTCGAATCATCTCTATACTCTCTTTGTCAACAGAATCAAGTATTTGGTCAGCTCTTCCAAACGGGGCCATCAGCAAAAACGAGAACACCATACAAGCGAGCAATAACAACCATTTCGGCAGCTTTATCATCTCATGCATCTCCTTTTTCATTTGTAGCGTTTTGTACCACGGCTCATAATCGAAGGGAATCAGCATACCTTGCGCTAATTCATATGGTATACTTCCATTCATCAATGTAACTACTGATATGTAATGCCCCTTTGTCAAGGGGGGAATGATCCGTGATGAGATATTCAACAAAAAGTATAGAAGCCCTTTCATTCAAATCCGGCCTTGGCCATTCTGATATACGCGGATTGGATACCGCAGGTCAATGGTTCGCCGTGGGCGCTGCGCTCTGATTTCGGGGATCACATAGGTGCCGCCATAGTATTACCGCAGATCACCCGACCCTTGTTGGTCTTCCTGCTTTTTGTTCAGCAGTGGTTGTAGCGCCGTTTGGCGCGGAGGATGCCCTGCATCCTCTTGTGTGACCGTTACCTCAGCCTGTGGATGCTGTCAAGGCCTTGCCGCGTCAGCGGTGCGAAGCAGCCTTGACTGCGTTCACGGGCTGTGGTACTAAACTCTATGCCACATGATCGGTCAATAGTCCCCACATAAAACAGGCCAATTCCCGCGCGATGGCTGTTTTCGCCACATTGCCCCGCTTCCCGTTCTCTAAGGGTCATTTGATAGTACCTCCTTCTCAGCCGTTCATTGGCTCTGTCCGCATAGGCTATCACCGTTTCGCTCTGTCCGCTTTGCCGCTTTTTCAGAGCCGATGATTTGTAACCGACTTTTCCCCGCGTGTAGCTTTGCGCCGCCTCCGTCAGCAAGGCGCGCACATGCACATTGCCCGCTTTGGTAATGCCCCCTCGCCGCACACTGTTCCCGCTTGAATGTTCGCAGGGAACCAGTCCCAGGTAAGACGCAAACTTTTCCGCCGTAGAAAACCGATGCATATCGCTCACCTCCGACACTACGGACAGCGCAGTCAGGGGTTTCACGCCTAGCAGACAGCAAAGCCGACCAACCGGTTCCCGATACCTTTCTTCCCTGCTGATCTCCTCAATGCGTCTGTCTAATCGTTCCAGCTTGTTTTGATGATACCGAAAACTGGTCAGGTATTCTTCCAGCGTATCCCCCAGCAGTCCTTCCGGTTGCAAAGCATCCAGCCATTTCATATGCGCCCTGCGTCCAGTTGCTTCGCGTCCCACTGTACAGGTATCCATGCCGCAGACAAAAGGACAGGATTTGCTGTTTGAGCTTCTTGAGCATCTGGCAATGGTCATTGCGCATTCGGATGAATTCCTTGACTTGCTCATCCTCGGCGCTGGGAACATGAACGGGGCTGTAAGTTCCGTATGCCAGGCATTGCGCGATATTTGCGGCATCGCGTCCGTCGGTCTTGACCCGCTTCCCGCCGCGCGGGGACGGCAGCGTGGTGGGCGCCAGAATGATGCATTCAATCTTCGCTTTGGTTAACTGATGGTACAGCGTGTATCCCAGACATCCTGCCTCATATCCGCAGCCGATCCGCGTTTCCTGCCCATACTTCTCCCTGAGACGGTGCACATAGGCAACGATTCGGCGGTAATCATTGTCTGTCTGGACGGTGCCTGTCCGGCTGTTTCATATCCAAAGCAAAATGTGCCAAAGTAAAACTGTTCCGATGAACATCCATTCCTACGTAAAGTGTGCTATAATGGTCCATGTAATGTCTCCTATTTGTATGTGGTAACCCCTGTGGATAGTAGTTCCATACTCATCTTACAGGTGAATCCTCGTTTCTACAAATCCCGGGGGCATTACATATTGTCTGATATACATCATGATAACAAAATGGCAGGGGCTGCTTTCCGGCAGCCCCCGTGGTGAAAATGCAAAGCGTTTTTTGTTTTGTGGTCAGCCGTTGCCTTGCTGGGCGCTGACGGTGAGGGGCTCGCCGGTCAGGCCGTCCAGGGTGACGTCGCCAATGGAGGTATCAAAACCATTGCGCCGGTCGGCGAACTCGATCTGCCAGGCGCAGCCGTTGGGGTAGATGGCGCTGTAGAAGAAGGCCGTCTTGAGCCGGACTGCGTCATAGTCCTCCTGAGTATAAACATCCTTGCCGGCCTCCCTGAGCAGCTCCCAGGCGCGGGCCTCAGCCTGCTCCTGGGTGAGGTGCTCCGGCTGCGGCAGCCCTAAAATGGTGACCTGCCCCTGCTCCAGGTCTGTTTGCGCCACTTCCGGCATATACAGCCACAGGTGGGTGACCGCCTTGGCGTGAAGCGGCCAGAAGCTGTCGTCCTCGCCGTATTCCTCGATCCATTGGTTGACGGCGCGCTCCACCGTGCCGCGGTCGCCGAAGTTTTCAGCCATCCAGTCCCAGAAGGCTTTGGGCGCCGCCTTGTGTGCAAAGGCCAGCGGGCGCATGTCCGGGCCCATGGCCGACCAGGGGCCCTCCGGGTCGACCCCGCAGCTGACAGGGGCCGCCTCCCGGCTTTTGGTGTCGGGGAAGGTGACATCAAGCAGCTCGCCCGTAATGGCGTCAATTTTCACATAGGCGAAATCGGTATCCGGGCGGATCTCCACCGGCGGGTCGCCCAGGTTGATCAGGTCGATCTGCCAGGTGCGGCTGTCCCTGCCATAGAGGTGGAAGGTGAAGGCCGTCACGGTCCTGAGCCCCTCGGGCACCTCGCGGCCTTCCGCCCGCGCCGCGGCCAGGGCGCTGTCCATCGCCAGGGCGACGGCTTCTTCCTGCTGCAGGTCGCTCTCATGGGGGATGCCGGGGAAAGCGTCGCCGGGCTTGGTGTCCTGCTTGTAGTTGATCATATAGTACATGGATTGGTACTCCACCGGCCAGTAGCGGTCTCCCGGGCCGTAATCCCGGTCCAGGCGGCCCATGATGCCGGCGGCGGTTTTGGTGGTATAGCCCAGGCCCCGCAGGCGCTCCCAGTACCAGGCCGGCGCCAGTTCCGGGTTGTCCCGGGTGAAGGGCAGGGGCGTATCATCCTCCATCAAGCTGTAGTCAAAGTCAATGGTGGGCCGCGGCGTGGCGTAGGCGCGTTTGTCCTCGGGCAGGAGGTCATCGAGGATATAGCGGCGGTAGTAATCATTGCCGGGGGAATAGACATCGCAGACCATCACCTGCCCGCTGAGCGCGTCAATCTCCGCCAGGTAGTCGCGCTCAAAGCTGACCTTCCAGCGCTGCCGGCCGCCCGCTTCCAGGTAGATGGCGTACACCTGCGTCTCAGGCGGCAGCTTGCCCTGGGCGGTGTCCAGCAGCTCCGCTTTGTCCGCCTTGAAGCGGCCGCTGACCGCGCCGGCCGCGATGTCAACGGCCTGCTCACGCGTGATGGCGCCCTCGGGCGGGGTATAGGTTTGGCTGAGGATGTGTTTAAGGTCGTCGCGGGCGGCCTGGTCAGGGGTCAGGCCGATGGCGTCCAGTCCGGCCCTGAGTTCCTGCCAGTCCTGCTGGCTCCAGGCGTCCCAGGAGCCGTAGATGTCGGAGCGGTTCCTGGCGTAGTGGCCAAGCAGGCGATCGGCCTGGATCTGGGGGTCCGGATCGTTGATATAGTCCAGGTTGTCGCTGTAATCAGTGACCTCGCCCTGCGGCGTCAGGGCCATGTTGATAAAGGGCGCGTCCGGCACGCGGGGCTCAAAGTTCAGCTGCCATTCGCGCAGGATGTACCAGGGGTTTTCCCGGACGGCGGTAAAGCTGCGGCTGACCAGGTAGCGCTCCGGGTTGAACACGTCATAATCCGCGCCGGTCATCTCGCGGATATGCTGCCCGGCGATTTCGTCGATCTGGTCCTGGTTCAGCTCGCCCTCCCCGGGAAGGGTATTGAAGTTGATGATGTCCGGGTCAATGCTGTTCCAGAACTCGCCAAACCAGTACTGGTCGGCGATGCTCCAGGCGCCGGGGTAGAAGCCCAGCTCTTTCTTGGCGAAGAGCATGGCCAGCTCCTCCTTGAAGTAGCTGCCTTCTTCCTGGATGCTGCGCAGGGAAATCTCGTCCAGCTCGATGCCGTGCTCGCGGGCGAAGGCCAGCACCTCGTCGACTTCCTCTTTGGTAAATCGCTGGCTGTCGTTTTTCCGGGCCAGGGGGGTGATGAACTGGTCCACCACGTCCTTGCCGCCCAGGATGACCGCGGCAAGGGCCACGGCGGCCACCAGCAGCAGGGCCAGCGTGACTGCCAGCGCCAGGGACATTTTGCGTTTCATGGGTTTACCTCCTTCGATTGCCTGTTGGATGGCCAGGCGGTGCTCCTGCGTGACCACCAGGCCGGAGAGGTTGCTGTCAATGGCTTGACGGAGCTTTTGCTTCATTTGGTTTCTCTCCTTCCAGCGTGGTTTTCAGGCAGGCTTCAGCGCGCTTGAGGCGGTGGTGCGCGCTGGAGGGCTGGATGCCAAGCGCCTGGGCGCACTCGCGCAGGTTCAGGCCGATGTAATAGTATAAGATCAGGATCTGGCGGTGCCTGAGGGGCAGCTGGGTCACGCTTAAGAAGAGGCTGCGGTCCTCATCGCACACGCCCAATTGGCTGGGGGGCAGGTCCTCCAGGGCGACGGCGCGGTTGACCCGGGAAAACCAGAAGCCGCGCCGCATATCGCGGCAGGTGTTGACCGCGATGCGCAGAAGGAAGGCCAGGTCGGACATCTGCGCGCGCTGCTCGTACTCGGGCAGCGCCTTCCAGGCCTTGAGGAAGGTTTCCTGCATGGCGTCCTCTGCCAGCTGGACGTCCTTCAGCCACAGGTAGCACGCGCGCAGCACCCTGTCGCCGTGCAGGCGGATCCATTCCTCCAGGCGTTCCCGGGCGCTTTGCGCGGCGTCGCTCCTGTCCATTCCTTCACCCCCTTCACTTGTATAAACGCATGGCAGGCGGGTTTTGTTCGACGCGGGTGAAAATTTTATAAAAACACGCGGTCAGGCGCACAGCCGGTTTTCCCGGAATGATTGATATGCGGTGAAGGGGCGGACGAAAAACAGGGCTGCCTTTCAGCAGCCCCGCGGGGGAAGGATGAAAGCCTGTGTGGTTTGTGGTTTAGCCGTTGCTGGGCTGGGCGCTGACGGTGAGGGGCTCGCCGGTCAGGCCGTCCAGGATGACATCGCCGATGGAGGAGTCATAATCATAGCGCTCATCAGCGAACTCGATCTGCCAGGCGCAGCCGTTGGGGTAGATGGCGCCGTAGAAAAAGGTCGTCTTGAGCCGGACGGCCTCATAATCCTCCCGGGTGTAGATCTCCTTGCCGGCCTCCCTGATCAGTTCCCAGGCGCGGGCCTCAGCCTGCTCCTGGGTGAGGTGCTCCGGCTGCGGCAGCCCCAGAATGATAACCTGCTCAAGCTCTGCCTGCGTCGCCTCCGGCATATACAGCCACAGGTGGGTGACCGCCTTGGCCTGAAGCGGCCAGAAGCTGTCGTCCTCGCCGTAATCTTCTATCCATTGGTTGACGGCGCGCTCCACCGTGCCGCGGTCGCCGTAGTTCGCCTCCATCCAGTCCCAGAAGGCTTGTGACGCCACCTTGTTTCCAAAGGCCAGCGGGCGCATGTCCGGGCCCATGGCCGACCAGGGGCCCTCCGGGTCAACCCCGTAGCTGTAGCAATCCATCCCCTGGCTTTCAAAGACGGGGAAGCGGACATCAAGCAGCTCGCCCGTGACGGCGTCGATATCCACATAGGCGAAATCGGAATCCGGGCTGATCTGTATCGGCGGGTCGCCCAGGCTGATCAGGTCGATTTGCCAGGTGCGGCTGTCCCTGCCATAGAGGTGGAAGGTGAAGGACACCACGGCCTTGAGCCCTTCGGGCGCCTCGCGGCCTTCCGCCCGCGCCGCGGCCAGGGCGGCCTCCATCGCCAGGGCGACGGCTTCTTCCTGCTGCAGGTCGCTCTCATGGGGGATGCCGGGGAAGGCTTCGCCGGGGCTGATGTCCTGCTTGTAGTTGAGCATATAGTACATGGACTGGTACTCCACCGGCCAGTAGCGCTCTTCCGGGCCGTAATCCCGTTCCAGCCGGCCCATGATGCCGGCGGCGGTCTTGTCGGTATAGCCCAGGGCCCGCAGGCGCTCCCAGTACCAGGCCGGCGCCAGCTCCGGGCTGTCCTGGGTGAAGGGCAGGGGCGAATCATCCTTGCTGAAGTCAAAGACGATCTCGGGCCAGGGCGTGGCGTAGGCGCGCAGCTCCTCGGGCAGGAGGTCATCGAGCACATAGCGGCGGTTGTAGTCATTGCCGGGGGAATAGACATCGCAGACCATCACCTGCCCGCTGAGCGCGTCAATCTCCGCCAGGTAATCGTTCCCGAAGCTGACCTTCCAGCGCTGCCGGCCGCCCGCTTCCAGGTAGATGGCGTACACCTGCGTCTCAGGCGGCAGCTTGCCCTGGGCGGTGTCCAGCAGCTCCGCTTTGTCCGCCTTGAAGCGGCCGCTGACCGCGCCGGCCGCGATGTCAACGGCCTGCTCACGCGTGATGGCGCCCTCGGGCGGGGTATAGGTTTGGCTGAGGATGTGTTTAAGGTCGCCGCGGGCAGCCTGGTCAGGGGTCAGGCCGATGGCGTCCAGTCCGGCCCTGAGCTCCTGCCAGACCTGCTGGCTCCAGGCGTCCCAGGAGCCGTAGATATTGGAATACTCGTTGGTGTAGATAGAAAGCAGGCGCTCAGCCCGGAGCTCGGGATCCGGGCTGTTGACCTCGTCCAGGTTGTCGCTGTAGTCGATGACCTCGCCCTGCGGCGTCAACAGCATGATGATGGTGGGCGCGTCCGGCACGCGGGGCTCAAACTCCAGCTGCCATTCGCGCAGGACATACCAGGGGTTTTCCCGGATGGCGGTAAAGCTGCGGCTGACCAGGTAGCGCTCCGGGTTGAGCACGTCATAATCCGCGCCGGTCACCTCGCGGATATGTTGCTGAGCGATTTCGTCGATTTGCTCCTGGCTCAGCTCGCCCTCCCCGGGCAGGGTGTTGAGGTTGATGATGCCCGGGCTGACGCTGCTTTCGAACTCGCCAAACCAGTACTGGTCGGCGATGCTCCAGGCGCCGGGGTAGAAGCCCAGGTCCTTCTTGGCGAAGAGCATGGCCAGCTCATCCTTGAAACAGCTGTCCTCTTCCCGGAGGACGCGCAGGTGGACCTCGTCCAGCTCGATGCCGTGCTCCCGGGCGGCGGCCAGCACCTCCTCAACCTCCTCCCGGGTAAACCGCGAGCTGTCGTTCTTTTGGGCCAGGGGGGCGATGATCCGGTCGACCACGTCCTTGCCGCAGCTGATGTCCGCGGCATGGGCCGCGGCGGCCGCCAGCAGCAGGGCCAGCGTGACTGCCAGCGCCAGGGTGATTTTGCGTTTCATGGGGTTGCCTCCTTTCATTGCCTGCAGGATGGCCGCCGGGCGGCGCTCCTGCCTGTTCCTTCATTACTCTTCATTTGAATTAACGCGTGACAGGCGGGGTTTGTTCATTGTTGGTGAAATTTAAAAGGAATTTACTAAAATGTTGTTACTCAACTAGCGAGCAAGAGGTCTTTGATTTTACGAATGATCGAGTTGCGGATCTGGATCAAGGCGGAGAAATTTTCACTCAATTCGGTATAAAATTCCGCTTTTTCAGTATCTCCAGCTACAGTCCCGTCAAACAGGCCATCCATAATGCGGGACGTAAGGCGTTCGGCCACCGCCGCCTCGTACGCGCTGATGCTGCTGTTGCGCACGTTCGACTGCAAATCCTGGTCACCGCTCAAATCTGCAATGATGCTGCCAATCTCTTCGTCAGCATGCGCGTAGCGGAGATTGAATCTCTCGATGATCTCATCAATCAGGGACAGGGTTCTGTCCGCGGGGGCAACATCCGTGGAAATGCCGTCAAACTCCTGATCTTCCGCGGACAGCGTGATCGTGAACTCTTCCTGTGACAGCCTGGTTGAGTACTCGACCAGCTCAACCAGTTCGGAGGCGTCAATAGCAGGCGTGACCTCTCTCTCGTACAGCACATTGTACAGCACGTTGAAGACAACAGCCAGCTGTTTCATGTCCTGATCCCATATATTGGTGACCGTGGAGATGTAGTAAAACAGCTTTCCGAACTTCTTGAGCTCCTGCGCGAACGCCTTTTTCCTGTCGGCTTCAAGGGTACTGTATTTCTGCGAAACGGCGGCGATTATCGACGTCAGCTCCCCGCTGTTTTCTTCGTCAGACGAGATCAGCCTGTAGATCTTTTGCGCGTCCAGAAGCGTCACGACGCAGTAATCCAGGATGTGATCCCGCTTTGCAAAGAGGATGTTGGGGTCGGTCTCGTTCTCGGCGGGCAGGTACAGCTCGCCGCCGTAATACTGCGAAAAGAACTCCCGGATCGTCCCCGGGTCGTTGACAAAGTCCATCACGAAGGTGCGCTTGTTCTTGGCCGGGCGGTTCACGCGGGAGATGGTCTGCACAGCCTTCACGCTGCTGTTCAGCTTCTTGTCAATATACATGACGCACAGCGCGTCTTCGTCAAAGCCGGTCTGCAGCTTGTCCGCGACGATGATGATGCGGCAATCGTCGTGATTCCGGATGATCGACTTGATATCGTAGGGGACGCCGCGCTCAAGGTAGTCCCGGTTCATCTGCTCTTCGGTGAACTTGACGCCGTCAAGCTCGATCGTGCCGGTGAAGGCGACGCAGGCCCGGAAGCCGCAGCCGTGCTTCTTCAGATACTTGTCCACGGCCAGCCTGTAGCAGACCGCGTGTTTGCGGGACGGCGTGATGATCATGGCTTTTGCCCGGCCTTCGAGCCAGTTCAGCCTGCGCTCCACGAAATCGCCCATCATGATCTCCGTCTTGGTCTGGATCACCTCATCCGAGGTCGTCACATGATTCAGGATCGCCGCCTGCGCTCTGGCGCTGTCATACTCCGTGTCGTCATCTTTTTTCTTTTCGATGCGGTAGAAATCCTGATAAGAGGTGTAGCAGGACAGCGGGTTGAGGATAAAGCGCTCCTCGATCGCCTGTTTCATCGAGTATTTGTCAAAATAGGTCTTGCCGGTCTCCGTGCGCGTGCCGAAGAGCTCCATCGTCTCCTTCTTCGGCGTCGCGGTAAAGGCGAAATAGCTGACGTTCCGGGTGCCGCGGATGGCCGCGCCGCTGCGGATCAGCTGATTCTGCCCGTCCTCAAGCTCCTCATAAATGTCGTCCAGCTCCGCCGATTCTTTCAGGGATTTGCCGGTCAGCGTTTCGGAGGCCTTGGACATGGATTTGCCGGCAGTGGAGGAATGCGCCTCGTCGATGATGATGGCGTAGCTGCGCTCTTCGTTCCGCCTGATCTCGCTCAGGATCGGGCGGAACTTCTGCAGCGTCGTGACGATGATGTACCCGCCATCGTTCAGCTTTTTGAGCAGATCGCGGGAGGTCGTGTCAATGTGCTGCGCAACGCCCTTTTTCCCGTCAACGTTCATCAGCTCGGCCCCAAGCTGGCCGTCAATGACCGTGCGGTCGCTGATGACGATCACGGTGTTGATGCCGGGATGATTGATCAGCCGCTTGGCCAGCCAGGCGATGGTCTTGGTTTTGCCGCTGCCGGCGCTGTGCCAAATCAGATAGCGCCCGCCGACGCCGTTTTTTTGCACGTCCTCCTCACAGCGCAGGACGGCCCGGAGCTGATGCCAACGCGGGAAGATCATCTTGCCCTCGTCGTCAATGAACATGAACTCCCGGATGATGCGCAGCAGCATGTCCCTCTTTAGGATATCCTCCCAGACATAGCAGGTGCTGTGCTTGCCCGGGACGATGGGGTTGCCCGCGCCCTCGTCCTCAGCGCCCCGGTTGAACGGCAGAAAAACGGTCTCCTTGCGGTCCAGGCGGGTGGTCAGGAAGGCGGCGAACTCATCCAGCGCGAAGCACACCAGGGCGCGGCGGTTGAAAGAGAAGATCAGCCCTTCCGGGTCGCGCGTCATCCGGAACTGCTTCGTGCCCTCAAAGGCCGCTTTTTGCCCGGACGTCTGTTTTTTCAGCTCGATCATCACCAGGGGGATGCCATTCAAAAACAGCGCGAGGTCCACGCGGTAGGGATCGGGCTTGTCCTCAAAGCTGAATTCTTTCCGAACCGAAAAGATGTTTTTTTCGTACAGCCCGAGCCCTTCGGACATGGCGCTCAGCCCGGATTTGAAATAGGCAAGGTGGAACTTCGTCCCGCTGGCGTAGTCCTCGACCCATTCGTTCAGGGAGGTCAGCAGCCCGCGGGTTTCGATTTTCTGGCACAGCAGCTCCATATACCGTTCCCGGTAGCTGGAACCATAAGCCTCCCTGAACCTGGCAAGCTCGTCCGCCTGGGTGGCTTCCAGGAATGCAAACAGCTTGCCGACGTCCAGGGCGCGCTTGTAGTCATAATCCGGCTTCTGCCCGGCCACGTAGCCGTGGCCGAGCAGATAATCATAGATCTCGTCCCGGAAGGGGTTTTCCCGCAGGTCTTGTTCAGCCATGGTGATTCCTCCTTTGCCTGCCGAGGTCTGGTACCCTCGGTGCTAAAGGTTGGTTTTACTTGGGATAACTGTTGCGAATGCCTATTGCCTCTATCTTTCCAGTTACGGCCTCGTAGATAAGGCTCTGCCGCTGTTCTTTCAGCAGCTCATTGGTCTTTTCATTTGCAGCAATCAACGAATCAATTTCGGAGCATTTGGCATCAAGATAAGAAGCTATTCTACTTTGTGTCTCAAAATTTGGAAAAGGCAGTTTGAAGTTTGCAAACGAAACTGCTGATATTTCTTTGAATGTTGTCCCTGACGCGAATAAATCAAACTGCTCACTATATATGCTCATGACATAGTAATAGTATTTTACGTCTACACTCTCTTTAGGGATGCAGGACAAACAACCTTGATTTGTACAAAGAGGATTGCTGCTTATTGCCACAAGTCCTATGGGAGCACGCTTTGAAAAAACAATGCTACCCTCTGGCACTAAAGATGTGGCGCAAGAATTCATACCCTCCCGGGTAATGTTTTTATGGCCAATAGAAACATACACATCTTCAGTAGTATAATCGGCAGGGGTAATCCAAGGGATATCACCATCCCAGTAGCTCGCTTCCCCACTTTTTGGAGTTGCGCCTGCGACAATATCAAAATTGGTTTTAATTTTTCGCAGATCCCACTTTTGCGGAATTTTTCCGATCCACTCAACGCCGCTGTCTTTCATGGGGACAGTGGGATCAAGGCCTTTGGTGACCGCCTCGTAGATAATGCTCTGCCGCTGCTCTTTCAGCAGCGCGTTGGTTTTCTCCTTCGCGGCAATCAGCGTATCAATTTCGGAGCATTTGGCATCAAGATAAGAAGCTATTCTACTTTGTGTCTCAAAATTTGGAAAAGGCAGTTTGAAGTTTGCAAACGAAACTGCTGATATTTCTTTGAATGTTGTCCCTGACGCGAATAAATCAAACTGCTCACTATATATGCTCATGACATAGTAATAGTATTTTACGTCTACACTCTCTTTAGGGATGCAGGACAAACAACCTTGATTTGTACAAAGAGGATTGCTGCTTATTGCCACAAGTCCTATGGGAGCACGCTTTGAAAAAACAATGCTACCCTCTGGCACTAAAGATGTGGCGCAAGAATTCATACCCTCCCGGGTAATGTTTTTATGGCCAATAGAAACATACACATCTTCAGTAGTATAATCGGCAGGGGTAATCCAAGGGATATCACCATCCCAGTAGCTCGCTTCCCCACTTTTTGGAGTTGCGCCTGCGACAATATCAAAATTGGTTTTAATTTTTCGCAGATCCCATTCCTGCGGAATTTCACCAATCCACTCAATCCCGCTGTCCTTCATCGCCCTCATTTGAGCACCGCCTTCAGGGTCTCCCGCAGCGCTTCCTCGTTGGCGATGATCTCCTTGAGAATGTCGCTGCTCTTGCGGGGCGGCGTGTACTTGTAGAAATAGCGGGTGAAGGGGATCTCGTAGCCGATCCTGTCCTTGCTGCGGTCGGGGAAGGCGTCCGGCACATAGGGCAGGACCTCGGCCTTGATATAGGCGTCCACATCCTGCTTGAGCGGAATGATCTCGGTATCGCGCCGCCTGGGGTCCACCTGCACCACGCCGCGCTTGATGACCTTGTTGCCCTTTTTGTCATACAGCGGGCATTCCATCGTGACCTTGGTATAGCCGAAGTCCTCGGCGTCGAAGATCCTGCTGATCTCGGAGGGGGCGAAGGCGACATACTCCGCCACGATTTTGCGGCGGCTGGCGTCGTCAATGTATTTGCGCTTGTTTCCGAGGGATTTCGGCGTCTGCGGCACATAGAGCGCCGTCGCGTCGATGAGCTGGATCTTGTGGTCGCGCCGGGGATTGGGCGTTTTGGAGAGGATCCAGATATAGATATGAATGCCGGCGTTGTAGAATAACTGGTCCGGCAGGGCGATGATGGCCTCCAGCAGGTGGTTTTCCAGCACATAGCGCCGGATCTCGCTCTCCCCGCTGCCGGCGTCTCCGGAGAACAGCGGCGAGCCGTTGAGGATGATCGCGATGCGCGCGTCATCCTCCGCCTTGGCCAGCAGGTTTTGAAGGAAGAGCAGCTGCCCGTCGCTGACGCGGGGCGTGCCGGCCACAAAACGGTTGTTGGGCTGCCTGAGCTCCTTCTCGACGAGGCTCCTTTCCGTTTTCCACTCCACGCCAAAGGGCGGGTTGGTGATCAGCAGGTCGAACTTCTCCCCGGGGAAGCGGTCTTCGGTCAGCGTGTTGCCCTCCTTGATATAGGTCGGTTCGTCGCCCAACATCAGCATCTCGGCCTGGCAGACGGCATAGGCCTCCGGGTTGTTGTCCTGGCCGTACAGGCGGATGTTCTCGGCGCGGATGTTGAAGCCCTCCGGGTCGGTCAGCAAGCGCTTGGCCGTGGTCAGCATGCCGCCGGTGCCGCAGCAGCCGTCATAGACGCGGATGATCTTGCCATCTTTTTTGAGGCTGTCCACATTCTCGCTGAGCATCAAATCAATGCACAGCTCGATGACCTCGCGGGGGGTGTAGTGATCGCCGGCCTCGGCATTGGCCTTGTAGGTCCGGATAATTTCTTCAAAGATGTAGCCCATGACCATCGGGCTTGTGGTGGCGGGATGGAAGTCCACCTCGGAGAAGGCTTTGACGATTTCGAACAGGATGCCCTTCTTGATCATGAACTCCACTTCTTCGCGAAACTTCAGGCCTTGCAGAATCCCCTGGATGCTGGGAGAATATCCGGCGATGAACTCCAGGAAGTTGGCGTTCAGGTTGTCGCTGTCGCCCACAAGCTGTTCCAAAGACAAGCATTTTTCGTTGTAGAAGGGCACGCCGCACTGGCGCTTGACCATTTCCTCCAGCTTGTCCGGCGTCATGCCTTTAATTTTGGACGAAGCCTTTAAAATCTTGTCAATGACGGCATTCTTGTCAGCAAGGATGCAGTCAAAGCGGCGGATGATCGCCATGGGGATGATGACATTGCCGTACTTCTCCGGGGTGTAGGGGCCGCGGGTCTTGTTCGCGATGCTTTTGACAAGGTTGACCTTGCTGTTGACATCCGCGGTCAGCTCGATGTTGGTCATTTGTGTACCTCGCTATCATAATCAAACAGCTCCAGCAGCCTGATGTTTTTATAGATATTTTCCCGTCCGGCGCGATCCTTGCTCAGCAGCCCCTGATCCACAAACTGGTCCAGATAGGCCGCCGCTGTCTGCCGGTGGATGCCCAAATCAACAAGATCGGCAACCCGGACATACACCTTTTTAAAGATGAGGTCCACCGTGTTCCGCAGCGGCTCGAGCTGGCCTTTCAGCCCGGTCAGATACTCCTGATCTGAATATTGGGCCAGAAGGGAGCGAATGCCCTCGACGATCCTCAGCGTCTGCTCCGCCGTCTCTTTGAAGGAGCGCAGCATGAATTCTATGATGGGTTCATACCGCCCTGTCTCCTTGGTTGTCCGCAGCAGGTCGTAATACCGGTTTTTGTTGCGGATGATGAAAGAGCTCGCGTAAAGGACCGGCGCGTTCAGATATCCTTTGTGACAGAGAAACAGGACATTCAAGATGCGCCCGGTTCTGCCGTTGCCGTCCCGGAAGGGGTGAATACATTCAAACTGATAGTGCGCCAGGGCGATTTTGATCAGCGGGTGCAGCTCATAGGCATCGTCGTCATAGACAAATTCCAGCATGTCGATCAGAAGCGTATACAGGAGCTCAGCCCCGTGGGGCGGGGTGTAGATGACCTCATACCCGCCGTTCGGTTTGCGGTTCGCGATCCGGGTCAGATCATCAAAGTTCATGAGGTTTGTCCGGATGCCGGGCTTCTTCTGGTTGACCGGCGCGTTGATCGCCTCAAGGTCGCTCAGAGAGATCAGGCCCTTGTCCCGCATGCGGGTATAACCGGCATACAGCGCGTCCTTATAGCGGCTGACCTCTTTTGCTTCCGCGGTGAAGTCCTCAAACACAACGCCGCGGTACAGATCGTCATTGGTGGTTACGATATTCTCAACGTTGCTGCTGGCCCGCGCTTCCTGTAGAGCGAGCGTGTCCAGGAGGATGCCGGGGTTGGGCAGCGAGTTGACGGCGTAATTCAAGATCTCAATGGCGACGCGGGTTTCTTCGGCCAGTTTGGAAAGCCCGGCCGAAGGATCAACGCCCAGCGCCGTGATCAGCGGAAGGTCATTATAAGGCGCTTGCGGATCAAACATGGCGCTTCCTCCTGAAAACGGGTGGGCAGGCGCAGCCTGCCCGCCGAGGGATGATTATTTTCCGTAGGTACGGGTGTTCTTGTGGCAGGGAATGCAAAGGATCTCGCAGTTGGAGAGGGCATCGCCGCCGCCTGAGTCCACGGCGACCTTGTGATGGGCTTCCCATCCGCCGGAAGCCTTGTCGTTGCCGCGCTCGAACCAGTTCAGCGCCTTGCTGCAGCGGTAACCATGCCCGCAGGTGCTGCGGCCACATTCGCATTTTCCGCCCGAGCGCCGCCACGCGGCTTCAACAACACTTTTTGAAAAAGCCATTTTCCGGTCCATCCTTTCCCCGGCGGAAATTGACAAGGCGCTGAGGAGATGCTACCATTCAGATGCGTGTAAGAGCGCCGGGTAAACCACCGGTTTTACCCCAACCGCCGTCAGTGCCAGCTGGCGGCGGTTTTGTCTGTAGCATCATTTTACTACAGCTCGTTTCTGGGCGCAACAACATTATACGTCGAAAATAATAAAATATTTCGACATGTTGTTTTTTACGTTGACGAAATTTATAAAAACAAATTAACTGTGGGAACTACTCCCCGCCACTATGAGTGTTATGTGTCATATAAAGATAACGTGAAAATTTTTGTATGAGCTGCGTTTTCGCTGTTGCCCGCTTTATTATAGCAAAAAAGGCCGTGCAGTCACGGTCTTTTTGACAAACCGGGACAGGGGACTGCCGGCAGTCCCCTGCCCGGCCCCGGCGTTCACGGATTATTTAATCACGGTGATCCTGCCCTGGGGATTGGCATAGTCCTGGCCCACCACGCCGCCAAGCACCGTGGTGACATAGTTGACCAGCGCGTCTTCAAGCGCCACGCCGGTTTTATAACCGCTGGTGGCGTTGGGATAGCGGAAGACGTAGTAGGTATCGCCGCCGGCGGCGGTAAAGTCGTTGGTGGCAATGGTATACAGCGCCTCCAGGTCAAAAGGCTGGCCTCCCACCGATTCGATCTTCACCCGGCTGCCGGGCTTGGCAGGGGCAAAATAGGTGGAATCCGGGTACTGCTCGCCTTTTTCATAGGGCACGGTGGTGTCAATGCTGAACACGATGCCCGACACTTGGGGGAACGCGCCCAGGGCCTTGGGCGTGGAGCTGGTGGCGGCCTCCAGGGCCTCCAGCAGCTCTGAACCCTTTACCTCGAGGACGCTCACTTCATTGCCAAAGGGGAATACAGTTTTCATGTCGTTCATGGTGATGTCGCCCGCCTGGATGCTGGCCCGGATGCCGCCGCCGTTGGTGATGGCGGCTACCACCTTGTCGCCCAAGGCCTGTTTGGCCGCCCACAGGATGGCATCGGCGGAAAAATCGCCCAGGTTGGTTTCCTCGGTGCGGTTCCCCGGATCGCGCTCGCCGTTGAGGTAGACCTCCGTCCTGGCAAAGACCTTGGACAGCTCTTGCTTCACCGCCTGATCAGCGTTGTTGACAAGCTCCGCCACCTCAGCATCGAGTTTGGCGGTCAGCAGCGCGCTGTACAGAACGCCTTCCACCTCCACCACAGCGCTCATAGCGCTTTTGCCAAGGCCTGAAAACAGGCTGGCTGAGAACTTCTCCCCGTCATATACCACCACGCCCAGGTTCTGGCCGTATTCGCCGGCGGAGACCAGCAGGGTGTCGCCGACCATCTTGCCTTTTTCAAACAGGGAGTGGCTGTGGCCGTCGATCAGCAGGTCGATGCCCGTAACGTTTTCCAGCACGTCCAGGCTGCGGTTGGGGGCGCTTTCATCATCCGAGCCCAGGTGGCTGAGCAGCACAATGATGTCGGCGCCCGCCGCCTTCAGCTCCTCCACCTGCTTCCGGGCCGCCTCGTACAGGGCCTCCGCCTGGAGGAAATCAATGCCCCGAACCTTGTCCGGATGGGCTTTGGTCATGGTTTCAGGGGTGGAGAGGCCAAAGACGCCCACCTTCATGCCGTTTGGCATTTCAAAGACCTTGTTGGCCGCAAAGGTCAGGCTGCCCTCCAGGTGGTTGACGATATTGGCGCTGAGCATGGGAAAATCAGCCAGTCCCGCCAGCTGCCTGGCGTTGTCCAGCCCCCAGTCAAATTCATGGTTGCCGGGCGCCATGGCGTCATAGCCGGCGGCGTTCATAAACTCGATGGCGGTTTTGCCCATGCTCAGATTCACCAGAGGCGTGCCCTGGCAGGCGTCGCCCGCGTCCAGCAGCAAAACGCTGTCCCCGGCCGCCTCCAGATCCTTTTTGTACCGGGCGATGGCCGCGTAGCCCAGCACCTTCCCGGCCGGGTCGGCCACGGCGCGGCCATGGACGTCGTTGGTGTGCAAAATGACCAGCCTGCCCCTGGGCGCTTCGGCAAAGCCCGGGGCAGCAAGCCCAAGCGACAGTGTCAGCGCCAGTATCCACGCAAGAATTCTTTTCATCATCACTTGTCCTCCTCAATGATTAGTGCCGTGCGCACTTATATTCAGAATATACTATGTTTCAGGCTCAAAAGCCTGGAAAAAGTAAAAATGAAATGAAAAATGGGCGAAATATTTGTAACCTGCCTGAGAATCCTGCTTTGCCCGGCGCCACTATGCGTTGGAATCATCAGTGCTTCAACGTGTTTTGTCATGCCGGGCGGCGGTTTTGCCGGCGAATATCCGTCCGGCGCCCGTCGCTGTATGCCGCTGGCGGATCAAAATGCTGCGTTTCATCCTCATGAATGGACTTACTTTGCTTTTAATCCCCATAAACGGGTTTGTACCCTTGTCAAACCCTGTACCGCCCGATATGATGAAGCCCGAGGCGCACAAATATGAAGATTCCACGGGAAATTCCGCCGGCTTCAGCGCCTTGTTGCGCCGGGCCGGGACAGCTGTGGAAGAGGTGCTTGGCTGACAGGGAACCGGCGGTCAATGCCTGGTCTTTAATTCACGGGTTTTGAGGTTGTATGGTGAAGATACTGCGTTTTCAGACTTATTCTCCCTTGGGGCGCCTTTATCAAAAAGCGGGTTTGCCGGAAAAGATCCGGCGCAGCCTGAACATCATCATTCTGGCCAATGTGTTCGGGACCATTCATGCCATTATTTGCGGCGGGGGCACCAGCACAATGATCGGTTTCGCCAACAGCCTGGGCGCGGGGGACCTGGTGTTCGGGCTCCTTGCCGGATTGCCTCAGGCCGCTTCCCTCTTTCAGCTTCCCTTTGCCGTTTTGGTCAGCGCCAAGCAAAAACGCAAGCGCTACATGCTGACCTATGGCCTGGTCTCCAGGGCGCTGTGGCTGTTTTTCGGTTTTATTCCCTTGGTGGTGCCCAAACATCCCGCCTATCTGCAAATCTTCTCTTTAATTTTCCTGTTGGGAATATCCTCCGGCCTGGGAGCTGTCATCAATGTCTGCTGGTTCCCGTGGCTGAGCGATCTGACGCCCCTGTCGATCCGGGGGCGGTGGATGGGCTTTCGGGAGATGCTGCTGGCTTTAACCAACATCCTTTTTAGTTTGCTGGTTGCTTTTTTGCTGGACAACCTGCCCCCCCAAAGCAGGTATCTGATCATTTTCGCCGTGGGGGGGACAGCGGGCGTGCTGGACATGGCGTGCTTCAGGTTTGTGGAGGAGGTGTATACCGCCCCGCCCCGCCAAATGAAGCTTGGAAAAACCTTGGAGGCCGTTTTTTCCAACAAGCCTTTTATGCGCTTGCTGCTGATGTGGACGGTCTGGTGCTTTACCACCAACCTGGTCGCTCCCTACCTGATCCCCTATGCCCGGAACGTGATGGGCCTGAGCTTTACGCAGATCATGGTCTTTGGCACCCTGTCCGGGGCGATAGCCACCATTGCGATCATGCCCTGGTGGGGGAAAATCCTGGACAGGCACGGCCCGCGGCGCGTCATGCTTCTCGCGATGACCGGCGCTTCCCTGGCTGCTTCTTTCTATTTGCTGGCCCGGCCGGGAAGCGTTCTTCCTGTTTTTCTCCATAATTTTGTGGGCGCCTTGTTTTGGAGCGGCACGAACCTTTCCGCGATCACGCTTCAGATGTCCTGTTCGCCGGATGATACGCGCTCTGCGCACATCGCGGTTTTTTCCAGTGTTACAGCGCTGGCGGGCACAGCCTTTGGCGCTTTGGCGGGGGGCACCTTGCTGGAAATATGCGCCGCGAACCAATGGTTCAGCGGCGCTTTTGACCGCTACAAGGCGCTTGCCGTCCTGTCGGTCACCCTGCGTTTTTCAACGGCCCTGCTGCTCGCGCCCCGGCTGCAGGACAGTTATGCTGATCAGGCGGAAGGGGAAATTCGCAACACCTGACCAAATAGTGCGTAATGAATGACATTGAGTACAAGCAGAGCAGTATCAGGGATTTATCTTAGTTATCTGTGCTATAGTGATATCATTGGCGTAATAAACAAGGAGGAAGCCATGAGTTAAGCTACAGCAAGCTTGCTTTTCCGAGAATCCGTAATTAAAGAAAGGAAACCATGAAATGAAACGAAACATTGCTTTTTTCTTGTTGATGACCGTGATTCTGCTTCTGCTGCCCGGCCTGGTGTTTTCCTCAAGCGGAAGGGCGGAGCAACGTCAACCCCTTACGCTGGGCGGAAGGGTTCTTGATGAGGCGGGGAAGGCCCTGCCGGATGTTTCGGTGATGGTTTTCGACCTGCTGGAAAACCAAACCCGCGGCTATGCCAAGACCGATGCAAGCGGATCCTGGGTCTTTGAAAAGGCTGAGGCCAATGCGCCCTACAGGCTGAGGTATTACCACCCGCTCTATGCTTTTGACATCCAAACCCAGGATATCAACAGCCTGACAGGGGACCTGCAGCTGGAGGATATCATTGCCGTAAAAATTCCGGTTTTTGACGGGGTCAAAACCCCGGAATCCTGGTTTCGCTATGAAGTCGTGGATGTGTACTATGCGCGCATTGTAGAATATACAGGCGGAACGGAAGCCGTGGTGGTGCCTGAAAGCATCGACGGCTATCAGGTCATCGCTATCAACAGCAGGGTATTCAGCGGCCAGAGCCAGCTGAAGGCCATCGCGCTGCCAAACGGTTTGAGAAGCCTGGGCTCCTATGTCTTCAACCGCTGCGAGGAGCTGGCCCAGCTTCAATTTCCCAATGAGCTGGCCAGCATCGGCCATCGCCTTCCAGGGCTGCACCCGATTGGCAGCTGTGGCTTTGCCCGATGGGATCAAAGAAATCTCCGGCAACGCGTTTTCAGACTGCGCCACCCTGAGCCGGGTCAACTATCCCCTTGGCCTGGAGAAGGCGGGTTCATCCATCTTCGAAGGAAGCGGCCAGCTTACCAGGATCATGGTGCCGGAAGGCGTGAAACGCCTGGTTTCATATGTCTTCAGCGGCTGCACCAATTTCACCAGCATCCTCCTGCCCAGCACCTTGACCGGCATTGACAGCTATGCATTTTCCGGCTGCGTTGGTTTGCAGGGCATCCGCCTGCCCAATGCCCTGAAGACCATCGGCAGCTACGCCTTTTCCGGCTGCAAGGGCTTTACTGCCCTGACGCTGCCGGACAGCATCGAGGAAATCGGGGGATATGCCTTTTCCGGCTGCGTCAACCTGGCCTCCGTCAATTACCCGCTGAGCCTCAAGAAAGCGGGCAGCAGCATCTTTGCCGGCTGTGAAGCGCTGCTGCACATGACGGTGCCCGAGGGCGTTGCAGCCTTGCCTGAGTATGTTTTCAGCGGCTGCTACAACTTCACCGGCATCAGCCTGCCGGAGACCTTGACCTCCATCAGCAGCTATGCTTTCAGCGGCTGCGAAAACCTGCAGCAGGTGAACATTCCTTCCCTGGTGACCGGTATTGGTAACTATGCTTTCTCTGGCTGCGCGGGGCTGCGGGACATCGCCCTGCCCGAAGGCCTGAGGTCGCTCGGCAGCTACGCTTTTTCCGGCTGCAAGGGCTTTACTGCCCTGACGCTGCCGGACAGCATCGAGGAAATCGGGGGATATGCCTTTTCCGGCTGCGTCAACCTGGCCTCCGTCAATTACCCGCTGAGCCTCAAGAAAGCGGGCAGCAGCATCTTTGCCGGCTGTGAAGCGCTGCTGCACATGACGGTGCCCGAGGGCGTTGCAGCCTTGCCTGAGTATGTTTTCAGCGGCTGCTACAACTTCACCGGCATCAGCCTGCCGGAGACCTTGACCTCCATCAGCAGCTATGCTTTCAGCGGCTGCGAAAACCTGCAGCAGGTGAACATTCCTTCCCTGGTGACCGGTATTGGTAACTATGCTTTCTCTGGCTGCGCGGGGCTGCGGGACATCGCCCTGCCCGAAGGCCTGAGGTCGCTCGGCAGCTACGCCTTTTCCGGCTGCAAGGGCTTTACTGCCCTGACGCTGCCGGACAGCATCGAGGAAATCGGGGGAAATGCCTTTTCCAACTGCGTCAACCTGGCCTCCGTCAATTACCCGCTGAGCCTCAAGAAAGCGGGCAGCGGCATTTTTGCCGGCTGTACAGAGCTGAAAAGGTTTCTGGTGCCTGAGGGCGTGACCACGCTTCCTGCTTATTTTTTCAATAATGGTAACAATTTTGTTAGCATCTCCCTGCCTGAATCCCTGGTGGTCATTGGGGAGTATGCCTTCAGCGGCTGCAGCAGCCTCCGGGAGGTATGGGTGGATGCCGCTGCAGAAAAGCTGGGAAATCATGTTTTTAGCAACTGTCCCCAGCTCACCATCCATGGCAAGGCCGGTTCCTACATTGAGGGTTATGCTTCAGCCAATGCCATCCCCTTTTCCACCCAACCCCTGCGCGCTTTTCTGACAAGCACCCTGGGCGGCTTTATTCATGACGAGAACGGCCTGGGCATTGCCAATGTCTCGGTGATGATCCTGGACCGAGAGGAAAACAAGGTGCGAGGATACAGCAATACGGACCAGGACGGCGCCTGGGCCTTTGAAGACGCCCAGGCCGGCGCCAACTATCGGCTCAGCTTCTATCACCCCTTATACATCTTCAACATTGAGACGCTGGATGTGGTAGGCGGCGAAATTGAGGATATGGAACCCATCATCGGCACCCCGGTGGACTAATTCTGCCTTGCCTGAAATGAGGAACCGGAATATGAGTTTGCCGCCCGCTCCGCCGTTATAAATGATGGCAGGAAATGTTGCGGGCAGGCATGAGAGGAAAGACAGCGAAGAAGCGACCCCGAATTTCAGATGGAGGTTCAAAATGACTCAGAAAAACACCCGTGTGCGGTTTATTGCGCTGCAGCTGATGCTGATGATTGTCCTGCAACCATTTTCCGCACTGGCAGGCCTTTCTACCCCGTGGTTTTCATATAGATTAGGAGGCAGCAGCATTGCTTATCCTGCCGGGATGAAAGCGCCCAGTGATCCCCTGGTGGTGGGGTTCTGGGTAATGGCAGAACCTGTTGATCCCCTGGAGTATTTTGAAGGGCACTCGAACCAATACTATTTCAGTGCATTTCAAGGTGGCAAATATAAGGCGGTTTTGCAACACCGGCTGATGCTTCATGACAATGGTTTAGGAGAATACTGGGTTTTTCAGAATGTGATCGGCTATAAAGAAGCATATCCTAAAGCACTGGACGCGATAGGATACAAAACAGATAGGGGGCGTCTGAGCATCGTTTTTGTAACAGGTTCGGGCACACAATCTTTTTTTGCCCGATCTTCGGGGTGGAAGATTGTAAAGAATGCCAACAATACGGCGGTCATAAATATACGGTTACAGATACGAGCTTGAGCTTGGAATATGAAAGCGTGGACGGTCAACACAAGACCTTTGTTCTCACGCGCTGGATACCGGAAAAAAACACATTGAGCGCTTCAGAGGCCTTGAAAACATATGAAATCATTGGTGTAAACAGGGGCCTGGAGAGCTGGATTCAGAAAAGAGACGCGCTGATACTCAGCGAACTGGCCTGTGCAACAGGTGTTCACCGGTTAAATCCCCCGGTCTCGAAAAGCGGGGTCAAGCTATGGAAACCAATTGAAGAATTTTCAAATGAAAAGAACAAACCCCTTCCGGAAGGGTATGGACTCCTGTGCGAAAAATGCATGAGAACATATAATACGAAAATTGATACGACAACTCACATGAACATTAACTGCGTATGGTTTTCCTATTCCAAGCTGGCGCGCTATTTTGTCCTGACCAGCGCGAGTTCCGTTCCGAAATTGCGCAAATGGGAAAACGGGCAGGAGTATAAAGGATATACCGTGTATACGATCAAGCCCGATGGCGAACAGTGGAACGGCTACTATTCCAGTTTTTATACCCAGAACAAAGCAGATGGAAACAAGCTGTTGAGACTGTTTGACCGGGAAGATATCGGTGGTCTCCGGGCTGGTGATTTGATACTGATTGTCAACGGAGGGCATACTTATCTGATTGATTCTTATCAGGACGGGGTCTTTTATTATTCCGACAACGGCGCTGCCTCCAGGGCTGTCATGCAGGGGCTGGTGCGTTATCATCAAAACCCTGAAAAAGGGTTTCATCCCCTGCCTGAGGATATAGAGGTGTATCAAAAGACTCCTTCAGAACTTGTGAAAGAGTACAAACAAATAAAATCAAGGATTGTCCAGATCACCGTATTCAGGCCCAAAACTGATTGATACTGAACTCAATCATAAATGCTTCGAAGGGCCGGTCTTTTGCGACTGCGCGCTGTTTCTATCTAACTTAACAAAACCTTATTCAGTTCATCTGACACATCTTTGACTTCCATAATAACTCCACCATGTCCGGCGCTCCTGTATGGGCGCCGCTGTTCACGGGTCACATCATTTTCTGCCCGTTGATGACCAGGCCGAAGCTGTAGCCCAGCTTCTCGGCCGCCTTGCGGCAGAGGATCATGCGCGAGAGAAAGATCTCGAAATATTCGGAGATCGGGCTGGAATCCGTGTCGATGCTCAGGTTGAGGCGGATTTCCTTCTCCTCCGCCAGCACCTCCACCCGCGAGTCCACCACGGCGTAATTGACCCGGTCATGGATATCAAAGGCGATGGAGGCCTTGTCCCGCACGCGGGAGCGGCGCACATCGGTCTTGTCGGCGATCATCAGGGCGGCCGCCACGTCGTTGACCGGGAAGGCGGTGGCTTCGTCGTGGTTGCCGATGGCGGTGACAATGGTGGCGATGTCCTCCTGCTCGGCGCCCATGGTATTGAGCAGGTAAAAGGCCATCAGCGCGCCGGAGGTCTCGTGCCTGTTGCGGTTGATCACGTTGCCGATGTCGTGCAGGTAGCCGGCGATGGCGGCCAGCTCGCCTTCCCTTTGGCTGTGCCCGGTCCGGGCCAGGATATCCCGGGCGGTATGCGCCACCCTGGTGACATGGGCGAAGGAATGCTCGGTAAAGCCCATGGCCATCAGGGACTCATCGGATTTCTGGATGTAGGCGCGCACCGCGGGGTGCCGCGTGACCTGTTCCAAAGTAATTTTCAAGGTTGTCTCCTCCATTCAACAGCAGTGTGCCTGTGCCTGAGTATACCCCATGACGCCAGGATTCCAAACGTCCGCGCCGGCCGGGCATGGCGGAGAATTAACCGCCATCAATGCCGGCTCCCCGCTGTGCGGCCACAGCTTCAGCGCCGGGCCTGCCACGGCACCCAGGTCTTTTCTGCCCGCTTTGCGGATCATGGCCGCCTCCTTGCTTTTTGCTGGCTATACAATGACACAGACCGCGCGCGTTTTCAATGCGGGCCTGTCAAAAAGCACAGGAAAGAGGCCCTGCGGCGCGGGCGCGCCTTCCCGCCCGCGGCCCATTCGTTTGGTGACACCCCGGCCCCCGTGTGCTATGATAAACAGACCGATTCTGTGGAGGGAGACCTTGGACAAAAGCACCAATGAGCGCCTGGAGGCGCTGCTGGAGGACGTACAGCGGCCCGCCCGCTACACCGGTGGCGAGGTGAACGCGATAAGGAAGGAATGGCGCCAGGAGCTGACCGCTTTTTGCTTCGCCTTTCCGGACACCTATGAGGTGGCCATGAGCCACCTGGGCATGAAGATCATCTATGAAGCGGTCAACGCCCGGGAGGACATGCTGTGCGAGCGCGTCATGATGCCCTGGGTGGACATGATGGACGGCCTCAGGGCGGCGGGCATCCCGCTGTTCTCCCTGGAAAGCCGCCGCGCGCTGAGCGAGTTTGACGCGGTGGGCTTCACCCTGCAGTATGAGATGAGCTATACCAACATCCTTGCCATGCTGGACCTGGGCGGCATCGCGCTGCACAGCGGTCAGCGCGGGGAGCGGGCGCCCTTTGTCATTGCCGGGGGCCCCTGCGCCGCCAACCCTGAGCCGCTGGCGGACTTTGTGGACGCTTTTTTGATGGGCGACGGCGAGACCGCCACCGTGCAGATGCTGGAAGTCATTGGCGCCGGGCGGCGGGCCGGCTGCAGCCGGGAGCAAATTTCAAGGAAGCTGGCCGGTATCCCGGGCGTGTATGTGCCGTCGCTGTATGAAAGCAGCCTGCATGAGGACGGTACCCTGGCCGCCTTCACGCCCAAAACTGCCGATGCGCCGCCCCGCGTGGTCAAGCGCATTGAGACAGACCTGGACGCCGCCTGTTTCCCCGCCGCCATGCCCCTGCCCTATACAGCGGCCGTGCATGACCGCATCGTGCTGGAGATCATGCGCGGCTGCACGCGCGGCTGCCGTTTTTGCCAGGCGGGCATGCTCTACCGCCCGGTGCGCGAGCGCAGCCCAGGGAAGCTGCTGGACCTGGCGCAGGCCCTGTTTGAGGCCACCGGCTATGAGGAGATCAGCCTGTCCAGCCTGTCGACCGGCGATTATTCTCAACTTCTGCCGCTGATCCGCGGGCTCAACGAGCGTTTTGAGGGCAGGCGCGTCAGCCTGTCCCTGCCCAGCCTGCGCATTGACGGGCCGCTGCAGGAGGTGCTGGCCGACAGCGGAAAGGTCAAGAAATCCGGCCTGACCCTGGCGCCGGAGGCCGGCACGCAGCGCCTGAGGGATGTGATCAACAAGGGCGTCACCGAGGAGGACCTGCTGCGCTCGGTCAGGGAGGCCTTTGAGGCCGGATGGAACAGCGTCAAGCTGTATTTCATGATCGGCCTGCCCACGGAGACCGATGAGGATTTGCTGGGCATTGCCGGCCTGGCGCGCAAGGTGGTGGACTGCTATTACGCCCTACCCCGGGAGAAGCGCGCCCGCGGGCTGAAGGTGGTGGTCAGCGCCTCCACCTTTGTGCCCAAGCCCTTCACGCCTTTCCAGTGGGCGGCCCAGGACACGCTGGATGAGATCCGCCGCAAGCAGGGCCTGCTGCGCGGCGCGCTGAACATTCGCGGGGTCACCTTCAACTGGCACGATCCGGAAACCAGCTTTCTGGAAGCCTGCTTTGCCCGGGGCGGCCGCGAGCTGTCGCGGGTCCTGCTGCGCGCCTACGAGCTGGGCTGCCGGCTGGACGGATGGAGCGAGCAGTTCAATTACCCGGCTTGGCTCCAGGCTTTTTCGGACGCCGGCGTTGACCCGGCCTTTATCGCCTGCCGCGCGCGCGGCAGGGATGAGCGCTTCCCCTGGGATTTTGTGGACATCGGCGTGACGCGCGGCTATCTGTGGCTGGAGAACGAGCGCGCCCTGCGCGGCCAGACCACGCCGGACTGCAGGGAAGGCTGCGGGCATTGCGGCCTGCGCCGTTTTGAGGGGGTGTGCCCGGAATGAAGATGCTGGTGGTCTATCAAAAGCTGGGATCGCACCGTTTCCTGGGACACCTGGATTTGCAGCGCGCCATGCAGCGCGCGCTTCGCCGCAGCGGGCTGCCGGTGTGCTATTCCCAGGGTTTCAACCCCCATTTGCTGCTGAGCTTTGCCGCGCCCCTGCCGGTGGGCATCCAGGGCGAGCGCGAGATCATGGAGTTGCCGCTGGGCGAGCCCGTGACGGAAAACGACTTCCTCCGGCGGCTCAATGCCGCGCTGCCCGAGGGGCTCAAGACGCTGCAGGCCCGGCTGCTCAGCGATGACACCGCCCCGGCCATGGCGCGGCTGGAGGCCGCCGTATACACCATCGTCCCGCGGGAGGAGGCGCCCGGGCTGCTGGCCGCCGTGCCCGGCTTTATGGCGCAGACCTCCATCCCTTACCTGAAAAAGACCAAGTCCGCGGAGCGTATGGACGACCTGCGCCCCCTGATATACAATCTGCTGGTCAAGCAGGGCGCGCTGCATGCCGTCCTGGCCATCAACGAGCGGGGGACCGCCCGGCCGGACCAGCTGCTGGTTTCTTTGGCGGCCTTTGCCGGCGTCGCCTCCCCGCGCTGCGCTGTCACGCGCGCCGCCTTGCTGGACGGGCGCATGGCGCCGCTGGAAAACCTGTGAAGGAGCTGCTGGTGCGCGCGCGCGGCGGGCCGCCTGCCCTGGCGCTGATGAACAACAGGCGGCTGACGGAGTACGCCCCCCTGGAGGAAGACACCGCCCTGGCCTCCGGCGCTATCTACAAGGGGCGCGCCGGGCGGGTGATGAAGGGCCTGAAGGCGATGTTTGTCCAGCTCGCGCCCGGCATGGAGGGCTTTTTGCCCTTTGATGAGCTGGCCGGCGCCGACCGTCCCGCGCCCGGGGACAGCCTGCTGGTGCAGATCAAAAAACCGGCCCGGGGCGGCAAGTCCGCCTACCTGACCTGTGATATCGCCCTGCCCGGGCGCGGAACGATGCTGCTGCCCCGGGGAAGCCATGCCCACGCCAGCAAGCGCGCGCGGGACCCCGGGGCGCTGCGTTCGCTGGCCCGCAGGCTGTGTCCGCCGGACATGGGGCTGGTGCTGCGCGCCCGCGCCGAGCATCTGTCCCGGGAAGAGCTGGCGGCGGAGATCGCTTCCCAGCAGGCCTTCTGGGAGGACCTGCGGTCGCGCGCCCGCGTGAGCGCCGCGCCCGCGCTGCTGGCGCCCGCGCCGGGCATTTTGCAGCGCTTGCTGCGCGATGAGCGGGTGCCGCCGGATCAAATTGTGACCGATGATGAGAAGATTGCTGCCGGGCTGGGACTGCCTGTGCGGTCGCATCCCGATCCCTTTTCGCTGTACGGCGTGGAGCAGCAGCTGCGCCAGGCGCTGGGCAGGCGGGTTTGCCTGCCCTCCGGCGGCTTTCTGGTGCTGGACCAGTGTGAGGCCGCGCTGCTGATCGATGTCAATTCCGGCGGCGACAGCCGCCGCGCGGGCGATTTGACGCTGCGGGTCAACCTGGAGGCCGCCGGGGAGATCGCCCGGCTGCTGCGCCTGCGGCGAGCGGGCGGCATCATCTTGATTGATTTTATCGACATGCCCGGACAAGCCCAGCGCGACGCGGTGCGGGCCGCCCTGGCGGAGGCGCTGCGGGAGGACCGGGTGACCAGCGAGGTGCTGGGATTTACCCGGCTGGGCCTGATGGAGATGACCCGCAGAAAGGCCGAATCCGCCCTGGAAGCCCCGCCTGGGCGGGAAGAGGAGGAACAGGACATTGGCGACGCGTGACGCGGTGCGGCCCATCGCGCGGGAGGAGATCCTGCGCCAGCAGGCCATTGCCCGGGACATCCGGAAGCGGCCGGACCGGCCTTTGACCTACCATCTGATCACCTATGGCTGCCAGATGAACGCCCATGATTCCCAGGCCCTGGCCGGGATGCTGGAGGAGATGGGCATGGCGCCGGAAGCGGACAAGGAGAAGGCCGGGCTGATCCTGTTCAACACCTGCTGCATCCGCGACAACGCGGAGCGCCGCGCCATGGGCAACATCGTCTTTACCAGGAGGATCAAAAAAGAGCGCCCTGAGCTGCTGGTGGGCGTGTGCGGCTGCATGGCCCAGCAGGAGGGCTTTCAGGAGCGGCTGAGCAAGCGCTATCCCCATGTGGATTTCAGCTTTGGCCCGGGGGAGATTTACCAATTGCCCCAGCGCCTGCTGGACGCCATGGAAGGGCGGCGGGAGCAGGCCTTCCGCCGGGGGGAGGATTCCACGCTGTATGAGGGCTTGCCGGTCCTGCGCTCCTCGCCCTTTTTCGCCTACCAGACGGTGATGTACGGCTGCGACAACTTCTGCTCCTACTGCGTGGTGCCCCTGGTGCGCGGGCGGGAGCGCTCGCGGGAGCTGAAGCAGATCGTGTCTGAGGCGCGGCGCCTGGTGAACGAGGGGGTGCAGGAGATCATGCTGCTGGGGCAGAACGTGAACTCCTATGGCACGGACACCGGCGGGCCGCGCTTTGAGGACCTGCTGCGCGCCCTGGGCCAGACCGGCATCCGCCGGCTGCGCTTCATGACCTCCCATCCCAAGGACCTGTCCGATGAGCTGATCGCGGAAATGGCGCGCAACCCGGCCGTCTGCCCGCACCTGCACCTGCCCGCGCAGTCCGGCAGCGACCGCGTGCTCGCGGCCATGAACCGTAAATACACCCGGGACTGGTACCTGGAGCGCGTGCGCGCCCTGCGCCAGGCCATCCCGGACATCGGGCTGACGAGCGACCTGATCGTGGCTTTTCCCGGCGAGACCGAGGAGGACTTTGAGCAGACCCTGTCACTGGCGCGCCAGGTGCGCTTTGACAGCGCCTTCACCTTTATCTACAGCCCGCGCTCAGGCACGGCCGCCGCCAGGCTGCCCGGGCGGATCGACCCGGAGGTGGCGCGCGAGCGCATCCTCCGCCTGATCTCCCTGCAGGAGGACATCACCCGGGAGGTGCTGAGCGGCCTCATCGGGCAAACGGCAAGCGTGCTGGCCGAAGGCCTCTCCAAACGCGACCCCGGCCAGCTCACCGGCAAGACCGGGCGGGGCATCGCCTGCAACTTCAACGCCGGCCCCGGCCAGATCGGCCGGATCGTGCCCGTCCTGATCACAGGGCAGGGCAGCAAGACCCTCAAGGCCAAACAAATTGAAAAGGAGAACCCCTGATGGAAAAGATTCTGGAGAAGGCCCGCGAACTGGGCCGGTTGATCGCCCAATCCGAGGAATTCATCAACATGAACGCCCTGGATGAGAAGATGTCCCAAGATCCAGAGGTATCCGACCTGCTTGCCCGCTACGCCGACCTGCGTGACCAAATCGCCGGGATGGAAGCCGGGGGGGACGCCCCGGAGCAGAACCTCCAAGACCTGGAAAACCAGGCCGACACACTGCAGGAGCAGATCAGCCGGCATGAGAGCATGCTGCAGGTCAGCATCGCGCGGCTGACTTTCAGCCGCATGATGGACCGCGTCAACCGCGCGCTGCAGGCGCAGCTGACCGGCGAGGATGAGTTCGCTGAGGAATGGGGTTGCGGCAGCGGCGGCTGCGCGGGCTGTTCGGGCTGCGGCTCGCCGCGCTGAGCGCGCCCGGCGTAGATTTCTGGACCGCGAGGACATAATTTTTTGCGCGGCGACGCGTGAAAGGGAGGCGGAAGGGTATGGATTTTGTTGCGCTGTCAAAACAATATGAGGAATACATCATCGCCATGCGGCGGGATTTTCACGCCCACCCGGAGCTGTCTTTCCGGGAGGAACGCACCGCGCGGGTGGTCAGCGAGCAGCTGGACCGTTTGGGTATCCCTCATGCGCGCCTGGCGCACAACTGCGTGGTGGGCAAGCTGGTGGGCGGCAAGGCTGAACAAGGCGGCCGCAGGCTGGCCATCCGCGCGGACATGGACGCGCTGCCCATCGCGGAGGAAGCCGAAGTGCCCTTCAAGTCCGAAAATGAGGGCGTCATGCATGCCTGCGGGCATGACGGGCATACCGCCATGCTGCTGGGCGTGTCGGCCATGCTCAAGCAGGCGCAGCCTGAACTGAGAGGCACCGTCTACCTGTGCTTCCAGTCCGCCGAGGAGGTGGGCGGCGGCGCCCAGGTAATCGTCGACTATCTCCTGGCCGAGGGCGGCGTGGACCGCGCCATCGCGGCCCATCTGTTGCCCGGCCTGGACAGCGGGCTGATCAACGTGGAGGAAGGCGCGCGCATGGCCGCCACCAACAACTTCACGGTGGAGGTGACAGGGCGCGGCGGGCACGCCTCCCAGCCCGACCTGTGCATTGACCCCGTCAAGCCCCTGTGCCGGATCGTTCTGGACATCTCCGCGATCCCGGCCAACCGCGTGGCGGCCATGGAGCCCTGCGTGGTGCATGTGGGCAGGGTTGAGGGCGGCACCCAGGGCAACATCATCCCCCAGAAGGCCACTGCCTGGGGCGGCTTTCGCACCTTCTCAACGCAGCAGCGCGCCCGCCTGTCCGAATTGATCCGCGAAATCGCCGAAAACACCGCCCGCGCCCATGGCGCCGCCGCCAGCGTGCAGTTTTTTGAGGGCCCGCCCGTCGTGCGCAATGACGCGCAGTCCGTCGCGCTGGCCCGGGAGGTGCTCAGGCAGCATCCCGTCCTGACGCCCGGCCCCCTGAAGCCCATCTGCGCTTCGGAAGACTTCGGCCAGTTTCTGGAGCAGTTCGGCGGCTTCATGTGCTTTATCGGCATCCGCAACGAGAAAAAGGGCCTGGTGCATGACCTCCACCACCCCAGGTTCGGCATTGATGAGGACATGCTCAGCCCGGGCGCCGCCTTCTTCGCGCTGTACGCTGACGCGTTTTTGAGCGGCGGCTGAGCGCTTTTCCGCTTCCCGCCGTTGGCTGCCTGCTGTGTCAGTCAACCTCAACGCAGCTTGGGCTACGCCATCGGTTTCCTTTCTTGCAGGACAATAAAATCCCTCGCTGCTTTGGATGCAAACAAGCTTTACATCAGAATAGCAGGCAAAAACGCGGGCGCCCGTCGTCATGGGCACCCGCGCGTTCCGTTTGTCCGCTCACCGCCGGAAGAACCGGCGGCTTTATTTCTTAAGGACTCAAGACCGGCTTGCCAGCACCGCCTTGGCCTTTTGGACGATGTCACGGTCGGTCAGGTGGTAATGCGCCATCAGTTCTTCAACGTTCTGGGCGGATTGGCCGAACATGTCCATGATGGCTACCGCCTCAAGCGGCAGCCCGCTTCCCCTGAGCGCCCAGGCGACCGCGCTGGTCAGCCCGCCGATAATGGAATGCTCCTCCGCGGTCACAACCCCTTTCACGCCCCGGCACAGCCGCGCCACCTCCTCATCCGGGAAAGGCTTCAGGCAGGGCACGTTGATGACGCGGCAGGAAACGCCCTCCTCGCGCAGCGCGCGCGCGGCCTGCATGGCAGGGTATACCATTACGCCGCAGGCCACCAGCGCCAGGTCGCTGCCCTCCATCATCACCGCGGGCCGGACCGGGTCCACATCCGCCGGGCAGATTTCGGGCAGGTTGTTGCGGCAGATGCGCAGGTAGACCGGGCCCGCATGGTCCATCATCCAATGAACCATCCGCCGCAGCTGCGGGCTGTCAGCGGGCACCAGCACCGTCATGTTGGGGATGGCGCGCATGATGGCGATGTCCTCAACGGACTGGTGGGTGGCGCCGTCGCCAAAGTCGGACAGCCCGGCGCTGGAGCCGTTGATTTTGACATTGAGTTTGCCAATGGCGATGCCCTGGCGGATCTGGTCATAGGAGCGTCCGGCGGAAAAGACCGCGAAGGAGTTGGTCACCGCGATCTTGCCGGCCAGGGACAGCCCGGCCGCGAAGCCGGTCATGTTGGCTTCCGCGATGCCCATTTCAAAGAAACGCTCCGGATACTTTTGGGAGAAGGGATAGGTCATGGTGCTCTTGGACAGGTCGGCGTCACACACCACGATGTTCGGGTTTTTGGCGCCCAGGGCCAGCAATTCCTCGCCATAAGCCTGGCGCTGGTTGGAATAGATCAGATTGCTCATTGCGCACCTCCTGCCATGGCCATGTCGAACTGTTCCTGCGTCATCGTGCCGTTATGGAAGGCCGCGTTGTTCTCCGCGAAGGCAAATCCCTTGCCCTTGACCGTCTTCGCCAGCAGCGCGACCGGATTGCCCTTCACCTGGAAGGCCTTCTCAAAGGCGTCGATTATGGCCTGGATATCATGGCCGTCCAGCTCAATGGTATGCCAGCCGAAGGCTTCCCACTTGGGCTGGTAGGGCCGGGTATCAAAGCGCTCCTGGATGCTGCCCGTGGCCTGCAGGCCGTTGATGTCCACAATGGCGATCAGGTTGTCCAGCCCGAAGGCGGCTGCCGCCATCGCGGCCTCCCAGATTTGCCCCTCGGCCATCTCGCCGTCGCCCACGCAGCAAAACACGCGCGAATCCTTGCCATCCAGGCGCAGCCCGGCCGCCAGGCCCGCGGCAATGGACAGCCCCTGGCCCAGGGAGCCGGTGTTGGCCTCCACGCCGGGCAGCTTGAGCATGTCCGGATGCCCCTGCAGACGGCTGCCAAGATCCTTGAGCGTCTTTTGCTCCTCCTTGGGGTAATAGCCCATGTCGCCCAGGGCGGCGTACTGAATCAGCGCCCCGTGCCCCTTGGAAAGGATGAAACGGTCACGCTCCGGCCAGCGGGGCTCCTCCGGGCGGTGGCGCATCAGCTTGTAATACAGTACCGTCACAATGTCGGCCAGCGAGCAGGCGCCGCCCAGGTGCCCGGTGCGCCCGGGGCCGATCATGGCTGCCACGTCCCTTCGCAGCTGGGCAGCCTTTTGCTGCAGTTGTTCCACGGTCAATTCATTCATCTCCTTTATCCTGTTCATTTTGGGTTCTCGTTAAAGGCTCCGCCGGCGGAATCTCCCCGGAGCCGCGCGCGAGCTTCACTGCCGCAGGGTCATGGGAGCTGACCAGGAAGGCCAGGTACTTGACCTCATCCCTGACGGAGGCCACGCCATGCTTCTTGGTGGCGTCAAAATACAGGCTGTCCCCCTGGCGCAGGCAGAAGGTCTCCCGGCCAACGGTAAAGGTCATTTCCCCCTCAATGATATAAATGAATTCCTCACCCTGGTGGACAAGCCGGTGCGGCTTGATCTCCCGGCTGGTCGCAATCAGCATCACCGGCTGTACCAGCCGGGAGGCGCGGGTGCCTGCCGGGGAAAAAATGCGGTAGCCCAGGTCGGTCATCACAAATTGGTCCGGGTTGCTGTAGGGGTTGATGGTCATTACCGTGCGGTTGCCGGCATCGGGCTGCATCAGCGCGGCCACTGTCACCTGCAGCACCTCAGCGATGCGCACCAGGGTGCCCAGGGCGGGCATGGCCACATTGTTTTCTACCTTGGAAATCATCCCGTTGGTCAGCCCGCACGCCAGGGCCAGTTCTTTTTGTGTCAGTCCTAGCTGCAGCCGTAGTCTGCGGATATTGGCGCCAACTTCCATGCGCTTTCACTCCTCATCATGCGGTTGTCGTCTGCCCGATCCCGGGCAATGCGCTACGCTGGACCGGACCTTATTCGTTCATGCGGGTTTATTTTAATTCAACCTTCTTGAACTGTCAATAAGGCGGTCCGCGTATAGTGTTTCATCCCTCCATCGCCCGGCGCAGGCGCCTGGCGCCTTCCTTCAGGTCCAGGCCCGGCGCGAACAGGCTGGAGGTGCCCGCCACAACGGCGTCGGCGCCGGCCCTGACCATCCGGGGGACATTGTCAAAGCTGCAGTTGCCGTCCACGGTCAGCCGGGTCGCTGTAAAGCCTTGCTCATTGAGAAGCGCGCGGGCGCGGGCGATCTTGTCCAGGCTCTGGGGCACCAGCTTCTGCCCGGCAAAGCCCGGATTGACCGCCATGATCTGCAGCAGGTCAAAGTCCGGGTACAGCTCCTCGATCATGCAAAGCGGCGTGCCGGGGTTGAGCGCCAGGCCGGGCACGCATCCCATGCCGCGCACAGCGGCAAGCGCGCGCTGGATGTGGCGGGTGCTCTCCAGGGAGACGGTCAGGATGTCCCCGGGGCGCAGCTTCAGGCGCGGTAGCATGTCAAGGGGCTCCTCCACCATCAGGTGGACATCCAGCGGCAGGCTGGTTTCCCGCGCCACCGCGTTGACAAGGTCGGGGAACATCATCCAGTTGGGCACAAAATGGCCGTCCATGACGTCGCAGTGCAGCCAGTCAACGCCTGCGTCCTCCAGCGCTTTGACGCTGCCTCTGAGATCCAGCAGGTCAGCGCACATCAGGGAGGCGGAAATGATCTTTTTCATGCGTCTACTCTACGCTGTCCAGCCGGTCAAAGGCGTACAGGCCCGAGCCGGCCACCCCGGCGCGCTGGGCGTCCGTGGCGCGGAACCAGCGGATCCTGTCCCCGGTGTCCCGGCCGCGCAGGCGGCCGTTCACCTTGTTTTTCAGCATTTCAAAGGGAAAATCGGGCATGGCCACAATACCGCCGCCCATCAGCACGGTGTCCGGATCCAGGATGATCATCTCAGTCGCCATGACCTGGGCCATGAGGTCAAGGTATTCCTGCACCGGGGCCTCGTTCACGTGCAGCGTGAACAGCAGGTCCGGATCCTCGCCCGGGTAGTGGCGGTTGCGCAGGCTGATCATGCCATGCCCCGCGCAGTACAGTTCCGCGCAGCCGCGGTTGCCGCAGCCGCACAGGTCGTCCTTGCCATACACGGGGATATGGCCCAGCTCGGCCGCGATGCCCTGCGCGCCCACATGCACCTTTCCGTCCAGCACGATCAGGTTGCCCAGGCCGGTGCCGATGAAAAAGCACAGGGTCACTTCGCTTTTCGGCATGTTCAGCTCCTGCGCGGCCTGGAAATACAGCATGACCACATCGTTGTCAATGAACACCGGGGTTTTGAAGCGCTCCTCCAGCACATCGGCCACCGGCGCGCCGTCCAGCTCGGGGATGGTGGGCACATTGACCAGCGTCCTGCAGGCTTTGTCCACCGCGCCCGGGAAGCCCATGGAAATGGCAAGCACGCCGCCGGGCGCCTCCTGCTTCAGGTAGTCCTCGATCAGGTCCCCCAGCCGCTCCAGCGGCCTGTCCTGGTTCCACTCGCTGCTGCGCAGCCGACGGAAGCCCCCGATGGCCCCGTCGCGGCTGACCAATCCCAGGCGGGTATTGGTCCCGCCGATGTCCAGCGCCAGCACCTTGTCCTTTGTCATCTGCCTGTCCTCCGGGTGATGATATTTCTTTTCCACAGTATAACAGATTTCAAGAAAAAAGGGGGGCTGCGCTGCAGCCCCCGCGGTTTGCCCGGATTATTCCGCGTAGGTGATGGTGGGCATCACGCTGACCGCGGCGCCGCCGCTGTCGCCCGCGCGCACCACAAAGCGCAGCTCCTCGCCCGCCTTGAGCTCCAGCTCAATGGCCTCGGTCTCGCAGGGGGTCTCCACAAATTCCGCGTCCCCGCCCAGCAGGTTGACCACGCTCTCGCCGGCGACATGCTGAATCTGCACCAGGTAGGGCGGGTACTCTTTGCCGTCGTCCTTGATGACAAAGCTCATCGGCTCGATGGTGACCTTGCCGTCCTTGGGCGCGACAAAGACCAGCACCATGTCCACATTGAAGCCCAGCCAGGTGCCGGGCATGGCCTGGATGCCGTCCCATTCGCACATGGAGTGATATACCTCGTCCACAGTGGGCTGCTCGGAGAATTGCCAGTTGTCGCCCCATTCGGGGGTCAGGTTGAGGTCCTTGATCTCCTTGGTCTCATCGGTGTAGTAGCGGTAGAACCAGACGGGTCCCTGCTCGGATACGAAGCTCTCCTCGTTCATCGCGTAGCTCTCGGCCAGCGCGGAGGCGGCGGCGGTCAGCATCAGGGCTGCCAGCAGGATGGATACCAGTTTCTTCATTGGGGTGCTCCTTTCTTATTTACATGCACAAAGTGCATCAGTAACGCGTTAAGGCAGGTCGATCAGCAGGCTTTGATAAGGCCCCAGCGTGATGAGGCCCTCTTCCGGGCTGCCTGTGCCATAGAGGATGTCCCCGTGGCCTTTGGGCAGGGGCCATTCGGCCGGGTCCGCGCCCAGGTTGACCAGGGCCAGGCGGCTGCGGCTGCCGTCCGAGCGGGTGAAAGCGATCACGGCGGAATCATTCAGGTGGTAGGTGATGTCCATTTCCGGGGACAGGCAGTGTTCCCGGGCGGCATACAGGTCCCTGAAGAAGTCCCGCAGGTCCAGGCCGCTGCGCTTGTCATAGATGGGCGCGTACTCGTCCCCCTGGTAGAGGAAGGGCACGCCGTCAATGAAGGCGAACAGCGTCCACAGCGCCTTGGCCTTTTCCACACCGTACACAGCGCTCGCCCGCTGGCGGTCCCAGGTCCAGGACACGGTGTCGTGATTGCCCAGGAAGCGCAGGCGCCGCAGGCCCGGCACGCCGGAGGCCTGCTCGTCGTGCAGCCAGAAGGCCAGCCTGCCGGCAAAGGCCGCCTCATCCAGCTGCTCGCCGCGCATCTGGTGCATCGCGCGGTACAGCGGCATGTCGTAGAAAATGTCGCTCACCGGCGCGTACCAGGGCAGCGGATGGAAGTTTTCCGGCAGCAGCAGCGGCTGCCGGCCGGCGTCCAGGAAGCCCTGGCGGATGGCGCTCACGATTTGCAGGCCGCCCCTGATGCCGGAATGGGAGGGACGGTTGCCCGCCGCCGGCTGCCAGTTGCTCAAGCCGCCCATGGCGCAATCGATACGCCCGCCGTCCACGCCAAAGCGCGCGACATGGTCCAAGACCAGCTGCCGGGTGTAGGCCTGGTAATCCGGGTTGGCCATGTCAAAGGAGACGCAGTCCCACTCGATGTGCTGCCTGCCGGAACGGTGCACCGAGCACCATTCCGGGTGAGCCAGCGCCAGGGGGTCCGCCGGATAGGGGCCGTGGGGCACATAGTCAAACAGCACCTTCATGCCCAGGCCGTGCGCGGCGTCGCAAAAGGCGCGCACATCCGCGTCCGTGCCGTAGCGCGGGTCGATCAGGGCCTGGTCAGCGGGCTCATACACGCCCCGGCCGGTGTGCTCAAAAATGGGCAGGATCCAGACGCTCTCAATGCCCATCTCATGAAGCCCCGGCAGGGTGGCGGCAAACTCCGCCATGGTGCAGCGGTCTCGGAAGCCGCTGTCCATCGTGCCGTGGGGATGGGCGGAGTACAGGGGGCCTGTCGGATGATAGCCGTCCCGGGGGGCCTGCCAGCCGGCCTGCGCATACAGCCGGCGCACAGGGGCGTAGGCGTCCGCGGATTCACCGGTCAGCTGCAGGTACAGCGGACCTGCCTCGAACTGTTCACCGGCGTGCAGCAGGCCCTCGGTCATGGCCAAAAAAGCTGCGTGCAGGTTGAACTCGCGGTCGCGCCACAGCGCGGTGGACCACTTCTCCTGCTCGTTTAGAAACAGCAGGTTCAGCCCGCCGCAGGCCAGGCCCTCCACACGGGTAAGCGACGCGCAGTAATCCGCCTGCACAGCGGCAAAATGCCGCAGCGCCCCCAAGCGGGCGGGCGCGTAAGGCGTGTTGCCCGGGAAGCGGAAGCTGGCCTGTTCCCCGGCGGGCAGGGCCCGCAGGTTCAGCGCGATGCCCTGGATTTCGGTCACATAGCTTCTTCTGGAGGTAAGGGTCAGGTCCACGCGCAGGCCCAGCGCGGTGGGGGTATAGACGCGCTTGAACTCCATGCCCTCTGTCAGCGACACCGCCTCCACCCGGTCGTCAAAGGCTGAAAGCGTTTGCTCCTCGGGCAGGCAAGGCGCGCCGGCGCGGGGCACGATGCGCGCCAGATCCCAGGTATTCATATCAAAAAACCGCTGGTGCCCCAGGGTGTTGAGCAAAAAGCCGCCATCCACCCCGGCGTCCGCGATGATGCCGGCCAATTCCAGACGCCCCAGCGGCGTCTCGTACGCGGTCAGCTCGCCCGCAGCGTCAAACTCCAGCGCGCCGTGCGCGAAGTCCAGCCGGCAGCCTCCGGACAAGACGGAAGGCGGCTGCGCGCCCGCGCCGGCCTGCGCGAGCGGGCAAAGGGCCAGCACCAGGCAGGCCAGCAGCGTTCCAAGGCGTAAAATGATGTCGTCCTCCCCTGCGTTGCCCGCCGTCTTGTTAAACGCTTAACCCTTGAGGGTTTAAAAAAGCGGTCATGGCGGGCCTTCTTTCACTTCTTACTGCGCATGATAGGGCTTGGAGCGCAAATTGTCAAGCCTTGGCGAACGCTTGCCGGTTCCCGGGCCGATTTTCCCGCGCGATGTGCCGAAGGCAGGGCCGGCAGGCGTAAAAAGACCGGCCCATCAGTATTTACTCATTTGTTCAGTATCAGAACCTCCCGGCAAGCGTTCGGACAGGGCCGCAGGCGCCGGCCAATCCCGACAAACATGCAAGATTTCGCATAAACGGCTGTTTTGCCCTTGACAGTGCGCGGGAAGCACCGTATACTGCCTGCAAAAGGCAAAACGTTTATCCTAACCAATACACGCCCATTTTGTCTTAACGAGGTGCCATGCGCGATATGAATGCAAGTCACGCCCGCCGGATTGTCCTGGCCGCCCTGTGCTGCGCCCTGCTGTCGGTATCTGCCGGCGCTCTGGCGCAGCAGCCGCCTGTGTACGCGGACTGGCTGGCCCGGCAGGAGGAGACCTTTCCCGGCCACACGCTCAGCGCAACGACGGCCGGCGGCGCGCGGGAAGCGCGGCTGCTCGCGCCGGGCGACAGCGTCCTGTACCGGGTGGACGCCCCGCAATCCGGCCTCTACCAGATGGAGATGGACTGCCTGCCCCTGCCCGCGCGGCGCACCACTGTGGAAATCGCCATCCGGATCAACGGGGAAACGCCCTTTGTCCAGGCTGAGCGCGTGCTGATCCGGCGGCTGTTTGAAGCGGCTTCCTCCATCGCGCAGGACAGCCGCGGCCACGACCTGCGCCCGGACATGCAGGAGGCCGAACTGGCGCAGACCATCCGTCCCGGCGACCACAACAACCACTACGCGCGGCCCTATTATTTCTATCTGAAGGAAGGCGTGAATGACATCAGCCTCATGCTGCTGACGGAGGCCCTGTCCATTGGCGCGCTGCGCATGGCGCCCGCGCAAACGCTGCCCGATTACGCGCAATACCGCAGCGAAGGCCCGCAGCCCGGGGCCGGCGCGGCCCTGGTGGTGATCCAGGCGGAGGAGGCCGGGCTGCGCAACGCGGAGACCTTCTATCCCCTGGCCGCGCGCGGGGACGCCTCGCTCCAGCCGGCAGACCCGGTCAAGACCCGGCTGAACACCATCGGCGGCTACGCCTGGAAGCAGCAGGGCGAATGGATTGAGTGGCCCTTTGAGGTTCCCGAGGACGGCTGGTACAGCCTGCGTCTGTATGCCCTGAATGACTTCGTGCGCGGCATGCCTGCCACCCGCCGTCTGTATATCGACGGCCGGGTGCCCTTCAAGGAGGCGATGGCGCTGTCCATCCCCTACGCGGTCTCCTGGCAGGACTGGCAGTTTAATGATGAATCCGGCGCGCCTTACCGGATCTACCTCAACCGGGGCAGCCACCGCCTGCGCCTGGAGGTGGCCCCGGGCGGCAACGCGGATTCGCTGCGCCGGCTGGAGGAGATCATCGCGCGGATGAACGCGGTGTACCGCGACATCATTGTCATCACCGGGGACAACGCGGACGGCTCGCGCGTGTCCATCGACCTCAACCGTGATTTCCACCTGGACCGCAAGATCCCCGGGCTCATGGACGAGCTGGCCGCCATGCGCGACAGCCTGTTTGAGGAATTTGACCTGCTCAGCGCCTACGCGGGCGCGGGCAGCGAGGCTGCCCTGCTGCAGCAATCCGCCATTTTGCTGGAAAGCTTCATCGACCGGCCTGATTTGATCCCCGCGCGGCTGGAAAGCTACAAGGGCAACCTGTCGGGGCTGTCCTCCTGGGTATTGTACATGCGCGAACAGCCCCTGCAGCTGGACCGCATCAGCCTGGCGGGCGAAAACGCGAAGCAGCCTGACGCGCGCGCCGGGCTGCTGGAGCAAATGGCCTTCCGCTGGCAGGGCTTTATAGGCTCTTTCACCGAGGATTATAACGCGGTGGGCAACATCTATGACGGTGCCGGCCGCCGGCCGCTGCAGGTCTGGGTGTGCGCCAACGACCTGGGCGCTACCGGCATCTCCTCAGGGCGCGACCAGACCCAGATCATGAAGGAACTGATCGACCAGGACTTTGTCGGCCGTTTCGGCATCCCGGTCAACCTCAGCCTGATTGACGGCTCGTCCACCCTGATGCAGGCCACCCTGGGCGGCAAGGGCCCGGACGTGGCGCTGACCGTTTACAAAGAGCTGCCCGTCAACCTGGCCATGCGCGGCGCATTGGTGGACCTGACGCGGTTTGAGGGCCTGGACAGCCTGCTGCCCGCCTTCCATGACAGCGCCCTGGTGCCCTACCGCTACCGGGGAGGCCTGTACGCGCTGCCGGAGACGCAGAACTTTGACATGGTCTTCTACCGGAAGGACATCTTCGACAAAATGGGCCTGCAGCCGCCCGAAACCTGGGCCCAGCTGCGCGCCCTGGTGCCGGTATTGCAAAAGCAGGGCATGCAGATCGGCATCGCCGCGCCCACGGTCACCAACAACAACACCTCGGGCTTCCAGACCCAGCTGTTCCAGCGCGGGCTCAACTTCTACACAAAGGATTTGACCCGCACCACCTTTGACGAGCCCGAGGCGCTCATGGCCTTCCGCGCCTGGACCGAGCTGTACACCAAGTATTCCCTGCCGGTGCAGTATGACTTCTTCTCGCGCTTCCGCACGGGCGAGATGCCCCTGGCCATCGCGGGCTACACCACCGCCAACACCCTGGCGGCCGCCGCTCCTGAATTGAGCGGCCTGTGGCAGCTTGCCCCTGTCCCGGGCATCCCGGGGAAGGATGGCAGCGTCAACCGCTCCCAGGGCGCCACGGGCACCGGCGCCATCATCCTGGGCACCAGCCGGATGCAGCAGGAAGCCTTCACCTTCATCAGCTGGTGGACCAGCCGGGAGGTCCAGGCGCGCTTTGCCCTGGCGCTGGAGGGCCTGATGGGCTCGGCGGCGCGCTGGCCCACCGCCAACCGCGAGGCCTTCCTGCGCATCAAGTGGACGGCGGCCCAGCAGCAGGCCCTGCTCACCCAGTGGGACAGCCTGCAGGACATCCCGCAGCTGCCCGGCAACTATATCACCAACCGCAACCTGACCTTCGCTTTCCGGGCCGTGGTCTACCAAAACCAGAACCCGCGCGAGGTCCTGGGCCGGTATAACAAGGAAATCAACAAAGAAATCCAGCGCAAATGGGAGGAATTCAGCAAATGAGATCCACTTCGCTTTCCCGGCCGCGCGGCAGCCTGCTGGAACGCCTCAACGGGCGGGAGCACCGCCTGACCTCGGTGCTGTTTACCCTGCCTTTTGCAGTGCTGTTTTTCACCTTTACCCTGCTGCCCATCCTGGCCTCGGTGGTGCTGTCCTTCACCTACTTCAACATGCTGCAAACCCCGGTGTTCATCGGGCTGGACAACTATATCCGCCTGCTGCTGGAGGACGACATTTTCCTGACCGCGCTGCGCAACACCTTTGTGTTCGCGCTGCTGACCGGGCCGCTGAGCTACCTGCTCTCCTTTGTCTTTGCCTGGTTCATCAACGATTTCAGGCGCGGCGTGCGCACCGCGCTCACTTTCCTGTTTTACGCGCCTTCCCTGGCGGGCAATGTCTATTTCATCTGGACCTACATCTTCTCCGATGACGCGTTCGGCCTGCTCAACTCCACCCTGCTGCGCCTGGGGCTGATCCGCGACAGCGTGCAGTGGCTCAGCGACCCCCGCTATTCCATGGGCGTGGTCATCGTGGTTATCCTGTGGCTGTCAATGTCCGTAGGCTTTTTGTCCTTTGTGGCCGGGCTTCAGTCCATGGACAAGTCGCTGTATGAGGCCGGCGCGGTGGACGGTATTAAAAACCGCTTTCAGGAGCTGTGGTACATCACCCTGCCGCAGATGGTGCCGCAGCTGCTTTTTGGCGCGGTCATGCAGATCTCGGCCTCCTTCGCGGTGGGCTATGAGGCCATGAGCCTGACCGGTTTCCCTTCCACCGACTACGCCACCCATACCATCATCCTGCACATCCTGGACTTTGGCACCATCCGCTTTGAGATGGGCTACGCCTCGGCCATCGCCGTGGTGCTGTTCTTCCTGATGCTGCTGTTCTGGAACATGGTGCGCGGCGGGCTGCGCAGGTTTGGCGAGGAGGAGGGCGCATGAGCGGATTGACGAAACCCAGGCTGAGGGCCAAGCAAAAGCGCGTCAGCCGCTCCTTTGGCGGCAATTTCACCGTTTTCTTTTTCCTTGGGCTGATGAGCCTGTTCATGGCGCTGCCCCTGGTGTACACGGTCATCACCGCCTTCAAGCCGGCCAGCGAGCTGTTCCTGTTTCCGCCGCGCTTTTTCGTGCAGAATCCCACCATGGAAAACTTCACCACCATGGCGCGCCTGGCCGGGGACATGTGGGTGCCCTTTGAGCGCTACCTGTTCAACAGCGTGTTCATCTCCTTTGTGGGCACGGCGGGCTACATCCTGATCGCCTCCCTGTGCGCCTTCGCGCTGGCCAAGTACAAAAGCAGGTGGCTGACGGTCTTCAACCTGATCGTGGTCTGGGCCATCCTCTTCCGCAGCGAGGTCACCGCGATCCCGCAGTACATCATCATCTCCTCCCTGGGGCTGATCAACACCTACTGGTCCATCCTGCTGCCCGCGATGAGCGGTTCCTTCGGCGTTTTCCTGGTCAGGCAGTTTCTGGTCACCTCGGTGCCCGACAGCCTGCTGGAGGCCGCGCGCATTGACGGCGCCAGGGAGGGCACGCTGTTCTTCCGCCTGGTCATGCCCATGATCAAGCCGGCCTGGCTGACGCTGGGCATCTTCACCTTCCAGGGCCTGTGGAACAACACTGGGGTCACCTATATCTACGATGAGTCCATGAAAGTGCTGCCGGTCATGCTGCGGCAAATCGCCTCCGCCGGCATCGCCCGCGCGGGCGCGGGCGCCGCGGTCGCCCTGGTATTGATGATCCCGCCGGTTATTTTCTTCCTGCTGTCCCAGTCCTCGGTGCTGGAAACCATGTCCCATTCGGGCATCAAGTGAGGAGGGAAGCATGAAACGCGTCACGCTGCTGTTCTTGTGCCTGGCCCTGCTGCTTCCCCTGTTCGCCCGGGGCGAGGAGGCCTACGCCAGCTATACCACCAACGCCTGGGGCGAGGCCGTTCCGGCGCCCGCCAGCTACCGGGTGCGCTCGGTGCTCACGGGGGAGATGATGGGCGCCGGGCGCTTGAACAAGCCCCAGGACCTGTTTTATGACGCGGCCAGGGACGAGGTCTATCTGGCTGACACCGGCAACAGCCGCGTGGTGGTGCTGGACAGCAGCCTGTCTTTCCTGCGCGAGTATACCTCCGCGGGGGACAAGCCCTTTGTCACGCCCAGCGGCGTGTTCGTGCGCGCGGACGGCCTGATCTATGTGGCCGACGAGGGCGCGGGCGCTGTCCTGTGCCTGGAGCCCCGGGGCGCCCTGGTGCGCGAATATACCCGCCCGGTCAGCGACCTGTATGAGGAGGATATGCCCTACCGCCCTCAAAAGGTCGTGGTGGACAGCGCCGGGCGCGTGTATGTGCTCTCAGCCGGCGTTTACCAGGGCCTGCTGTGCTTTTATGAGGACGGCAGCTTTCTCAACTATTACGGCGCCAGCCATGTGGAAGTGACCGCCAAGGTGCTGCTGCAAAAGCTCTGGCGCTCCTTCATGACGCGCGACCAGCGCGAGGCCACGGAGTCCTTTGTGCCCATAGAGTACGCCAACATCACCATGGACGGGGAGGACATGATCTACGCCGTGGTCACGGTGTCGGAGACCGCCGGCGCGCGCGCCATGGTCAAGCTCAACCCGATGGGCATCAACATCCTCCCGCCGGTGGGCTTCTCCGCCCAGGCGGCGCTGGTGGACGCGCTGAGCGAACAGAACAACCTCTATACCGTCCTGGACAGGACATCGCGGCGCGTCATCCAGTTCGGCACGGATATCCGCGGCGAGCTGCTCAGCTTTGGCGGCTTTGGCGACCAGGACGGCCTGTTCAGGGCCCCGGTGTCCATGGAGCGCCTGGGCGAGGACATCCTGGTGCTCGACAGCGAGACCGGCGCGGTCTCCCGGTTCGAACTGACCGCCTTCGGCCGGGCCATCCATGAGGCTTCGGACCTTTACGGACAGGGCCTGTATGAGCAGGCCATCGCGCCCTGGCGCGAGGTGCTGAGGCTGAGCAACAACTTTGTCCTGGCCTACCGCGGCCTGGGCAAGGCTTATTACCAGCTTGAGCAATACGAGCAGGCCATGGCCGCCTTTCGCCTGGCCAATGACAAGCAGGGCTATTCCGACGCCTTCCGCGAGCATTCGCTGCTGCGCATCCGCGCGAACATGGGCTGGATCCTGCTGGGCATCCTGCTGTTGTATGCCGGCGCCAAGCTGTATGGAAAATTCCGCAGGCGCCCCGCGCTTGAGGTGCGCCGCGCGCGCGGCCTGCGCCCGGCCAGGCTGCCCGTCACCCTGATGTTCCATCCCTATGAGGGTTTTGACGAGGTCAAGTCCCAGGGGCGCGGCAGCGTGGCGGTGGGCGCGGGGCTGGTGGGGCTGCTGTTTTTGACCGCGGTCATCTCCTTTGTGGGCACCGGCTTCATCTTCAACCACAACCGCCTGGAGCGGCTGAACATCTTCCTGCTGCTGGGCGTTACCCTGGGCGGCTTCCTGCTGTTCTTTATCGCCAACCTGGCGGTATGCTCCCTGATGAACGACTGTGAGGGCAAGACGCGCGAGCTGTTCATCGTGACCTCCCACGCGCTGCTGCCGGCCATCCTGGCGCGGCTGGCCGTGGTGGTCGTCTCCAACTTCGTCAACCTGCAGATGGGCGTCTTCCTCAACATGCTCAGCACCGTGGGCGTGATGTGGTCGGTTATCCTGCTGTTCATGGGCCAGATGCAGGTCAACCGCATCAGTGTCAAGCGCACGCTGCTCAACCTGCTGCTGAGCGTCCTGGTGCTAGTGATCATCGTGGTGCTGTTAGTGCTGCTTTACAGCCTCTACCAGCAAATCAACGTGTTCTTCACCACCCTGTACAACGAGATCATGTTCAGGATTTAGAAAGGAGGGCAAGCATGAAAAAAACGGTATCCCTGATGGCAATGATTGCCCTGCTTGTATCGCTGCTGCCGGCAAATATCCGGGCTGCCGGGCCCCCGGAGGGCTATGAGCTGGCGCTTGAGCAGCCCGCGCTGGCCCTGTACCTTAACCGTGAGGATGGCAGCGTCATCCTGATGGACCGCGCGGACGGCTACCTGTGGCGCTCCAACCCCGGCCAGGCGGACAGCCGCGCCCGGGGCATCCACCGTCAGACCCTGTTGAGCCAGATCACCGTGAGCTATTCCAACGAGCGGGGCACCGCGCTGAGCATGGCCTCGGCCGCGGACGCGGTAAAAGCCGGCGGCCTGTCCATGGACCTTCAGGACGATGCGCTGCGTGCCATCTATGATTTTCCCAAACAGCGCATCCGCGTTACCCTGGTGTACACTCTCATGCCCGGTTACCTGTCCGTACGCGTGCCGGTGGACGGCATCACAGCCTACCCGGATGAGGAAGGCAATCCCAACCTCAACACCGTGACCGCGGTGGACGTGCTGCCGCTCATGGGCGCGGGCGGGATGGAGGACCGGGGCTGGCTGCTGGTGCCCGACGGCTCCGGCGCCCTGATCCGCTTCAACAACGGCGTGACCAGCATGGTGGAGTACAGCGCCAACCTGTACGGCAAGGACCACGGCGTGGAAGGCCAAATCGGTCTGTCGGCCACGCTGGCCGCCCAGGCGCGCACCCAGGAGCAGACGGCGCGCCTGCCCGTGTTCGGCGTGCACCATGACGACGCGCGGGGCGGGCACAGCCTGCTGGGCGTCATCACGCAAAACGACGCCAAGGCCGCCGTGCTGGCGCGGGTATCCAACCTCACCAGCTACAACTACGCCTGGTCGCGCTTCAGGCTGCGCAACGCCGGCAGCATGATGATGAACTCCAAGGAGTTCGGCGCCTCGGTCATTGGCGTGTCCGAGCGCGAGGGCCTGACCACGGGCACCTATGAGGTGCGCTACTACCCCTTAAGCGGCGATCGTTCAGGCGCCGCGGGCATGGCGGCCGTCTACCGCGATTACCTGGGCAGCGAGCAGGGCCTGGCGCCCCGCGTGGCGCCGGGGCAATACCCCCTGTACCTGGAGGTCTGGGGCCAGGTCAAAAAGCCCGCGCAGTTTATGGGCATTCCCTACACCAAGACCCACAGCCTGACCACGCTGGCCGACATCCGTGACATGGCCGACGCCCTGGGCCTGCCCCAGACCGTGGTACGCTACCACCAGTGGATCAGGGGCAGCGCCTTTGAGAAGATCCCCGCCGGGGCCGACCTGCCGGGCGCCCTGGGCAAGACAAAGGACATGAAGGCTCTCCATGAGCACCTGGCGCAGACCGGCGGCGCGCTCTATCCCTCTGCTGATTTGCTCAATGTTTACAAAGGCGGCAACGGTTTCTGGGCCATCCGCGACGCCGTGCTCTCACCGGTCAACGCGCCGCAAATGCAGTTTCAAACCTCCTGGTCCTCGCGCGCGCCGGACCCGCATGTCCCGCCGTGGTATTTGCTCTCCCCGGCCAAATACAAGCGTTTTTTCGAGCGCTTTCTGGCTTCCTACGAGGAACTGGGCCTTGAAGGCATCGCGCTGGACGGCCTGGGCGAGATCGCCACCTCGGACAACCGCTCCGGAGCGGGAACAGGGCGCGGGCAGGTGCCCGGCATTGTGCGCGGCGTCCTGGCAAACGCCAACAAGTCGGTGATGCTCTCCGGCGGCAACGCCTACGCGGCTGCCCTGGCCAGCCACCTGCTGTCCACCCCGGGGGGCTCCTCGGGCTATACAATGGCGGATGAGGCCCTGCCCTTTTATCAGATGGTCTTCCACGGCATGGTGCCCTACGGCATTGGCGTCACCAACCACTCGGCGGACCCGCAGGCCTTCCTGCTGCGCTGCCTGGCCTATGGCGCGAGCCCGCAGTACGCCTTTGTAGCCCGCAATGGCGGGGAGCTGGCATCCTCCCGGCTGGATTTCCTGTTCAGCCCCGATTACCGTGCCTGGCTGGAGGAGGTGCAGGAGGGTTACCGGGCTTTGTCATCGGTGCTCGCGCCGCTGGCGCAGCTGCCCATGACCGGGTATCAAAACCTGGGCGCCATGGCCTCTGTCACGGTCTATGGCGGGCAGACCGCCGTCTATGTCAATTACGCGGACACCCCGTATGAAGCCGGTGGATTGATTATCCCGGCGCGTGGCTACCTGGTCAAGGAGGTGCGTGATGGCCAATAAACAGGACAAGAGCCTGCTCAAGCGCCGCAAGGCCCGCTGGGGCTGGCTGTTCATCGCCCCCTGGGTGCTGGGCTTCGCGATGTTCTTCGCCTTCCCGGTGTTTGAGTCGCTGTATTTCTCCATGAACTCCCTGAAGATGTCCCCAACCGGCTTCGCGACCACCTGGGTGGGCCTGGACAATTACGCCTTCATGCTGCTGCGCGACGCCAAATTCGTGCCCCTGCTGACGGGCGAATTGATTGAAATGGCTTACCGCGTGCCGCTGGTGGTTATCCTGAGCCTGTTCATCGCGGTGCTGCTCAACCAGCCCTTCCGGGGGCGCGGTTTCTTCCGCAGCGTCTTCTTCCTGCCGGTCATCATCACCTCGGGCGTGGTCTATGTGCTGCTGCAGGGCATCATCAACGCCAATTCCCTGGCCGGCACGCAAAACGCTTACATCTTCCAAAGCCAGGGCCTGGCCGAAGCGCTGGTGGCCGCCGGCATCCCCGGAAGCATCGTGAACGCCGTGTCCGAGGTGGTCAACCGCGTCTTCTCCGTCCTCATGGAATGCGGGGTGCAAATCCTGCTCTTCCTGTCCGGGCTTCAAAAGATACCGGACTCCACCTATGAGGCCAGCGCCATTGAGGGCGCCAACGCCTGGGACAACTTCTGGCGCATCACCCTGCCGCTGTCCCTGCCCATCATGCTGCTCAATGTCATCTACACCATCATTGATTCCTTCATGGCTTACGGCACCGAGAACGCGGGCAACCGGGTCATGGCCGCCATCCACCAGACCGGCTTTGGCAGCCAGTTCCAGTTTGGCCTGGCCGCCTCCATGAGCTGGCTGTACATGCTGATGATCACCCTGGTGCTGCTGGCGGCCTTCGCGGTCCTGGGCCGCGCGGCCAGGAAAATGGAGGCCTGAGATGATGAGCGTCCGCACACGAAAAAAACACTCCCGCAAGGCCCGGCTGCGCCACGCCGCGGCGGCCGCTTTCCGCCTGGGCCGCCTGTTCCTGCTCAGCGCGCTGGCCTTTGTGTTGATCTACCCCCTGCTGTACATGCTCTCCAACGCCTTCAAGCCCTTTATGCAAACCTATGACCCCGCCGTCATCTGGCTGCCCAAATCCCTGACGATGGAGAACATCAACGACGCCATCACCATTCTGGATTTCGGCAACGCCGCCAAAAACACGCTGATGACCGCGGTGGTCACCAGCTTCATCCAGGTGACCTCCTGCATGCTGGTGGGCTACGGTTTCGCGCGCTTCAATTTCAGGGGCAGGAACCTGGCCTTCATGCTGGTGGTGCTCACCATGATCGTGCCCCAGCAGACCATCTCCACCTCGCTGTACACCACCTACCGCTACTTTGATCCGCTGGGGCTGATGAGCCTGCTGCACCGGGTGTCCGGCGGCGCCTGCGCCGACCACATCAACCTGATCGACAAGCCCTGGCTGTTCTGGCTGCCCGCCATGCTGGGCATGGGCCTGCGCAGCGGCATTTATATCTTTGTTTACCGGCAGTTCTTCCTGTCCATGCCCCGGGAGCTGGAGGAGGCCGCCGAGATTGACGGCACCAACCCGGTGGGCACCTTCTTCCATGTCATGCTGCCCAACGCCGGCACGGTGGTGCTGACCGTGCTGCTGTTCGCCCTGGTATGGAACTGGAATGACTACTACACCCCGGCCATGTTCATGAAAAACCACCACACCCTGGCCACAGCGCTGGCCAGCTTCCAGTCCAACCTGCAAAACCTGTCCACCATCGGCGGCAATTACACCGATTCCGCGCTGATCGCCACGCGCATGCAGGCGGCCGGGCTCATGGTTATCGCGCCGCTGCTTGTCCTGTACGCTTTCACCCAGCGTTTCTTTGTCCAGTCGGTGGAGCGCACCGGACTGACCGGGTTTTAAGCAATTTTCTAGGAGCGGCACAACAGCCCAATCCTTGCTTTAATCCTTTTGTTTATGTACCGGGCCGGTCATGGCGGCGGCCAAAGGTTTTCCCGTGATTCTATCTATCTTTTTAACCGTGGGGCGCGGTATAAAGTCCAGGTCCTCCGGCTCAGGCGCCCAGTCGCCGCAGCACATGATGTGCGCTGCGAAAATCATTGACTTTTCGCAAAAGTTGCGCTAATGTTTCAATTAATAGAACCTGCTGGATCATGACAAACGGGGAATGCCAGATACAAACCGCTTCTTAGAAGCTTCAAAGATTTTCCAATAGGATAAACGCTTAACTATCCACAGGACGCAACCCGGGCGTGTCGGTCCGGGAACAAGATTTAAATCGCTGCAGAAAGGAGGAGCTTTGGCGCGTACGCAAAAGAAACATACAAGGTTCATCTTTATGACAAGCAGAAAACAAGGAGGGTCTTTCATGAAAAGAATCATTACCTGGTTGCTGGTAGCCTGTCTCATGCTGTCACTGCCCATTGGCGGTTTGGCAGCTGATAAATGGGTGGGCTTCAATCCCTTTCCCTATGCCAATGTGGAAGAAGACTACAGAATGGTAGAAGCGGAAATTAACCGCATCCTGGCCGAAGCCGGCGAAGCGCAAATGGAGTGGATCATTGTCCCCACCGATGGCATGCTGGATAAGCTAAACGTGATGCTTACCGGCGGCGAGCCGCTGGATCTTGTCATCCTCAACGTAGGCGATGCGGACAAATACGCTCCGATGGCTGATTTGATGATGCCGCTCAACGACCTGCTTGAGGAACATGGCCAAAACCTTTTGAAAAGCATTCCGGAACAAGGCTGGATCCGCAGCACCAACTCCAAGGGCGAAATCATCTACATCCCTGAAACCGTCAACTGGCGCTGGCAAGGTGCTGTTATCCGCACCGACCTGCTCAAGGAACAGGGATTGGAAATGCCCACCAATATCGCGGAGCTTGAGCATGTAATGGAAACCTTTAAGAACGCCTACCCGGACATGGTCCCGGCCACGGGCTTGCCATGGTTTTCCGATCCCTTCCTGCAGGGCGCCAATGACTCCGTTGCCTCCTGGCAGACTCCCTGGGCGCTGGATGATCAGGGCAATGTTGTTCCTTCCATGACCCTGCCGGTTTACAAAGACATGCTGGCCATGTACAAAAAGTGGGTGGACAATGGCTGGTATGACGCCGAGTTCTACAGCGGCAATGACACCACCCATGCCCAACTGTGGACCAGCGGACGCGTAGGCATCGTGTTTTGCGACCCCCACCGTAACCTTGACTGGAACTGGGAAGCCTTCAAAGCGGGCGTTCCCGGTGGAACTGCCACCTTCATGCCGGTCCCCAAGAACAAGGACGGCGTAAAGAAATTCCCCATTGAGTACGGCGTGGGCATTGTTGGTTTCATTATGGCGGACAGCCAGTATGCCGTGGACATCATCAAGTATTTCGACCGCCAGGTGGCTGATCTGGATTTCTACCTGCTGGGTGCCAATGGCATTGAGGGTGAGCACTGGGTAGACAAGGGTGACACCTGGGGCTTCCCTGAGGGCGAGGATTCCAACAACCGCCGCTATTCCAAGCTCTTTGCCCCGCTGTCCTACGACTTCATGAACGCCCAAAAACCCATGGAAGCCCAAAATGCTGAAACCAGCTGGGTGCATGACGCGCTCAACGAAGAGTATGCCACCGCGGAATTGATTATGACCGGCCTAGAAGGCTTCACGCCTGACAACGAGCCTGTGAGCATGTATCAGCCCTTTGACCTTGGCGAACGCATGATTTCGCTGGTGCTGGTGAAAGAAAACAGCATCGACGAATTTGAGGGCATTGTCGAGGAATGGTACAATGCCGGCGGACGCGAGATTGTAGAAGAATATACCCGCCAGTTCTATGAGTGGAAAGAAAAAGGCAGCAACTAAGGCAAGGCAACCTGACCCCGATTGTTTCCCAGGGCAAAAGCCCAAGAGTGCGTCGCCAGGCAGGGTTCAAACTCTGCCTGGCAGCGCGGCAGTCTGGCCGGAAAGGGTATCCATGCGCAGACGAGGTTTTTTTTATAATCTGTCCAAGTATAAAATGCTCTATGTCATGCTCATCCCGACGGTGGTCTTTTTGATTGTATTCAATTACGCGCCATTGTGGGGGCTGCGCATGGCTTTTTACAATTACAACCCGCGCCGGGGCTTCGCGGGAAGTTCGTTCATCGGTCTGCAAAATTTTGTTACTCTGTTCAACATGTCTGATTTTCCCCGCCAGATATGGAATACCATCATCATTAATGTCTATAAGATTATCTTCGGTTTCCCGGCGCCCATCCTGTTTGCCCTTTTGCTGGATGAAATCCACAACAGTAAGTTCAAACGCACAGTGCAGACCATCTCCTATCTGCCCCATTTCATCTCTTGGGTCATCGTCAACGCAATCATGTACGCGCTTATCAACGGTCACTTTGGCATCCTCAACAACTTCATCAAGGCACTGGGGGGAGATCCGCCCAAATGGTATGTTGAGGCAAAATGGTGGCGTGGCATTCTGGTTATTACCGACATATGGAAGGGAGTGGGCTTTGGTTCCATCCTCTACCTGGCCGCCATTTCCAACATCAACAGCGAAATGTACGAAGCGGCGGTTATTGACGGCGCAGGGCGCTTTAAGCAGGTGTATTACATCACCATACCCAGCATCGTTCCGACAATTGTAGTCATGTTCATCCTCAGCGTCGGCGGAATGATGAGCGGCAATTTTCACCAGGTGTATGCCCTTGTCGGCGGCAACAGCCCCCTATATCCGGCGGTGGATACGCTGGATATGGGTATTTACCGGCTTGGCCTACAGAGGATGCAGTTTTCTATCGGTACGGCGATGGGTATCTTCCAGTCGGTCATCAGTTTCATCCTGGTGGCGGTGACCAATAAAATCGCAAACAAAATTGGGGATTACGGCTTATGGTAAATATCACGAGAATCAAAAAAAGAAAATGGCTGAGCCCGACAGCAGCGCCGTTGAGTTTTCGGGTATTCAACACAGTGCTGATGATTATTCTTTCCGCTCTGTTTGCCATTCCTTTCATTTTGATTGCTGTCGCTTCGGTCACGCCTGAAATTGAAATCACCTCCCGGGGCTTCCAGCTGTTTCCCTCTTCATTCACGCTGTATAACTATGAATACCTCTTTGGCGTAAGCGACAAGTTTACACGCGCGCTGTATGTCACCTTCATGCTGACTGTCGTGGGCACTTTCAATACGTTGTTTTTTACCGCCTTGGGCGCCTACGCCCTTTCACGCAAGTACCTACCTTACCGGAAGTTCCTCACATTCTTTGTTTACCTTACCATGCTGATCAACGGCGGCGTCATCCCCTGGTACATAATGGTGCGCAACCTGGGCCTGATCGACACTTTTTTTGCGCTGTTTCTTCCCAGCACCATCGCCACATGGAATCTGATCGTCATGCGTAACTCCTTCATGGCGTTGCCAGAGTCGCTTGAGGAATCAGCAAAAATCGACGGCGCCGGCGACTTTAGGATATTCTTCCGCATCATCCTGCCCATCTCCAAGCCCATTATGGCTACCATGATAGTCTACCTTGCTGTAGGTTACTGGAATGAATGGTACCGGCCCATGCTCTTCCTGACCAAGCGCACAGACCTTTATACCTTGCAGTATTTGCTGCGGGAGATTTTTTCAGCCAATGCCTCTATGACCAGCCGCGGCGGCATGGCCATGATGGTGCGCGACCAACCGCGGCCTTCGGAAAGCTTGAAGATGGCAGCTGTGATGATCGCAACGGTACCCATTCTGTGTGTCTATCCTTTCCTGCAGAAATACTTTATCCAGGGCATTATGGTCGGGTCCATCAAGGGATAATACTATTCTAAAACGATAACGCATCAATTAACCACCTGCGATGGGTGATGGAAGCGACGCGTTGGACATCTTCAGCCAACTCCTTAACAGTACAGCACAGACGGTCAATCACTGCCTCCAGGTTCTTAAAAATCTCATTGCGGAAGCCTTTCTCCCGCACTTCGTCCCAAATCATCTCAATGGGGTTGAGCTCGGGGGTATAGGGTAGTAGCGGAAATAGTTCTATGCGGCTTGGTACAACCATGGCAGATGAGCGGTGCCAGGCCGCATTGTCTAATAGTAGCAAGATATGATCATCCGGATAAGCCCTGGAGAGTTCCTCCAGAAAGATGTTCATGCAGTCTGTGTTGGCATAGGGCATCACCAGACTGAACAACTCGCCGTCCTGTGGAGACACAGCGCCATACAGATATCTGTATTCCCGGATATGGTGACAGGGTACAGAAGGACGTATTCCCTTTTTGCACCAGCATCGCTTGGGTTTATTGATCCGTCCAAACCCAGCCTCGTCCTGGAACATTACCCGAAGTTTTGGCTGGCTCTTTTTCAGGATTTTTATCTTTTCGGTGATTTTTTTTATAAGCTTCAATCGCTTCTTCGCCGGCTTTCTTTTCATGCCTGCTGCGAGGCGCTATCTTGCGCCATTTGTGGCGATGAAGCAGGTAGTAGATCATGTTCCGGGTGACTGAATGACCAACCGCTTTTTCATAGGCCTGATGTATTTCCCGCGTTTCTATGATCTGGCCCGCTTCGCTCCGGCGCTGAAACTGCAATAGAAAGGCTGTTTCCTCTTCCCGGCTCATATAACGGTGTTCGTTGTGGTGCCGTACGCCTACGATGGCTTCTATGCCTTCTTCTTGGTACCTTTTGACAATCCGATTCACGCTCGTTCTATGCATCCCCGCAAGCTTTCCGGCCTCCTCACTGCCCAATCCATCCACCGCTTTCAGTTTCAGGGCCAGCAACCGACGGGTAACATGAACAGGATGCTGTTTCTTTTGAGCTGCAAGGATTTCTGAACGCTCTGCTTCTTCAAATACCGGACTTTTTCTGCCCATATCTTCCACCTGATTTCTTTGTAGACTGCAGATTCATTATATCAGGTTTCTTCTGTTCTGTGAAGCATTATCGTTTGGAAGTAGTATAAGTGATACTGATGCCAATCTTTATTGCATCAGTATCAGTATCAGTATCAGGCAATTATTTGCTTGCATTTGTGGCCGGGATATTCTATACTGTCGACAAGGTAAAACGTTTATCTATGCTTCTTGAATACTCAATATAGGAGGTTATCCCACATGAGAAAATTCCTGTCCCTCTTGCTGCTATTGTGCCTGGCGCTCACCCTGGTGCCCGCCCTGGCGGAGGATGTGGTGGTCGATCCGGACGGCAAGCTGCCCGAGACCCTGGAGAACCCCAACATCTCCATCGTGTTCTGGCAAAGCTGGAACGGCTACCGCAACCTGAAGGCCAACAACCCCTCCGTGTTTGAGGCCACCATGGAGGCCAAGGAGCTGTTTGAGCAAAAGTACGGCGGCAAGGTGGAGATCATCGGCGTCAACTGGAACGATCAGCTGCAAAAGACCATCGACATGCAGCAGGCAGGCGACGCGCCCGACCTGGTGCTGATGTATGAGTCCGTCTTCCACAACGCGGTCCTCCAGGGTATCATCACCAACCTGGACGAATACGTGGACGAGGACGACTACGGCTACTGGGCCATCAGCCCCGAGCACTACATGTGGAAGGGCAGCCACTACGCCATCCCCATCAAGCCCTACTTCAAGCACATCACCTTCAACCGCACCCTGTTTGAGTATGAGGGCCTGGAAGCGCCCGATGAGCTGTACGCCCGCGGCGCGTGGGATTTTGACGCCTTCCTGGAGGCCGGCCGCGCGCTTACCTATGACAGCGACGGCGACGGCGAGATCGACCAGTACGGCTTCTCCGGCTATGGCGACACCATGAGCCACCTGCTGATCGCCAACCACGGCGGCATCCTCAACATCGACCAGGCCAACGGCGTGGTCACCTCCGCCCTCAAGGATTCCCAGACCCTGGAGGCCATTGAGTACATGACGCGCATGATGTCCCATACCGACGGCATGTGGCTGCTGGATGACGCTGAGATGTTTGGCTATTTTGACAACAACGCCCTGGGCATGATCGTCGGCAAGGAGATCCAGGACGCCCGCAGCCTGCCCTTTGAGGTCGGCCTGGTGCCCTATCCCCATGGCCCCTCCGGCAGCAAGGACGAGGTCTATGTCTACAGCCAGTCCTGGGCCGTGCCCACCGGCTCCAAGAACCCGGAGGCAGCCGTGGCCTATATCCGGATGGTCAACGAGGTGCAAAAAGCCTACGGCGACGCCAAGGAGCGCGAGCGCTACGGCAAGGCGCCCGACGGCGTTACCGATATGTATGACCTGATCTATGACGGCCACACCCTGATCACCCGCTATGACAAGGGTCTGGCCGATGTGTGGACCGTGATGTCCACCATCAACAACTACATGGCCGAGGGCGTGCCCGCCTCCACCATTGTCGAGCGTGTGGAGCCCCTGATCAACGCTGAGATCGAGAAGGCCTTCACCAAGTAAACCGGCATGTCCGCACCACGGGAGGGCGTTCGCGCCCTCCCGTTTTGAAAGGAGCGCTCATGAAAGCGATCAAGCTGCTCATTGACACGGACATCGGCGGGGATATCGATGACGCGCTGTGCGTGGCCATGGCCCTCAACAGCCCCGCGGTCGACCTGGTGGGCCTGACCACGGTGTATGCCGGCAATGTCTGGCGGACCGAACACGCAAGGAGCATGCTGGCCGCCTGGGGCCGGACGGACATCCCGGTCCGGCGCGGGGCCGAGCGGCCCCTGCTGGGCAGGTACCGGCATGACGCGGGCCATGAGCCGCTGGAAAACCAGGCCGTGCCTTTTATCATCAGGGCCTGCCGCGACCACCCGGGGCTGACCGTGCTGGCGATCGGCCCGCTGACCAACATCGCGCTGGCCGTCCACCTGGCCCCGGATATCGTGAAGACCACCCATTTTGTGCTGATGGGCGGCATGACCGGCGCCGCGCAGCCGGAGTGGAACATCCTCTGTGACCCAGAGGCCGCGTGCGCGGTTCTGGATAGCTGCAAACCCCGGATGGTCGGCCTGGACATCACCGAGCGCTGCCGCCTCACCCGTGAGCAGGCGGAGGACCTGACCCGGGGCGATGACCGGCGCCTGGCCTTTCTGCGCGGCGAGTTCAGGCGTTTTTTTGAGTCCTTCAATTTCCTGCCCACCCTGCATGACCCCCTGGCCCTGGCCGGCATCCTCTATGATGACCTGATCACCTGGCAGGAGCGCGACATCCGCGTGGAGACCCGGGGGGAACACACCCGCGGCGCCACCGTCTGGAACCGTCACGCCGCCGGCGGCAACGTGCTCTGGGGCGCTGAGGTCAGGGCTGACGAGGCGGTCCGCCGCATCATCGCCGGCGTGCGCGGGGAATTTTCTTTATAGATCCACGCAAACCCTTTGCTCCGCCCCGCCCTCATAAAAGGATGGACGCTTGAAGTCCAGCTCCTGTCTACTGCGCAGGCTGCCCGAAGCGACCTCAAGCTCATAGCGGCCGAAGAAGAGCTGCGTGAGCGCGCTGCCGTCCGTGCCGGTTGTCAGCCGGGCGCTGGAGGCCCATTGCCTGTGAATCAGGTCCGCCAGCGCATGGTAGACCGGTTTGGGATTGAGCGTATCATCCACCAGCCCGGCCGGGGCGCCCAGCCAGCGGTGGTCCACAAAGTCAAACCAGGACAGCGCCTCCGTGGCGGGGTGGGAGAACACCAGGGTATAGAAATCCCGCGCGAAATCAGCCTGCCAGTACAAATCCTCCTCGGTTTCCAGGAAGGTGTTCCTGGCGCCGGGCAGGTAGCTCATTTCGCCCACCGGCTTGCCGGAGCAGATGGAGATCTCCGGGAAGTGGATGGGCCAGCCGAACCGGGCCGCCTCGTCCATCACGCGCAGGGTCTCCTCCTGCGTCCACAGGTCCCGGTGCATGTGGGATTGCAGCCCGATGGCGTTCAGGCCCACGCCGCCCTCGCGCAAATCGCGCAGGAAATCCAGGTATTCCCGGCCATGCACGTTCCATTCGCCATAAATCAGTTTGGCGTCCGGCTCGATGGCCCTTACCAGGCGCTCGCCAAAACGCGCCACATTGACCTGGCCGAACTGCTTCATCCAGCGGGACACCGGGTTGTCAAAGCGGTCGGACACCGTGGATTCGTTGATCAGATCATAAAAATCAAAGCGCCCGGCGTAGCGGCGCATCAGGTGGTTGATGTGCTCCTCATACAGCCCCTTGATGTCCATGCCGTCCTTTACCCACTCCGGGCAGCACTCGTGCCAGATCAGCGCGTGCATCTTGCGGCGGATGCCGTGCCGCTGCGCCCAGTCCACCAGGTTGCCCACGTAGGGCTCATTGTACTGATGGCGCTCAGGCTCATACCAGTTCCAGTGCACCGGCATCATGGTGTAGTTGAGCAGGGGGGTGAACAGCTCGCTGAAGCGCGCGTCCTTGTTCGCGTCGCCAAAGCGCCCGTAATGGTAGCATACCGCGCCGAAGAGGTAATCATGCCCTTTCATGCGCAGGCTGACCCGCGCGCCCTCCACCGGCTGCCCGTCCTGTGTGACGCAGACCCTGACGCCGGTTTTGCGCACGCGCTCAATGCGCCGTTTTGCCTGTTCCACCAAAGAACTGCCCATGTCCATCCCTCCCGGATACAAACGCTGCGTTCAGCCCTGCGCCTTTAAGAATTCCTCCGTCTGCGCCCGTGTGGGCATCGCGCCCTGGGCGCCCGCCGCGGTGGTGGACAGCGCCCCGACCGCGTTGGCATAGGGCACCGCTTCCGTCAGGGTCTTTCCCTGCGCCAGCGCCGCGGCCAGGCCGGCGTTGAAGCTGTCCCCGGCGGCGGTGGTGTCCACCGCCTTGACGGCAAATCCCGGGAAAAGCCGCTCTACCTCCTGATTGATCAGGTAGGCGCCCTGCCGCCCGGCTTTGAGGACCACGTTTTTAACGCCGCTTTTGAGCAGCTGCCGCCCGGCTGCCAGCATCTGCTCCGGCGTGCCGGTGGGCAGCCCGGTGAGCAGGGCCAGCTCCACCTCATTGGGCGTCACCACGTCGCACTGCCCCAGCAGGCCCTCAGGCAGCGCCACGGCCGGCGCCGGATCCAGGATAATGGTCTTGCCGGCCCGGCGCAGCCTGTCAATGGCGTACCGCACCGTATCCATCGGGATCTCCAGCTGCAGCAGGAAGATGTCGCAGCGCATCAGCCGCTCCCAGTGCCGGTCCACCTGCGCGCGGTCCACGAACTGGTTGGCGCCGGGGATGTAGACGATGCGGTTGTCGCCAGTTGAGGTATCCACCTCGATCACCGCGGTGCCGGTGTTGATGCCCGCGTGCGTCTCAACGCAGTCCGGCACGATGCCGTTGTCGCGGAAGACCTGGCGGTACAGCTGGCTGTTGGCGTCATCCCCCAATTTTGCCAGCATGACCACGCCGCCGGTCAGCCGCGCGGCGGCGACCGCCTGGTTGCCGCCCTTCCCGCCGGGGTAAACATGGAAGTCCATGCCCTGCAGCGTTTCTCCGGGCAGCAAAAAGCGCGGCACGCGGGAGACCAGGTCCACATTCAGGCTGCCAATAACCGCGATGCTTTTGCTCATTTGAAAAACTCCTTATAGGTCGTCATGATCGTCCGCGCGTCCTGCGGCGCGAGCTGTGAAACGTAATAATCCACCAGGCCCTTCAGGCCCTCCGGGTCAATGGGTTTGGGGGCCTCGCCGGCCAGGCGCGTGAAATTTCCCGCGGTGATGGCGGCGTATTGCGCCTTGTCCAGTTCAAAGCCCCTTATCTCCATATCAAAGATGGAAAAACGCCGCGGCCTCAGGATGCACCGGGGCAGGCTGCCCAGGCCGCTCCAGAAGGCGTCCGGGCCATTGGTGGCATCGCTGCCCAGCAGGATGCGCCCGGCGTGCCGGCGGAAAAAGTCCTGCCAGCCCTCCCGGTCGTCCCGGAAGGCATGGTACATCTCGCTGCCCGGGGTGAGGTCGATGCATACATTGGGGAAGTCTCTCAGCAGCCGTTCCAGGTGCGGCCGGTCATCGGAGCAGAAGTACAGGTGCGCGAAGACCGCGTTCAGCCTCGGGTAGCGCCTGAGCACCTGCTCGGTATGGAAGTAGAGCTCCTCCAGGGACAGGAAGCCCTCTCCCTCATAGATCCAGCCGTTCTCCGCCGCGAAAGCCGGCGCGCTGTCCCTGTGCCAGAAGGGGGCAGGGTCGCCCACGTGCCAGATGATGGGGATGCCTCGCCGCTCCGCCAGCGCGAACATCGCGTCAAAGGCGGGGGCGTCCGGAAGAAAGCCCAGCCGCTTTTGCATATCGGGCTTGGTTTCCAGCAGCTTCAGGCCGTCAAAGCCCGCCAACATCATCAGTTCCAGCTGCCTCTCGGGCAGCGGGCATTCCGGCCCGCGCCAGTTGAGGCCGCCGAACACCCAGGCGCGGCCGGGATATAAGGCCTTCATCCTGAGGCAGTGCAGGTTGTTGTCGCTGCCCCAGATGCCTGGCACGCCCAGCACGTTGAAGCGGGCAGTACCCAGGGCAGCCAGGCGGTCCGCCAGCGGCTGCGGATCCCCGGGATAGAGATGGACATGGGCGTCAATCATCAGCTTACCCCCATTTGATCGGATGCGCGATCAGCCGTTTGGCCAGCGCCAGGAAGGCCGCCTTTTGCGGCCCGTCCACAGGCTGCAGCTTTTCCAGGCTGTAGGCCTGCCCCAGGGCGCGGTACTTGGAGGTGCCCAGGCGGTGGTAGGCCATCAGCTCCACCGAGCGGATGGACGGATGGTCCTTCAGCAGCGCGGCGATGGCCCGCAGGTGCTCCTCATTGTCATTGACGCCGGGGATGACGGGACAGCGCAAAATGATTGCCGCCCCGGCCCGCGCCAGCCGACCCAGGTTGTCCCGGATCCGCCCGTCCTGCGCGCCCAGCCAGCGCGCGGCGTCCCGGGAAACCTTGTAGTCGTACAAAAAGAGATCCGTGAGCGGCAGCGCCGCGCTCAGCGCGTCCCAGGGCACATGGCCCGCGGTGTCCAGCGCTGTATGGATGCCCGCCGCGCGCGCCAGCCGCAGCAATTCCAGGGAAAATTCCGCCTGAAGCAGCGGCTCGCCGCCGGAAACCGTCAGCCCGCCGCCGCTTTGCCGGTAAAAGGGGCGGTCCTCCAGCACCACATCCATTACCCGGCGCGCCGTCATGGGCTGTGAGGAGGGCTTTTCCGCCTCCTTGCCGCCGGTATTCACTCGCATCATCACCGGCCGCGCCGGGATGGCCTCCGGGTTGTGGCACCAGGCGCAGCGCAGCGTGCAGCCCTGCAGAAACACCGTGGTGCGGATGCCCGGGCCGTCCTGGATGGAAAAGCGTTGGATGTCGCAGACTAAGCCTTCCATCAATGCAGCGTCCTGGACAGGATCTCCTGCTGGACATCCTCCTCCAGCGTGACAAAGAAAGCTGAAAAGCCGCCCACGCGCACCAGCAGATTCTGATGGCGCTCGGGATGGACGATGGCGTCCTCCAAATCTCCGCGCCTGACCACGTTGACCATCAGCTGGGTGCCGCCCAGGTCAAAATAGGTATCCATCAGATGTTTGACCTTGTCCGGGGCGTCGCGGAATATCCCGTCGGACAGCTTGAGGTTTTGCACCGTGCCCGCGTGGTGGGCGTTGGGGAACTTGGCCAGGGACAGCAGCATGGCGGTTACGCCGCGGGTATCCCTGCCGCCCACCGGGTTGTTGGCGTTGGCCATGTACTCCCGCGCCTTGCGGCCGTCGGCGGAGGCGCCGGTCCAGCGGCCCAGAAAGGTGTTGGCCGAGTTGTTGATCACTACCATCAGCAGGCTGTGCAGCCCCACGCGTGCTGCCTGCTTGCGGATGTGGCGCGCCTCGAAATCATGCAGGTCCACCGCCAGGCTGTCCACGACCTCCAGGTTGTTGCCGTATTTCTGCGCTGAAACCAGCAGGTCACGCTCCGTTTCAAAGCCCTCAAAGTCATGGGCCAGGGCCTCCAGCAGCCTCTCGCGGGAAATCAGCTTCTTTTCATACACCATCTCGCGGATGGCCTGCAGGGAATCCACCGCGTTGATGTTGCCGTAGGATTCCAGCGTGGCTCCCAGCCATTCCAGGCCGCCCTCCAGCATGCCGCGGCCCTGTTCAATGCAGCCGTCATACAGCAGGCTCATCATCAGGAAGGGCGTGTCCTTGGCGGTTTCCACCAAAATCAGCTTCTCAACCTCAGCCAGCACCTCGATGCTCAGCGCGATCTGGCGCTTGTAGGCGGCATACAGCTCCTCAAATGTATCAAAGGCCGTCAGCCCGCCTTCTGCCAGGCCCATTTGCTGGCCCTTGATCAGCTCGCGCCCGTTAAACAGCGTGACCTCCAGCGCCTTGAGCATATTGATGACGCCGTTGGGCGAGCCGAAGCTCTTGTGGTCAATGATATACTCGCCGCAGCCGAAGGGCACGTACTGCTCGGCATCCATGCGGCTGACGCCCAGGGCGTTTTGCACCGCCGGCACATTGACCTCGTCGTTGTAGAGCAGGGGATAGGTGGCGCCCGTGCCGATCAGCTCCAGACCCTTCCGGTAGAGACGCTCATCCTGGCCCTTGTACAGCCGCAGGGTCAATTGTGGCTCAATGTCGCGGACGATGCGGCTGGCTTCCATGGCCAGCAGGGCAAACTCATCCGCGTTTTTCTCATTGGGGCGGCCCAGGCCGCCGATGACCACGCGACCGTGGTAGACTGTCTTGCGGGCGACCATCAGCCGCCACAGCCCCACCAGCATCTCCAGGGCGCTTTCCCGGGTCAGCAGGCCGCTTTTCAGGTCGCGCGCCAGAAAGTCCCCGAGATAGACGTCCATCCGCCCGTAATCCATAATACCAGACAGGCAGTTGTACAGCCAGGTCAGCTGGATGGCCTCGCGCAGGGTGGCGGGCGGGCGGGCGGCGATGCTTTCCAGCGCCTGCGCGGTCTCTGGCTTGCTCAGCACCCGGGCCTGCTGCGCGTAGTGCAGCGCGCACTGGCCGATCAGCGCCACGCTGTCTTTCAGCGCGCGGGTAAAGTCGTTTTGCGGCCTGCCCTGGATCAGCCGCTCAAGCCCGGGCAGGCCTTCCCTGACCAGCAGCTCGTAATTGACAAAGGCGCCGGTCATCCGGTACAGCGGGAAGCCGATGCCCACGTCCCCGGCGAAGGAGTCGCTGGGCAGGTGCTTCCGGATGCGTTCGGTATACTGCGACTTGACCCTGGCGGTGGTATTCTGTTCCCGCCAGTAGGCCATCATGCCGGCGATCTCCTCCGCCTCAGCGCCCGAGGCCTGTTCCAGCGCCTTTTGAAAGAAGTCCTCGCGGTAAAAATAGCCCATGCCGTGCGCCAGGCCGAACAGCGTGACATCGGGGGTCAGGCCCACGCCGCGGTACTCCATCTCCAGCGCGCGTCCCGCGAACATGTCCCCGGGCTGCATGTCGGGGCACAGCCGCGGGTACATCACCCGCTGCAGCGCGGCCTCCCGCGTGTAGATGTCCCGGGACGCCATCGCCCGGTGGACCCTGGTAAATTCTTTCTCGTAACTCAGATTCAAAGCAATGCCTCCGCTTGACAGGCTCAGCGCCTGGTTTTACACTTGAGATAAACGTTTTGCCCGCCCCGGGCGGAAAGGAACAACAATGACAAAGGAAGTTTACGAAGCCGCGCGCCTGCGCACACTGGCCTTTTTTGACAAGGCTGGCATCGCGCTGACCCAGGCCGAGCGGGACGCCGTGGAGGTGGCGGATTTCGGCCTGGATGACCTGGAGCGCACCGGGCTTGAATTGGTCACCTACCTGAACACCGAACGCTGCTGCGCCAAGGAGCTGGTGCTCTTCCCCGGGCAGACCTGCCCGGAGCACCGCCACCCGGAGATCAACGGCCAGCCCGGCAAGGAAGAAACCTTCCGCTGCCGTTACGGCCAGGTCAGCCTGTTTGTGGAAGGCCCGCCCACCGCGCGGCCCCTGGCCGTTCCGCCCGCGGGCGATGAGGCCTACTACACGGTCTTTCACGAGATCGTCCTGCGCCCCGGTGAACAGTATACCCTGCAGCCCGACAGCCTGCACTGGTTCCAGGCGGGGGAAGAGGGCGCGGTGGTCAGCGAGTTTTCCACCACCAGCCGCGATGAGGCCGACATCTTCACCGACCCGCGCATCCGGCGCATTCCCGTGGTGGAGTAAGGCTCATTCCCTTGGGCCCGCAGCATCCCCCAAGCGCACGTGATTACGCGCGCTTTTATGTGTCCGTGCCCAGGGTAAAAATGGCGTAGCCGTACGGCGGCAGGGCGGCGGTATTATCCGCCTGCGCGGCCTGTCCGGCCGAGAGCGTGGCGCCTGAGAGCTCATCAAGGGCAACAACCTGCGCGCTGTCCTCCAGGTTGATCAGGACCAGCCGCCGGAAGGCTTCTTTCTCCCGGATAAAGGCCATCACGCCCAGGCCGGTGTACAGGAAGGCAATCCCATCGCCCTCCCCGGTCAATTCAAGGCGCTGCCGGCGCAGGGCCTTGAAATACGCTCGCAGGACGGGGCCCTCCTTGCCCGCGATCGACGGATCCTCATCGCCCTGGTAGATCATGGGCACGCCGTCCAGGAAGAAGATCATCGCGAACAGCGCCTTGGCCCTGTCCACGCCGTAGGTTTGGTACGCGCGCTGCTTTTGCCAGACCCAGGACACCGTGTCGTGGTTGCCCAAGAAGCGCAGCTTCTTGAATCCCCTGGGCATCACCCTGTGCTCGATGTCCAAAAAGCGGGTCAGCTCGCGCACATAGTCCTTTGCCTCCAGGCCCTGCTCCCACAGCAGGGTCATCACGCGGTAGAGGTTCATGCCGTAAAACACGCCGGTCACCGGGTAGTAAGCGGGCACGGGGTTGAAATTCTCCGGCAGCACGAAGGCCCGCTTGCCCATGCGCTCAAAGCCCTCCAGGATGGCGCGGCTGATGCTGACGCCGCCCCGCAGGTTGGAGGCCGAGGGGCGGTGGTTGCCATAGGGGCGCCAGTTGGAAAGCCCGCCCATGGCGCAGTCAATGCGCGCGCCGTCAATGTCAAAGCGCCGCACATGGCTGCCCACCAGCTCCCGGGTGTAGTCCAGGTATTCCGGATGGGTCATGTCAAAAGAGACGCAGTGCCACTCATCCTGCAGGCTGCCGTCCGGGCGCCTGGAGCACCATTCCGGATGCTCCTTCGCCAGGGCGTCCCCGGGTTCCGGGCCGTGGGGCACATAATCAAACAGCACGCTCATGCCCAATTCGTGCGCGCGGAGCGCGAAGCGCCGCATGGCCTGCTCTCCGCCATAGCGTTCATCGATGGGTCGCTGGTCGGTGGGGTGGTACACACCGCGGTCCAGGTGATCAAATACCGGCAGCAGCCACAGGTGGTCCACGCCCAGGTCGCGCAGGGCGGGCAGCTCGCGGGCGTATTCATCCAGGTCCATGCCCAGATGGAAGCCCCCGTCCATGGTGCCGTGGGGATGGCAGGAGTACAGCAGGCCCTCGTTGAGGCTGCCCTGCAGCGGGCGGAAGCCCAGGCGGTCAAAGAAATCCCGGATATACAAATAGGGGTCCTCATCCCGGCCGGGCAGGCACAGGTACAGGCTGCCCACCTCCATCATCCCGCCGGGCGCCAGCACGCCCTCGGCTGCCGTGGCGTAGACATGGCTGATGGTATCGCCCGCGCGGTAGGCGCCCTGGGACCATTTCTCCACCTCATCCAAAAACAGCAGGTTGACGCTGCCGCCCGGGAGCATCAGGTGCGTCATGCTGCCCACCAGGCCGCAGGTATGGGCATCGCCATCAGCCATGCCCGCGTCGCGGTACACCCGGGAATCGTTGGTCGGGTATTCAAAGGCGGCGTCCCCCGCCCTGCGGCGCAAGAGGAAGGATACGCCGCTGACCACCGCTTCCCGCCCGCCCGTGTTGAAAACGCGCGCGCGCAGGTGCAGCGCGCCCTGGCACAGGTCGTACACCTGCTCAATGAGGATGTCGCCCGTCCGGCAGGCTGCCACCAGCGCGCCGTCCTCTTCCCGCAGGCCCAGGAAGCGCGCCGCGTCCGGCGCGTCCGCCGGACGGATCTCAGGCAGCTCCCAGGTGCGCTTTTCCAGCAGGGGGTCAAACACCATCTGCCCGCGCACATACTGCCCGTCCACGCCGGCATCCGCCAGCAACCCCTCAAAAGCGAAGCAGCGCCCGCCCTCCCGGGCGACGGTCAGGGCGCCGGTGCGCCGGTCCAGGTGATATGCACGCCCCCCGCCTGAAAGGATGACCGCTTCGTCCTGCCATTCAATGCGCATGGCCCCTCCTGTTAAACGTTTATCCGGCAAGCTATACAAAATCGCTCCCAGCACTGCTTTTTGTTCCTCGCCTGCGCTTCCAAGCGCAGTATACCCCGTGCGCGCGCGCGCTGTCAATGCAGGCGGGCTAAAGCCCTTCCGGGCGGCGACCGGCAGGCCGCGGATGCCCGTTTCTGCGTTTTTCTCATTCCGGAGCGCTGCCCCTTCCCGCTTGACAGCAGCCGCGCGCAGGGCTATACTGCCGTTTAGATAAACGTTTATTCTTTGGAGAATCAATACAAGGAGACAAGGGATGGAACGCAGCGTATATTTTGACGGATGGCACAAGGGCAATTTCTGCCAGCACCCCAGCCTGCCCATGCGCAGCCTGCACATGCTGGACGATCTGGAGCGCCTGGGCGCCACCATGCTGGTCTGGGCCGGCCTGGGCGGGGGCAGCATTTCCCTGCCGTTTTTGCACCATGAGGCCTTCGGGCCGGTGGATCCCCGGCAATCCATGTTCGGCTACATGAACGACGGGGACTTCATCAGGGAATGCAACAAGCGCGGCATCAAGCTGTTCGCCATTGTCTTTGAGGTACAGGGCTGGGAGTTCCCCGCCGTCATCGACCGGGAAACCGGCAGGATCAAGTACATCAACAAACTGGCCGAGGGCCATGAGGACCAGGGCTGGTACGGCCTGCGGGAGTTCTCCCAGGACAAGTACAAGGACGCCTTCCCGACCAGCCTGAAGGACTATTACCCTGATGGCATCATCAATTCCGACGGCCAAGCGGTCACCGACCTGTTTGAGGAGGCCGCCGCGCGCAAGCTGGACGGCAGCCCGGTGCACGCCCAGTGGGTGGAGGTCAAACACCATCAGCAGATCTGCTACCAGACCTGCCGCAACAACCCTGTCTGGCGGGACTACCTCAAGCAGATCATCAGGATCATGATCGACGCGGGCGTGCCCGGCATCCAGCTGGACGAGGCCGAGCTGCCCATCACCGCGATCGGCTCGGGCGGGTGCTTTTGCAAGGACTGCATGAAGCAGTTCACCGCCTGGCTTGTGGAGCGCAAGGCCTGCGGCAAGCTGGGCAGCGAATGGGACGGCATCGACGTGGCCCGATTCAACTACAGGGATTACCTGCTGGCCAACCATCCCTCCTTCCCCCATGGCGCGCCCTTCTACCGGGATTATTGGGAGTTCCAGGTGCGCGCGGTCAAGAAGTATTTTGGCGAGCTGTCCGACTACGCCAAGGACTACGCGAGGTCCGCCCATGGCCGCGAGGTTCTGGTCTCGGGCAACTTCTTCAACCTCATGCCCTGTTACTTCCCCATCGTGCCCAAGGTCGACGTCATCATTACCGAGATGGAGCACACCCAGTTCCGCCAGCCCTATTTTTACCGCTACTGCGTGGGCTTCGCGCGCGGGCGCGAGGTGGCTGTGGCCGAAAACCCCTACGGCGGCATCGTGCCTGAGCTGGTGAGCATGCTGGATCGGGGCCGGGGCTATGACCTGTACCGCATCTTCCTGCTGGAAGCCGCGATGTATGGCTGCAGCATGTCCGTGCCCTATGGCGGCTGGATGGGCAACACCATCCGCGACGCCTTCTGGCCGCCGATGCACCTGAGCGTGCAGGTGCAGTCCTTCCTGAAAACAAACGAGCGCATGTATAAAAAGAACTCCCTTGGCGACGCCTGCGTGCTGTACAGCTACAAGTCCTACTACTGGCGCGAGACCGCCCAGGGCTCCGGCGGGGCCAATGCCATGCAGCAGTTTACCGACCTGAAGGATGTGACCCATTCCGGCTGGGACGGCGAGAAGCGCCGCACGCCTTTCTGGGAGGTCATCAAGACCATGTCCGACCACCAGGTGGTCTATGACGTGCGCGTCATGGCCGATGACGAGCTGCTGGAGGACACCTTTACCCTGGAGGACATCAGCGCTTATCCCCTGGTGGTGCTGCCCGACTGCGACCGGCTGACCGCCAGGCAGCAGGATGTTCTTTTGGCCTATGCCCAATCGGGCGGACAGGTGCTGGCGCATGGCCGCCTGGCGGAGGGCAGCGGGCTGAGGAACGGCCTTATGGCCACCGGCCGGCTGACGCAAACCGACGACGCCGGGGACTTTGAAAGCGCCATGGAAAACTTTACCCGGGACTTCCTGCCGGTCATCGAGCCCCTGCGCTCGGTCACGGTGTCCGACGCCCGGCTGGGCGTACACCGCTTTACCGACGGTAACAGCACCTTTGTCCACCTGATGAACTACGCCTATGACGCCGCGGCGGATGCCGTGCGCGACAGCCGGGACGTCACGCTGACTGTCCGCGCGGACGGCGCGGTCAGCGTGCATACCCTGGATGGCCGGGCCATCGCCCACCGCGCGCGGCGCGCGCAGGAGGGCCTTGCCATCACCCTGGAGGCCGTCCCGGTCTACTGCGTGGTCGAGATCAGCCCGGAGCCGGCCGGCGGCTGACGCTCCCGCGCGCCTTGTGCGTTTCTTTTGTTTTCATGTATACTGCCTGTATGAAGCCTGACCGGCGGCGCCGGCCGGGCAAGGAGGTCCCATGGCAGCTACCATCAAGGATGTTTCCAAAGCGTCCAACGTGTCCATCGCCACCGTGTCCAAGGTGCTCAACGGCGATTACTCCAAGGTCTCCGAAGAGACCAAGCAGCGCGTGCTGAACGAGGCCAAGCGCCTGCAGTACCGACCCAACCTGCTGGCCCGCAGCCTGGTCAGGAGGCGTTCCAGCATGCTGGGCCTGGTCATCCCCGACATCGCCAACCCTTATTACGCGGACATGTGCCGCGGCATGGCCGATGAGGCGCAGCGCCACAAGCTGTCCACCCTGATCTCCAATACCGACCGCCAGCAGCAGTCCGAGCTGTCCGCCACCCGCACCATGATCGACTATGCCGTGGCCGGCGTGGCCCTGGTGGGGATTTTCAAGAATGTGACTGATTATATCGAGTTGCTGGACCAGTATGATGTCCCCTATGTGCTGGTGGACCACCATGAGGAGGGCCTGGATTACTGCGTGTATGTGGATGACTACCTGGGTTCCTATGAGGCGGTCACCTACCTCATCAGCTGCGAGCACCGCACCATCGCCTATATCAGCGGCTTCCCCGAGCCCGGCCACCCGCGCGATTTTCGCCTGGCCGGCTACCGGCAGGCCCTGATGGACGCCGGGCTGTCCTATGACCCCTTCCTGGTGGAGAACGGCCGCTTCAACCTGGAGACCGGTTACCAGAAGGCCGCGACGCTGCTGCAGCGCAACAAGGACATCACCGCCATCGCCTGCGGCAATGACATGATTGCCCTGGGCGCTTTCCGGGCGCTGCGCGAAGTGGGCTACCGCATCCCGCAGGACATCTCCCTGGTAGGCTTTGACGATGTCTACCTGTCCACCGTCATGGAGCCGCGCATGACCACCGTGCGCCAGCCGGCCTATGAGCTGGGCATCGCCGCGGTCAAGATGCTTGCCAAACGCATCAGCAAGGAGCCGCTGGAAGAGAAAAACATCTGCTTCAAACCCGTGCTGATCAAGCGCGACACGGTGGCGCCCCGCCGGCGGTAAGGCACGGCCTGCATTGAGTAGCAGCCATCACAGGGGCGCATCCGCTTTTCCGGAAGGGCTGCCCTGGTGAACGCGAACGTTTCCGGGACAGCCCGGCCGCTTTGTCAGGGCTTCGGCCTTGGGAGCATCTGCACGGGAGCAACTGTCACAACAGGCTGCAGCGTTATGAGTTGGACGGGTGCCGTTGGCAGCTCCCTGATCGGGAAAGACGTCGGCGTGGTCAGCTGACCGGGTATGTTCTTTAACAGGTCGCCGCCGCCTCCGGGCAGGGTGAACCGGAGGCGCGGCGGGGAGGAGCCGGTATCCGTCCCGGTCTCCAGCTTCAACGAGACCAGCGCGCCGGCTTCGGACAATTCTTTCCGGTACGTTTCCAGGGCGCCGCCCGTCAGGCCCTCGGGAAGGCCGCCGCCCATCAGGCCGGCCAGGCTGCCCAGCCTGGAAACCAATGCCCGGGCTTCTTCCTCATCCGGCGGGGCAAGGTAGGCGCCTGCCAGCAGCGCGAGCCCGTGTGGGTGGATGGCTCCGGCGACCGCCTGCTCGGCCTCCGTCAGCGCCTCCCCCCTGGCAAGCTTTCCTGCCAGGCCGGCCAGCGTCCCGGGTTCCGGCGCGACCTCACCGGGCCACAGCCCGGGCTCCGCGTAGGCTTCCAGGATTCGCTTAAGGTACTCCGCGTGGTACGGGTTCTCCCAGGGCCACACGTGAACGCGCCAGTACAGGTCAAAAATAGGCTTCCAAGTCACCAGTTCGTACCAGGTGGCGGACACCTCCGGGCTGAACGGGCCGTTGCGGCTCATGTAATAGTCATATTCCTGGACATAGTACCCCTCATAGAGGATCCGCACCTTGAACCAGTAGGTCCTCGTCTCGTCCGGCATGGGAAAGGAAACCGTAGCGGCATTGCTGTCCTCGTACTGCATGAAGTTGTATACATTGTTGACCCCGGCGCGGGCATAGACCTCGTATTTGGTGTACAGGCTGACCGGCGTCCAGGTCAGATCGATTTCCAGGCGGGAATGGTTGCCGCCGGACACCTTGCGCATGGCGAGTATGGTGACCTCCCCCGGCGCGTCCAGCGGCATTGCTCCGAAGTCCGGGGTGTTCATCCAGTACTCCTTCCCGCCTACCAGAGAGATGACCCCGTAATAATAGGGGATCCCGGGGGTCAGTCCGGTATCCAGGTATTCGTTGACGTCTTCCGCCACCTCAGCGATGACGCCGGAGCCGGTGCGGTAGACGCGGTAGCCTTCCGCCAGGGGGTCATCCTCCCAGAAGACACGGATGGACGTGGCGCTCACAGGTTCAGCGTTCGCGTCGATGACGCCCGGGTTGTTCTGGGCGCCGGCGGGAAAGCACAGCGCGAGCATGGTGGCCAGCGCGGACAAAAGAGCGGTCGCTCTGATGATTCTTGGGAACATGGCTGTGGCCTCCTTTTATTTCATTCAGGGATTGGGCCTGGGGAGGAGCTGTGAGGTCGGAACCGTCAGCGGGGGGTTCTTGACGGGCGCCGGGGTGGTTACCGGGAATGGAAGGATGCGTTTTGTCTGAACGGGCAGGATGGGCTTGAGCGTTGGCTCGATGAGGCAGAGCGGGTCAAGTACGTGGTCGAGCACCCACGGGGCCAGCGTTACCATCCAGGACGGTATGCCGTCTGCCGGCAGGATCCAGGACCGTTCGCCGTCCGCCGGCACATCGATGCAGGCCGCCGGGCTGAACGGGCCGTCAAACCAGACGGTTTCACCGGATTCAGGGGAATAGTAGGAGTCGGCGGCGCACACCTTGAACCAGTAGCGCGTGTCCTGATCGGGCACCTGAAAGAGGATAGAGGCTTCATTGACCAGCTCAACCGGGGTGGACTGATACTCCCCGCCGCCTCCGATCTTGAAAAACACATTGTACTTAGAAATGTTTTCCATACCGGTCCAGACCAGGCGGATCGCCAGCAGCTGGCGGTGCGTGGGAAAATGCATCACGCTCCAGGAAACGACGGCCAGGTCCTCTACCGGGTCGATCGGCATCACAAAGGTGTCCCCATGCTGATCCCAGTAATGCTGCCCGTCCACCAGGGAACCGACCATGTAGTAATAAGGCATTTTGGGCGTGAGCCCGGTGTCCAGGTACTCGAACTCGTCCGGGGAGAGCTCCGCGATGATGCCCGCGTTGTTGCGGTGAATCACGTAGCCCTCCGCCTGGGAATTGGGTCTCCAGCTGATCAGGACGGTGGTGGCGTCCACAGGCACGGCTTTGGAATCGCTGGGATAAGGGTCGGCCAGGACCGGAGCGGGCAGGAAGATGGAGAGCAGGAGGGCCAGCGCGCACAGCGCGGCCCCTTGTTTTTTCGGGATATGGGCCATACGGATCACCTCCTCATGAGTTTGCTTGGTAGGATGCTGCGGTATGTTTCCAAAAAGTTCCGGGCCGGTCCCGGAGCAGGGAAGGCTTCAATCCTTGCCGGAAGTCGCCTATGCCACGGTATAGTCTCCGGGTTCCGCCTTGCGGACTGGCGCGGGCGGCTGGATAGGGGGTTGCATTTCCGGGCGTATGGGCTTTCGCGTGATCGTTCTCGGGAGGCGCTGCTGCGTGGGGGCGGGGGAGGGCCATGGGCGGCATGATTGCGTCCTTTCCTTCACGCTGCGGCACGAACAAGCGTAGCAGGGAAAACCTCTCCCCGGGGAGGAATGGGCAGGGCGTCGTCTCGGGGCGCGAGGGAAAGGGGGTTCACGGGACGGAAGAAGGTCCCGGCGTTGTTCTGCACCTGGTTTTATATCATTTGGGAAGTTGGAAAAGACCGTCCACCGGCACAAGCATCTCTTTTTCCGCTTGGCCTCGTCATAAAAAGGGTCATTAAGCGATCAGGGATACATATACTGTTGCTTTGTCATGCGTATAAGCAAGTTGGGTTATCATGGTGCTTGCCGGGATGGAACCTGTGTAAAACTTCTCGTTGCCCTGAAGGCGGGAGGTTCGCAACGCGCTGTTTCCTGCATTCGAAGGCAGGTTTCTTACAAGACAAATATATAACAAATGATTGCTTATGTCATTATTTTTTATATTTATTTTTATTATATTTCATTATTATGTGCCGGGATCATTGATCGCCCTGCCCTGTCAGTCAACCTTAACGCAGCTTTGGTTGCGCCATCGGTTTCCTTCCTTGCAGGACAAAAATCTGTTGACAAGGGACATGCAAATAGCCATAGCTCCGGGGCCCACATGGCAGGCGATGGAACAGGACAATTCATGATACGCTACCTTATACTCCGGAAACGCCTTCTGAACGCGCGCATTCCAAGCCTGCGCGTCCTGGCTGTCGGTCAGGGTTCCGGCTGTGTACAGAGCTATTTCCTGCGCCGGAATGAACTGAAACCTGTTTTTGATATCCGTTTCCATGAGTTTAATCAGCGTTTTCTGCATCTGCTTGTGGCCGCGCGCAACGCACTCGGCGTCCAGTTTGCCGCCGCGGAAGTTGAGCACCGGATGAAGGTTCATGGCGGTGGCCAGGGAGGCGCCGGCCGCCGTGATCCGGCTGCCTTTTTTCAAGTATTTCAACGTGTCCACGCAGATGTAGGCGCTCGCGTCAAAAGCGCTCTTTTCCAGCTGCGCTTTGATGTCGGCCGCGCGCATACCCAGGCGCGACAGGTACAAGGCATCCAGCACGCTGCTGCGCTGGATCACCGAAATGCGGCGGTTGTCCACCACAAATACCCTGCCCTCATACTCCCGGGACAGGATGAAGGCTGTCTCGCACGCGCCGCTCAGCCCGCTGCTCATGGGAATATACACAATTTCCTCAGCTCCCCGGTCAAGGATGCTGTCCCACATGTCTGTCACATCGCCGGCGGCAGGCTGGGATGTATAGGCCGCCTTTCCGGCTTCCAGCGCGGCGTACAGTTGCGCGTGCGTGATATCAACGCCCTCGGTATAGCCAACGCCGTCCACGATCACGGGCATGGGCAGCACATGGATGCCCTGCTCGGAACCCTCCTGGACCGAGATGCCGCTGTTGGTATCGGTCATGACGGCAGTTCTCATTAGCGGCTCCCGGCGTACTTTTCCTTGTATTTCTGCTCGCGCTGCGCCAGCGCCGCCTTCTTGGCCGCCCATTTTTCAGGACCGCCGCTGGCTTCCCACAGCTCCTGGCTTTTTACTTCCCAGGAATCCGCTGCCGCCTTGCATTTGGCGCACAGGTCGTGCACATCCTCCGGGTTTTGCAGGTCGGTGGACCGGGCGCCGCAGGCGTCCACCATCTCGGCCAGCTTGCCCTGGTTGTCCAGCAGCGGGCAGGGGCGCAGCATGTTCTCGTTGAAAGGCTGCTCATGGTAGTAGGACATGAACAGCGGCGATTGCAGCGCCTCCAGCAAGGTCTTTTCCCGGATGTTGCTGTCGCTGTAGTGGATAAAGGCGCATGGCTCCACGTCGCCGTTGGCGTTGATGTGCAGATACCGCCTGCCGCCCGCGATGCAGCCGTCGGCGTACTCGCCGTCGTTCCAGAAGTCCAGGGTAAAGATGGGTTTCTTCTGCCGCATTTCACGCACAAAATGATACATGTGCGCGCGCTGCTCCGCGGTTGCCATTAATTCCGGTACGGCGTCCCGGCCTACCGGCATATAGGTAAACAGCCACATGAACTTGGCGCCCAGCTCGATCATGGCGTTGTAGTATGCCTCGCTGCCGATGGTATCCCAGTTCTGGCTGGTGTAGCAGCAGGAGATGCCAAAGGCCAGTTTCTTTTCCTTGAGCAGGTTCATGGCCCGCACCACAGCCGCGTAGGTGCCCTTGCCGCGGCGCGCGTCCGTGGTTTCCTCAAAGCCTTCCACAGAAATGGCAGGCACAAAGTTTTTTACGCGCAGCAATTCGTCCGCGAAAGCCTCGTCAATCAGCGTGCCGTTGGTGAAGGCAAGGAAAGCTGCGTCGGGATGCCGCTCACACAGCGTGATCAAATCCTTTTTGCGCACCAGCGGCTCACCGCCGGAGTACAAAAAGAAGTAGCACCCAAGCTCCTTGGCCTGCGTGATGATGCTGTCCATCTCTTCCAGGGTGAGGTTCAGCTTGTTGCCGTATTCGGCAGCCCAGCACCCGATGCAATGCAGGTTGCAGCCCGATGTGGGGTCCAGCAGGATGGCCCAGGGCACATTGCAGCCGTGCCGCGCCCTGTTGGCAAAGCCGGCCGGCGTGCCGATCAGGCTGGCGTTGATGATGAAATTCTCAAAAATACGCTTGCGCTGTCCGGCGTCAATGTCGGTATACAGGCTTTTGTACAGTTGATACCAGTTGCTGTCCCTGTCGGCCAGAACCTCCCGCGCTATCCGGGCCTGTCTGGACACGGCGTTTTTTTTGTCGTGCGCGATCAGCCAGTCACAGATCTTGATGGCGTTCTGCTCAAAATCCCGTTCAATATACTTAAGGACCTGTTTCACGCCAAAAGCTTTTGCAGTTTCAGTAAGCTTCATGATGCAAACCCCCTTTGACTATTGATTTATTTTAAGTATATATCGGGAATCTAAACTGAAACGAAACTCCCCCGGAGCGCCGGCTGTCCGGGGGAGCAAAAGGGCGAAGCAGCGCGCTGCTTATACTGATAGATTGGAATCAGAATTATTTGACAGGCAGGGTGACGGTAAAGGCGGTGATGTCCTGCTGGCTGGCAACATGGACAGTGCCCTGATGCAGCTTCACCACTTTTTGCACAATGGCCAGCCCCACACCGTTGCCCGCGGTGGCGCGGGAGGCATCGGCCTGGTAGAATTTTTGAAAAATCCGTTCCATGCTTTCGGGCGGAATGGTGCTGCCCGTGTTGGTCACCGATACCGAGAGCTGCTTTTCACCCGGTTCCATGGCGATTTTTATTGTCCCATAGGCCGGAGTAAACTTTACGGCGTTGTCGATGAGGTTGATCCATACCTGCTTGAGCAGCTCCTCGTTGGCGGTGACGGTATGTTCATCAAAGTCCAAACTCAACTCCAGGTGTTTCCTGCTCCACCGGTTTTCCAGCAGCAATACGCAGGAACGTATCTGCTCAGACAGGTTAAAGGCGGTGACATCGCGCAGAATCGTCTGGTTTTCCACCTTGGACAGGTTGAGCACATTGGTGGCCATGGCTGACAGCCGCAGCGATTCCTCTTCAATGGCGTCCATGTATTCCTTCTGCTGCGCCGGCGTCAGGTTTCCGCGCTTCAGCAGCGCGGCGAAGCCCGCGATGGACACAATGGGGGTTTTAAACTCATGGGAGAAAGCGTTGATAAAATCCGAGCGAAGCATCTCGGTATTTTCCAATTCCTCCGCCATCTTGTTAAAGCTGTTGCCCAGCTCCTTCATCGCCGGGTGATGGCGCAGCCATTTGCCAAACTGCAGCCGGGTCGTAAAATCCCCGGCTGAAAGACGGTTGACAGCCTCAATGACCTGATAGACCGGCCGCAGGGGATACCGGCTGACAATGGCGGACAAGAGCGCGCCTAAAATGACGCTGGCCAGGATAATGTACAGGATTAACTGACGCAAGTCCAAATGAGCGGTTCCCAGCTGCAGCACATTCAGATGAATCAGCGCCACCACCGCTCCGACCACAACAGCCATAGTGATCAGAAACAAACGGAATACCACCGCGGTAAACAGCACATACAATGCCACGCGGTGCCGCCTTTCCCGCTGCTGGACGGTATCTGCCGGATGAATAAGATTTGCCCTGCTCATACCTTTTTCACCGCCTTGTAGCCCAGCCCCCGGACGGACTGGATTTCAAATTCCGGCCAGTCTGCGAACCGCCGGCGCAGCCGGCCGATGTGCACAGTGACTGTCTCCCAGCCTGTTTGCGAATCAATGCCCCAGATTTCATCCATCAGCTGAATGCGCGTAAAAATCTTGCCGGGGTAAGACAGCAGCTTGTACAGCAACAGGAATTCCTTTTGGGGCAATTCCATCGTTTCGCCGGGCCGGGAGACTGTCATAGCGTCATAATCCAGCAAAACTTCGCCCACCGTCAGCCGGCGCTCGCTGATGATGCGCGCGCGGCGCAGCAGCGCCTTGATGCGCAGCACCATTTCCTCTACATCCAGGGGCTTGGTCATGTAATCATCGGTACCCACCAAAAACCCCTGATGCCTGTGGGCGGGCAGCTGCCGGGCCGACACCATCAGAATGGGCAGTTCGCTTTGCCCATCGCGCAGCGTCCGGGTCAATTCATAGCCGTCCATACCCGGCATCATCACATCCAGCACAATCAGGTCAAAGCATTGCTGGCCGATTTTGTTCAACGCGTCCTGGCCGTCCACGGCGGTGGTCACTGAATACCCCTCCGCTTCCAGCACTGCCTGAATCAGGCGGCGCGTGTTTTTATCATCGTCAACCACCAGAATATGAACCATGGTCTGCATCACCTCTGTATATATTATCCCATGATTCTAAACTGAATCGAAACCGAAAACCCCACAAGATATTATATCATGATAGAATATCCGCAGTTTCGCCCCAGTTTGGAAAGTCATGTTACAATACCCTTGTCCCCTGCGGGGACGATGGAGGAGCGTAGCATGCTTGAACTGAAGAACATCATAAAAACATATCCTGCCGCCGGCCAGAAGGTGGAGGCGCTGCGCGGCGTGAGCGTGCGGTTTCGCCGGAATGAGTTTGTTTCCATCCTGGGGCCTTCGGGCTGCGGCAAAACCACGCTGCTCAACATCGTGGGCGGCCTGGACCAGTACACCAGCGGCGACCTGGTCATCCACGGCAAATCCACCAGGGAGTTTAAAGACCGGGACTGGGACGCCTACCGCAACCATTCCATCGGCTTTGTCTTTCAAAATTACAACCTGATCCCCCATCAGTCGGTACTGCAAAACGTGGAGCTGGCGCTCACCCTGTCGGGCGTGCCCAAGCGCGAGCGCCGCGCGCGGGCCAGGGAAGCGCTGGAGCGCGTCGGCTTGGGCGACCAGGTTCTCAAGAAGCCCTCGCAGCTCAGCGGCGGGCAGATGCAGCGCGTGGCCATCGCGCGCGCCATTGTCAACAACCCCGACATCATCCTGGCCGACGAGCCCACCGGCGCGCTGGATACGGAAACGGGCATCCAGGTGATGGATGTCCTCAAGGAGATCGCCCGCGACCGGCTGGTGATTGTGGTCACGCACAACGCCACGCTGGCGCAGCGGTACGCAACCCGCATCCTGCGCATGCTGGACGGCCGTCTGGTAGACGATTCCAAGCCGCTGTCCGAAGAGGATGTCCGCCTGGAATCAGAGCTGGACCGGCAGCACGCCCGCCCGGCCGGAAAAGTGAAGATGCCCTCCATGTCGCTGCGCACCTCCTTTGGCCTTTCACTAAAAAACCTGTTCACCAAGAAAAGCCGCACGCTGCTGACCAGTTTCGCCGGCTCCATCGGTATCATCGGCATCGCGCTGATTTACGCGGTCTCCAACGGCATGACGACCTATATCAATGCCGTTCAGGAGGATACGCTGTCCTCCTACCGATTGCCAATTTTGCATAAAAATACAGAAAGGTGCCATTTGAATTAGAAAACAATCTCCTTGCTTTTTATAAGAAAAGGTTTGTTGTAAACGCGCTGTGAGGACAATTTTCACGGCATGTTTTTATTTGTCTGATATAATTTCTTTTGAGACTTTGTCAGGTATGATGAGTCTGCCCTCAATCAACACCCCAAGCTTTGTCGGGCGAGGCATCCCAAGCAGTGCTGTGCGGACAACTCTTGCTAAACACAGACAAACTTAAGGTTTCATGCCTGCCTGAGCCCGGAACTGTTTGGGTGTCATACCAAAAGCTCTCTTGAAAAGCACGAAAAAATACTTGGTATTCTCAATTCCAATCATTGGGCAAATCTCTTTAACCAACAAATCAGTTTCCAATAAAAGTCGTTTTGCCTCCTCCATCCGCAACTGGTTAATGAACTCACTGACTGATATCCCATGAACCTGCCGGAAAATCCGGCCGATATACGCGGAAGACATCTGCATGGTGTCCGCGATGTTCGCCAGGCACAGGTCATCTTCGGTGTACCGGGTCTGAATTTGCCGGGTGATTTCATCCAACAATTGTCTCTGTCGATTTTGACGATCCAATTGTATTTTTTCCACAATGTGGGAAAATCGTTCCCGGAAGAAACCACTAACATCTTCTTCTGTATTTATGTCTTCCATCTGGCAGATGAAGGCAGTTTTTGCTTCTCCGTACGGGGGAATCGCGTCTGGAAAAACCTCATAATATAGTTTCAAAACGGCGGAAGCCAGACTGTTCATGGATATTTCAACCACCCGATACGTTTTGTTGCCCATCATCCGGAAGTAATCCTCATATAAAGAATTGGCAATTTCCAGATCTCCGCTTCTGAGGGCAGAGGTGATTTCCTCCACCGTCATATCTACGCGTGTTGAATCATCATCCAGTTCAGGCATGTTCCTCAGATCAAAAAGGCGCTTCTCGGCATGCAAAAACCGCAGTTTGTACCTTTCCAGAGCCTGCGTATAGCTGGTAGTTGATGCCAGTTTCGGGTCGGCTGGCAAATAATAATTCTGCAGTTGGAATGTCTATATAGAATCTTCTCACAGGTCTTAAGCATCAATCGCTCATCCCTGGGCTGAACAAGAAGTACCGTATGTTCGCCAGGCATCAGAATACCCTCACACTCCGGACAGTTCGCGCGCATGATATTCAACATGGCTTCCACTCTGGCACTGCTGATGAAAATCAGATACGTTGGCTCTCCTCTTCTCACTGCGAGGTCAAATTCATCCGTCAGGTTATCCTCCTTGGTCTCCTGCCCCAACAAAACACTGGTCAGCACGGCATTATGAAGGGTGTGTTTGAGCGCCGTAATAATCCGATGGGCATTGTCAGAACGGTTGATTAGATAGTTTAACTGCTCCACAGGATTGCCCGGGCCGGACTTCGCCTCGATGTTGGACAATGCGTTGCGAATATAGTGAAAAGGAAACCATATTCTGAGCGCGACAAAGATAAACGCGGTGATAATCAGCAAAAATCCGACAATTAAGAAAAAATACGTGCTGCTCTGAATCTGCATCAGCCCAGTAAGATGTCTTGAGTAGGGCACAACCCTTATGTAATGCCAGGGCTTATTATCTACCTGAGTGTAAAAACACAGGTAGCGAACATGACTGTCCGACTCCCAAAAAAAATTCCCCTGCGAATCGTCCTTCTGAATCCTGCTGTTCAACTCCTTCATTAACCTCGGTTCATCCAGGGGCGATTGGTTGCCGCAACAGGAGACCACCTCTTGCTTTTCATCCAGGATGAAAGACAGATCCTGCGGGTTTCTCCCAAAGTACAACTCAGAAAACCAAGCGCTGCTGATATTCATCATCAGGACATTGTCCCCTAAAGAACCATCCGCGAACACATCAAATACCATCAATGAGATCATGTCCCGATTGGCGCTGCTGCTGTAGGCCTCCGAAAGCCGGCGTATAGGCATCAACCTCTTGGATGCCTTTCTGTTGGTCATTATTTCGACCGCGTCCCGATCCAAAAAGGAAGCGGCCTTGTCGCTGAATGCTCCCCGCGAAAGTGTGCTGTAGACATAGTCCTGCTTGCCATTATAAACATAAATGGAATCCACAATCAGGCTGGAGGCAGTGAAATCATTGAGGATTCTGATCCCTTCAATCATTTCTGTGTTGGTAAGCACCTCATTGCTGCGCAGTTTCCTTACGCTGCTGATGTTGAAAATCTGCGCTGTCAGACTCTGCAATACACTCTCAGCCGATGCGGCTGTACTGTTGACCTGCTGTATAAAATCATGGTTAAGGGTGTTGATTGAATGGAGAAGCGCCTGTTGAAACCCATTATAAATATATAGAAAAACCAGAAGAATCAGGATTAAAATACTCCCGATCAACAAATAGAACTTTCTATATACAGCACGTTTACCGTTTTTAACGGTATGTATAAAGATCCCCCCCTATTTGCTTGTTCATCATCATCATATCACGTTTCCTGAAACATTCATAATCGTGCATTCATGATCAAAAATCTAAAAGGTTTGAAATCAGTACATTTAAAAAATGGCCTGTTTTTGTCCTTTACGCACCGGGTTCTTGGGCCTATTCTCAATGTAAGCATAGCGGTATGATTCAATAACGCCGCTAAACAGCTAAATATTTAAAAGGATGGTGATCATTGTGAACAGGCTTTTGATTCTACTTCTTGCAACGGCAATATTGCTTTCCGCCACGGCCTTGGCTGCAGAAAAAAGCCCTGCGGATTATGCCGGACAGGTAATGCTCTATTCCTCTGCCGGAGAGGACATCGTGCTGGCCATCAAAGCAGCATTTGAGGAAAAATATCCCAATGTCAAGATGGACTATTACGCTGCGACCTCCGGCAAAGCGGTTACCAAGTTGACCACCGAATTCCAAGCCAACGCGGTAGCTTGCGATGTGTTCTGGCCCGCGGATTTCTCTACCACCATTTCCATGAAGAACAACAATCAGCTGCAAAAATATGTATCTCGTTTTGATGAAGCGATTGATCCCCAGTTCAAGGATCCGGACGGCTACTTTACAGGCGCCCGCATGTTGGTGTTCGGCTTCACCTATTCCACGCTGACAACCACCCCTGAAGAAATCCCGGATAATTTCGATGGCATCCTGTCGGATAATTTCAAAAACCAGATTCTGCTGTCCGATCCGACCGGCTCCGCATCCACCCGTGCGCTTGTTTATACCCTGGTCAACAATGAGGAGTATGGCTGGGAATACTTCAAAAAGCTAAAGGCACTGGGAGCCGAGCTTGAGTCCAGCTCAGGTGCCGTGAACAACAAGGTTGCCTCCGGCTCCTACAAGATCGCCTTTGGCTTGGACTACACCACGCGCAACCTGATGGCCGATGGCTCACCGGTAGGCTTCAAAGACACTAAAGACATGGTCGCCATGGCAGCACCCATTTGTATCCCGGTGGGAGCTCCTAATCTGGAGCTGGCTCAACTGCTGTATGACTTCATTCTTGACCCTGAGGGAGGTCAGTTGATTCTGACGAGGTTCTATACCACCCCCGTGGCGAGCGGTGTGGTTTTGCCTGAAGGTATGCTGGCCTCAGACTTTATTGCACAAAACGCGATGCCCATCGATTTTATTGATCTGTCGGCAAAAAGCGCCGAACTGTTGGATCAGTTTGACGATATCTTTAAGAAATAATTCGACTCTTTTTTAACTCAGCTGAGGCGGCAGGCGCGGTAATTCCGAACCGTCTGCCGCCTGGCTGGCTTTGAAGGATGACAGTTTGGTAGCCGGTTCTGTGCGGGCGCGCAACGCTGTCAACCAGGAAGAAGGATGCATTATGGTGAAAGCGAGAATGGAGAATTTAACCATCCGATATGGCAAGCATACCGTTGTGCAAAACTTTTCGCTTGATGTATACGAAGGAGAGATCCTGGGCATCGTCGGACCGTCCGGATGTGGCAAGACAACCATCATGCGCGCCCTGGGAGGTTTTATCAACGCGGATGAGGGAGAAATCTACATTAACGATACCCTTGTTTACAGCGTGAAAAAGCGTGTCAACCGTCCGCCGGAATCCAGGAAACTGGGCATTGTTTTTCAAGACTACGCTGTTTGGCCACATTTGTCTGTCTGGGACAATGTGATGTATCCCCTCAAAAAACAGCGAGTTCCCAGGGAACAGTCACGTAAAATGGTCAAAACTGCCTTGGAGCAGGTTCGCATGACGGGATATGAAAAACATATGCCTTCCCAACTCTCCGGCGGCCAACAACAAAGGGTAGCTATTGCACGCGCGTTGACCAGTTCCAGCGACCTGATTTTGATGGATGAGCCGATTACCAACCTGGACGCCAAATTGCGCGAGGGTATGCTTGACGAAATCCGGATGCTTCAAAAAAGGCTGAAAACCACCATAGTTTATATCACGCATGATCAGGAAGCGGCTTTACACCTGTGTGACCGGGTGGTTATCATGGATCAGAAAGGCAAAATCTGCCAAATGGGATCAGATGAAGAGATCATCCAGAGACCGGCCGATCAGTTTGTGTTCAGCTTCATCGGAGCATCCAACTTTATTCCAGTGATAGAGAAGTCCGGACGGTATTACCTGTGGGAAGCTAAAGAGGATTTATGTTACAGCAACACGCTTCCACAAGGCTACCATAGAGGGGCCAGAAACTTGATGGGCATCAGGCCTTTGGACATTGTGTTTGATGATACCAGCCCTGTGAGGGCGGTGATCAGCCAGGCTGTTTTCCTGGGCAGCATGTTCGTATATTTTGTTAGCCTGGGTGGACGGGAGTTGCGTCTGCACCGCTCCACTCTGGACTCGCTGGATGGACGGGAATACAGTGAGGGCGACCGGATTGGGCTTCGTTTTATCAACGAAAAATACTATCAGGCAGAGAATGCCGGGGTAAGCGTATGAAACTAAACTTCGTCAGAAAAAACAATGATCTCGCCCGACTGGACGGCAAGCGCTTCCGGATGGACAACATCATGACGTTCCTGAGCTTTTTGATACTGACCACAGTGGTCATCCTGCCGGTTGTCATGATTATCTATAATACCTTCTGGGACGGCAGCAAACTGGATCTGGAAATGTTCGCGCGTGTTATCCTGAGGGAAGAAAATCTCGCCGCCATGAAGAACACGGTCATTATCGGAGTCATCGCGACCTTGCTGGCGACTGTCATCGGAGTCTTTTTCGCTTGGCTGTTGGGTCGCAGTGATATTCCTCTCAAAGGCCTTATGCGCTGGCTTTTTTCAATACCTTTCATGATTCCGCCCTTTCTGGCGGCAATGGCATGGGATATGATGTTCTCCGGCCGCGGCGGCTACATCAATCGTCTGCTGATGAATGTGTTCAGCCTGGCGGACGCGCCCTTCAATATCAACACAGTGGGCGGAATAATCGTCATTGAAGCAGTTTATTATTTCCCCTTTGTTTACATGCAGGTGGTTTCGGCACTGCAACGGATGGATCCTACATTGGAGGAATCCGCCAGGATCTCAGGAGCCAAGCAGTGGTATGTCATTCGAAAAATCACCCTGCCGCTGACAATCCCCGCCATTTCATCCGGTACCCTGCTGGTGTTGATCACCTCATTGTCAAATTACGGCATCCCTGCCATGCTCGGCTACTCTAAGAACATTTTTACCCTGCCTACTATGATTGTGGAACGGGTGAACCGTGCAGGGGGTGACTTCCAGGGTATCCGGGAAGCCACGGCTCTTTCGGTGGTGCTGGTCATCGTTGTGGCCATCGCCCTTTTCGTACAGCGCAAACTGCTTAAAACCGGACGCTATGACATCATCAAAGGAAAATCCATGCGCCCCGCTCTTATCAAGCTCAGGGCAATAAAATACCCTTTGCTGGTAGTTTCCATTGTCTTTCTGATCTTTGTTGTCCTTACCCCTCTGGTGGTAATCTTCCTGGTCAGTATATTGAGGGCCTATGGTTTGCCTTTCTCAATAGAGAATTTTTCATTGATCAATTATCAGAAAATATTCGTCAACAATAAAGCCGTCATCGACTCCATTAAAAACAGCCTCTTCCTGGGTTTCAGCGCGGGGATCATCTGCCTGTTTTTGGGAGTCATGTTGTCTTACGTCATTTACAAAATCCGTCCCAAGGGAGGCGGAATTCTCGAGACGCTGGCAGTATTGCCCTACTCATTACCTGGCACTGTCATGGCCATCGGCTGTATCCTTGCCTGGAGCGGCATAGTGTTTGGCATCACGCTGTACAACACCATCTGGATCATCCTGGTGGCTTACATTGCACGATATTTGAGCTACACGCTCAAGTCCTGTTCCGCCTCACTTCAGCAGGTACATTACTCCCTGGAGGAAGCCAGCCGCTCCTGTGGCGCGTCGCACATGGAGTCCCTGGTCGATATTACCATCCCCCTGATCAAGCCGGCAATGGTATCAAGCTTCTTCCTGGTTTTCCTGCCAGCCATGCGGGAACTGACCACCTCGGTCTTGCTTTACGGTCCCAACAGCCGAACCTTGGGTGTCCAGATTCAACAGTTGAGAATCAACGGATACATGACGCAGGCAGCGGCCCTTTCCGTGGTCGCTATCATCATCATCATGGTCAGCGACACTGTGGTCAAGGCGATTACCAAGGATAGAAAGGGCATATAGCCATGGAGCAGATCTTGCTGAAGGATGTAACAAAGCGTTTCACAACCAAAACCCTGGGCACCATGACCGCTGTAAATCACTTCAATCTGAGTGTCAGCCAAGGGGAATGTTTTTCCCTCCTGGGCCCCTCCGGTTGCGGGAAGACCACTACGCTTCGGATGATTGCGGGATTTGAAGATCTCTCGGAAGGTGAAATTCATCTGGGCGGCAAACCGATGTCCATCCGCGCTAAGAACTATTATGTGCCACCGGAGGATCGAGGGCTGGGCATGGTGTTCCAAGCCTTCGCGGTTTGGCCGCATTTGAATATCTTTGAGAATATCGCTTTCCCTCTGAAGGTAAAAAAGCTTGCCCGGCATGAAATCCGTGAGCGCGTTGCCCGGGCAATGAGACATTGCAGCCTGGATGGCATGGAAAACGCCTACCCTTCGAACCTTTCCGGTGGACAGCAACAGCGCATTGCTTTGGCCCGGGCGATCGTCACCAACCCCAAGGTGATGCTGCTGGATGAGCCACTGTCCAATCTAGACCCCAAACTGCGCGAGAGCATGCGATTTGAAATCAAAAAGCTGCAGAAAGAATTCAATTTCACTATTATCTTTGTTACCCATGACCAGTCAGAGGCCATGGCGCTGTCTGATCGGATGCTGGTGATGGATCAGGGCGAAATTATCCAGATTGGAACACCTAGGGAATTGTACAACAAGCCCATCAATCGCTTTGTTCACAGCTTCCTGGGACAGTCCAACTTTAACCAAATGGACATCATTTCCGGTAAAGTCTATCCTCAAGGCAACCATGCAGCCCCTTTGGGCATTTCCGCTCCCAAGGCCTCTAAACAGATGGTGCTTGCCACCCGTCCCAATACGATTGAAATGAATCATAAGGAAGGCTTCCAAACCAAAGTCATTAAACGGATTTTCCTGACTGATTTTATTGAGTATATTGTGGCATTGGGGGACGAAACCATCCGCGTGCAGACTCCGCACCGCAACTTCTTTCGCGCAGGCGACACTTGCTACCTTCGCTTTCCCAGCCCCATCTGGTATGAAGTAGGGCAGATCCCGGCGTCAGTCGGGGCATGAGGCTTGTTTCAGCTTCCCTCCCTTTTCCAGCACGCAGGAAAGGAAACGCATCATGACACAAGGCAGACATCGCCTGAGATTTTCAGACGGTGAGCTTATCCCGCTGGGAGGCAGTGGCGAAAACGGCAGAAATTGTTTCCTGGTAGCGTTTTCTGGGAGATATGTTCTTTTGGATTGCGGTGTCAGGAGGGATGCCAAAGCCTCACCCCAGAAGGCATATCCTTCGTTGGATCAGAAACTGGTCAGCCGTCTTGATGCGGTCTTTTTGTCCCATGCTCATGAAGACCATTGTGCCGCGCTGCCGCTATTGTACCGCTTGGGATACCGGGGCGTCATTTATGCATCGATAGAGACTCTGTCCCTGGCGCCGGAAATGATTCAAAAGTGGATGAACTATATCAAAGATCAAAAAGGCATCCTGCCTTATGACGAGGAAGACGCGCGGCTCCTGCGCTTTTCACAACTTGAACCGGGAATTAGCAATATCAACGGAATAAAGGTACTGGCCGGCAGAAGCGGGCATACTGTTGGCAGCCTGTGGTTCGCTCTGGGTCAGGAGGACGCCGCTGATTGGCAGCTCTTTTACTCTGGGGATATGTGCCTTTCCTCCCCTTTGCTGGCACATGACCTCCCGCCTCCCTGCCAGGCTGCCGTGATCGACAGCGCCAATGCGGATCAGACCATCGATATACAAGCCCAGTACACTCGTCTGGAAGGAATGATTCAAGACACCTGGAATAATCAGGGACATCTGCTCATGCCTGTTCCCGCCAGCGGAAGGGGAAGCGACCTGCTGCTGTATTGCGCCCAAGGCTTTTCTCACATTCCGCTCTGGGCTGAAGAGAAAATCCATCAGCGGTGCCTGGAACTGCTGGGCCAGGCAAATTGGCTCCGCAAAGATATCCCCTCAGCGCAGGTTCTGGCATCGGTCCACGTCGTTCGAACAGATGCTCAGCGGGAAGCGGCTGCCAACCAACCTGCGGGAATCTATTTGGCCACCGATGGGATGCTCACCGGCAAAGCAAGTCAGTATTATATCAGCCGTTTTAGTGAAAACGCACGTGATACCGTTTTGATAACCGGTCACGCCGCCACAGGCACCCCGGCTCAAAAACTGTTGGAAGAGGAATATCGGAGGTCAAACAAGATCCGTATGAATGTCAGCCGGCTGGTCATCAAAGTTCACTTGGATGCAGCCGATGTTCTTTGGCTGTGCGATGTGCTTAAAACCAGGAATGTAATGCCCTTTCACGCGCGGGAGGAAACCTGCGCAAAGTTGAGGGAACAAATTGCTGCTCTTCCCGCCATCAGGGCTTGATTTCATAGCGACAGGAGGATGTGAAAAGATTTCAGATGAAACAGAATACGGACAATGGCGCAAGGAATCTGGCAAGAGCTGTACGCGCTGCTTATGAAAAAGGTCAGACGGATTATACCATGTATCCGTTGGTAAGGATCGGACGTGATGGATTTCCTTTAGGACTCATACAGGACGGAGATTCAGTTATTTTTTGTTGTCGACGTGGCGAGAGGGAAATCGGCTTGACAGAAATGTTCACCGACCCTCATTTTCATGCGGTTCCACGGCTCTGGCTCAAAGATTTGCAATTTGTCACCCTCACGCAATATCATGAAAAATTCACCGATATCCCCGTTGCTTTCCGTCCCGAAAAGGTCATTATGCCGTTGGCAGAGGTGCTCAGCAGACACCAAAAGACGCAGCTTCACTGCGCGGAATCCGAAAAATACGCGCACGTTACCTATTTTTTCAACGGCGGAAGAAACCAGACTTATCCCGGAGAGGAAGGTCTGATGGTTCCCTCGCCAAAGGGGATCTCTTACGAGAACAAACCCGAAATGAGCCTGCCGGAATTAGTGAATCAGTTGATACCAAAGCTGGGAAAACATGATTTCGTGCTAGTTAATTTTGCCAACGGAGACATTATCGGGCACACGCAGAGTAAAAAGGCGAAGATAGCCGCTGCCGAGTGTGTCAGTCGGCAGCTTGAGCGCCTGATCAAGCAGGCGCAAGAAAAAGCTTATCTTGTTATGATTACCGCCGACCATGGGAATATAGAAGTGATAACCTCAAAGGAAGGAAAGCCCGATGTAGCGCACACGCGAAACAAAGTCCCTTTCCTGTTGCTTGACCCAGAAAAGAAAGAGACAATCAAATTGTTACCCGAAGGCAGCCTATGCGATGTTGCCCCTACCGTGCTCCACGCCATGGGCATCCCTCAGCCTGCAGAAATGACAGGAATTTCTCTTGCTATAAACCATGATTTTGGCGGAAACCGCAAAGTAATGCTGGTGGTGCTGGATGGCTGGGGCTTGGGCGCCCAGGATGAAAGCAACGCGATTTATCTGGCGGATACTCCGTATTGGGATAGCCTGATGCGTCAATGCCCAATCTCATCCCTTAACGCATCGGATGGTTTTGTCGGGCTGGAAGATGGAAAGGCGGGCAATTCGGAGGCAGGCCATTTGAACCTGGGTGCGGGGCGGATAGTGGATCAGGATGACCGCAGACTCGGTGCAGCCATCAAAAACAACACCTTCCGCGAGAATGAAACCCTTCGTACAGCCATCAATCAAACCGCGCATAAAGGTGCCAGTCTGCATCTGCTTTCCTTTCTAACCTATCGATCATCGCACGGCTCCATTGAATACGCTTTGGAAATACTTAAGATGACACCCCACCTGCCTCGGGTCTTTTTGCATATCATCTTCGATGGCCGCAGCACCAAACCGGGCAGCGCGCCTGAATTGCTGGAAGACCTGGATTCGCAGCTTCAGAAAATCGGAGTTGGCACCGTGGTAAGTGGTGTTGGCCGCGGCCTGGTGCTGGATCGGGACAAAAATTATGAAAAAATCAAACTGGGTTATGATGCCATGGTGCTGGGGACTGGAGAACAGTACTATTAGGAGATACTACTGTATCACATTTTTCTATTATCAAATTCTTCTGTCATGACTAAGTGCAAAACATTTTGGAGATGTCTGCTTGTTCGCAAAACCAAATTTCACTGCTGAATATAACGGTCATAGAATAGTCGTAAAATCGCCTTGCTTGCATTCTGAAATAGCATTCTGAAATATCATTAAAGGAGTAAGTAGTGTCTACTGAACAATAACCGTTTTCAAACTTATCTGCTCAGTCCATAGCCAACTGGGGCCCCAAAATCATTCCAGTCCCTTGTTAAGTCAACCGGGATCCGCATGCGAAACAATATCTCTACGCGCGCAGCAAAGGGCGCTTCATGTTAAAAGATAGCAGACCAAGGAAAAGCTAAAAACAGAGGTTTATCCGAACCTCTTATACTGTATCTTCATTTAAAAACCCCAGTCTGATTCTTCATGCTTCCGGATGCAACTCAAGGCAAGAAAAAGCCGGGTTCATGACGATTCGTGAACCCGGGCAGATAAGTTAGATGACTTCCAGATAATCCTTGTCCGGCAAGGCAGGGAAAGGTGCGTGCGGCAAGGTCTGGTACCAGTAAGCCACCGAGGCCAGATCATCCTGTAGCGGCAGATAACGACCGCCCTCGCGCCAGCCCAGCGCTTGGATGGTTACTTTCAAATCCTTTTCAAAGTAGATGGGATCAACGATGTGCCAGCGGTACATGCCAAAACGGAACTGGGAACTGTACAGCATGTCTGGGGTGATTACCTGGTGAAGACCGGCATAGGGTGTGGTAAAGGGAGCGTAGCGGTCACATGTTTTAGGGTCTTCAAAGTTATATGAACCACAGAAGTAGTCTTCTGTACCAGTGCCGCAGATGGTAGGAAAATCCTTGTCTCCGTCCATGAAGAACTTGATCTCGCCTTCACCCCACCAACCTCGGTTGTTGACACCCCAGGCCATGTAAGTGCCCACATATTTGCCTTTTCCTTGGATGCCATCAACTATAATGTAGTCTTGTTTGTAAGGAAGTGGATTAGTGCGGCGGAACTGGGCATGAAAATACGCTTCGTCCTCTGCCACCTCGCAATGGCAATAATCAATCTGATAATATATTGTCACTGGTTCTTCTGCCAGATTGGTCAGTGTAAGCCTTGCCTGCTTCCGGAAAGGCATAGGCCAGTAGCAATTGAAAGCACTACCCGGGTTGACGCACACAGCCAGAGAACTCAACTGGGCATATTCATTCCATCCCATAGCGAAAAAATCACCAACCGGGCATTCTATTGAGGGGTTTTCCTGCTCATCCCAGTACGCGCGCAGGATGGTGTTGCGCCAGCGCCCCGTGGGCGTGAGCCAAATATGGTTGATGATGCCCGAACCTTTGATGTCGGCGATGGTAAAGGTTTCGCCCGGCTGTATAACAATGTAGGGATTTACTTTCCAGCCACGCCCGAGGTCTCTTGCCGCTTTACGGGCACTGCCATCCTCCAGCTCGCACATGCCTCCCTTGCCTTTTTCTCCGGAAAAGTTTTCGGGACTGATAGAGCGGGTAACCCTTTTCTTCAATTTTGAAAGGTTCTCAATGGTCATGTCAACACCCTCCCCAATGTTTTCATCAGCTATAAATCAATCTCTTGGATTCCTGTGCTCAGTACTTGCCATAAACTATATCCAGGCACAATTGTTCAACACAATCTAAAAAACGTTCAATCAGGAATCCGCCAGTACATCAAACAGCTTGCTGTCAAATCCACTGTCTTGGTCAGCAAGAAAATATGTCTGTTCAACAAGATACCCTTGACGGTAACGAATGCTTTCTTAACCAGTTCGGTGTTTTTGCGTCTGTCGACATTATAACCGACATTCTCACGCACATACAAGTTCAGCAGTAAACAGATGTAAGACCAGTGGTTACTAACCTAAATATAGGTCAGAGATTACTGACAACACAATTCCCCGGCGCATGCTTTCCCTAGATATAGGCAATCATAGAAACAGGCTTATTTGTACAAGGGCCCGTAGGTCCGGCAAGCGCGGTGGTCAGCTGCCTCAGTATCCTGAGTGCCATAGGCTGCCCAGCAATGCGGGCGGTAGACCTTGTCGGCAGGCACATTGTGCATATTGACCGGGATACGTAGCATGGCGGCCAGGGTGATCAAATCAGCGCCCACGTGCCCATAGACCGTGACGCCGTGGTTGGCGCCCCAGTTGGCCATGACGGAGTAAACATCCCTGAAGGGGCCTTCGCGCGTCAGCCGCGGGGCAAACCAGGTGCACGGCCAGGTACGGTCGGTACGGTTCATGATCAGCTCATGCACCTCATCCGGCAGGCACACCGTATTGCCCTCAGCAATCTGTAAAACCGGGCCGATGCCTTCAACAATGTTCAGCCGCAGAAGGGTGACAGGCATCTCAGCTTCGTTTTTGAAATGGCTGCTGAATCCGCCCCCGCGGAAGTATTCATAGTTGGCGCGCTCCCAGTCCGTCGCTTCCAGGCAGGCCTTGATGTCCCGACCGGTCATCTCCCAGAATGGCTTCATGCAGCCCTCGCCTTTGTCGTTCCTGGCCGCGCCGGTGCCGTCAAGCGCTGTCGCGCCGGAATTGATCAGGTGGATAAAGCCGTTCGCGGCATCCCCCTCGGGCTTCCAGCCGCTGACACGCTCCACTGCCTCGGGGCTCCAGTAGGTGCGCACATCATGGAAACAGGGCGCGGTATTGGTGATCAGGGTGCCCAGCAGCATGGACAGGCCGTTTAGGGTATCGTTCTCCGTAGCAAAGGCCACAGGCGCGCGCGGGCCGTTCCAATCAAAGGTGGAGGCCATGATCGCCTCGGTAAAGTCGCAGTTGGGCAGCCAGTCTGTCCAGGCGCGCTGCCCCTGGAAACCGCCGGCCACAGCGTTTTTCCCCAGCGCTTCCTCATGCCAGCCCAGCGCGTCCAGCCTGGGATTGCCAAACATCGCGTCCCGCAGCACCAGGCTCATCTTGGCGATAAACTCCCAGTCCTTCTCAGGCGGAACGGTTTTGCTTTTGGCAATCACTTCAGGCAGCTTTTTGCCCGCGTTCACGTCAAAACCCTCGGGGCAGTTCTCCCTGATCCAGCCAAGGGCCTTCTCATATTCCTCCGGGTCATAAATGCCCAGATGGATGCGGCGCAGCACATCGGTCATATCCATCCACTCCGGACGAATGCCGAAGTATTGCTGCATGGTATTCATATCGCAGTAGGCGCCGGCGATGCCCATGGACACGCCGCCAAAGTTGACATAGGCCTTGCCCCTCATCCAGCCCACGGCAACAGCGCCCCTGGCAAAGCGCAGCAGCTTCTCCCTGACATCCTCCGGGATGCTGGTGTCATTCAGATCCTGTACGTCCCGGCCGTAAATGGCAAAGGCCGGCAAGCCCTTTTGCGCATGGGCGGCCAGGACCGCGGCCAGGTAGACCGCGCCGGGGCGCTCGGTGCCGTTGAAACCCCAGACCGCCTTGATGGTATGGGGGTTGGTATCCATGGTTTCCATGCCGTAACACCAGCAGCGGGTCACTGTCAGGGTAGCGACCACGTTCTCCCGGTTAAACTTGCGTTCACACATGCCGGCCTCGGCCCCGCCGCCGATAGTGGTGTCGGAAATGACGCACTGAACCGGGGTTCCGTCGGGATATTTCAGGGTGGAAATCAATTCAGCCGCAGCCCTGGCCATGTCCATGGTGGATTGCTCAAGGCTTTCACGGATACCGCCCCAGCGGCCGTCAATGACGGGGCGAATGCCGATTTTGGGATACTGCATAGCTCCTCCTTCAGGGCTGAACCGCCCGATGTAATTATTGCTCAACTGAATCCTATCATAAGCTTTCATATGTCACAAGACAAAAAGTATCCGCTTTTAAAAATCTGTTGAATTGACTTGTTTGCGTTCAAGTGTTAGCATCATTTTGCAGCTAGACGCTGACATCAAAGACGGCAGGAAGCAGATGGAGCATACACCAAAGGTTAAGTCCCTTGCAAAAGCTATTGATGTTCTGGAATGTTTCCTAAATCATGGCGCAGAATTGGGCGTTTCTGAAATTTCACAAGCTTTGTCGATTCATAAAAGCACCGTTCACAACATTCTGAATACTTTTATGCATAAAGGGTATTTGACACAAGATAAGAAAACAGGCAAGTATTCTCTAAGTGTTAAGTTGTTGCAATATAGCTATATTATTAACAACCATATAGGTCTTGAAAAGATACTCACTCCATTTATCAAAAGCATTGCCAATCAGCTCAATCTAATGGTTTATCTTGGCATCCCATATCATGATGAAGTCTTATATATTGCATGCGCATTTCCTGAGAATTACGCTGGCTGGCGTAACATCATGGGGGAGCATGCCCCTATGTACTGTACTGGGATTGGCAAGGCAATGCTTGCTAATTTCCCTGAGAATGTTATTGATGATTATATATCCCGCCCGCTAGAGAAGTTTACTGAGAATACCATCACAAATCCTGACGAATTAAGGGATCACCTGCTGCAGATAAACAAGCGCGGATGGGCAGTGGATAATATGGAGCATGAGTATGGCATCACTTGTGTTGGAGTTCCCGTTTTTTCACATGACCGACGGGTAATTGCCGCAGTGAGCGCTAGCGCTTCAAGTTTGTTACTTAGAGATGACATGCTGAAGAGTGCCGCAGCAACTATCATTGATTTGCTTAGTCCAATCCAATACAAACTGTGATTTTGCAATCAATAAAACCTGCGTTTCCAAAAGCAATTCAAATAAGAAAAAGAACACGTTTAACTGAATAAAAGAATTACCTGACGATTTGCATGTCAATAATGGCAAAATGATTGACAACAATACAATGATGAGATATCATAAGTTAGGATTAGCAACAGAGTTTATTAATAATGAACGAAAAGTAGCGGTATAACTTTTCACCTACTGACTGCATATTTGACCTGATGAGTAACTTAGTTAAGGGACAAGGACAGGCGCAAAACAGTATGGAAATGAACTATCGGAGCAATCCAATCAGAATGCTAAACACAGTAGCTTTCGTGATGAGTTTTGCTTTCTTTATTCTTTATCCGTTACTGGCTAATTATTTGATCAGCTGGAAAAAAATAGCTGTTATGGCAGTGACCCTCATAATAAACATACGAATTGTTGTTCAAGATGCTTTTATGTTGCCAGGCAGTTATTCATTAAAAAACATCGACCCTCAAGTAATTGTTGCTTTGGGTTGCATGATTCGCGGAATAGGGTTTCTGATACTTGCATTAACAAGCAACCTTGGCTTGCTTATAGTTGCTGGGGTTTTAGCTGGTATCGGAGGTGCTTTGTTTTTCCCGTCAATGCATGCTTTGTATACAAGCCACAGCAATGAAAACAATCGTTTGATTATTTTTGCCAGACGTGAACGCTATAATAGCCTAGGCGCCGTACTGGGACCTTTGCTCGGGTCTGCTTTGGCACGACTGGGCTTTGAATGGGTAGGCATAGCATCTTTTTTCATTTTTTTAGCGGGATCAATTTTTGTTTTGTTTATTAAACCTCAGAATCCTTTTGTGAAAAACAATACATCAACTGTTCCTTTTAGATTGATGATGAGAGATAAAACTTTTATGTTGTTTGCTTTTGCTTCGATGATGATTATGCAAATCAGCAATCAAACCGGAATAGCTGTTGCTGTACGAATTGATCAGATAAATCCATCCTTTCCATACATTGGCGTATTGTCTTCTATATCAGCAATCATAATGGTTTTATTTCAAATCCATTTGCTTAAAGCCTTGAATCAAAGGATAAAAAAAGTTACAATTTTAATGCTTGCAGATGTGTTCTTTATTCTTGGTTTTTTGGTAATTGGCATCAGCTTTAATACAATGTTTATCTTGCTCGGCTCTCTTTTATTCAGCGTAGGAAGCATGCTTCATACGCCGACCCGTGATTCATTGTTGTCGAAATATGCGAATAAGAACTCTGTTTCAGCTTATTATGGTGTTATCGGTATGTTTAACACTTTGGGAACGCTCGTTTTCGCCTCCCTTTTCGGAAAACTTTACCAAATTTCTTATAGTCCTGGATATCATTATGCTCCATGGGTTGCTTTTATAGTGATCGGGTTTGTTGGTATTATGATTTTACATGGAATCTCTGACAGAATTGAAAGAGCATGAGCATTCTTTATTAGAAGGGTGGGTTAAACCGTGAGTGTAAGCAGAGAAAGAGCATACAAACAGTCAAACCGAGTACTTAAACGGCTTTATGAAAGTCGTCATCTCTATTTGTTGTTGGCAGCGCCAATGGCCTATTTTATCCTTTTTAAGTATTTTGCAATGTTTTGGCTGGTGATTGCCTTCAAGAAATACAACGCTTTCTTAGGATTGGCAAAAAGCGAGTGGGTTGGATTACGTTATTTTAAAGCATTTATAAATGATCCGTATTTTTGGAATCTGCTAAGGAATACTGTTTTGTTGAATTTGCTCATGTTGGTGTTCTATTTTCCTGTTCCGATAATTTTAGCGTTGATGATTAATGATCTAAACTCCAAAAGACTTAAAAAGTTTATCCAATCAGTAACTTACTTGCCGTATTTTCTTTCAACCGTGGTTGTGTGTGGCTTTATTTTTAACTTGATGGCAATGGATGGACCTATTAACAACCTGATCAAGTCAATGAATGGAACTCCGATTGCATTTATGGTTCAACCGGAATGGTTCAGACCAATCTATATCATGTCTGAAATATGGCAATTCTCCGGTTGGGGATCAATTATTTATTTAGCAGCCTTAACCGGTGTGGATCCGCAGTTGTATGAGGCGGCTTCAATTGATGGAGCAAGCCGATGGAAACAGCTATGGAAAATAAGTTTACCTTCTATTGCGCCCGTCATTTCTATTCAATTCCTTTTAACGGTCGGACGGTTGATTACTGTAGGTTTTGAAAAAATATTATTGTTATATAATGGCGCAACATACTCAACTGCTGATGTTATTTCCACATATGTATACAGAAGAGGTCTTCTTAATGCAGATTACAGTTATGGCGCAGCGATCAGTATCTTTCAAGCTGTTATTGCTCTAACTCTTGTGATTGTTGCTAACAGGACATCAAGAAAACTCGGTAATACCAGTTTGTGGTGAGGATGTGAGAATATGAAAAGAATGACAAGAGGAGATCGGTTTTTTTCTGGAACGATCATTGTTGCGCTGATTATTTTCAGTTTGATAATTATCTATCCACTGTATCATATGATTATTGTTTCAATCAGCAATGGTTATGCTGTTCTTCGTGGTGAGGTAACAATTCTGCCCAAGGGCATCAATTTTACTGCCTACAGCTATATACTCACCGACAAATATATCCCCTCATCCTATTTAAACACGATCAAATACACTTTCTTCGGCACTTTGGTGAATCTGGTCATGACTGCCATATGTGCATTTCCCTTATCACGAAAGCGCTTATACGGAAGAGGATTCTTTACTTTTTTCATAGCGTTTACAATGTTCTTTGATGCCGGACTTGTTTCGAATTTTTTAGTTGTAAACTCCCTGGGAATCAGGAATACAATTTGGGCTATTATTCTGCCTCCTGCAATTAATGTATGGTACATGATTATTATGCGAACCTTCTTCCAAGATATTCCGGAAGAGATGTATGAGTCAGCATATATTGACGGAGCGAACGACTTGGCTATATTTATCCGTGTGATACTTCCCTTGTCTAAAGCAGTGATGGCAACCATGCTTTTATTCTACGCCGTATGGCATTGGAATAGTTACCTTCAGCCTTTGATTTACCTTGATGACAGAACGAAGTATCCTATGCAGTTAATACTGAGAAATATAGTTATTGGAGCCGATGCGGGGGTTTATTCGGCCGGATCCGTTGCATCGGATAGTGGAGTTATGGGTCAAAACATCAAATATGCAGTAGTTTTTATAACTATTCTTCCAATTCTTACTGTGTATCCTTTTGTTCAAAAGTATTTTGTTAAAGGCGTTATGATTGGTTCCGTTAAAGGTTGAATTGAATCTATAGGGCAAAGCCCTTTAGAAATAGAAAGGAGAAGAGGCATGACTAAGAAACTAATTTCCCTGACCCTGACGCTGTTTTTATTGATCGGACTATGTGGACATTCCACGGCTGAGACTCCTGTCGCTGAAAAACCGTACTTTCCTGAAGGCCTTGAATTCACTTGGATGAGGCCTGAAACAAGCCAGCAGACTATGGCGATTGATGCGCCTATTATCAAGTACTTGAAAGAAGAACTCAATGTCACTATTCATTTGCAACCAATCCCTGAGGCAGACTATGATACTAAGCGGGCTACGGTATTAGCATCCAATACCATGCCGGAGGTGATGGATCGCCTATCAAATGCAGAAGTTGCCAAATATGGCTCAATGGGCATGTTCTATGTGTTGGATGAGCACATTGATCTCATGCCCAATTATTATGCGCTGGTTACGGCACCTGACCGGAATATTGAGAACAATAAGTTCAGAGTTGACGGGAAAATGTACTCTTTCCGTGTGCTAGAGAAGAGTCGTATTGCTGTTGCGCCGGCAGGCGTAATTCGCATGGATTTACTAGAAGAACAGAACATTCCTGTGCCGACCACATGGGATGAGCTGTATGATGCGATGTTAAAAATCAAAGAAAAGCATCCGGAAATGTACGCTTTTAGTCAGCGCCAAGCAAGTAACGGGACAAACTATTTGATTGGGCAATTAGCTTATCCGATGGGAACTGGCGGATTCCCAACGTTCAATAAGTCAAGGGGAATGTATTACGAGCCCAGGCTTGACAAATATTTGTACGGACCAACGGATGAGAATTTTACAATCATCGTTGAATTCCTCGCAAATGCCTACAAAGACGGTTTGCTTGATCCTGACTATGCAGCAACAACACAAGCGATTACATTTGAAAAACTATCTAACAATAAACTGTTCTTCCATTATGACAACAACTCGCATTCTGCTCGTGTCTTTAATCCAGCCCTGCGTGAGATTAACAAGAGTTATCGTTTCGGCATGTTGCCACCCCTTAAGAACAAACTTGGCGAAACTCGCGCCCTGCGATACGAGCGGGATTGGGGAACGCATCTGGTCATTAGCGCTAAGTCACCAAACGCTGATAAAATTATGAGAGTTATTGACTGGTTGTATTCTGAAGAAGGAATGATGTTGAGCAACTTCGGGAAGGAAGGGGTTGACTACGACATTATTGATGGAAAGCCAATAATCAAGGACTTTATTGTTGAAGCCACTAAGACAGCCAAAGACCATTTCATGGGAATCCAAGGTTATTTGGGTGTAGGTCTGCATGGTATGGGACGCTATATTGATGAGTATACTTATACGCAAATCACAGATCCCATGTTTATTGAGATGGGAGTGGAATTGGACAAGTATACTGCTGAAGGGCTTATACAGTATTTGCCGAACTGGCCTCCGTTCAACGCGGATGAAACTGACCGGATAGTGGAACTTGAAATGAACCTGAGCAACGTGTTTGACCAAGAGATTGACAAATTCATTACAGGCAAAAGACCCATGAGTGAGTGGCCACAACTGGTTGAGTTGTTGAAGAAGCAAGGCAGTGAGGAACTTGAGGAAATCTTCAATACAGCTTATGCACGCGTCAAGTAATCGTTAGTGTCCTGGCCGCGCGGGAAACAGCCCATGTCTCTCCCGCGCGGCCTAATCCTATCGGCAATACACAACACATAAGTCCTTGACCGCGCACCGGGAAGGAGGGATTTGTATTGGAGCTAAAAAAAATCGGTATTTGCCAAGTTGGTAAGACAAACGATTTGGTCAGGCGTACTTCGGAAATATTCTATGAGGAACTCACAGCCAGAAGCGGATTGGAAATAGAGTTAGGCGTGAATTCACAGCAGTTTCAGGAGTATGATTGTATTTTCATTATCGGAATTGATGAGGATTTGATAAGAGAATTCCCGAAAGAGAAAGAGGCCATCGCGACTCTGGAGGTTCCAGGACCAGAAGGCTATCGGATTGTTCGCAAGAAAAATAGAGTCTTTATTGCAGGCCGGGACGCAAGAGGTTGCTTGTATGGCATGGCCAGGGTGTTGCGAAAAACAGCGTTGAAACCCGGATATGCGGAAATCACGGATGAGCTTGTTAATATTTCAATAACACCGTCATCTCCTTTAAGGGGACACCAACTGGCATACCGAGATAAGCAAAACACCTGTCCCGGATGGGATTTGGATGACTTTGATCGGTATATCCGTGACCTTGCTTTTTTTGGTACCAATGCAATTGAAATCCTGCCCCCTCGCTCTGATGACCGACTCTATTCACCTAAATTCAAGAAAGACCCATTGGAAATGATGGTTGAGTTGTCCAGACTCATCCATGGGTATGGAATGGATGTTTGGGTGTGGTATCCAAACATGGGAGAAGATTATAGCAATCCTGTGACACGTGAAAAAGAAATGATGGAAAGGGAAGAGATTTATTCCAAAGTTCCTTATATTGATGCTGTCCTGATTCCCGCGGGAGACCCTGGTGAATTGGAGCCAAAAGAACTCTTTCCTGTAGCGGAGGAAAGTTCTAGAATATTGCATCGCTATCACCCAAACGCAAAAGTATGGATTGCGCCACAGGTGTTTGCTCCTCGTGTTGGGTGGCATGAGGAATTTTATCAGGAACTATCAAAGGAACCTGAATGGCTGTATGGAGTTTGTTATGCGCCCTGGATGTATGAAACAATTCAACAGTTTCATGAAGCGGTCCCAGCTAAGTATAAAAACAGAATCCGACATTATCCGGACATTACCCATAACAGCTCTTCTCAATTTGAAGTGCCTGGCTGGGATTTGCCGTTTGCACTTCTTAACGGACGTGAAAGCTACAATGCACGTCCGAAGGCAATGAAAGCCATTCATAATTACCATGCGAAATATACGATAGGATCAATTACCTACAGCGAAGGCATTCACGATGACATCAACAAAATGATTTGGGGGGATCAGGATTTTATCTTTGATTTCCCGGTTGAGGAAACGCTGAGAGATTATACGCGCTTATTTATCAGCCCTGATTATGTTGATAGCCTGGTGCCCTTGTTCTTGCGTTTTGAAGAAAACTGGGTTGGTTATGCTAAAGAAAATCAAGGAATTGATGAAGTCTACAAAAATTTTACCGAGCTGTTTAACTGTGCACCCGCCCAGATACAAAACAATTATCGCTTTAAAATGGGGTATTTACGAGCCTTAACAGACTATTATGCAAAACACAGGTCGATTGCTGATAAAGCTCTTGAAGATGAGGCGTACGAAGTATTAGCAAGAGCAGATGAATCGGACCCTGACAAAAGCATTCATGAAGCTTGGGGAGTGTTGAACCGTACTTTTTCCGAGCCGTCCTGTGAAGACTTAATGCATGAGATGCAACGATTGGCAGACGAGCTTAATAACACCCCGCATTGTCGAATCCAGTTGAATACTTTAAATCACCTTGGGCAAAAGTGGATCAGGGGGGCGTATCTTGATGTTGCCAATATGCCACTGAATGATCACCAATTTCTGACAGAGCATTTTAGGCGCGTACTGGAATTGAAAACGAATCATGAAAAAATGAAATATATCGATTGGATTGTTAATCGAACGAATCCCGGAACCGGTGGAATTTATGCTTGTTTAGGTGATCTTAATGACTTTGACCGTTATGTGAAATCATCTGTTGCCTGGGAAAACGATCCGGGTTTTCTACGCTCGCCTGTCATTAATAGTGATCCCTATGGATTAATGATGGTTTTTCATCATAATCGCGGATGGCATGGAGAATATCCTATTTCTATGAATTGGATAAAAAGAGCAAGGGTACTGTATGGAACACCGCTGAAAGTACGCTTTGAAGGGTTGGACTCCGATTCTCTATATAAGCTGAGAATTACCTATCCAGATGCTTTATTGACACATCGCCCCGAAGAATTCCAAATTAAACTAATAGCAAACGGGCATTTAATTCATGATGTTATTCAAGTTGGGAAAGATTGTGAGTACCCGGTGTTTGAATATGAGTTTGATCATGGACTGATTTCCGATGGGGTTTTAGATTTGGTCTGGCAGAAATGGGGAACATTGGATCGCGTATCAGTCAGTGAAGTCATGCTTGTTAAAGTGGAGGGATAAACAATGAAAAACTGGTTGCCTTGGTTTCCTTTGGTTGTATCACTGAACAAAGGAGATCTCCCTTCGCGCACTGCAGAGGTCTTCTGTGAAGAAATTAAAATCAGGACAGGCTTACAGCTGAAGCTATCCCCGGTTTACCTGACAGGTGAGAGCAGTGTAGTATTTTGCACAGTAGAAACCTTTGCCTCGTTGGGTCTGTACATGGATCGCTTTGAGAAAATGATAAAACCCGGGAAAGAAGGTTTTTCTATTATCATTGTTCCTGAAAGCGGAGTCAAACGTTCTGTTTTTGTCATTGGCAACGATGACCGTGGGATGTTTTTCGGAATGGGGAAATTGCTGCGGATTTTACACCTGAGCGATCAATCAATCCAGATGGACAGCGCACAAACAGCTTTTACAGACTCGCCGGTCTACATGTTGAGGGGGCAGCAATTGGCCTACCGCGACAAGCAAAACACCTGTCCGTGCTGGACTCAGAAGGAGTTTGATCGTTATATTCGCGATTTAGCGCTTTTTGGAAACAATGCGATTGAAATCTTGCCTCCACGGACTGACGATATGCTATTCTCAAGGGTATTTCAAGTAGATCCGTTTAAAATGATGATTGATCTTTCGCGAATCATCCACAGTTACGGAATGGATGTCTGGATGTGGTATCCTAATATGGGCATAGACTACACCACGTCAAGCACAAGGGAAAAGGAGCTACAGGAACGTGAGAAAGTGTTCGCTTCCATTCCTTATCTTGATGCTGTTCTGATTCCTGCCGGCGACCCTGGAGAACTGGAGCCGGAGCTGTTTTTTATCATAGCGGAGGAAAGCGCAGCAGCATTGCACAAGTATCATCCAAATGCGACTGTATGGATTGCTCCGCAGGTGTTTGCGCCTTCAGGCAGTTGGTATGAAGATTTCTATACGGAATTAAAAAAAGAGCCGAACTGGCTTTATGGTGTGTGTTTTGCTCCTTGGATGCGTGATACTATTAACGAATTCCATGAAATCTTACCAGAGAAATACAAGAACAGAATTCGGCATTACCCTGATATAACTCATTCCCTTCGGTCCCAATTTGCCGTACCGGATTGGGATCGTGCTTTCCAGATATTTGAAGGACGGGAAGTTAACAATACTCGTCCAAAAGCCATGAAACACATCCATAATTTACATGCTCCATATACCATTGGCTCATTGACCTATTCAGAGGGCATTCATGATGATGTTAATAAATTTGTCTGGAGTCAGCAGGATTGGAATGACAAACAGGAAGTTGATGTTACACTTAGGGAATATGTGAGATTTTTCATAGACCCTTCTCTTGAAGACGAGTTGATACAGGCATTTTTTGCGCTTGAGGAGAACTGGAGTGTTAAAAAACCAATTGCAGAGAATGTTGTCGTAGATGAAACCTATGGGAAATGGGTTTATCTTGAAAGTGTTGTCTCAGACCAAGTCAAGAAGAATTATCGTTTTCTGATGGGATTGTTAAGAGCTACAAGCGACTATTATGTGAAATACAAACAAATCTATGATGATAGTATAGAAGCTCAGGCATTGGGAATTCTAAAGGAGGCTCCTCATCTTGGTGCAGACACAGCGATGCGTGAAGCCTCATCTATCTTGTATCAAGGCATCAACTTGCCATGGGATAAAGCGTTAAGAGACAAGCAACTCAAGCTGGCTGATGAGTTGCGAAAACTGTGCGGCATCAAGTTGACAACTCATCATCATGATGGTCAGCATTTTAGACGAGGGGCTTATCTGGACATGATTGATTTTCCTTTGAACAATCAGCAGTATCTGGTAACAAGCTTTAAGAAAATCAGGAAATTAGCAAACGAAAATGATAAGCTTGAAGCCATCAAGTGTCTGATTAACAGAACTAACCCGGGGGAAGGCGGAATCTACATAAACTTAGGGAGTTATGAGAGTTTACCATATATTCACTTCGAGAAAACATGGCAAGAAGATCCTGGCATGCTGAAATCAGCGCACATTGACATGTGTGGATTTGCCGTTAATGCCGCTCATTTAGATACAGGCACGTATAAGGAAGTGCCTCTTGCTAAGGAATGGTTTATGCAGGCGGCTACTTACTATAGTACGCCTTTGATTGTGCGTGTTCCGGAGCTTGATCCCAGATCGACTTATCAACTGAAGACCACTTATCTGCAGCCGGGACGATCCAATCATATTAAACTGACACTTGGAAATGGACATGTTGTTCATGAAATGATTGAGCAAAGAGACCACTTTGATCCGACCTACATTTATTCATTGCCCAAGGACTCATATAAGGACGGCAAGCTGGAGTTAAAATGGGAAGCTCAAAAGGAATTTGGCGGTGCGTGGATAAATGAGATATTCATCATCAAACAGGAGGCGTAATTTGATTGTTTGCTTGATGGCAAGCCTATTCAGGCTTTGAATTAATCCTTTTTATAGTGGAGACAGGATGTCGATAATTAAATCTATGATAGTTGTTTCTCATGTTGGTTGTTTTTTGAACAAGGGAGGCTGTTTATGAAATCAGGAATTCAGTTTCCGGGCGGTGTTTGGCCTGTGATGCTTACGCCATACACAAAGAATAATAAAATTGATTACCAATCCCTTGAAAAGCTGGTGAATTGGTATATCGAAAAAGGCGTATCCGGCTTGTTTGCTGTTTGTCAAAGCAGCGAAATGTTCTTTCTAAGCGTGGAAGAACGGGTTTCAATTGCCAGGTATATTGTAGATGTTGCGGATAGCCGTGTTCCTGTAATAGCTTCCGGCCATGTGTCAGACAGCATGGAGGAACAGATCGACGAGGTCAATAGAATGGCATCAACCGGTATTGATGCTGCCATCCTGATTACCAACAGGCTGGCTGAAAAGGATCATAATGACGATATATGGTTAAAGAATCTTGATATACTCCTGCATCATATCAATTCGGAAATCCCTTTGGGATTCTACGAATGTCCCTACCCTTACAAAAGAGTTCTCAACTTGGATGTAATCAAGGAATTGCTTAAGATTGACAGGTTCTACTTCCTGAAGGACACATGCTGTAACCTGGAGGATATTCTTGCCAAACAAACATTGGTTGAGGGAAGCAAGCTTCGAATCTACAATGCGAATACAGCGACTTTGCTACCTGCCCTGCGAGCCGGGATTACCGGATATAGTGGCGTGATGGCGAACTTCCACCCGGAGTTGTATGTCTGGCTATGCACACACATCCATCATAGAAAAGCGGAAACTCTTCAAGAATTGCTTTCAATGGCTGCACTCATTGAGAGGCAAGTTTATCCTGTTAATGCAAAATACTTCCTGCAAGTTTCTGGCATACTCAACGATATTTTTTCACGCAGCAAGGACGGGTCTCTGTTTGATGAAACTGCAAAATCAGAAGTTCAACAACTTATGTCGCTGTCTCAGAAAATACTTGAATGGCTTCATCAATGATGTTACTCAGCAGATGCCAGCCGGGATGTTGCTTGCTTGACGGAAAAGATTTTACCGTCATTTAAAACCCATCGTTTCTTTGTGTAAAGGAGATTTGTTTGATAGATTTAACAGCAAGAACCCTGTCATGGTTATTGACAGATACATAAAACAATTGGCCAACATAAAACCCTACATGTACATCTCAACATCTTTTGCAGGAGGAGGGGTTAAATGAACGCAAAACAATTGAAAAAGGCAATGCAGGAAGGACGACACATCTATGGAACCATGATTACTTCTCCCGCACCAAGATGGGTTGAGTATTTGCGCACCACTAAGTTGGATTTTGTATTTATTGATACGGAGCACATACCCTTAGACAGAGCTCAAGTTTCTTGGATGTGTCAAGCATTCAATGCTGAAAAAATCGCTCCTATTGTTAGAATACCTTCTCCTGATCCTTTTGAAGCTTGTATGGCTCTGGATGGTGGGGCGGCAGGAGTTGTAGCGCCTTATATTGAGAAGGTAGAACAGGTTCAGGCTTTAAGAGGAGCGGTTCGCTACAGACCTCTGAAAGGTGAAAAGCTTGGCAGGGTACTGGATGGAAGTCTGACTTTGTCTCAACAGGAGGAGGATTATTTCAGATCCTATAACGAAGATAAAATGCTAGTCATTAACTGTGAAAGCAAGCATGCAGTTGACAACCTGGACAGGTTACTGCAGGTTCCGGATATAGATGCCGTTTTCATAGGTCCACATGATTTGTCAGTCAACTTAGGAGTTGCGGAACAGTATGACTCCCCTGTTTTTTTAGAGACGGTTAATGAGATTATAAAGAAGTGCAAAAAATATAAAATTAGTGTTGGAAATCATTTCTCGATGGACCTAGATAAACAAATAAAGTGGGCGAAGGCAGGGATGAATATCATATTATGGAACATTGACATTCTACGCTTTGTTCAAGCAATGAATAAAGATATCTCAGCAGTAAAAGCTGCACTTGGTGAAGTAGAACAAGATGATGTGAACAATGTTAAAGGGATGGACATTTGATGCAAAAAGGCAATAAGGTTGAGTGTATTCTTTAATATGATTAAGTAATGATGGTGTATGTTTAGGCTAGTCCTTACAGGTTTCGATGCCACAGCCTGATGCACCCTTACATGCTAGACCAAGCAGGTTCCATCCATGTAGCGAGCAACCATGCTTGCACTCAAGATGTCCAACCGTCAGGTGATGCCGTTGATATTGCGCCTGCCCATTACTGCTGTGACCACTTTGCCGATTGTCATTGTTATCTATCGTAAGCGTCAACCAGTTGAAAGGAAAAACTGATATGACAAGTTGTGTTGTTCTGTGTGCTGGCAAAGGCAGCAAGATGTGGCCGTATGCCACGATTAGGCCTAAGGCGATGATTCCTCTGTGTACCCGACCACTTATCCAGCACACGATAGAGGGATTGCTGGAGTTGGGGATGGAGCGCATAGTGATTGCTGCGGACCGCTTTCATGGGCAGTTTTATGAGTTATTTGGGAAAGAAAACAGAATAGAAGTTATTGATGTTGGTCAAAGCTTAGGAAGCGCGCAGAGTCTGTCAAGGGCTCTTGGAACGTTACAGGATGAACGTTTTATGGTGCTGTATGGCGATATGTTTTTGACAAAGAAAGCTTTATCATCTTTTGTGAAAAGGGCCAGGAGCTCCTCACAGCCTTTATTGTTGTCCCATCGAGTGGATGAAGGTATTGTTGTTAACAGTAAAGATGGCATTGTTACAGGTATGTGTGGCCAAGCAAGGGAAGGGAGTGGTCAAGGTTTTGCAGGCATTTCCTGTGATCGGCGTATGTTACGCTACCTGAACGCTAACCCAGGGTATTTTCGCGATGTCCAAGTTGGTGTTATGAGCCCGCTGGAATCTTTTTTAGAGCAATCCGTAGCTCTGATGGCTCAGGATATAACAATAGAAATCTTGCAGTTGCAAAATCAGGATGCGGTAGATCTGGATCGTCCTTGGGACATTCTGCGCGCCAACCGCCTGCTGGCACACGAGATGTGCGAAGAACTGGATCGCCATGAACTGGCTTCGAATGCGCAAATTGATGACAGTGCAAATATCCGCGGTTTCGTTCGTCTGGGGAAAAACAGCAGAGTCGGACGGAATGTAATCATTGAGGGAAACGCGATCATTGGTGATGATACACTCATCAATAACGGCGCGATACTGATGGGCAACAATGTCATTGGTCACGGCAATCTCATAACCAATTCTTGCTACGTAGATAAATATACGGTGGTGGGAAATGGTTGTGTTATAAATCATTGCGCTGAAATATGTGGCGTTGTTTTTGATGGTGCCTATCTTTATCACTACATGCACATCTATGGAGTCGTAGGTGAACACACCGACATTGGTGCAGCAACAGTCTGCGGCACCTTGCGCTTTGATGACGGACGCAGTTCGCACCTTGTTAAAGGACGAAAGGAAATTCCTGCGAATGATGCAAACGCTACTTACATTGGGGATTTTTGCCGGACTGGTGTCAATGTTACCTTTTGGCCCGGAAAAAGGGTTGGAGTATACAGTGTCATCGGAGCGGGAACAATACTGGACCAAGATGTACCGGACAAGACCTTAATCTATCCTAAGCAAGAGCTTTTGATAAAAGAATGGGGGTCCGAGCGTTATGGATGGTAGCATAAAAATGCGTTTTTATCTCTATATGTGTCGCTTTAAGCGACATTAGACTGTCGACAAAGTCCCAGTTATAAGAGCTGGGATTTTGTCAATTCAGGGGAAGAAAAGGCAATAGGATCAATAGAAAAAAGACGATATGTAGTATAATTGAGTAAACAATGATAGAGGTGTAAGGTACTGTCAAATTAAGTTCGCAACTTTGGACTCCGCTAGCCATGTCATGCTGCCTGGTTGCTTAGTAAGTTGAGTGAAGATCCGCTCAGGTACGCTTTGGTGACCGTTCATTTATACTGTGCCTAATTGCTATCAAAAATAGTTCTCGTACGTTCTTTTTCAGTGGTCACTTCGTAGCTTCCGTCCTTATTGATTGCAAGGCGAATGCTACCGTCAAGCAGGGTATGGTACATTTGCTGGCCTTCTTTGGTAAACCTCTTGGTAACATTTAAGTCTTCAATGATGGCGTTGGTGATAAATGTAATTTTCGGCCCGACCGCCTTGCGCCATGCAGAAGACGATGAAGTATTTGAACCGTGATGGTTAGCTTTCATAAAGTCGCAGGCAAGTTCTCCGTTCCAGCGGTCGATTACCGCCCATTCGCCGCTCATATACAGGTCACCCGCCAGCATAAGAGAGCGGGCGCCGTAGGTGAATTTCATGGTCAAAGAGTGGTCGTTAATAAACTTCGTTGGGTTTATTTCATAGTCCTTAGGATATTGAATCTCTTCCGGTGGATTAAACACCTTGACCTCGATTTCTTTACCAAACATAAAAGTATCGCCTTCATGGAGGATGATGTGCTCAAGCCCTTTTTCCTGTGCAGCCGTTAAATAGGCTTGGTAGTAGGAAGATGCCTCGAATGTCAGCGGACTTGTGTACATAGCGCCGATTTCGTACTTTTTAATAAGCACCGGAAAACCGCCGACATGGTCCTCATGTGGATGCGACGCCACAAGGTAGTCGATGCAGGTGATGCCAAGTGCATCCAAAGCCTCCGTTACATAGTGTCTGCTGAACAACTCCAAACACAAGACAAATCCACATCTTCCGGCCATTTTCTGGTATCATGTGTGCAAGGATAATTGCAGAAAGCACGCAAAACCCTTGCACTTGAACTGGAGATGAAACGGTATGTACGAGAAGAAAGCACGCCAGGCGACCTTTTTTGAAGACGCGACGCTGTTTGGTGGCGTCAGGCTGAATTCCGAGAACAGATGGGTAAGGATGTCGGAGCTCATCCCCTGGGAAGTCTTTGAGGAGCGGTATGCTGCACTGTTTAGCAACCCCCGGGAGGGGAAGCCGGCAAAGTCGGCCCGGATGGCCATCGGCTCTTTGATTATCAAGAAGCGCTATGGTTTTTCAGATGAGGACACGGTGGAAGAGATCCGGGAGAACCCCTATCTGCAGTACTTCCTGGGGTTTGCGGAATATACCAACGTCAGGCCCTTTGACCCCAGCGTGATGACGTGGTTTCGGGAGCGGATCACGCCGGAGATGTTGTCAGAGTTGAATGACTATGTGATTGGCCGTAAAAAGGTGAAAGCAGAAAAGGAGCCTGGTTCCGATGACGACAATCATGATGACGCTGACAGTGAGGGAGGAGGCCCGGTCAACCGAGGGACGCTGATCCTGGACGCGACCTGTGTTCCGCAGAACATCCGTTTTCCCACCGATGCTTCGCTGCTCAACGAAGGGCGGGAGCTGCTGGAAGGGATGATTGATACAGCGCACAAGGCAGGCGCAACGGAAGGTAATAAGCCCAGAACCTACCGGAACCTGGCCAGGCGGGACTGGCTGCGGTTTGCCCGGGACCGGAAACCAACGCGCAAGAAGATTCGCAAAGCGATTCGTCAGCAGCTGGGCTATGTCAAACGGAACCTCGGTTATCTGGAAGCCATCCTGAGCAAATATCCGGACGCGCTGAGCGCAAAGGAGCTGGAGCGCATGGCAGTGATCCAGCTGCTGTACGCGCAGCAGCAGGAGATGTATGACAGCAATACGCACCGGGTGGATGACCGGATTGTAAGCCTGCACCAGCCCTGGGTGCGACCGATTGTTCGGGGCAAGGCGGCAGTGTCGGTGGAGTTCGGTGCGAAGGTGGCGCTGAGCCTGAGCGATGGCTATGCGAGGATTGAGGAAATCTCGTGGGATGCCTTCAACGAAAGCAAAACACTGATGGCTTCGATGGAGCGATACAAGGAGCAAACGGGCCACTATCCGGAGCGGGGACTGGTAGACAGGATCTACCGAACGAGGGAGAATCTCACCTGGTGCAGGGAGCGTGGCATCCGGTTGAATGGTCCCAAACTGGGACGACCACCCAAAGACCGACAGGTGTATGAGGAAGCGCTGGCACTGGAGCGACAGGAGTCAGGAGAGCGGAGTCATATTGAGGGATGTATCGGTGTTTGCAAGCGCCGATATGGGCTTGATCTGGTGATGATGCGGCAGAAACACACCAGCGAGGTGGACATTCATGCCGCCATCCTGACCCGGAACCTGTTCAGGCGGCTGAGGCTCTACATTTGGCTCTTTTTGGCAGCGCTATTTCGCCGGTCGGAAAGCACAAAAACAGACACGCCGGTACCGTTGGCGTGCCTGTGTGGCTGAATTGTTGGTTATTCAGGAGACACTACATAGGATACGACATTAGGATAACCGGCATCCAGCACCATAACCTTACCGTCAGGCGATTTAAGGATTATGCATTCTCCAGGCTTGGCATCAATCCATTCTCCCAACCATAAAAAACGAACAACAAACTGTCCTTCGTCTTTTGCAGGGTCGAAAACATGTTCATAACCTTCACCAATGGCTATAAACGGCGACAATGCAAGGACGAGCATTAGGGCAAAAAGCTTTTTCATGTGAGTCCTCCTTCAAAATTTTCTATTCGCTGCTTGATATTATTGATTGGAAAATGCGCGTTTCACCGCCAGAAAGTTGTTCGTCAGAATTGTATTGATTCCTATTTTGGTAAACTCTAATGCTTCTTCAGGATCATCTGCCCAGAAAAGATTGCAAACAAGGCCTTGCTTATGTGCATCATCTATCATTTTCTGGGTTAGAAAAAGCTTGCAAAACTGTACTTTGCTACACTTATACCTAACTGCATTCCTAACAATAGTATAATTCAAATCGCCTTCAATGCAGTTGCGAACACAATGTCTGGCGCCAACCTTAAAGCTGTTCGAAGCACATCTTTTGCCCCGGATATATAAACGCGCTCTCTTGCATGGTATTTATCAATAACCTTGAGAATCCGGCAAAATATTTCTTCATCATAATCTTGTGTTGTATATTCTTCCACTTCGGAAAACACCTCTTCGATATCTGTCGGCAAAGGCAACTCTGACTTCTTGTCAGAAATATACATTTCTTGAAGGTATTTTATCCTTTGTTGCATGCGGTTACTGATGTCATTTGGAGAGTAAAGGGATTTGATGTGAACATTTACAAGAACGCGACTGGAAAATTGCTCAAGAATTTCTTCAAAATAAGGGATACGGCAACCAGAAAAAAGGGGAGAATACCAAGATCCGGCATCCAAAGCCCGAATTCCTTTGTTGATAAGTCGGTGATAAGTCCATGACCGTTTGTTGTTCGGTCAAGTTCCCGGTCGTGAAAAACCATGATGTCCTTGTCTTTGGTTGGCCAAACATCAACTTCAATCTCATCTGCGCCAAGCGCTACTGCAGCTTCAAATGCAGGTAAAGAACCTTCAGGCGCAACTGTGCTAAACCCCCGGTGCGCACAGATTCGGGGATAGCCAGCCTCCAAATCACTTTGTCCGTGCATGACAACCACCTTTTTCTTATTAATTAATCAATACAAAGAGATGCTGCAACAGATCATCATGCCTCCTGTTGTCGTTGTGTTGTCACGAGCCAGCATGTACTATCAGGCAGCATTTTTTGCTCTGACATCATACACTCGTATAGGCTGGCCAGCCGTAAAAGCGTGCCATCTGTCTTTATAAAGGTCTCCCCTTGCGGCCAGTCTGTGTCGGTATAAAAATAGGAACCGTTTTCTACCGTGTAGCCATTAACAACACTGGACCACAGTGAATTCTGCATTTCAAAATACCAGGTTTTCCAGGGGTGTACACTGTAGGGTAGATTGGCTACAAAGCTCGCTGTACTCAATTGTGGACATACCGTCATTTCCGGAGAAATCCCAAAGTGCATACCTCCGATAAATCCAATGGCACCTGATACCACCTGTTCATATTCTGCCCGACCACTGATACAAGCAAGGTACAAAGCATCCAAGCCTGTGATCAGTACATCTTGATTCAGAATCCAGTGCCTGGAACCTATGCCGGGAAGGACATCTTGCATATTATCCCACGATCTACCGACGTTCTCAAAATCCGATATAGGCGGAAAGCGATAATCATTTCTCATGAGCAATTCCTCAAGCCGCAATTGTTGGCGCGCGAGTAAATCCTGCAAAGAATTTAAACACTTGAACTTTGGGTTAATTTCACATAGCATCCATATACCTTCCATGTGTCCTATTCCCAACCATCCCAGCATATTATTCTCTCGCCAGTCAAAGCTGTTTAATGCCCACTGAGCTGCTTGTTCTGCCATTTTTAGAATTTTCTTATCTCCACTGATCCGATAAAAATGGCATAGAACAGGTACACGCCATTGGCCAGATGCGTACTTTGGGTTTTCCTGCATATGGCTTTGAGCATAATTATAGCTTTTGAACAACTGCTCATATACAGAACATGTACATCGTTCCGGATCCCGTAAACCGATCAGGTCAAGATACGCGACAAGGCCGTATATCGCCTCTATCGTATCCCCAACAGAGATGTTGCGGGGATCAAAGGGTCTTTCAACAGCGTGATTGCGGAAATGCCCATCCTTCTCCCACAACTTCAATAGGTAATCGAACGCAATCCGCTGGGCATGAAACACCTGTTTCTTTTCTTGATGGCTGAGTCTTGTTCCATGAAGTACAGAAAACCAGCAAAGCCCATTGAGGAACATACCATGAGAATATGCTTCACCCATTTTAGAATTGCAATCATAGTATCCGCCCGATTCTGTTCCTTGAGCGTAGCGTGCCTGGGCATTGAAAATGGACAAGCGTTTCAGCAGGTCGTTTAAATAGGGATAATCCCTGATTTCAAAGGGTTCAGAGGACAAAATTTCATTGTTTGATAGCACAACTTTCAGCCTGTAGGTTCCTTCTCGAACAATGGACGAGAAATCACACGTACGCAAAACGCAGCCGTATGATGACCGCTCCCTCGTTGGAATACCAGCAGCTACTTCCTTCTCATGTTCATCCAGGACTATCCAGAGTATTGGGCAAATCCCCGATTCTTTCTGCGATTTTTCTTCTATACGTTTGATCAGCGCTCGCTTTGAACCGTTGCGAACATATCCTAACATAGTGTCTGCTGAACAACTCCAAACACAAGACAAATCCACATCTTCCGGCCATTTTCTGGTATCATGTGTGCAAGGATAATTGCAGAAAGCACGCAAAACCCTTGCACTTGAACTGGAGATGAAACGGTATGTACGAGAAGAAAGCACGCCAGGCGACCTTTTTTGAAGACGCGACGCTGTTTGGTGGCGTCAGGCTGAATTCCGAGAACAGATGGGTAAGGATGTCGGAGCTCATCCCCTGGGAAGTCTTTGAGGAGCGGTATGCTGCACTGTTTAGCAACCCCCGGGAGGGGAAGCCGGCAAAGTCGGCCCGGATGGCCATCGGCTCTTTGATTATCAAGAAGCGCTATGGTTTTTCAGATGAGGACACGGTGGAAGAGATCCGGGAGAACCCCTATCTGCAGTACTTCCTGGGGTTTGCGGAATATACCAACGTCAGGCCCTTTGACCCCAGCGTGATGACGTGGTTTCGGGAGCGGATCACGCCGGAGATGTTGTCAGAGTTGAATGACTATGTGATTGGCCGTAAAAAGGTGAAAGCAGAAAAGGAGCCTGGTTCCGATGACGACAATCATGATGACGCTGACAGTGAGGGAGGAGGCCCGGTCAACCGAGGGACGCTGATCCTGGACGCGACCTGTGTTCCGCAGAACATCCGTTTTCCCACCGATGCTTCGCTGCTCAACGAAGGGCGGGAGCTGCTGGAAGGGATGATTGATACAGCGCACAAGGCAGGCGCAACGGAAGGTAATAAGCCCAGAACCTACCGGAACCTGGCCAGGCGGGACTGGCTGCGGTTTGCCCGGGACCGGAAACCAACGCGCAAGAAGATTCGCAAAGCGATTCGTCAGCAGCTGGGCTATGTCAAACGGAACCTCGGTTATCTGGAAGCCATCCTGAGCAAATATCCGGACGCGCTGAGCGCAAAGGAGCTGGAGCGCATGGCAGTGATCCAGCTGCTGTACGCGCAGCAGCAGGAGATGTATGACAGCAATACGCACCGGGTGGATGACCGGATTGTAAGCCTGCACCAGCCCTGGGTGCGACCGATTGTTCGGGGCAAGGCGGCAGTGTCGGTGGAGTTCGGTGCGAAGGTGGCGCTGAGCCTGAGCGATGGCTATGCGAGGATTGAGGAAATCTCGTGGGATGCCTTCAACGAAAGCAAAACACTGATGGCTTCGATGGAGCGATACAAGGAGCAAACGGGCCACTATCCGGAGCGGGGACTGGTAGACAGGATCTACCGAACGAGGGAGAATCTCACCTGGTGCAGGGAGCGTGGCATCCGGTTGAATGGTCCCAAACTGGGACGACCACCCAAAGACCGACAGGTGTATGAGGAAGCGCTGGCACTGGAGCGACAGGAGTCAGGAGAGCGGAGTCATATTGAGGGATGTATCGGTGTTTGCAAGCGCCGATATGGGCTTGATCTGGTGATGATGCGGCAGAAACACACCAGCGAGGTGGACATTCATGCCGCCATCCTGACCCGGAACCTGTTCAGGCGGCTGAGGCTCTACATTTGGCTCTTTTTGGCAGCGCTATTTCGCCGGTCGGAAAGCACAAAAACAGACACGCCGGTACCGTTGGCGTGCCTGTGTGGCTGAATTGTTGGTTATTCAGGAGACACTAACATATTATATAGCAAAAGATATTGCACCATGCTCTCCTTCCTGTCTGAACAAAGACAGAATGCATGCAAACTTGAATTGAGTTCCCTTATTCCAAGACCAATTCATGGCTGGCTTGCAGGATGATTTCTCTATTGAACACCACACTGTTTCCTTCCTTTGTGACTGCAATTTCTTGCCCGCAAAGCAACACCTTACCAACGGGGAAATCACTTTCAAAGGAAATGAGCGTCAGTTGGCCTTCCAGCACTCTAAGTACGCGATGGGCACCCTTTTGCGTGTAAATCCCCCACGCTGTATCCACCGACCAGAAATACTTTCGGTTTTCCTCGCGGTCACTTGGAACAAATCCCATATGTTTATTAGGCAAGTCAAATTTGAATCCGCTTGCCGCAAGCACCAACGCATACGAGGCCATTGAGCGAGCATAGTTCGATCCACACTCGATTTCGTTGAAAGGATTGCGTCGGAAACCATCGTAACGATCACGTACGGCAGTAACCAAGGTTAAGGCTTCATCATACATCCCCACCGACTGCATATGCGCCGCTACCTGGTATTCGATGCCCGGCCATCCCTCCTCGGAATAAGGGGCTGGAATGAGCGGACGCTTGACACCATCTGGCCAATCACAAATAAGAGTGGTACGTTCGTCAGGCATGGCATAAATGCGGCATGGGTTGAAGTGTAGACGCAGATCATTCTTGTAGTTATAACGATAAATAGAAGCAAGAGCCTTCTTTACATGGTCTGAATCATATATCTCACCCAACCCACACATACTAGCATGCCACTGACCAAGCACCTGATCTGCTACGCATCCTTCACCGAACTGATACATGATTTCGCCAACTTCTTCATTCCAGTATGCACTTATAACATCATCCTTCGTCAGGGAAAGGGAACCATCCGAATACTGCTCCAACACACTTCGATCATTCAAGTTTAGTTGCTGAATATAGTATTCACCATTAAAAAGATGATTGTCGACATGCTTTTGACCTTTGTTGAAAAGTGCAAGGTATTCATCTGCACTGGCTTTCTCGCCCAGCACTTCAGCCATTTCAGCAGCTGCTTTTAGCGCGGCAAGATACATACCGGTCAGCCAGGAGTTGGGACCGAAGAGTTCCATGTCAAGTGTATGGTGTTGACGACCTTCCAGAACGCCATCCTTATCGAGATCCCATTTGTCTTCGTTTTCGGAAGACCACGCATACTCAATACTCTTCTTCATGTATGGCCAGAGGGATTTGAGCCATTGGGTATCGCCACACAGCTTCCACTCACGATAGACCTTGATGATGTCACCGAACTGTCCATCACAACACGGACGAAATGAATTCTGTTTGGTACCAAGCGGCAGAGAGAGTCGGAAGTGCATACCTCCCTTTTCATCCTGATTGTATCGATAATTCAAATCTCGCATGCTTCGTTCAAGCCTGGGAAAAAGGAAAGGCAGAGCATAAGCGTAATTCCACACATGGGTACAACTGCCCTCGCAGCTGCCTTCACGGCAATGTACACCTTCCCATCCGTAGAAAGAACCATCCTCCAGTCGAAGTACGGTGGGCGATTTTAGGATTGAGATGTTACTGCCTGCTGCATCAAGCATAGGCTCAGGTAGGGATTGACTGTAAAATGCCTCGGTAAAACGAAGGGTGTCGGCTTCGAGAGAATTCCAACGAACAAGTGCATCCATCGCTACCGCCTTTGCATCCGGATATAAGACAGCATAATAATTCTTCCATGTGCGGTTGCCATCTGCATCTGCGCGGGATTTGTCAAGATAGTATTCACACACCGGAAAATACCAAGAAACGACGAAGCGAATCTTCCGTGTTTCGCCTTGCTTCACAAATACATGTGCTGCCAGCGTGGCAGTGTCTTTAATGCAAGAATCAGAACCGGACACCTTGCCATGATACTCTCGATCCTCCAATTTTCCTGGTGCGGTGAAGTTTTGCCAAAAAACGCTTAAATTACTATACCAGCGCCCACGGTACCAATACCGCTGCACACTGATATTCTTCTCATCAGTTGCAACGCAAAGCTCACCATAATTCAGCTTCTCTTTTTCACAATCATTTCTTGAAATGAGAACATACGTTCCCTTCTCGTCCGTGAGCATCTGGTGAGTAGCTGTTTCCTGTTCAAACGGCGAGCCTAATGAAAAGGCAATCGTATATGTAAGGTCGCTATCATGTATGTTCCGGATTTCAATCTCAAAGAATGCGGCAGGCAGACTGGAATCATCCTCTCGCAAAGGAATCAAGGGGTTAAATGCAGAGAGTGTAACCTGCCCGGGAAAACGCTTGTCTGAAAAAACCAATTTGGCAAACGGATAAGCAGCGCAGAACTTTCCATCCTCAAAATGTGGAATGCCTGCCATAGTTTGCCGATACGGTCCATGGCCAAAGCCTACCCAACTCTCTTTATTCATTTCGCCGGTAAACGGCGCTTTCAGGTCAGTGTGAAGAACGCGAGCATCGAGCACTTTCCCATCTTTTTCCGCCTTGACGGCAAGATGCGAAAAGCCATTTAATCCGCCTTTGTTCGGACGGTTAAAAATCTCCCACTCCTTAAACCGTCCATCTCCACCCAGGCCAATACAGCCGCTGCCAATTCCTCCCAACGGGAAAGAAATCTCGTTTTTCTTGTTTTCATAGTATTCTTTCATCCATATATATATCATCCTTTTATTTGTTCGTCTTCGTGTGCGTTGACAACCTGCGCTCTTTTGTATTGCTTACATTTTGGAAAACATACCGAAAAAGTTTAACCTTTAAGTGAACCGACTAAAATACCCTTTACAAAGAAGCGCTGAAAGAAAGGATATGCAACTAATACGGGAAAGGTGGCGGTAAAGATGATCGCAGCCTTGAGTGTTTCAGGCGGAATTTCTTCGGTTGTCTTAGCGCGATCCAATTCTCCTCCCGCACGAGTAAACTTCTGCACCACTGTCTGCAGTACCTGTTTATCCATATCACGGATATAGAGCATGGAATCAAACCAGGCGTTCCAATGACCCACAACACCCCACAGTGCAAGGCAAGCAATAATGGGTGTAATGACAGGAATCACGATCCGGAATAGGCAGACAAAATCATTTGCACCGTCAATTTTAGCAGATTCCTCTAACGAATCGGGCAACGCCATGATATAGTTTCTCACTAACAGCATGGAATACGTTGGAATGGCTCCGGGTAGTACGAGCGACCAGATGGTATTCATAAGATTCAAGTTGCGCATCAGGATATAAAACGGTATCAAGCCGCCACTAACGAACATGGTCAACACAATCATGCCTGTCCATAAAGTCCGATTGGGCAAATTCTTTCTTGAAAGCACATAACCAGTCAACAGGCAAAGGATTATCTCGATCGAAACACCCAATACCACACGCTTAATGGTGTTGATATAACCTGTGTGGACATATCTGTATCCCAAAATTGTTTTATAGTTGTCAAGGGTAAAGTTCACAGGCCATAGCTTAATAGTATTTAGTGATGCCCCATAGCCTGAAAGCGACAGAGAAAGAAGATACATAACAACATACAAAATGGAAACGGCGAGTAGAGACAAGGTTCCGTATACGATTATGTCATACACCCACCCGCCAATGCCTTTTTTGAAGGAACTTTTTCTATTTCTCATGCTCCTTTCCCCCAATTACCAAATACCATATTCGTTCACGCGCTTTACAAGCATGTTTGAAGTCACTATCAATATAATCGAAATGGTATTCTGGAAAAGACCGACAGCCGCCGTATAGCTGTACTTCATGCCTCCAATACCTTCCCGGTATGTATACGTCCCAATAACATCCGCCACGTCATAGACAATCGGACTGTACATGTTGTATACTTGGTCAAAATTACTTCCCGCCAAACCCCCAACAGCAAATATCAGTTGCATACAGATAACAGGCATGATACCAGGTAGTGTGATATGCACAATCTTTTGAAAACGATTGGCGCCATCCACTGTTGCAGCTTCATATTGTTCCTGGTCAATACCAGCGATAGATGCTAAATAAATGATTGATCCCCATCCGACACCTTTCCATATACCGGTCACAACAAGCGTTCCACGGAAATAGCGAGAGTCACCCATGAAAAGAACAGGCTCCCATCCAAGCATGCGAAACAGTTCGCCAATAGGACCAATGGAAGGAGAAAGCAGTTGAATAAAAATACCAGAAAGCATAACCCAAGAAAGGAAATGTGGCAAATAACTTACTGTCTGTACAAACTTTTTGAAAACGCCACCGCGAACTTCATTCAGAAGCAAAGCTAAAATGATAGGCGCAGGAAAGCCAAAAGCTAAGTTAAGTCCACTCAAAATAAATGTATTGCTGAACACACGAAAAAAACTGGGCTTTTTGAACATTGTTATAAAATGTTTCAACCCTACCCAATCACTTCCGAGAATTCCTTTACGGATGGAATAATCTTTGAAAGCGATCTGTACGCCATATATGGGCAAGTATTTGAATACAACATAGTAAGCGATGGCTGGCAGAAACATTAGGAACAAATACCTGCACTGCCAATAGCGCCTATGCAATGGAGTGGTTCGATGAGTGATAAGCTGTGAGGAACGCATTGTTTACCCCCATTTTCGTCAGAGTCAGACAAGAAGAAATGCCCGCCGCCGTTATGGCAGCGGGCTATAGCGTCATTTATCGAGCATTATACTCATTCAGTATTTCTTGACCACCCTGTGCGTACCAGAGTTCTACGAATTCATCGAAATCATCAATTGGACGTTCACCTTTGAGAATACCATTGTAATATTCGCCCTGTAGAATACCCAACTCATTGCTATAAGTTTCGGCAGCCGCGCAGGGGATGTACGTTTTGCTGCTATTCATGTAACCAGCGCCGGTCAACCAGGATAGCTTGTAGAGTGTATCAAGGTTGGGGTTAATATCCTTTATAACAGACGGAAAGTACAATGCATTGTTGATTTCGCAACCGGCACCAATAGCTACACGGGCAGACCACACAGTATATTCTTCACGTAGCTTTGGCGCCCTATAAGCGTTTCCGTTCCAATCTTCACGATCAACCCAATCCCATTGCTGACCTTCAAAACCAAAGTTGGTAATGAGGTAGCCATCAAGCGTGCCAGAACACCAGTTGTAAATCTCCAAGATTCTCTTCAACTTTTCTGGTTGATCAGCTAACTGAACACCAAAGGCAATGATGTTATCCTGTAGAAATCCCAAGGTGAACACACCGCCCTTGCCATTGGGGCCGACGGGAGCGTCACCGATCACGAGCTTGGCATCCGGGAAATTCGGCAGGACATATCCACACCCCTCAGGAGTGATGGGACCGATATAATGGCGCCAGGTGTGACAAGTACTACCTATGACACCATTCTCAAAAGGAGTGGAGGTCATATACATGTTCTGATTCTCGCCAAGAACCCATTCAGGGTCAATGACGCCGTCAGCAATCCACTTGCTTAGAACCTTCAGTGCTTCCTTCATTTCAGGCTGTACGCCGCCATACACAACCTTGCCATTTTCATCGTCAAAGTACATATTGGGCTGGTAACCATAGGCACCGTATACTGCCTGCATCATAGAGGCAGACAGCCCATAAGTATCATTCTTGCCATTGCCATCAGGATCATCGAAAGTAAACTTATACACTAATTCTTCCAATTCATCAAGCGTGGTTGGCGAGTGATCAATACCTACCTTTTCCATCCAGTCACCACGGTAGATGATCGGATTCATCAGACCGCCCGAACCGGTTGCTGGGATGGGCAAGCCCCAATTGGCGCCATCATAAAAAGAAGCCCCCATGTGTTCAGGCATATTAGCTTGGTATGCAGCATACAGATCGGGGGCATATTCTTGGATGGTATCCCAAGAGACTTCAGCAATTAAACCTTGGTCAACGTAAGTAGGAATGAAACCTTTCCACAACACGATCACATCGGGAATTTCCATGGCAGCAACACGGGTATTGAGCGCTTCGCCCAACACATTCCACATGTTTATGGTTACGTTAAACTTTTCGTTAACATACTGAACAACAACACCATCATTATCACAGGGACCGGTCCAGCCGATCCAGTCAATGTCAAAGTGTTTTGCATACGGTTCTTCTTCAGCATTTACAAAGGTACAGATACTCATCGTTATCATCAGAGCCATCAACAGACAGAACAGCTTTTTCATATTCAATATCCTTTCTTTTATTATAGTTATTCTATTATTCCAAAGAGATGCATTGTGCACAGATGTGAACGCATTGATCCAAAGTTAATATTCCCCTTTCTTGCATATTTGCGTACGCAATCATCAAGCATCAGTGCAGTCTCAAAAGATTGTAAAATTGAAAGCAAAAACCCTATCATCAACAACAAAAACATCTGTTTTTGTTTCCAGCGTTTCGATGATACAGAAAGCATTTTCTTAAAATACAGGATGTTCTCTTCAAGGCCATCAAGCGGATAGGCAATCTACTCAAAACAGTTACCCAATTATCCCTTAACTTTCCTCCTCTCATTAACGTTAGTCTTTAAGATCACGTACATCGTTATTTCTGGACATATAGTAGCATTTGAGCGTAATTCATGTCAAGATATAAAATAAATATTTTTGAATTGCATAATTTTCATTTGTGTTATGTCCGCAATTTATATATAAAAACAATATATTCTGCATGTATATAGTGTTGACAAAAAAACTTTATAGTTCTATAATTAACTGAACGATTCACGAGAACTTTACAATGGAGTGTAATAGATAATTCTTCGTGAATTAATCACAGTATGTGGAGCGGTTATCTAAAAATGAAACAAATCACTACGAAGCAAATTGCTGAAAAATGTGGAGTTTCTCGCATAACAGTAGACCGGGCATTAAATGGCAGAGCGGGCGTTAGTGAAAAAAAGAGACAGGAAATCATTGATACAGCGCGTAAGATGGGATATCGTCCACATCTTTTGGCAAAGGCACTTGTAAAGGGTAAAAGCAAGAGTCTTGGTATCATTGTATTTGACTTAAGCAACCTTTTTTTTGCGCAAATTGTCAATGCGTTTCAACGTATAGCATTCGAAAACGGGTATGTAACGTACGTTATGCTTACTCAAAAGGATCCGGCTTTGGAAAAACAGTGCATTGAGCATCTTCTTTCAAGGAAAGTAGATGCTATTGTTCTAGATAGTGTTGTTAAAGATCCGATATATCCAGATTATATCAGAAACTTGGGTGTACCGGTGCTGTCAATCCTTAATCGCATCGCTGATGATATTCCCTTTCTGGGGTATGACGATTATCGCGCAATGTATGACATGACAAATTATGTGTTATCTAAAGGTTATCTCAAATTACTGTATGTATGTCCCCCGCTAGAAAGAGCAATGCACAGCAACATGGATTCTCTCATAAGGCGAAAAGAAGGTTTCGAAGCCGCGCTACACGACAGCGCCAAGGATGTAGAGCAGCAAACACTCGGTAACAAACAATACCTTCAATTCATTAGCGGGATGGATTTCCGTAAACAGGCTTCTACGGCTATCCTATGTACCAGCGATATCTATGCTGTTGAAATCCATGGTTTTCTTCAGCGAAAAGGAGTGTTGTCACCGCATCATTATGGAATAACTGGTTTCGATGGCATTCCAATACTACACGAATTCGAACCACGCATTACTACCATGTCTTTGCATATTGAGCAATTGGGGCAGAAATGCGCTCGCATGATTCTGGAGCATCTGCATAACGCCACTGCCTTGCCAACCGATACTATTTTGCAGCACGATATATTGAGTGGGCAGACAATCGTTTGACTCCTGTAGTTTTCAAAGTCGCTTGCAGTCTCATTTTTCCGGTTCCTATATGGAGTAACAATGATATGGAGAATGTGCTAATTCGACAAATCAGGGTGTCAGAGATTATTGCGCATCTTGCCCGGAGCATCCTTTGTTTGTCATATGGTAACCATATACCCATGGCTATTGTAACAAAACATGCTGTTCTTCTGTCTATGCTGTAGCCTTATAATCCACATTATTAAATGACCATATTGGAAATGCGCAGTACGATAATTGACGATGGTGAATAGCCCATCAATAATAATCTGGAGGATGGATGATGGACAGTAGTGAATTTACTCTATTATACAATGTTTTGGGTTATGAACGATATGGAACCAAAAAAGCCTTTGTGCGGAGCACAAGCAGTGTAAAAAGCATTCTTATTGGCAATGAATCACGATGGTTTCTGCGCAATGAATATGGTTCTATTGTTCAGAGTGGAAAGCTGCTTGATCAAGGTTATTCTTTTGGCATGCAATTGTGGAGCAGCGACTTTTCTTGTGTAGCTATGGAAGGAAAATATTTCTTACATGTTGTTATTACAGACGCAAAAGGAAATCAAATATGGAAGGATACTTCAGAACCTTTTTATATTCAACATCATATCTATTCTCAGCATTTGTTGACTCCACTTACGGTATACAATGCTCAAGCGCGCATCGCCTCAGAACAAGAAGGTGGTGGCTATTATGATTGCAATTCAAGAATGGGAGAAGCCAGATCCCACGGAATCTTCCTGAATGGATTGGTGCAGGCTTATACGCTAGGAAAGGATAAGTTTCTAGAATCACATCATAAGGAATTGCATAATTTTGCAAATATTGCCTTTGACTATTTGCTAAGCTTGCACAGTGAAAAAACTGGAGAGTTTGCTCCTGCTCATAGCTGCAGACCTAATGTTGAAGGAAATCTTTGGGCGTTCAATAGCTATGAAGCGCTATATGGGTTCTCTGCATATCTCCACTTAATGGCAGATACGGATCCTGAAAGAGCGAATCTTGATAACTATCATCGTGCAGAAAAAAGCGCAGAATATGTCATTCAAAATTTCACCGATGATATGGCGGAACAATTTGGGTATCCACAACGTGAATTTATGGTAGCAGTATACTATCATCTTTATTGTTATGCTCGCGATCCGAAGTGGAAAGATAAGGGGATTGCTCTTATGGAAAAGATACTGGAGAGCTTGAACCTCCGAAAAACATGCCGAGAGAGCCGTCATGCTATTCCTATGTTGGAAGGTATTTACTATTTTATGAAAGAATTTCCCAAACATCCTCGCTATTCGGTATGGATGGAACACCTTCAAAGAATAAAGGATTTGTACTACAAAGTGCTTCCGGAACGCAATGCTTTTTCAATTATGCCGATTTCAGACGCATCCAGGACAGTGATAGAATGGGATGATATGCAATCGCTTCCCGGAAATGAGCAAGTATATGGAAACAATGAAGCCCGCTTTTCAGGAAACAAAAGCGGAGCGTCTAGACAGTTTGTGACTCGGCGGGCAGCTAATGCAATGGATGCGTGCTTTATTGGTGAACTGACAGGTGACGATTTGATGGAGGAAATTGCTACGGGAGAGCTTGGATATGTATGCGGAATTAATCCGGGATTCAAGCAGAGGTTTGTAGAAAATCCACCCACTACTAAAAAGACAGCAGCTTGTGCCTTGATAGCCAACATGTGTAATCGTCATGCAACATGCTGGAAACGATGGTTCTTTGAGCCAAAAAACAGCAAATGGATGTCTATTATGAATGGATTCCTAATCGAAAATGGAGAATACTATTATGAAGATACTAATGATGATTCCTGGTGGTACAGCGAAACCTTTATCAAGCATGACGGAGCATATGCATATGCATATTGTATATACGAAAACTATATAGACAATCTTCAAAAACGATGCCATGCTCAAGGTACTAAAACGAATTAATTGCTGCCTGCTGAACAACTCAACTCCCTATATTTCACAAACATTCTGGCCTGATTACATGATAAACTGGTGCAAGGAAAACCTCTGAAATCGCCCAAAACCCTTGTGCTTTATCCGGAGGATGACAGCGTGTATCGGCCACAAAGCAAACAAGTTAGCGTATTTGAGAACGAAAGTTTCTTCCAGTTTCAAGGCCTGAATCCTGACAACGACTGGGTCAGGCTGGCCAAGCTGATTCCCTGGGCTGAGATGGAACGCCGTTATGCCCAGACCTTTGACAGCAAACCGGGGAATGCGGACAAGCCCGTGCGCATGGCCCTGGGCGCGCTCATCATTAAGGAGCGATACGGGTTTTCAGACGAGGATGCGGTACAGGAGATCCCCGGATGAATCCATATCTTCAGTTCTTCCTTGGTCTGCCCGCCTTTCAGCATGAAGCGCCCTTTGACGCGAGCGCGATGACCTTGTTTCGCAAGCGCATCCCGGTTGATTTGTTAGCTGATTTGAATGACTTTATCGCCGGCCGCCGCAACCCTTATGCTGAGGACGGGAATACAAACGGTGATTCATCTGGGAACACTCCGCCAAGTGTACTCTATCAACTTCCTGTTCGCCAATGTTCCCAAGGGCGTGGAAGCCAGTGCCATCATTTATAGTTTGGTTGAAACCGCGAAAGAGAACGGCTTGGATCTCTATCGTTACCTGGCCTGGCTGATGCATGAGGTACCAAAACTGAACCTGAGCGTAGAAGATCAGGCAGCGCAATTGTTGCCGATCAAAGCGCCGGAAAAGTGTAGGTTAAAATTGCGCTTTTGACGCTTACCATCATTCTCTGGTGTTTTTATCATTTTTTCTTTTTTCCGGTTTTGGGTCAGTATTACAGAATTGGAATCATAGGTTGATACTTTTTGATTAGCTTCTCATTTACACCATCTCCTTTTTCAACGTTGCTTGAGCAATACACGTCAATAGTTTTGTGCTCTTCAATTGCAATTTCGACACAACGGCTAGTAATAGCCTGCAGCAACGCAGCACCGACTGCTGTAGAGGTTGAGCCAACCTTATAGTCACTAGATAGCTCAACAGATGCGTCGCCAATAGTTCCTCCATTGTCAAGAACAAAATCGACTACCTCCATTAGTCGCTTATTTAGCCGATTCCTTGGTTTGCTATTTTGACTATGGCATACACTGGTGATAGCAACAACAGTAGCGCCTTTCTGCTGACGAATCAAGTATGCCATTTCAACAGGCACTTGGTTTATACCTGAGTTTGAACATATTATTGCCAAATCATCCTTGGTAATGTTATATGATTCCAATATTTTTTCCGCGTAACCTTCTTCTCTTTCCAATTCTGTACTTTTGCTGGCAGAGATATGCAGCATGAGTTTCTCATCAAGCATAGGAATTGTAGCTGCTAATCCTCCAGCACGATAAAACATTTCTTCTGTAAGCATATGTGCATGCCCAGTTCCAAAAAGATAGATGAAATGCCCATTTGTTATGCATTCGCACATCTTCTGTGATATTGTTTCCATAACATTCTTCTGCGATGAAAACACTGTTTCTATTATTTGTATTAAATTAATCTTATAGCGTTCAAGTGCATTCATTTCCAAAAGTCTCCATAGTTTTCCTCATTCTTTCAATGATGTCATTGGTTAACTTATTCTGTTCTTTTAAAAACGCAATTACTGTACCTAATGACGGAGGTAATTTCATTTCAACATATTCTGCATAAGGAATGATTTTCTGTAGCTGTATGATAAAGTACGAACGTATCCATTCGTTATGCTCAAACATCCCGCCATATAAGCTAAATGTTTTGGGACATTGCTTCATCACTTGTGCGGTCTGCTCAGCAAGAAATGTATACTGTTTTTCAATAATATCTGTAGCAACTTTATCTCCTCTTCTCGCACATTGAATCACTCGCTGTCCAAAACCAGCAACTTCAACTACATCTAAAGAATCCACATATAGTGCAGCAACTAAACTCCTGGAATTTGTCACCCCAAAATAATCTAAACTTTCTTTGTATAGTATAGTTTGTTCACCAGTTTCTTCGGCATGCATTAAAGCTGCTTTCAATCCCTCAATAGAAACCCCATATGCACTTGCAGGGTCATTAAGTCGATAACCCCAACCACCACTGATATGTATCCGCCCTCCTGTGTCTAATCCTGCAACCATTGAACCAGTGCCACTTATAACCATCACATTTGGCTCGCCAGCCTGGGAACCAATCAATGCAGCGTGAACATCGCTGTTTAACCTGAGTTTATTATATGGAATTATTGCGCCGCAAAAACCTTGAAGAGTTTGTTCATCAGCTTTTCCGTCAAGTGCAGATAATCCTACACAAGCTACCTCATAGTCGCTCGCTCCTGCTTTGTTCAAAAGCGCATTTATCGATGTGAATAATCGCTTTCGTGCCGTCTCCATTCCAATAGAATTATAATTTAGTCCTTTTCCTTCCAGCACTGCAATAACCGTACCATCATATTTCACCGCAACATACTTTGAACTTGTCCCACCACCATCCACTCCTACTATCAATGGTTCTTGCTGATTCATGTTCCCTCCATATTTAAAAGCCGTTTATAAATGCATGTTAATAACTATATTTACGCTTGTCAAATGGATTCTATTTCTTCATTTCTCAAAGGTTTATGTCAGCAAAATATGGTGGTGCCATTCGTACTTGGAACAAGTGTATCTCTTTGTTAAGCTGCATCTGGACTAATTTCCAAACACAAGGCTTCAACTTGGAAACAAGATAGAAAGCTGCTTACAGCATCGTAACAAACGAGTTTGCTAAAAGCAAAAAGAAAAGGCCATATGCCCAATATCCATTATGTCATCTCATGTTACACAATTGATTTATTAGAAAAAGCCGACAAAACATTGAAACATTTATTTCAAAACGGGGGAAGCGTTACTGGCTTATCAAAGTCTAGCACGACATTAAATATCTTCTCTCACGCAATGCCTAGCAAAATCATGGAAGCCGGAAAATTATTCAGCGAAAAAATGATGGCTTGATGTGATTGCTGTAAGCACCTGCAACCGACAAGACCATATATTCAAATGCAAATCAAATATGTTTTTTGGAAACCACCTGTAAGAATATTGGTGAATAAAAAAAAGATGCATTTGTAAAACTTGACAAAAAGCGTTGAAAATGTAATGTTTTCAACGCATTCGCCGGTATGGTGGAATGGTAGACACAGGGGACTTAAAATCTTATGTTTTTACATTAATTTGAATAAAATTACAGAAAGGAAATCTTGAATCAGAGAGCAATATCCTCTCTTTTTGGATAAGAGTTTTAATGAACGTGCTGTGTGGTTAATTTAGGGTCTGCTGAACAATGACTGTTTTTAAGCCTACCCCTGCACACAGAACTACAAACAGACCCATCACCACTGGTTCTCTGCACCAAACCGGCGCTTAAAATGCTCTTCGAAAAAGCGCAAAAAGAAGCTCGCGCAGGCGCTTCCACAGGTTCATCATCAGAATGCAGACATGGATAGTCACTTCGCTGGTCTCCTGTAAGCGTTCCATCACTAAGTTCAAACCGTAGCGCCGTTTCCCAATGCCAACGGCTGACTCTATGGCATTGCGTTCTCCGGACTCCAGCCGCTCTTCCAACAACTGCTGAAGATACAATGCTTTGTCCCTGAGCGGACGACCAAGCTTAAGGCCCGACATCCGGATGCCGCGTTCCTTACAATACTGATGATTCTCACGGTTGCGGTACGCTTTGTCAGCCAGCACGCGCTCCGGATATACCCCGGTATCAGCACGGTAGCTTTCCACAGATTCCTGCAAGGTCATTCCCTCATGAAAATTATCCCAGGATTGGCGTTCAATCCGAAGATAACCATTCACCAGAGATACTACGATCTTTGATCCAAACTCCACCGCTGATCTTGCCTTGCCCCGAACAACGGGGCGTATCCAGGGCTGGCACAGGCTGACAATCCGGTCATCCACACGCTTGCTTCCCTGCTCATACATCTGTTTCTGCTGGGCATACAATACCTCAATCACCCTGAGCTGTTCTTGATCTTTCCCGCTTAAGTTTTCTTTGACCTCCGACAGATAACCCGGGTTGCGGGCCACATAGGACAGTTACTTGCGCAGGCTCTCGTGCAATAGCTTCAGGGAGGGACGGCGGTTCTTCGCGTACCGCAGGTAGTCCCGCCGGGCAATCCTGCGATAGATGCGGGGCTTCCGACCTTTCGGAAACTCCCTATCTATTATGCTTTCCAGGTATTCACGGGCTTCGTTCAGCAAATTGATGTCTGTGGGATAGTGGATATCCTGCGGCACACAGGTTGCGTCCGGAATCAGTGTTCCACGGTTGGCGGGTTGTTTCTTTTCGTTTTGTTCTTGTGTGTCCGCGCTTTCGTCCGATTGCCTGGATGGGATGTCTGGTGGGGTGCTGTCGGGTGGATCATCGTCCGCATCTTCAGCATAGGGATTCCGGCGGCCGGCGATGAAATCATTCAGGTCTGTCAACAGGTCAACCGGAATGCGCTTACGGAACACCGTCATGGTGCTCTGGTCAAAGCAAAGGGCGCTTCATATTGAAAGGCGGGCAGACCAAGGAAGAACTGAAGATAGGGATTCATCCGGATCTCCTGTACCGTATCCTCATCTGAGAACCTGTATCGTTCCTTAATGATGAGCGCGCCCAGGGCCATGCGCGCGGGCTTGCCCGTATTCCCCATTTGCTGTCAAAGGTCTGGGCGTAACGGCGTTTCAACTCTGCCCATGGTATTAGTTTGACCAGTCTGAACCAATCGTTGTCAGGATTCAGATCTTGAAACCGGAAGAAACTTTCGTTCTCAAACACGTTGACTTGTTTGCTTTTTGTTCGATACATTCTGTGATCCTCCGGATAAAGTGCAAGGATTTTGGACGATTTCAGGGATTTTCCTGCACCAGTTATCATGTATCAGGCCAGAATGTTTGTGAAAAATAGGGAGTGAGTTGTTCAGTGGACACTAGTTATGAATTTAATTTAACAGTACCATAATGAGGAAAGACAAAAAATGCATGACAAATGCTACAAATTAGAGAGAAATGTTACAGGGGGGATGATGATATATTATGGGTTCCTTCGCGATACACACTAGGAGAACAACCATGCAGCTTTTTAAACATTATATAAAAGTTCTGTCTGCTGTTGAAACCGACAAGAAAAGCAATCTCGGTCACAGAAAGGTCGGAACTGGATAGAAGGATTGTTGCCTGGCTGATACGCATGCGATTTATATACATTTTTACACTACAATGGGTCTGTTGACGGAAGATGCGCATGAGATAGGTGCGGTGGATGCCGATATAGTCAGCGATTGACTGTACCGTTATGTTGGATGAAAGATTCTCAGTTATATATTGCTTCGCTTTGGCTACATAGCTAATGCCTGAAGTGCGTCCGTGAAATTGTACTGACCTCTCCAGCTTGATGAGCAAAACCTCAAAGAGAGAACTGATAATCTTATGGTTGCTGTTCTCCTTGTTGGCCAGTTCGTTCGCCAGCTCTTCCAGTGTGAGTAGGATGCGGTTTTCTTCGATGTCAAAGCGGATGAAAACATCTGGCCCATGAAATCTCAAGGCTAAAGATGAATAGCCAGATACATACATCAGTTCATTTAGATTAATACCTTTAGAATCATTTTTAAACTCTGCTACAAAGCACTGAGCGCGTGAATTGCCTATGATGATTTGATGTTCTTCCTGGTGTTGCGAAATCAAAAACCATCCAGGCGTTAGGTTACATTGCTTTCTAGCAATTTTGACGTGTGCAGAACCTTTGATGCTGTAAACTAGCACCAACGCGCTATCTTGATTTGGCATGTATCTATGCGAATCGTAGATCTTATAAAGTGCAGAAAGCCGGAGACAATTTATTGAAAATATTTTATCATTATTCTTCAATTAATTCCCTCGCATTCGCTTATGCGTCAGTACAGACGATAGTTTATACAATAATAATATATTAAATTGCCGAAAGTGACAACTCTTTATGAATCTCCAATTTCGAAAAAGTTGCAATTTATTACCTGATCGGTTTTGCAGGTTGCGATTTATTGCGCATAAGAAACAAAGCTGTGCTATATTTCGTTTACAGAGAGGGAGTGAGTGGTTTCGTGAATAATACCATACAGCCCAAACACAAAGATATAGTGTGGTCGATTCCTTTCATTATGATTTTTGCAGTCAACATCTGCAATGCAATCGGCTTTCACATCTTAACACCGATTTTGCCGAAATATGCAGTTTCACTCAATTTGGGCAACTCAGTGGCGGGTATGCTTGGCACTATGTTCGCTATCACATCTATTATTAGCCGCATAACCCTTACACAGATTAACTTATCGGGCAGATACCGCAAGGCAATTATCTTGGCGCTTGGACTCATTTCCATATCCATGTTTGGTTATTCAATCAGCAACACTGCTGAAATGTTGTACCTGTTTAGGCTTGTTCAGGGTATGGGCTGGGGTGTTTGTACAGCTGCGCTTGCTACGCTGGCTGCGCTTACGTTACCACCAAGCCAGATCGGTGCTGGCATCGGAATGTTCGGTCTGGGTTCCGTTTTCGGCCAAGCATTAGCACCCAATCTAGGACTAACTTTAGTGGATATGGTAGGTTATCACAACACTTTCCTTATTTCTTTTGGTGTTCTGGTGGTCGCCATCATTTTATGCTTCTGCTTGAAAAATATCGAAACTGTCAGCGATGCTGGTCAAAAACGCTACGGTGGCAGAATCGCTTTTAAGGATATGAACTGGAGCCCTCTGTTTCCAACGCTGGTTATCATGATTTCCATGATCCCCGCAAGCGCAGTAACCTCCTTCATTGCCTTAACAGCAGAAAGCAGAGGTGTTGTCAACATCGGCTTATTTTTCACGGTCAACGCATTTTCTCTGCTTTTCATCCGTCCCTTTTTCGGAAAGCTTTCCGATCACATTCATCCGTGGACGCTGCTGATCCCCTCGTTGATGGTATACGCATTGGTGATGATTGGCCTGCACTTCGCAAATAGTTTGCTTGTTTTCCTCATCCTTGCGTTCTTCAATGCATTCAGCTTTGGCAGCATCAACCCCACCACTCAGGCGTGGAGCGTGCGCATGGTGGAAAAAGCGCAAATTGGCATGGCCCAGATCATTTTCTACACTGGCCTTGATTTGGGCAGTGGTATCGGTTCATTCATTGCCGGAGCTATTGCTGATAAAGCTGGGTATAGCGACATCTATCTTTGGATGCTTATTCCCATTGTTATTTTGCTTATCACCTTAATTGTGTATGGGTTCATGAAACGAGGCCATCTGCTTATTATTAAAAGGGAGGCATGATTGGATTGAAGAAAAGGATACTTACCATTTCTCCTGTCGCAATTCGGCGTGAAACCTTTCTGGATACAATCCGAAAAAATTGGATGCTTCTTATCATGCTAATCCCAGCTGTGCTTTATGTTGTGATTTTTCACTATTTACCTATGAGTGGTATCGTATTGAGCTTTAAACAATTTAATTACCGTGACGGTATCTTTGCGAGTCCGTGGAACGGCCTGGACAACTTCCGCTTCCTGTTTATCTCGGGCAAGCTGTGGAGACTCACAAAGGCCACCATGCTCTACAATCTCGCCTTCATCGTGGTCAATACGTTTCTGGAGATGACCATTGCGATCTTTATTAACGAGGTCTCGTGCAAATGGTTCAAAAAAAGCTTCCAGTCCTTCATTTTTTTGCCTTACTTTATTAGTTGGGTTGTCGCCGCTGCCATTGTACAGGCACTCTTCAGCTATGAATATGGTGCGATAAAAAAGATCGTAGAACTTTTTGGCGGCAATATGGTGAACATCAATACAACTCCATCCGTATGGCCGGTTCTCCTGATCGCACTCAATGCATGGAAATATGTTGGCTACGGAAGTGTAGTGTATCTATCTGCCATTACTGGCATTGATCCAGGACTGTACGAAGCATCTGTCTTAGATGGTGCGAACAAATGGCAGCAGATTGTCTACATCACAGTGCCTTCATTGCTGCCCACCATCATTATAATGGTGCTACTTGCTGTAGGCCGCATCTTTCGCGGTGACTTCGGTATGTTCTACCAGTTGATCGGCAATAATGGTGTACTTTTGCGCAAGACCGATATTTTAGATACCTACATTTATCGTAGCATGTTGGGCAATTCAAACCTTGGTATGACAGCAGCAGCAGGGTTCTATCAAAGCGTGCTGTGCTTTGTGACAATAATAGCGGTTAATACTCTGGTTAAACGAATTGAACCGGATTACTCGCTATTTTGAAATGAGGACATAAAAATGAGAGTAAAGGATATCCAATTTGATAAAATCAGCCTTTCAGCCCTGAGTTATACAATGCTGTTTTTCTTTGGTATGGTCTGTCTTATTCCTTTTTGGATTGTTCTGGCATCCTCATTCACCTCTGAGGTGTCTCTCCTTCGCAATGGCTATGGCATTTGGCCGCAAGAGTTCTCTGTTGAGGCGTACAAGTATATTTTTTCCAACCCTGTAAAGATAGTTCAAGCCTATGTTAATACGATTGCAGTCACAGCGATTGGAACGCTGCTGTCGGTACTGATGACCACCATGACCGGCTATGTACTGGCTCGCCGCGATTTTAGGTGGAGCAATGTCTTTTCCCTGTTCTTCTTCTTTACCATGTTATTCAGTGGTGGACTAGTTCCGTGGTACTTGATGTGTACCATCTATCTAGGCTTCAAAGAGAACTATCTTGCACGTATTCTTCCACTAATGTTCTCTGTGTGGAATATGATTCTTGCTAAGAACTATATGAAAGGTATCACTTTTGAGATTATTGAAAGTGGTAAGATCGATGGTGCAAACGATTTCCAAATCTTCACCATGCTTATCTTCCCACTGACAACACCTTTGGTGGCCACACTAACGCTATTCATCGCGCTTTCCTATTGGAATGATTGGTATTACTCGATGCTTTTCATCACTAAGCAGGAAATGCAGAGTTTACAATACATGCTACAGCAAATCCTAGCCTCCATTCAGGCTATGAAACAGCTGGCAGCCTCAGGCGAGCTTACAACCATCGCTACAGCGGAAATTCCTTCGACGAGCATGAAAATGGCCATGACTTGTGTTACCGTAGGCCCTATCATTCTGCTCTATCCGTTTCTACAGCGCTATTTTATCAAGGGCATGATCATTGGCGCCGTAAAAGGCTGAAACTTTATGTACGATCCGATATAACAGGCATATAAATTGCCTGAATATTATGAAAGGTGGTAATTATCATGAAACGGATGCTATCTCTGACTTTGTTGTTGACTCTGGTACTATTGGCGGTCATAGGTGCGCCTGTTACCGCGGAATCCTTCAACGACTATCCCGGTGTGGATCTTTCTACTCCTGATGTGATCACCATGTACCATGTTGGCAATAGCTTGGTGGACTGGAAACGCGTAACTACCAAAGTGAACGAACTATTGGCGGAACGGATCAACACAACAGTTAACTTCGTACACATTTCCTTTGCGGATTTCATCGCGAACTATACTCTCTACTGCGCGTCTCCAGACATTGACATCCTCTATACCGCTGAGTGGTGTAACTATGCTGACAACGCCCGCGCTGGCGCTTTCAAGGCTCTAGACGAAGAGTTCCTCAAGACCTACATGCCTAAAACCTACGAAGCCATGCCTGCCAATGCTTGGGCTGAGATTAAGGTCGGAGGCACAATCTACACCGTGCCCCGCAACTACTCAGAGGTCATTGTACCTCAGATAATTCTAACCCGTCAGGGCTGGCTGGACAAGACTGGCTTCAAGGCAGAAGATATCGACAGTTGGGACAAGCTAGATGAATATCTCTTCGCGGTCGCCGAGGTGGAAAAGGGGACAGGCGTGTATCCGATCAACTGCCAGGGCTTCTGGCCCAGCCATCACTGCCTGCTTAACCCAAAGTATAATTTGGGCGTTGCCGGCAGCTCAAATAGCGGCATCTGGTATTTCTACGATTTGAAGAAGGATCCGGTTACAATGGATGATATCATCTGGTTCGGTGACACTCCCGAGTTCATGGAGTACTGCCTGACGATGGCTGAGTACTATAAAAAGGGAGTTTTCGCTTCCGATGTGATCTCTTCTGAGAGTATACTTGAAGATACTTTTGCCGCAGGGACTTCCGCTGTTAACTTCAGTGGCATCTTTTACACAATGAACTACATGCAACAAAACGACGATATTGTACCGTTGTACATCTGTATGGACGATACTACTCGTACTGCTCGTGATCGTTTTATGCGTTACGGTAACTCCTTTCCGCACCTCTCCTCCAAGACAGAGCGAGCCGCTGTTGCTCTGGATATGATGATGAATGATCCTGAAATTAATATGCTGCTTGTGTATGGTTTTGAAGGCGAGCACTACATTCTTAATGGTGATGGAACCTATTCTCTTGGCCCCAACAATGATCGCTACCCCACCGATCAAGTTATCTTCTCCATGCAGCGCCTCGGTAACCCCTCCCTAAAGATTGAGATTCCCGAACTGGCTGCGTGGCAAAAGACCGCCGAGGAACGAGTAAACGACACCATGCCCGCGATTGGTTTTAACTATGATTCCTCTATGTACGCTGCCGAAGTTTCCGTAATTTCTGCTTTGTGGAACGAAAACCAGTGGACGTTTGGATTTGGCCTTTATGGTGACGAAACAGAAGCGATGGTTGAGCAGTTCCGCAGAGATGTGCATGCTGCGGGCATCGACAGGATTACCGAGGATTTCAAGGCTCAGTTGGCTATCTATCTTGGAAAGTGATCTTTTTCGAACCTGACTCAAGAGGGAGTCGGCAGCTGGCTGTTGGCTCCCCTAACCTAGGTAAAGAGGGATAAATCATGGATCTATGGAATACTGCGCTTCTTCGTACTAGTCCAGAACAACAAGGTGTTAGCAGTGCCCATGTCCTCCGAGCGCTCAAAGAGCTGGACACGAATGAGAATGAGGTACATGGTGTGATGATCGCAATTAATGGGGCAGTTATTTCTGAGTCCTGGCCAAAACCTTTCGCTCCTGAATTCCCGCACACTAACCATTCCATGGGCAAAAGCTGGACTTGTACAGCTGTCGGCATTGCATGTACTAAGGGTCTTTTGTCACCGGATGATCTTCTTGTGGATCTGCTGAAGGAGGAGTTTATACTCTATGGTATCGAACCAAGCAATGCTATGCGTACAGTCAAGTTGCGTGATGTAATGAGTATGTCATGCGGCATGACTGCGATGCCATTTTTCGATGATTGCTGGATGGAGAATTTTCTCCGATATCCCATCGAAAAGAAACCCGGATCACACTTTTGCTATAATTCCGTTGGTTCTTGCGTACTGGGTGCACTTGTGGAAAAGTTGACTGGAATGACAACGGATACTTTTTTGCGTAAAGAGTTATTAGATAAGATTGGGATTGGCAAGGACGACCTGGTATGGCTTCATTTCGGAAGCGGCATTGCTGCAGAGCCAGGCACCTCGTCTACGACCGAAGCTAATTTACGCCTTGGCCTTTTCTACCTCAATAAGGGCTATGCTTCTGGAGAACAGATAGTAAGCCGGGAATGGATGGAGCAGGCGACAAGCAAGCAGATTGATACCGCCAATGATCCCGGTACAGAGGACGCCAAGGTGGGCTATGGTTGGCAGCTTTGGATGTGCCGAAAACCAGGTGTGTATCGCTTTGATGGAGGGCAGGGTCAGTTCTGCATCATTGATCCTGAAAAGAACGCTGTTATCTCTCTGCACGAGGGCGGTGTACATCCGCATGGCGTGCAGAAAACGCTGAACATCTTACAGGCATTGTTGTACGATATGACTAGTAAGCCCATGTTGGAGGATAATGATGCACTCTTTAAGCTTCGTGACTACGAAAGCAAACGCTCATTGCCTGCACCAGTGGTGAAGCGCATACCGAACAAAGCTTCTGCTTTGAACGGAACCTATGTTGTTCGTGAGGGGCATGCTAATTTTTGGATGGAGGCCTTTCCCGGGAATGTGGAATTCTACCATATGTTCTACGATTCCTCCATTGCGCGTGACATACAATTTTTGAAGCTCAAGCTTGAGGAAGACAAATTAATCGTGACTGTAAACCAAAAATCTGTGTTCAAAGTGATGTTGGATGGCACGCTCAAAGCAAACAGAACCTATCAAGTTATGCCTGATCTGCCCATGACTTGCTGCACTGGATGGTTTGAGGACGAGAACACGGTTCATTTTTCCTTGCATTGGTTGAACTCTTGGATGGCTTATGACGTGACACTCAAGCTGGAAGGGCTGGAGCTAACAATCAGTGTCTTCAAAGGTATGCGCCACGAGGGGAAGCCGAAGGTAATTCAAACTGCAAAGGCACGCAGAATCGGATTGTAAAAACGGAGTCATCATCATGCGTATATTTGATGTGCAGTATCAGTCCGCCGCGCTGGGAGGCGATGGTGAATTCTGCGTACTTTTGCCGGATCACTGGCAGGAGAACGCAGACACATTGAAGGTGGTTTATCTCCTGCATGGCGCGTTCTCTGAATATAAATCCACGATTATATACTCCTCAGTTCCGCGTTTGTGCGAAAATCGCAATATGGCTATCGTGGCTCCATCTTGCCATCTTGGTGTGTATACAGATATGGTTTACGGTGAAAACAGCTATTCCATGCTCAAGGAGGTCGTAGACTTTTCTGTCAAGATGTTTCCCATCTTGCCTACTGCCCCTGTAAAACGCTTCATCTTGGGCATCTCCATGGGAGGCCATGGTGCGTTTAAGCTTGCGATGGAACGCCCGGGCGACTTCAACTCCATAGCAGCTTGCTCGTCTCCAATTGATATTGTGTACACGATGATACTTCTAGAAACGGGCCAGCACCCGGGTGGCCCGGAATTATACCATGCCTTCGAGGGTTCAGATCAATACCGTGGAACGCAGGGTGATGTAGTAGAGAGAGCTCGTCAGCACAAGCAAAATGGCCACCGACTGCCGCGATTGTTCCTATGTTGGGGTGATGAGGATCACGCACGGTTTGAGAACATTTTAACCGTAGAAAAGTTCAGAGAGATGAACATTCCGCTCACAATCCGTGTGGGAAAAGGTGGACATAACTTTGACATGTGGGACCAGCTGATGGAAGAAATTTTGGACTGGATGTTGGAAGGGGGCGAAGTGAATGGCACTCATTGAATGTAGGGAAATGATGCCATCGCTTAGGAACACTACACGCTTTTTCATTCTTATACCTGAAGAGGGTGCAGTAGCCGCCAAGGCTGTTTTATGGCTTCTGCCTGTACGCAGAGGACATGCTAACGATTGGGTGCGTTATACAAGCATTGAGTTATGGTCGCGTAAAGCCGGGATCGCGGTTGTGATGCCCGAGGGACTCAGCTCCGATTTCTGTAATATGAAGTATGGTATGCACTGGTGGACTTTTATTTCAGAGGAGTTACCACAGCATTTGAATCGATTGTTTGGTCTTTACACAGAAGAAAACAACCTGTGCTTTGGAGCTGAAATGGGTGCGTTGGGAGCTATCAAGCTAGGCCTTCTTTACTCGGAGCGTTTCACTGCTGTTGGTGCAGTGGACACGGATTTTACATGTGTAGAGGCCTATGCAAATGGTGACATTGAATGTCATAACATGGAAACCATCTATGGTAAGTGGCCGGTTTCTGAGGACGTGTTGAGCGCGAGTGATCCCATGCGCATTGTTGAAGCTTGTGTTCCTGCAGATACAACATTGTTCCTGAAATGGTCTGACAATGGAGCGCAGACAATTGCAAGCAAAAGTGGATACCCTGTAATCTGGTGCAACACCGAGCCAACTGATTGGGAAACTTACGGAACCTGTCTGAAGGAATTCCTTGATAAAACTGTTGCGAAGGAAGTGTGATTATGAGCCAGTTCATCTGCGACGAGAGAACCACTGTTGCTACCAAGGCCGGTAAGCTAAAGGGCTTTGCATTAGATTCCACCTACATTTTCCGCGGCATTCGCTACGCAACAGCGGGTCGATTCGAAGCACCTGTTCCTGTAAAGCCTTGGGAGGGAGTGAAATCCGCACTCAACTATGGTGCAATCAGCTGCACGGCATTCATTCAGAAGCACGACAGCGATATTTTTATTCCTCATAGAGACTGGTACCAGTCCGAGGATTGTCAGTACCTGAACATATGGACACAGAGTCTGGATCCCAAAGCTAAACTCCCCGTGATGGTATGGATTCATGGTGGAGGCTATACCATGGGTTCGTCCATCGAGTTGGAAGCATTTGACGGTGCAAATTTGAGTAAATATGGCGATGTGGTGGTGGTGTCCATCAATCATAGGTTGAACATTATCGGTTATTTGGATTTGAAAGCCCACACTGACCGCTATCCGGATTCTGCCAACGCCGGAAGCAAGGACATCATAGCATCTCTCAAATGGGTTCATGAAAACATTACTGTCTTCGGTGGTGACCCGAACAACGTGACCCTCTTTGGGCAATCCGGCGGTGCACACAAAGTGGCTAGCATGATGCAAATTCCAGAGGCGGACGGATTGTTCCACAAGTGCATTATGATGAGCGGCATTACACCCAACTTCCGCTACCCGCAAAATGGGGAAAGCGGTAAACAAATCGTAGACGCCATCATGACTGAACTGGAAATACATGATGCAAACACTCTCGCTACCGTACCTTATCGTACGCTGTCTGTCGCTTACACAAAAGTGCAAGCTGAATTGCGTAAGCAGTGGGTCTACTGCGGAGAAACGCCTTTGCCAGATCATTTCTTTCTAGGCGATTGGAAAGAAATTGGTTTCCGTCCTGAGACGTCGAACATTCCCATCATTGTGGGTACTGTGATTGGTGAGTTTGCTTTTGGAGTCGTTCTGCCCAAGAAACATCAGATGACTGAGGATGAGCAGTGTGATGTACTTAAAAGCAGGTTCGGCACAGCTACCGAACGCCTCATATCCGCCTTCCGCAAGGCGTATCCCGACAAGCTAATTGTGGATCTTATGTACTTTGAGGCATGTATTCGTGTGGAAGGCCAAAATTTCCTTTCCAAGCGCATTGTACAGGCCAAGGCACCCGTCTATAATTATGTGTTTAGTCAGGAGTTCCCCATTGATGGCGGAAAACTGGCTTGGCACTGTGCAGAAATTCCTTATGTCTTCCACAATGTGAACCTTGTGCCTGTTGCTAATATGGGCGAGGTGTCCGACATTCTAGAGGAAAACATGTGTGGTTCGTGGACGTCTTTTGCCAAGACTGGCAAGCCTATCCTGCCCAAGGGGCCAAAATGGAAGCCTTATACGAAGACCGGTCAAGAAACCATGATTTTCGATACGCCTTGCCGCCTAGGGGTAAATTTCGACGACGAATTATTGAAGGAATATAATAAGGTGGTTCCAACTCTACTTATGCAGGTGTAAGTTTGAAAACGGTTATTGTTCAGTAGACACTATTTATGTATTTTTTTATCGTTGATTATGAGCTGTGTTTTGCGGTATTGACTCGGAGTAATCTCGTAGATTTTAGCAAATGTACGGGCAAAATGCTGACGGCTGTTAAAGCCGACTTCAAGGGCAATGTCGAGAATTGTAAAACGTGTTGTGCGCAGTAGGTAGGCTGCATGATCGCAACGAACTGCTTGAATATAATCGACTGTGCTGTATTGAAGATGAGTCGCAAAGAGTTGAGCCAGATACGAACGGCTTATTCCAACGTAAGACGCAATCTGATCCACTGTCAGTATTTCACGGTAGTGATTGCGGATATATTCACGCGCTGTAGAAAGTAGCTGAATGCCAGTAATATGATCATGAGCATAAAAAGAACGAGCAAGATATATCAAAAATTCTTGCAGCTTGACGATGACCATTTGTTCCCATTCAGGTTTTCTTTCATATATTTCGCTTAAAATTGCATTCAAAGTAAAACGAATATTCTCTTTATCTTTCAAAATGCAGAAGCGCTCCTTATAAGTAAAAAATGAATCAATCATGGGGATCGTTAAACACAGATGGTTCAAATCGATATAGGGTGGTTTGTCCACAGTCGCAAGACGAAGAAGAAGCAACTGACAAGGATGGTCACCCTTCTTTTCTACTGTGATTGATATATTGCGTCCCATTACAGCGATAGATTCCATTTCTAACGGACAGGTCTTTGCTTCATAAACTATGTCCACTTTACCGGATAAAAGCAGTATGAAACAATTGTCCGCTGATCCTGCACTGATTAGCTGTGAGGTAGAAACAGACACTGTTTTACATGATACAGGCCATAAAAGTAGATTAGCTGCATATGAATATGGCATAATATGTTCAACGACCTCCCAGTAAAGACGTGAAACGAAATATAAAGTAGAGAATATGTTCCATTTATCTTTTTATGACGATATTATATTGCACATTCTTTACTGATGTCAAGTATAATTAATAATAATACGAGTTTGAATGTTCCACTGTTGCTGGCCTGATAAAGGAGAAAACGAGATCATCCCGTTTAAAAGGTTTCAAATAAGGCTTTGAATACATTTTTTGAGAAGACTTGCAACTGTTTAATCATCTAGACGAGCATGAGGCTATACAAAGAAGAAAGGGGCGTAAGTTTGCAGAAATGTGCATATACAGTAATAAAATCAGCGAGATCCGTTTCAGTCAGATTCTGGCAAATGAATGTAAAGTTTCCGGCTCAGCAGAAATGATTCTCCAGGAATTAGATGAACTGCGTCTGTTGGAAAAAGAAAACAAAATGGATCAGGCAAGATTCAAATTGAAGCAAGCTGTGGAAAAGCTTTCAAATAGCAAGAATACTGTTATCTATGATGCATTCGGTATACCATCCGTGATGGTTGAAATTACAGCTGTAAATTGTGAAGACTTGATTGACGGAACGAGAATGAAAGGAACTCATCCTGCGTTTCTGTATGGACAGTATAGGATTCGTAGAATATGGGTATCCAAATATATTAACTGCCTAGTGGAAGGGAAAACTGCCTCTCTACCGATGAGTGAACCAGCTTATATCCCTAATTTCGAAGTTGCATTACAAAGTGTAAAAGGGAAAGGTCCCGGCTGGATGATAATGCCATTTCAACTGAGAATGGCTATTCTATTGCGAATGTGGAAACATCAAATGAACCCGACTGGTAACACAGATATAGGGCAGGATTATTATAAACGAAGTGAGATTGGTATACAGACCACCACCGGTTCTGTACTGACTGGTAGCGGACCGAAGCAATGGACACATAACGGCCAGACTACCGGTATATGGGATCTTGTTGGCAATCTAAATGAATGGGATTGTGGTTTTAGATTGATGAATGGTGAGATCCAACTGATAGATACAGTTGATCTGCTACGAAAGGATTGCAGTTTTGAAGTCAATTCTTCTTACTGGCACGCTTTGGATAAAAATGGTAAGCGAGTCTTACCAGGAAATCCCGAGGCATTACATTTTGACGGACATGATGGCGCAGTACGGATTACCACAAAAGTTGAAGAACATGGTTTGGGTAACTGTGCTTTCCGGGATGTAAGCTCAGCTGAAGGATTTGAGGTGCCTGAGTTATTGAAAATGATTGGCTTATATCCGGCTCATCATGATGAGCCGGAGCGCATCGGCTGGAGATGGATTAATACAAAAGGAGAGGCAATACCGTTGTGTGGAGGCGCTTTCCGGATCATGAATCATAGTGGCTTGTTCTTTATGGGCGTTACAAAGCAAAGAGATGTGAATTATCCGCTTTCTGGCGTACGAAGCGTATATATTTCTAAGAATGATTTTGAGGAGGCGAACGTTAGTGAGTGAGGGATTTGTTCACAAAAGACGTAACGCCATACAGGCATTCGGTAGAGATTTACGTGCGAATCGAGTTTATCTGATTTTGTTATTACCTGTTGTTGTTTATGTGCTTGTTTTTAGTTATGCGCCGATGGTTGGTGTGCTGATGGCTTTTGAAAAGTATAATTTTGCCAAGGGCCTTTTCGGTAGCCCGTGGGTTGGGTTTAACAATTTCAAATTCCTGACAGTATCTAATAAACTGTGGCCATTGACACGTAACACGTTATTGTATAATCTGGCGTTTATTGTTGTTGGAATGGTGATGGAAGTTGGATTCGCTATTATCATTAACGAAATGCGCTGCAGATGGTTCAAAAAACTGTTTCAATCCTTTATCTTTTTGCCTTATTTTATTTCTTGGGTCATTGCTGCAGCTGTGGTACAGACTATGCTTGACTATGACAACGGTCTGATCAGCCGCATGTTAAAAAGCTTGGGCGTACCGATGATTAATGTATATATTGATACGCGGCCATGGCCGTTCCTACTGGTTTTTTTCAGAATGTGGAAAGGTGTCGGTTATGGTAGCATTATCTATCTAAGTGCGATTACCGGGATAGATAGCGAAATGTACGAGGCTGCAGAGATCGATGGCGCAAATAGCTGGCAGAAGGTATATCGCATTACGCTACCTAATCTGGTGCCGACCATGGTAGTTTTGTTCCTGCTGGCATGCGGACAAATTTTTCGTGGAGACTTTGGTATGTTCTACCAGTTAATAGGTAACAACGGAGTATTGCTTGAAGTCGGTGACATTCTTGATCTGTACATCTATAGAGCTATGGCTGGGACTGGAAATCTGGGCTTTGGTGCAGCCGCAGGCTTATTTCAGTCCATACTGTGTTTTGTCACTATTTTGCTAGCTAACTTTGTAGTTAAGAAGATCCAGCCGGACTATACCTTGTTCTGACGGGGGGATGAGAGACATGTCCAGACAGAAATATAAGCAAACATTCAGTGAATGGAGCTTTCATGCACTGGGCTATGTACTCCTCTTTGCGTTCGGGATGCTATGTGTGATACCATTCTATTTGATTTTTATTTCCTCTTTTGCAGAAGAGACAAGTTTGATACGGAACGGATTCCAATTGATACCTGAAAAATTTTCGCTCAGTGCATATCATATGGTGTTTACGAACCCGAGACGCATTGGAAGAGCCTATATGAACACCATTTTCGTGACGACAGTCGGCACGGCGGTTTCACTGCTGCTGAATACTCTGACCGGATATATACTTTCGCGGAAAGATTTTAAATGGCGAAATAGCTTTTCTTTCTTCTTCTTTTTTACAACTTTATTCTCCGGTGGTCTTATCCCTTGGTATACTATGTATACTAAGATACTCCGCCTGAAAAACACTTATCTGGCTCTAATCTTACCGATGGTCTTCTCTGTGTGGAATACGATTATAGCAAAAAACTATATGAAGAGCATTCCCTATGAAATATCTGAATCCGCAAAGATCGACGGTGCAGGTGAACTGAAAATTTACGCTAGACTGTATATGCCTGTAGCAACACCGCTGCTGGCTACCCTGGGACTGTTCTCAGCACTAGGATACTGGAACGACTGGTACAATTCTATGCTTTTCAGCACTAAAGCGGAAATGCAAAGTCTGCAGTATTTTTTGCAGGACATGCTAAGCACCACTCAGGCTCTAAAGCAGCTGGTAGCAGAAGGTCAGTTCCATGCTGTTGAAGCTGTATCACTGCCATCGACCGGTATGAGAATGGCCATGACATGCGTTGTAACAGGTCCGATTATTTTCTTGTATCCCCTTGTTCAGAGATATTTTGTGAAAGGTCTAACCATTGGTGCGGTGAAGGGGTAATCCTAACGATCCATTGGAGCGGCGGATAGCTGTTCTTGGAAATAGAACCAATTATAAGGAGGAAAACACATGAAACGTATCCTGTCTTTGATGCTGACACTAATGATGTTTATGTCCGTGATTAACATCGCGAACGCAGAAGAGATGACCAACCCCTGGAAAGATCTTGATCTATCCGAATACAAGGAAATTAACATGATCATCCCGGGAAACAAGCCAGCGGCTTTCGACGAAATCATAGAGACTGTAAATGTTCGTATGAAAGAATTGATCAACACCAAGATCAATATCGACTTTGTATCCTATGGTGAGTTTGGCACAAAGTTGAGCCTTTTTTTAGGCAGCGATGACTATGACCTGGTCTATGGTGCGTACTGGTTTAACTTTGGTGACTACGTTAATAACGGCGGCTATACTGGATTCGATTGGGATTTTGTTGAAAAATACATGCCCATGACCGCCAAAACCCAGGCTCCGGTCAGCTGGCGTGAGATGAAGTATGGTGACAAATATTATGGTATCACCAACAATATTTGTAGCATCAGTGCTACTGGTGTATGGACCCGTCAGTCTATTCTTGACAAATATGGATTCAAGGCAGAAGACATCAAGAACGGCGAAAATCTAGAAAAACTGATGGACGCGATCGCTGCGGATACTGCTGCAACTGGAATTTATGTATTTAATGCCCAAGGAACTTATCCACTGGACACTACCTATTGGTTCACATACAAAAACCATATGATGGATGTCAACTGTGGTACTGCTAACTGGTTGGTATGGAAGTATAACACTGGCAAGGAATTCTCCACGGAAGATCTTCATTGGTTTGCTACCACCGACGAATACCGTCAGTTCTGCCTGAAGATGGCTGAGTTCTACAAAAAGGGATATTTCCCAGCCAGCGTGATCTCCAATTACACGATGGTAGATGACAACTTCCTTGCTGGCACTTCCGCCTTGAACTTTGGCGTGCCTGCTAGCTTGGACAGCTTACTACAAAATATCAAGAACGACACCCCAGTATTCCTCAATTGTCTATGGGATGATGAGTGCGTTACCCGCCGTGGTAACTACTTTGTATATTGTATCGGTTTTCCACCGGCTAGCGAGAGAAACATGACACGCGCTGCAACAGCGTTGGACGTTATGAAAAACGATCCCATCATCAATCGTCTACTGGTATTTGGCATCGAAGGACGTCATTATAACCTAATAGAAGATGAAGATGGCAAGTACTACACCTTAGGACCGGAAGCTACTGATTATCCTTATTTTGCCATTGGTAATAACGCAGCCTTACAGCATGACACCGATCCTAAACAAGCTCTAAATCCAGCGGTCGCTATGTATCAAAAAATGTATGAAGCAGCTGAAGTGCCCGCCGATATTTTTCCAGTAAATGGCTTCAACTATCAGTGCAACTATGAGGCTGAACTCTCCGCAGTAACTGCTTTGTTTAACGAACACCGTTTCTCCTTTGCCTTTGGTATCTTCGGAGACCAGACCGAAGCCAAGCTGGATGAGTTCATTAATCAGTGTAAAGCTATCGGTATCGACGATATCGTAAACGATTATCGTACCCAGCTAGATGCCTTCATTGCTGAGCAGAAATGATATTACAATCACAACATCCTAGAACGGTTGGCGTCTCTTATGAAGACGCCAACCTTCTCTTGGATAATATCGAGAAATCGGGTACCGAACCGCACGCACTGCTGGTCATGCGTCACGGGATACCTGTAATTGAAGGATATTGGGCACCTTACGGTCCAGGCATGATCCATGGTGATCAATCTCTAACAAAAACAATGACAGGAATTGCTCTGGGTGCCGCAATAACCGAAGGAATATTGTCACTGGAAGACCGACTAATCGATTTGTTCTCGGAGCATGCTCATCATACGTTCAATAAGCCATGGTGGGATGAGCTAAGAGTAAAGCATATCTGCACGATGGGAACTGGAATGGAGAATCAGCCGGCAGTTACCGATCCGGAGTGGATCGAAAAGTTCTTTACCATGGATATCGTGCATCAACCAGGCACAGCATTATATTATAATAGTATTGCCTGCTCAATGGTTGGTGCCTGCATTCGTAAACAAACAGGATTGGGATTAATCGAGTTTTTGACGCCTAGAGTGTTTGATAAGATTGGAATCGATCCAACAAAAATCGTATGGCATAAGCATGAAGACGGACTGGAAAACGGCAGTGGTGGATTAATCTCCTCAGTCCGTGATAATGCATTGATGATGGATCTTTATCGTTGCGGCGGTGTTTGGAACGGCAAAAGGATTCTAAGCGAAGAGTGGGTAAAGTTCGCGTTGCAGGTCCAGAATCCCCATTCGGACGGCGCAACATATGGTGGAATGATGTGGATATACCCCGAATTTATGTTGGCTGACGGTGCTATGGGACAATGGAGCATGCTTTTCCCTAAAAAGGATGTCGTGATTTCTATCCTAGAGACTATGTCTAAACCCGGTACAGACGTTAAAGTCCGCAATGCGCTGTCTCTCTTCGTATCCAAACTGAAGGACAAGGAAACAGTGTGGACGACTGAGGAGACTAAAACGTTTAATCATCGCCTAGCTTGTTTAGCTATTCCTCGTCCTGAATATGGAGAAAACAGGGATGTACTGCGGAAGCTAGACGGATGCATACTGAAGATTACGGAAGGTACAGCACGCTTCTTTGCCGATGATTTGTGTATTTTTAACCGAGAATACTGTACTCCTATTGAAGCTTTTTCATTTTTTGAACAAAATGGTGAGTTAACATTGGGGATTTCAGCACGCGGTCAGACTGTGTTCTGTCCAATCGGTATGAAAGGTCAACGTATCACTAAAGACGTGAAACCTATCAGTACAAACCCGGCAAGAACTTCATGCATGGCTGGAAGCTTTCTAAACGACTATACCTTACGGTTAGAAATACGCTGGCTAGAAAGTTGCCGTATTCACTTTTTAACTTTTCGCTTTGATGAAAAAGGTGCAATTTTGTCAACTGTGAGGGTCCCGGTCGGTAGTTTTGACGTACCGGAAGAAATTGCATATGGATTGTGGCAATAGAGAGGAAGAAAAATGCCTAAGATAATGAACGGACGAGAGATCATGGACGTTATGATAATGTATAATGTGCCGATTACTACCCGTGACGGTGTAACGTTGTATGCGGACGTATACCGTCCCAATAACAACAAGCCTTATCCTGCGGTGATCAATCGCACACCGTATCTGAAAGATGGAGTTGCACCGCTGGCAGGATATTTTCGTGCAAACTTGATGGCAGGCTGTGGGTACAATGTAGTGATTCAGGATGTACGTGGTACTGGTCATTCTGAAGGAATATGTGATCCAGCTGGACATCAGGATGAGGATGGTTATGATACAATCGAAGCGATTGCGGAGATGCCATGGTGCGATGGCAATGTCGCTATGATGGGTGAAAGCTATCATGGTTTTTCACAGCTAGCGTGTGCCAGAGCCAACCCACCTCATCTAAAGGCGATTTGTCCCTTTATGACTTCATGGACAAAGTTTCCTGCAATTTATGATTTTGGTGTTTTTTCTCCGGTTTTATACGGATGGATTATCGGACGAGCGTTGGACCGCCTGAAGTATTTTCCAGATCAGTATTCACCAGAAGCTGTTGTCAAAATGCAAAGTTTCAATATGAATGAACAGGTTGCTTGGTTACCGATGAAGGATATGCCAGCAGGCAATGTTGAGGGTGTACCGGAACTACAGTTTCACAAGGATCTGCTAGCCAATATCGACAACAAAGATTATTTGCGTTTCATTGGACGGGTGGAAGGTTTTGAAGAAACAACTGTTCCTACGCTCAATCTGACTGGCTGGAATGATTTTCTAAGAGACAAAACTATCTACAACTATACTCAGTTCCGTGACCGCGGAGGAAGCGAAGCCTGTAGAAAAGGCTCTAAACTGATTATCGGACCATGGGCCCATGGGGATCGGTTAGAAGGATGGATTGAAGGAACCTATTATGGACCTGAAGGATCTGGGGATGATTACGGTGTGACAGAGAAACTGGTGCAGTGGTTCGATCATTGGTGCAAAGGTATAGAGACGGATTTCACCTCAGGAGCACCAATCAAACTGTTTGTCATGGGATCAAATATCTGGCGAGATGAATATGAATGGCCATTAGCACGAACAAAATTTACAGACTTCTATCTTCATTCAGGAGGAAAAGCTAACACACTGCATGGCGATGGAACTCTTTCTGTAACCCCCGCGGAAGAAGAACCGGCAGATTATTACGACTATGACCCAATGGATCCATGTCCGTCTGGCACCAATGAATCCCAGAAGATGATTATGCAGAACCAAGCACTTATACAAAGAAGAAACGATGTTCTAGTTTATACAACTCCTACCTTTACGGAAGAGACTGAGATAACAGGACCAATTCATACAATAATATACGCATCAACCAGTGCACGGGATACAGATTTTTGTGCTCGCGTTAGTGTTGTACGTAAAGACGGTACAGTATACAAGTTAGGCTCTCTACTGGTACGTGGCCGATATCGAAATGGAGAAAAACCAGAGGCAATGATTCCTGGAAAAATCTATAAATTTGAAATTAAAGCCGCCAACACTAGTATCATTCTACAACCCGGAGAAGCCATACGGCTAGATGTAACCAGTTCACTTTTCCCAGACGCTGACCGCAATTTGAATACATTTGGTCGCGTTGGATATGAGGCTGAAGGAATCATAGCACATCAGACGATCTACCACGACCGACATCATCCGTCCAGATTGATCTTGCCTGTTATACCCAAGAGCTAACTAGGCCCTACTGAACAATTCTAACCCCAATATTCCACAAGCATTTTATCCTGATACATGATATAAACTGGTGCAAGGAAAACCTTTGAAAATCCCCAAAACCCTTGCACTTAACCAGGAGTGAAAACGTTCTCTATGAGAGAAAAGCACACCAGGCGACCTTCTTTGAGGATGCGACGGTTTAGCGGCGTCAGGCTGAATCCGGAGAACAGATGGGTTTGCATGTCCCAACTGATTCCTTGGGCGGTATTTTAGGGTCTGCTGAAAATCCCGCAACGCGTTGAAAACACTGGATAAATCGCTTGCATTGAGGTATACTGAACATATAGAAAACCAGTTAAAATAACGTGTTTGGGGTGTCCGATGTGCAGAAAACGGGACAAAGCGCAGCTCACAGTGGATGAATTCTTCATTCCCTTTGGCGATGGATTGGACGCGAACAATCGCTGGGTGAAGATTGCCCGGATCATACCTTGGGACTTCATTGAGGAGGAGTACGCCAAGAACTTTTAGGATGAATCAGGTCGTCCTTCAATTCCATCGCGTATCGCCTTTGGCGCGGAATACATCAAGGAACAAGAAAACCTGACGGATGAAGGGACAGTCGCCTATCTGTGCGAGAATCCTTATGCGCAGTATCTGGTTGGGTTGAAAGCGTTCTGCAAGGAGCCTCTGTTCGATGCATCGATGATGGTACACTTTCGCAAACGGTTCACACCCGAGGTGATACAGCGCATTAACGAGCTCATGTATGAACGGGCGCATTCGGCTGAGGGAAACAAGCCTGACGCCAAGGATGAACCGCCGGAGAGCGGAGGCGGGAACAAGGGTATCCTGATCCTGGATGCGACGGTAGCTCCGGCAGACATCAAGTATCCGACTGATCCGGGCTTGGTGAATGATTGCCGTGAGAACACAGAGAAGCTCATTAGAGAAGCTGTGGGAGTTCAGCGGCAAGACAGGGCACAAGACCGCGTACAACCGCAAGAAAGCCCGGCGGAATTACCTCAAGGTTGCCAAGCAGCGAAAGGCAAAACTGAAAGCGACCAGGCGCGCCATCGTGGAACAGCTGGACTATGTCGGAAAGAATCTTGAAACACTGAGACGGCTGAAGGTCGAAGTTGGCGAGGAGAAACTGAGCGCTGCGGACATGGAACGGTTTGAAACCATTGAAAAGGTGTACGAACAGCAGCGCTTCATGCACGACAGGGGAACTCATAGTTGTCCTGACAGAATCGTCAGCCTGCGCCAGCCGCATGTGCGCTGCATTGTGCGGGGCAAGGCCGGCAGACCGTACGAGTTCGGGCAGAAACTGCACCTGTCGGTGGTCAATGGGTTTACATTCATCGAAGACCAGTCATATGACAACTACAATGAGGGGGTGCGGCTGCAGGCAGCGGCTGAAAGGTATAAGGATCGTTTTGGCCACTATCCTGAAGCAGTCCTGGCGGACACGATCTATCGCAACCGCGAGAACAGGGCTTTCTGCAAGGAGCACAGCATCCGCCTGTCCGGTCCAAAGCTTGGGCGGCCAAGGAAAGATGAAACAGGCGAGAACGGTAAACAAGCCTACAAAGACAGCTGTGACAGAAACATGGTGGAGAGCCGGAACGGGATTGGCAAGCGCCGCTACGGGCTGGATCGGATCATGGCCTACCTGGCTGAGACCGGAAAGACGGAAGCAGCGTTTATTATACTGGCGATGAACGTTACGCGCCTGCTGCGCCTTCTTTTGCGCCTTTTTGGGTACATGCTGGCAGGCGTGAGATGGGCAGGAAAATCGTTGCGGACGGCGCAAGCGGCTGTGTAAAGGAACGTGAAAAGCAAAATTTGCCTTTTTCAGCAGGCCCTACTTATTGTTCAGTAAACACTACATATAAAAAATATGATCCTTATAGGTTTCCAGAACAGCTTTGTTCTGTTCATCGCCGCCATCAATATTTGAGGATACAAAAACCGGAGCGCTAAGGCCTGCTGAGATGATAAGTTCTGCGGTTTCACAGACAATGGCGTTGAGAATGACGGCACCAATAGCTGTAGAGGTGGAGCCAACGCGAGTGCTTGTTCCGGGCAACTGAAGAGCAGCATCGCCCACCTGCCCGCAATTGTCAATCACCAAATCAGCAAGCTCGTATAGCTTTTTTCCGTTTTGATGACGGGAAATGACGATTTTTGATGTTGCCATGTTTGTTAATACGATGACCTTGGCACCAATCTCTCGGGCTCTGCAGGCAGCATCAATACTGACCTGGTTGCGTCCGGAAACGGAATGAATCAGTAGGACATCCCCCGCCCGAAGCGGCGAGTAATCTATCAGCATGTTCCCATAGCCTTCCATCCGCTCAAACTGGCTGCTCATGTCGGCAGGGGTTACATCCAGGTTCAGCCCTGGCCCGCGAATGGGATTCATGTTGACTAGTCCTCCCGTGCGATAATACAGCTCCAAGGCCAAAATCCCTGCGTGATTACTGCCAAATACAAACAGGTTCTGACCGCTGATGGTCGCATCCGCCAATATCCGGGCAGCTTTGTGCATGCTTTCCAGTTGGCTGTGGCGCACTTTTGAAAGCGTCGCTTCAATCTCTTCCAGGTATCGCAGCATGGTGTTCATTTGTTACCTCTTTCTGTTGTGCAGGCCGTAATTCGCACAAGCCGTTGGCCTGTGGTTGCAAGCCTGACAACATCACCTTTGGTGGAAACAGCAACAGGCTTGGAAAACTCATCATGGGCACTTGTGAATAAAGGTTCAAAAGGCAGCTTAAAACAGACCTGACCGCCTGCTTGCCGGCTGTCACCAACCAGCAGCAAGGCCTCCGTATCAGATACGCGGAAGGAGGATGCCTGAAGAGGAAGGTCTATCTCCCTGACGTATTCATCGTCCATGTATACGCCGTCAGTCACCTGCCTGGCAATCTGTTTACGGAATGCCGCTGCCATCAAGATATACGCAAGGCGCGCCTGACTGTCAGATTCCGGGCGGAAGTGTGATGTGATCCCAATCCACAGGATGTTTCCCATCAGCACACAACGCTGGATATCATCATAAAACAGCTGCTCACGCTTTGCCGCGTCCTTCTCCCAGGTGCGCTCATTGCACATGTTGACCTGGACAAATTCCGGGAAAGTATAACGGAACAGATTGAAAAACTCGTCATACGCCGCTCCATTCCAGGTGAGGTTTCCCCATACATAGGGACCATAAATATCGCCGCAGTTTTCGGTCATTAAATAGGCGTTTTCATCACGCTTCCGTAGCCGCATCAGCAACTCAGACAAGATCGCTACATACCCTGTGTTGAACTCCCCGATGTCCTCATGGGTATGCCCTGTGTTGTAGCAGGCATAAGGTTCAGCCGAAGCCAGCTGATCCAGGTAGATGCCCTTCACGCCATAGGCATGAGCAGCAAAATCGCAGATATCCACCAGCATCCTCTGCCACTGCCGGTCTGAAGGACAGTTCAGGGTAAACTCATGCGGACCATAGGACTCGGTAACGGGGCTGCCATCTATCCGCTCAATCCGCATCCTGCTAAGGAAATGTTTATGAAAATCTGATGAAATATCAGATAAGCGGGCGTTCACATACAGCGTCACAAAACCGCCGCGGGCATTGACTTCTTCTATCCCTCTCTTAAACTCCATGGCGGTGCCCAACTCCATGTCCGGATAGTATTCCGGATAGAAGCTGTCAAAGCCGGTTCTGTTCCAGGAAGCGATGAACATATGGTTGATGCCATGCCGCATGCCCGCCTCCCACATTTCCGGAATCCTGCTGAAGCGATTTTGTATTTCTTCACCTCGCTTAAAATTGTAGCATTGGTTGAGCGCAGCCTGGCTGCGCAAGAAAGCAGGAGTATTGCTGCGTGGCAAATGGGGAAGCAGATAGTTCCGGTACCGCCTCGCCCCTGCGTGCCAAGTACTGTTTGAAAGATGGATGGTAAACTCGCCGCTCTTCCAGGCCTCCTGATGTTGAATACGTTTATGGATCCTAAACCCCATTGACAGATAAGCAGGCGCTTCGCTTCCGGTTTTGGTGATGAGCCCTGTGACCGGAAAACGCAGGTCATGAGAGGCAAAATACAAGCTTGCGCAAGGGCTTTGCAGGTACATATAGCTCATGCTGCACAGCCCGCAGTAGTTGCACTCCCGCACCCATTCCCCGTTGATCTTCTTTGAATTGCCTCGCCAGAAGCCTTGATATTTCTCGCTGCGCAGCCTTTGAGCCGGATTGGGTATCCGCTCTCCGGCATGGTGCGGATAATACAAGATAGTCGCTTTATCCTCACCAAAAGTCAGGCCGCATAACTCAAACAAGGTTTCAATGACACAATAGGCAGAATCATTGTTTTCCACCTGCAGCGTAAAAGCCAATGCGCCTTCTTTTTCCAATGCCCTCAGTGTAACGTGGATGTTGACTGCCTCACGCTTGTAGAACATCTGCTCAAACACCAGGGCGTCGCCCTGCTGTCTGCCGTTTCCCGGATGCAGTTCAATTCGTTCATTACTCAGGTTTAAAGCCCAAAGGGTGAAAAGGGGCTTCTGTGAAGGCGCACCAAGCAGATTTTTCCCCTCGAATATCAAGCCAGAGGCAGAAGCTGTATGCGCATTGACCTCAAGCGCAAATGACGGCACGGAAAATCGCATAGCCTGCACCTTTCTCAATAAGCAAGCCTGTGGTAGTTATCCATGGCCTTGCAGTTATGCTCCGCCGCGCCCGGCGCGTGATTGGACAGATAGACGCTGGGCGTTTTGCCGCGCTTGAGCAGTTCCTCCATGACCGAGGCTTGCAGTGCCCACAGGAGATAGGCGGCGCCGATTCCTGAAGAGGGACAAACTGAGATCCCCATTTCCTCAACAGGAACAAGGGCATCCCCCGCATTGGCACAGTTATCCAGGACGATATCGCAGACCTCGTACAGCTTCTTTCCGCTGGAATGACGCGAGGCAAGGGTCTTTGAATAGGCAAGGGAGGTAAAGCCAATGGTCGAAACCCCCATCTTCCTGGCTGTCAACGCGACATCCACAGGGAAAACCTCGTAGCCGGATACAGAGCCAATAATCAGCACATCGCCCGCCGCCAGGTTGGCCCGGTTCAGGACAAAACCCGCAAAGCCTGCTACCTGTGTGTAATACTGTGTCGTTTTGTTCACAATCTCCCGCGGGCGTGTCGGATTGCTGACTTCGCAATTGACCCGGATGGGGCGAAGAGCCATCATGCCACCGGTCCTACCCACACCCTCATACATCAGCATGTGCCCAGTGTCCAGCACCTGCCACATTCCCCCGTTTTCTAGGCTGTCAGCCACCATCACGGCAGCAGCAAGGATGGCTTCCCGCTGTGTGGTTTCGATCATCTCCAGCGTTTTTTTCATATTCTTAAAATAAACATCCATCAGCATTGTCTGATACCCTCCTTGCCTTCAGATATGTCTTGTAATATGAGTCTGCTGTCTGCTCTGTGGCAGCCTGTCTTGTGATACTCATACAGGTATAAAGAACACCACCCACTGCCGGGGGATACTTGGCCCTGTGGTACATCAGCCCTTCCCTGGCCAGTCGCTGTTTAAAAGGCTCAAGCAGGCTTTCGCCAAGACCTGTCAACCCTCCTGTCAGGGAAACGGACGCCGCACCAAGCCGCAGCCGTTTTTGAAGCCCGATAGCCAGGCCGGCAAGGGAAAGCGCAGCCTGATGGATGATATCAAGGGCTGCCATGTCTCCTTCCGTTGCCAATGTCCCCACCGGTTTGCACAAGCCTGCCATATGCTTTGGGTCCCAGCCCCTTTGATAGACTGCCCGCCGCAGTTTGTGAACGGTGTTTGTTTGATAATGCGCAAGCACTGCCTTTGACACGGGCGTGGGAGGTTTGTCAGCGTCATAAACCGCAAAAGCATGGCGAACCGCCCTGCGACCTATGTCATAGCCCGAGCCTTCATCCCCCAGCATGGGTCCCCAGCCGCCAACACTGGTTTTCTTTCCCCCTTCGTCAATGCTGACCGCAAAAGAGCCTGTCCCTGCCAGCACGACGATACCGCCAGGCTGCGCCAGCGCGCCAAAATAGGAGCTGTATTCGTCTCCCAAACAGACGGTATCAAACGGAAAAGGCAAAGGCAGGCACTGAAAGAAGCCGGGTATATAAAGCCATGCAGCGCTGATATTTTTTGCCGGGTGATCAAGTAGAATACGTCTGATCAGCGCATTGACCACTTGTGCGGCCTTATCCTTGCCGACTGTATAGGGATTGGAACCTGCCCCTTGGCGAACAGCCAGCACGTTCCCGTTTGTATCCGCCATTAAAGCTTCTGTTTTTGTCCCGCCGCCGTCCACAGAAATGAAAACTTGTTTTTCCATCCATAAAACTCCCGGTGTCCAAAAAGCTGCCTTATTTATCTCGACATATCAACATGGAAGGTATAGCGGTCACCGCGGTAGGTGGACAGCACATATTCAAGCGGCGTTCCATCTTCCAGGTAGGTGACGCGCTCAATGTTCAGGGTGGGTGCCTTCTTGCTGATGTTCAGCAGTTCACATATTTCCTGGGGCGCGAAGCCGGCAGAGATGCTTTGCGAAGCCCTGTGCACCTTCAACCCCTTGCGGGCCAAAAGGCTGTACAGGGAATTCCTTAAATCCTCATGATGCAGTTCAGGATACAGGTGGAAGGGAACGAAAACGTGCTCAAAGGAGACAGGCTCATCATTCACGAAGCGAAGTCGTTTGATGGAGGTGACGCGGGAGTTCGCATCAAGCTTCAAATGCTCCGCTGCCTTGGCTTCACAAGCGATCATGCTCACATCGATGACACGGCTGGTAGCGTTGAGGCCCTTCGCCCTCATTTCCTCCGTAAAGCCTTTGAGGTGATTAAGCTGCATGTCACGCTTGAGGGTTCTGACAAAGGATCCCTTGCCCTGGATGCGTTCAATATAGCCCGCCTGGACGATCTCCTCCATCGCGCGTCTGACTGTGATGCGGCTTGCTTTGAACAAGGCGCTGATTTCCGCCTCGCTGGGCAGGCGATCGCCCTCGCGTAACTTCTTTGAATCAATCAAAAGCCGATAGTAGTCCGCGATCTGAGCATATTTGGTTCCGTTTCCTGTCATGTCTCTTCCTCGTTTGCGTTATCATAAGCTGTTCAGGTCATCCAGCAAGTCTGAAGTATTTTTTCCGAGTGTGTCGCCGTATTCCAGAATCAAGTCAGGCTCTTCACTGGAAGAGCGGATGATTTTCACCATTCGCCCGATGTCCATGGTGCCCTCATGTATCCAGTTATGCTGGTCTTCCATGCTGTTGTTGTTGTGAAGATGGAAGCCTGCAATCCGTCCGCGCAAGGTATCGCAGAGGTGTTCAAGACACCAGCCGGTACAGTGAACATGTCCAAGGTCAATCAGCGCGGTGCACATGGGCAGGCGGTGAATGAGGGCGATATATTCTTCTTCATTGTATAGGGGGACGCCTTTGTTGGGAAGAGAAACATTCTCGATGGACAACCGGATGCCATATGTCCGGGCAAGCTGCGCCAGGTTCCAAATGTTCTCCTCGCTGCGCTTCATGCGCTCCTGCTTTTCATCAGGGCGTACAAAACACTCATGAGTGTGCACCACCATATATTTCGCGCTGACTTCTTGGGCCAGGGACAGCGCACGGCGGTAGGCTTCGAAACTCTCCAGCAGTTGTCGCGAATCCTTCTTTTCACTCAACTCCGCTGTATGCAACGGCCCGTGGAAACTCATGGGATGCCCAGACAAAGACCGCAGTCGCGTCCTGAGGCTTTTCATTTCCTCTTTGCTGTACCTGAAGGAGAAAAACTCAACGCCGAGCTGTGTTCCGCGCAGGTCCAAAGCTTCCCGAAACACGCGGTCATCCTCCAGGGCCATGAGCATGCTCAGATATACCATGTCGATCTCCAGTTTGTTCAGGCGGAAGGAACAACCGGCGTCCCTTCCGCCCGGGACGCCGGTTTATTTGTCACCAGCCAGGATTAACTCTGCCTCCGCGTCAATGGAAGCAGCAACCTCATCCACTGTCGTTTCATTGAGCCACAAAGCTTCAAGTTGTGTTCTTAACTCGTTGTTGAACTCTGCGCCATACAGGTTGGTCTCAAAAGGAACCGCATAAGCAAGGATATCCACAAACACTTGGTTGTCTGCGCGCTGTGCGACAAAGCCACTGGTGTCCACATCCTTGCTTGCAGGCATGCCCATCCCCCAGTCCAGGGCAATCTGCTGGCCTGCGGTGCCGGACAGGTATTCTATGACGCGCCAGGATAGCTCCGGGTTTTTGGCGCCGCGGGGAATCGCCCAGGTATTGACGAATGCATGGGTAAACTTTTTGCCTTCAACACTTGGCAAGGGGAGCACAAGATACTCAATTGGCGGTGTTGCAGCATTGAGGCTGGAAGAAAGGGACAGGGCTGCAATCTGCATTCCTACCTTGTTAGCCAGGAAAGCAACAAAGTTTCCGGTGCCAAACTGACTGTGCTGGGCTTCTGTCGGACAAACCTTATGGGTATAAATCAGATCATACATGAACTGAAGGCCTTTTTTGGTGCCTTCAGAGCTTATCATGCCCTTGGTGCCGTCCTCAGAAATCAACCTGCCGTCAAAAGCGATAATCCAGTCATAGATTGTATCAGGATACTTGGGGAAGTAATAGCCCCACTGCGTTGCCACGCCCTGATCATCCGTCTTGGTGAGCCTTTTGGCGATTTCCAAGAAGTCCTCAACTGTCCAGTCTGGAGAGGGAATGTCAATTCCTGCTTCCTCAAACAGTTGCTTATTCAAGTACATGGCCATGGGGCTGACATCCCGGGCTGCAGCATAGACAGAGCCATCCACCGTCAGGGCATCCAGCACCACGGGATAAAGGCTGTTCTTATAGTCTTCGCTGAGGTATGAGTCTAGGGGCTGAATGGCGCCGGCTTTGGCAAATTTGGGTACCAGATCCATTGCCAGCATGATCACATCCGGTACGCTGTCGCCGCCTCCAGCGATAACAGTGCTGATTTTGTCAGCATATTTGCTGCCAATCATGGGGAAATCAAGCTCAATGTCCGGATTGGCCTCTTCAAATCCACGCTTCAGCTCCTTCAGTGGCGTGGATTTGGTGATGTCCCACCAGGACATCACCTGGACAGTGATACAGTCGGTCGCTTGGGCAGCTGCGGGCAGTGCGAGGGCGCCGACAACAAGCAGGCACACCAGACACAGCATCAGGGTACGTTTCATGACAGGTTCCTCCTTTTCTTTTTTATCTTGACAGGCAGATTTGTTCTGCCTTAGATAACGCTTCAGGTGCCGCCAAAACCGCTGTTGATGGTGGAGTTGATAAAGTATTTCTGGAACGCCAGAAAAACCAAAATGACCGGAATGATGGCCAGGGTAACACCAGCTAGCACCTGCGCAGAATTGTCCACGGCGCCGCGATAGTACTGAAGACCCACTGTAACGGTCATTTTTTCAAAAGAATTGATAACCAGCATCGGCCATAAGAAGGAGTTCCAGACTGCGCGGAAGGAAAGAATAGCCACAGTTGCAATCGCCGGTTTGGAATTGGGGAGAATGATGCGGAAATACACGCCGGCAAAACTGCATCCGTCAATGATGGCAGCCTGCTCCAGGTCTTTGGGGATGGACATAAAGAACTGACGGAAGAAAAAAATATTGAAGGCGTTGACGCCGGTAAATATCGCATTGACAAACAGGCTGACATAGCTGTCGATCCAGCCTAGCCTGCTGACAATCAGATAGTTGGGGATCAAGGTCACATGACTGGGCACCATCATGGTAGATACAAACAGCATGAAAATAAAATTCCGCCCCCTGAACTCAAGCCGGGACAACCCATAGGCACACAGGGAGGAAAAAAGAATCATCAGAGCCGGAATGGCCAACGACAGAACCAGGGAATTGCGCATAAACATGCCAAAGGGGAGCAGCTCCAGGGTGCGCTCGTAATTGATGAGGGTAAAGGGTCTGGGGATCAGGGTTAAAGGGTTTCCCGTGAACATCTGCCCGGAAGTCTTGAAAGAACTCATTACTGCCCATACGAAGGGATAGGCCATGGTAAATGACAGGGCAATCATAAAGAGGTGATACACAAAGCGGAGCAACTTATGCTTTGTGTTATAATTTAACATTCTGCTGTGGGTTTGGGCCAGAATCTTTTCTATCATACTGTCCGCCTCCCTACATAATAATTTCTCTGCGGAATCTGTATTGCATCAGGGTGATCCCAAAAATGATCAGGAAGAAAACCCACGCGACAGAACTGGCATAGCCCATGTTGTAGTTTTGAAAACCCAGTTGATAGATGTAGTACATCAAGGTGTTGGTTGAGCCCAGCGGCCTGCCCTCTGTCATGACAAAAACAGCCTCAAATATATTGAAAGACTCGATAATCAGCATGATGGCCACCACGAAAGTTGTGTTTGATAGCATGGGTACTGTGATGTAGAAGGTCCGTTGTCTTCGGGAAGCGCCATCAATCTCTGCAGCTTCGTACAGACTGTCCGGAATGGCTTGGAGGCCGGCCAGGAAAATCATCATATAATAACCGGACATCTGCCAGATTCTCATCACAATCAAAGCCGGCTTGGCCCAGAAAACAGATTCAAGCCATCTGGGGGGATTTTGTACTCCAACCGCCCGAAGGATCATGTTGATGATGCCGATGTCCGGGTTCAAAATCCAGATCCAGACAAGGCTGATGGCAACCGTGGAGGTAATACAAGGCAAGAAAAGTGCGGATCGGTAGATATTGGTAAGAATTTTGGTTTTTCTGTTAATCACGATGGCCAATAGCATGGATATAACCAAAACAGAGGGAACCAGACCAATGACAAAATAGATGGTGTTCCCAAGATACTTAAAGAATTTCGTGTCCCTGAAAATCCGGGCATAATTCTTTATGCCAACAAAAACCGGCGGGGAGAGAAGCTCATACTTGGTCAGAGAGATGTAAAAAGAATAGCCGATGGAAAAGAATGTAAAAATAGAAAAGCCTATCAACTCTGGCAGCACAAAAGCCCAGCCAGTCAAAGCCTCTCGCCGCTTCAGACCACCAGCCCGGCACCTCCGCCAGCCGCCGCTTTGTCTACTGCTTTTTATCCGTTCCATGCCTGATATCATACCCTCCAGAAAAGGTCATGTCATCATGATGTAATGTTGTTATGACATGTTTAAAATAGCACGTTAATCTATCGCTGTCAATCCCGAATTTTCTTGAGTTTCCGTATGCCGTAACGCATGTCTGGAACTATCTGAATATTTTACACTCATTCATCATAGAATTGCATGAAAAGTATCAAAAGGAGTGCCAATTTGCCTGATTTGGTATCAAAATTGAGGAGCATCGTCTGTTTTTGTAGTAGAATTAAGCAGTGTCCACTGAACAACTCACCCCCTATATTTTATAAAAAACACCAAATGGGGGGCAAAACACAGGGGAAAATGGCTAAACACACGGCATCAGCCGAGTTTTTGACCGGGGGAGTGGTGAGAAATCCAAAAAAATTGCTTGCATTCTGCGATGACTCTGCCATAGGTGCTTAAATCAGCGGTTCCTTAGAGGATCGGATCGAGATCATGGAATGTCTGTGCAAGCGAATGAGCTTCAAAGCCATCTCACGACGAATCGCTAAATACCCGACAATTGTTTCCAAAGAAGTCAAACTACACGCTAAATCCTACTCAAGCGGCTTTACCAGGACACAAGACGTCTACTCCAAATGATTAAAAGCTCCCTTTGTTTGCAACGGCTGCAAAAAAACCACAGCAACTGTATCTTCCCTTGAAGAAAGTACAACGCCAAAACTGCGCAGCAGGAATATCTCACCGTACTCAGCGAATCGCGAGAAGGAATCCCGCTGCCCAAAGAGGAGTTCTACTTCAATGAGCGCATCCTTTCAACCGCCATTTAAAATGGGCAGAACATCTATCATGTCATCATGACCCATCATCTGCCGGTATCCAAATCTACTGTCTATCGGCACATTGAGCGAGGTTACTATTCCATCGTGAAGATTGACCTCCCGCGCGCCGTCAAGTTCAAGCTACGAAGCAAAAAAGAAAACGACTATACGCCAAAAGCCGTTCGCGTCAACCGTACTTACCAGGATTATCTCCTCTTCATGCAGGAACATCCATGGATAACCTGTACTGAAATGGGCACCCTGATTGGCGCTGCCGGTGGGAAGGTCATCATGACGCTCCATTTCACTCATTCCGACTTTATGTTTGGCATCCTTCTGGACAACAAGACTGCATCTGAAGCCGGAAGAAAAATCGCTGAACTGAAAACATGTCTCAGCAATTACGGCTTCTCTTTTGGAGAGATCTGCCCTGTGCTGCTCACCGACAACGGCGGAGAGTTCAGCCATGTTTCAGACTTCGAAAACGACGCCTCAGGACAAAAAGAAACTTCTGTTTTCTTCTGTGATCCCAACGCACCGTACCAAAAGCCCCATGTCGAAAACAATCACACCCTATTCAGAGCCATTGTTCCCAAAGGTTCCTCCTTTGATAGCTTCACTCAGGAAACTGTCAACCTGATTTTCTCTCATGTGAACGGTATCCAAACGTCGCCAGTTTCACGGCAAAAGCGCGTATGATATGTTCATATTCCTGTACTCCCCGAACTTAGCCAGCGCTCTGGGCAATGATACTAGTAAACAGACGAAATGTCTTGATTTAGCTAGGGTTTCTTCTTGCTCAGGGGACACTATTATTTATTAACTCTAATTTCGACAATGATGGGTATTCTCGCTTTTTTGTGCCAAAATATACAAAAAAATCTGTCCCTTGATAAGATTAATAGTTTGTGCAATTTTATATACAAGTAAAGATAGAGCGGAGCGAGATATAGATGAGCAACAGCAATCTAGCTAGTAATCCATTTGTGAAGAACAAAACACTTTTAGGAAAAATGAAGGCTGATTTTTCCAAAAACAATGTATATTATATAATGCTAATCCCTTTGATATTGTATTATATTATATTCCATTACTTTCCTATGTATGGTGCTCAGATAGCATTTAAGAATTTTTCTATCGGCAAAGGTATTATTAAGAGCCCATGGGTTGGCTTAAAACATTTCAATAGCTTTTTCAGTTCAATCTATTTTGGTAGATTGCTAACAAACACATTGTTGCTGAATATTTATGATATTATTTTTGGTTTTCCACTTCCAATTGTTTTGGCATTAATGCTTAATGAAGTAAGAAGTTCTAAGTATAGAAGAACCATTCAAACGGTCACGTATTTGCCGCACTTCATATCAATTGTTGTTTTATGTAGTATGGTCAGAGATTTTACAGCACGTACAGGCATGATTAATGAAATTATTGTTTTGTTTGGTGGCGAACCCATAATTTTTTTGCAAGAAGCCGATTGGTATCGAACTGTATTTGTAAGTTCTGGAATTTGGCGCGAATTCGGATGGAGTTCTATTATTTATATGGCTTCTTTGAGCGCGATAGATGTAGAAATGTATGAGGCTGCTCATATTGACGGAGCGAGCCGCTTAAAACAGATATGGTATATTACCTTACCCTCTCTATTACCTACCATTGTAATAATGCTCATTATCCGATTTGGCAGAATAATGAATGTTGGTGTTGAAAAAACCCTTTTATTGTACAATCCTTCTACCTACAAAACTGCTGATGTTATTTCTTCATATGTTTATCGAAAAGGCATCATAGATGGCAATTACAGTTTTAGTTCGGCTGTTGGTTTATTCAATTCTGTTATCAACTTCGCGCTTCTTTTGACAGTCAACAGAATTTCAAAAAGCCTTACTGGCTCAGGTTTGTTTTAGGATGAGAGTGTGAATGTGCAATGAGAGTTATTAAATCAAGAAGCGATAGAATTATGGCATCCATCAACGCGATTCTTTTGTTTGTGTTAGGGTTGATATGTTTTTATCCTGTGTATTACATTATAATTGGTTCGGTTTCTAATCCTATTGACATGATGAAGCATACTGGCTTGTTTCTTTTTCCATATGGTATCAGCTTTGATGCATATAAAACAGTATTTGAAAACCGCATGATACCCTTGGGCTATATCAATACGCTATTCTATCTGGTTACCGGACTAGTGGTAAACATGTTGTTTACCACGCTTGGAGCATACGCTCTGTCTAAACGAACAATGGCTTTGCGCAATCCTATCATGTTAATGATTAGTTTTACTATGTTCTTTTCAGGTGGCATGATTCCCACTTATTTGATAGTAATGAAACTCGGAATGCTAGATCATTGGACAGCGATGGTTTTTCCAGCTGCCATTAATACCTTTAATCTAATCATTATGAGAACTTCTTTTCAGGAGTTGCCAGAAGAATTGTTTGAGAGTGTTCGAATTGACGGAGGAAATGAATGGCAGAACTTTTTTCAGATTGCGTTGCCGTTAAGTCCAGCTGTTATTGCTGTAATAATTCTTTATTATACAGTATATCATTGGAATTCTTGGGTGCCTGCCATGCTGTATTTCCGCACTCGAAGCAAATACCCGCTTCAGCTTGTCCTACGAGAAATTCTTATAAATAACGACTTGAGCAGCATGAATACAGGCGTATCGGATGCAGCAGATAAGGAATATATATCTGTTACATTAAGATATGCAACCATTATTGTGGCTACACTTCCCATCATGTGCGCATATCCTTTCGTTCAGAAATATTTCATGAAAGGAGTGATGATTGGAGCTATCAAAGGCTGACTGGGTATAGCGCATGGATTGTTCACGAACAGAAAAAGGAGGAAAAAATGAACCGCAGAATTATTGCCTATCTACTTTGTTTGACCATGGCTTTTTCGTTATGCAGTGTAGCAACCGCAAGAGCGGCAATTGAACCGTATACTGGCAACATGACAAAACTAACTGAAGAACCTTATACTTTAGAGATGTTTGTAACCTTCGACTCCAGCAGATACGTTAAGTTTACCAGTTATGCTGAAGTGCCAAGCATGAAAAGGATGTCAGAAATAACGAACATATACCCTGAGTTTATTCATCCTGCTTCAGGGTCCGCGGCTGAACAGCTTAATCTCTTGCTTTCGTCTGGAAAACTTCCGGACATTATCTATTATGACTGGAGTGTTTTTAATACAACTCCTGATCAAATGTATGAGGATGGGTTGATTCTGGATTTGACTGATTTAATCGAGCAATATGCGCCAAATTTGAAAGCTTTGATGGTAGAAAACCCACAAATAAAGAAGGATATTACAACTGATAAAGGAATAATGCCAGCTTTTCACCAGATGCAATTTTCCGAGCCGTTGAAAAACACATATGCTTATCTAATTCGAGCAGACTGGCTTAAGAAAGTTGGAAAAGATGTTCCAGTCACATTGGATGATTGGTATGATGTGTTAGTGGCATTTCGTGATAACGATTTGAACGGCGATGGTGACCCCAGTGATGAGATTCCGTTAACTACTGGACTGTTTACGCCCGGTACGATTGATACAATTGCGCTAGAGGCTTTTTATTGGGCATGGGGAAAACAGTGGGGAATGTATGTCAACGAGGATCAACATGCTGCATATGGTGCTTACGACAAAGATTACAAAGACTACCTACTCCTGATGCGTAAATGGATTGAAGAAGGACTTGTGGATCCTGATTTTGTCAGCAATGACAAAACTCAACAAGATGCTAAATTTCTCAATAGTAAAGCAGGTGCACTCCGTAGTGGTATGGGTGCGGGTTTCGGAACCTTTATCGCAGGTTTAGGCGACCCGACAGCCGTGGTTGCTGCATTAACCCCTGTAAGGAATGAAGGTGATGTTTCATATAATTTTGCAGGTTTTTCTGCAGGTGTTACAAAGGTCAGCGCTGTGATCACCAAAGACTGTGAGCGACCTGACCTAGCTGTTCAATGGCTAGATATGTTCTACGGTGGCGATGGTATGATGTTGGCCAACTATGGAATTGAAGGCGAGGCATATAACGTTATTGATGGATACCCAACGTTAGTTGAGTATATTACCCGAAATCCTGATGGCAAGAGCATCAATGTGGCGCTTGCAGAGTTCTCAATGGGTTGTTCAAGCTTTCCGTTTTGGAATGATACGGCTGTTCGAGAACAGCGTATGCTTAGTTATCCTGCCCAACGAGAAGCAGGCTTGAGGATGGCTGAGATGGATTTAAGTCGAACCATCCCTAATATTTCACTGACTGCAGAAGAAACTACCGAATATGCCGGCATCATAAGCGAAGTGGAAACTTATGTGAAGGAGATGACAGTTGCTTTCCTGCTTGGTAAAAACGATATTGAGTCAGGTTTTGATAGCTATATGAAAGATTTAAAGTCTCTAGGGATAGAGGATGCTATCACTATTTATGACGCAGCTTTGCAACGTTATTATGCAAGATAACTAGATATCATAACGAACAAATTGGGTCCTGGGGCTATCATAGCCCCGGGCTGAGGTTTGCCTAGAAAGGAGCATCTTGTGGAAAACTGGTGGAAGTCTCATCCTTGGCGTATGATACAGACTAACATGCGACAAATCGATATGGCAGATATCCAGGCAGATTCTTTTGTTGATGAATTGAAAAAGTTCAATGCAACAGTACTTCTCATCAATACAGGCGGTATCATTGCAAGTTACCAAACTGAGGTAGAGGATCATTTCCAAAGTCAATACTTGACTGGAGATACTCTGAAGGATGTTATGGATGCCTGTAAGAAAGCTGGCATTCGGGTTATTGCCCGAATGGATTTCTCAAAAGTACGCGAACCAATTTATCAAAAACATCCAGATTGGGCTTACCGAACCGCCAATGGTGATATTGTTAACTATAATGGCGATGTACATGCCTGTATCGCAGGTGGATATCAGCAATCCAAAGCATTCGAGATTATTCGTGAAGTCGTGACAACTTTGCCTGTTGATGGTTTATTTATCAACATGGGTGGTTTTCAAGTGAGGGACTATAGTTACAATTACTATGGAATCTGTCATTGTGACAATTGCAAGCAGCGTTTTTATGATAAGTTCGGACTTGCCTTGCCTAAGGTTGAAGACATGGATGATCCTGTATTTAGAAAATACAGGGTCTATCAGCGTGATATCCTAGCGGATTATAAGCAACGACTAGAGAAAACTATTCACGGGCTTAATCCAGATATAGCAATTGATGGTATAGATTTTACTAGAATGGAATCTAACACTGAATACAAGCGTCCTTTGCCGTTTTGGCAGTACAGTGCTTCATCAAATACCCGAGTTTTGCGCGGTATAAATGGTAGCATGGTATCAAGCAATACCACCGTAGATTTTATTGGTTTTTTCTATCGACATGTATCGGTTAATCCTGAGGAACAAGCACTCCGTCTCTGGCAGAATGTGGCGAATTTTGGCGGTGTTGATTATTATGTGATTGGAAGATTGGACAATCATATGGATAAATCTGGTTATGATGCTATAAAAGAAGTATTTCAATATAGCGCAGATCATCAAGATGAGTACCAAAACATCGCCGCGCTTGCTGAAGTTTTGGTGATTCGTCGTCAACGCTGGGAAAATGTTTCTGAGGAGCGTGGTTGGATCAGAGCATTGACCGAAGCCCATATACTCTTTGACGAAATTCAGATTGGTGAAATTAAGCCTGACGATTCACTGAAAAAATACAAGGCAGTGATTCTGCCGGCGACAGGCATGTTGCCAGGCTGGTTCTCAGAAAAACTCGACCGGTATGTCCATGACGGCGGTTGCGTGATCGCTTCTGGAGAAATTGGTAAATATAATGAAGATTATGAGTTGAACAATGAATATCCATTAAAATCCATGGGCGTTGAGAAAGTGTATGCTCTACGTAAAGATATGGCATCTGCAATGTTAAAGGTGAGCAAGAAGGATTTTAAGCTTTTTAACTCACTTAGCAATAAGCCCTTCCTGTATTTTGGGGACGAATTTTTGTTTGCCAAATATCAAGAATCCTCTACAGGATATTTTAAATTAATTCCGCCCCATTGGTTTGGCCCGCCAGAGAGATGCTATTACACCCAAGTAACTGATATTCCTGGTTTGCAGGTAAATGCTTATGGGAAAGGGCGTGGAATTCTAATCCCGTGGACACCTGGACTGCTTTACTACCGGGACGGTTATGCTAACACATTCGATTTTATGAAAGATTTGCTAATTAATGTTGTAGGCATTTTAAGCGTAGAGGCTGAGCCTTTTACCCCTATGCTTGAGGTGACTGCTGGGGTTGAGCGTACTGGAAAGCATGCACTGATCCAACTGGTGAATAACTCCGGCCACTTTGGCACCTCCTACTTTCAGCCGATACCAATACAGAATGTGATGCTAAAGATTCCGTTACAAAAAGCGCCTGTTAGTGTTGTGACTCAGACCAATGGAAAACCTTGTAGCTTTGATTGGGAGAATGGGATTCTTCTTGTTACTGTACCCCAAGTCAACGCTTTTGAAGGTTTGCTAGTTCATTTTCACGAGTGAAATAAAAGCGGAAAGGAGAACATGACAGACTCTAATACAATATAGACTGTCAGGGATATACAATGCGAGCGATACGCAAAGTTTTATCGACTGTTAACTATACTGGTCAGGATTTAAAAACTCTTAAGGAAATTTTTGAGGGAAGTGAGTTTATCCAAGTATCTCATAGTGATACAGAAAACATTCTAAAAGAGCTTGTGAATACAGATGTTGCTGTGTTGGAAACAGACCTTGATGAACGCTTCTTGGGAGACTCAAGTTTAAAATGGATTCATTGCAACCATGCAGGGTTGAACAAATCTGCGCGTCCTGAAGTATTTGAAAAGGGAATTATCCTGACTGGGTCAGCGGGACGCTCATCTCCTGTATTGGCCGAGCATTGTATATACTTTATGCTCAATGCGTGTTACCATACACATGAACTATTAGCGGCACAATATACACATCAATGGGGTGTGAAAGATCAAGATGATTTTCGCGGCCTGTTTGGCAGGACAGCAGGAATTATTGGCATGGGTCATACTGGCAAGATGCTTGCAGAACGATTGAACGCTTTTGGCATGGACATCATTTCCTATGACAGATATGAATTAAAAGACTATGATTACATTACGCGTAAATTGAATTCTTCAAAGGGAGACAGTCTAGATGAGCTTTATGCAAACTCTGATTTTATTATCCTGTGTATCGCTCTGACTAATGAGACCTATCATCTAATCAATGACGAGTCGTTAGCCAAATTTAAACGAGGGGCTATTCTGGTAAATATGGCTAGGGGCGGAATAGTTGATACTGAAGCACTCATTCGTGCCTTGGATTCCGGACAAGTCGCTCAGGCAGGATTGGATGTGTTTGAACAGGAACCGCTGCCAACAGACAGTCCCTTGTGGGATCGTAAAGATGTCTATATTACTCCTCACTTTACACCGGCAGTACCTCATCGTGCTGGTAGATGTCTTGAAATTATCCGTGAAAACAGGCGCAGATATATCAATAACGAGGAAATGCTTAATGAAGTAAAAGAAAAAGACATTTTCACAATCGATTTAACAACTAGCAAATATTGAACTCGAAAATGCAATAATATTATGATAATCAATCGCTATTTTTTAACTTGTTTTTGAATCGACCTGCACATTAAAGACTTGAATGATGGTATGGACGCAGCACAGACCATAGAATCAACCACGCCATTGTGTGTTCAACTGCTTGAGATGAAGAATCTGAATTGCTTTGTTGAAGGTAACTTTGATTATTTCGGATTGGCGCGCTACTACAAACGCCTGGCTATCTAGGAGTTTGTCGTAAATAAAGACCAGATAAATGGTCAACTATGTGTATGCGTAAGTATACAAAAAACAAAGGAGGTAGATTATGAAACACTGTTCACGCTCTAAGATCTTCTTACTTATGGTAACCGCATTATTATTGTTGCCATTTAATATGTCAACAATAATCGCAAAAGGTGAAACAAAGTTAACTGAAGAGCCGATTACTTTGACATTATGGACAGAATTATCTCAAAAAGTATCTAATTTTGTAACTGACTACAATGAAATCAAAGCTTATCAAGAGATGGAAAAGCTCACTGGAGTTCACATAGAATTCCAGCATCCTCCGGTGGGTGAGACAAACCAACAATTTAATCTATTGGTTGCTTCTGGACAATATCCAGATATGATGTACTTCAATTGGCAGGGAGTACCGGGAGGCCCAGCCAAAATGCTGGATGATCGCGTTATTATTAGTCTCAATGAAGCAATAGAAAAATGGGCTCCCAACTTCAAAAAGCTTCTTGAGAATCATCCCGATGCAGCAAAGGAAAGCATGTTAGATGATGGTACAATATACATGTTCCCATTCTTCAAGCTTGAGCCGCAGGCGAGAGCTAACACGGGCTTTGTGTACCGTGGTGACTGGCTTGACCAGTTAGGTTTAAAGGAGCCCAAAACCATTGATGAATGGTATGCAGTTTTAACAGCATTTAAAAACAAAGACCCTAATGGAAACGGCGAGGCAGACGAAATACCATTTGTTACACGATCCGGAAGTGCGGATTTGTATGCTTTTGCAGCTTCATATGGCATTCTTGTCAATTTTTATATTAACCAGGAGGGCAAGATTAGCTATGGCCCTGTACAGCCAGAATATCGTCAATATCTAGAGACGATGAGAAAATGGTATAGTGAAGGGTTAATTGATGAAGAGTTTGCAATATCTGACCAAGCTCAATTTGATGCTAAGATGACGACTAATATCGGTGGTGCTTTTTATGGGTTGCTTTCAGGCAATATGGGTAGAATCATGAACACGATGCTAAGTAGACAACCTGGTTTCGAATTGCGTGGTGCAAATTACCCTGCAACAGCTGACGGTCGAATCCTTAGCCCACATGCTGAGATGGCGAAGACAGTATCCAATGGTAATGGTGTGGCTTTGTCAACCGACAATGAAAACGTAGAATTAAGCGTCAAATGGATTGATTACAAGTATAGTGATAAAGGAAGCATGCTGTTCAACTTTGGTATTGAAGGTGAAAGCTATAATATGATTGATGGCTATCCGACTTATACAGATTTAATATTCCGCAATCCCGACGGCTTAACACCTGACCAAGCTATTGGTTTGTACGCTACTACTTATGGTGGTAGTATGAACTATGATTCTAGATACTTTATGCAGATCCTAGCTTTGCCCCAACAAAAAGCAGCCAACGAACTGTGGGGTCAAGCTTCCAGCGAACTGTATTTACCTCCTATTACAGCAACAGCCGATGAAAGTGCTGAACTCAGTTATATTGTCAACCAGATTACGACTTATGTTGATGAAATGTTCATCCGTTTTGTAACAGGACAAGAGTCGCTTGATAGTTTTGATGATTATGTCAAAAACATTGAAGGTATGCAGTTGCAGCGTGCTATTGATCTCAACGAAGCAGCTTATCAGCGTTATCTAGCCAGATAAGATTTTTCTATGGTTTTATCATTCTGTGCCTGGCAAATTGATTTAACAATGGCCAGGCACGGAACGGTCCTTTTTCATCTAATTTATGAATGAGGGATACTAAATGTTTCATTCTATCGATGGTAACAGCCCTAGTGCTCTTAATAGAAAGAGTTTCTTCAATCGCTTAAGAAGCGACATGAAGAAACGTTATATGCTCTATATGATGATGATACCAGTATTGCTATACTATTTGATTTTTCATTATGGTCCCATGTATGGTGTTGTCATAGCATTTAAAAACTATAGTCCTGGGAAAGGAATCTTTGGGAGCAGGTGGGTAGGTTTACGGAACTTCGAATTGTTCTTTAAAGACGTTTATTTTGGTCGTATTTTTCGCAATACAGTACTTATTAATCTATATCAGTTAATATTTGGCTTTCCAGCACCAATTATCCTTGCCTTGATGCTCAATGAACTTCGCAGTGTAAGATTAAAGCGAACAATACAAACAGTTACTTATTTACCCCACTTCATATCAATTATGGTCGTTTGTGGAATGATCATTGATTTTACTTCAAAGCGAGGGGTTTTCAATGATATTTTGGAAATACTAGGGTTTCAACGTGTTAGTATGCTGATGAAACCTGAGTATTTTAGAAGTATCTATGTAATATCCGGAATTTGGCAGGAAGTAGGGTGGGGATCTATTGTATATCTGTCAGCATTATCTTCAGTTGATATAGAATTATATGACGCTGCTAAAATAGATGGAGCTGGACGTTGGCAGCAAATGTTAAATGTTACTTTGCCATCCATTATGCCCACTATAGTTGTTCTCTTGATATTACGCATTGGTCGAATGATGAATCTCGGTTTTGAAAAAATAATTTTGTTATATAATCCAGGAATCTACGAAACGGCTGATGTTATTAGTACTTATGCGTATCGGAAAGGATTGCAAGAATTTAACTACAGTTACAGCACGACCATTGGTTTGTTCAACTCATTAATTAATTTTGCTCTGGTTATTTTTGCCAATACAATCAGCCGCAAAGTCCAAGATACCAGTCTTTGGTAATGGGGGGTAGCATGTGAACAAGAGATCTCCACTAGAAGTTTTGTTCGATACTTTCAATGTATTCTCTTTGTTACTTCTTTCGCTTGTGTGTTTATATCCTTTGTTATATGTGTTATTCGCATCACTTAGTAATGCAAATTTGATGCTACAACATCGAGGAATTTTGCTTGCCCCGCTTGAACCAAATATAGAAGCATATATTATGGTATTCAAGAATCCAATGATTCTAAAAGGTTATACTAATACTCTTGTTTACGTGACTCTAGGGACATCTGTAAATCTTATCATGACAATTCTCTGTGCGTATGTTTTATCACGTAGTTACTTTACACTGAAAAAAGCATTCAATTTTATTATTATCTTTACAATGTTTTTTAGCGGTGGTTTAATTCCATCTTATTTGCTGGTTCAGAATCTTGGACTTGTTGATAAGACGTGGGCTTTGATATTGCCATATGCAATTAATACATACAACATGATTATCATGCGAACATCATTTTCGGATGTTCCGGCAAGCTTAGAAGAATCTGCTCGGTTGGATGGTGCGAATGATATGCAGATTTTGATGAGAATTATTATACCACTTTCTATGCCAGTAATTGCTATTATAATTTTATTCTATGGCGTATCGCATTGGAATAGTTGGTTTAGTGCGATGATTTACTTAAGATCAAGATCGAAATTTCCTCTCCAACTAATTTTACGCGAAATTTTGATAGCAAGCTCTACTACAGCGATGACTGCTGATGTTGCAAACATCGATAAGGAACCCGTAGAAGCTGTTGTAAAATATGCAACAATCATTGTAGCGACCTTGCCTATATTACTCCTATATCCCTTTATGCAACGCTATTTTGTTCAAGGCGTAATGATTGGAGCAATTAAGGGATGAACTAAGAAGTAGTTGGGGCCTACTGAACAACTAAACTTCCTTTATTTCACAAGCGTTCTGGCCTGATACATGACAAACTGGTGCAGGGAAAACCCCTGAAATCGCCCAAACCCCTTGCGCTTTATCCGGAGAATTACAGCGTGTATCGACCACGAAGCAAACAAGCCAGCGTATTTGAGAACGAAAACCTCTTCCAGCTTCAAGAGCTGAATTTCCGAAAGGCCGGAAGCCCCGCGCGCCTATCACAGGATCGCGCGGCGGGACTGCCTGCGATACGCGAAGAACCGCCGCCCTTCCCTGAAGCTATTGCGCAAGAGCCTGCGCAAGCAACTGTCCTATGTGGCGCGCAACCTGGGTTATCTGTCGGAGGTCAAAGAAAACTTAAGCGGGAAAGATCAGGAACAGCTCAAGGTGATAGAGGTATTGTATGCCCAGCAGAAACAGATGTATGAAGAGGGAAGCAAGCATGTGGATGAGCGGATTGTTACCTGAGCCAGCCTTGGGTACGCTCCATTACGCGGGGCAAAGACAAGAGTAGTGACAGAATTTGGTTCAAAAATAGCAGATCCCTGGTGAATGGTTATCTTCGGATTGAACGCCATTCCTGGGATTATTTTCATGAGGGAAGAACCTTGCAGGAATCTGTGGAAAGCTACCGTGCTGATACCGGGGTATATCCAGAGCGCGTGCTGGCTGACAAAGCGTACCGCAACCGTGAGAATCATCAGTATTGTAAGGAACGTGGCATCCGAATGTCGGACCCTAAGCTTGGCCATCCGCCTAAAGACAAGGCCTTGTACCGTCAACAAGTGCTGGAAGAGCGTCTGGAATCCGGTGAACGCAGCCGCGGTAGAGTTAACTTTTGGCGTGGGCGCGGCGTTGTGGCCTGAACTTAGTGATGGAACGCTTACAGGAGACCAGCGAAGTGACTATCCATGTCTGCATTCTGATGATGAACCTGTGGAAGCGCCTGCGCGAGCTTCTTTTTGCGCTTTTTCGAAGAGCATTTCAAGCGCCGGTTTGGTGCAGAGAACCAGTGGTGATGGGTCTGCTTGTAGTTCTGTGTGCAGGGGTAGGCTTAAAAACAGTTATTGTTCAGCAGACCCTAATTAGTGTCTGCTGAACAACTCCAAACACAAGACAAATCCACATCTTCCGGCCATTTTCTGGTATCATGTGTGCAAGGATAATTGCAGAAAGCACGCAAAACCCTTGCACTTGAACTGGAGATGAAACGGTATGTACGAGAAGAAAGCACGCCAGGCGACCTTTTTTGAAGACGCGACGCTGTTTGGTGGCGTCAGGCTGAATTCCGAGAACAGATGGGTAAGGATGTCGGAGCTCATCCCCTGGGAAGTCTTTGAGGAGCGGTATGCTGCACTGTTTAGCAACCCCCGGGAGGGGAAGCCGGCAAAGTCGGCCCGGATGGCCATCGGCTCTTTGATTATCAAGAAGCGCTATGGTTTTTCAGATGAGGACACGGTGGAAGAGATCCGGGAGAACCCCTATCTGCAGTACTTCCTGGGGTTTGCGGAATATACCAACGTCAGGCCCTTTGACCCCAGCGTGATGACGTGGTTTCGGGAGCGGATCACGCCGGAGATGTTGTCAGAGTTGAATGACTATGTGATTGGCCGTAAAAAGGTGAAAGCAGAAAAGGAGCCTGGTTCCGATGACGACAATCATGATGACGCTGACAGTGAGGGAGGAGGCCCGGTCAACCGAGGGACGCTGATCCTGGACGCGACCTGTGTTCCGCAGAACATCCGTTTTCCCACCGATGCTTCGCTGCTCAACGAAGGGCGGGAGCTGCTGGAAGGGATGATTGATACAGCGCACAAGGCAGGCGCAACGGAAGGTAATAAGCCCAGAACCTACCGGAACCTGGCCAGGCGGGACTGGCTGCGGTTTGCCCGGGACCGGAAACCAACGCGCAAGAAGATTCGCAAAGCGATTCGTCAGCAGCTGGGCTATGTCAAACGGAACCTCGGTTATCTGGAAGCCATCCTGAGCAAATATCCGGACGCGCTGAGCGCAAAGGAGCTGGAGCGCATGGCAGTGATCCAGCTGCTGTACGCGCAGCAGCAGGAGATGTATGACAGCAATACGCACCGGGTGGATGACCGGATTGTAAGCCTGCACCAGCCCTGGGTGCGACCGATTGTTCGGGGCAAGGCGGCAGTGTCGGTGGAGTTCGGTGCGAAGGTGGCGCTGAGCCTGAGCGATGGCTATGCGAGGATTGAGGAAATCTCGTGGGATGCCTTCAACGAAAGCAAAACACTGATGGCTTCGATGGAGCGATACAAGGAGCAAACGGGCCACTATCCGGAGCGGGGACTGGTAGACAGGATCTACCGAACGAGGGAGAATCTCACCTGGTGCAGGGAGCGTGGCATCCGGTTGAATGGTCCCAAACTGGGACGACCACCCAAAGACCGACAGGTGTATGAGGAAGCGCTGGCACTGGAGCGACAGGAGTCAGGAGAGCGGAGTCATATTGAGGGATGTATCGGTGTTTGCAAGCGCCGATATGGGCTTGATCTGGTGATGATGCGGCAGAAACACACCAGCGAGGTGGACATTCATGCCGCCATCCTGACCCGGAACCTGTTCAGGCGGCTGAGGCTCTACATTTGGCTCTTTTTGGCAGCGCTATTTCGCCGGTCGGAAAGCACAAAAACAGACACGCCGGTACCGTTGGCGTGCCTGTGTGGCTGAATTGTTGGTTATTCAGGAGACACTAATTATGCTTTTTCCTATGATAACAAGGAGGTTATTAATGGCAAGCAAGACCATAAGCAATAAGAATGCTCCTATTTCCATCAATGGGGATATGGCATCAATGATTATTGATCGAGTTAAGAAGACTATCAATTACGATATCAATATTATGGACGAGAATGGTGTTATCATTGCAAGCTCTAATCCAAATCGCGTGGGAAACTTCCATGAACTAGCATACCAGATTCTAAGCACATATAGTGATACGCTTGAAACATCAGATGATGATGAGTTTATTGGCACAAAAAACGGAATCAATACCATCATCAAGTTCAAAGGATTTAGGGTGGGTGTTTTGGGTATCACCGGGGAACCTGATAAAGTCCGGCTTTTTATTCATATTCTAAAGCTCACTGTTGAAATGATGGTAGAGCGTGAGTTCGAACTGCATGAATTAACTCTGCGCAATTCACAACGTAGTTTGTTTGAAAACGGCTTGATGCAAGGATCGAGAACTGAGGTAGAATTGATCCGATGGGCGACAGAATTGAGCATTGACCGTTCTGTCTACCGGATACCAATATGGGTAAAGATTAGCCATGAACTTCCGCTTACTTACAAGTCCATGCTACTGGGGATCATATCTAGCAATAAGTACTATACGGAACAGGATATTATTTTACAATGGAAAGACCATGGGTTGGTCATCTTCAAAATGATGCCTTGCGATAAGGACAAATACTGTGAATACAAGGATATCGTCTGCTCTTTTCTGGAAGAATTTCTCAGAAAACTCGATTCACTTGGCTTGCAAACCCAAGCCTATGTTGGCAGCTTTTGCAAACGCCTAGACAAATACCATGAAGCTTATAAACGAGCGCTTTGGGTATTCGGTAATTGTTCACAGGCAAAATGCAAAGTGGAATTTTTTTACGATTATGTGGATGAATGGGCAAAATCATTCATACCAATCCAAGAAATGCATGACATTTACTCGTATTTCATTGCAGAATCCAACAAAAAAAGCATTGAGCAGATGATCGAGATGGAAGCATCGCTATCGAAACACAACTACAACTTTGAGCGAGCGAGCCAAGAACTCTATATCCATAAGAACACTTTGTTTTTATGGATGAATAACCTCAAGAAGATGTACGGAATCAATCCAACAAAAAGACCTAGCGATCGTTCGTTCTGGGGATTGTTATGCTATTATTTGAAAAGCCAGACTCCGGCAAAACACCCCACCGAACCATAGTTGTATATATACTTTCACAAGATGAGTATTGCCCATGCACCTCTCAAATTTATACCTCTGCTTTAACAACAATTTTTCTCTCGCTGGCTTTTAAATCGTTTGGTGCCTGAGCAGGTTTATGGGCATCTTCGGGCATCAAAAGACAGAAGTATCCTTCCTCAATGAGCACACGTGAACCAATAAAGGCATCCGAAAAGAATTCTACGTCACGTTCTTTGACATACTCGCGTGACTGAGTGATGTTGTGTGCAGGCGTCCATTCCACTTCTTCACAACCTTTGATAACAATGTGAATATCCAAGTGAAAATGGTGTATTTCCCAAGGCGTTTGAAAGCCTGTTCTGGTTTCAGTATCGAATACATTGACAACCATGTCGCTCCCTTCAACAGGATAACGTCCAGGCTCTAGGTTCTTCAATTTATTTGCCTTAAAGAAAGCATCCAGTTTGTCACAATTTTTGATTATCAGTGCATACCGCGAGATGTTTTCCAGCTTATCAACAACCATATTTTCCCTCCATGCAAGTGTAGATCCTAAGGATTATTTAAATTTGGTTCTCATTGGAATCATTGCGATTATTACTGTTGCTTTATATAGAATACAGAATGATGTTTTGTACAAGGTTTTATAACTGTGCCTGGTCATGAACGTGCCAGAAACTTCCTGTCCAAAACTGTAAACAAATGCTGCCAATATCATCCTTTCACGGCACCAATCATTACACCTCTCACAAAATGCTTTTGCAAGAAGGGATAAAGCACCATGATGGGGAAAGATGAAATCACAATTGTAGTATACTTGATTGTATCCTGAATCATATCCAAGTCTTCCATAGCAATATCTCCTTTCATGCTGTCCATGGAATTTTGAATCAGTATTTCACGTAAAAGCAACTGCAACGGATACAACGTGCGAGTACGAAGATAAAGAACTGCAGAAAACCAGCCATTCCAATGACTGACGGCATAATACAAAATCATAACTGAAATGACCGCTTTGGATACCGGGATAAAAATTCTGACCATAATCTGAAAATCATTTGCCCCTTCAATTCTCGCTGCTTCCTCCAATGCGTCCGGAACTTGGGCAAATGATGTCCTCATGATAATCAGGTTGTAGGCGTTAATTGCTCCAGGAAGGATTAATGCCCAACGGGTATCTACCAATTTCATCCGTTCTATCAGCAAATAAGTTGGAATCAATCCACCGGAAAAGAACATGGTAAACGTGATCAGTACCATGATGATATTACGCCAGAAAAAGTTCTTTCGAGACAGGACATAGGCGCCCAAAGTCGTCAGTATTAGATTGATGGCTGTGCCCACCACAACATAGAAAACTGTATTTAAGTACCCACTGTACACTGACCGGTTTTTTAGCACCACTTCATATGCTGCCAGACTAAAGCCTTGTGGCATCAGAATCATCCCTTGGTGTCGCATCAAAGTATCGCCATCACTGAAAGAAGCCATTACAACATGCCATATCGGATATAGTGTAATGAATGTCAAGGTGCCAAGTGCTGCATATAACAGAAAATCTGCAAGCTTTTCAGGAAAGGATTTTTGAAAATACAATAAATTTACCTCCTTCCTAAAAAAGGCTAGTCTCAGTCAGGCGCTTACTAAGTGAATTGAAGACTAAAAGCAATACCAAGTTAATCACTGAGTTGAACAAATCGATTGCTGCACCAAGGGAATAATCCGAATCCAACAAGCCTCTTTTGTAAACGAAAGTAGAGATAATTTCCGCGGACTCATAAGTACTCGCATTGTATAATAAAAGAACCTTCTCATACCCCACACTCATAATCCGGCCAACACGCAGCAAGAGCATAATCATTACAGTCATCAAGATTCCTGGGATGGTAACATGAATCAACTGCTTCCAGCGATTGGCGCCATCGATCGTAGCAGCCTCATACAAGACAGGATCGATAGTAGACAATGCGCTCAGATAGATGATCGATCCGAAACCAACCTCCTGCCAGATACCCGAAATAACATAAATTGGTCTGAAGTATGCCGGGACTGTCAGGAGATTTCTGGGAGCTGTTTCTGTCAATGAACTAAAAAAACGTGTAACAATCCCGTTGGTATCACAGAAACTTACAACAATACCACACATAACCACCATGGAAATGAAATGAGGCATATAAGTAATGGTTTGCACTGCTCGTTTGAATTTGTTCCTTCTAACTTCGTTGAGCATCAATGCTAGGATAACAGGCGCTGGAAATCCAAACACAATTTCCATCAAACTGAGTTTGATTGTGTTTCCTAAAATCCGGCTAAAGTAGCGACTATTAAAAAACTTTTCAAATTGTTCAAAGCCAACCCATTTACTACCTGCGAATCCCAGACGAGGTTTAAAATTTTTGAATGCAATTAAAGCACCGTACATTGGGAAGTATTTAAACACCAAAAAGTAAATGATGACCGGCAAAATCATAAGAATTAGAACTTTGTTACGCCAGTAATCTTTTCGTATACGTTCCAAAAGGCTCTGCTGGGCTATCAAATTCTCACTCCTTTCACGAATTCTTTATTGCATAATTCAATTCTTCGTGTAGGCATCCTCCGGTTTTAGCAAATTGATCAAAGGTTCTCCTTTCTGGAAACGCTCGATGTTTTGTAACACAATGCTCAATGAACGTCCAAGCTTGTCCGGACAGGAAGGCGTAAAATGCGGTGTGACATAGAGGTTAGGCGTATCCCATACCGGGCTATCTTGTGGCAAAGGCTCCACTTCAAAAGTATCCAGACCAGCTCCAGCAATTCTACCGGCGCGCAACGCATCTAGCATTGTTGCTTCATCAATTGTTTTTCCACGTCCGATGTTTACAATAAATGCAGAAGGTTTCATTAATTCAAACTGTTTTTTACCAAGCATGCGATAGGTTTTATCTGTCAAAGCGCAACACATAACGATAAAATCACACTCTGGAATCATGTCATCAATGGAGTTCCCTAATTCTTCGGCAAAAAAAACATCAACATCGTCGCACTCACGAATGGAACGATCATAGGCAAGCACCCTCATTTCAAAAGCTTTGGCACGCTTTGCTAATGCCAGGCCGGTATTACCCAGGCCGACAATCCCGATCGTTTGTGAAAACAATGCTTTCATATCACTCTGGCCAGGGTAACCCCATTGATGGGCTTTCTGAGCTGCCAGAACGGTTGTGTGGTGATACACATGGTTCAACATAAAGTAGAGTACGTGTTCAGCCAATGCCGGGCTTGAACGACCGGCAGACCCTGTAATTGCAAAACCAGCTTCAATATAATTCTTGTTCGCAATAGCGTCCAGACCCGCAGCATCCCAATGCATCCACTCCAGTTTCTTTGCTTTGGATACATCAGGTCGCCCAACAATGATCACAACTGTCGCATCTTCCATCTCCTTTTGTAACAATTCGTTGTCTTTGGGAGATACATACACAATGTTTGCTTCGGGGACTGCGTTTTCCAACAATTGTTTGTGTTTTTGCTCCCATGGTAAGTTAGTAACAATCTTTGAGATTTTTTTCATAATGAATACCTCTTTCAAATAATATCTAAAACATATCCAGCATTTCCATGCAGCTTCAACTGAACCTCTTACTTAAAACTTTTTGCATGCTGTACACATCATAAGCGCCATTAAGCCACTGACAATATAGCCTTAGATGATAAGCAGATTCTTTTTTCATCAGAAGGAAAGCAAGGCCTAAAATTCCAAAATTCTAGGCCTTGCTAACAATATTCTATTGAGTCTGGCGATCCAGCGCTGTCTGTACAATCGTTATTGCATTCTCAATACCAGCATTGTACATATCTTTGATATAATCATCATATGCTTCAATCGTTTTGTCACCAATGATGATTTTAACAGTCATTTCTTCAAGGATAGTATAGATTTCTGACATGATGTCATTATATTCCTCAATTTCATCGCCTGAGTACACCATGCGGGGCAAGTTGCGACTCCAGTCGACAGACTTGTCCCAAATAAATGGCGCATCGTACTGATCCTGGTTGTTGCGACGCTGCGCAAGGATGGGACCGGCTTCTTTGACAAATGGTCCGCCGGCGGTATTCCTACACCATAGAATCATCGCTTCCTTAAGTGTAAGACCATTTGGATTATTGGTAATCAACTCTGTGTACTGGGCGACACCCTGGTCATCATACTCAAAGCTTATGCCCTCGACACCAAAATTGTAAAGCAAGTTTCCTTCAGGAGAGTACGCATAGTCCAGGAGTCTCAGAGCAGCCTCAACATTTTCACAGGACGTAGAAATGGCGGCTGAATAGTTTGCTTGAAACCGTAGGTTCATATTGGACAGATAACGGGTCTCACCTTCTACCAAAGTCGGAAAAGGAGCAGCCACAAAGCGCGCTTCAGGCTTGATCGCCTTGAGGTTCTTCGTCCATACGCCAATTCCGGAATCCGGTGACCGGAATGTAGCGATCGAAGTCTCTCCGGTCATCTTCCCGTCCAAGCTAGAATTATCCATTGTTAAAAAGTCCGGATCGATATATCCTTTAGTATACCATTCAGCCATTTTTTCTAGATATGCTCTATATCCTTCCTCCAGGGGGCCAAACTTCACTTTGCCATCTATGTGATAAAAAGTATAGCCAACACCCCAGGCACCACAAAAAACGGATTCATCACCACCATTGACCGTGCCATGAAGACTGTCGTAGGAACCTGTGAAAGGATGCTTCCATCCTGCTTTTTGCGCTTCCTCAAAAACCTTGTCCCAATCAGAAATCGTTTTAGGAAGAGGCAAGCCAAGCTGATCCAGAATATCCATCCGAACCGTCAAGCCGCCTCCCTTTTGGACCATCAATTCATTGCTGCGTACAAAGGGGAAGCAATAATATTCTCCTTCATAAGTTCTGCAGGAAGCTGCTAGTGCCGGGTCTGAGTCAAACAAGGCTTTCAAGTTCGGCAATGAGCCATTTTCTAAGTATTCGTTCAGCGATATGATTACTTTTTCATCCAATGCTGCTTGAGGACCATCTGGATAACTAGCATACCAGTTGTATTCTATGATATCGGGCAACACTGTTGAAGCAACTAACAGCGAAAATTGCTCCCTGTCCATGCCAGTTGGCGGATGAGTAAATGTGATGTTTACATTTAAACGATCCATAATCTCCTTGTACAATGGAAGATCTGCGTAATTGGTCACAGTTTTGGAAGCGTTGTTCTCAAACAAGCACCAGTATGTGAGGGTAGCCGGTTCTTCAGCGATAACATATAGCGGTAACAAGGAGCATAGCAAAACCAAAGCAACCATGTATCTGAGCAGAATTTTCTTTTTCACAACAATCTCTCCTTTCGTTATTCTGGTTGGATGTTTTCGAAACCAGACTCGATAAAGGTCAGTTTAGAGAAAAGGGCTTTGAGTTCTTTTTGTCCTGCAGATAGATGTGGGCTTTTCACCTAAACAGATGCTCTCACTTTCAAATCATCCCCCCTTTCCTCAAGCACCTTATTCTGACATGTCAGTGATTTTGCTGTTTTAAACTCACCTGGCGTTGCTTAGCAGATCAGGACTTTTTTCAAAATTATGTTGATTACCTAATTACCTAATGAGTTCATCTCAAACAGCAATTCACATCTGTCTTATACTTTTATTCAGAGCTACATACAGCTTCTCTTGGCTGTTCGGGTTTTCAACTCGTTGCGTTAAACATTAATTTTCAGCTCTCCTTCTTTTTTGGTGATTATTATACTTTTAACCTTAAGCTAACCAGCCTAAATAACTTATTCTATAATATAGTTTTATCTATATAATAACAAGGAACAAAAGCACAATGAATGGAGCAATATTTATATGGTCAGCACATTTTTCAGCCTTCGCTCATGTTGTCCCCGGCTTTTTTATTGCCAAATCAAACATTTTAGTGTGAGCCTTCTACGATGGGTAATCGACGATGAAGAAAGGGGGTTCCATGCTAGAATAGCAGACAGTTGACCAAACAGTTCACAGCCGGAAATAATAACAGGAGATTATCCGTTTCCAAGGTCCACTAAAAATAGGATGAACCATTCAAAAAGAGCACATTCAAGCTCAACTATTCCATTAAAAACTATCGCACAGGTAACCCGTGAACTATATAGTGTGGACACGAGGTGTTTTTATGGGATAATTATATCAAAGATAAATGTAGATTTATTCTTGTTCACAGCATTGCACAGATACGACATTTCAGACAAGGTTTGGTCATTGCTTGAACCACATCTGTCCGGTCAACAGAGACAATGGGGTGAAATTTCATACGATAACCGTCGATTCATCAACGCAGTCTTTTGGATTTTACGCACAGGCGCGCCATGGCGTGATTTGCCTCCGGAATACGGAAATTGGAACAGTGTGGCTAAGCAATTCCGGCGTTGGGTTGAGCAAGATGTGCGGGAAACAATACTTGAACGTATCATTGATGGTCCTAACTACGAATGGTTGATAATAGATGCGAGCCATGTCAAGGTTCATCCTCACGCGGCAGGAGCTGTGGGAGGTAATCAGGACATGGAACGTACAAAAGGGGGCTCAACACAAAGATACATTTGGCCGTGGATGCGCATGGTATGCTGGTCAGAGTACTTGTTACAGCGGGTACCGTTGCTGATTGTACGCAAGGATGTGCCTTGATTGACAGAATCTTCGCTGAATGGGACGTAAGAACTTCCCTGTTTGCCAATGTGCCCAAGGGCGCGGAAGCCAGCGCCATCATTTATAGTATGGTTGAAACCGCCAAAGAAAACGGCTTGGATCCCTATCGTTACCTAGCCTAGCTGATGCATGAGGCGCCCAAGCTGAACCTGAGCGTAGAAGATCAGGTAGTACAATTGTTGCCGATCAATGTGCCAGAAGTGTGTAGGGTGGTAAAGGGCGTTTGACGCTTACGTTCTAACAATCAATCTCTACCTTCTTTATATTTGCTCGGTCCTAATTGGTATACCACGTTCTGCAGATTCCTTAATTGCGAGTAATCCTAGTGATGTGTTAGCTGCGTCTTCCAACGAAACATGAAATTCTCTGTCTTCTATTAGACAATCAATAAAACTACGTATACTTTCAAAAGCGAATCCCTCACACCTGCCAAACACATGATTCCTAACTAAGATATCAACTGTTTCCACCCTTTTATCCGTAGTTAATTGTACGAGGCTGTGATTAGATGCATCAATATCTATTTTCCCATTCTGAAAAACCAGATTACACTTAATATCATTTATACATGGATTACCGTCCGGCGTGACCCACCCATTCTCCATTTGTGCGATTGTTCCGTTTTTGAATCGTAATGTAGATTGATACACATCTACGGCATCTACTCCCATTCCACTCAATTTACCTTCATGTTTAACAGCATACACTTCTTCCAAATCGTCCATTAGTAACCAGCATAGTGTATCTAACGAATGGCTCCCTAAGAACCAAAGAATAGAGCTCTTAGAAGCGCAGGAAAGCATTTTTGTTGGAACATAAACAATGTCATTCAGTCGGAAGTAAGCGCTTATTGGTTTTCCAAGTTCACCTTTATCAATTACCTGTTTTGCGCCATTAAACGGAGGGCTCCATCGATTGTGCAAATCAACCATCGCACGAACATCAGATTTCTTGATGGCTTCATAAACTGCATATACATCCTGTTTAGTAGTCGCCAAGGGCTTTTCTATTAGTATATGTTTCTTTGCATTTGCACAAGCAATAGCGATATCGCAGTGAAGATAATCAGGGGTAACAACTGCGACAGCATCACAATCGCACTCTACAAGCATCTTTTTATAATCTGAGTAAACAAATGGTATGCAGTATTTTTGAGCAAGTGAATTTGCTCTATGGATACTATGATCGCAGACTGCAACAAGTTCGACATTTTTATGCTCGTGATAGATATTAGCATGCGATTCTCCCCATATACCTGCCCCTATTAGAGCCATTCTTATTCTTCTCATGTGTACCTCCTATCCTCTTTTCCGGTAACATAAATTTTAATATGCGCTAAACTCTCGATTATGTTATCTCCTTAGTCCACAGCGTACAATATGGCAGTGTAGCGATGGGATGTAAGATGATAATCAAACTCTATCCAGCAATAACCCCCTACATTCTAATAGAAGAAGGCCTAGTCTGTATAGATACCGTCCTGAACATCTAAATCAGGTGAGGTACTAACAATTATTCCATGAGAGCGTGCTTTATTCAGACCGCAGCAGACATCAACCCATTGCAGCAGTTCAGAAACAGTTACAGAAGCTGAGTCTAAGGCAAAACTTTTTCCAAACTGGTAAGTCCATCAGCAATACCCGTAGCAAGAACCTTTTCTATCATCTTGGAACGAAAATTGAGTCCTCCACATGGTATGTGTCCGAGCCGGGATGAAGCCAGGAAAGACATCTTCGTCTATATTCATCGCTTTACAACAACAGGTACATCAAGAAGAACCTGGGCTATCTGTCCCTAATGTCATGACTGAAGTGATGCTACGATTCGGCCTGGTGAATCACTGTCTACCTACTTATCTGAAAACATGTGAATGGAACTGTTTTATGTGTCCATTTTATCATCGTTCCGTTTATTCGAGGATAAAGTCAGCGGTTTCTTAGAATGTACTTTGACTCAGCAACTGAATGAATTTGCCACATTTTTTATAGCGCTCAAAGTAATAATAATCTGTTTGTTAATTATATCTCGAACGCTTCAACGTCAGGCTCATAATAGTTACACATGTCGTGGATGTAAGGAATCGAAGAAAGAACACCACAAGTGCGAACGCTCAAACTGGCTAGGTATACGGCACGTTTAGCCGATTCTAATAATAAAAAGCCGTTTATAAGCATGGCAACAAGTGCTGCGTTGAAAACATCACCCGCACCAGTCGTATCTACTACTTTAACATGTGGCGCTTTAATATGATATGCTGTATTCGCATGACTTGTTAAAACGAGTATTCGCATGACTTGTTAAAACGAGCGCACCTGCCGAGCCAAGTGTTATGACAGCACTACCCAGTGCGCTTTGTCTCCAAATACGTGCGAGTACTGTTGGGCTGCATGTTTCATAGGATGATATGCCCAGCAAAAACATGGCCTCTGTTTCGTTTGGCGTTATAAGATTGACCGCGCGTAAAACTTCTGGGGAAAGTGTACGGGCGGGCGCGGGATTCAGAATCACTTTGGTCTTGTTTTGCATCGCAATGCTCACGGCATGCTCAACCACCATGATAGGAATTTCAAACGAAAGTAATAGGTAGTGGCTTTGAAGGATGAGATCACTGTATTTATCGATATCCGTCGGTGTCAGCAAATCAGATACACTTGGATAGAGTACAACGATATTGTTTCCGTTCTTGTCTCGGTTAATTGAAGCGAAAGATGTGCTCGCGTTCTTGCGTTCAATAAAATGGGAGTGCGCGACACCTTCACGCAGTAGATCGTTTTTGCAGCATCGTCCGTTCTCGTCCTCTCCAATGATGGAGATAAAGGTCGTTTCAACGGAAAGACGCGTAAGTCCAATGGCCTTGATTATAGCCTTTCTCGCCAGACTCAAGGATCAGGTCGTGACCGAGAATAGTCTCTCCACTTCGCGCAAACCGTTCGACAGACATCGAAGCAGATCGCCCGCTTAGGCCAATGATGGTTACAGGCCGTGAATGCGACAAAGGAAACCCTCCCCTCAGACAATATGTAATGCCCCCGGGATTTGTAGAAACGAGGATTCACCTGTAAGATGAGTATGAAACTACTATCCACAGGGGTTACCACATACAAATAGGAGGCATTACATGAAACATTATAGCACGCTTTACGTAGGAATGGATGTTCATCGGAACAGTTTTACTTTGGCACATTTTGCTTTGGATATGAAACAGCCGACAGGCATCGTCCAGACAGACAATGATTACCGCCGAATCGTTGCCTATGTGCACCGTCTCAGGGAGAAGTATGGGCAGGAAACGCGGATCGTCTGCGGATATGAGGCAGGATGTCTGGGATACACGCTGTACCATCAGTTAACCAAAGCGAAGATTGAATGCATCATTCTGGCGCCCACCACGCTGCCGTCCCCGCGCGGCGGGAAGCGGGTCAAGACCGACGGACGCGATGCCGCAAATATCGCGCAATGCCTGGCATACGGAACTTACAGCCCCGTTCATGTTCCCAGCGCCGGGGATGAGCAAGTCAAGGAATTCATCCGAATGCGCAATGACCATTGCCAGATGCTCAAGAAGCTCAAACAGCAAATCCTGTCCTTTTGTCTGCGGCATGGATACCTGTACAGTGGGACGCGAAGCAACTGGACGCAGGCGCATATGAAATGGCTGGATGCTTTGCAACCGGAAGGACTGCTGGGGGATACGCTGGAAGAATACCTGACCAGTTTTCGGTATCATCAAAACAAGCTGGAACGATTAGACAGACGCATTGAGGAGATCAGCAGGGAAGAAAGGTATCGGGAACCGGTTGGTCGGCTTTGCTGTCTGCTAGGCGTGAAACCCCTGACTGCGCTGTCCGTAGTGTCGGAGGTGAGCGATATGCATCGGTTTTCTACGGCGGAAAAGTTTGCGTCTTACCTGGGACTGGTTCCCTGCGAACATTCAAGCGGGAACAGTGTGCGGCGAGGGGGCATTACCAAAGCGGGCAATGTGCATGTGCGCGCCTTGCTGACGGAGGCGGCGCAAAGCTACACGCGGGGAAAAGTCGGTTACAAATCATCGGCTCTGAAAAAGCGGCAAAGCGGACAGAGCGAAACGGTGATAGCCTATGCGGACAGAGCCAATGAACGGCTGAGAAGGAGGTACTATCAAATGACCTTACAGAACGGGAAGCGGGGCAATGTGGCGAAAACAGCCATCGCGCGGGAATTGGCCTGTTTTATGTGGGGACTATTGACCGATCATGTGGCATAGAGTGTAGTACCACAGCCCGTGAACGCAAGTCAAGGCTGCTTCGCACCGCTGACGCGGCAAGGCCTTGACAGCATCCACAGGCTGAGGTAACGGTCACACAAGAGGATGCAGGGCATCCTCCGCGCCAAACGGCGCTACAACCACTGCTGAACAAAAAGCAGGAAGACCAACAACGGTCGGGTGATCTGCGGTAATACTATGGCGGCACCTATGTGATCCCCGAAATCAGAGCGCAGCGCCCACGGCGAACCATTGACCTGCGGTATCCAATCCGCGTATATCAGAATGGCCAAGGCCGGATTTGAATGAAAGGGCTTCTATACTTTTTGTTGAATAATCTCATCACGGATCATTCCCCCCTTGACAAAGGGGCATTACATATCAGTATTAAAACGGCATTGTGGTTCTTTGCCGGAACTCAAAGATGATGAATGGATGGAACTTTTTCTGTTGATAAAGAAATTCGAAAAATGCATAAAAACAGTTTTCAATGTAGAACACTGTAATTGGAGCTGTTTGATGAACAGTTTTTATAAGTCACCGGAGCCATGTCCGCATATACATATTCATGTCAGACCGAGATACAAAAATCCGATTGTCATCAATGGTAATACTTATTTAGATAATAATTTTGGACATCACTACTTAAGTGGCAGAACCGAACAAATGTGCAGTAAAGAGGATATTCAAACATATGGATTATTAAAAAAGTGGCTGAACTCGTAAATTCCAATTTGTCGTACCTGAACCTAAGAAAACTCCTGATGTCAAATAAATTCTACACGCAGAAAAGCTTGATTTTACGAGGTTTTATGAATGTAAAAACAGCCAAAAACAGCGTTTTATTTTAGACTCCGCCACAGGGTCCGGCGGTTCCGTGCCTGTTTCTATTTTCCCGCTTCCAGCGTCCCGCGCACGGGTGGCCTGGCGGCTGCCGCTGTCACACGGCGCGCCTTTGCAGGGGCGAAGCAAAAGCCGGCCCGGCCGGCTGTCCAGGCCAAAATCCACGCCGCCCGACACCGTACCGGTCGCTGCCCTGGCTCAGGCGGAAATTGGTCCGTGTCCCGTTTACTGAGGTAAATTCAGAAACTCAACCGGCGAGATGCCGCCTTGAGCGTGCTGGATGCCCAGTAAAGCGCCGATATTGCCGCCCAGGCTTTCCAGGTACCAGCGGCCGTCCAGGCGGACTGCCATAGCGCAGAAAGCATAGGATTGTCCCAGCGCGTCAAAGATCAGCACAACATCCCGGATGTCTTCGGGCGCCAGGCTGTAGCGCGCGGCAACCCTCTGCAGAACTCTCCTGTTTGGTTCGCTTGCGTATCTTTTCCAGAGATCCTCCGGCTGCCGCCGGGCGGTGATGGCCAGGTCGTCAAAGCGGAACTCCAGAATAGCCTTTTGAAGCTTATCAATGAAAGCTTCCAGCGTTTCCGGATCAGAAAGAAAGGTTGGTGTGAAATTGTTGAGCGCCGCAGGCGCCTGCAGTGACATATATTGGAGAAAAATTCGTTCAATCAGGCGCTGCGCGCGCACGTAGGCATTGAATTGTATAGAAAACTCATCGACGCTGGGCAGTGGCATGCTGTAATTGAGGGTGTAGGCCTTAAGCTGCGACAGCGTTTCCCGGAGATCATAGCGCTCGGCCAGGCTTTCCACCGCGAAGGCGGCCAGCATGGCCTCCAGGTCCCGGTTTTTGAAAGCTATCAGATAGGCTGCTGCTGCTTCCTCAGGGCTTGCAAAGCCCGGGCCCTCAAACTTCCGGCCTTCAAGGGCATGCGCCCGGCCGGCTGTAAAAAGCGTCGCGAACAGGAGCAAAAGAGCCGTTGCCCGGACTATTTTTGCCTTCATCATGGCGGTGATTACTCCTTATGATTTGATTACAATGGAGGCGTCCTCGCCGTGCCAGCTGAACCGTACGCGCGTTGCGGGCGGGGGTGACGCGCGCGCGGCGCGCTTTCCCGGATTGTCCCCTCGCTGCGCGCGCGGCGTACCGTGGGTCAGCGGATGCTCCCGCCCCACCAGAGCATGTCCTTGTCAAAGCCGGCGGCCTGCGGGGCCCGCATGCGCTCCCACGCCGGAATCAAGAAATAACCGAAGACCGTATCATGCCCGGTACCGCTCACGCGCCTGTCCTGCCCGCGCCGCGGGGAATACCTGAAGATCGCCATGATTTTATATAAAAACACGCCGCTCGTCAAACCCGCGGCGGTCAAAGGCGGGTGTTCCTTTTCTTGCTTTTCTTGGGCAGGAAAATTTAAAGAAAAACCCACCGGCAAAGGCCCTGGGCATACCGGTTGGGTTAAGGTGTGTACAGGCAGAAAAGCGGCGGCGCCGGCAAATCTGCCAACGCCGCCTGATTTATTGTTGGGGATCGGGAAAACCTATCCCGATGCCGTTATTCGTAGTTGGTCAGGTTGTACATCTCAATGGCGTCGTTGGCCAGGTTGGCCAGCTTGACAACGGCATCCTCGGGAGAGAGCCCCTTGAGGAAGACTTCCTCGGTGACGTCCTCAACGTACTGGCGCACCTCGGGGAACACGGACAGCAGGCTGCCCACATACTGGGGGCCGGAGTCGTGCAGCTGGTCCAGGGCTGTCTGGAACTGGGGATATTTGGCGATGTTGTTCTTGAAGGTCTCGGTCTCGTGGGCCTTCATGTTGATGGGGAAGTAGCCGGTCCTGGCGTTCCAGATCGCCTGGTTTTCGGGGGAAATCATGTACTGGATGAACTCCCAGGAGGCGCCCATTTTGGCCTCGTCCCCGGAATTGACCATCCACAGGGTGCCGCCGCCGGTGGAGACGCCGCCCTTGTCTTCCGCGTTGACATAGGGGAAGTAAGCGGTGCCCACTTCAAAGCTGTCGCCTACGTTGGCCAGCACGCCCGCCAGGTTGGCGGTGGAGGCTAGGAAGATGGCGGTTTTGCCGGCGACAAAGGCCGCGCGGCCCTGGGAGGTGCCGCCACGCTCAATATAGTAGGTGTAGGGGCACTGGGAGATCTTCTGCCACATTTTGAACAGGTCCAGCGCGGCGCCGTTCTGGTCAAACATGACCTGGGTCGCGTAGGAGGTCCGGCCATTGCCGTTGTTGACATACTCGCGGCCCATTTTGCCTGTCCACTGCTCAAAGAACCAGCCGTAGTTGGAGAAGGTGAAGCCGGCGCGCTCGATCTTGCCGTCAGCGTCATAGGTGGTGAGCTTCTCGGCGATCTCCAGGATGTCGTCCACCGTGGTGGGCACCTCGGTGATGCCCGCCTCCTCAAAGGCGGTCTTGTTGTAGTACATCAGGGGGGTGGAGCAGTTGAAGGGCATGGAGTTGATGATGCCGTCGATGGTGTAATAGGCCAGCAGGTTGGGCTCGATCACGGAGACGTCAAACCCGGTCTTGTCGATATAGGTCTGCACCGGCACCATCTTGCCGGAGTCGATGATGAAACGGGAGCCGATCTCGTAGCTTTGCACGATGTCAAAGGGAAGGGCTTCGCCCATAGCGGTTGCTTTCAGTTTGTTGATGGCGTCGTCATACTCGCCCTGATACTGGGCTTCCACTTCGATCTTGTCCTGGGACGCGTTGAAGGCTTCCGTCATGGAAGCGATGACCTCGGCATTGGTGCCGCCCAGCGAATACCAGAAGACCACTTTTGTTTTTTGGCCTTCGGCCAGCGCGCTCAGCCCTGTGAGCGCCAGCATGAGTACCAACAGAAATGCGACCAGTCTTTTCATGGAGACTCCTTTCGTTTTTGGCTGTATTCATCGCCGCGAAGCGGCGCTGTGCCCGTTATTGGAGTGAGTGGCGGCGGGCCAGCGGGCACATTTGCCGGCTATCCTTTGACCGCGCCTGCCATCAATCCGTCGATCAGTTGCTTTTGCATGAAAACAAAGATGGACAGGGAGGGTACCAGCACCACCACAACCCCTGCCATCATCAGGCCGATCTGCTCCGAATCAATGTCGTAGAGCTGGCTGATGCCGATTTGCGCCGTGCGCACCTTGTCCGAGTTGGTCACCAGCAGCGGCCACATGTACTGGTTCCATTGCAGCAAAAACACATAGGCGCCCAGCGCGCCCAGCGCCGGGCGCGCCAGCGGGATCACGATGGAGGCCAGGAAGCGCCAGTTGTTGCAGCCGTCCAGTTTGGCGGCCTCGTGAAGCTCCCGTGCGAAGGTCAGGTAATTTTGCCGCATGAGGAAGATGCCCATGGCCGAGCAGGAGTAGGGCAAAATCATGGCCTTGTAGGTGTCCAGCCAGTTCCAGGAGGAGACGGTCAAATAATTGGCGATGATGGTGGCTTCCCAGGGCACCATCATGGTCGCCAGGATGCACATGAAGATCAGGTTGCGGCCGCGGAACTCCAGAAAGCTGAAGGCGAAAGCCGCCATGCTGCAGGTGGCCATCTGCAGCAGGGTTACCGAGCCCGCCACCACAAAAGAGTTGAGTATCTGCCTGGGGATGCCTGTGCGGGTGAACACATGGACGTAGCTGATAAAATCCATCCGGGTGGGGATCAGACGGGAGTACAGCTGGTCCGCGGGCATGCCGCTCATCATGAAGGTGTAGATCAGGGGCAGGATGATCAGGGTGACCAGGGGCAGGTTCAGCAGCACCTTCATCAGGGCGTTCAGGTTCTTTTTGCGTTTGCGGGTCAAGGTGGCCGTGGTCATTGATAATGCACGCTCCTTTTTTCCGCCCGGAACTGGATCAGCGTGACGATCATGATGATGACGAACAGGACAATGGACCGGGCGGCGGCAGAGCCGAAACGAAAATTCCTGAAAGCGTCCAGGTAGATGGAATACACGATAACATTGGTGGTTTCATTGGGGCCGCCGGCGGTGAGCAGCCTGACCTGCGTAAAGGACTGGAAAGCGCTGATGATGTTGATGATGATCTGGAAGAACAGGGTGGGGCTCAGGCTGGGCAGGGTGATGTGCCGCTGCTGCCTCCAGTAGCCCGCGCCGTCAATGGACGCGGATTCGTACAACTCATCCGGGATGTTGCGCAGCCCCGCGGAGATGAAGATATAGTTGATGCCGCTGGCCAGCCAGACGGAGATCGCGCAGATGATGGGAAAGGCCCAGGCCGGGTTGTTGAGCCAGTTGGTGGTGGTGCCCAGCAGGCGGTTGACCAGGCCGATGGAGGGGTGGAAAATCATCTTGAAGCTCATGGCCGCCGCCGCGGAGGCGATGGCGATGGGCATGGCGTAAATGGCGGAGGCGAAAGCGCGCCCCGGGAACTTTTTGGCGGTGAGCAGGCTGGTGGTCAGCCCGACCAGCAGGCTGCCAAAGGCGACAAAGAACACAAACCGCACCGTGACCCACATGCTGTTCCAGAAAGCGGGGGCGTACTTTCCGGTCAGGATGTCCGTATAGTTTCGCAAACCGACATACACCTTGGCCTGTCCGTAATTATTGGTCAGGTAGGTGCTTAAATAGATGGTTTTGAACAAGGGGAAAAACAGGAAAATGGCAAAAACGACCAGTGCCGGCAGCATAAAGAGCCATGGCTCGATCAGCTCGTAAGGGCTTTTCTTTTGGCTCCGGGTACGCAGAATGGGGGCTTGGACTCCCGGGCTTGCTTGTTTCTTTCGCACTATTACCCCGCTGTCTTCAAGTTCCATTTGCAACGAAATTCAGGACACAAATGTATGCAAGGAAAACGCCTTCCAACCGGGCCGATACGCGTTTGCTTCAGTTTTATCGACCTCTGTTACCTTACCATGGACCGGGATGTTTGACAAGTAAAGGGCAGGAAAATTTAAGAACAACAAGGGCAGGAAAATTTAAGAAAAACCCACCGGCAAAGGCCTTGGGCATACCGGTTGGGCTAAGGTGTGTACAGGCAGAAAAGCGGCGTGGCGCGTCAAGGAAAATGGGCAGCCTGCCCGCGCCCCGGGTATACCTCAGCGGGGCATCTCGCTCAGGACGCCTTCCCCGCGGACGATTTTTTCCATGCTGACGCGCTCGCTGCTGCGCGGGCCGATGGCGCTGGTGATGTAGTGCTGCTCATAGCTCATGTTCCATTTTTCACCTGAGAAGGTGGCGGTGATATGAAGCTTCGGCATCAGGGCGTCCAGGTCCTCCCGGCTGTACAGGCCTGTATCCGCCAGCAGCAGGATGTGGAAATCGCCGCTGAGCGTTTCCGCCATCTTGCCGTGGTAGCCGTCCTCGGCGTCCCACAGGCCGTTGGGCAGGATGACGTCCCCGCCGATCAGGTCAAACCTGTCGATCTCATCGCAGAGGCCGCACTCCTCATAGGCCGCCAGCCACAGGCCTTCCGGCGCGTCCACAAGCTCAAAGGTGACGTCATATACGCCAAAATCCCCGGGCTGCTTGGTGATCTGCCCCCTGATCAGGCTCAGGGCATAGCGGTCGGTGTCATAGGGCTGCTCCGCCACCTCCTCTGGCAGGGAGGGCATGGGCTGGTACAGCTCGTTCGCCAGCAGCTGGCCAAGGCTGAGGGCCTGTTCGGTTCGAAGGGCTCGTTTATAATGGAAGGGGGTATGGCTGGTCGCTGTGAAGGCCGCGCCGCCGGCGGGGCAGCCCATGTCCAGCGGCACATCGCGCAGGGGCAGGGTGATGGTGTCCACCCGGCCATCCGGGCGTGTCCGGTCGCAAGCCAGGGTCAGGTTGTTGATGTCCTCGCCCGGCTCCAGCACCAGGTCCAGCGCGGCCCGGTTGTAGCCTGTCTTGGGCAGGAAATGCAGCGCTTCCCAGTCCCAGCCCTTGTCCCTGGTATAGCCATAGCTGGCTAGGGCGATGGGCAGGTCCGCGCAGGTGGCGTGGCCCGCGATGACGCGGAAATTGGACAGCGCTTCCAGGGCGGCGCGGCTTTCAGTGGAGTCCAGCCGCAGCCAGGTGTTGAATTCACGGATCCGGGTCTGTTCATAGATGTGAAAATACCGGGTGTACTGCTCCCGTGTGGCGGCGTAGTCCCGCGCCATGGGCGCCCAGGAGGCGGCGCGCAGGTCAAAGGGCTTGCTTTCATCGCGCCAGGCGGCGTCCGCCAGGGCAAAATCCATCACAAAGCCGCGCGTGAGCCCTTCCTTGCGCATTGTTTCCACATGGGCCCACTTGCCCAGATGCCCCAGCAGGATGACCTGGGCGCCGGGCGCCAGGCTGTCCAGCTGGGCCTGCGAGCGCAGGGGGTCATCGGTCAGGGGGGTGTTTTCCTTGATGACCCACAGGCTGTTGTCCGGCAAGGCCTCCTCCAGGGGCCGCATGCCCGGCAAGCTTTCAGCGTCGTCACAACGGACATAGCCGAAGCGCAGCCTCTTTTGGCTGATGCCGTACTGGATGAACAGCCAGACCTCCTCCCGGTGGTCAAAAGGGCCCTGCGTGCAGCCAAACACCTGCACCCAGCCGTTGGTGGAGACCTTGCCCGAAACCGGGTAGTTGTCGCCGGGCCCTGTGTGGACCGTGAGGCTGAGGCCCTCCGGCAGGCGGACATCCAGCGGGATCAGGCTGCCTTCGGGCAGCGCGGGCGGCCCCTCCTCCGCGCGGGCGCCAGGCGGCAGCAGGAAGAGGCAGCACAGCAGCAGGCAAAGCGTTTTTTTCATGATGTTTCACGCTCCAACATTTGTCTTCTGCTTATTAAACGCGTCAGTCCGGGGATTTCATTCATGAGCAATTGACAAAGCGCCCCGGCGGAGCGCTTTGCGCGGTGGGAAGGCGGCTTTATACCGCGCGGTGGCAGATCTCCTCCCGGTGGGGGCCGGTGGACAGCAGGGTGATGGGCGTGCCCACCATCTGCTCGATAGCCTCCACATAGCCGCGGCATTTGCCCGGCAGTTTGCTGTAGTCGGTTTGCCCGCGGATGTCGGTCTTCCAGCCGGGGAAGATTTTGTACACGGGGCGGACCTTCTGGAGCTGCGGCGTAGCCGGAAAGTGCGAGATGGTGTCGCCGTCCAGATCATAGGCCACGCAGACAGGGATCTCGTCCAGGTAGGAGAGCACGTCCAGGTTGGTCATGGCCAATTGCGTCGCGCCCTGGACCAGGCAGCCGTGGCGGGTGGCCACCACGTCAAACCAGCCCACGTCCCGGGGCCGGCCGGTCTTGGCGCCGTACTCGCCCGCGTCGCCGCCGCGCTTCCTGAGCTCCTCGGCTTCCTCGCCATGAATCTGGGAGGGGAAGACCCCGGCGCCCACGCTGGAGGAATAGGCCTTGGTGACCGCGATGACCTCGGTGATGGCCCAGGGGGGCAGGCCCGCGCCCACGGCGGCGTAGCCGGCCAGGGGCGAGGAGGAGGTCACATAGGGGTAGATGCCGTGGTCAGGGTCGCGCAGCGCGCCCAGCTGCCCCTCCAGCAGGATATTCTGGTTCGCCCTGAGGGCCTTGTCCAGCAGCAGGCCGGTGTCCACCACCCAGGGCTTGAGGCGCTGGCCCAGGGCGTAGTATTTCTCCGTCAGCGCGTCCGCGTCCAGCTTCTCATGGTGGTAGAGGTGCTCCATGAGCACGTTTTTCTTGACCAGGGAGCCCAGCAGGCGCTCATAAAGCAGGTCCTTGTCCAGCAGCTGGCAGACCTGGATGCCCACCTTGGCGTACTTGTCGGAGTAAAAGGGGGCGATGCCCGACTTGGTGGAGCCGAACTTGCGTTTGCCCAGGCGCTCCTCCTCCAGGGTGTCCAGCAGGATATGAAAATCCATCAGCACCTGCGCGCGCTCGGAGATGCCCAGGCGCGGGTGGGCGATGCCGCGCGTCAGCACGCTGTCCAGCTCGCTGAGGAAAGCCTCGGGATCCAGCGCCACGCCTGGGCCGATCAGGTTGAGCACCCGCTCATGAAAGATGCCGCTGGGCAGCAGGTGCAGGGCAAACTTGCCGTATTGGTTGATGATGGTGTGTCCGGCGTTGGCGCCGCCCTGGAAGCGGACGACCAGGTCGGCCTGCTCGGCCAGCACGTCGGTCAGCTTGCCCTTGCCCTCGTCGCCCCAGTTGGCTCCTACGATCGCGCGTATCATGGCATATCTCCTTTGTCATTGCCCGTCGTTATGTGATGTGTTCCGTTGGCCGGAGGCCCCCCTCACGGGAGGGTTGAAATCCCTTAGAGCCTGCCCAGCGCTTCCCGCACCCTGCGGGCGGCTTCCCTGGTGTTCTCCGGGGTGGAAAAGGCGGTCAGGCGGAAGCAGCCCGCGCCGCCCCGGCCAAAGCCCTCCCCGGGCGTGCCCACCACCTGCGCTGTTGTGAGCAGGTAGTCAAAAAACTGCCAGCCGCTCATGCCCCCGGGCGTTTTCAGCCATACATAAGGCGCGTGCACGCCGCCCACGGGACGGCAGGCGGTGTCCGACAGCGCGTCCAGCAGCAGGCCGGCGTTTTGCTTGTAGACATTAATGATGTCCCTGATCTCGGCCTGCCCCTGCTCGGTATAGGTGGCTGCCGCCGCCTTTTGCACCGGGTAGGAGACGCCGTTGTGCTTGCTGCCGCAGCGGCGCGCCCACAGGGCGTTGAGGGAGGCCGGCTCCCCATTTTGCCTGCGCCCCTTCAGCGCCTTGGGGATAACCGTCCAGGCGCAGCGCACGCCGGTAAAGCCCGCGGACTTGGAATAGGAGCAGCACTCGATGGCCACTTCGCTGGCGCCCTCGATCTCGTAGATGCTCCGGGGCAATTGCGGGTCGCTGATGAAAGCCTTGTAAGCCGCGTCAAAGACGATCAGGGTGTCGTTCGCCCGCGCCCAGTCCACGATGACCTTCAGCTGGCTGTGAGTGAGCACGGTGCCGGTGGGATTGTTGGGCAGGCAAAGGTATAGCACATCGACCCGCCGGCTTGGCAGCTGCGGCACGAAATCATTGTCATGGGTGCAGGGCAGGGTGACAAGCTTTTGCCAGCGGCCGTCCTGATAGCTGCCCAGCCGGCCCGCCATGGCGTTGGAATCCACATAGACCGGGTAGACCGGGTCGGTCACGGCGATGGTGGCGTCAGGGGCGAACAGCTCCTGGATGCCGGCGGTGTCCGTCTTGGCGCCATCGGAGATGAATACCTCGTCCGGGTCCAGATGGACGCCCCGGGCCCGGTAATCGTGGCGGAGGATCTGCTCAATCAAAAAGAGATAGCCGCCATCCGGGCCGTAGCCGCGGAACCCCTCCGGCGTGCCCATGGCCAGGGCGGCGTCGGCAAAGGCGCGCGCCACCGAGGGCGCCAGCGGACGGGTAACGTCCCCGATGCCCATGCGGATGACGGGAGCCTGGGGGTTCGCGGCCTCATACTCCTTGACGCGCCGGGCGATCTCAGCGAACAGGTAACCGGCCGGCATTTGCGCGATATATTCGTTGATATACATGGTTCCTCCATAGCGATCAGGCCCTGCGGCGCCGGGGCGCGCTAAAAAGGCGCGCGGCAAACAACCCGGCGACAGGCCTCCGGACGCGGTTCAGCCCAGCCATTCCCCGTCAAAGACGTATTCGGCCGGGCCGGACTGGTAGACATGGTTATCCTCGGCGTTCCAGGACAACTCCAGGTTGCCGCCGGTCAGCTTCATTTGAATGGTGCGGTCAGACAGCCCGCTGAGGACGGCGGCCACCAGGGCGGCGGCGGCGCCGGTTCCGCAGGCCAGGGTCTCGCCCGCGCCGCGCTCCCAGACGCGCATTTGCAGCACGTCACGGCGGATGACGCGAACGAACTCAACATTGGTGCGGCGTGGGAAGAGCGGATGGTTTTCAAACATCGGGCCCAGGGTGGCCACATCGATGGCTTCCGGGTCCTTGACAAAGATGACGCAGTGCGGGTTGCCCATATTGACGCAGGTGATATACCAGTTCTGGCCCATGATCTGCAGGCGGTGGCGCAGCACGATCTCGCCCGGCAAATCAACCGCGATGTTGCGGGGGTTGAGCTCGGGGCTGCCCATGTCCACCTTGACACGGCTGACCTTGCCCTTGTCGGCGGTCAGCTCCAGTATGCGGATGCCGGCCTTGGTTTCCAGCGCCAGCCTGGTCTTTCGCGTCATGCCGCGCTCATAGACGAACTTGCCGATGCAGCGCGCGGCGTTGCCGCACATCTCGGCTTCGGAGCCGTCGGCGTTGAAGATGCGCATGCCAAAATCAGCGGTCTCGGAGCTTTCGATCAGCACCAGGCCGTCCGAGCCCACGCCGAAATGAGGCTGGCTCATCACCAGGGCCAGGCGCTCGGGATCCTCGACGACCTCCTCAAAGCAGTTGACAAAAATGTAGTCGTTGCCGATGCCGTGCATTTTGGTAAAACGCATAAGTTCTCCTTGTTACATCTGCCGGGGGGCTTCGACGCCGATGAGGTACAGCCCCAGGCGGATGACATCGCGCGCTGCGCGGGTCAATTCCAGCCGCGCGGCAACTGCGCCGGGCTCGCCGGAGAGGATTCTGTGCTCATAATAGAACTTGTTGAAGGCCTTGGCCACCTCCAGCGTGGCGCGGGTGACGGCGGAGGGCTCGTTGTCCGCCTGCGCCTGGGAAATGGCCTCGGGAAAACGGGAGAGCAGCCGCAGCACAGCCTGCGCCTCGTCATTGGTCAGCGCCTCGTAATCAGCCTGCGCGGCGGGCTCCTCCGCCTTCGAGAGCACCGAGCAGCACCGCGCGTGGGTGTACTGGACATAGGGGCCGGTGTCGCCGTCAAAATTGAGCGCGCGGTCCCACCAAAAGTCGATGTCCTTGATGCGGTTGTTCTGCAGGGCGGTAAACACCACCGCGCCGATACCCACCATGCGCGCCGCCTCCCCGGCGGCCTCGCCCAGGTCCGGGCTTTTCTCGCGCATGATGTCCAGCGCCTTTTCCCGGGCGCGGCTGAGCAGGTCATCCAGGTAGACCACATGGCCCTCGCGGGTGGCCATGGCCTGGCCTTCGTAGCTGACCATGCCGTAGGCGACATGCTCCATCTGCTCGCTTGCCCAGTCATAGCCCATGAGCTCAAGCACCTTGAAGATCTGCTTGAAGTGCAGGTTCTGCTGGTAGGCGACCACATACAGGGATTTGTCAAAGTGGTAGGTGTCCTTGCGCCACAGCGCCGCGGCCAGGTCGCGCGTGGCGTACAGCGTGGCGCCGTCGGACTTGAGGATCAGGCAGGGGGGCATGTCCCAGGCCTCCAGGTCCACCACCTGGGCGCCGCGGCTTTCAGCCAGCAGGTTTTTTTCGCGCAGCTCGTCAATCACGCGGCCCATCTTGTCGTTGAAGAAGGCTTCGCCGTTGTAGGAATCAAAGGTGATGCCCAATTGCTCGTACACCGTCTGGGCATAGGCCAGGGTGAGCTCCTTGAAGCGGTCAAAAATCCGGAGGGCCTCAGGGTAGCCTTCCTCGATCCGGCGAAACCAGGCGCGGCCTTCCTCGCTCAGCCCGGGCAGGTCAGGCTCCTCGCGGTGAAAGCGCACATACAGCTCGTTGAGGGCGTCCACGCCGCCCTTATCGAGCATCTCCGGGCTGCCCCAGCGCTTGTAGGCGGCAATCAGCTTGCCGAACTGCGTGCCCCAGTCGCCCAGGTGGTTGATGCCGATGGTCTTCCAGCCCAGGTGGCTGTAGATGCGCTTGAGGCTGTGCCCCAGCACGGTGCTGTACAGGTGGCCGATGTGGAAGCGCTTGGCGATGTTGATGGAGGAATAGTCCAGCACCACGGTCTTGCCGTTGTCAGGCCGGCTGCCGTATTCCTGGCCCTGCGCGAGCACGCGGCTCAACACATCGCGGGCAAACCGCGCGCGGTGGAACAGGAAATTGACATAGCCGCCCACGCATCGCGCGGCGGCCAGCGGGTTGTCGCCCACGGCGGAGGCGATCTGCTCCGCGATCCTGGCCGGCGCCAGGCGCAGCGGCCGGGCCAGGCGGAAACAAGGGTAGGCAAAATCCCCCAGCTTGCTGTCCGGGGGAATTTCCAGGGCTTCAGGCTGCGGCAAATCCTCCTGTGCCAGCTGCGGGAAAGCGCTTTGAACCGCCTCGCGCAACAGTTGGCTTACCGCCAGGCGCATGTCCATCAATGACTCCTTTACACGTCAAATACCGGGTAATCATACCACAGGCCAAGCACCGGCGCAACACAGCCGCCGCGCCGGGATGAAGACCCGGGATGAAGAGCGGGAAGGCTACAGCCCCGGCAGCCAGGCGCGCACCCAGGACCCGCCGGACTGGTAATCGCACAGGAAGTAGCCGTTGACATTGTCATAGACGCGTACGCTGGCGCCCTTGGGGGCCTTGGCGCCGCGCGTGGCGTAGGCCGTGCCCGGGCCGTAGTAGGCGGTATAGCTTTTGGAGAGGGTGCGGGTGTAGTAGGAGTCCGAGCCCAGCGGCACGGGCTGGGTGGTGTCGATGCGCTTCATGCCGGTGTAGGCGCGGTAGAGCCTGCCGTTTTTCTCAAACTCCACCATCCCCCAGGGAGTGCCTTGGGTGACCACGTACTCATACAGCGTGATGCGCGTGGACTGGGGCAGGGTGCCCAGTTCCTCGGTGTATTTGGTGCCCGGGCCCGAGCGCGTGGCCATGCGCTGGTTGAGGCTGGCCGGCAGGCCGCCGGTCTGCGGGGGCTGAGGCTGTGAGGGAACCTCCTGGGGAGCGTCTGAGAAGATGGGGAAGACCTTGCTGCCCAGGATAAAGTAGCTGCCGTCCCCGGCGGGGGACTCCTGCTTGATCTCCAGGGTACAGGTGGCGCCGCCCATGGGCGTATAGCTCAGGGTGATTTTGTGGGCTTGTTCCACTGTGTAGCTTTGTTGGGGCTGGCGCTGCCGGTCAAGCATCTTGCCCCGGGCGTCGCGCACCGTCCATTCGGCGTAGAAGTCGAGATAGCCGCCGGCTTCCTGTGAGTAGGGCCTGTACACGTCCACGCTCAGGCGCTGCCCCGGGCTCGCGAGCCGGCTGTCGGTATGCAGGTAGACCTCCTCAAAAGGATGGTCCCAGGCGTCGCGCAGCTCCAGGGGAATGGGCAGCCTGAACCCGGTGCTCTCCCGGCTGGCGGCGTCGGTCACCCACAGCAGCATGGTCGGGGAGGGGCGCATGCCGCCGGGCACCGTGAAGCTGTGCTCCCCATAGCTGCCCTGGGAGGTGTGGGTGAAGGCAAAGTCCAGCACATCCAGGTATTCCACCTTATACGGCGGCGTTCCGCCGGTGATCTGCCAGGACAGGGTGACCCGCTCGCCCGCGGCGGCGGCAGCGCGGCTGGAAAAGAGATTGACCGACAGGGGGCCATTGGCCTGAGGGGCGCTGTTGGCCTGGCTGGCGCCTGGCAGCTTGGTGGCGGCGTAAGGGAAGACTGGCGGCCGGATCTGGTCCGGATGATCGGGGTAGGGCTCGTAATGGCCATCGAGCAGGGCCTCCTCCATGCTGCCGGCCGGCAGCCAGAAACCGCCCATGTCAACAAGAGGGTCCAGCAGGCTTTCCAGCGCGGCGCTGGGACAGGCCAGCGGCTTCCCCACCCCGTCACGGACAGACAGGAAGAGCATCTTGTAATAGGTCTCAATGCCGGTCCTGGGATAGTTGGGGGAGGCGGTGTTGTCCACATTCAGGTTGATGACCACCAGCTCGTCCGGCAGGTAGAACACCCCGCTGACCTCCCCCTCCAGGGCGGACAGCCGGTCCAGCAGCTCCCGGCCGTTTTGGAGCCCGCCCAGGTCCGCCAGGGCGATGGGCAGGCCGTTGTGCCTACGCGCCCGGCCATCCTGCAGCGTCATAAACACGGGATACTCGGCCATCATGGCCTCCGCCCCCGGCAGCATGCTGTCGCTCACGCGGATGGTATACAGGCCCGCGCCCGCGGCCCAGGCTCCGTAGTAGAAGCCCTCCACCTGCCGCGCGCCCTCCGGGCTTGCCAGGTAGAGGCGGCTTTCCATCCCGTTGCGGTTGCCCCGGTCAAGGGTGACCAGCAAATAGATCTGCCCCAGGTGCTCAAACACATCGATGTATCTGGTGGGGGTATAGAGGATGTCCACCCAGGGGTCTTCGGGCACGGGCTGGTCGCGCCCCTCAAACAGCTTTTGGGGCGTCAGGCCGCCGGCGACATACCACAGCGCGAAATCGCTGGATTGCCAGGGCTGCTCAGGCGCGCCGGTTGTGACGAACAGCCCGGCGGGCTGGCCGTTTTGCGGAAGTATCATACCAAAGGACAGGCACACCGGCCGCGTGTCATGCCAGGCCAGGGCAGCTGTCAGTATTTCATAGTCTTTGTCAGACATGTATTCCGCCAGGGCGGGCGCCGCCAGGGTGAACAGCAGGGATATTGCCAGAAAAAGGGCCGGGAATCTTTTCATTTTCATCTCCTTTTACAGACAGGGCAAGGAAACGCTGATGAGTAAATGGTAAGCGCGCTCCCTGCCTTTGTCAAGCGCGGGCAAAGCCTGTGATATAATGGGTACATCGACAAACTGCCCGTAAGGAGGCGGCCGATGAAACCTGAGAAAGAGCCCGGCCTGCTGGAGGCCGTATTCAACATCGATCCCGGCCGGGATTTCCTGCCGGATGAGCTCATGGCGCCGGTTCCCACGCGCGCGCAGCGCAAAGCGCGCCGGCGGCGCAAGCGCCCCTGGCAAAAGCCGAGCGAGGAATGCCCCAACTGCGGCAGCGCCTTCCCTGCCGGCGGGGTGTGCCCGGGCTGCGGCCTGCATGACGAGGAGATGCCCTGGGGGTCCTGAGCGCGGGCTGATTGCCGGGGAGGATGAATACCGGCCCGGCGATGATTTTGCCCCGGATGGCGGCGGATAATCAAACACAATCCAGAGAATACGTTTGTCGCTGTCGCGGGCAACGAGATCGTCGGATTCGCGAGCTTTCTTCCCAAGTCCCGGGATTTTGTCAGCATCCGTCATTCTTCGGAAATCACAGGGCTGTATGTTCTGAAAAAACATCAGGGACAAAGCGTTGGAGGGGCCTTGCTGAAACGACGCACGGATGCTTTGCCGCTCAACCCGGTTGTGCTGTTTGTTCTTGACGGCAACAAAAAAGCGGCTGAGTTTTACCGGAAGAAAGGATTTGTGTTTACCGGCAGGAAATTGGAACAGAAAATATCCGGAAAAAAGCTTCAAAAACCTCTTTGTTACGGAGAGTAACAGGGCTGATACGGAGCGTTTCTTGTATTCCGGCGCTGCCGGCGTGTACGATGGGCACATCAAGAGCAAACGGAGGTGTCCCAAATGACCTTTGGAGAGAAATTGAAACAGGCAAGGCTGAACGCGAAGATGTCCCAGGAGGAACTGGCGCTCAAGGTGAGCGTTTCCAGGTCCGCCATTACGAAATGGGAGACGGACAGGGGCCTGCCGGATGTGCAGAACCTCAAAGCCATCGCCTACGCCCTGGACATCAGCCTGGACTACCTGCTGGAGGACGGAACCAAACTGGACCTGTCGGTTGTCCGGGAAGCGATTGACCTGTCCCAATACGGAAAGGGCAGGAAGAAGGTGATCAAGGATAAGATTGTGCGCGAAAAATATCCGGACGCGGACATCATGACCCTGCTGGCGGAGGAAAAACTTACCAAAGCGGAAAATATCATGGATTGGGCGGTCTTCCTGCTGACGCCGCTGATCAACGTGTTCCCGATTGCCAAAGGGCTGAACAATCTGGACAAGGAGTTTTATCTGGTGAACCAGGGGCAAAGACAGTATCTGGTGGTCGTGACCAACGAGTTTATGGAGTCCCGTGAGCTGGGGGAACGCGTCACGCAAAAGAAATTTGAAGTGGGCAATTTCAAGTTCATCAATGCCGGCCCGATCAGGTACGCGTAGCGTCAGCGACATTAAAAAGCTTTTTGATGACAGGGAACGGGAGATCAACGGGAAGAAAACATCCTATCAAAGAATCCGGGATGTGCACGAAAAGAGAATCAACCGGATGCATCCCCTTTGTATTTCCGGGCGGGAAATGCTTGCCCGGCTTTTTTCTTTTGATATACTGTCATCATTTCCTGTATACAGGATACAAAGGAGGACGCATGCCCAATTTTTCCCTGGCGGACACTATATTTACCGAGGCGGCGCGGCGCTTTCCCACGCCGTTTTACCTGTATGACGAGCGGGGCATCCGCGGCGCGGCGCGCGCGCTGCACGCCGCCTTTGCTTGGAACCCGGGCTACAAGCAGTATTACGCGGTCAAGGCGCTGCCCAACCCCGCGGTGCTGCGAATACTGATGGAGGAGGGCTGCGGTCTGGACTGCTCCTCCCATACCGAGCTGCTTTTGGCGCAAAAGCTGGGCGCCTCGGGGGAACAGGTCATGTTTTCGGCCAACGCGATGCCCGGGGCCGAGCTGGCCCAGGCGCGGGCGATGGAGGCCACGATTAACCTGGATGACGCCAGCGACGTGGACCTGCTGGCGGCAAACGGCGGCGTGCCGGAGCTGGTCAGCCTGCGCATCAACCCGGGCGAGGAGGGCGTGGCGCACAACGGCATCATGGGCGGCGCGCTGGACGCCAAGTTCGGCTGGATGCCCTGCCAGCTGGCGCCGGGACTGGCGCGGCTCAAATCCCTGGGCGCGCGGCGCTTCGGCCTGCATATGATGACGGCGTCCAACATCCTGGACGCGGATTACTATCCGCTTAGCGCGGCCTGGCTGTTTGAGACGGGGCTGGCGCTGGAGGCGCGAAGCGGCCTGGAACTGGACTTTGTCAATCTGTCCGGCGGGCTGGGCATCCCCTACCGTGAACATGAGCGCGCGCTGGACCTGGTTCAGGTGGGCGAGGGCGTGCGGCAGGCCTACCGGGCCGCCTTCGGCGCGCGCGGGGATGTGCGCGTGATGACCGAGCTGGGCCGGCTGCTGACCGGGCCGCACGGCTGGCTGGTGGCCCGGGCCATCCACAAAAAGGAGATCTGGCGCGATTACATCGGACTGGACGCCAGCGCGGCCGACCTGATGCGCCCGGCGATGTACGGCGCCTACCACCATGTGAGCGTGGCCGGCAAGCGGGACGCGCCGCATGACCGGGTCTACGACCTGACCGGGCCGCTGTGCGAGAACAACGACAAGTTCGCTGTCCGGCGGGCGCTGCCGGAGATCAATCAGGGGGACCTGGTGCTCATCCATGACGCCGGCGCCCATGCCCATGCCATGGGCTACCAGTACAACGGCCGTCTGCGCTGCGCGGAGATCCTGTATACGCAGTCGGGCGAGTACCGCCTGATCCGCCGCGCGGAGACGCCGGAGGACTATTTCGCTACGCTGGTGACGGAATAAGGGCACGCCCGGGCTTTGCCCGGCAAAGCGGCCATGTTTCCTCAGCATAAAACACCCCGCAGCGGGGGTGTTTTATGACAGCCTGCCTGTCCAGGCGCTCGTGTCGAAGCTGTTGACAGTGTGGTGATCGTTGATCTGGTCGGCGGCCCGGCGGGCTTCCTCGACGTCCTTGTCGCGGGCCGCGGCCTGCTGCTCGCTCTCAAAGCTGAAGCGGTAGCCCATGATCAGGCCAACGATCAGGAAGAACATAAAGGCGGCGTGAAACAGCAGGAACAGCGCCACGGCGGCTGTCACCGGCACGGCCATCACGCGGCGCTCGTTCTTGGTGATGATGAAGTGGTTGCGGTTGCCTTTCGAGATCAGGTTGCCCAGCCAGCGGAAGAAGCGGATAAAGGCGTTTTCGATGTTCCTGGCGGTGCTTTGGGTGTTTTGGGCTTTGGCGTTTTCCATGGGTTCCTCCTTGTTGGTGTTGTCGTGATTGAGCTTGCCTTCCTTTTCCAGGGCCACCATGGCCTCCAGGATGTCCCAGCCAGCCTGTTCCAGGGCGCGGCGCGCCTCCCCGTAGGTGATGCCGGTCTTCTCGCGCAGGGTCTGCGCCATGTCAAAATGATTCATGAGTACCTTCCTTTCCCAAATCCCCCCGGGCTTGTTGTCGGGATCCCCCGGGCTTGCTTTCAATGGCATCATAGCGGTTGAAAATGAAAACCAGCCCGCGGAGGGATTAAAGGCGGATTAAGGTTGGGTCAAAATATGGTAAAACGGGAAAGGTTTTTCCGGGTGTTTGCGCTGCCGGATGATCAATCAATTATTAAAGATCACAGATTCTTTGCTCGTTTCTTGAAAGTGATGGAGCGGATCGGGAAGGCGCTGCGCAATCCCGCCAAGGATACGGTCTTGTCCGGTGTCGCGGACAATCAGGTAGGCATCGGGTTTGCCTTCGGTTTGCAGGAGGCTTTGGATCAGCTGGGCGCGTTTTTGGGGCCGCTTGTCTTTACCGCTGTGTTTTATTTTGCGGGCAAAAGCGGAATCAGCGAGTATCAGTCGGGGTATCAGCTGCTGGCCGTGCCTTTCGTATGCTTAATGCTGTTTTTATATTTCATATTTCGCGCGCAAAAGGATCAAGGGCTCGAATTTGCTTCCTTCGGCTCAAAACAGGGAGTTTCAAAACGAAAAACTGGAACCGGTATTTTGGAGCTACACCGTGTTTGCTTTTTTCTGCGCAGCCGGTTTCGTCAATTTCAGCACGATCGGCTACCATTTGAAGGCGAACCGGCTGATGTCCGATGGCAATATTACTATGCTGTATTCAGCAGCGATGCTTGTCGACGCCCTGACGGCGATGATCGTTGGGAAGGCGTATGACCGGTTGAAAGAGAAAACCGGGAGGAAAACGGGAGGCATTCTCGCGCTGGCGGCGATCCCGTTGATGACGATGCTGCTGCCTTTGCTTACATTAAGCCATTCGGCGGCGCTTATCGCGGCGGGAATGGCGCTTTTCGGCATCGTCATGGGAACGCATGAGACCATTATGCGTTCCGCCATCGCGGACATCACGCCGTGCCGCAAGCGCGGGACAGGCTACGGCATTTTCAATTCGGCTTACGGCCTGGCGCTGCTCGCCGGGTCGGCGCTGATGGGGCTGTTGTACGATATGAAATTAACAAAATTGATCGTCGCGTTTACTGCCGTGGCGGAGATCATAGCGATCGCGCTCTATGTAAAGATGAATCACGCGATCAGGAGCGGTTCCCGTTGATCGTATTCATACTTTTTCATTTCACTGAGAGTCAATTTTTAATTTGTGTGATGGAGCAGTTCCGGCCAGGACATTTTATTTAGGTGTTGACTTAATTGATTTCGCGCGCTATAGTTTAGTTAGGCGAAAAGCTAATTAAATTGCGGGAGGATCATCATGGATAAGAAAAAAGTATTGAAGGCGATCGCTGACGAAACACGGATGAGCATTTTAAAATTGCTCCTGCGGCGCAATTACTGTGTCCGGGCATTGGCAAACGAGCTGAGCCTGACCGAGGCAACCATATCCCAGCATCTCAAAGTGATGCGGGAGGCAGGCCTGCTTGCAGGGGAAAAACGCGGATATTTCATGCACTATACTGTGGAGCGGACGGTGCTGCGCGAACTGGCAAAGGAAATTGAAGCCCTGGCTGATATTGAGCAGGAAGCCTGCCGGCCGGAAAGCCGGGATGACTGTCCCGCTGACGAAAAGAAGGACTGCCCCAAGAAAGGTGAATGCAGCGACGAGGTCAAGGAGTTTTGCCACGGCAAACCCGAATAGGGAGATATGGAGATCAAGCAAATGATCAGCGTTGCCAATCTTCAAAAGAAGTACGGCAGTTTCACCGCTGTGGACGGTATTTCTTTTGAAATTGAAAAGGGCGAGATCTTCGGTTTTTTGGGACCGAACGGAGCGGGGAAAACATCCACCATCAACATGATGACCGGCTTGTCCCGCCCTACTGCCGGGCAAATTACGATTGATGGCATTGATGTAAGGAAGCAGCCCAAGAAGGCGCAGGCCGCTATGGGGATTGTTCCGGATGAAAGCAATCTTTACAACGAGATGGACGGGTTTGACAACCTCTGTTTCTGCGCTGCCCTGTATGGCATGCGAAAGGAAGAACGGGAAACAAAAGCCCGGCAGCTGTTGGAGCAATTCAAATTGAAAGACGCGGGCAAGCGGCCTTTCAAAGCATATTCCAAAGGAATGCGCCGCAAGCTGACTATCGCGGCAGCGCTGATCCATTCTCCACAAATCTTGTTTCTGGATGAACCGACAACGGGCATTGATGTGGAAAGCTCCCGGCAAATCCGGGAAATGATCGCAGGCTTGAAACGGCAAGGCACAACCATCTTTCTCACCACCCATTATATTGAGGAAGCTGAGCGCATCTGTGACCGCGTTGCTTTTATCGCGGAGGGAAAAATTGTCGCGTCAGGCGCTGTCCCGGAATTGATGGCCATGATTTCCCACGGCCATGCAATCCGTTTTGTTACAGATAAAAGCCCTGAAAGCCTGATTGGCGAACTGAGAGCCCGCTTTATGGAAAGCGAGGTTACAATCCGCCCCGATCATTCTTTGGTGGTGGCCTCAGAGCAGCGCGTTCCCTTGCTTCCAGTCATGGAATTTATTCATAGCAAGGGCATTGATGTGTATGAAGCAAGAGAACTCCGCCCTTCTTTGGAGGATGTGTTCGTCAAATTAACCGGTATTGAGTCCTCTGTGCTGAAAAAAGAGAAGGAAAAAGGGGGGCGCCAATGAAAAGCTGGATCGCCTTCTGGAATATCCTAAAAAAGGATGTGCGGAACTATTATCTGAAACCACCGAACATCAGCTGGGGCATCATCTTTCCTCTTTCATGGACCTTAATGCAGCTGATCCGCTCCCCCGGGGAAAGCATATCAGAGCTGCTGCCCGGCCTGATTTCCATGAGCGTCCTGTTTGGCACAACTTCCATGCTCGCGGTTACCATCACCTTTGAACGCAGCGGCAGATCGTTTGAACGGCTGCTACTGGCGCCCATCAACCTGAACACAATGGTGCTGGCGAAAATTGCGGGAACCATCCTGTTTGGTATGTTCAATGCCTTTGTCCCGGTGATTTTCGCAGGTTTTCTTACTGATCTTAGCGCTATCAACTGGGGAATCGTACTGCCGGCTGTTTTGATGATCGCCATCACCTCAGCGCTGACAGGACTTCTGATTGCGGTATCGGCTGAACAGGTATTTGAAGCGCAGACTTTTTCAAATTTTTTCCGCTTCCCGATGCTGTTTCTATGCGGATTGTTTGTGCCTCTCTCAAGTCTGCCCGGTTTCCTGCGCCCTGTTTCCTACTGCCTGCCCCTCACCTATGGAACCGATCTCCTTCATGGCGCGATCAAGGGCATGAACACCCTTTCCCCGGTGTTGTGCTTCGGAATGCTTATGGCTTTTGCGGCAGCGCTGTTTCTGATTTGCCGGCACAAAATCAATCGGAATTGGATTCTGTAAATGACCGCTATCCAATATGAGCTTTTTCGCAAAAAATTCATTTCGATTATTTTCAAGAGGAACAAAAGAAAAGGGATAATGGTTCTCTCACTATCCCCTTGAACAATTTATCAAGCTTTGAGCATTCGAAATTATTCTGCTGCGTCGATTTCTTTTAACGCTCTGCCTGTGGCATCTTTCCACATAATATTGCCGTTAAAAGAACCGCCCCCAACAAAACCAGCAGCAGAAGAAGGGCTTGAAAAAAGGATGTCCGCTTTCAAAACTCCCTTGTCATCAATTTTTTCTGCATGTTTTTCCCGCAGTCTAACAACGTTTTCAGGGCAGCTTTTCGTATATTCGGAAGATATACTGCTTCCAGCGAGAACAACAAAGCCTTCTGATGTTCTTTTCCCAGTAGCTTCTGCTTTTGCTGTTTTGAAATACAAAAACGGTTCGTTATCAGAAACCTCGTCTTTCGACTTTTCGTTTTCATGGGTGATGAGCGGCTCAAAAACCTTGTATCCTAATGCGCCCATTACAAGCCTTGCATAAACAATGAATTCTTCCAGTTCACTTTCTTTTTCTTCTGTGATATTTCCTGGATTAGGTTCATTGCTATTTTTTACAATATAGCGTTTTGCATCAACAGCCATATTACGAAAACTATTCTCTAAATAACTGATCTCTGTTGGCCCAAATGAATTGTTTGAAGTGGTGAAAGCAACTGCATCTGTCCAATAGTAATCTTTTGATTCACGGCGATGTTCTTCCAAACGACAGAGAATGCCCCGACCATTTTTTCTTGTTCCTGCTTGTCCTATGTAGACAAGCGGCTCTCCTTCATCATCAGAAGTTCCAAATAACAAATATACTCCCGTCTGGTCTAAATAAAAAATATTCTTGGCTTAATCAAGCATTGTTCGCGGTATCTTATATGCTATGCCAGTCCAATTTGCCAGAGTACATTTGATGCGGCCTCCAGCTTTGCCATCCATCAGGAATAAGTTAATATTTTTTCCGATTTCCATGCGATTTACCTCATAATATTATTTTTTTTCTTTTTCCCCCAACTCCGGCAGCATCTCCTCCGCCGTGCTGATCTCCTTGGGATGGGCGGCGATCTCCTCGGCTGTCTCGGGCCGGGCGCCGACGGCCACCGGGATGTCCAGGCCCTGGGCGCCCGAGGGCATCGTGAAGACCGCGCCGCCGCCCTCGCCGCCCAGCTCCAGCTGCTCATACAGGCGGCTGGCGATGGCCTGGCTGATGCGGGCGTCGGTCAACCAGAAGATGATCTCCTTTTCCTTCTGGATCTCAATATTGAATACGCGCATGCCGTGGCTGCCCGAGCCGCGCCCGTGCAGGATGGTGGCGCCGCCGGCGCCGGCCTCGCGCGCCAGCTCCACCGCGCGGCCGGCCAGGCCGCGGTTGACGATGGCTACCACGCAATCGTAAAATTCCACGCGGCCCGCGGGCAGGGGCTGGGGATGCGGCATGGGCTTTTCCTCCTTGCGCGGCAGGGCGCGGGACTTATGGCGGAAGACCGCGCCCACGATCATCAGCGACAGGACGGGCGCCATGGCCACCATGGCGATGACGCCGAAGCCGTCCACCAGCACATTGGCCCCGGGGATGTTGGCGGCCGCGCCCTGGGCGAAGGCCAGCACGAAGGTGGCGGTCATGGGGCCGGAGGCCACGCCGCCCGCGTCATAGGCGATGCCCACAAAGACGGGGTCGGAACGGAAGGAGAGGATGACGCCGGTCAAAAAGCCGGGCAGCAGGAAGTGCCACAGCTTGACCTCGGGGATCATGATGCGCAGCATGCTTAGCATCACGGCCAGCGCCACGCCGATGGACAGGGTGGCCTTGATGATTTTGGCGGGGATGCGCCCCCCTGTAGTCTCCTCAATCTGCTGCCCCAGCACGATGACGGCCGGCTCCACCAGCACCACGATCATGCCGATAAAGAAGCCCACCACCGGCAGCAGCCGGCTGTGCCGGGCGGCGATGCTGCGGCCGATGAGCTGGCCCATGTCCAGAAAGCCGGAGTACACGCCGGTTAAAAAGATCGTCAGCCCCACCAGGGTGTAGAGCAGCCCGCGCACGATGCGGGCGATCTCGCGTTTGGGGGCCTTGAAGTGAATAAAGTTGAGCAGGAAGAAGAAGGCGGTCAGCGGCAGCAGGGCGATCAGGGAGCCCAGGAATTCCTGGGGCAGGTAGCGCAGCAGGGGCCCGAAGACGCCGCCCTGCTGCACCGCGAACTCCGCCGCCTCGCCCTGGATATGCTTTTGCCCGGTGATGATGCTCATCAGCATCAGGGCGTACATGGGGCCGGCGGACATCACGCCGACCATGCCGAAGGTGTCCTCCTCGGTGGTCTTGCCGCCCTTGATGCGCGAGAGGCCGGCCGACAGCGCCAGGATAAAGGGCGTGGTCAGGGCGCCGGTGGTGGCGCCGGAGGAGTCAAAGGAGATGGCCAGGAACTCCTCGGACACGAACAGGCTCAATACCAGGATGCCCCCGTAGGCCAGGCCCATGAACAGGGGGAAGGAGCGCCCGGCCAGCAGGCGGAAGGTGCCGAACATGATCAGGACGCCCACGCCCGCGCTGACCAGGTAGACCATCATCTGCGCGCCGATGGCGCCGCCGGAGGCTTTTTGCACCTGGTGGCCCAGGATGAGCAGGTCCGGCTCGGCCACCGTGACCAGGAAGCCCAATAAAAAGGCGATGACGCCGATCTTGAACTTGGATTTGGAGGTGGCCACTTCGACCGCCATGTGGTCGCCGATGGGGTTCATGCCCAGGTCCACGCCCAGCAGGAAGATGGCCAGGCCCACCAGCAGCAGCGCCGAGCCCAGCAGGAAGCGCCAGATGATCTCAGCGCCCGGGCGCACCACGGTGAAGGCCAGCAGCAAGACCAGCGCCATCACCGGCAGCAGCGAGCGGGTGACCTCGGTGAACTTTTGACGGAGCATGCTCATGGCTTCACCGCCTTTTCCTGCTGGCGCTCCTCATACAGCCCCAGGGTGCGGGTGACCGGCAGGGCGAAGATGATGCCCGCGCCCCTGCGCTCCAGCCGCATGCCCTGGTAGATGGCCTGGCGGATGGCCGGCGCCTGGCCGCGCCGGGTGACGATCATCAGGATGTCCTTTTGCGGCTCGATGTTCAGCGGGAAAACGATGCCCTGCGGCACGCCGGCGCCATGGGCGTGCACGATGGTGCCCCCGCGCGCGCCGGCGGCGCGGGCCAGCTTCATGCACTCCGCGCCCAGGCCGCGCTCCAGCACGGTCATGATGCACACATAGGGCGCGTTCAGGTCCCGCCCGGGCAGCTCGCCCTCCTGCGCGGCCTGCGGGTCATAGCGGCGGTAGGGCACCGAGAAGGCGATGCCCCGGTAGCGCCGGTGCAGGTGGAGCTCCTCACGGAGCATCTTGTAGAATTGTTTAGCGGTTTCATCAGGCGCCGCGACGAGCACCACTTCCTTCTGGGTCTGGTTGATGCCGAAGAACTCCAGGATGGGCGAGGACATGGTGCCCTCCCCCAGGAAGATGGTGCCTTGGCGTACGCCGATTTTCTGGGCGCGCTGCATCAGGCCGTTGGCCTTGCCGCGGTCGAGGATGATATAAATGACGGAGCCTGCGGTCATGGATGTCCTTTCATGTGACAGCCGCCCGCGCGTATCGCCAAACAGGCCGCGGGGCGGTCTGACGGTTTGGATTGGACACAGTATAGCACAATCTGGCTGATGTGGAACAGATGAACACCTCAGCGTTCTATTTGTCTTCTTAAAAATTTTACCATGAAACGGCAGTTGTCTGAAACTTGATCAATGATTCCTTAATTGCGCCTTTTCTATGCGGAATACAGAAACTCAGGTTCATTCAATCTTGCCTTATATTGTCTTTAACAGAATCCCGAATGATCAATTTACTCTGCGTATAGTGAACATGCGGCAAGCTGTCAGGCTGTATTAATCTGTCCGCCATGACCTGTTTGCCGGTCAGCGCAATGCCGCGTTGGTCAAATACCACACTCGTCAACTGAGGATGCATCAGCTTGGCGTAGTTTGTATTGTCAAAACTCACGATTGACACATCTTCAGGAACCTGCAATCCGGCTTTTTCCAGTTGCTGTGTCAGCACGAAGGCCGCTTTGTCACAATGACAGACATAGGCGGAAGGCAAATCAGCGGGCAAGGGCATGTTGTTGTTATAGCTTCCTGTAAAAGGATCGTTGTTGATAATTCCCCAGGCTTCCTCAACGGGACAGCCGGCTAATTTCATCGCTTTTCTGTATCCAAAATAACGGTCCGAGATGCTGGATGTGGAAAGGGGATCGCCTACAAAGCCGATTTTCCGGTGGCCGCGTGAAATCAAATAATCAGTTACCAAAGTTCCCATACGGAAATTATCTGAAATAACGGCATCGATCGATAAGTCAGAGACATAAAAATCCAAGGCTACTTTTGCTTGCGGCAAGGCCAATAATTTAGCAAGGAAAGCGTCTTGAAACTGACCGGCGATAAAGACGCCGTCAATCATAGCGTTTTCAAATCCTCTTGGCAGCTTGGCAAATCTTTCATCTGATGTACCCACCACATATAAATCAAGGGTGTCATTATCCTGAATGCATTGTTTATTTAAATAATAATATATGGAAGTGTAAAAAGCGTCATCCTCTAAAAAAAACCGTTTGGGGCAAACAAAGGCAAAGTTTCTGCTATGATTGGCTGTTCTGCCGGGCTTGCTGTAGTTCAAGGCCCGTGCTGTTGACAGTATTTTTTCCCGTAAAGCATCGCTGACGCCTTCACGACGGTTGATCGCTTTGGAAACAGTCACCTTGGAGATGCCAAGCATGTCCGCGATTTCCTGCATCGTCACTTTCTTGCGCATTTTTATGCCTTTCTAACTTATGATAAAAGCGGGGTCTCGCTTATGATTTTAACGAAACCCCGCTTCTCATTCAAGGATTATTTGCTTGCGTCCAGCTGCTTCTGGAACTCGGCGATCAGCTCATCAACTCCGGCTGCTTTAAGCATTTTCAGCGCGTTGTCAATGTTCTCTTCGTAGCTCTGCACACCAGTCGCAATGGGCGCAATCAACGCGGAGATCTGTGTCTGGACGTCAGTGTACTTAGTTTGAACCTGTGTCGCGTCAAAAGTAAACATGGATGCATAGCCGTCCACCGCGTTCTCATTGACAGTGTACAGCATATCGTTTGTCGCCTTGGGCGCTGTGACAGACGGCCTGAGATATTTGACATTCCCAGCCATCCAGTCGGAGAAGAAATAAGGCGGCTGTCCGGTGACAGGGTCTGACATAAAGCGGATGTTATGCGGCTCTACCTTTTCGTAGTCGACCCCTTCCCTGCCATACATAAACAGGTCATAGTTTTCCTGGCTGGCATAAACCCAGTTGAACAGTTTAACGACCGCTTCGGGGTGCTCGCTGGTCAGGGGCACTGCGTTCATGTTGCGGGTTCCGTAGGGCCGTACACGGGTTTTGTCCGTAAAAGTCATGGCAATAAAATCGTCAACGGTTATATCCGGATAATTGTGTTTGATCTGAGAAATGTCCCCAACCGTGCCTGCATGAACAAACCAGTTGCCGCTGAGCAGCTGGTTGTTAAGCTGGTCGCTTGTGGTTGTCAGAACATCCGGGCTGATCAGCCCTTTTTCATACCAGGTACGGGCAAGCTGGCAATCCTTTTTAAAGACTTCAGTTTCAAAATAGTTGCGTACAACGCCGTCCTGGCCGACAAAGAAAACTTTGTCATAGATAACATAAGGCCACTCGTCATATTCCATGCTGGCCAGGCCAAAGCGAGCGCTGTTGGAGCCAATGATGGGGATATAAGGTTTTTGCGGGCCATCCCATGCCTGCATGACTTTTTCAAAGGTTTCGGTCAGTTCCGCCACGCTTGTTGGAAGAGGAAGGTCGTATTTCTTCAGGATATCGGCGCGCAATGTCAATTCCGGATCCAAAGCGGATTCCACCCAATAGGCCGGAATCGCGTACTGTACCCCGCCTACCTGGCCCGAACGCATCATAATTTCCGGGCAAACATTCAGAATATTCTGTCCATATTCTTCCATGTAGGGGGTGATATCCGCCAGGGCGCCGCGGGATGCGTAGTTTGATAAGGAAACCCGGTCATTCATCACCTGAAACAGGTCGAATTTTTCGCCGGTAGACAGCATGATGTTGATTTTCTGATCCCAGGCATCCCAGGGGTAATAACGGAACTCCAGCTGGACGCCTGTACCGTCAGCCTTTAGCTTGTTGTTGATCGCCTGAACGCCTCCCGCCAGGTCCTTAGGTTCATCCCCTGGCACAACATACACAACAGTCGTCAGTTCCTCTGCTGATGTCCAGGCCATCAGGCCGAACATCAGCAGTGCCACCAGTAGCAAAGACACACACTTTCTCATAATAATACCTCCTTTTATAATTCAGGCCTGTGTTTTTTACGGCCTTGGGGACCTATTCTTTAACAGCGCCAACAACCATGCCCTTGATGTAATACCGCTGCAAGAAGGGATACAAAAACACAATCGGGCCGATGGTAATAACTGCTGTCGCCATTTTGATGGATTCGGAGGGCGGCGTTACATAACCAGCGCCAGCCATATACTGCAGATCCCGCAGCATGGAGATTTGGGAACGCAGCTGCAATAGCAGGTATTGAACGGGAAACAATTTCTTGTTATCCACAAGCATGATGGCGTTCCACCAGTCGTTCCAATAGCCCAGACCATAGAACAGACCGATTGTTGCAATGACAGGAAGCGAGAGAGGAATGTAGATGCGCGCTGCAATGACCGCATCGTTTGCTCCATCAATGGTCGCTGACTCGCGCAGGGAATCCGGCAACCCGCTCATATAGTTTCGTACAAGGAAAAGGTTAAAGGGATTAAAGAGCAGATTGGGGATCAGCAGGGCCCAAAGGTTGTTCCTCAGGCCCAACCGCGTGCAAATGAGATACCATGGAACCATTCCTGCGTTAAAAACCATGGGGACAAAAAAGAACAGGCCGATTTTTCCGCGGTGTTCCACCCGCTTATTTGCCAGCGTGTAAGCAGCCAGCGAGGTAATGAGGACAGCTATCATTGTTCCAACGAATGTTATCAGCAAAGAAATGCCATATCCCCGCATGACTGAAGACCCGCCCTGGAACATCAATTTATAAGCGTAAGCAGACCATTTTTCGGGAAAGAAGCTGTACCCGTTGCGCATGATGGCGCCTTCATCCGTAAAAGAAACGATGACTGTCAGGACCATGGGCAGCAGGCACATCAAAGCAAAGGCACCGATGAACAGCGCGATCAGGAAATTTGCCAAAGAATACTTTTTATGTGGTTTTATTTTGACAACCGCTTCCCGCATACTGCCTTTCCTCTTAATACAATGCGCCGTCCGGGTAGAGTTTGCGAACGAGCGCGTTGGAACCAAACACCATTACAAAGCCAATTACAGATTGGAACAGGCTGATCGCCATCGCCTGCGAAGGATCGCCCACCTGGCGCAGGGCACGGAAGACATAAGTGTCGATGATGTCTGTGGTCCTGTAAAGCGTGCCGTTATCGCCAATCAATGCGTAGATCATTCCAAAATCGCCAAACATGATGCGGCCTATCGCCAGCAAGGTCATGATGACGATGGTGGGAGTAATAAGGGGAATGGTAATGCGCGTTGTTATCTGGAAGCGGTTCGCTCCGTCTATTTCAGCGGCCTCACGCATGGTGCTGTCTATACCGGCAATCGCGGCCAGATAGATGATCGCGCTCATGCCAGCACCCTTCCACAAGCGCACAATGACCAGAATGCCCGGCCATACCGAGGCGTCTGTATACCAGTTTCTGGGGGTCTGTCCAAGAGACAGCATCAACCGGTTGACGATGCCATACTCGTTGGAAAACAGACTTAACAGAATGTAACTGACCACGATCCAGGAAATATAGTTGGGAAACAGCATGATTGACTGGCTGATTTTCGTAAACCACTTGCTGCGCAGTTCGTTCAGCAGCAAAGCAAGCAGCACTGCAAGCACGGTTCCTGTAAGGATAAAGAGGAAATTTAAATAAACGGTGTTGTACGTTACCAGGGATGCATTCTGGGAGGCAAAGAAAAATTCAAAATTCTTGAAGCCCACCCAGTTCCCGCTAAATAAAATTTGGAAAATGTTGCTCTTTCGGTAATCAAAGCGCTGAAACGCAATAGCGATATAAGGATAGGAAAGATAGCTGAAGATAATGGCATAAGCAACTGCCGGCAAAAGAATTAAATAGGAAAACCTGTTTCTCCGGATGTCCGAAACAAGTCCAATCCGACGCTTGTCTGGCAACATGCGGTTCAAGCTTTTCCTCCTCGCCGCCGTTTGTTAGTTAACATTTGCTCTTTGTTAGCTTTATTATATATCCGTTTCCGAAGCTTGTCAATACTATCAGGAAAATAAAATACCAAATATTAAATTAAATAATAAATTTTGCTTGTTGTTCAGCTTGACTTTTATTGTTCTTACGCTTATTATCAAACAAATTGTAAAGCAACAAAAGGAGTAAAATATGACATTCAAACAGCGCAAGGATGCATTCGAACAGCGAAACAAACAGCACGAGAGCAGCCTTCTTTCATTCATCGGTGTAGAAGGTTTTGATGTTTATAATTGCTCCATACCTTTTGAATGGAATGGACAAACATACATATATGGACGGGTGGAAAAGAGGCAGGAGTGGGCCCGGTCCCAGGCACGGCTGTTCCGCCGAGTGGAAGAGGATCGATATTCTTTGGTTCCGCAGAGCATGATATATCAACTGGAAGATCCCTTCATCAGTCTGATAGGAGGGCAACTGGTGCTTGGCGGTACGCATGTTGTGAAAAGCGCTGGCAATATCGATTTTCTTTACGGTTATTTTTATCGCGGTACAGATCTGGAGGATCTGCATTACTTCACGACCGGTCCCAAAAACATGAAGGACATCCGGCTTGTGGACATGGGCGATGGCAGAGTCGGTGTTTTTTCCCGCCCAAGAGGCAAGGCTGTGCTTGAAGCCCACGGTTCTGAGTCTGTTGTCGGCTTTGCGATTGTTCCTTCCCTGGATGACTTGACGGCAGACATTGTTGAAGATGCGCCAGTCATTGAAAACATGTTCGCAGCCAACGAGTGGGGCGGATGCAACCAGTGCTATCTTTTAGACAGCGGCTTGATCGGCATCATAGGGCACAAGAGCTATCCGGAAAAAACAAATGAGGGTTTGGTGCTGGCTGTTTATACCAACGTCTCCTTTGTATTCGATCCCAAGTCGCATTCCATTTTGGATGAAAAAATTATCGCGACCCGTGCCAGTTTCCCGGGTTATACGCCCAAAAAGCCCGAGCTGGTAGACTGCGCTTTTGCTTCAGGGATCTGGTTCCGGCAGGATGGCCGCGCAGATCTTTACTCCGGTGTCGGCGATACCGCTCAAGGCCGGGTCGTTGTCGATAATCCGTTTAAGGGGTTCGGTGCGCCTGTTTTTGGAAACATCCGATTATAATCCGAATTTGCGGCCATCATAACAAAAGCTCCCCTCTACCATACAAGGACTCTTGTGGCCGATCGCAACAAGAGTTCTTGTTTCTGATTTCTATTTTATGTCCACTGCCAATATAAAAAAAAGAGGATTACCCTTGAACTGCAGCCAGTTTTCTCATGTTATGCCCAATATAGTACAGGCCCTATTCCATTCAATGGAAAGGATACTGAGTGTGCGGGTAACAGGAAGCAAAAGGTGGAATGCGGAAACTCAAGGCGCCTCCCCCGGTTTTTTCACGCGCGCGAAAAAGTGCCTTTTTGGAATTTGCGATACTTTTTCGCCGGCGCGTTGACAAGCCTCCCGCCGCTTTCTATACTGGCAGAAAACAAGAACAAATGTTCCCTTTGTGATGGGACAGGAAGGAGGACTTGCGATGAAGGAGGAGCTGCGCATGCTGCGCGCCCGGATCAACCTGAGCGGGCTGACCCGCAGGGAGGCGGCCGGCGCCCTCTACCTGTCCGTGAGCGGGCTCAACCGCAAGCTGCGGGGAGATCTGCCCCTGACGGAGGAGGAGCGCGCGCGGCTGATGGCCCTGACGGAGCCGGGAAGGGAGGGCGGCCGTGACTGCCAGGGAGATGCTTGAAAGCTATGGCGCGCTGCTGTCCCGCGACGCCGCCCTCATCCGGGAGCGAAAGGCCTGCCTGGCGCACGCCCGGAACGGGCCGGAGAACGCGGAGCACTGGATTCGGCGCGCCAAAAGCCTGCAGGCCGAGCGCAACCGCCTGCAGCGGCAGCTTGCCCGCCGGCTCAAGGAGCTGCGGCTGATGCTGGCCACCCTGGAGGACCCGGTGCTGGGCGAGCTGCTGGCGCTGCGGTACCTGAGCCTGATGAGTTATGAGGACATCAGCGAGGAAATGGGCTTCAGCCTGCGGCATATCTACCGGCTGCACCTGCGCGCGGTGGCGCTGCTGGAGGAGGGGCGGCAGGCCGCCGCGCAAAACAGCGCGTTATCACGGAAGGAGCGCGTATGAACCCGGAGGAACGCCCCTGCCCGGAGACTGAAAGCGGGCTGAAGGAGCTGGCGCTCAGGGCTTTGCGGGAGATGCTGCTTGAGGGCAGGCTGAGCGCGGGCGATTTGATCAGGCTGCTGTCCATGGAACTGCCCGAGGCGGGCGGCGAAAAAGACCTTGTGATCCGCCTGGTGGACGAGTGATGGCGGAGGCGCGCTATCTGGACATTCCCGCGGCCGCCTTCAACGCCTGCTACCGCCCCTTTGTGAGCGCCGGCCAGCGCACGCAGATCTTCTACGGCGGCGCGGGCTCGGGCAAGTCGGTCTTCCTGGCCACCCGCATGGTGCTGGACAGCCTGACCGGCCGCAACACGCTGGTGGTGCGCCAGGTGGCGCGCACGCTGCGCAGCAGCTGCTTTGCCGAGGCCCGCAAGGCCATCGCCCGCCTGGGCCTGGGGGCGCATTTTACCGCCAATCTCAGCCAGATGAGCCTGACCTGCGCGCGCAACGGGGCTCAGATGCTGTTCATGGGCCTGGACGACGTGGAGAAGATCAAGTCGGTGACGCCGCTGCGCGGCGCCTTGAGCGACGTGTGGGTGGAGGAGGCCACCCAGTGCGAGTGGGCGGACATCCGCCAGCTGGAAAAGCGGCTGCGCGGGCAGAGCCGGCACAAAAAGCGGCTGACGCTGTCGTTCAACCCGACCTCCCGCGGGCACTGGCTGTACCGGAAGTATTTTGACGGCTTTCCTGAGGACAAGGGCCTTTTGCAGACGGATGACCTGCTCATTTTGCGCACCACCTACCGCGACAACGCCTTTCTGACGCAGGATGACCGCCAGGCTCTGGAAAACGAGCGCGACCCCTGGTTTTACCGGGTCTATACCCTGGGGGAGTGGGGCGTGCTGGGCGACAGCGTGCTGGGCAACTGGCGCGTGGGCGCGCCGCCGGAGGCGCCCGGCACGCATACGCTGCGCTGCGGGCTGGACTTCGGCTACGCCAGGGACCCGGCCGCCTTTGTCATGGCCTCCTACGAGGCGCGCGGCAAGCGGCTGTATGTGTTGAAGGAGTTTCTGCAGGCCGGGCTGACCAACGACCTGCTGGCCGCCCGGGTCAGGCAGTTGGCCGGCAGCCTGCCGGTAATCTGCGACAGCGCCGAGCCCAAGTCCATCGCCGAGCTGCGCCGCTGGGGCGTGTGCGCGCTGCCCGCCAGGAAGGGCCCCGACAGCGTGCTGCACGGCCTGCAGTGGCTGGGCCAGCAGGACCTGGTGCTCTCCCCGGACTGCCCCGCGCTGCGCGGGGAGCTGCTGGGCTACCGCTGGACGCCTGACGGCCAGGGCGGCAGCCTGCCCCGGCCCCAGGGCGAGGACCACCTGATCGACGCGCTGCGCTACGCCATGGAGCGCGACAGCCAGGGGCAGCAGGCGCTGGTGATCAGCAGGTAGGCGCGCGGCCGGCCTGACATTGTCGGATGATTTTGCCTGCCATGTAAAAAAGCGATGGGGATGATTCACGCTTTGCGGCATGGAAAAGCAGGAGGCCGCGGCTCTTTGTCTTCAAAGCGAAAAAGTGATAAAAATTCATCAAAAATTTACGTTTCTACACAATGTTTCCTGAAATTGTTGAATCCTGTATCTATGGCAATAATATCTTCTTGTCAGCGCGCGAATACGAGAGGCAAGTTTGTTTGACAATGCATAAACGGAGTGTTATCATCCAATTAATACATCAGCAGCCCGGCACAGGCAGGGTAGGCGCCATGGGCAAGGGGTTGCTGCAACAGCATGAATATAAGGCAGGTTGCCTTGTATAGATTATATTTAAGGAGAAAAAAGCATGAAGAAAATCCTAACTTTCCTCCTCGTCACCGTCCTGCTCCTGAGCGCCGGCTCCGCCCTGGCGGCGGGCAAGGTGGGCGTGGCCATGCCCACCAACTCGCTGCAGCGCTGGAACCAGGACGGCGCCAACATGAAGGCGCAGCTGGAAGCGGCCGGCTACGAAGTCGACCTCCAGTATGCCAACAACGATGTGGCCACCCAGGTCAGCCAGATTGAGAACATGATCCTCAACGGCGCCGAGGTGCTGGTCATCGCTTCCATCGACGGCTCAGCCCTGGGCACGGTGCTGCAGACCGCCAAGGACAATAACATCAAGGTTATCGCCTATGACCGCATGCTTACCGACACCCCCAACGTGGACTACTACGCAACCTTTGACAACTATAAGGTGGGCACCATCCAGGGCCTGTTCCTGGAAGAGAAGCTGGACCTGAAGAACGCTGAAGGCCCCTTCAACTTCGAGCTGTTCGCCGGTTCCCCTGACGACTCCAACGCCCGCTATTTCCATGCCGGCGCCTGGGACATCCTGAAGCCCTACTATGAAGCGGGCAAGATCGTGGTCAAATCCGGCCAGACCGACTTTGAGACCATTGCCATCCTGGGCTGGGGCACGGACGACGCCCAGGCCCGCATGGACAACCTGCTGACGGGCTATGCCGACGGCACCAAGCTGGACGCCGTGCTCTCCCCCAATGACTCCCTTGCCCTGGGCATCACCAACTCCCTGCAGGCTGCCGGCTATACGCTGGAGAACTTCCCCATCGTCACCGGTCAGGACTGCGACGTGACCAACACCAAGAACATCATCCTGGGCTATCAGGCCATGAGCGTGTTCAAGGACACCCGCACCCTGGCGGCGCAGGTGGTCAAGATGGTGGAGGCCATCCTCAAGGGCGAGGAAGTGCCGGTCAACGACACGGAAACTTATGACAACGGCGTGTTTGTGATTCCCTCCTTCCTGTGCGACCCCGTGTTTGCCGACAAGGACAACTACAAGGAACTGCTGATCGACTCCGGCTACTATACCGAGGAGCAGCTGAAGGTCGACTGATCCGACCCGTATCTCCGGGGAAAGGCGGTGGCAGACACCGCCTTTCCCCGGACCGCATCAAAAGGGGGATGGGCCATGGCGGAAGCGCTGCTTGAAATGCGCGGCATCACAAAGACCTTCCCGGGGGTGAAGGCGCTTAACAACGTGAACCTTACGGTGCAGGAAGGCGAGATCCACGCCATCGTGGGGGAGAACGGCGCCGGCAAGTCGACGCTGATGAATGTGTTGTCAGGCATTTATCCCCACGGCTCCTACGAGGGGGATATCATCTATGAGGGCCGGGAATGTCGTTTCCTGAACATCAAGGATTCGGAGCGGCTGGGAATTGTCATTATCCACCAGGAGCTGGCGCTGGTGCCCTACCTGTCCATTGGCGAAAACATGTTTTTGGGCAATGAGCAAACCGGATTTGGCGGCATCAACTGGGACCTGACCTACCAGAAGGCGCAGGAGCACATGCTGGAGGTCGGCCTGGAGGAGAACCCCCGCACCCTGATCAAGGACATCGGCGTGGGCAAGCAGCAGCTGGTGGAAATCGCCAAGGCGCTGACCAAAAACGTGAAGCTTTTGATCCTGGATGAGCCCACCAGCGCGCTGAACGATGAGGACAGCCTGAACCTGCTCAACCTGCTCAAGAGGTTTCGCGAGGAACGGGGCATCACCAGCATCATGATCTCCCACAAGCTCAATGAGATCGCCTATGTGGCGGACAAGATCACCATCCTCAGGGACGGAAGCACCATTGAGACGCTGGACAATACCCATGGGAAGGTGGCTGAGCCCCGCATCATCAAGGGCATGGTGGGCCGGGAAATGGTGGACCGTTTTCCCAAGCGGGTGCCCGACATCGGCGAAAAACTGCTTGAAATCGAGAACTGGACGGTGTTCCATCCGCTGTATACCGAGCGCAAGGTCGTGGATGACGTGTCCATCAATGTGCGCCGGGGCGAGGTGGTGGGCATCGCCGGGCTGATTGGCGCGGGGCGGACAGAGCTGTGCCAGTCGGTGTTTGGACGGGTCTATGGCACCAAGATTTCCGGAACGGTCAAAAAGGCCGGGCAGGAGCTGGTGCTTGGCAGCGCGGCGGACGCCATCGCCCATGGCTTTGCCTACATTACCGAGGACCGCAAGGGGGACGGCCTGGTGCTCTCCAACTCCGTCACCCACAACATTACGCTGTCCCGGCTTGAACTGGTGTCCAGCAATGGCGTGATCGACAAGGACCGCGAGCGCCACGCTGCGGAGGACTACCGGGAGAAGCTGTCCATCCGCACGCCGGACGTGGAGCAGCTTGTGGGCAACCTTTCAGGCGGCAACCAGCAGAAGGTGCTGGTGGGCAAATGGATGTTTGCGCAGCCCGACATCATGATGCTGGACGAGCCCACCCGGGGCGTGGATGTGGGCGCCAAGTATGAGATCTACGGCATCATCAACCAGCTGGTGGGCGAAGGCAAGGCGGTATTGATGATCTCATCGGAGCTGACCGAGCTGCTGGGCATGTGCGACCGCATCTATGTGATGGCGGAGGGCCGCATCGTGGGCGAGCTGCCGCGGGCGGAGGCTACCCAGGAAATCATCATGGACATGATAATGCAGGCGTCAAAGGGGGCGCAGACCACATGAGCAATCTGAAAACCTCTTTTTCAAAAAACCTCAAGCAATTTGTGATGCTGATCACGCTGATGGTGATCATCATCTTCTTCCAGGTGCTGACAAGGGGCACGCTGCTCAAGCCCATGAACGTGTTTAACCTGATCAACCAGAACGCCTATGTGGTGGTGCTGGCGGTGGGCATGCTGATGTGTATCCTGACCGGCGGCAACGTCGACCTGTCGGTGGGCTCGGTGGTGGCTTTTGTGGGCGCCTGCGCGGGCACCATGATGATCACCTGGAAGTGGGATCCCTACCTGTCCACCTTCCTGTGCCTGCTGATTGGCATCGTGATCGGCGCGTGGCATGGTTTTTGGATTTCCTATGTGAACATCCCGGCGTTTATCGTGACGCTTTCAGGGCAGCTCATTTTCAGGGGCCTTACCCTGATCGTGCTCAAGGGGCTGACGCTTTCGCCCTTCCCCAAAGCTTTTATGAACCTGTCCACCGGGGCTATCGGCAACTTCATGTTGGAGATGGATCCGACAGTATTATTCATTTTCACTAGTATTATCGGCTGGGCTGTATTCTTATTGCAATCGAAGTCGTTTTACCATGAAGAAGACGACAGAAAGTACACGAAGTCGTTTCTCGCGGCGCTGCTTGTCAGTATTGCAGTTTCGCTGGTCTTGGTTCTTGCGATTCAATATAATGTTATTACTCATATAACCAAGTTTTTCCTGGGAACTGAACTAAGGAATGTATCAAGCCTGGTGATTGGGTTATTGCTTGCAGCCGGCGTCATCTTCATCGAAATCAAGCGGCGCGAAGACCGCAAACGCAAGGGCTACAGCTACGACAGCTTAGCATCAACTCTTACCCGGGCGCTGGTCATCGCCGCCGCGCTCGTTTACTTCTTCTACCTGCTGGCCAACTATACGGGCGCTCCGGTGGTGCTGATCACCGTGGGCATCGTGCTGCTGATCTACTCCTACATCACCAGCAAAACCGTCATGGGGCGCCATTTGTATGCCGTGGGCGGGAACGAGAAGGCCGCCCGGCTCTCGGGCGTGAAAACCGAAAAAATCAAGTTCCTGGCCTATGTGAACATGAGCTTCCTGGCGGCAGTGGCCGGCCTGATCTTCTCGGCCCGGCTCCAGTCCGCTTCCCCGCAGGCGGGCACAGGCTTTGAGCTGGACGCCATCGGCGCCTGCTACATCGGCGGCGCTTCAGCCTATGGCGGCATCGGCACCGTGGGCGGCACCCTGATCGGCGCCCTGATCATGGGCGTGCTCAACAACGGCATGTCCATCATGGGCATTTCCATTGACCTGCAGCAGGTGGTCAAGGGTCTGGTGCTGCTGGCCGCGGTGGCCTTTGATGTCATCAGCAAGCAGAAAATCTCCTTCCCCTTCCTGACGCGGATCTTCCACCGCCGCTCGTCTGCCGGTTAGGCGCGCCGATTTGACGCGCGCCCTTCTGCAAACAGCCGTCCGCTCAGGGACGGCTGTTTGCATTTTGCCTGCGTGACTCCAACGCGTGAACGCTTTTGGCTGGCGAAACCGGCGCCAAGGGGGTATACTTCCTTGTGGATAAAATATAAAGGAAAACGGAAGGGAGCGCTATGATGAAATTTCAGGACATGCCCTATGCCCGCCCGGATTTTGAACAGGAACTTCAGCGCTTTAACCACCTGGTGGATGAGCTTGCCGCCGCCGGGGACGAGGCCGCCTTCTTTGAGGCGCTGATGGCCATTGAAAAGAAGGGCCGTACCCTCATGACCCTGGGCACGCTGTGCCAGATCCGCCACTCCATCGATACCAGGGACGAATTCTATGCCGCGGAGCAGGAAGTCTGGGATGAGGCGGGGCCGCGCTTTCAGGAGGTCGCGCAGCGCCAGGTGCTGGTCATCCTGGCCTCCCCTTTCAAGGACAGCCTCATCAAGCGCTATGGCGCGCACCTGATTGAGAAGATGGAGCTGTCGCTGAAGACCTTCAAGCCAGAGATCCTGGAGGACCTGGTGGAGGAAAACAAGCTGATTTCCCGGTATGAGAAGCTGCTGGCCTCCGCGGAAATCGAGTTTGACGGCAAGACGCTGAACCTGTCGGGCCTGAACCCCTATATGGAATCCACCGACCGCGAGACGCGCAGGCAGGCCGCGCGGGCGTACTGGGGCTGGCTGGCGGAGCGTCAGAGCGAGCTGGACAGCCTGTATGACAAGCTGGTCGCGCTGCGCCACGGCATTGGCCGGAAGCTGGGCCATGATACCTTCATCCCGGTCGCCTACGCGCGCATGGGCCGCACCGACTGGACGCCTGAGGACGCGCGCGTATACCGCAAGCAGATCGCGGACAGCGTGGTGCCCCTGGCGCAAAAGCTTTACCGCGAGCAGTCGCAGCGCATCGGCATTGACCGGATGAAGGTCTATGACGTGAGCCTGGAGTTCCTCTCCGGCAACCCCAAGCCCCAGGGCGGGGAGGACTACCTGGTGAGGCAGGCCGGCGCCATGTACCGCGAGCTGTCCCCCGAGACCGATGAGTTTTTCAAGGTGATGGTCGGGCAGGGGCTGATGGACCTGACCACCAAGCCGGGCAAGGCGAGCGGCGGCTACATGACCTTCCTGCCGGATTACAAGGTGCCCTTTATTTTCAGCAATTTCAACGGCACCTCCGGCGACGTGGACGTCCTGACCCATGAGGCGGGCCATGCCTTCCAGGGCTACCTGCAGCGGGATGTCGAATTGATGCAGATCGCCGAGTACACCTCCGAGGTGGCGGAGATCCATTCCATGGGCATGGAGTTTTTCACGCATCCGTGGATGGAGGGCTTCTTTGGCCCGGATACCGAGAAGTATTACTACGCGCATGTGTCTTCCGCCATCAAGTTCCTGCCCTATGGCGCGAGCGTGGATGAGTTCCAGGAATGGGTCTATGAGCACCCGGAGGCTACGCCGCAGCAGCGCCGGGCGCAGTACCGGGAGATTGAAAAGAAATACCAGCCGCACCTGGACTATGAAGGCTTTGAGTACCTGGAAAACGGCGGCCGCTGGCAGCGGCAGTCGCATATCTATGTGGGGCCCTTCTACTACCTGGATTACACCCTGGCCCAGGTGGTGGCCCTGCAATACTTTACCTGGATGATGGAGGACAGGCAGGCCGCCTGGCAATCCTACCTGACCCTGTGCCGGGAATCCGGCAGAACGCCCTTCAAGCAGCTGGTGCCCAAGTCCGGCATGAAGAGCCCCTTTGAGGAGGGCGCCATCGCCGGCATCATCCCGGCGCTGGAACGCTATCTGGACGGGCTGGACAAGAGCAGGATCAAATAAAATAAACGGAAGCAGAAGCCAATATACACACCGGGGAGGCTGCCGGCCTGCCCGGTGCGTTCATGAAGCGCTTTTCCGCAGTATTAGTGAAAGGCGATCAGGCCGCTGACCGAGCGCGTGGATTGCTTGAGTTCCGACCGGTTGATCAGCTGGCCGTTGAAGATGATGGCAGCGGTGCCGCCGCCGTCCAGGTTCAGGGCCTCCACGGCGCCCATGGCCAGCATTTTCTCGGCCATCCAGCCCAGGGTCGCGCCCTTGCTGCTGGTTTTCCGCCCGGTGACCATCAGCGCGCAGTATTCCCCGGGGCCGATCATGCCCAGGGCGCAGCGCGGCTCGCGGTAGCTTTGGTAATCCTGCGAATAAAAGTAACGCGGTACCTCGCCCTCCTGCACCAGGGTGGGCCCGAAGGCCCAGGTGTCGGTAACGCCCATGTCCAGGTATTCCCGGGCGGTGTGTGCGTCGGAGGCGAAGGTGCGCATGCTGCCGTCCTCAAAGAGCGCCAGCACATCCAGGGTGGGGAAGCGGTTGTGCGTATGGGCCACGGTCTTTTCGCCGCGGATGACGCCGTCCCTGATGATGACCCCGGTGCGCTCATTGTTGGCTGCCCGGTAGTAATAGAAATCATCGGTGATGGCGAAAAAGACGTTCTCGCGCTGGGCGATTTTCAGCGGCGGCTCAACGATCTTGCCGTCGCGTTTGGAGGCCAGGCTGATGGGGCCCACGCCTTCGCGGGCCTGGACATAGGCTTCAAACCACTCCAGTTGGCCCTCCGCCTGGTAACAGCGGATGATGTGCACGCACAGGCGGTCGGACAGGTAGCACCAGACGCCGTCCTCACGGTTCTCATACAGAAAGTGCGCGCTGCCGGGCGGCAGGAAGCCCTCGTCATCGGTCAGCGGCATCAGCTCCACGGGCAGCGGCGGCGCGGCGTCCGGGACGATGTTGTACAAAGGGCGGCCCTCGGGCAGGGGTGCCTTGACCGCTCCGGGCGCGTATAAACGATCCTGGGTGGCCGCGTCGGCGAGCCCGCTGGTCTCCAGCCCGTTGGCCGCCTGGAAGGAGATGACAGCCGCGGTAGTGGTTTTGTTATAGCGGTCGCCGGCCTTTTTGACGCTGCCCAGGTAGCCCAGGTCAAACAGGCGCATGTGCAGGGCTGATACCGCCTTGCCCTTGCTTCCTTCCTTTAGAGCCTGCCCTTCAGCCAGGCTGCCCGGCAGGAGCAGCGTCAGGCACAGGAAGACCAGCCAAAGTACGCGCGCGGGGGATGCTTTCATTATTTTCGCTCACTTTCCTTTCATCACGGTATCATAGTAAACGAAGAAGAGGCAGCCTGTCCTGCATGCGGCGGAACTGTGTTGTTTTTGTTTTGCACCTGAAATCGGGCAGCCTTTAAAAGCCGCGCGCGGCCGGAGGAGCAATCCGGCTGCGGATATGATATAATATTCAAACACGAATAACAGCCGGGCCCGGGAGGCCAAGCGCGGGTTTGCGGCAAAAGGAGAAACATGATGAACATCCAGCAAAAAACCATCAATACCCTGCGGGTTTTGTCCGCTGAAATGGTTCAGAAAGCCAACAGCGGCCACCCGGGCGCGCCCATGGGCATGGCGGCCATGGCCTACGCGGTGTGGTTCAAGGCCATGCGGCATGACCCGGCCGCGCCGCAGTGGGCCAACCGGGACCGCTTTGTGCTCTCCAACGGCCACGCCAGCGCGTTGCTCTACTCCCTGCTGCACCTGGGCGGCTATGATTTGCCGATGGAGGAAATCAAGCGGTTTCGCCAGTGGCAGTCCAAGACGCCCGGCCATCCGGAGCACGGGATGACCGCGGGCGTGGATACCACCACCGGCCCCCTGGGCCAGGGCATTGCCAATGCCGTGGGTTTTGCCATTGCTGAGAGCATGCTGGCCGCCAAGTTCAACCGCCCGGGCTTCCCGCTGGTGGACCACCATACCTATGTGTTCGCGGGCGACGGCTGCATGATGGAGGGCATTGCCTCCGAGGCGGCCTCCCTGGCCGGCACGCTGAAGCTGAACAAGCTGGTGGTGCTGTATGATGACAATGAGATCAGCATCGAGGGCGATACCGACCTGGCTTTCCGCGAGGACGTGGGCGCGCGCTTTGAGGCCTATGGCTGGCGCGTGCTCAAGGTCAGGGACGGCATGAACGCCGATGAGGTATTTTCAGCGGTTGAGCAGGCCCGCTCATCCGACAGGCCGGTGCTGATCGTCTGCCCGACCGTCATCGGTTACGGCAGCGCGGCCAAGCAGGGCAAGGCCAGCGCGCACGGCGAGCCCCTGGGCGCGGATGAGCTGGCGAAGACCAAGCAGGCGCTGGGCATTGACGGAGAAGCCTTCCAGGTGGACAGTGATGTTTACGCGCATGTCGCGGAGATGATGGACCAGGGCAGGAAGGCCCGCGCGCAGTGGGAAAAGCAGTTTGAGGAATACGCCAGGGCCTATCCGGAATTGGCCCGCGAATGGCGGCAGTGGCATGCCCCGCTCACGCGGGAAGCCCTGCTGAAGCGGGCTGACCTGTCCGGACCGAAAGAAAAGGCCGAGGCCACCCGCGCCAGCTCCGGCGACGCGCTTAACCAGCTGGCCAAAGCGGTGCCCAACCTGGTGGGCGGTTCAGCCGACCTGGCTCCCTCCAACAAATCCTATATTGCCGGCGCCGGCGACTACAGCGCGGAAAACCGCCTGGGGCGCAACCTGCGTTTCGGCGTGCGCGAGCATGCCATGGCCGCCATTTGCAACGGCATCGCGCTGCACGGCGGGCTGCGGGCCTATTGCGCCACCTTTTTTGTCTTCTCCGATTACATGAAGGCGTCCATGCGCCTGGCAGCCATTATGGAGCTGCCGGTCATCTACATCCTGACCCATGACTCCATCGGCGTGGGCGAGGACGGCGCTACCCACCAGCCTATTGAGCACCTGGCCGCGCTGCGCGCCACGCCCGGGCTGCGCGTGGTGCGCCCCTGCGACGTCAATGAGACCCGGGACGCCTGGCTGAGCGCGCTGCTTGCCCAGGGCCCGACCGCGCTGGTGCTGACCCGGCAAAACCTGCGGCAGTTTGAGCGCACGGCCGGCCGGTCTGGCAAGGGCGGCTATGTGCTGTCCCCGGCTGAAAAAGCCGTGCCCGATGTGATCCTGATGGGTTCCGGCAGCGAAGTGGCTTTGCTGGTGGACGCACAGGCTGCCCTCAAAGACAAGGGCATCGCGGCCAGCGTGGTCTCCATGCCGTGCATGGAGGATTTCCTGGCGCAGGATGCGCAATACCGTGACAGCGTGCTGCCGCCTGCCGTGCGCGCCCGCCTGGCGGCCGAGGCCGGCGCCACCATGCCCTGGCACCGTTTTACCGGGCTGGACGGCAAGGTGCTGGGCCTGGACCACTTCGGCGCCTCCGCTCCCGCCGGCCGGCTGTTTGAAGCCTATGGATTCACGGTGGACAATGTGGTGAAACTGGCGCAGGGCCTGATTAAGTAACAGGCGCGGCGCTGACAACCGCGCGGTGACCATGGCTGCGGCAGGAGTAAAAGCTGCCGCAGCCTTTTTTGCGCCTGATGCCGATCTTTATCGCGTCATCGCGCCGGGCCTTTGATTGCCCTAATACAGAACGAATGAGTGAATGCGCTGATAGGGCGAGGTTTTTTGATGGCTGCGCCATCGGTTTCCTTCCTTGCAGGACAATAAGATCCCTCGCCGCTTTGGACGCAACCGGCAGTATGATTACAGTATATGACTATTTTTGGCCCCGGGTGTTACAGAGTGATTCCATAGCGGCCGGCGCCCGCGCGCAGCATGCTTAGCACCAGGTCGTTGTATGAAACGCCGGAAAACCCGGCAAGCATGGGGTAGTCGCTGTAACCGGGAGCCAGGCCGGGAAGCGGATTGATTTCAATGAAGTATATTTTGCCGTCTGAGGAAAGACGAAAATCGATCCGGGAAAAATCCCGGCACCCGAGGGCGTTGTATATCAAGCGCGACAATTCCATCATTTCGTTTTCGGTATTTTTGTCTATGTCGGACGGGCAGCTGTACGACACATGGTTCTTGTAGTCCTGTTTAACATTATAGCTGTAGATGCGATAGTTTCCCCGCGTGCTTTTATGGAATGAAATCTCCATCGGCGGGAAAACGCGCATGTCCTCCCCGTTCCCCAGAATGCCCACGGTGAACTCGCGGCCTTCTATATATTCCTCTGCCAGCATGTCGCCTTTGTAATGGCCTAACATGTACCTGAGTTGCCGATCAAATTCTTCGTCGGAGTTCACGATGCTGATATCGGATATCCCTTTGCTTGACCCCTCGGCGTTGGGTTTGATGATGATCGGGTATTTCATGCCGCTCAGGTCGGGTTTTATATGAAGCCCGAACACGGTGTATTTCGGCGAGCGAACGTTGTATGTTGAAAGCAGTCTCTTCGTAAGCGCCTTGTCAAGAGCGATGCAGAGAGTCGTTTCGTCCGATCCGGTAAAAGGAACGCCGAGCATATTCAACAGCGCGGGGATCTGGGCTTCCCTGCCGCGCCCCGAAGTGCCTTCGGCGATATTGAACGCCATGTCTATGTGATTGTGCGCAAGGCGCTCAGGAAGCGTTGAATCCGCCTCAAACAGCAGCACGCCGAGACCCGCGCCGGCAAGAGCGTCCCTGATGGCGTAAACGGTGTCGATGCTGTCGTATTCGGCTTGTGCGTCGGGGGTGTCGCCGGATGAGTCACGCTTGAGGTTATAAATGATTCCGATGACCGGCGCAGGAGGAGGGATATGGCTTTCCTCAGCCCTTTCTTCCATGGAATAATCACTTCGCTTTCAGGTAATCATCGGAGCAATTTTCTTACTCGAAAACGGTATACTGCAACTCTCAACACAAGTCAACATAAATTATTTTACAGCGTAGAAAAAATTGCGTGACCCGAAAAGACCGAAAACTTCTATGCAAATATATGTTGTGGAAATATAGCTTTAACTCAGCTGCACGCCCATAGAATGTTGAACATTTTGCCTTTGAATTATATACTGAAATCAATCATAAATGCTTCGATGGGTTGATCTTTTTGATGTTTCCCGCGCCGGTATGGTATAATTGGCCATCCCCTTTTGGAGCGTGAGCATGGCAGAACTGACCCCGATGATGCGCCAGTACCTGGAGCTGAAGGAGGCCTATCCCGAGGCCCTCCTCTTTTTCCGCCTGGGCGATTTTTATGAGATGTTCTTTGAGGACGCCGTCACCGCCGCGCGGGAACTGGAGCTCACCCTGACCGGGCGGGACTGCGGGCTGGAAGAGCGCGCGCCCATGTGCGGCGTGCCCTGGCACGCGGTGGACGGCTACATCGGGCGGCTGATCGCCCGCGGCTACAAGGTGGCCATCGCCGAGCAGACCGAGGACCCCGCCCAGACCAAAACGCTGGTCAAGCGGGACATCGTGCGGGTCATCACCCCGGGTACCTACAGCGAGGACGCCGCGCACGACCAGAAGGAGAACCGCTTTGTGGCCGCGGCCTACCTGGACGGGAAAAAGTCCGGGGTCGCGCTGTGCGACGTGTCCACCGGCGAGCTGATGGTGCGCGCCTTTCCCGAGGGGGAGGAGGCAGCCCTGGCCTTTTTGCGCGCGCAGGCCCCGAGCGAAACCATCACCAACCAGCCCGAGCGCTTAAGCGCCGGCTATTCAGGGTATTTAAGCAAGGTGCGTACCGAGGGTTTCGCGCCTAAACGCGCGAATGACGCGCTCAAGGCGCACTTTGGCGTGGCCAGCGTGGAGGCGCTGGGCATCCGGCGTCAGGACCTCCCGCGCATCGCGCCCCTTGGCGCCCTGCTGGCTTACCTCAAGGACACCCAGAAGGTGCCGCTCAAGCACATCACCCGGGTGCAGCTGCTGCGCGGGGAGGACAGCATGCCGCTGCCGCAGGCCACCAGGCGCAGCCTGGAGCTGGTGGAGGGCCTGCGCGGCCGGGCCGGCAGGGGCACGCTGCTGTATGAATTGGACAGGACCCGCACCGCCATGGGCGGGCGGCTGCTGCGCTCCTGGGTGGAGCGGCCTCTCGTGGACGCGGTGCGCATCACCGCGCGGCTGGACTGCGTGGCGGCCTTTGTGGAGGACGCGGTGCTGCTGGAGGAGGTCAGCGGCCTGCTGGGCGAGGTCTATGACCTGGAGCGGTTGCTGTCCCGGCTGAGCTACCGCACGCTCAACCCGCGCGACTGCCTGGCCATGCTGCGCTCCATCCGCCAGGCGCCCCGGGCGGGGCAGCTGATCGCCAATCTGCCCCAGGAGGGCTTTCATGCTTTGCGCGAGCAGCTTGAGCCCCATCCGGAGCTGGAGGACCTGCTGGAACGGGCCATCTCCCCGGAGGCCCCGGCCCTGCTGTCTGACGGCGGGGTCATCCGTGAGGGCTATGACGCCAGGCTGGATGAGGCGCGCCTGGCCGCGCGGGACGGGCGGCAGTGGATCGCGCAGCTGGAGGCGCGGGAGCGGGAGCGCACCGGCATCAAGAACCTCAGGGTGACCTACAACCGGGTGTTCGGCTATTCCATTGAGGTGACCAAGTCCAACTACAGCCTGGTGCCCGCGCACTATGTGCGCCGGCAGACCCTGGCCAATTCCGAGCGCTACACCACCCAGGAGCTCAACGACCTGCAGCGCCGCGCCCTGGGCGCGCAGGAGGAGGCGGCGCAGCTGGAAAGCGAGCTGTACAACGGGCTCATTGAGGAGCTGTTTGCCCATATCCTGCCGCTGCAGCGGCTGGCGGCCGGCTTCAAGACCATGGACGCGCTGCAGTCCCTGGCGCGCGCCGCGCGCGACAAGCGCTATGTGCGCCCGATGATCAACCGCGAAGGGCGGCTTGAGATCGTGGACGGGCGCCACCCGGTGGTGGAAAACGCCATGCCCGAGGGCAGCTTTGTGCCCAATGACACCAGGATGAGCCGCGAGGAGCGGGTCATGATCGTGACCGGGCCCAACATGGCCGGCAAGTCCACCTATATGCGCCAGACCGCGCTGATCGCCCTGATGGCGCACATGGGCTCCTTCGTGCCGGCGCAGTCGGCCGACATCCCGCTGCTGGACAACGTGTATACCCGCATCGGCGCCCAGGATGACCTGGCGGCCGGGCAGTCCACCTTCATGGTGGAGATGATCGAACTGTCCCAGATTTTGCGCAACGCCACCAGGGACTCCCTGGTGGTGCTGGACGAGGTGGGGCGCGGCACCGGCACGCTGGACGGCCTGTCCATCGCCTGGGCGGCGGTGGAGTTCCTGGCCGATCCGGAGAAGTCCGGCGCGCTGACGCTGTTCGCCACCCATTACCATGAGCTCTCCGGCATGGAGGGCGCCCTGCCCGGCGTGGTCAACCTGAGCGTGCTTACGCGCGAGATGGGCGATGAGGTGCTCTTTTTGCACAAGATCAGGCGCGGCGGGGCGGACAAGTCCTTTGGCGTGTATGTGGCGCGCATGGCCGGCGTGCCCCGCAGCGTGGTGGCCCGGGCGCGCGAGATCCTGGCGCGGCTGGAGGCCAGCGAGATCACCCAGGACGCGATCGGCCGCAACATCCTGGAAAAGAAAAGCAAGCGCAAAAACGAGCAGATGGCCCTGGGCGAGTATGCCCGCGCCGAACTGGTGCAGGAGCTGGCGCAGCTGGACGTGCTGCAGATGAGCCCGATGGAGGCGCTCAACCACCTGTTCGTCCTCAAGGAAAAAGCAAGGAAGCTGTAAGGAGCGCCCATGAACGCAAACATCCGCGTACTGCCCCCGGACGTAGTGGAACTGATCGCCGCGGGCGAGGTGGTGGAGCGGCCGGCCAGCGTGGTCAAGGAGCTGGTGGAAAACAGCCTGGACGCAGGGGCCACGGCGGTGTCCGTCGCCCTGGAGGGCGGCGGGCTGGACCTGGTCCGCGTGACCGACAACGGCGCCGGCATCGCGCCGGAGGACCTGCGGCTGGTCTTTTTGCCGCACGCCACCAGCAAGCTGGGCCGGGCGGAGGACCTGCACGCCGTGGCCACGCTGGGCTTTCGCGGGGAGGCGCTGCCCTCCATCGCGCGGGTCAGCCGCGTGACGCTGCTGTCACGCCGGCCGGGCGAGCAAAGCGGGATGAAGGCCTTTAACGAAGGCGGGCAGATGGCGGCCCTCACCGAGGCCGCCTGCGCCGAGGGCACCCAGGTCAAGGTGCAGGATTTGTTTTACAATGCCCCGGTGCGCAGGGATTTTATGAAGAAACCCCAGCGGGAAGCCGCGCTGTGCGCGGAGGTGATGCAGCTGATGATCCTGTCCCGCCCGGATGTGGCCTTCCGCCTGATGACGGACGGCAAGCGGGTCTACGCCAGCCCCGGGGACGGCAAGCTGGACAGCGCGCTGCTGTCCATCTACGGCGTGGAAACGCTCAAGGCGCTTTTCGCGGTGGATGACGCCAGCCTGGGCCTTTTGGTCCGGGGCTATGTGGGGGTGTCCGAGCAGGCCCGCGGCAACCGCAGCCACCAGCACTTCTTTCTAAACGGGCGCGCCGTGCGCTCGCAGCTGCTTTCCCGCGCGCTGGAGGAGGCCTGCCGCCACCGGGTGATGGCCGGCCGCTTCCCCATGTGCGCGCTGTCCCTGACCCTGCCCTATGACAGCGTGGATGTCAACGTCCACCCCAACAAGTGGGAGGTGCGTTTCTCCCGCGAGCAGGCTGTGGCCCAGGCCCTGCGGGAGGCTGTGAACCGGGCGCTGGACACCGCGCCCACCCAGGCGCCGCCGCCCCTGTTTGAGCGTCCCGCGCAGGCGCCGGGCGCAAAGGTGGTCCGCCGTGAGCCTGAAGCGCGGCAGCCCGGGCCGCTTGCGCCGGCTGTCAAACCGGCGGAGCCTGTGCCCGCGCCGTCCCCGCCGCTTGCCCCGCCCCGCCGCAGCCTGCGCGCGCGCGACAGCGCGCCGGACAGCACGGCAGGCGTGGACGAGCCGCCGCCGGCAGCCGGTCAAGACACGCGGGAGGCCGGTCAGCTGCACGCCGCGCGGGTGCCCGAGGCTCAGCGCAGCCTCAAGGTGCTGGGCGTGGCCTTTAATACCTACATCATCGCCCAGCAGGGCGAGCGGCTGCTCTTGATCGACCAGCATGCCCTGCATGAGCGGCTGCTGTTTGACCGCATGATGGCCTCCGCGCACACGCGCCAGCCCGCGCAAAACCTGCTTTTGCCCCCGGTGATCGACCTGGATTACCCGGGTTACCAGGCCTTCCTGGCCTACCGGGAGGAGCTGGCCCAGGCCGGCTTTGAGGCCGAGGACTTTGGCGCGCGCTCGGTGCGCCTGATCAGCGTGCCGATGGAATTGGGCGAGCCGCTGGCCCAGCGCAGCTTCCTGGACGCGCTGGATGAGCTGCGCGAGCGCGGCAGCCTGGGCGGGCAGAGCCTGCGCGAGCGCATCATCATGGCGGCGTGCAAGAACGCGGTCAAGGGCGGGGAGCGCCTGCCGGAAAACGCCCTGCAGGAGCTGGTCGACGAGATGATGGACCGGGGCACCATCCCGGCCTGCCCGCACGGGCGGCCCATCGTGCTGGAACTGACCCGCCGCGAGCTGGAAAAGCGCTTCCGGCGCATTCAGGAATGAGCAAGCCGCGCGTGCTGGGCCTGGTCGGGCCGACCGCCTCGGGAAAATCCGCCCTGGCGCTGCTGGCCGCGCGGGCGCTTGGGGGCGAAATTGTCTGCATGGACGCCATGCAGGTCTACCGCGGGATGGACATCGGCACCGCCAAGCCCACCGCGCGGGAGCAGGCCCTGGCGCGCCACCACCTGCTGGACGTCGTGGACCCGGACCAGCCTTTCTCGGTTGCCGAATACCTGCTTTTGGCCCGCCCGGCCATTGAGGGCATCCTGGCGCGGGGCTGCCTGCCGGTCCTGTGCGGGGGCACGGGGCTGTACCTGCGCGCGCTCTCGCGCGGGCTGAGCCTGGGCGGGACGCAGGGAGACCCCGCCATCCGCGAGCGTTACCGGCGCCTGGCGGACAGCCGGGGAAACGAAGCCGTCCATGCCATCCTGGCGCAGCGGGACCCGGCCGCCGCGGCGCGGCTGCATCCCAACAACCTGCGCCGGGTGATCCGCGCGCTGGAGGTGCAGGAGGTGACCGGGCGGCCCTTTTCCGCGCAGACCATGCCGCCGGATACGGACGGGCCCTATGATATGCGGCTGTTCGCGCTGGACTGGCCACGGGAGCAGCTCTACCGGCGCATTGATCACCGCGCCATCCGGATGCTGGACAAGGGCCTGGCGGAGGAGGTGCGCTCGCTGCTGGCGGGCGGCCTGTCCCCGGATGCGCAAAGCATGCAGGGCCTGGGCTACAAGGAGCTGGTGCCCTATCTTGAGGGCCGCGCCACCCGGGAGCGGACGGCCGAGCTGCTGGCCCGGCGCACCCGTAATTACGCCAAGCGCCAGCTGACCTGGTTCCGGGCCGACGCGCGCATCCGGTGGCTTGCGGGCGGCGGGCAGCAGCGGGACCTGCTGGACATCATCAAAAAGGAAATGGAAGCTGAATGAAACATGACATCGGGGCCCTGCTCCTGCGGGCGGAGCGTGACCTGGCGCAGGTGTTCGCCGGCTTTGAGCGGACCGAGGAGCGGGCTACCAAGCGCGTGCTGGACGCGTTCGCGCGCCACCGGGTGGCCGCACGGCATTTCGCGCCGTCCACCGGCTACGGCTATGACGATATCGGCCGGGACACCCTGGAAGCCCTGTGCGCTGACATCTTCCGCGCCGAGGCCGCCATCTGCCGGCCGATGCTGGCCTCCGGCACCCATACCCTGGCGGTCGGCCTGTTCGGCCTGCTGCTGCCCGGGGAGGAGCTGCTCATTGTCACCGGCACCCCCTATGACACACTGGCGGGCGTCATCGGGACCAACAGGGAGCCCGGTTCCCTGATGGAGCTGGGCGTGGGCAGCCGCGTGGTGGACCTTGACGAGCAGGGGGCCATCGATGTGCCCGCGGCGCTGGCGGCGCTGCGCCCCAACACCCGGGTGGCGTTTCTCCAGCGCAGCCGCGGCTACGCGCTGCGACCCTCCCTGATGCCGGTGGACATGGCGCCGGCCATCGCCGCCATCAAGCGCGCCCGGCCCGATGTGTTTGTGTTTGTGGACAATTGCTACGGCGCCTTCGTGACTGATGACGAGCCCACCTTCCATGGCGCGGATGTGGCGGCCGGCAGCCTGATCAAGAACCTGGGCGGCGGCATCGCGCCCACAGGCGGCTATCTGGCGGGCAGCCGCAAGGCCATTGAGCGCATCGCGCGGCGGCTGACCGCGCCGGGCATCGGCCTGGAGGTGGGCAGCTACGAGGCCGGCTACCGCCCCTTTTACCAGGGCCTGTTCATGGCGCCGCATACCGTCTGCCAGGCCAAGAAAACAGCGGCCCTGGCCGCGCGCGTGGCCGAGCTGATGGGACTGAGAGCCTTGCCGGGCGCCTTTGAGGCGCGCAGCGACATCATCCAGGCGCTGGTCATGGACAGCCCGCAGCGCGTGATGGCCTACTGCCGGGGCATCCAGGAGGCCTCCCCGGTGGACAGCTTTGCCACGCCCGAGCCATGGCGGATGCCCGGCTATGCCGACGCGGTCATCATGGCCGCGGGCGCCTTTGTGCAGGGCGCTTCCATCGAGCTGAGCTGCGACGCGCCCATGCGCCCGCCCTACGCTGTCTACCAGCAGGGCGCTTTGACCTACGCCGCGGGCAAGCTGGCGGTCAAAGCAGCGTTTACCAGGCTGATGGAGGCTGAAGATGCCTGAATGGACCCCGCGGCAAAAGCAAGCCATCACCGCGCGCAACCGGGACATCCTGGTCTCGGCCGCGGCCGGCAGCGGCAAGACCGCCGTGCTGATTGAGCGCGTGCTGGGCCTGCTCCGTGAGGGCATGCAGCTGGACCGCATGCTGGTGATGACCTTTACCCACGCCGCGGCTGATGAGATGAAGGAGCGCCTGACCGACCTGCTGGGCCGGGAGGCGGCCGGGAATGAGCACCTGCGGCGGCAGTTTTCGCTGCTGGGGCGGGCGGACATCAGCACCCTGCACAGCTTTTGCCAGCGGCTGCTCAGGCGGCATTTCCAGGCGGTGGGCGCGGACCCGCTGGCCCGACTGGCCGATGAATCCCTGGCCAATGAGCTGTTTGACCGGGCGCTGGATGAAGCCATGGACGCCTTTTTTGAGGCGGGCAGCGAGGACAACCGCGCGCTGGGCGAGCGCTTCACCCAGGAGGAGATCCAGGACATGACCCGGGCGCTGTACGCCTTCCTGATGGCGCAGGCGGCGCCCTTTGAATGGCTGGACGAGGCGCTGGCGGCAAGCATGCCCGCGGATTTATACGGGCACCCCTGGTACAGGGTGATGGCGCGCGAGGCGCTGCTGCTGCTGGAGGGGGCCGCCGGCTTGCTGCGCATGGCGGAGGATTGCTGCCTGCGCCCGGACGGCCCGGCGCGCTATTTGAACGCGGTCCGCGATGACCTGGCCATGGTGTCGGACCTGAGCTCGCGGCTGTCCCAGCCCGGGCGCTTTGCCTGGAACCGGCCGGTGTTTACCCGGCTGCCCAGCACCAAGGCCCCGCCTGAGGAGGACCCCGCGCTGAAGGAATGGGTGCACAAAACGCTGCGGGGAATGTCCAAGGATCTGGTTTTGGAAGCGCTGGAGCTTTTGCCGAGGGACGGGCAGGAGGCGGACGCCTGGGCCGCGCAGGTGCGCGCGACCCGGCCGCAGCTGCAGGCGCTGGCCGCCCTGGTCAGGGACACAACCGCGCGTTACCAGGCGCTCAAGGCGCAAAAATCGCTCTGGGACTTCAATGACCTGGAGCACCTGGCCTTCCGGGCGCTGAAGGATCCGCAGGTGCACCGGGAGGTTTCCGGCGCCTATGACGCGCTGTTTGTGGATGAGTACCAGGACATCTCCCGCATCCAGGAGGCCATTATCCAGCGCCTGCACGGGCCGGACAACACGCTGTTCATGGTGGGGGACGTCAAGCAGAGCATCTACCGCTTCCGCCAGGCGGATCCCTCGCTGTTTTTAAGCAAGTACCGCAGCTTTGAAACGGAGGAGAAGGCCCCGCAGCGCCTGATCACCCTGAAGGAGAACTTCCGCTCCACCGGCAACATCCTGCGCGCGGTCAACCTGGTGTTTGAGCGTGCCATGCAAAAGGACGCGACCGAGATCGACTACGACGATGAGGCCCGCCTGAGCACCCTGGGCGATGAGGAAGCCGGCGCGCCGGTCGAGCTGTGGATTCTTGGAAAAGACGCTGAACCCGATGAAGAAGCGGAGGAGCCGGAGGAGGCCGCGCCGCTTGCGGAGGACGGCCCGGAGGAGCGGGAGGGAGGCGGGTCCGGCCGCGGCGCGCAGGGGGAGATGGAGCGCGCCTTTGTCTATGAGGCGCGGCTGATCGCCTGGCGCATCCAAAGCCTTGTGGGCACCCGGATCCCGGATGGAAACGGCGAGCGCGAGCTGCAGTACCGCGACATCGCCATCCTGCTGCGCTCCGCCTCCGGGCGGGCCGCCGTGATGGCGGAGATCCTCAACGCCCGGGACATCCCCACCTATTCGGACGCCGACGGCGAGTTTTATACCCAAAGCGACGTGCGGGACGCGCTGTCCATCCTGGAGGTGCTGGACAACCCCTGCCAGGATATCCCGCTGCTGTCCGCCCTGTCCTGCCCGGCCTTCGGCTTCACGCCCGATGAGCTGGCGCAGCTGCGCCTGCACGCGCCCGGGCGGGATACGCCGCTGCACAAAGCTTTTTTTGAGCTGGCCCAAAGCAGCGCCCGCTTTGCCGGGGCCGCGCGGCAGCTGGAGCGCTGGCGGATGATGGCGCAGTCCATGCCGCTGGAGAAGTTTCTGGCGCGGCTGCTGCGCGAATCCGGCCTGTACGCCGTGGCCGGCGCCAAGGAGGACGGCCCGCTACGCCGCGCCAATCTGCGTATTTTGGTCTCCCGCGCGGCGCCCGCGCCCGAGCCGCAAAACCTGGCCGACTTTGTCGAGCGCGCCCGCCGCGCCGCGCGGCAGCCCGGGCGCACCCGCAGCGCCTCCCTGGGCATGCAGGAAAACGTGGTGCGCATCATGACCATGCACAAGTCCAAGGGCCTGCAGTTTCCCGTGGTTTTCCTGCCGGACCTGGCGGCCAGCTTTTCCAGCAAGCGCAGATCCCTGCCGCTGGTACTGGACGCGCAGGCCGGCCTGGCCCTCGTCCAGGTGGACCCGGCGCTGCGCGCCAAGCAGGAGGGCTTTGCCGTGCGCGCCATGAAGGTCAAAAAGAACCGCGAGGAGCTCAGCGAGGAGGCGCGGCTCTTGTATGTGGGCATGACGCGGGCCAGACAGCGCCTGATTTTGATCGCCGCGCCGCGGCAGTCCGTCATCGGGCGCGCGCGCGACAGCCTGACCGGGGGCAGCTACGCGGCCGGCAGCGCCAAAAGCATGCTGGACTGGGTGAGCGCGCCGCTGAAGGACGCCCTGGCGCAGCGTCCGGAAGGCCTGTACACCGCGCCGGGCGGCAGCCGCTGGCAGCTGCGCATGCTGGGCACCGGCGCCCTGCCGGCGGAGGCGCGCCCGGCCCCTGCGGACAAGCCTGCCATCCTGGAGATGGCGGACTGTGAGGTGCCGGAGGACCTGTTCGCGCCGCTGGCGACAGGGGCGCGCCTGCCGCAAAAATCCTCAGTCACCGCGCTGGTGACCGGGGGCTGCCCGGACCCGGCCCTGCTGGATCAAACCGAGGAAACGCCCGAGCTCAAGCGCCATGCCCTGGCGCCCGCGCGCACGCTGCGCCCTCTGTGGGATTCATCCGGCAGCGGCGCGCTCAGCCCCGCCCAGCGCGGCGCGGCGGCGCACAAGGCCCTGTGCGCGCTGGACCCGGCCCTGTTCACCGGGCTGGAGGAGCAGCGGCTGATGCCGGCCATCCGCCTGGCGCTGGATGAGCTTGCGCGGCGGGGCTTGCTGCTGTCCGCGGAGCGCCGGGCCCTGGATGAAGCCGCGGTCGCGCGCTTTTACCGCAGCGACCTGGCGCGGCGCATGGCCCGCAGCCCGCAGCGCCAAGCCGAGTGGCCCTTCACCATGCTCGCGGATGAGCAGGTCATCCTCCAGGGCGTACTGGACGCCTGTTTCCTGGAGGAGGGCGCCTGGGTGCTGGTGGACTACAAAACCGACCGGGGCGAGGCAAAGGACATCCTGGCGCGCTACCGTGACCAGATGCGCTGGTACATGCGCGCCCTGCGGGACATCACGGGGCTCGCGGTCAGGGAAGCCTGGCTGTATTTGCTGCGCACCGGCGAGGCGGTGCGGGTGGAGGAGGAAGCGCCCATCCGGCTTGCTTGAGGGGTATAGGGTTATTGTTTCTGTGTTTTTCGCTTACCTGATGCGTGTGTGATATGAGGAACTCATTACTCCATGACGATATATATCCTAAAAGCTATTTACCCCTATCTATATTACCAACAACCTCCGTTGCATAAAGACAAGAAAGATGTCACCTCCTTATCTATAAAAAGCAAATTGTTTCTTAAATGAACCTGTGACAATTTATAGTCACAGGTATAATTTCCTATAGATTTCTTCTGTTTCCTCTTTTTTTATCATTTCTATAAAGCATTCAACCATGCCCTTGATTTTGGCTTTATGTTTTAAGTATTTCACCCCTGGAACATAAGGATATAATGATTCAAGAAATTCTATTTGCTTTTGATAAACGGGAATAAAACTTCCAGAGCTACACAAAAGATTAGGTACTAGCGGTAATTGCTTAAATGTATCGAAATCGGAATTATAGTCTAAAAACGTTTTTATAGCATGTCTATGAGTCCCCTCATTCAAGTTACGAACGATTTCAAAAATTATACTAATTCGCTCAGACTGTGCATTATCAACAATAATATGAGTCAGCCAATTCAACTGGCGGTTTGTTACATAATCATCATTTTCTTTATGAGCGAGTACCTTACCGAATGCTTCGCAGCTGCTCAAACTATATATTTCTCCCTCTGGTATATTGTAAAATAGGTAATCATAATACATTAAATAGTTTTCTGATTTCCAAAGCGAATAGTTTCTTTCGAAACCATACCCTGTTCGATTGGTCGCATTTTCCCAAAACACCTCTGAATATTTTTGTAACCATATCTCTCCCTGAGACAAAAATACTTGCAAAAATGTACCAGTATAATCCGCGAATTCATCAACTCTCAACATATAAAAGTATATCTCTTGTAATAGATTCATATCACTTTGAAAAAGCGATAGTAACTCTTTTGGAGAATATACTTGATCTTGAAATAACAATTTAAAATAAATTTTCACAATAAAGTTACTGTATTTTCTTTTTTCAAAAATGACAGAACATGAAATCGGATATATATTAGGCTCAATACATATAAACTTGTCCAATACTCTCAGACTTCTAAATGGTGATGAGTTAATAGATTTATCAGAGTCACTTTTTAAAAAGCATAAGAATTTCTTTAACATTTTAGAATTGATTTTTCCCTCTGGCAATGTATCAAAAAAGTAAAATAGCCAGTCATTTTTTTGTGGAAAATCAGCCTCTTGAAGGCTGGATAACAACAATAATGAATTACGCGACTTGTTCAGGGCCTTTAATACTGTCCATGGACGAATTGAAATATTGGTTCCAAATTGAATCAATGCGTTTAGAAATTCATATAAACAATCTTCCTCAAATTGCTGCACTACCAATTCAATTCCTTCATTAATTGCGTATACATCATGATCAATTGCATTATCCGACAAGATTTCATTTATCGATTGAACCCAATCATTAATTTCTGATTTAGAAAGCTTCTTCCCATAATCAATAATCCGAGACCTTCTTTGGGTTTCATAATCTTCATATTCCAGTTCAGATGAAACGATATTATTTTCAAACAGTTGATATAATTCCCACAATTTTCCGGTAAGTTTTTCAATCCATTTTTTATTGTATACGACATTCATCTTATCAAAGTTACACAGCAATCTTTGAATACATTTAAGGAAGCTAATTCGTTTGCTATCCAGTACTAACAAAAGCTGTTCAATGGCTTCAACATCTCCGATAACAATGTCTCTATCCGGCATGCCTTGCAAATTCCTTGCATATTCGTCTAAAACCATAATTACTTTATCTTGCCACTCCTCTTTGGCAGCAAGCGTAATTAAGATTTTCCAACAGTCCCCTCTATATTCTTTAATCCCTTCGGAATTCTTAAGCTCCAAATAATAGATTTTTATTGTACTTTTTCTTCCCCGTCCCGTAGGATTGAAATTAAACGCTAATGCATATTTTGCCCATTGATATCCAACTGCCATTGCAATATCATTTCCGTTTGAAACAGCTTTTAACAAATGTGCACTTATCTGTTTTTGAGCACAAAACATATACTTGTAAGAATCAACATCAATTCCATAGCAATCTTTTAACCAATTACAACCCGAGACGAGAGTTTTGTTCGTTTTTCCGCAATAATCCAACAAAAGCTCCACGACATAATCTATGTAATCGCTAAACTTATAGCCTGTCAAAAACTCTAAAGTCGCTTTTTCAGTGCAAAAAACATTTTTACTGAAATCGATGCTACATATATCAATTTCTTCATTTTGAATATTATCTATTTTTTTCTTTGCAAGTAGAAATGCTTCTTCCGGTCTAAACACATGAAAATCTCTAACATATTCTTCATAACATAGGTCCTGGTTTTTCTGAAGGTTATCCCAAACCTTCAATATTTCTTGCTTGCAGTATGTTCTGGTTTCCTCGGATTCAAATAATGACAAAATAGTATTCACAGCTTTTATCACGCCATTGGGAAAATACTTATATCCTGTTTCCAAAACTTCGCTTAGTGAAATGATTTTTCTATGAAAGAAAACATAATATAGCATATAATTAGCAAAACACTGATCCGATAGCGTAGCAACTTGATCCAAATGAATCTCAACAACTTCCTTTCTCGCTAATTGGCGTATTTTACTTAGTGTCTCCTGAATAACCAACAATTCAGCCACACAGGCACGCCAACGGTACCGGCGTGTCTGTTTTTGTGCTTTCCGACCGGCGAAATAGCGCTGCCAAAAAGAGCCAAATGTAGAGCCTCAGCCGCCTGAACAGGTTCCGGGTCAGGATGGCGGCATGAATGTCCACCTCGCTGGTGTGTTTCTGCCGCATCATCACCAGATCAAGCCCATATCGGCGCTTGCAAACACCGATACATCCCTCAATATGACTCCGCTCTCCTGACTCCTGTCGCTCCAGTGCCAGCGCTTCCTCATACACCTGTCGGTCTTTGGGTGGTCGTCCCAGTTTGGGACCATTCAACCGGATGCCACGCTCCCTGCACCAGGTGAGATTCTCCCTCGTTCGGTAGATCCTGTCTACCAGTCCCCGCTCCGGATAGTGGCCCGTTTGCTCCTTGTATCGCTCCATCGAAGCCATCAGTGTTTTGCTTTCGTTGAAGGCATCCCACGAGATTTCCTCAATCCTCGCATAGCCATCGCTCAGGCTCAGCGCCACCTTCGCACCGAACTCCACCGACACTGCCGCCTTGCCCCGAACAATCGGTCGCACCCAGGGCTGGTGCAGGCTTACAATCCGGTCATCCACCCGGTGCGTATTGCTGTCATACATCTCCTGCTGCTGCGCGTACAGCAGCTGGATCACTGCCATGCGCTCCAGCTCCTTTGCGCTCAGCGCGTCCGGATATTTGCTCAGGATGGCTTCCAGATAACCGAGGTTCCGTTTGACATAGCCCAGCTGCTGACGAATCGCTTTGCGAATCTTCTTGCGCGTTGGTTTCCGGTCCCGGGCAAACCGCAGCCAGTCCCGCCTGGCCAGGTTCCGGTAGGTTCTGGGCTTATTACCTTCCGTTGCGCCTGCCTTGTGCGCTGTATCAATCATCCCTTCCAGCAGCTCCCGCCCTTCGTTGAGCAGCGAAGCATCGGTGGGAAAACGGATGTTCTGCGGAACACAGGTCGCGTCCAGGATCAGCGTCCCTCGGTTGACCGGGCCTCCTCCCTCACTGTCAGCGTCATCATGATTGTCGTCATCGGAACCAGGCTCCTTTTCTGCTTTCACCTTTTTACGGCCAATCACATAGTCATTCAACTCTGACAACATCTCCGGCGTGATCCGCTCCCGAAACCACGTCATCACGCTGGGGTCAAAGGGCCTGACGTTGGTATATTCCGCAAACCCCAGGAAGTACTGCAGATAGGGGTTCTCCCGGATCTCTTCCACCGTGTCCTCATCTGAAAAACCATAGCGCTTCTTGATAATCAAAGAGCCGATGGCCATCCGGGCCGACTTTGCCGGCTTCCCCTCCCGGGGGTTGCTAAACAGTGCAGCATACCGCTCCTCAAAGACTTCCCAGGGGATGAGCTCCGACATCCTTACCCATCTGTTCTCGGAATTCAGCCTGACGCCACCAAACAGCGTCGCGTCTTCAAAAAAGGTCGCCTGGCGTGCTTTCTTCTCGTACATACCGTTTCATCTCCAGTTCAAGTGCAAGGGTTTTGCGTGCTTTCTGCAATTATCCTTGCACACATGATACCAGAAAATGGCCGGAAGATGTGGATTTGTCTTGTGTTTGGAGTTGTTCAGCAGACACTACTTATGAAATCATCATTACTCATTCCGTAATCAGATAATGTTTCCTGAAGGGCAGACATGTTGCTCAAAATAACTGCATTTATCACTGAAAGTATTCCAGCTGTAAAGCAAAGGTCTTTGTCTTCTCCCAAACCAGTATGTACATATTTTCCATAGTAGGCATCGTACAGTTGTGAAACATCCTTAATCGCAAATAGGTCTTGTTTCTCAACAGCCAACCTTCCTGCCATATACGCCATTCTCGGATTTCCTTCTGCAATACGAACAATCTGTTTAATATAATCTTCGTTAATTATTCCCAAGTTTTCACTAAGAAATCCCTTTATTTCATCATCAGTGAAAGGAATAATCTCAATAATTTGTGGATTTGCATGCTCTCTAATCTCTAAAATAACTTTTGCTTTCGCATAATCTCTAACAGTCACTATGATTTTGATTTTATAGCCAAGATGTTCTTTTGTCGTATATGAAAGAATCTGTCCTAACCCAGCCAATTCATTAGCATCATCTATAAAGAAAAGATACTTTCCTGGCCGTTCAGTTACAGATACCAAGTCATCATAAATACCTAAATTGTTGTTTTTCACACACAGTAATCTGTAACCATTATCAGATGCGAAAGTTTTTATAGATTCTAACACTATTTTGGTTTTTCCAACACCAGCTTTTCCAGTTACAATTACCGCGGAATGGTTTTCTAAAGCTTTTATTATTTCGCCTTTTTCCTTTTCTCTGAATTGGAAAATAGTGCTAAGCGGAGCAGACATACTATTCGCATCATATTGAGAAATAAAATCTTCAATATTAAGAATTTGATTTGTGTCAATACTTAATCCCAAATAATCCTTAATTAAAGAGCGAAAGTGACTATGCACTTCACAAGCAATTTGGTCTATCCCATAGATTGTCAATTTAATTCCTTTTGCTTCGCATAGTTCATGAAGTATTTTATCGTTTCCGGCACTTAAATTCGAAGATGTATGACAGCATATTATTTCTTCGATTTCAGCAATATCAAGCCCCGTTTTAGTCGTATCCAAACACTTTTCAATATCTTCTTTCAATTTGTAAAATATTGGTTTAGACTGCTCGGTCGTGTATGCAACAAATACATACTTCCCGTTTTCTTTTCTAAAGTAGGTATCTGGATTTCCAGGCGTTGTCTTACCCGTTCCAGCTTTCATACCATATCCGTGAACTTTACCATACCCTTTTTTCGATAGAAAAACATCGCAAAATTCCTGAAACGGAGCGGGTGCCAACTCCAAAATTTTTCTTTTAATATCTGTAAAATTTGACATTTTGCCATCTCCTATTTCTTAAAGCATATTTTTAAGACCACCCAAAATATATCTTCAACATTCTACACTCAAGAATTATCAATGTAAGCACTTCAATAATTTTTCTTGAATTCTAATTTTTTCTTATATTATCATATCACATTGTTGGAAGAGCAAAAAAGAGCAAGTTTTCTCTTAACGTTAAAGTTAAATATCAACCAGCATAATCAAAGAGTGCCCTTCTTGAATAACAACAAATTGACAGCCCCAAATTAAATCTTTCCTCCAACAAAAATCTCATCTGAAATAGCAAAAGGATCCCTAAACCTCATTTTTAAACGCAAAAATAACTCAAAATGCTAAAATCAATCAAAAATGGCGTTTAAAAAAGTACCTTTTCGGAACCAAACTCCTAAAGACATCACTCTATATGGGAGGCCCTTTTATATCCCTTCAATTTTTGTACTCCTGAACACAACGGGTTTACTATCGACATATCCGTCTTAACGACCATCTCCTTTGGCTTGTATCCGCTATGTTTCATGATGCCGTCAATTGATGGGTTATTTGTTAAAAAAAACCTTCCCCCCATACCTGTAAAGAATCTTGGTTACGAATGAAAGGCACTACATCTTCTTTGGCCTGGTTATAATTGATAGTTTCAAAACGGTTGTTTAGATGTTCTTTTAAATCAACAATTGAGAAATTCTCATGATCGCTCAAATAGCCATTCTGAATCAAGCGCACTCGCAAATGCGCTAAGTTCACCGGCGTCTTACATGCCAGAAAAAATACATAGTCATATAAGTCACGTCCTTTGATTCTGTTTTTCCAGGCTCTGCAAAAAACAGCATGAATTTTTCTGCAAACAAAGAGGAGGCGTCATATAAGGCCACTTCATAGGGAGACGGTAGCAATCTGTACTGTTGCTCAAAATAGCATAGTTAGGCGGATTGGTATCCACCTCAAACATAATACGGATTCTTTCTCCGGCATGGATGCCGGAAAGCGCTTGATTGCCGTAAAAAAGCAACAGGTGTTCTTTGGTGTTCCCCTTTAGGAAAGCCGACTGAATATGGGAATCTACGCTCTTTCTTTTTTCTTCAATATCCATTTGCAAACCAAAAGCCGCGATTTCTTTCTCAAGAACAGGGAAATAGGCGGTCAAATCAAAGCTTTCATCCTTTGCCTTCAGGGAAAAACCCAGGTCTTCAGAGAACCTGTCCAAGCCATAGAAGATGCGCAGCGCCGTGCCGCCATAGAAGGCTGCTTTTTTGGAGAATCCGGCCCTGGACAGACCGCACAGCGCCATTTTCCGTATGATCTCTTTCATCATTTTCCTTTTATCCGGCTGCGGCTGTTCATCATAGGCTTTGATCATCTGTTCAATGATGGTGCTCACAATGCCCTCCTCATATTGTTTGGCAAGGTTGGCGGTTTTCTTTCGCGCTCACGTCATGCAAGGCGCGCCGGGGATTGCCCGGCCGTCTGAAACCATGGTATAATCCGACAAAACACAAGGAGGGCGCAGATGGCAAAAAGCAAGGGCGTCAAGCCTTTGGTTCAAAACCGCCGCGCCCGGCACGATTATTTTGTGGAAGAGACCTACGAATGCGGCATGGAACTCAAGGGCACGGAGGTCAAATCCATCCGTCAGGGCAGGGCCAACCTGAAGGAGGCTTACGCGCGCGTGAGGAACGGCGAGGTCTTTGTGGACGGCATGCACATCAGCCCCTACGAGCAGGGCAGTATTTACAACACCGACCCGCTGCGCCCCAAGCGCCTGCTGCTGCACAAAAGCGAGATCCGCAAGCTGCAAAGCCAGGTGTCCCGACAGGGCTATACGCTGATCCCCCTGCAGCTCTACCTGAAAGATGGCCTGGTCAAGCTGGAGCTGGGCGTTTGCCGGGGCAAGCAGCTGCACGACAAGCGCGACGCCATCGCCGAGGCGGACGCCATGCGCGACATTGAGCGCGCCATGCGCCGGGGGCGGAAGAACTACCGGGAGGATTGAGTTCAGTATTACTCATTCATTCAGCAGGAGCCTGATCAGGCAAACGGAGCGGCCTTGACGGGCTCTCTTTTTGTTGTGCGCCTGTCGCGCGGGGCGAGCTCGCTTCATCAGCAACCGGCGTTGATAGCGGCGGTGGAGGCGGGCCTTCTGTTTCAATGCCCCGCGGGAGAAAATCCTGAATTTATAAAGGCAGTCGGCGCTGATGTGATAAAGATTTGAATCAGCCTGAATAATCGCGCGCGCTTGGCGCGTCTAATGGGTACAGGAGGGCAGGCAATGCGTGAAACAGCGGCAGCGCTGGAAACCTTCGCCAGGCGGCTGATGAACGAGCACGGGGATTATATCACCCGGCTGTGTTTCCTCTACCTGGGGGATGAGATGGAAGCCCAGGACGCTGCCCAGGAAAGCTTCCTCAAGGCCCTGCGGGCCTTTACGGAATTCCGCGGCGAGAGCGCTGAACGCACCTGGCTGGCCCGAATAGCCATCAATACCTGCAAGGATATCCTGCGTTCCCCCTGGCGCAAACGGGTGGACGGCGAGCAGGCCCTGCTGAACCTGCCGGACCCGCGAAACGGTCCCGAGGCTTTTGATGACACGGTGCTGTTAAGCGTGATGAACCTGCCGGCCAAGTACAAGGACGTGATTTTGCTTTATTATTACCAGGATTTGTCCTTAAAGGACGTTGCCCGCACCCTGGGCCTGCCCCTGCCCACGGTGTCCTCCCGCCTGATACGCGCCAGGAAGCGCTTGTCCGGACAACTGAAAGGATGGTACTTCAATGAAGAAGACTGAGATGAGAGACCTCATTGACCGCCGCCTTTCCGGCATCCGATTTGAGCGGGCTGAGGCTGTTGTGCAAGGCCTGCGTCAACCCCGGGCCGTCCGTCCGGCCCGGCATATGCGCCTGCTGCCGGCAGCGGCCCTGATCCTGGCCATGCTGCTGGCGGGAGCGGCCCTGGCGCTGGGCTTGGACCTGTCGGCGCGTATGGATGCCAGGCAGCGGGCCGTGGACGCTCTGGAGACAGCCTTTGGCCTGAACGAGGAGACCATCAGCCTGTTTGATGTGCTGGTGGAAAAAGAGGGCGCGGACTGGCTGGTTCGGCTGGTGCCCAAGAGCGTGTACCCGGCGCAGGTGGGCGAATATCAGGTGGATATCCGCCCGGACAGGGCTGCCACCGCCCGCTGGAGCCTGCAGGGCAACCCGGCCTACGCGCCGGACAAGGGCCTGCTGTCCCCGGTATGGGGGCATCAGCAGCTATTGGAATATAAGCGGGCCGTGCAAAACTACCATGACCACCTGTCCCTGGTGGACTGGTCACAAGCCGGCAATTGGAGCCTGGAGGAGCGCGCCCGGATTGACCGCTTTACCCAGCCGGCCATCCCCTTTGGCCTGGAGTTCTACGCGCAGGATACCCATGTGGTGCCCGGCAGGGACGACTTGCAGCCGGAGGAAGCCTGGTCCAGGGCGGCGCAGGCGCTGGCGGACAGATACGGCCTGGAACCAAGTATCATCAACAGCATGGACCGGAGCTGCCAGTCCTTCCTGGAAAGCCGGGAGGACAAGAGCCGCTGGTATGCGATGACCTTCCGCGCCCCGGGAACCGCGGCAGAGGAAACCAATCGGGAATCCTTTTACATCCTGCTGTCATCACCCTCAGGCAGGGTGCTCCAGGCCGCCTGGCACCTGCCGGATGACAGCCGGCGCAGCCTGCCCAAGGGTGATTTATCGGCATACGGCGAAGCGGTGGCGGAATACATGGATACCGACGCCTTCCTTTACCTGAGCGCCGCGGACAAGGCTGACCTGGCCGGGCGAATGACGGCGGCCGGCTTTGGCGGGCTGCTGCAGGGGGCGCGGTATCTCACCCCGGGCGCGGGCCATGCGCCGGAGGCGGAAGCCTTCAACCGTGCAATCAGCGCCCTGCAAGCGGGCTTCGGGTTGAGTGATGACAGCCTGGCGCTGTTCATTCAAAGCTTTTCCCTGCAAGCCGTGGATGGCGCGCCCCAATGGGTGCTGCGCCTGACACCCAGGCGTCAGTATGACTGGACAATCGGTCCCGAGGCGCCCATTGGCGAATATACGGCAACGCTCAACGCCCGCGCGGACAAGGTGCTTGACGCCCGCTGGTCGCTGGAGGGCGTGGATGACAAGCTCTACACCAAATCCACCTGGGGACGGGCAAAGGCGTATGCCGGCTACATCCTTCCCTGGCTGGAGGAGCTGATGGAGAAGACCGGCGCCATCCGCGCGGCCGCGCAGGACCCCTATTTCCTCCCGGTCGCGGACGCCGCGCGCTTTGATGAGCTTTACCGGGCAGCCGGCTTCCCGCAGGAGCGCTACAACGCCGGCCTGCCCCGCGCGCAGGATCTAAGCGAGCGGGCCGCGGTAGACCTGGCGCTGGAAGCCCTGCGCACCATTTACGGCCTGCCGGCGGATTTGAAGGCGCATTTTGACCTGATCTGGCCCAGCTATATCCTGCGCTCAGGCGACCAACCCCTTCAAAGCGGGGAGCCGGTCTGGATCATCAGCTTTCACCGCGGGGACGGCATTTATGTGGTGGCCCTGGACGCCCAAACCGGGCAAGTCCTGCATGTCAACTATGACCCGGCAGCCTCCGGCAACGGCTGAGGACTGCCTTGACATAAATATTTAAAGCGATTTCAATCCGGCGGGAAGCACCGCCTGGTTGATTGCGCCCAAAATGAAGGAGAAAACCATGAAGAAAACCATTCTGACGCTCTTGGCCTGCGCCTTGCTGTTGGCTGCCGGCCGCTTGCCTGCCCGCGCCCTGGAAGACGCCGATGACCTGTTTGCCGGCCGGCCCGTCAGCAGCCTGGCGGCAATGGAAGGGGGCTTCTTTGCCCTGACGGACGCGGAGGAAGGACAGACGGTGTGGGTGATCCACCCCGGGCAGGCGCCGGCAGCCTTCCTGTCCCTGGCCCCGGAGGACGCTGTCACCCACCTGCTGGCGCAGGGGGATGCGCTCTGCGGCTTTCGCGTGGATACCGGCCGCCTGGGCCGTATCTCGGTCCAGGGAATTGCCTGGCAGGAGCAGGCCCTTGATACCGAATTGTTTACCCGGCACCCCTACATGGCCAGGCGTCCCTTCCTGATGGACAACAAGCTGTATACGCCCCTGATGGACATTACCAGCGCCGAGGATTTCGCGCCCTGCGTCCTTGCCGTGAGCGATCTGAAGACCGGCGAAACCGCCCTGCTCAAGGGGGTTGAAGCCCTGGCCTTCCTGCCGTACAAGCCCGGGCAAATGCTCCTGGTAAAAGTAGAAGAAAAACAAGACGGCTGTACCTTCTGGAAGCTGGCGGCCCTGAGGATGGACAGCCTGAAGGAAACGCCGCTGCCCCTTTTGATGCCTGAGGCTTTCCCGTATTCCAGCGGCATTGGCGGCCTGGCGTATGACGCGCAGGCGGACCGCATCATTTATTCCGACGCCCGTCAGGTGATGGCTTCCACTGCGCTGGCTCCCTTTGAGCGTGTGGCCCTGCTTGGCTTTGATTACATGGACCTGGATTCCCAGGGCCTGGCGGTGGACGGGGGCTACGCGGTGTATCGCTTTAGCCTGTGCCTGCGCAGGGTGGACCGGGCTATTGACGTGAAGGACCTGACCGTCCGCGGCAATGTGCCCCCGGAGGCGGTGACGCGCTTCCGGCAGGTCCGGCCGGATGTCCTGCCCCTGGTGCAAAATGACCAGGTCAAGCCGGAGGACGTTTTCCTGCGCGTCCGGGGCGGGGATGATACGGTGGATATTTTTATCCTCAGCGTCAACCCCGATTTCCGCGCGCTGATCGACAAGGGCTACGCCCTGGACCTGAGTGGGGACGCGGCGCTGATGGCCGACGCGGCCGGCCTTTACCCGGCCCTGCGCGCATCCATGACCAACGTGGGCGGCCAGCTGTGCGCGGCGCCGGTTAACTTGTTCAATTCCAGCACCTGCATCGATAAAGACCACTGGCGGGCGGTGTTCTCGGACAGGCCGTTTCCCCGAACCTGGGGTGAGCTGATGGATGCCCGGATGGCTTTTGCCGGCATTGACCAGGATGAGCTCATCTTTTTCTCCATGGGGGACAGCCCGGAGGTGGTCAAGCATGTGCTGGAGCACTATATCCTGCGCTATGAGCGGCAGGACAGCCCGCTCGATTTTGACCGCCCCGCCCTGCGCCACGCGCTGGGCACCTACCTGGCCGCGAAAAACCTGCGCCTGGACGTGGAGGAAGAAGATCCCCTGGCGGAAACCGGGCCTGTCAACAACTTGATCGCCCTGTTCTCCTCCGGATGGCAGTTCGGCGCACGGGACGGGAACGACTCCGTCAGTGAACTGCCGCCCTTCGTGTTTGAAGCGGGGGAGGAACCCCTCGACAAGGTGCATGTCTTTGCCGCGATCATCAATCCCAACAGCAAAGATCCCGGGTTGGCCGTGGAATTTTTGAAGACCCTTTCCGCAAAGGAAGCCGATCCGCGGCGGTTTTACGCCATTCACCCCAATGAGAACGAGCCCTATCCTTACCCGGAGGAACAGTATGCCGAACGCATCGCGCTGATGAAGGATGAGCTCGGATATGTTGAGTCGGAAATCAAACAGGCCGAGGAGGGCGATGAAGCCGTCGTGGATCTGGACTATCTCAAAAGCCGCGCGATGCAATTGAAAAACGACCTGGCTGATCAGGAGCGCCTGAAATGGATGCTGTCCGCGGAGGACATCGCCGGCTACCGTGAAAAAGCGCGGTACATGGCGCTGACCGATCACGCCCTGCTGCTGGGGGAACAGGCCTGGCAGCAAATTGAGGGCCTGTCAGAGCGGCTCTACCATGGCGCCCTGACAGTGGACGCCTTCATCCTCGAGATGAACCGGCTGGCTGCTCTGGTATACAAGGAGGCGCAGTAAAAGCAACAGCAGTCTGGCTGAAATGCTTTGATGGACAGGTCTTTTCGCGTTTGCGCGTTGCCTCTTTCATTCGGCGCAGGCTCCGGTTACGCTTCATTTTTTCGGTTTGGCGCAGCCATCAAAAATCCTCGCCCCATCAGCGCGTTTACTCATTCGTTCAGTATTAATTGATGGGACTTACAGCATGCTTCATAATAAGATAAGGGGAGGCCGGCTTTCCGCCGGCCTCCCGTACATGTGATGAAACGCAGTAATTTATGGTTCTGTTTTTGTCAGCGTGATGAACGCCGGCTCTGTGAGCGGCCGTTCCAGTTCCGCCCCGTCCTCAGCATCCACCCGCAGCTGCAATTCCAGCGTGTCCGGCGCCTGGCCGGTGCCGTGGAAATTGAAGACCAGGGTGTCCGTGCCGCCCGGCGTCCCGTCCAGGGGGCGAAGCTCCGCCTGCCTGCCGTCCCGCAGGTACACAGCGTACCAGGCGTCCTCAGGCAAGGCCGGGAAGATGCCGCCTTCAGCTTTCAGGATTGCCTGGGCAGCGGCAGCCGAGGCTGTGACAGAAACGTTGAAAGGGATGTTGGCAAAACTGCCCTGCCCCCGGAAATGGTGGACATTGGCGTCTGTTCGCCAGACGGCGGCTTTCATGGGCTCCAAATCCACACGCTCAAAGCGGGAATAAGCCTGCTGTCCGTCAAAGTAATGGTATTGCGCTGTCTGAAACAGTCCGATTTCAATGTTCAGCACATCCAGGTTCCGGGCTTCTTCCGGCAGGGGGCTCACATATTCCCGGACGGTGAACACCTGTCCGTCCGCGCCCGGCAATTGGCCTGTGCTGTCAGGCGGCAAATCCAGCCCGTCCGGGGTTCGTGTGTGGTCTGAGGGGCTGATATTGTATTCCACGAAGCCAAAGGGCTTTCCCGCCGCCGTGGCTTCATTCCATTGGCGGATGAGCCCGTCGGTTTCCGGGTTTGTCAGCGCCATCGTGAGGGGGTTGCTGTTCTTTTCCATCCTGGCCAGCTTCTCCTGTGTCGGGGTGAATTCCTCCAGGTATCTGCCGTTTTGGATGGCATAGGCCACCACCAGGGACTGGCCGTCGTAATAGGCGCTGTTGATGCCCGCGGTGCCGGCGCCCGGTTTTTGGCTGGCAATAGTGATGGGTGCAACCTCGTTGAGCGCCGCTTTGGGCGCCAACTGCGCAAGGCGCTGGTCTTCCTTGCCGAAGAGCTCAAACAAGTTGATGCCTAACAGTTCCGCCACGGCGCCAAACAGCGCCAGGGACAGGACTACCGCCACAACAATGGCCAAAACTGAAAACTTTTTTTTCATAACTTGTGTTTCCCCGGTCAGACGCCGGGCCTGCCGGCTGATGCGCAGGTCAAAATCCGGGCCGGGTACGGGCCGCTGGGTGAAAATCAGCCGTTCCAGTTTATGATCATCCACAGCCCTTTTCCTCCATTTCGATTTGTTTGCGAAGCATTTTCAAGCCTCTGGATAAGATGGATGATACGGTTCCCCTGGGCACCTTCAGAATTTGCGCGATCTGCCGGTCGCTCATGTTCTCGCTGTAACGCAGCAGCAGGGGCAGACGGTAACGTTCCTTCAGGTTGCCCAGGTACATCCATACCGGGGTTTCCTCCCGTACAGGGGGCAGGTATTGTTCCAAGGCGTCCATGGTGGTTTCCCGCCTGCGTTTTCGCAAAACGGCATGGCACGCGTTGATGGTGCTGCGCATCAGGTAAGCGGGCAGGGCTTCCAAATCCCGGATGCCGTGAAGCCGCCGCCAGGCGGCTTCCACAGCGTCAGACACGGCGTCTTCGGCATCTGCCGGGCGCCGCAGCATCATCAGCGCAACACGGTACATGGAGTGCTTTCTTTCTTCTACCGCCTGTAGGAAGCAGTCGCGTTGGGTGTCAGAGGGCACATGTACCTCCTTGAGAGAGTGTGATCCGGATACATCATAAGGAGTCGCCGGAAGCGCGTTTTGTTGCATTCCCGGAAAATTTTATTGCCATATTATAGGATAACTGCGCGCCATCGTGAAAGTTTCAACGCTATACTGTATCAAAAATCCTCGCCCCATCAGCGCATTTACTCATTCGTTCAGTATTGCCTGCGGAGCCCGGACAGCTGACGGTCCCTCCGGCGCAGGCTGATTTTGCTTTTGCTTTCGGCGCGGGCCTGTGGTACAATCCGCTTGTTGATTTATCAACAAGCCGGAGGGAGCGCCGCGATGCAGGAGCGTTTTGAGATGTTTACTGTGCTGGTCAACCGTATCAGCCGCAATATCCGCAAAATCAAAAACCAGGAGATTGCCGCTTTTCAACTGAAAGGCGCGCATGTTTCCTGTTTGTACCATCTTTACAGGACCGATGGCCTGACAGCGACCGATTTATGCGAGCGCTGCGAGGAGGACAAGGCAGCCGTTTCCCGTTCCCTTGAGTATCTGGAAAAAAACGGCTACCTGGTGTGCGGCTCGCAGCACGCCAAGCGTTACAAAAGCCCGTTTTCCCTGACGGCCAAGGGGCGCGAGGTGGGCAGGGAAATCAACGACAAGATCAACCAGATCCTGGATGAGGTCGGCACCGGCATCACCCGGGAGGAGCGCCTGGTGTTTTACCGCAGCCTGTCCGTCATCAGCGACAGCCTGGACGCCATCGCCAACAATATGGGGAGGCAGGGATAGGGATGTTTTTTCTGAAAACCGCCTGTCGCCGCGCCTTTCAAATGGCGTTTCGCCCGGCGCTTCCGCTGCTTTCTTACCGGGAGCCCGGGATCATCGCCGGCTGCGCCGGTTTGGATGAAGCTGATCGAAGCGATCCGGGAGCTGAGCGCCGGCATGAGCATCCCGGACAGGCTGCCCGGCATTCAACAGGGGGACATTCCCATGCTGGCCAAGCGCGCCGGGAAGGAAGCCAACCCTCTTTACCCGTACCCAAACTCATGACCCGAAGGGAGCTTGAGGCATTTTGCTACCGCTTCGCGGATTGGAGGCAGGACAGATGAAGACCCGGCAGATACAAGGGCTGCTTGAAGCGCAAAGGCGGTACTTCAAGACCGGCGCGACGCTTCCGGTGGATTTCCGCCTGGCGCAGCTGAGGAAGCTGTACGCGGCTGTCAAACGGCATGAGAAGGAGGTCCTCGACGCGCTCAACCGGGACCTTGGCAAAAGCCCGTATGAGGGCTTCATGAGCGAAGCCGGCCTCGTGCTCAGCGAGATTTCCTACATGCTCCGGCGCACGAGGCGCTTTGCCCGGAGAAAGGCCGTGCGCACGCCCATGAGCCAGTTCCATTCGCGCAGCTTTCAGCAGGCCGTGCCCTACGGCAACACGCTGATCATGAGCCCGTGGAACTATCCCTTCCTGCTGACGATTGACCCGCTCACCAATGCCATCGCCGCCGGCAACACGGCGATCGTCAAACCCAGCGCCTATTCGCCGGCGACCGGCGCCATGGTTCAAAAGATCATCACGGAATGCTTTGAGCCGGAGCATGTGGCGGTCGTCACCGGCGGGCGGGCGGAGAACACGGCGCTGCTGGACCAGAAGTTTGATTTTATTTTCTTCACCGGCAGCCAGGCGGTGGGCAGGGAGGTGCTGCGCCGCGCGGCGGAGCATTTAACCCCTGTGGTGCTGGAGCTTGGCGGAAAAAGCCCCTGCATAGTGGACGCCAGCGCCAACCTCGGGCTTGCCGCCAGAAGAATCGTGTTTGGCAAGTATTTGAACTGCGGCCAAACCTGCGTCGCGCCCGACTTTGTTCTTTGTGAAGCGTCCGTGAAGGACCGGTTTGTGTCCGAGGCCGCGCGGCAGATCCGGGAACAATACGGAGAAAAGCCGCTTGAAAACAAGGATTACGGCAGGATTGTCAACCGGAAGCATTTTGACCGCCTCCGCGGCCTGATCGATCAGAGCAAGGTGGTTGCAGGCGGGGAGGTGAATGAGGATGCCCTGCAGATCGCGCCCACCGTGATGGACGGGGTCACCTGGGACGACCCGGTCATGGGCGAGGAGATCTTCGGCCCCATTATGCCCATCCTGACTTTTGACAGCTTTGACGCGGTGATGTCCGGCCTCAAGGACAGGGACAAACCGCTTGCGCTGTATCTGTTTTCCAACAATAAGGAGCGCGTCAGGCGGGTGACCGGCGAATTGTCCTACGGGGGCGGATGCATCAACGATGTGGTCATCCACCTGGCCACAAGCGAAATGGGTTTTGGCGGCGTCGGGGAAAGCGGCATGGGCTCCTACCACGGCAAAGACGGATTTGACGCTTTTTCCCACTATAAATCCATCGTCGACAAGAAGACCTGGCTGGACCTGCCCATGCGGTATCAGCCCTATCGCAGCAGGCTGTATGAAAAGCTTTTGCGCCTATTTTTAAGGTAAAGGAGAAACAGCGATGAAAATCAGAATGATTGTGGACTCAACCGTGGACCTGATGCCGGAATACAAACGGCGGGTCAAGGTTGTTCCCCTCACAGTGCGCTTTGGCGATGAGGAGTATATCGACGGCGTGACCATTGACCACAAGACCTTTTACCAGAAGCTGATCGAAACCGATGTGCTTCCCACCACCAGCCAGGCGACGCCGTCCGCCTTTGCCGACCAGTTCAGGCAGGCCCAAGAGGCCAATGAAGCCTGCCTTGTCATCACCTTGTCCTCCAAGCTTTCCGGCACCTGCCAAAGCGCCGTGCTGGCCTCACAGGAGTATGAGCATGTGTATGTGGTGGACAGCGCTTCAGCCGCTGTCGGCTCCGGCGTTTTGACCGAGCTTGCCTTCAGGTACATTGACCGGGGCCTGGACGCGAAGGCTGTCGCGGCCAAGCTTGAGGAGGATAAAAAGAAGATCGTCATCGTGGCCCTGGTGGACACCCTTGAATACCTGAAAAAAGGCGGGCGCCTCTCAAAGACTGTCGCTTTCGCGGGCTCCGTGCTCAATATCAAGCCTGTTTTGTCCGTCATTGACGGCGAGATCAACCTGCTTGGGAAAGCGATGGGCTCCAAGCGCGGCAACAACCTGCTGGCGCAGGAAATAGAAAAAGCCGGCGGCGTTGATTTTACCAAGCCCACCCTGCTGGGCTACTCGGGGATATCCGACGCGCTGTTGCTCAAATATATCGAGGACAGCAGGCCCCTGTGGGAAAATGACCTGGACGAGGTCCGCTACGCTACCATCGGCCCCGTTATCGGGACCCATGCGGGGCCCGGCGCCGTGGCGGTGGCTTTCTTCAAAAAATAAACCGCAGCGCGGTTTCACAGATCAGCGTGAAAATGCGTTTTCATCCCTGTTTGTGTCGCTTTAAGCGGCATGGGTTTTAGTATTACAGTGAAAACTTGGACTTGGCCAGGCGGATACCGTAGTCAATGGCGCCCAGCATGCTCCCGTGGCTGGCGCGTCCCTGCCAGGCCTGGTCAAAGGCGGTGCCATGGTCGACCGAGCTTCGGATGATGGGCAGACCCAGGGTGATGTTGACCCCGTCCACCGAGCTCCAGGCCTGTTTCTCCCTGTCATAGCGGAAGCCCTGTACCTTCATGGGGATGTGCCCCTGGTCGTGGTACTGGGCGACAACGATATCGTGCAGGCCGCCAATGGCCCTGGAAAACACAGTGTCCGCCGGGAAGGGGCCCTGGGCGTCCAGCCCTTCGGCCCGGGCCAGCGAGATGGCAGGCGTGATCTCTTCAATTTCCTCACGCCCGAACAGCCCGCCCTCGCCCGCGTGCGGGTTGAGCGCGGCGACGGCGATGCGCGGGCGATTGATGCCCAGGTCCCGGCAGGCCGCGGCGGACAGGCGGATGACCTGCAGGATGCGCTCCTTTTTGCAGCGGTCGCAGGCTTCCCGCAGAGAAACATGGGTGGATACGTGCGTGACGCGGAAGTCCCCGTGGGCCAGCATCATGGCGTACTGCCTGGTGCCGGTTCTCTGGGCAAAAATCTCGGTGTGTCCGCTGAAGCGCCAGCCTGCCAGGTTGAGGGCCTCCTTGTTGAGCGGTCCGGTGATGACCGCGTGGACTTGGCCGGCCATGGCCAGGTCGATGGCCGCGCATACCGCCTGATAGGCCGCGTTGCCGGCCTGCGCGCTGACCACGCCGGGCACCAGGGCATCGGCGTCAATCAGGTCCTGGTCCAGCACATCCACGCGGCCTGCCTCATAGCGCGCCTGGCCGGCCTGGGCGACGGCGCGCACCTCAAGCTCCGCGCCCGCCAGGCTGATGGCTTTGCGCAACACCGCGGCGCTGCCTACCACCAGCGGGCGGCAGGAGGGCGCTTCCCGCCGCTGCGCGGCCAGGGCCTTGGCGGTGATCTCGGGGCCGATGCCGCAGGGATCGCCCATGGTGATGGCGAGGATGGGTTTGCTCATGGTATGCCCTCCGTTTTTATCCGCTGATGTGATGCAAAAAGACAGGGATCATGGTGGTGTTCCGGGCGCCTGCCCATGCTGGCTTGCGGTATAGGCGGCCAGGCGCTCAAGCGTATCAACCTGCCCGAAGCCGCCTGATTTGGTGATGACCAGCAGGCTGCCGCTCAAGCCTGCGGCAATCCCTTCCAGCGGCTGGCCGCATAAATCCAGCACATGAACGCCCAGGCGGTCAAGCACCGCCTGGGCGGTTTGCCCGCCGGTCAGGATGAGGGCAGCGGGCCGCAGCGGGCCAGACAGGCGCGCGGCCGTCTCCGCCAGGCTGACCTCCATGCGCGCGGCCGCTTCGCGGCTGAACGCGCCGCCGGCCGCGGGCGGGCTGCCGGCTGCCGTGAGGACGATGTTGCCGGACAGGTCCGCTTGCCGGTCCCGAATGAGACGCACAAGATCACGCGCGGATTCTTGAGGGGCCGCGCCTGAAAGCTCAAACACAGCGAAATCTTTGAGCTGTGCAATATGCCGTACCTGAGCGCGCGTCGCCCGATGCGGCGAGCCGGCGACAATCAAGGTCGTTCCGCCGGGGCGGGGCGCCGCGGAAGCGCCGGCAGGACCGGTATCCGGACGCGGCCGGTAGGGAACCAGCCGCTTGAACAGCCCCGCGCTTCCGGCCGGCAGGCAGCACGGCTGTAATCGAGTGACTGCCTGAGCGATGATGTCCAGGTCCGCCGCGCTGCCGGACTCCATCGTCAGGATGCAGGGATGTTCCCCGGCGGCGTCCCGCGCCATCCGGGTCAAATAATCGCTGCCACGCCGCACCTGGGACAGGGGGATGGTTTTGATGACGGGCCCCTCACCGGCAAGCTTCAGCGAAGGGGCGTGCTCAACAGCGTTTTGCGTGTCGCGCGCCGCGCCGCCCACAAAGACGCGGTGGTTCTCCGGGTAGGCGGGAGCCAGGATGCAGCAGCGCAGCCTGAGCATGTCCATCAGGAGGGCAAGCTCGCTGACGACATGCCCGCGCATCATGGAATCCACTTTTTTGTAGATGAGGCCGCCCGGCGCGGCCTCAAGCGCGGGCTGCAGGGCTTTCAGCCGCGCCCGCGCGCCGGGCCAGTCCAATTCGCGGCTTGAGGTGTTGACAGCGACGGCGTCCGCGGCATGGCAGGCCGCGGACAGGCTGTTAGCGGGCGGCGCGTTGACCAGCACGCGCGCCCGGTATCCTTTTGTTACCAGCTGGACACCGCAGTCGCACGCGCCGGTCAGGTCATCCGCGATAATGCAAATCATTCAAATGTCGTTTGTCGATAGCGTGGTGTATTCTTCCTTATTCACAGCATACCGTCACCACGCTCATCGGGGGCAGCGTGACGACTGCCTGGCCGTTCTGCAGGCCGACCTCATCCCAGCCCTTCAGGAAGACGCGCGGTTTCCGGCCGAAATCGTTGAAATCATTCATCTTTTCCGCGGTGATGATGCTGGCGGAAACGCGGCTTGCAGCGTAATCGTTCAGCGCGATGTACGCCTGGACCGCCTGGTTGGGATTCGGGTTGGCCAGGGAGACGTTCACGCGGCCCTGCGCGTCCTGGGACGCGCTGGCGTGGATGCCCGGGATGTCCTCGCCGTTAAAGGAATAGGCTTTCGCGTCCACCTTGGTATGAATCAGCGCGGCGTCATGGTGGCAATTGTACATCTCAAAGGCGTAGAACGTGGGCGTGAGCACCATCTGCTCGCCCCGGGTCAGCACAACCGCCTGCAGGACATTGATGGTCTGGGCGATATTGGTCATCCTCACGCGGTCGGCGTGGTTGTTGAAAATATTGAAGGAGATGGCCGCGGAAACGGCGTCCCGCAGGGTGTTTTGCTGATACAGGAAGCCCGGGTTGGTGCCCGGCTCGTTGTCGTACCAGGTGCCCCACTCGTCAATGATCAAGGCGACCTTTTTGTCCGGATCGTACTTGTCCATGATGGCCGAATGCTTCTCCACCAGCTCGTTGGTAAACCAGGCGGCCTTCATGATGCCGAACCAGTCCTTCTCGTCAAACTGCGTTGCCGAGCCCCTGGAGCGCGACTCGTCGCGCAGATAGATCTCGTTGCCGTCCGGCTTCTTTTTGACCACGACCTTGTCGCCCACGCGCGTGTAGTGATGCAGCCCGATGCCGTCCATGAATTCCGCGGCCTCGCGCATGAGGACCTCGGTCCAGTGGTAATTGGAGCCCCGCGGCCCTGCTGCCACACGGAAGAGCTTGGCGCCCGGATAATCGCGCGCGTAGGTTGCGTAGTTGCGGTACAAATCGGCGTAATGCTCCGCGCGCATCCGGCCGCCGCAGCCCCAGTTTTCATTGCCCACGCCAAAATATTTCAGGCCGAAGGGCTTTTCGCGGCCGTTTTTCGCGCGCAGGGTGGACATAGGCGACTCGCCGGCGAAGTTCATGTACTCCACCCACTCGCTCATCTCCTGGATGGTGCCGCTGCCCACATTGCCGCAGACATAAGGCTCGGTCTCCAGCAGCTCGCACAGGCGGAAGAACTCATGGGTGCCGAAGCTGTTGTCCTCGACAACGCCGCCCCAATGGGTGTTGATCATCCGCTTGCGCTCGCTCTGGGGACCGATGCCGTCCTTCCAGTGGTACTCATCGGCAAAGCAGCCGCCCGGCCAGCGCAGCACCGGGATCTTGATGCGCTTGAGCGCGTCGATAATGTCCTTGCGCATTCCATCGATGTTGGGGATGGGGGAATCCTTCCCCACAAAAATACCGTCATAAATACAGCGGCCCAGATGCTCCGCGAAATGGCCGTAGATGTTCTTGTCAATGGTCGCGCCCTTGCCCAGCAGCGCAACATCCGCACGATTCATGTTCCTGCTCACTGCGTTCCTCCTGTTGATTTGTTTATCCCTTGATGCCGCCGCTGGCCAGGCCAGAGACGAAAGATTTCTGGTTGAATAAGAAGATGATAATGACCGGCACAACGGCCAGGCAGGCTCCGGCCAGCATGATTTGATAGTTGTTGCCGTAGGGTGAGATCAGGCTTGACAAGCCGATCGGCAGGGTAAAGTTTCTGTTTTCACGCAACACAATCAGCGGCCAGACAAACTGGTTCCAGCTGGTCATGGCCATCAGGATGGTCATCGCGCCAAAAGCCGGCTTCATCAGGGGCACCATGATGCGGTAAAAGATGCCGAATTCAGTCGCGCCGTCTATCCGGCCCGCGTCCATCAACTCCAGCGGCAGCCCTGAGGTGAATTGCCGGAAGAAGAAAATCGCACTGGCCGAGACCATGAACGGCAGCACCACGCCGGCCTTGGTGTTGATGATGTTCCATCTGATGCTCAGGTTGTACAGCGGCAGCATGAGGATCTCAATCGGAATCATCATAACAATCAATACAATAATGAAAATAAGGTTCCTGCCCCGCATCTGGTAGGCGCCCAGGGCATAGCCAACCATGGACGTGAACACCAGCGCGCCGGCTGTAAACATCACCATGATGACCAGGCTGTTCTTGTACCAATGCAAATATACGCCGTTGTTGTACTCAAACGTGGCGGTATAGTTGAAAAAGCCCAGGCTGGACAGTTTTGGCGTCAGTGAAATGCCGTCGCTGAAAATCCGGCTGACATCTGAGAAAGAGCCCAGCACGAGGTAGTACAGCGGGAACAGCGTAATCAGGCTGATAATCAGCATGAAGGTAAACAGCAAGACCTTTGCGATCGTTTTACCGGTTTTATTCGACATGCTGACTAATTCTCCTTCCTGAACAATCCAAAGCCTGACAGCTGAATGACGTTGATCAGCATCACGATGGCCAGCAGGGTAATGCCGATGGCCGAGCCAAAGCCCATGTCGTTTTTACGGAAGGCTTCCTGATAGATATACCGGGTGATGGTGAGGCCCAGATCCCCCGGCGTGTTCTCATTCCAGTAGACATAGCTCTCAGTGAACATCCGGTAGCCTTCAAAAACCACCAGGGTGATCACATACACGATGGTGGGCTTGAGCTGCGGAATGGTGATGTGGAAAAACTTCTGAATGAAGCTGGCGCCGTCAATGTCAGCGGACTCAAACAGCTCCTCGGGGATGGACTGAAGGCCCGACAGGAAATAAATCATGTACACGCCGGTCATCCGCCAAACGGTCAGCGCGGCCATGATAATGATGCTGGGCCAGTAAACCATGTTCCATTTGATGGGCTGCTGGCCGAACAGTTTCATAACGCTGTTGGCCACCGAAGACTCCAGTGAGCCGAAGATCAGCCGAAACGAGATGCCCGCTACAATGACCGAGGTCAATGAGGGGATAAACAGGGTTGAACGGAAAAAATTCCTGCCCTTGATCAGGCGGCTGTTGAGCATCGTGGCAAAAATCAGCGGGAAAGGGATGAGCATCGCCAGGGTCAACAGGGTAAAAATGGTGTTGGTGCGCAGCGCGTTGAAGAAGTGGACATTGTTCAGGCGCTGGTAATTCCTCAGCCCGATGAACTGCATGTTGTTCAGGCTGAAGACTTTGTGAAAACTCATCACAATGGTTTGGATGGTCGGGTAAAGGAAAAACAGGGAGAAAGAAATAATAAAAGGCAGCACAAACAAATATGGCGCGACATTTTGGCTGTAGAGCATCCGTTTGATCCTGGAAAAAACCGAAGGCTTCATCTTTTCATTCATCATAACTGTCATGAGTTTTCCACCTTTGCACCCGGAGCGGGGCGAAGCCCGCTCCGGGTGATGGTCACGTTAGGGGAAAGTCCCGGACGGATTAATGCTGCTGCGCGCGCAGTTCCTCTGCGGCATCGCGAAGAACGGTCGCGGGATCCAGTTGCATTTCAAGCGCCTGGTACATGACGGAGTTCATCACAACGTCCTGTGCGGCGGTGGACAGATCCCCATAGTTGGGGGAAGGGATGTTGTCCTTGAAGCCCAGCAGGGTGTTGAAAATGACCTCGCCGCCGAAATACTCATCGGGAAGCTGCAGTTCAGGCTCGTCCCAGACATCCCAGCGGGCCGGGTCAAAGTTCGCGTACTGCCAGATTCTGACATTTGCTTCCTCGGTCAGCTTGATGTAGGCAAGCAGATCGACTGCCAGATCCACATTCTTGCATTGCAAGGTTACCGCGGTGCCGGTCCCGCCGATGCCGGCTGAACGCGCATCGCCTTCGTTGAGCACGGGCATCGGGCGGATGAAGACCTTGCCCTTGAGATCAGGCATGTAGTTGATGTAGCGGCTCATGTACCACATGGGCATAATCAGCGCCGCAATACCGCCGCCGTTGATGAAGGCGAAGGTTTCTTCCGTTGCCGTGGAGCCTCCGGGCAGAGCTGCCGCGATCTTGTCAATATTGAGCCACTTGTTCAAAAGGGTGAGCACCTCGATGTTGACTTCGCTGTCAAGCACCACGTTGCCATCCTTGTCCAGATAGTCGCCGCCGCGCTGAACAATCATCGGCCAGAAGGGCCTTTGGTTGCCGGTTTCAATACCGACAAAGGGCTTACCTGTAACTTCAAGGTATTTCAGACCGGCCGCCTCAAAATCAGCCCAGGTGTCGATGGCGTCGATATCAATGCCGGCCAGATCGGTTAACTCCTTGTTGTAGTATACCACGGTGGCGCCGACGTGGGTGGGCAGGCCATATACCGTGCCGTCCTTGCTGTAGATATCAAAGCGGGACTCGATAAACTGCGAGCGGACCGGATCCACCACGCGGTTAAGGGGCGCCAGCTGGATGTCGCCCTGGAGGAAGTTGGAGAAGTAGTTGATGTTGATGTCCACCAGATCCGGCGCGCCTGATCCTGACTGCAGGGCAATCAGCAGTTTGCTTCCCAGGTCCTGGTTGGGATAGTTTTCAAAGTTTACCTTTACCTGGCGATCCGGGAACTCCGCGTTCCAGGCGTCAATGCCAGGCTGGTAGAACTGCTGATGGACTTCCGTGAAAATCCAGAAGCTCAGTTCGGTCGGGGCGTTTTCAGCCAGGACGCTGCCGCCCACAGCTGTCATCATGGCCAGAGCCAGCAAAAGGCTCACAACGGATTTTATTAATTTCATGTGTGACTTCCTTTCATTTTTTATTTGTCCTGATTTACATGTTTATTACATATTGTTACGGTGTGTATTATTAGGCTACCTCAAAGCGTTCACCCCCTGTTTTCGTGGTAAATAATCGTTTGTTTGCAGCAGGCTGTACAGCCTGTACAAGTCTTTTATCTGACTGTATAAATTATAAGACAGATTGAATAAAGAGTCAAGGCGGTTCAAATTTAAAACATTGATTGACTTATTTTCAATATTGTTGAACTGTTTGTTTCTTCAGAAAATTGAATCCCGCTCTTTATAGGATGTCAAACCCGGCGGAGACATGAGCATCAGCAGCATCAAGCGTCACGGGCGCCTGTCGCGTTGCCTGCCGCCGGGCAAATGTATCGGCAACCATGGCAGCCGCGTTTTTCGGGCATGACCCCAAAAACGCTTTGATGCGCTTGTATGCTTTGGCGCGCTCATGTAGAGTGTATGGTGAACCGTACCGGGCCGGAATATCATCCGGCGCTGCCGGACCGCGAGCGGGCGGCGCGGTCCGCGAAGGATGAAAAAGACGGCCCGCGGGGCAAACGACCGGGGCATGAAAGGAGAGACGGCGGATGAAGGCTGAACGTTTTCTGGATGTGACCATGGACCTGGGCGAGGGCCCGGTCTGGGATGAGCGAACCGGGCGGCTGCACTGGGTGGATATTGCCCGCGGCCAGCTGTGGACGCATGATACCGGAACAGGGGAGACCGGGCAGGTCAAGCTGGGCGACAGCCTGGGCATGGCGGTCCCGGCCGCGGGCGGCGGCATGGTGGCCGCGCTGGCGCATGAGATCGTGCTCTACAGGGAAGGGCAAACAACGGTGCTGGCCGGGCAGGTGGAGGCCGGTTTGCCGGACAACCGCTTTAACGACGGAAAATGCGATGCCAGGGGGCGCCTGCTGGCCGGCACCATGGACACCGGGGGCAGGAAAGGCCGCGGCAAACTGTACATGCTTGAAGAGGGGCGGCCGCTGCGCGTGCTGCTTGAGGAGGTCACCATCTCCAACGGCCTGGGCTTCAGCCCCGACAAGCGCTTTATGTACTATGTGGATACGCCCACTGGCTACCTGTGGCGCTTTGACTATGACCTGGACAGCGGCGCCCTGTCGGGGCGCACGGCCTTGATTGACTATTCAGGGGAAGCGGGCAATTTTGACGGCCTGTGCGTGGATGACGAGGGCATGCTGTGGGTGGCGCACTGGGGCGGGCATCAGGTCAGCCGCTGGGACCCCGCGACAGGGCGCAAGATCGGCCGGGTGGAGGTGCCGGCGCCGCTGGTGACCAGCTGCTGCTTTGGCGGGGCGGGCATGGATACCCTGTTCATCACCACCGCGCGCGGCTGGGATGAGCAGCAGATTGCGGAGTATCCGCTCTCAGGCGCGCTGTTCGCGGTCCGGCCCGGGGTGACCGGGCCGGTGGCGGAGCGGTTCGGTTCAGGCCTGTAAAGGAAAGGGCTGATCCACGCCCGTGTCCGGCTTGCCGGCGTCCTCACGGTGCTTTAGACGGACGGTTATTTCGGGCAGGTTCGCCTGGGAAAGCTTGTGTGGTTGAATCGCATTCTTTATTTTTTGTCACCAAGCGATGCTGCCAGCGTTTTATGATGATGAGTTCTTATACTGATTCCAATCTTTATTGCATCGTCGCGCCGGGTCTTTGATCGCCCTGCTGTGTCAGTCAACCTCAACGCAGCTTAGGCTACGCCATCGGTTTCCTTCCTTACAGGACAATAAAATCCCTCGCCGCTTTGGATGCAATAAAGCTTTACACAGTATAAGTTGCTAAAGCAAAACAACCATATTCTTAAATTTCAGCGATCGTGATGTTTTTTATCAGGATATCCGTGTACTGCAATGTGTAGCATCTTCCCTGTGATTCTATTTGAAACACATTGGAATAAACTCCTTTTATTCTTGCTTCTTGATTGGCGATTCTGATTCTCGGACGGCTCATGGAAACATCGATATGAATTATCGGATCAGTGTGGAAAAGTCTTTGAATTTTGTTCTTTATTTCATCCACAGCGGTCATGATCAATACCTCCTGCATCTAAACCAAAGGCCGCACGAACAAATTTGATCGAGCGGCCTTTGGTTTTACTTAAAGTATTCGGAAACATCGGTTTTGTTGTTGTATTGCTTTCTGACGCGGACAACGAGGGAACCGTCTTCCTGCTCGGTTACATCATCAATCTGATGTCTGACCTTTGAGCGTTCGAGAGTGGCCTTGTAATGCTCGAATTCTTCGCGGTTAATTTCACGCGCGCGGTCTTTGCTGAAACCCCATTCAGGCTTCTGAGCAAAAACCAGGGTTTGAAAGATACACGCAGACTGAACACGCTTCACGATCATACACCTCCTTTCGGCACCATACATTACGGCAGAAATATATGACCCATAATGCAGAGAGGTGTATCGAGCAACTTAACAAATGATGATATTACGGCTGCCGTCGAAATATCGGCTGAAAGCCCCTCGTGGTAGCTTCCGCTACATCATAATTATAGCGTATTATTTTTTAAATTTCATGCGTAAATCTTCCGGAAAAGCTCATGACCGCCGCAGTGTCAGATATTGTTGTGAATATAGTAGAGCGTCAATGATTCGGCATCAAAGAAATAGACCGAATAATGGTCGTACTTTCCGTACGCGGAGTTTCCGATCGCCTGCCCTTCCTTTGTAAGGATCAGTACATAATCCCCCTGATTGATACAGGCCGTGTCGAAATCGTACTCGTTCAGACGGTTTCCCGCCCGCATCCAACCCGTGAAATCCTCAAAATACCCGGCAACGGTGACGGCGCCCTCATCAGAAGAGATCTCATGATAACGGTCGTCCCGCTGGAAAGGTTCCATGGATGCATAGCGATATTTGCAATAGTCCGTATAGTCCTGAAAGCCGCCGGGATCAAAATGCTCTTCTTTGCTGATGAAGCCTGGCGGTACGTGCCTGCTTACGCCCTGCGCGCTGTAAACCGCATGGATTGCCCAATAAGCGACGGGGATGGATAGCAGGCATATCGCCGCGGCCAAACAGATTTTACGCTTCGCCGGATTGATTTTATTCCAACGGTACATTGTTTCCTCCGCCATGTTTCATCAGTTCCCGCTCATACTGATCCAATCAGTATGAAGTCAAATTACTATAATAATCGGTTTCAAACAAGTGCAGTTCCTTCAATTTCAGCGATCTCGACATTTTTGGTCAGGATATCCGCGTATTGAAATGTGTAGCTTTTTCCCCGTGTTTCTATTTGAAAAACATTGGAATAAATTCCCTTTATTTTCGCTTTTTGATTGATGATTCTTACTTTGGGGCGCTTGATAAACATAGAGATATGAATGGTCGAATCAGCCTGGAAAAGTTTTTGGATTTTTTGCTTGATTTTATTCACAGCAATCATAATTACCTCCTATGTACTGAACTCCGTCATATATGCTTCATTCGTTAAGTATCTGGCGCGATACATTACGGCAGAAATACGCGCCTCATCACGCAGAGAGGTGTATTGAGCAACTTATTAAATACATAAAAGAGATATTATGGCTGCCGTCGGAATACCGGCTGAAAGTTCCTCATGGTACCTTCTGCTGTATTATCATTATAGCATATTTTCCCAAGGATTTCACGCGATCGGTTTGCCGGAATACAGAAGGTTTTTAACAGCCGGTGTCAATTATGTTTTCCTGCCGGTGAATATTTGAATAAGCAGAAGGTCAGTTTGTTTCCGGGGCAAGCGCATTCTCGAATATGCGATCCGTCCGCCTCATTCCAGGGCGTTCAGCGCGGCCATAACGGCTTTCAGCTGCTTGTCCAGGGCCATTGAGGGCGCGGGCGGGTCGGTTTGCGCGGCCTGTTCGGGCAGCCAGGGCAGGTGGATGAAGCCGGCGCGCGTGGGCAGGCGGTTCCGCGCGATATAGTGCAGCGCGGTGTAGAGCGCGTGGTTGCACACATAGCTGCCGGCGTTGTCGCTCCATTCACAGGGCAGGCCCAGCGCCTGCACGGCGGCGTGCATGGCGCTCAGGGGCAGGGTGGCGGGGCAGGTGTCCGGCCCGCCCGGGACGATGGGCTGATTGCGCGGCTGGTCGCCGTCGTTGTCGGGAATGCGGGCGTCATCCAGGTTGCGCCCCAGCCTTTCAAAGCGCAGCCCGGCGGCGCCTCCGGCCTGGCCCAGCATGACCAGGTCATTGGGCGCGCGCTCCCTGAGCGCCTCAAGCAGCCGCTTGCCCGAGGCGGCAAAGGCCGTGGGCAGCAGCAGCCTGGACAGCGGCCGGGCGCCCAGCCGGTCGGGCAGGGCGCGAAGCACTTCCTGCGCGGGGTTGACGGCCTGCCCGCCGAAGGGCTCAAAGGCGGTGACCAGGATCAGGGATTGGGGGTTGACGGATGGGAACATGGCTGCCTCCGGATTGCGCTGTGTTGTGTCAGGGGCATTGTAGGGTTTGGCCCGGAGGGTGTCAAACAAATCGCACCGTCAAAATGGATTTTGGAAGAAACGGAAAAAAAGAATATCTCTTCAAAGCCCATGCGGCGCCGGCGGTTTCAGAGCGGATTCAGCGCTGTGGGGCTTAGCCCTGCGTAAAAGGCAGAAAGAAAAAGACAGGCGCCGTCAAGCTTTTTGAGGATCAAAAAGATGTCAGCCAATGTCAGTGAATGTCAGCCCGGGGCTGTGGTAGCCTGCCAGCGAGAGGAACAAATGTTCCAGTTAAAGGAGGCCGGCATGATCACCATCAAGGCAAACACACTGGACCGGGGCGTCCCTTCCTGGGAGGCTGTCAGGCGCTGCGTGCGGGAGTTTGAGGCTGGGCTGCCCCGGCTTGCCCGCCTGGCGCGCTACTACGAAGGGCGCCATGACATCCTGTCGCGCACCCGGCTGCCCGGGCTGCCCAATGTGAGGATCAGCCACGCCTGGCCGCGCTATATCGCGCAGGTATCCGCCGCCTACTTGCTGGGTGAGCCGGCGCGGCTGGAGGGCCCTGAACCGGCGGCGGCAAGCCTGCGGGATCTGCTGAGCCATGCCGGCGCTGACAGCATCGATATGGAGCTGGCCCTGCAGCAGGCCGTTTTTGGCCGCGCGGTGTCATTGTGCTATGAGAACGCCGCCGGGCAGCCCTGTGCCTGCGCGCCGGACCCGCGCAGCGCCTTTGTGGTGTATGACGACACCGTGGCGCATGAGGCTTTGTTCGGCGTGTACCTGAGCCCCGACAGGACGTTTGCAGTGTATACCGCGCGGGACATTCTGACCTGGCCGCGCCCCGGGGGCGCGCCGGACAAAACCCCTCATCCCTTCGGCACGCTGCCCATGGCCGAGTACCTCAACGGCAGGGACGTCCATGGCGACTTTGAGGATGTGCTGGCGCTGGTGGACGCTTATGACCTCCTGCAGGCCGACCGCATGAACGATCGTGCGCAGTTCTCCGACGCGCTGCTGGTGCTGACCGGGGTGATGGGCGTGGCTGTCGAGCCCGGGGACAGCCTGTCCGCGCTGGAGCGCCTGCGGCAGGAAAAGACCCTGGCCCTGCCGGATGAGCACGCGCGGGCCGAGTGGCTGGTCAAGACCCCGCAGGAGCGGGACATTGAGGTGCTGCGCGCCGCGCTGGCGGAGGATATCCACAAGTTTTCGCTGACGCCGGACTTCTCTGACGAGCGCTTTGCCGGCAATGCCTCGGGCATCGCGATCAAGTACAAGCTGTTCAATTTTGACAACCGCATCAGGGTGAAGGAAAGGTTCTTCATCACCGGGCTGCGCGAGCGCGCCCGCGCCTTTTGCGGCTGGCTGAAAGCCCGCAGGGGCATTGCGCTGGACGCCGACATGCTGACGTTTACCCTCTCGCGCCGGCTGCCGCTCAACGAGCTGGAGCGCGCCCAGACGCTGTCCGCGCTGCGGGAGGTGCTGCCCAGGGAAACCCTGGTTTTCAATTCGCCCCTGCCGCCCGCGCCTGACCAGCCCGGGAACGCGGTTGGGGAGGAGTTCACGCCGGTTTAAGCCGCCGCCGGCTTCCGGCCTGCCATGGGTGTTCAGGCGTCCGCCCTGTGTACCCGGAATCAATACGCGCCGCGCATCGCGGCCAGGATAGAAAGGAGAATTTATGGACACTGCCAAGCAAGACCGCCCGCCAGAAACCGGGCAAGCCCCACAGCGAGCATTTCCCATTCCCACCCCTCCCATTGTTCCGCCTGCCCCTGCCCCTGCCCCCGCTCCTGCCCCGCCTCCGGCGCCTGATCCGGCCCCCGCCGCCCCGGATCCGGCCCCCGCGCCGGAGCCGCTCTCGCCGGAAGCGCGGCTCCGGGCCCTGGACGCGCGCGAGGCCGAGCTGGACGCGCGCGAGCGCCGCTTCAAGGCCCGAGAGCACGTCATGGCCCTGGGCCTGGACCAGGCCATCCTCGCCCATTTCGACTATTCTTCGGATGAGGCCCTGCAAAATTCCCTCCAGGTCGCGGCCCTGGCCTCCCGCGCGCAGGCTGCCGCCCCGCCGGCGCCGGTCCCGCCGGCGGTCCAGCCCCCCGCACCGCAGTTCGCCTCCTACCTGGAGCGCAGCAAGCTCTTCCGCGAGGACCCGGTCGCCTACCAGCGCATGATCGAGCGGGAAACCGCCGCGCTCAAGGAGCGGCAATAATCTTCCCGTCCCCTTCCCCGGATCCGTCCTCCCCGTCCCCCTGATCTCTATCGCAAAGGAGTAAACCGCCATGCCAAGCACCACCACCGATTCCCTCATCGTCCCCGAGGTCCTCGCCGACCTGGTCGAGACCAGGCTGGGCAACCGCGTCACCCTCATGCCCCTGGCCACCCAGGACAACACCCTGCAGGGCCAGCCCGGCGATACCCTCAAGTTCCCCGCCTTCCGCTACATCGGCAAGGCTGACGAGATCGCCGAAAACGGCGAGATCACGCCCACCGAGCTCACCTCCTTCGCCGTCCCCGCCACCGTCAAGAAGTACGCCAAGGCCGTCCAGATCACGGACGAGGCCAGGCTCTCAGGCTACGGCGACCCCGTCGGCGAGGCCGCCAACCAGCTCGCCCACTCCATTGACCACGCCGTGGATGACGCGCTTTTCACCGCGCTCAACGGCCTGCCCATCCACCGCATCGCGCCCATCACCGCGCTGAGCGCGGACAATGTCGCCGAAGCCCTCACCCTCTTCGGCGAGGAGCTGGAAGAGCCGGCCGTCATGCTGGTGGACCCGGCCGGCTTCGCCACCCTGCGCAAGGATGACGATTACATCCGCGCTTCCGACCTCGGCCAGCGCATGATCTTTTCCGGCGTTGTCGGCGAGATCTGGGGCTGCCAGATCGTTGTTTCCAACAAGATCAAGGCGGACGCCACCCTCAGCGAGAAGCGCTACTTCATCGTCAAGCCCGGCGCCCTGCGCCTGGTCAACAAGCAGGGCACATTCCTGGAGGTCCAGCGCGAGGCCAAGTTCATGCGGGACAACATCTTCGCCTCCAAGCACTGCGCCGCCTACCTCTACGATGACAGCAAGGTCATCGCCGCCTCGGTCTTCTCGGGCATCCAGACCCTGCCCGCCGGAGACGCCGCCGCCGGGCAGATCCACACCGCCCCCGGCAATACCCAGGGCAGCGCCTTCCTCGTCATCCCGGATCACTACCTGGCCCCGGCGCCCCTGGGCTTCAAGTGGGTCTACAAGCTTGATACCAACTCTTCCTTCTCGACCACCTGGGGCACCCCCATCTCGGGCTGCTCCTACTGGCTGTCTTCCACCACCGAGGTCGCCGGCGGCACCAACACCTACGCGCACTTCATCCTCATCGACATCGCCAACAAGCCCTTCAAAAAGGCGTCCGTGGCGCTCAACAAGAAGGCTTAGCGCAGGGGCGGCGCTCACATCCCTGACTTCCCCTGTTAAAGTTCTTTGAAGGTCCGGAAACTTTCTTTCAAGAAAGTTTCCGGGGTCCCTCGTCCCCGTCCCCGTTCCCCGTCCCTCATCCCCCCGCTCCCCTTCCGGAGGTGCCCCATGTCCGCTTCTGACGTGTTCTTCAACCTGCTGGCCGATTCAGACCCGCCCAGCCAGGCCACGGCCGACGCCTTCATCGCCCAGGCGGACGCCCTGATCGCCGGTTACCTCACCCTGCCGGGCGTGGACCGGCTGCCCGCTTCCCCCCCGCCATGGACCAGGCCCCGCGGCATGCTCGCCCTGGTCCTGTACAACCGCAGGGGCGCGGAGGGCGAGATCAAGCGCGCCGAAGGGCGATGTGTCGTCCTGGTTCGAGTCCCTGCCCGACATCATCAAGATTCAGCTGCGCCCCTTCCGCAACGCCAGGGCTGTCGCCTGGCCGCCGGCGCCGGATCCCTGACCTCCCCTGTTAAAGTTTTTGTCCCCCCGTCCCCGCCCCGCTCCCTTTTTCCTCCGGAGGTGCTTATGTCCTTACGCCTGCGCAAGGGCCGCCTGGTCAGCGTGGTCCACAAGAAAACAGCGCCCTGCGTGGGCGCGTCCGGCAGCCTCTACCGCCTGGAGTTCTTTCAGTCCGATACCTTTGACGGCCTGCTGCTGCCGCCGCAGCGCAGGGTCACCTAGGACGGCCGCCGGCGTCCGCCTGGCCGTCACCTGGTCGCTCATCCCCCAGGGCGATCCCCGGCGTTTCTGAGTTCGACCACCTCTATTTCCCCGATGACCCCCGCGCCTTTCGTGGTCACCGCCGTCAAAAAATACCCCAGGCATTTACAGTACAAACCTGGAGCTGAAGCAATGACCCGCCGCTGACATGATCGCCATCTACAACGCCCTCAAGGGCGCGCTGTCCATCGCCGTACTTCCGCGCCTGGCCCCCAGATCCCCTCGCCGCTCTCCGGGTTGCGCCTTCTCTTTGCGCTCCTGGGACCCGCCTGGAGGACGGCAGCGCGCGAACGGACATCCTGGTCTCCTTCCGCGCCAACAGCCCCGAGGCCAATGACGGCTACACACGCCACCGCGCGGACCGCGTTGCAGCCCCTGGGCTACGCCCCTCACCCACGCAGAGGACGGGCGTGGAGTACGACACTGGCTTTTTCCTCCGCGACCTGGGTCTTTTCAGACCCTGGCTGAGTGTGCCCGTTGTCCCCGATCCCCCCATCCCGCCCGAGGTGCAGTACCCGCTGCTGTTCCGCGTGCGCAGGCGCGGATGATACCGCCTGGCTCGCCCCTGCCCTCCCCGCTGGATTTCAGCTTTGCCCCGGCCGTCCGCCAGGCGCTTGTCACGCAGTCCGCTCAGCGTCAGTTCCCCTGCTCCTGCCGGCGCTGGACGCCGGGCCCCTGGCCCCCGGGCAAGCGTCACGGTTTCCGCCGAGTTTGTCTATCAGGACCCGGCAGGGGACCGCCTGCAGCAGCTCTTCCATTCCCGGACGGACGCGCCCTTCACCATCAGCTATAAATCGCCCTTCCACTACCGCGCCAGCGGTATCCTGACCGCCTTCCACCGCTCCCCCCTGGGCCTCAGGTTCACCATCGCCTTCCGAGGCGAGTTTACGAGGGTTTAACGCGTGAATATCCTGATCAACGCTGTCCTGGTCCCCGAGCCGGACCTGCTGTCCTCCGAGTGGGTCACCGTGGCCGTGGATGACAAGCTGTACCGGCAGCTCGTCCTTTCCTGGAACCGCGTGTCCGCCGCCCAGGCCGCCACCATCCTGGGCGCGGCCACCGCGGACCCGGCAGGCGTCAGCCTGTCCTACCTCTACCCGGTCACCAACGCCAACGTGACCTATACCGTCAAGGTTTACGCCGCGCGCGTCTCCGTGCTGCGCGAGGCCTCGGGCGAGGTCACCTACGCGCCCCTGGCCCTCACCCTCCGGGAGGTGATCCCCTGATGGTCCTCATCCGCGGCCTTGAGCGCGCGCGCCGGTCTTTGACGCCCCGCGGGGATCAACCCTGCGCCATCTGCGCCGGCGATATCTGGCCCTTTGAGCTCATCACCGAGGACATGCCCGGGCGGAAGCTGTCCATCTACCGGGATTACAAGCCCGGGTTCTGCCCGGAGTGCGGCAGGCGGCTGGAAGGCGCGCGCCCTGATTGACTTGCCCACCGCCATTCAGCCGCTGCCGCGGCTGTCCGGCCCCGCCCGGCCGCCTGGCGTGACAGTCGCCCGGGCATGGCCGCTTTACCCGTGGCCCCTGACAGCCTGTCCCCCGCTTGAAAGCCTGCTTTTGACCGGCGGGACGGCGCCATACATCCCTGACCTGCCCTGTTAAAGTTTTTTGTCCCCTTTTTTCAAAAAGGGGCAGAATGCCGCCGGCGCCGGATCCTTGATCTCCAGGGATCTGCCGCGTGGAGATCTTCAGGATCCCGCGCGTGCCCCACCCGCCATTCCTTCCACCGCTCCCGTACCTTCCTTCGGGATTCAGGGATTGCAAAGGGCGCAGCCCTTTGCGCCGTCCCCTTCCCCGGATCCGTCCCCCCGTCCCCGCCCCTGTTTGTGAATTATGATTTTCGCCCGGGAGGCCCGCATGCCAGAATCCGCTGTTGTCCGCTACGCCCTTTCCGCCGTGGGCTGCCCCTATATCTACGGCGCCACCGGCCGGCCCTGCGCGCCTGATTACCGCCGCGCCCTGCTCAAGCAGTACCCCCGCAGCGCGGACAACATCCGCCGGTATTGCCCCATCCTGTCCGGCAAGGCTGTCAACTGCTCCCGCTGCGCCTGGAAGGGCCGCCCGGCCTATGACTGCGCGCAGCTGGTCCGCCGCGCCCTGGCCAGGGCGGATGTCACCCCTGCCCTCGGGCGCGTCCAAGCCAGTGGCGCGCGCCGGCCTGGGCGCTTAAAACCTCGTTCAAGCTGCCCATTGCCTCGCGCTTCGTCTGCGTCCTCTTCCGGGCTGACCCGGACGGCTATGCCGCGCGCCCCATGGCGCACGTGGGCATTTCCCTGGGCGATGGCACGGCCGTGGACGCGCGCAACCACGCCAAGGGCGTCATCCATTACCAAGGCTCACCCGCCTATCCCTGGACGCATATGGCCTTTCCCGTGGGCTTCAGCCTGCCCGGCCGGCCGCCCGGGCTGTCCGATGTCGTCCCGGGCTCAGGGCAGGACGCGCCCCCTGCTGACGCGGCGGCGGGGGGACGCGGCCGGGCCCGGCCCGGTTCCCGGCGACCCCCCGGCAAGTTCCGCGGAGGACCCCCGGCGGATCCGCCTCCGAGCCCCTGTCCGGCTGCCGCGCGCGCCTGGCGCGGGGCATGAAGGGCGAGCGCGTCAAAACCCTGCAGGAAACGCTGCTGCGCCTGGGCTTCAGCCTGCCCCGCTACGGCGCGGACGGCGTCTTCGGCGGGGAAACCGCCGCCGCCCTGCGCGCCTTCCAGCTCGCCTACGGCTTCCCCGCCCACCGGCGAGGCGGACTGCGCCATCCTGGACGCGCTGCAGCTGTGAAAGAATTGTAAATCAGCCAGGCTCATCCAGGCTGCGAATGCCTGCTTTTGTCCGGCGGGACGGCGCCCCTCTTCCTTGTTCCCCCTGTTAATGTTTTTTTGTCCCCTTTTTGAAAAAAAGGGGGCGTCCCCCCCGTCCCCCGTCCCTTCCTTCGGGATTCAGGGATTGGCAAAGGGCGCAGCCCTTCGCGCCGTCCCCCCCTTCCCCCGGATCCGTCCCCCCTTCCCCGCCGTTTCTCCGCGCCTTTTCGCCGCTCCCTTTGTCTTCGCCTGTGTACCTCCTGCCACAGCCCTGCCTGACTTCCAGGCGTTTTGGCGCGTTTTACGGGCGTTGCCCCCGGGGGTGTGGTTTTGGGGTCTTCCCCCGCCCCCCGGGCCGCGCGCAGGCCCCTTTCCGGCCCATTCCGGGCCATTCCCGCTTCACCCGCGGCCCCTGGCTGCTGTCCCCGCTCCTTCCTTCGGGATTCAGGGATCGCGAAGGGCGCAGCCCTTCGCGCCGTCCCCCCTTCCCCGACCTCCGACCACTGAAAGGACGCCATGAAACACATTTTTACCGTCATCTGTTCCGCCGGCATGGCCGCCCTGGCCTTCCTCCTGGAGATCATGGGGGGCTGGGACGCCGGCCTGGGGCTGCTCTTCCTGCTGATGGCGCTGGACATCGTCACCGGCCTGGTGATCTCGGCGCTGCAACCGCAGCGGCAAGACGGTCTCGGGCTCCTTCAAGAGCGGCCAGTTTCTTCCTGGGCGTCACCAGGGAAGCTGCTCATCATCATCCTGGTCATCCTGGGCACCGCCCTGGACGGCCTGCTTAACAGCAATGTCGCCAGATTGTCCGTCATCGGCTTCTATTCCGCCAATGAAGCCTTCTCCATCATCGAAAACGCCGCCCTGGCCGCCGCGTCCCCTTCCCCGGGAAGCTGCTGGACATCCTGGAGCTGTACAGGTCCGGCAAGGACATCGGCCCCTATGACGGCCATCCGGACAGCGCGCTCTCGCCCCCGTCATCTTCGATTTGCCCGAGGATGGCGGGGATGAGAACGGCCTGTCAGCTGAGGACAGCGCGGAAGGCGGGGCTGATGACGTGCTTTTCCCCTCAGACGCCGTTTCTCCCCCCTCAGACGCCGCCTCCCTGCCCTTCAACTACGATGATTTCACCGGCAAACGCGATGACCTGCCCTTTTGACGTCTGTTTTTCATCTTTCTCTTTTGACATCTTCCTTTCATCTGTTTTTTCATCTTTCTCTTTTGTCATCTTCCTTTCATCTGTTTTTCATCTTTTTTCTTTTTACCGTCTTTTTTCTGTTGGGCCGCCCACCCCGCGGCGCCGGTGGCGCCGCGGTCTTTTTTGCGCGCCCTCCGGTGAGCTGAAGTGAAGCGTTGGCAATGCGCCTGCTGTGTGAAAATTACATCCGTATGTGCCATACGCGCTTGTTACAAGCGATACCCGCGCCAGGATGGCCGAAAGCCCGGCACCGGCAAGGCCTGAGAAGAGGCAGGGGGTAAAAACTCTGTAAAAGCATCGCTAACAGGTTTTATTAATTGTGTGTTTCAGGTATAATAGACAGGGGTTGTCGAGTCTGTTGACGGCTTGCGCCCATTACGTCCCCACAGGGGGCAAAATCGATCAATATCAATTTAAGGAGGAACCCATGACAAAGAAAACCTGGACTACCGTAATGATTGTCGTACTGGTTGTTGCGGCAGCGGTCGGCGTTTATTTCCTGACCAGGCCCGAGCCCGTTGTTGCAGATTCGCCTGCCAGCGGCGGCGGCGGAGCCAAAACCAAGGTTACCATCTGGCATACCTTTACCGAGGGGCAGGAAGCCTACCTGAGAAAGGCGATAGAGGATTTCAACGCGCAGTCTGAAGGCATCACTGTCGAGCTGCTTCAGCAGCCCTATGCCGATTTCCTCAAGTCCGTTTATTCCTCAGTGGTGGAGGGCATCGGCCCGGACATCATCTTCAACTACGCGTCTGAAGCCGCACAGTATCTCAACAGCGGCAAGCTGACCGATCTGAGCCAGTATATCTATGACGAGGAGATCGGCATCCCCGGGTTTGAGGACGCGCTCAGCCAGGGCGTGCTGGAGGGTGAGGTGCTGGGCTTTGAGGACGGCCTGATCCACTATGTGCCCGCCTACACCACCGGCCCCATCCTGTACTACAACAAGACCCTGTTTGAGGAGCTGCAGCTGCAGGTGCCCACCACCTGGGAAGAGATGGAGGCAGCAGCGCGCAAGATACACGAGGCCAAGGGCGTCGCCGGCCTGGGCACCGACGGCCTGACCGATATCGTCCAAATGCTGATCATGGAAACCCCCGGCGCGGGCTACATTGACGTGCAGAACAAGCAGGTGCTGTTTGACACCCCCGAGGTGCGCGAAAAGGTGCGCTGGCTGGTAGGTCTGGCCAGGGAAGGCGTGGTCGCTGTCAAATCCACCGGGGACTATTTCTCTACCGACTTCAACTCCGGCATTGTGGGCTCCTACATCGGCTCCTGCGGCGGTTTCCCCTATATTGCTCCCGACGGCTTTGAGTTTGACGTGGCGCCCATGCCGGCGCAAACCTGGTATCCTTCCTGGAACCGCGGCCCGATCGTGTTCTATTATCAGGATGACGCGCGCGCCGAGGCCGCCTATGAGTTTGTCAAGTACTTCATCTCCGCTGATGTCAATGCCGGCTGGGCGGAGGCCGTGATCGCGCTCGCGCCCTACGCCTGGACACGCGATACCGAGGCCTACAAGGCTTATGTCGCCCAGGACACCCTGGCCGTCCAGGCGCTTGGCGGCGTGCAGGCCCATCTGGACAAGGCGGGCTCCCTGCCGGCGGTGACCGGCGCCAACGTTGTGCGTAACGCCATCCGCGACGCCATCATCAAGGCGGCCGAGCGGCGAGATGACCGCGGACGATGCCTGGACCGAGGCGGTCACCCGTTCCAATGCCGCGCTCAAGGGCGAGTAATACTGATTCCAATCGTTATCGCATCATCGCGCCGGGTCTTTGATCGCCCTGCTGTGTCAGTCAACCTCAACGCAGCTTAGGCTATGCCATCGCTTTCCTTCCCTGCAGGATGCAGGACAATAAAACTCCTCGCCGCTTTGGATGCCTTTGGATGCAATAAAGCTTTATATCAGTATTAACTCAAACAAACGAACAGATCTTAAACAACCAAGGGGGCGGCCGGCGGCCGCCCC
>JBMNLV010000003.1:0-264362 GCA_050953005.1 Christensenellales bacterium | reverse complement strand
TTGTCAAAACTGTGTACATTGGAAAGCTTGTATGATAAACTGATAATACAGGCAGAGGTGATATATGATCAGGGTAGGAAGAGTAATCAAAACTCAAGGTGACTTCCTGCAGGTATGCTTTAGTAAGCCGGAAGCCTGTAATTCGTGTAATATGTGTGGCGCAGGGCGGGACAAGACAACGGTCACCTTGAGGGGCGATGCAAAGGTAGGGGATCTGATTGAAGTTGATATGCCTGAGGCTCGGATTGTCAAAGTATCCGCTCTTGTTTATCTGATTCCGCTGTTCGGACTGATTGCCGGTCTTCTGTTGGGTGACTGTATTTTTCCTGCGCGGGAGGCATATGTCTTTTTGTTCGGTCTTGCAGTGATGTCCATTTTTCTGGGAGGTGTCAAGCTGCTTGACCGAAAGCTAGGCATGTTGCCTGCCTGGCAGCCCCGCATCGTTCAGATTATTCCTTCGGAGCAGGCAGGCACACATGAAGACGCCGGACAAAACCTTGAAAATGCAGAAGGATGATGGATCGCCATTACTTTTATGACGAACAATTCCAGAGGAGGACGTTGTGTCAGCGAAGCCAAAGTTAAAAATCCTACCGCTCGGGGGAGTTGATGAAATCGGAAAGAACATCACTGTATTTGAGTATGGTGAGGATATTATAGTTATGGATTGCGGATCCATCTTTCCCAAAGAAGATATGCTTGGGATTGATTTGGTCATCCCCGATGTCAGCTACCTGATTGCCAATAAAGACCGTGTGCGCGGATTTGTGTTTACCCATGGCCATGAGGATCATATCGGTGCTACTCCCTATGTCCTTGATAAAGTGCAAGCGCCTATTTATGGCTCCGGACTGACTCTCGCCCTGATTGAAAATAAACTGCGTGAGCACCGCATTACGAAGTACACGTCTATTCCGGTGAAGCCGCGGGAGATTGTCCGCCTGGGCAGTTTCAGTGTGCAGTTTATTCGTGTAAACCATTCCATAGCGGGTGCATACGCCCTGGCCATTACCTGTCCTGCCGGTACCGTTGTGGCAACCGGTGACTTCAAGATAGACTTTACCCCGGCTACCGGCGAGGTAACTGATCTGAGCGCCCTGGCGGCCATTGGTGAAAAAGGATGTTTGGCGTTGCTTTCCGACAGTACCAATGTGGAACGGCCGGGCTACACCATGAGCGAACGCAAGGTGGCGGAAACTTTCAACCAGCAGATTTCCACTGCACGGGGCCGTGTCATTATCGCAATGTTTGCCAGCAACATCCACCGCGTGCAGCAAGTGGTCGACTGTGCTATCAGTTATGGGCGCAAAATATGCTTTATCGGGCGCAGCATGATCAATGTCAGCACAGTAGCCATGGATTTGGGGTATCTGATCATTCCCCGGGACAGCCTCATTGAGATGGATGATTTGGATCGTTACCGTGATGATCAAATCCTTGTCATCACCACCGGTTCACAGGGAGAGCCGATGAGCGGCTTGACCCGCATGGCCTTTGCTGAGCACCGCAAACTACAAATCAAGCAGTCTGACAAGGTCATCATTTCAGCTACGCCCATCCCGGGCAATGAGGTTTTTGTATCCCGTGTGATCAATCAGCTCTATCGCTGTGGCGCAGAAGTGATCTATGAGGTCCTGGCCGAAGTTCACGTATCCGGCCACGCCTGCCAGGAGGAACTGAAGCTGATGCACACGCTGGTGAAGCCGAAGTATTTTATCCCGGTGCACGGTGAGTACCGTATGCTCTGGCAGCACGCTGAGCTGGCTGAGTTATTGGGTACCCCGAGGGAAAACATTGTTTTGCCCGAAACTGGTCAAATCATTGCTATGAATGATGAAAGCCTGAGCCTTGAGGGTATTGTGCCCACGGGAACTATTCTGATTGATGGCCTGGGTATTGGAGATGTGGGCAATATGGTGCTGCGCGACCGAAAGCACCTTAGCCAGGAAGGTCTGATCATTGTAGCCATGGCTTTTGACCGTACGAATGACACCTTGATTTCCGGGCCTGATATTATCTCCCGCGGATTTGTTTTTGTCCGCGAAAACGAGGATATTATCGAGGATTCACGCGAGGTGGTCCGCAGGATTATTGACTCCTATGAACATATCTCGGGTTCAGACTGGCCGATTATCAAGAACCGTATCAAGGATGAACTGCGCCGTTTCCTCAATGACAAGATCAAGCGGAACCCCATGATCTTGCCGGTGATTGTTGATTTGGGCTGAATATGCTAAAATAAACCGCCGCGGTTCCGGCCGAAAGGCTGAAAAACCGCGGCAGTTTTTTCTTCAGGAAAGGGGAGTTCATGAATTACGACCTGGCCAATGCCCTGGCCAAACAGATACGTGAATCAGCTGAGGTCGCGGAATACCGGCGTATGAAGAGCATCGTTGATGAAAGTGAAACTACCAGAGCGCTGCTAAAGGAATACAAGCGCTTGCAGGTATCTGTACAAATGTCTGCGATGTCCGGCCAGCCGCTGTCCAGCGAAGAGATGAGCCGTTTCCAGCAGATTTCGTCCCTGCTGTACGCCGGTACGGACACCTCCGCTTTCCTCCTGGCTGAGATGCGTCTACAGCAGGTTTTGGCGGATATCTACAACATGATTGCTCAGGCATCCGGTATACAGCTGGAGCTGCCCGGCATCGAATAGCATGAAGCACGAAAAGTATCAGGATTACACTCATGACACCTTGGTAGAGGAGCGGGAATATGGCCTGTTTTGGTACAGCTGGCTGTGGAACCTGGTGCGGCCGGTACTGATTTTCGCATGCTCACTGTTACTGCTGATTGGGCTGGTGTCTATGGCCTGGGGGAAGGTCTCCGCGGTTTTTATCGACCCGGTTGATCCGAACGACACTTTTCCTGTTACCTTCACGGTAGCTTCCGGGGACAGCCTGACGCGGGTATCCAACAACCTGCAAAACCAGAACCTGATCAGGAACCGTTCAGTTTTTAAGTACTTTGCTGATTTCATGGGTTTTGGCCAGAAAATTCAAGCCGGTGAATACACCTTAAGCCGTAGCATGACGATCAACCAAATAGCTGACCGGTTGACCAGCGGGGATGGCAGACCCATTGTACGTAACATCACTGTCATACCCGGGTGGAATATTGAGAATATCGCGGATTACCTGCTTAAGGAAGGCGCTGTCCAGGACAGGGCGCTGTTCCTGGAAAAATGCCGTACCGGCAGAGAGTTTGCTGCCTACTATTATATTGCGGATGTGCTTTCCTCCCCGAATGCCGCCCAACGCAAATATGTCCTGGAAGGCTACCTGGCGCCGGATACCTATGAGGTTTACACTGACGCCTCCATGGACGACATCATCAAAAAACTGCTTTCCCAGACTGAAGCTGTGTATAAAGAACCGCTGCATACACGCGGTGAGGAAATTGGTCTGAGCATGGATCAAGTCATCACCCTGGCTTCTTTGATAGAAAAAGAAGCTAAAACAAGCGATTTTACCCGCGTGTCCGCAGTTTTTCATAGCCGGCTGCGTCAAAACATGGCGCTTGGCAGCGACGTAACCATCAAATATGCTACCGGTACTACCAGGATGGCGCTTAACCGGGAGGATCTTGCGGTTCAGTCGCCTTACAACACTTACCTGTTCAAGGGGCTGCCTCCTGGCCCTATCTGCAATCCCTCTCCAATGGCCATTCAGGCGGCGCTGTATCCGGATGAGAAGTTTTTATCAGAAGGTTACCTGTATTTTTGTTCCAAGGATCCGGATACCGGTGAGTTGCACTTCTCAAAAACTCTGGCGGAACACGAGTATGCTGTCAGTGTTTATGCTCCGTTGTGGGAGGCCTATGACCGGCGGACCAACGCAAAATGAGCATGAAAAGAAAACGCCTGCGTTTTGGTCCGGCCGGCAATTCTGACAGCTTTTATGCAGCCGGCTTTAAACAGACAGTGGATACTTTTGCCTGGCAACGTTCAGCCTTTTCATTGGATGCTTTTGAAGTACCCTTTGGCCGGGGTGTTTCCATGGGGGAAGAAACCGCGCGGGCTATCGGCGCTGCGGCTGCCGCGCAGGAGGTTGTGGTAAGCGCGCACGCGCCTTATTACATCAACCTGGCCAATTCAGACGACACGATGGCTGAGAAAAGCGTCCGTTACATTCTCGACAGCGCGCATCTGTTGCACCTTATGGGTGGTCGGCGTTTGGTGGTGCACGTTGGTTCCCCCAAGGGTCAGGATCGTGAAAAGGCCATGGCTGTCTGCCAAAGAAGACTCAAACAGGTCCGGATATGCCTGGAGGATGAAGGTTTGGCCTGCATCCGGTTATGCCTGGAAACCATGGGACGTGCCAGCGTGATTGGTTCACTGGATGAAATAATCCTCCTGGTCAGCCAGGAGCCCAGCTTTCTGCCTTGCGTGGACTTTGCTCATCTTCACGCTGTGGGACAGGGTGCGCTGGACAGCCCGGAGGCGTTTGAAGCAGTTCTGGACAAGTTGGAGGCAGGTCTTGGGATGCAATGGGCACGGCAGGCGCATATACATTTTTCAAAGATAGAATTTGGCGCCAAAGGCGAGGTTCGCCACAGGATCTTCGCTGACGAAGGCTATGGCCCTGAGTTTTACATGCTGGCGCCACTTCTGGCCGAACGCGGCTATCATGGTGTAGTCATCTGTGAAAGCCGTGGCACCATGGCTGAGGACGCAGGTCAGTTGTTGGCAAGCTATCAGGAGGCTCTGGATAGGCTTCCATTGGTTTGCGTAAGCCCGGGTGTAGCCAATACCGCCTCAGATGTGCTATAATTTCTTTGGAATTTCAAGAAGGAGCGCATGAATTCATGAACAGGGTCAACAGGCTCATCAGGAAGACCGCTTTGCGCGATGATGCAGCCATTCTTATTCATAAACCGTCCAACATGTTTTATCTCAGCGGCTATACTGGCGAAGGGCTGCTTGTTATCGGGAAACGCTTTTGCGCTGTTGTGACCGATTTTCGTTATGTGGAGCAGGCTCAGGCCCAGGCGCCCGATTTTTCGGTGCACAGCATCAACAATGAGCGCAACCACGCGCAGGTCACAGCAGATTTGCTAAGTGAGAATGGCGTTGTCAGCGCGCTGTATGAAGATGACTGGCTGACGGTACGTGCTGCCGCGCAGTTGGCTAAAGCGTTGGGGCAGATAGAACTTGAGCCGCTTGCCAACCAGCCTGAGGCCTTGCGCCAGATCAAGGATGCGGATGAGATTGCTCTGATGGAAAAGGCTTGCGGAATTTCTTCCCAGGCTTATGAAGATTTGTGTGGTTGGATAAAACCCGGCATGAGCGAGATTCATATCAAGCGTCTGCTGGACAACCGCCTGGTGGAGTTAGGCGCGCAGGCTACTGCCTTTAGCACCATCGTCGCCTCCGGCCCCAACGGTTCCCTTCCTCATGCGGTCGCGGGAGAGCGGGTGGTACAACCCGGAGACATGATCACTCTTGATTTTGGCGCTCAGTACAATGGATATTGTGCTGATATGACCCGTACCATCAGCTTGGGACAGCCCTCCGCAAAGATGCTGGAGATTTTTAATATTGTGCTGAAGGCTCAAATTGCCTGCCAGGACATGCTGGCGCCCGGCAAACTGTGCAATGAGGTGGACGCGCTGGCGCGGCATATCATCGGTGATGCCGGTTATGGCGAGTGCTTTGGTCATGGTTTGGGCCATGCGGTGGGCATAGACATCCATGAGGCTCCCCGTTTGAGCCCCAAATGCGAGGATGTTTTGACACCCGGTCATGTGGTAACGGTGGAGCCCGGGATCTACCTGCCGGGGATTGGCGGCGTCAGGATTGAGAACACCTGTTTGATTACTGACGACGGCGCGCGCAGCCTGGTCAAGGCTCCGCGTGAACTGAGGATTCTATAAGATTCTAAACAGGATGGAGGACAATACATGATTACGGCAGGCGATTTCAGGAAAGGCATTACCATTGAATGGGAGGATGGTGTCTGGAGCATTGTGGATTTCCAGCATGTCAAGCCCGGAAAAGGCGCGGCTTTTGTGCGTACCAAGATTAAAAACATCATGACAGGCACCGTGGTTGAGCGCACCTTTAACCCCTCGGACAAAATGCCGCGCGCTATCATTGAGACCAGAGAGATGCAATACCTGTACAATGATGGCAATCTCTATTATTTTATGGATCCTGAAACCTTCGAACAAATCCCGCTCAACCACTCTCAGGTGGAAGAAGCCATTCAGTTTGTCAAGGAAAATACCAATGTCAACATCCGCTTTTTCAAGGGCGCAGCTTTTTCTGTGGAGGCTCCCAACTTCGTGGATTTGGAGATTACTGAAACTGAGCCCGGCTTCAAAGGCGATACTGCTTCCACTACCTATAAGCCTGCTACCACGGAAACCGGTTTCGAGCTCATGGTACCGCTGTTTATCAATATCGGCGATGTGATCAAGATTGACACCCGCTCTGGAGAATATCTGTCCAGGTCTTAACCGAAGCGCATGCATAAGGAGGAAAAAATGAGCGATCTGTCCAAGAAAGTAGAGTATCTCAAGGGATTAGCGGATGGTATGAATCTAAGGGAAGATAAACAAGACCAGCGTTTTTTGTTGAAGATTCTGGAAGTCCTGGAAGAGGTGTCCGATGTGATCGCCGAATTGCAGGAAGGCCAGGATGAGATGAACGAGTACCTCGAAAATATGGATGAGGATCTGTCTGCTTTGGAAGATGCCGTGTTTGAAGACGATGATGATTTTTCCGATTTTGACAGCCTGAGCGACCAGGATGATATGGATGGCGAATCCATCGTCGAGTACGAGTGCCCCCATTGCGGAGCAACTACCCGCTTTGACATTACGGATTTTGATTTTGATGAGGACTACCTTTGCCCCGCGTGTCAGCAGCCCTTTTTTCCCGAGCATGAAGAAGATGAAGACGAGGACGAGGACAGCCCGCAGCTTGATCGCTGAGGGATCCTGTGATCTCAATATGGAGGGTTGCGCGTTTCCACAGTAGTTTGCCGCAGCCCTCTTTTCTATGCGGAGCAAATGCCATGACATCATTGAAGAAAAAGCGATCCGCATTTAGCCCGTCCCGTGTGTTGGCGATAGGCTTTCTGGGAATCATCCTGCTGGGTGCGGTTCTGCTTTTGATGCCTTTTTCAATACAAGATGGTGTTATTCTCACGCCGCTGGACGCTTTGTTCACTGCAACCAGCGCAGTGTGTGTGACCGGGCTGACCGTGGTAGACACTGCGGGGACGTACTCACTTGTAGGGCAACTGATCATTATCCTGTTGATTCAGCTGGGAGGGCTGGGGTTTATGCTGTTCGCTACCACTGTTTTGGTATTGGCTAGGCGGCGTATTTCCCTGCGCAACCGTGTTTTGCTGCATGAGACCATGAGCATGCCCGGATTGTCCGGCGCGGTGCGCACCGCGCTTCGTTTCATGGGAATTGTGTTTGTAGCGGAATTGGCCGGCGCACTTGTTTTGTCCACCCAGTTTATTCCGCGGTACGGTGTGTGGACAGGAATGTACTATGGCTTTTTTCACGCCATCAGCGCGTTTTGCAACGCGGGCTTTGATTTGTTTGGCGCCGCCGGCAGTTTGATCCAGTTTCAGCGGAATCCACTGGTGCTGGTCACCATTTCTATGTTGATTATTATTGGCGGGTTGGGCTTCGCTGTGGTGGCAGACATGGCTGACCATGGATTTCGTCTGCGAAAAACACTCCTGCACACCAAAATCGTCCTGGCCACCAGCGTCTTGCTGTTAGTATTGGGGACGGTCTTTTTCGCGGCGATGGAATGGAATAATCCGCATACCCTGGCTTTCGAAGGTGCCAGTGTATTCGACAAGCTCAACAACGCCTGGTTCCAGTCGGTTACAACCCGCACGGCCGGTTATTGCTCTGTTGCTCAAAACGGCCTTCGGGATGCCAGCCTGATTGTCAGCACTGTCTTGATGTTCATCGGTGCCTCGCCGGTGTCCACCGGTGGCGGCATCAAAACCACTACGGTTTTTGTGCTGGCAGTGTTGATTCGCAGTGTGTTTTATGGCAACAGCGATGTCAATGCCTTTCACCGCAGGCTGCCGCTGGCGGTTATCCGCACAGCCTTAAGCATCTTTATCATCAACCTTGCGCTGTTGGTAATCGGCGCTGTTTTGCTGTCGATCAGCGAGGAGGCCAAGGGGTTTCGTATGCTGGATTTGATATATGAACAGGTTTCCGCACTGGCTACGGTGGGCTTGTCCAGCGTTGGCACCGGCCGGCTGAGCCAGCTGTCCCGCGTATGGCTGATCGTACTGATGTATTTTGGACGTGTTGGACCGCTGACCATGATGCTCAGTTTTTCAGGCCGCTTCGCCAACCATGCACAGGGCATCCGTTACGCGGAGGAGCAAATCATCGTCGGCTGAGGAATCGGCTGACCTGAAGGAGAAGAAAGTATGGCAGAAAATAAACGAAAGCAGTATCTGATTATCGGTGTTGGCCGCTTCGGTTCGGCGCTGGCCAAGACACTGTGTGAAATGGGGCATGAGGTGCTGGCGGTCGATGCTTCAGCAGAGCGCGTGGCGGCCGTCACGCCATACGTGACCAATGCCATTCAGGTGGCGCCCGCTGATGAGGAATCCATGCGCTTGCTGGGAATATGCAACTTTGACGCGGCTGTGGTCGCCATCGGTGATGACCTGCAGAATTCCATTCTCATGACAGTGCTGTGCAAGGAGATGGGTGCCAGGTATTTGGTTGCCAAGGCCTCAGATGCCATGCATGCCAAGGTGCTGCTTAAACTGGGTGTGGACAGGGTTGTTTTCCCTGAGCGCGACATGGGCGAGCGCATCGCGCATTCCCTGGTCAATCCGCATGTGCTGGACCTGATCAACCTGCCCAGCGGCTACCAGATTTCCTACATTGCCTGCCCGGGCACCTGGAAAGAGCGCAGCTTGCAGCAAATCGAAGTGCGCAAGCGTTACGGCGTATCCATCCTGGCAATCTATCGCGACAGTGAAATCCATATGGACCTGCGCGCGGAAACCAGGCTGTCTGCCGGAGACAACCTGCTGGTGCTGGGGCAAAGGGAGGCTGTTGAGAAGGTGGAAGGCCTGGACTGATGGCCGGTTCATTGCTGGTGTTTGATACCGAAGCGACCGATTTGGAACCCGGCCAGATTTGCCAGTTGGCTTATCTGCTTGAGCAGGACGGTAAAATCACTGTCAGGAATTACTTTTTCTCGGTAGACGACATGTCCCCGGGAGCCCAGGAGGTTCACGGCTTTAGCCGGGAAATGCTGGCAGAATTGTCCGGCGGTTTCTGGTTTGAGGATAAGGCTCAGGAAATCCTGTCGGTTTTCAACGCCGCCGGGACGGTAGCGGGCCACAATGTTCGCGCGGATGAGCGTTACCTGAGGGTTGAGATGGAGCGTTCAGGGCTCAAGCTCAAGCGCCTGAACACCTTTTGTACCATGAACTACGCCTCCGGCATTATGAACATGCAGCGCAAGGTTGTAACCGGCCGTCCCAAACCCCCGAAACTCAGCGAGCTGGCTGCGTACTATGGCGTCACGACGGAGCAGGTGCGGGAGCGGACAGCGGAATTGTTCGGTAATGATGGGGAAACAGGTCTGCATGATGCGCGTTTTGATACAGTCATGACCTGGCTGTGTCTGCGCGCTGCTGTGGATAAGGGCGATCTTCGCGGTCTGTAAAGTCACCTGGATTTGACAGAGCGGCAGGCAATCGGTGCTCAGTATGTCCAATATATGAAGCTTTTGTTTCAATTTGCTTGCATTTCTGCTTTGATTTGCTATAATTAAGTTTGTAGAAATATGCTTATTTATGGCAAGGAAGGAATGAACCGAGGTGGCGAAACGCATACTGCTGGTGGATGATGAGCCGATTCTGATTAAAGGTTTAAAATTCACACTGGAGAAAGATGGCTATGAGACGCTTGTCGCCTATGATGGCGAGGAAGCTCTTGAGGTTTTTGCCAACAATCAGGTGGATCTGATTTTGTTGGATGTTATGCTGCCCAAGCTGGATGGCATTACGGTATGCCAGCGTATTCGTGAAACCAGCAATGTCCCTATCATCATGCTGACCGCAAAGGGCGAGGATATGGACAAGATCCTGGGCCTGGAATACGGCGCGGATGATTATATGACCAAGCCTTTCAATATCCTTGAGGTCAAAGCCCGCATCAAGACCATTTTGCGCCGCACCATGCCCCCCGGTGGCGCTGAGGAGCCCAAGGTGCTCAAGGTGCGGGATCTGGCCGTCAACACGGTAAACCGCTCTGTCAGCCTGGATGGCAAGGATATCCGCCTGACTGCCAAGGAATTTGATCTGCTTAACCTGTTCATCAATAACCGTGGCCGGGTGTTCAGCCGCGAAGAGATGCTTGATGCCGTATGGAAGAATGATTATGCGGGCGATGAGCGTACCGTGGATGTGCACATCCGCCGTTTGCGTGAAAAAGTTGAGCGCAATCCAACCCAGCCGGAGTTTATCTTTACCAAATGGGGTGTTGGCTATTACTTCACAGACCGGGATGAGTAGGAGGCCTTTCGCCAGCATACGATGGAAAGTCATGCTGGCTTTTTTTTTCATTATTGGGTTATCCTTTCTTTTAATGGCGGGTACCCTGATGAATATGCTGGGCAACTACCTGTTTGAAATGCGTATCCGCGCAGACCGCGCAGGTCTTGAGAAATGGGCTGTGCAGGCGGTCGACAGCCTGGGCAGCATGGACGCCCGCGGTATTGATGAGGTGGTGCGCAAGGCGGGAGCCGAATTGGGCAGCCGTGTGCTGCTGCTGGACAGCGATGGAAAGGTCCAGTCTGACAGCTATCAACAAGCCATGGGCCGGCGGCTGCATTATCCGGAGGTGGTCAGCATCCTGGTCTCCGGCCAAACCGCTGATTACGGCATTCATTCACTTAAACCGGACAATCCTGCTACCCGTATGCCCCTTTTGAGTTTCATGCCCAGTGACGAGTGGGCTGGCTATGCGACAGCCGGTGTTATTCAATCCTCCCATGTAGTAGGTGTGCTGCTGATGATCTCCTCCGTGGGGGAGATGATGCAAAGCTTGATGATGCTGCAAAACAACATGGTCATCCTGTTTGCAGGCGTAGCGCTGGCGGCAGTGGTTGCCGGTATGATTTTTTCCCAGGTGCTCACTCGTCCCATCAGCGATATGACCGGTGTTATTCAGTCCATGGCCAAGGGTGATTTGGGCGTTCGTGCCAAGGTGCGCGGCAGCGGGGAAATCAAGCAGTTGGCAATTGCCTTCAATACCATGTCCGATCAGCTGGAGTCCCTCAACCAGACGCGTAACCAGTTTGTTTCCAATGCCAGCCATGAGCTGAAGACGCCGCTTGCTACCATGAAAATTATGATTGAAAGCCTGATCTATCAACCGGAGATGGATGCCGCGCTGCGCACCGAATTTTTGGGTGATGTCAATCAGGAAATCGATCGTCTGTCCTCTTTGGTATCCGATTTGCTTACACTGGTGCATGCGGATTCCCGTTCTGCCCGCCTTAATCGTGAGCGCATGAGCCTGGCTGGAATTGTCAAAGATACTCAGCATCGTTTGGCTATGATTGCCGAGCAAAACGAGCAGACCATCACCCTGCAGCTGTCTGACAGCTGTGATATGTACGCGGACAAGGCCAAGCTACAGCAGGTGGTTTACAACCTTATGGAGAACGCGGTCAAGTACACCCCGGCCAGGGGCTGGATCAAAGTCAGCCTGCAGCGCCTTGGGCGTGACGCGGTGTTGACGGTTTCCGACAGTGGTCCGGGCATTCCCAGGGAGAGCCTGCCCCACGTATTTGAGCGCTTTTATCGCGTCGACAAGGCGCGAGGGCGTGATTCAGGCGGGACGGGGCTGGGGTTGTCAATTGTCCAGCAGTATGTCCACCTGCACGGCGGCACTGTCCGGGTGAGCAGTGAGGAAGGCGAGGGAGCGGTTTTTACCATTACTCTTCCTTTAAACAAGGGATAATCCTGATTCCAATCCTTATTGCATCATCGCGCCGGGTCTTTGATCGCCCTGCTGCGTCAGTCAACCTAGCTTTTTGGTTATACTGTCGGTTTCCTTCATTGCAGGACAGGCAAAAAATCGATCGCCGCTTCGGATGCAAGCAGGCTTTGCATCAGCATCAACAGCAACACCGCCTGGTATGCGGAGGCGGTGTTGCTGTAATCGTGTATATTGGTCATCATGATCTCATTGAATAATCCCTTCATTGCGCAGGAAGGCGCCGGACAAATCCAGCGTATGCACCACAGTTCCTTCCTGCTGCCCATCGAGGTATAGCAATACGCGCTTGACAGCGCCCCGCTGGGTAAGGGTGTTGACCATGGCATACACCATCAACAGTTCCTCCTGTGCGCTCATGTCATTGGATAAATCGCGCAGCTTGCCCGAGATATTGACCAGTATCATGTCCTGTTGACGTGTCAGGCCAAGCAAGTCCGCGTCTTTCAGCCCCTCCGGCAGCACAGGCGCCAGTCCGGCTGCGCTGTCTGTGTTGAGCGGTCCCAGCATCAACTGGCCTAACAAATAACGCGGGTTGTATGCCTGGTAGTAGGGGATGGGGCGAAGGCTGGATGACAGGCCGCCCAGCGCGTTGGCAAAATACAAGGTGCAGTAATCAAGCAAAAAATCACTGAATTGCGTTCTTTGCATCAGCCCGTTTTCAAAGAGGATTTCTTTGCCTGCCCCTTCATACAACCCTGCCGGCACCACTGCCATGATAGGTTCCTGGCCGATGGTGACTTTCAGACCGCTGGTCAGGGGGACGAAGGTAGTCATCGTATAGGTCAGGGAGGCCATCATGACTGAGCGTGGAATCCCGGCGCTGATCAAGGCTTCGTTCAGGCTTTCGTGGAAATGAAGCTGAATGACGCGACCGGTCGTGCCGGCTGCCTCCGTGATAACGGGTTCCTGCGCCAGCATGGTCAGCAAGTCAGGAACGCGTACCTGGACAGGCAGTCCCTGAGGTTGGCCGGACAAGGCTTCCAGCAGCGCTTTTACAAAATCTGTGAGGCTGTGGTCCTGTGAACTCACCATGACCGGGGCAGCCACGATGCCGCGCCCTGCGCTGACCGGGTAGTACAGAGTGGCCATTGCAGTATAGGGGCTGCTTGGCGCAGCGGGTTTGCGGCAGGCAGCGTCCCACAGACCGGCGATATCACCGTCAGGCATCCGGGCCAGGCTGCCAACCGGCATGGTGGCCGCAGTGTCCAGGCCTGGCTGGCGGTTGTTGATGAGCACGTTGACATAATGAACATCACCCCATTGTGTCAGCGTGTTGGCAATGGCGCGGCTGACCAGGTAACGATCCTGGTTGGAGATAGACAGCGCGCTTGGCCCCAGATTGACTGTAGCCGTCCCGCCGGAGATCTCAATAGCGGAGCCGGGATTCAAACTCAGGACCGTCTCCCGGCTCAGGGGGGCGGTCTGTGTAGTTCCGGAATAGGTAAACAAACGCCGGATAGCGTACTCTGCCGGGTGGCGGTTGTGGCTGACCAGCAAACGCTCCTGCAGATATTCCAGCCTGCCCGTCCTGGCGTTTGGCAGGTTCAGCAGCACAGGCAAAACCAGGCTGTCTGACACGTCTCCCAGTGGTGCCTTGTATTGTTTGGCGACTGGCGGCAAGGTTTGCTCGCTGTCCTGGCGCACCGGAATGGATGCCATGCAACCGCTGAGCAAGGCCAGAGCTGTTAACAGGGGAACCAGGCGGAGAGGATTGACGCTTGATATCTTCTTCATTTTGCTAAATCCAGGATTTGCTCAATGGATTGCTGACGAATACGCCAGCCGTGTCCTTCGTTGAGCAGAATGAGCGGAAAATTTGTCACATCCTGCTGTTGACCGGACGCTGACTGCACACACAGGTTCAAAACAGCCACCGCGCTGCGTCCGTCAGGGCTGATGCTGCCTGAAGAGACCTCCCATTCTATCAGCAAAGGAAGCATCGATGACTTGAGAGGCTCATGATGTGATCCCGAGGAGATACCGGGTGTCACCATCTCCAAAAAACAAGACCAATCCTGCGCTTTCCAGCGTTCCAGAATCGTGGAGGCTGCGCGTCCCGGGGTAATGATTGCCTGCTCCTGGCGGGTTAACGGCGGGGGGAGGGCATCGCTGTCATCCAGGTAATAACGCTGGCTTAATCGCATGGACTTGGTAATTCCGGGCTCATCCAGCACAAGCACCTGAACGCTGCGAAAATTCCCGGATTCACTGAGGGTGTTTACCAGGGCTGCCATGGCCAGCGTGCGGCGCAGCACCGCTTCCTGTCTGCCGGCGCCGGTGTTCTCACCGGGCAGAGGATCCATGACTTCTTTGGACAAGCTCACAAACAGCCTGTCGCGTTCTGCCAACACATTGATGATGCTTGTCCCCTCGGCAAACAGCGGTTGAGGGAAGGCTGTCCGGTCCTGGGGGCCGTCCAACAGTGCCTGAACCAGGGCGCGCTCTATGCTTTCGGTTTTCTTCACCTGAATGCTGCGCTGCTCCTGCCCCAGCCATGCGCTGTCCAGATAACGGAAATACAACACCGCTTCCGCCCGGGCGGTCTGGCCGGGCTCGGTATAACCCAGCATCTGCGCCTGCGCGCCTGTTCTGTTACACATTAAGGCGCACAGCGCTAGAAGAATAACCATCAGGCGTTTGTTTAAAAGAAGTTTACGGTTCATCTTGCATCGGCTCGCTGCCCAGGCACCAGCCGCGCAGTTTGTTGACTGTGCGTTCCAGCGCGTCGCGTGAGGTACCCCAGGGCTTTTGTGCGTTGCGGTAATCAAACTTCTGGGCAAACCAGTTCAGTTCCTCCTCAAGGCGCGCCAGGCTCTCGGACAGCAGCGTGCGGACCGTTTTGACATAAGCCTCCAGCGTTTCCCCTGTAAGCAACTCGTCTGCCATAGAGGTTGTGAAGTCCGTGTGAGGCAGACACAGCCCTTTGGACTGGGTAAAGGCATCGCGAAAGGTCTTGTCAGTCTTCCACAGGTGCAGCAGGCTGGCGGCCTGACGCTGGCTTTGTGAAAGCAGTTCATCACATATCAGGCAGTCTCCTGCCAGTTCACTCAGAGGGCTGCGCGTCCGCTCAGCCTGATTGTCTTTGGCCCGGCTGAATATCCGCGCCAGACCTGGCTTTGCGCGCCCGGACAGCCCGGGTTTGCCCAGCTCACGTTCCAGCTTTGGGCGCAGGGTTTGCAAATGGGACAGCATCATCAGCCCATGTCCCAGACGGTTGCCGCCGGGCTGGTTATACATCATGGCCTGGTGGTGGGTACAAAATCCCTTTTCGTTAACCTTTAACCTTGTATCCGGTGACATCACGGCAGCGCCCAGGTTGCGCTCGACCAGCAGCCGCTCGGTTTTGCGGCGCAAAGCGCACAGCGGACACTCGCTGTTGGCGTGAAGTGCGTCCCAGACGGGAATGGTATCAATATGGTACTTCATGGCCGCGCAGGCGCATTACAATGCGGGCAAGTCTTGAGGTTCTTGAAAGTATCGCTGGACACATCGCGATAATAAAACATTGCTGTCAGGGGCCGGTATCGCGCACCGATCGAGGGGCAGTTGGGGTTGAGGTGATAATACTCACCGCCATCCTGATTGTAATACAACACTGTGTCGGAACGCGCAGCGCCGATATTTGGTGTAGGCACACCGCCTGATACCGGGGCCTGCACCTGGGTGGACTGATCCAGAGTTTGCTGGTTCTGCTGTGCTTGGGACGCTGCCTGCTGCACTACCTGTGAGGAAGAAATGGAATTTGGATCCACAAACCACTCATTGTTTGAGCGAATCATCAGGATTTGGAAATTATACAGCAGTGGTTCCTTGCCATCGCTTTTGTTGATGGCTGCCTGCATGGTGATGGTGCGCGTCTGGTCGGCATCATTGCCGGACACATCCATGATCTGATAGCTGACCGGTATACGGATGGCGCTTAGGTGGAAAATGCCGGTTTCAGCATCACGCTGGGTCTCATACTGATTGACCCAGTTCGGGGCGGACAGGCTGACCATGGTAGCATAGTCCTTGTTGCCCCAGGCGTTCATAAACTGCTCCAGTTTTTGCTGAGCCAAGGAAGCGGTGCCGGTGTTGGCAGGCGGTTCCTCCTGTTGGGAAACAGCCAGGCTTTCGTTCATGGCGGTCAGACTGGCAGTGGTATTGTCGGAAAAAATGGACTGATGATCCTTTGCTGATTGCGTTACCTGATCTGCAACCGGCTGACCGGAGATCAGAATAGCGAACAAAGCCACCGCAATCATCGCGGCATGGATGACGCTCAACACGCGCCTGGCGTTGGGGACAAAGGCTCTCATCAGGTACATCATCCCCAGGCAGGCCAGGCTGGAGATCACAAAAATCCAATAGAACCTGTTGCTTTTAATAAACAGGGAAATAAGAAACAACAACGGCAGGACAACAATCAGCAACACCTGCAAAAAAACATGGCTGCCGTTTGCTGTGCTGTTAACTGATCCGGTGCCGCCGGGTATCCGCTCTGGCGCCGGTTTGGGTGGCCTGCGCCGCACATCATGAAGCGGCGCGCTGGAGTATCTGGACCTGTTTTCGCTCATCAGCGGTTCCTCCCGGTGTGGTCATGCGCTGTTTGGCTGGACTGTTAAAACTCAGCCGTAAATATTATAACACATTGACAGAATCTTTTCATTTGTATGAACTAATTGTGTTTACAAGCTTGAATCGGTACAAAAGTGGGGATAAAGCGGCAAATAGCGACGAAATTAAACAAAGAGTGGGTGCGGACTGTTCCAAACACTATAAATAAATATTGCTGGTGGAGCGTGAACAGAATTTCACCGGCTGCACTACTCTTTTTTGAGCACAATTTTATCCCGGCCAAACACCTTGGCAAGGGCTGTCAAATGTTCCTCAGTTTGACTGGCGTATGGATCATCAGTGATACCGGGATTTTTTCCCGCTTTAAAAAATACCTGTTGCCCCATCTGATCGGACAGCAAGCGCGCGATGATGCCTGATCGTTCCTCAGCATTGAGCAAGGAGACATAAATGCTGTCCCCGGCACCCATCATCAGAAAAAAGGTCTGTTCCTGGAAACCGCCATACTTGCCCTGGTTGACCATGGCATAAAGTCCGGCATGTTCTTTTTCCAGACACTTCAGCATCCGGTTCCAGGCTTCCTTAGGGGTACGCTGTGTCGGCATTGCCGTGTCCGATGCGTTTGCCAGGGGCAGGCCGGATGGCTGTGAAAAAGCGATCTGTTCTGTGGATTCATGAGCTTCTGCCTGCGGGACATGTTCGCCCGATTCGTCAGCCGGCGCCTGGCTGATCTGATCCGGCAGTGGCTTGGGATCATCGGAAATTTGTTCCGGAGTGGATTCTTTTATTTTGTCTGCGACAATTGGTGTCTGTATTGGAGTTTGCCTGGGTGTGGCATCTGCCTGCCGCTGTATGCGGCTTTCCAGTGTGCCGATGCGCGCCAACAGGGCGCTGAGGTCCTCGCGGTGCCGCAGCTGTGTGCTGCGCAGCACAAACAGCTCCAGCACGGCGCGGGGGGACATTGACCAGCGGGATTCCTGCTCGGCTTGCATACACTGCTCCAGGATGAACAGCATCGTATCCGCTGAGGCTTCCCCGGATGCTTCCAGAAAGCGCGCCTCCTGGTCAGGCGTCATGTCGCGGATACCGCTGCCCGTCCATTTGACAGCCAACACCTGGCGCAGGTGCGCGTTAAACTCCCGCAAAAACACCTGCACATCCCGTCCGCCCTTCATCAGCCGATCGGTTAATATCAGAGCGGTTGCGGTGTCGGCGTCCAGCAGCGCCCGGGCAAACTCGAACAAGAAATCCTCACTTACAGTGCCCAGGGCCAGGCGCACATTTTCCTGGGTCAGGTGCTTTTCCGCTCCCAGGCACATATCCATCAGGCTCCAGGCGTCACGCATGCTTCCCTGGGCAGCCGCGGCGATCAAGCGCAAGGCGCCTTCTTCAGCGCTCAGGCCATCCACCAGCGCCTGCTTGAGGCGATTGATGATCTCCTGTTCAGCAATCCGGCCAAAGTCATAGCGCTGGCAACGCGACAAAATGGTGGCAGGCAGCTTTTGAGGCTCAGTGGTCGCCAGGATAAAGACCATGTATTCCGGCGGCTCCTCCAGGGTTTTGAGCAGCGCGTTGAAGGCGGCGTTGGACAGCATATGCACTTCGTCAATGATGTAAACCTTGTATTTGACAAACTGCGGCGGGTAATCCGTGCGAGAGAGCATGTCACGGATCTCCTCCACCCGGCTGTTGCTGGCTGCGTCCATTTCGAACACATCCAGCGTGGTTTCGCTCATGAGCGCCTGGCAACTTTGGCAGTTCAGACAGGGATCGCCCTTGTCCGGGTGTTCACAGTTGATGGCCATGGCCATGATGCGCGCCGCGCTGGTTTTGCCGGTGCCACGGCTGCCGCAAAACAAGTAGGCGTGCGCGACACGTTTGCCGGCGGCCTGGTTGGACAGCGCGCGGACAATGGCTTCCTGGCCTACCATTTCAGAGAAAGTTTTGGGCCGCCAGGCGCGGTAGAGGGATTGATAAGCCATCAGTCAACCTCCTGTTTGAGTTTGGCGAAGCCTTCGCCCAAGGTTTCATGGGTATCTGTGATGAACATAAAGGCGTGCTCATCCGACTCATGCACAATGGTCTTGACCTTGACCGCTTCAAAGCGGCCCACTACGCACAATAGCATTTTGCCTGGTTTGCCGGAATAGGCGCCTACCGCGTTAAAGCGGGTCACGCCGCGGTTCAGTTCCGTCATGATGCGCTGTTCAATCACCTCATATTGGCTGCTGATGATGTAGCAGGCCTTGTCTGTGCCAAAGCCGGTCAACACCTGGTCAAGAACCTTGGATGAGATGAAAACACATACCACAGCGTACATTGCGTGCTGAACGCTCAGGAAAATCCATGCCAATACTATCACTGCCAGGTCAAAGATCAACAAAAAGAAACCTACCGTGATCGCGGGCACATGGTAATTGACGATGCGCGCCAACAGGTCTGTGCCGCCGGTAGTGGCATTGCCGCGCATAATCAACGCCAACCCGATACCGATCAGTACGCCGCCGCCCAGCGCGGCCAGCATGGGATCCTCTGCCAGCGGCTTTACATCCATCAGGTCGATGCTCACAGAGAACAGCACTGTTGCAATGATGGTGCGCAGGATAAACTTGGCTCCGATCATACGCCAGCCCAGTATCATCAGCGGGATGTTGAGCGCCAGGCTGGTCAGGCCAATGGGCAGCCCGAAATAGTAGTTCAGGATGGTGGTCAGCCCTGTCAGCCCGCCCGGAGCGATATGGTTTGGCTCCAAAAAAAGGGGATAGGCTGCCGCGCTGATAAGGCAGCCGGTCAAAATCAGCAGGTATTGCTGCAGTGTTTTGGAACGGAACAATCGCGCCATTATTCAACATCTGCCTTTCATGCCAATGAGAATCGATTCACAGTTCCGCTTCCAGGCGCACGCATTTGCCAATGATACGCACATCCGCCATCGCGGCTACTTCAGTTTCGCTCTGCTTGTCAAAACTCTGAAGCAGCAGCTGGTAACGCGGCAACATCTTGATTACATAGAGCTGTTTGCCCATGGATGTATCCAGCAGCATCATCTTGCCGTCTTCAGCGCTTTGCGTAGGAACGACCAGCACCAGGTCGCCTTTTTGGACCCGGTAGCCACGCATGCGGTTATCCGGCGCCATGAAATAGAATACTTTTTCCGCTGGCGCGCCTTCGATCTTGCCCTGGCTGACCGGTAGCAGCCGGCTGCCCGTTTCCTTCATGACGGCGTTGTAAATCGGCACATGCTGCAATACTCCCTTGAGCGCGTCAAGCCAGATGGATCCGTTGGCCTTCTCGGCTTGTTCCTGACTGACCTTCTTGGTCTTGGCCAGGCGTTGCGGGCTGACCGCGGTTTGCAGGTCTACCGTGACCGCGATGTCCTCCAGGGTGAACATGGCATCGGTCTGCTGCTTCATTCCCATTTTTTGCAGGATACGCCTTGCCTGGTCATCCGCGATAATGCGCGTGCCGCTTTCCACTTCGAGGATGTATTTTTCACTGACGCCAGCCATCTTGGCAACGGCTTTGGCTGTCAGTTTCCGGCGCGTGCGCTCAAGGTGCATCAGGTCGCCCAATCTGCTCATTGTTCATCCCTCCCAATGCTATAAGAATAGCTTGCCGGCTCACGCGCGTCAATCCGTCAGCCCTGTGTTCACACAGGACAATCCACACATTGACCGGTCCGGGCATTTTATTTGAGTGAATATGATTCTTTATCAATCATGTATCCTTTGAGATGGAATATGAAAAACGAACAGGTTGCTGCGTGGCTGCGTGGCGGGAAACTGTTGCCTTGACAAATGAAATACAGAGTTTTATAATCAATGCGAAAACGATTAATAGTGCGCTATGGGAGGGGTTCCATGATTACTCTAAAGGACATCGCCAAGGAGTGTGGTGTTTCTGTCGCCTCTGTTTCCAAGGCGCTCAATTATATGCCTGGCGTGGGAGAAAAGACCGCGGAGCGTATTCGTGAATGCGCTTCCCGTTTGGGGTATCTGCCCAATGCCGCCGCTAAAGCCCTTAAGACCAACCGCAGTTTCAACATCGGCGTATTGCTGTTGGATGAAGAAAACCACAGCTTGTTTCATAATTTTTTTGTCAGTGTGCTTGAATATTTCAAGGTTGCCGTGGAGGAGCAGGGCTATGACCTTATGCTGCTCAACCGTACCATTGGCCATCGCGCCATCAGCTATCTTGAGCACTGCCGTCACAGCAACCTGGATGGCGTTTTTATAGCCTGCATAGATTTTTCAGATCCGGAGATTATGGAGCTGGCCGATGCAGGCATCAGCCTGGTCAGTATTGACCATACTTATCCGGGCCATCCCTCGGTGTATTCGGACAATGAGGATGGCATCCGGCAGGCTGTGCAGCATGCCTATAGGATGGGCCATCGCCGCATTGCCCTTGTCAGCGGTGCGGCCTCCAGTGTCACCGACAAGCGTTATGAAGGTTATGTACAGGCGATGCGTGCGCTTGGTTTACCGATTAGACCGGAATATCACCGCTCAAGCCGTTATCGGGATGTTCAGCGTACCCGTGCGGAAACATCCGCACTGCTGGTTTTGCCGACCCCGCCTACCTGCATCCTGATGCCGGATGACTACGCAGCCCTGGGCGGACAGATGGCGATCCGGGAAGCCGGCATGCGCATACCGGAGGATATATCCGTCATTGGGTTTGACGGGCTGGATTTTGTCGATTATCTTTACCCGCGCTTAACCACCGTGCGGCAAAATGTTGAAGCTATCGGCAAGGAGGCGGCACGCCTGCTGTTGTCCCGTATTGACAAAAGAGATACCGGCGGTGAAGCAAGCATCGTTAAAGTACCGGTATCTCTGATCCGCGGAGAAACTGTCGCTCAAATTTCCTGACTATGCTTTTGGACGCTCGTTGTTACGGAACGGGAAAAGTCCGGGTTTTATCCGTATAAGTTACATAAGGACATCTACTGTATATAAAACTGTTCTATCTGTGTCGGGGTTGACCTGACCGTTTTTGTTGTTGATGGCAGTTTCCTCTGCGCAGAGCAAACGCGTCATTGCCGGTGTTGCGGTTGGCAACGCCAAGGAATAGACAGATATTGTTATTGACTGTATTTTTCAAATTTAGCACTCGTTTCATTAGAGTGCTAAATCTTGCTTGCGAAGCCTGTGAGGGGATGATATAATAAACAGGCAAATACTTCCCGGAGGATTCATTGATGGCTACAAAGCAACAACAGAAAAAAGGCCCGCGGCAGGGCAACATTTCCATCGACGCTCAAAACATCATGCCGGTCATTAAGCGCTGGCTATATTCAGACAAGGACATCTTCCTGCGTGAAATCGTTTCAAACGGTGTGGATGCCATCACCAAGCTCAAGATTGTGCAAGGCGCGCCGGAGGACGAGGAACTGTCCGTTACGGTAACACTGGACAAGGAGAAGGGTGAAATCCGAGTTTCGGACAACGGCATTGGCATGACAGCGCAGGAGATCGACCAGTATATCAACCAGGTCGCCTTTTCCAGCGCTGAGGAATTCCTGAAGAACTACACGGGGGAAGATGCCTCGGGCATCATTGGCCATTTTGGCCTGGGTTTCTATTCTGCTTTCATGGCGGCGGACCGTGTTATCATTGACTCGCTTTCTTATCAGGAGGGCGCACAGCCGGTGCGTTGGACCAGTGAGGATGGTATCCGTTATGAGATGGAAGATGGCACCCGCACAACGCGAGGCACTGTCATAACCATGCATATAATGGAGGACGAGAAGGAGTTTCTGGAGGGAACCACAGTACATGCGATACTGGATAAGTATTGCGGTTACATGTCGGTCCCGGTCTATTTTGAGGATCTCGAGGATATCGCCCGTCAGGAGAAAGCGCAACAACAGCGGCGTGAGGAGGCTGCCAGAAAGGCTGCTGAACAGGCTGAGGATCAAGAGGGGCAAGCGCGGGAAGAGCCGGACTTTTTAACTGAGGAAGAAACGCCTGGCCAGGTGATGATCAATGACACGCACCCTCTGTGGCTCAAGGCGCCCCGAGAGTGTAGCGAGGATGAATACAAACAGACCTACCGCAAGCTCTTCAACACCTGGGAGGACCCGCTGTTTTGGATTCACCTGAACGTGGACTACCCGTTTAACCTCAAGGGCATCCTGTACTTCCCGCGCATCAAGCGCGATTTCTCCGGCCATGACGGACAGATTAAGCTGTTCAACCGCCAGGTGTTTGTGGCTGACAACATCAAGGAGGTCATACCGGAGTTTCTCATGGTGCTCAAGGGCGTCATTGACTGCCCCGATCTGCCATTGAACGTTTCCCGTTCCTTCCTGCAAAACGACGGCTATGTCCGGCGGCTGTCCCAGCACATTGTCAAGAAGGTGGCGGACAAGCTCAATGAGTTGTTTTCCGGTCAGCGCGAAACCTATCAGACCTATTGGGATGACATCCACCCTTTTATTAAGTACGGCAGCGTTTCAGACAGGAAGTTCTATGACGCGGTCAAGGGCTCCCTGCTGCTGAAAACCACCAAGGGCGACTATCTGACCCTGGATGAGTACAAGGCGCGCAACGAGGGCAAGGCTGAGAAAAAGGCTTATTACACCACTGATCCCGCGCGCCAGGCGGCCAGCGTAGCTCCCTTTGAAAGCAAGGGAATTGATGTGGCGATCATGGACACGCTGATCGATGTCAACTTCATGTCCTTCCTGGAGTACGCCGGCGGTGCGGACATGCAGTTTGTGCGCGTGGACGCTGATGTTAAAGGCTTGCAGATGGAAACGGAGGACGGCAAGGACCTGGACCGCGAGGCGCTGGAGAAGCGCATCCGTGAGGTGCTGGAGCAACCGGAACTTGTAGTACAGCTCGAAGCGCTGTCTGACCCTGATATCCCCGGCATGCTGACTGAGGATGAGCAGATGCGCCGCTTCAAGGACATGTCCCGGATATACGGAGAAAAGAACAACCTGCCCGAACGCTACACCCTGGTGCTCAACCGCGCCAATAAAAGCGTGCAGGCCATCGCCGCCATGGAAGAGGGGGAAAAGCAGCAGCTTCTGATTGAGCAGGTATTTGATCTGGCGCGGCTGTCCTCCCGTCCCCTGGAAGGCGAGGAGCTTAAGGAATTCCTCAAGCGCAGCAACCGCCTGATTGACCTGCTGGCGCATCCAGGCGAATCATGATGAGAGGAAATCCATCCATGAAAAGAGTTTTCCTTGGAAAAACCGGGTACCATGTCGCGCCTGTTGCTTATGCCGGCATTGTCAGCATGAACGAGCGGCAGGCGGATTCCGACCGCTATGTCAGCCAGGCCATCGATGCGGGCGTCAACTATTTTGATGTGGCGCCCAGTTATGGCAATGCCGAAATAATCCTTGGCGAGTCGCTTAAGCCTTACCGCAAGGATGTCTATCTGGCTTGCAAAACTACCAAACGTAAGGCGGCCGATGCGGAAAAAGAATTTTACCAGTCCCTGAAGCATTTACATACCGATTGGTTTGATGTCTATCAATTGCACTCCCTGACCACAATGGAGGATGTGGAAACAGCTTTTGGCCCTGGAGGGACTATGGATATGGTGCTGAAGCTCCATCAACAGGGCCTGGTGCGCAAGATCGGCTTCAGTGCCCACAGCGAGCAAGTAGCCCTGGAGGCGCTTAAACGATGCGATTTTGACACGGTCATGTTTCCGCTTAACTGGATGCTTCATAAGGGCCAGGGTATCGGCAGCGTTCTGGTGGAATTGAAGCGCGAGAAAGGCTTTGGCCTGCTGGCCATCAAGTCCATTGTTGAGCGCGCCTGGCTGAGCGAGCAGGAGCGCCGGCAGTCCATCTGGCCCAAGTCTTGGTGTAAACCCTTCGACAAGGAGGATGGCGAGGCCCGTTTGGCTGCTATGCGCTACACTCTGCGTTTAGGGGCGGATGTCCTGATTCCGCCGGGCAACTGGGAGTGCCAGTCTTTCATGGCTTCGCATTATGAGCAGGCTTTCCTGAAAGCCTATACCTCGGAGGATGAGAAGCTCCTCAATGCCTGCTTTGACGCCGTCAAGGATCATCCGTTTTTTGACAAGGATACGGGAGATTTACCGTAACGGTAATAGCAGGGAAACCGATTGAATTTACAACAAAGGGGCTGTAGCAGAATAGAAAAAAGCTATGGCCCCTTCCCGCATATCAAATAATTACATTTATACTACTTCCAAACGTTAATGCTTCACAGAATAGAAGAAACCTGATATAATGAGTCTGCAGTCTACAAAGAAATCAGGTGGAAGATATGGGCAGAAAAAGTCCGGTGTTTGAAGAAGCAGAGCGTTCAGAAATCCTTGCGGCTCAAAAGAAACAGCATCCTGTTCATGTTACCCGTCGGTTGCTGGCCCTGAAACTGAAAGTGGTGGATGGATTGGGCAGTGAGGAGGCCGGAAAGCTTGCGGGGATGCATAGAACGAGCGTGAATCGGATTGTCAAAAGGTACCAAGAAGAAGGCATAGAAGCCATCGTAGGCGTACGGCACCACAACGAACACCGTTATATGAGCCGGGAAGAGGAAACAGCCTTTCTATTGCAGTTTCAGCGCCGGAGCGAAGCAGGCCAAATCATAGAAACACGTGAAATACATCAGGCCTATGAAAAAGCGGTTGGTCATCCGGTGACCCGAAACATGATCTACTACCTGCTTCATCGCCACAAATGGCGCAAGATAGCGCCTCGCAGCAGGCATGAAAAGAAAGCCGGCGAAGAAGCGATTGAAGCTTATAAAAAAAATCACCGAAAAGATAAAAATCCTGAAAAAGAGCCAGCCAAAACTTCGGGTAATGTTCCAGGACGAGGCTGGGTTTGGACGGATCAATAAACCCAAGCGATGCTGGTGCAAAAAGGGAATACGTCCTTCTGTACCCTGTCACCATATCCGGGAATACAGATATCTGTATGGCGCTGTGTCTCCACAGGACGGCGAGTTGTTCAGTCTGGTGATGCCCTATGCCAACACAGACTGCATGAACATCTTTCTGGAGGAACTCTCCAGGGCTTATCCGGATGATCATATCTTGCTGCTATTAGACAATGCGGCCTGGCACCGCTCATCTGCCATGGTTGTACCAAGCCGCATAGAACTATTTCCGCTACTACCCTATACCCCCGAGCTCAACCCCATTGAGATGATTTGGGACGAAGTGCGGGAGAAAGGCTTCCGCAATGAGATTTTTAAGAACCTGGAGGCAGTGATTGACCGTCTGTGCTGTACTGTTAAGGAGTTGGCTGAAGATGTCCAACGCGTCGCTTCCATCACCCATCGCAGGTGGTTAATTGATGCGTTATCGTTTCAGAATAGTATTAGCCTAGCCGCCTTTGATGATACGGACAAATAAACCGTCATTGCGGAATAAGTCTGCCACCTGGCTGTTTTGCATAAACGCGGCGAAGCGCTCATCCGGTACGGCTACCTGAATCAGGGGAATCAACAGAACCAGCAGGTAGCAGATGACTGCGCCGCGCGCCAGTCCAAACAGTGCGCCGGCCAGCCAGTCCAGCTGACGGAGCACCGGAAACTCAAACACGTTTCGTATAATGGATACAATGAACAGCCAGATCAAATAGGCGATGAGGAAGCAAGCCAGAAAGCTCAGGACGCTAAGAATCGACTGGATCAGCGTGTTTGACACATAATCATTGACAGTAGCCAGCCCCTTGCCGGAGAAGGCCTGTGTGATGATGTTGTCCCGCAGCAGGTTTTCAATAGGCTCCGGGAAAGATACGCTGCTCAGCACAGTCTCCAGCAGATTGCCGGAAACCCGGGCCACCGGGGCCGAGGCCAATTCATAATCGCCAACGCGCACCACAGCGTCGGAATAATTGGCAAGCACCTCCCGAAGGGAGCGGCTGCCTGAGAGCAGGGCTGTCAGCTGCGGACCGAAAATCAGTCCGACAACGATGGATATGCCCGCACCCAGCAGGCTGGCGACTGACTGAATAAAGCCGTGGTACAGTCCGTATATTACGCTGATGCCCAAAACGCCAAGCAAAATCAAATCGATCAGATTCAAGAGTGTCCTCCCTTCTGTCAGGGCAGGGTAATCAGGTACACGTCCAGCCCGCTGCTGACCAGGCTGGCGTTGTTTGACAGCTTGCCAATGTAGCCGGTGATGGGGGATTTCAGCGGCAGCTTCAAAGCTGAGAAACGCTGGGAGTTGAACTCGGCCTGATAGAGCGTGTCCGCTGAGATCGCAAAGATCGTACTGCCCTTGAGCCCCGCGCCCACGCAACTGTTGGGCAGGGTGTAACGCCTGTCTTGCTTGTTGCCTGTCAACACGCGCAGCTCGGTAATCATCTGCTCATTGGCAGTTTGCATTTCCGGCGCGAAGAGCATGGTGGCGCCGCTGCCGGAAACATTGGCGTCTACCAGCTTCCAGCCATAGACCAGCTGCTTTGAAAAGGGATCCAGCGTCCCGCGGTAATCATACAGGTTGAGTTCCTTGGTGTTGATGGCATGCAGCTTGTCGCCTGCATATAAAACCTTGTATGTTATTTCCTCGCCCAGATCCACCTCTCCAGTGTTCATTGCGCCCACCCGGTAAATATTCATGATCGTCACCGGAGACACGCCGTACACATCCAGCGCGGTGGTCCACAGGTAGTCGCCGTTCTCAAAGAAATCCATATCCATGATCATTTTGTCGGCATAGGCGACGGATTCCGAATCCACTGCCAGGCCATTGATATCCTTGACCAGCAGCGTGGGGCTGAAGCCCTCGCCGATGACCGCAGCTACATACTGCCTGCCAGGCTTGGCAAACTGGATGGTATCGGGCAGCCTGTCGTTGTAGCTGGCGCGACCGGAACGGTTGAGGATATGCAGATGGCTGCCTACCCAGGCGGTTACAATGTCCTCGCTGGCCGTAAAGCGGGCGCCCGGGCCCAGGGCATACTTCCATTGCTCGGTGCCGTTGGCGTTCAAACAAAACAGCGTGGTACCGTCATAATAAAGCACCTTGTCGCCAAAGGGCGTGACCTGCTGGGTAGCGATGCAGCGCAGCTTGGTGACCGACAGGCGCCTGGCCCCGCCGCCAAAGACGCCCATGATGAATAAAATCAAAACGATCAACAGCGCCAGCGCGGCGGTGATGATGGCCAGACGGTACCGGCTGATGCCGTTGCCTTCGCGATCCATTGCGCCTCCCGATCCAGAGTCTGAGAGGATTATAAACCCTCAGGCCTGCCTGGTCAAACGCTCAGCTTTGTTGTTCTTTTGCCTGTGCGGCCAAATGCTCCTGCCGGGTGCGGCTGATAGCGAAAATCGCATCATACAGGGACAGCAGCTCCTCGCGATATACAGTGCCTGTCAGTTCAAGCAGCCGCCCGGTCACTGCTTTTTCGCGCTCGGGGTTGTGTACAGGCGTGCCGCTGCCTTGCTTGATAGCTGCGATCTGGTCAATGATCTGCATCCGCTGATCAAACAACCGAGAAAGTTGCGCGTCAATACCGTCCAGCGCCAGTCTGGCTTCTTCCAGTGTCATCTTGACCCTCCTTAAGATTTTCTATACTATATCATTTGCTGGGCGTTCATCCAAAGGCATAAACACATGAAGCTATCCTCAGGAAGCTTGGGAAGATGACGCGGTTAGGTGCTTGTGTTGCAGCTTTCACCCTGTATCCACCTTATGAAAACTTTCCTGGCAGAATCATTGACAAAACGGTTAAAATGATAGTAATATGATAGAGTTGCCTGTCATATGGCAATTACCTCAGTCGATGGAGGATTTGGTGACGTATTTGCTGGCTTCCGGGGAACGCAAAGCGGTCGGCATCAAGCAGACGCTTCGGGCGCTTACGCAGGGCAGGGCCCTTCAAGTATATCTGGCCCTGGATGCCGATCCCCTGCTTGTGGAGGACATTGCAAAGGAGGCTGAAAACCGCAGCATCCTGATTGTCCGGGTGCCTGCCATGAAGGAACTGGGAAAATTGTGCGGTATCCAGGTGCCAGCCGCTGCCGCCGCCCTTATCAAAGGCTGAGCAAACTACAGACTATATATTCCCAAGGGTTGCGGGAATGTTATAGGAGGAGACCTGTTGTCCAGGCTCCGATCAAAATTCAGGAGGTGCCCTAATTGCCCACGATCAATCAATTGATCCGCAAAGGCCGCAAGAAGATTGTCAAGAAATCTGATGCGCCCATCCTGCAGGGTTGTCCGCAAAAGCGCGGCGTGTGCCTGTCTGTCAAGACAACCACACCCAAAAAACCTAATTCAGCCCTGCGCAAAATTGCCAGAATCCGTTTGACCAACCAGATTGAAGGCACATGCTACATCCCCGGGATCGGCCACAACCTGCAGGAGCACAGCGTGGTGCTGATCCGCGGGGGCCGTGTGCGCGATCTGCCTGGCGTGCGGTACCACATTGTCCGCGGCGCGCTGGATACAGCCGGAGTTGCCAAGCGCAATCAAGGCCGTTCACTATATGGCGCCAAACGTCCCAAAAAATAGGTAAGCCACGCCGGTCAGGCCGCTGAGGTTTCTTCACCGTGTCCCGTCTTGGAACCGCGGGGCATGCTTTCAGGGAAACCGGCAGGGCCGATTGCGATGGATGGCATTGTGCTGAAATGCCGCCAGCCTCCGGCTCACCACTGTTTAATTTGAGGAGGAATACTATGCCCCGTCGTGGATTTATACCCAAGCGAGAAGTACTGCCCGATCCCATCTACGGGACGGTTACCGTTACCAAATTAATTAACCAAATTATGCTGGATGGCAAGCGTGGTGTTGCGCAGAATGTGTGCTATTCGGCTTTCAACATGATCCGCGAGAAGACCGGTAGGGAGCCAGGCGATGTTTTTCAGGATGCGCTGAACAACATTCTGCCCCAGCTTGAGGTCAAGGCACGCCGCGTGGGTGGCGCAACCTATCAGGTACCCATGGAAATCCGGCCGGAGCGCCGCCAGACCCTGGCGTTGCGCTGGCTGGTAGATTTCAGCCGGAAACGCGGCGAGAAGACCATGGCTGAACGCCTGGCTGGCGAGATCATGGATGCTGCCGGCAATGCCGGCAACGCGGTCAAACGCAAGGAAGAGATGCACCGCATGGCCGAAGCCAACAAGGCATTTGCCCATTACCGCTGGTAAGCAATCTGGTTTTGCTGCAGTGAAGGAGTTCTGTTTTACATGCTAAGAGACCACCCCCTGGACCTGGTTCGGAATATCGGCATCATGGCCCACATAGACGCGGGCAAGACGACGACGACCGAACGCATCCTGTTTTATACTGGCCGCGTCCACCGCATGGGAGAAACCCATGAGGGCGGTGCTACCATGGACTGGATGGACCAGGAAAAAGAACGCGGGATTACCATTACCTCTGCTGCGACGACAGCAGTGTGGAAAGGCTACCGTATCAACATCATTGATACGCCCGGCCACGTCGACTTCACTGTAGAAGTCGAACGCTCTTTGCGTGTGCTGGACGGCGCTGTGGCAGTGTTTTGTGCCAAGGGCGGCGTGGAACCGCAAAGCGAGACTGTTTGGCGTCAGGCGAACAAATACAATGTGCCCCGGCTTGCCTATGTGAACAAAATGGATATCAATGGTGCGGATTTTTACCGGGTTGTCGACATGCTCAATGAGCGTCTCAACGCCAATGCCGTTCCTGTTCAGTTGCCGATTGGCAGCGAAAACACTTTTACCGGTATCATCGACCTTATCCGTATGAAGGCCGAGGTCTATTACGATGATGAGGGCATGGATATCCGTGAGGAGGACATTCCCGATGATCTGTTGCCCAAGGCTGAGGAATACCGCGAGAAGCTGATTGATGCCGTTGTTGGCACCGATGAAAGGTTGATGGAAAAATTCTTCAACGGCGAGGAAATCACCAGTGAGGATTTGATTTCCGCCATCCGCAAGACCACCATCGCCTGCGAGATCACTCCGGTGCTTTGCGGTACGTCTTATCGCAACAAGGGCGTCCAGCCCCTGCTGGATGCTGTGTGCAACTTTATGCCCTCCCCGTTGGATATTCCTTCCATTCAGGGCATTAACCCAAAGAACGGCGAACAGGTGGAGCGCCACCCCCGGGATGATGAGCCTTTCTCTGCCCTGGCGTTTAAGATTGCTGTGGATCCCTTTGTGGGCAAGCTGGCTTTCTTTCGCGTTTACTCGGGGCAGGTGTCCGCCAATTCCTATATTTACAACTCAACCAAGGGCAAGCGCGAGCGCTTCAGCCGCATCCTTCGCATGCACTCCAATCACCGCGAGGATATCGAAAGCGTGTTTGCAGGAGATATCGCCGCCGCAGTTGGCCTCAAGGAGACCACCACCGGCGATACCCTGTGTGATGACAAGGCGCCCATTATCCTTGAGTCTCTCGAGTTTCCTGACCCGGTGATCCGTGTGGCCATCGAGCCCAAGACCAAAGCAGGGCAAGAAAAGCTGAGCTATGCGCTTACGCGCCTCGCCGAGGAGGATCCCACCTTCAAGACCTACACCGACCATGAAACCGGTCAGACCATCATTGCCGGCATGGGTGAATTACACCTGGAAATCATTGTGGATCGTATGATGCGGGAGTTCCGGGTGGAGGCCAATATCGGCAAGCCTCAGGTTGCTTACCGCGAGACCATCCGAAAGACAGCGCGCGGCGAGGGCCGTCATGTGCGTCAGTCCGGCGGTCACGGCCAATACGGTCATTGCGTAATAGAGATTAGCCCCACTCAGCCGGGCGAAGGTTACTCTTTTGAAAGCAAGATTGTCGGCGGTGTCATCCCGCGCGAGTTCATCGCGCCCATTGATGCAGGCATCCGCGAGGCAGCCATGTCAGGTATCCTGGGTGGTTATGAGGTTGTGGACTTCAAGGCCACCTTGCTGGATGGTTCCTATCATGAAGTCGACTCTTCGGAAATCGCTTTCAAAATCGCCGGCTCCCTGGCTTTTAAGAATGCCATGCGCATGGCTGACAGCTGCCTGATGGAACCCGTTATGAAGGTGGAGGTCATCGTGCCTGATCAGTACATGGGCGACGTGATCGGTGATTTAAGCGCCAGGCGCGGACGTATTGAGACTTACGAGGCGCGTATGGGGGATGAGATCATTCATTCTTTTGTACCGCTCAGCGAGATGTTCGGATACGCCACTGATCTGCGCAGCAAGACGCAGGGACGCGGCATATTCACGATGTCCTTTGATCATTATGAGGAAGTGCCGCACAGCATTGCGGAGAAGATCCTGGGACACTACTGATAAAATGAAAACAAGAAGAAACCCTTAAGGAGGAAACCATGGCAAAACAGAAATTTGAGCGCACCAAGCCGCACGTGAACATCGGCACGATAGGCCATGTTGACCACGGCAAGACAACGCTGACCGCGGCAATTACGATGGTACTTGCCAAGGCGGGGCATGCACAGGCGATGGCCTACGATCAGATCGACAAGGCTCCTGAAGAGAAGGCCCGCGGAATCACGATCAATACCTCACACGTGGAGTATGAGACAGAAAATCGACATTACGCGCACGTGGACTGCCCCGGCCATGCCGACTATGTCAAGAACATGATCACCGGTGCGGCGCAAATGGACGGAGCGATCCTCCTGGTGTCGGCGCCTGACGGCCCGATGCCCCAGACGCGAGAGCACATCCTGCTGGCCCGCCAGGTCGGCGTGCCGTCGATGGTAGTTTTCATGAACAAGATCGACCTGATGGACGACGAGGAGCTGCTTGAGCTGGTAGAGATGGAAGTTCGCGATCTTCTCAACAGCTATGATTTTCCCGGTGATGAGATTCCGATCACCAAGGGCAGCGCGCTCAAGGCGCTGGAATATATGCAAAAGGACGGTTCTGATCCGCAAAACGCGCCTGAGTGCAAGTGCATTTATGAACTGATGGATACAGTGGACAACTATATTCCCACGCCTGCCCGCGCTGTGGACCGCCCCTTCCTGATGCCGGTAGAGGATGTCTTCTCGATCACCGGGCGCGGCACTGTAGCGACCGGCCGTGTTGAGCGCGGCGAGGTCAAGGTATCCGACACTGTGGAGATTGTAGGCCTGATGGAGAAGCCGCGCTCTGTCGTAGTGACCGGAGTTGAGATGTTCCACAAGATGCTTGACAAGGGCCAGGCGGGTGACAACATCGGCGCGCTGCTTCGCGGCGTCCAGCGTACGGAAATCGAGCGTGGCCAGGTGCTGGCCAAGCCTGGTTCGATCAAGCCGCATACGCACTTTTTCAGCGAAGTGTACGTACTGACCAAGGAGGAAGGCGGCCGCCACACCCCCTTCTTCAACGGCTACCGCCCGCAGTTTTACTTCCGTACCACGGACGTGACCGGCTCCATCAAGATGCCTGAAGGCGTTGAGATGGTAATGCCCGGTGACAACGTGCAGATGGAAGTCACGCTGATCACGCCCATCGCGATTGAGCAGGGTCTGCGTTTCGCCATCCGCGAGGGTGGCCACACTGTTGGCTCCGGCGCCGTCGCCCGCGTCATCGAAAATTGATACCCTGCGTCCTGACAGAAAGAGGTGTAAAACATGGCAGTGAAGGAAGCGCGCACCAACATCGTTTTGGCTTGCACTGATTGCAAGCAGCGCAACTACAACACCATCAAGAACAAGAAAAACAACCCCGAGAGGATTGAGCTGAGCAAGTATTGCCGCTTTTGCAAGAAGCATACGGCTCATCGTGAGACGAGGTAAGAAAGATGTCAGAAGGCAAGTCCAAACGTGTTCCGGCCAAGAAGGAAAATAACAGCGTGATTGGCAAGATTCTTAACTTTTTTAAGAATTTGCCTGCCAATAGCGTTAAGCCCTTCAAGAACACCTGGCGTGAGCTTCGCAAGGTGACATGGCCCACCCGTGAGAACCTGATTAACTCAACCTTGCTTGTGCTGGCCTTTATGGTATTCATGGGTGTAGTAATCGGTCTGCTTGACATGGGTTCCACCGAGGTTATCAAGCTGCTGTCCGGGTGGGCAGGCTGATAGGTGCAGCAATGTCAGAACAGGATTTAAACCAAAACAGCAAGAAAGCTGCCTGGTATGTGGTACATACCTATTCCGGCTACGAAAACAAGGTCAAGGATAACCTGGAAAAGGCCGCTGAAAACAACCGTATGCAGCACCTGATCCAGGAGGTCCAGGTACCTATTGAAGAAGTTGCCGAGATAAAAAATGGCAAGCGCGTCATTACCCAGCACAAAACCTTTCCCGGCTATGTGCTTGTCAAGATGATCATCACATCAGAGTCCTGGTATGTCGTTCGCAACACGCGGGGCGTTACGGGCTTTGTAGGTCCGGAGAGCAAACCGGTTCCGCTGACAGACGCTGAGTTTGACATCATGATGAACAGCCAGCCCCAGGCGGAAGCCACCAAGCTGGTTGTCGGTGAGGAAATCCGCATCCTGTCCGGCCCATTGGAGAACTTTACCGGAACTGTTGAGGCGGTGGACGTAGCCCGTGGCAAGCTTCAGGTCAAGGTCAAGATGTTCCTGGGCCGCGAGATGCAAGTGGAGATTGACTTGGATCAGGCCGAGAAGGTCACCTGAGTCCAAACCGTATGTTTCCAGTGGGAGGCGCATAGCGCCGCCATAACCACATTATTGAGGAGGAGCCACAAACATGGCAAAGAAAGTCGCAGCAGTTATCAAACTGCAAGTCAACGCCGCCAAGGCGACCCCCGCGCCCCCGATCGGTCCGGCGCTTGGTCAGCATGGCGTGAACATCCCCGGTTTCTGCAAGGAGTTTAACGAGCGCACCGCAAAGCAGGCGGGGTACATTATCCCCGTTGTCATCACGGTCTATTCGGACCGCTCCTTTACCTTTATCACCAAGACGCCGCCGGTGCCTGTGTTGATCAAGAAGGCGCTCAATATCGAAAGCGGCAGTGATAAACCCAACAAGACCAAGGTTGCACAGCTTACCAGGGACCAGGTTCGTGAGATCGCGACCACCAAGATGGTCGATTTGAACGCCGGCAGCATTGAGGCGGCGATGAGTATGGTCAAAGGCACTGCCCGCAGCATGGGCGTGACTGTCGAGGAATAAAGGGAGCGTGTGGGAGGACAAAGCGCCGCTATTACCACAGGGAGGAATAATACATGAAACACGGCAAGAAGTATCTTGAGTCCAAAAAGCTCATTGATGAAAGCAAGCTGTATGATCCGGCTGATGCCGTCAGCCTTGTCAAACAGACCGGCAAAGCGAAATTCGATGAGACTGTTGAGCTGTCCATTCGTCTGGGCGTAGATCCCCGCCACGCGGACCAGCAGGTGCGCGGCGCGGTGGTGCTTCCCCATGGCACCGGCCGCGTGGTACGCGTGTTGGTGTTTGCCAAAGGCGAAAAGGCAGAGGAAGCCCGCCAGGCCGGCGCCGACCATGTTGGCGAAGCCGAGCTGGTTGAGAAGATCCGCACTGAAAACTGGTTTGATTTTGATGTTTGCGTCGCAACTCCTGATATGATGGGCGTTGTCGGCAAAATCGGCCGCATCCTGGGCCCCAAGGGCCTGATGCCCAACCCCAAGTCCGGCACGGTCACCAATGACGTGGCCAAGGCGATCGCTGACATCAAGGGCGGTAAGGTTGAGTATCGCATCGACAAGACCGCCATCGCGCACTGCCCGATTGGCAAGGTTTCCTTTACCGATGAGCAGCTCCTTGAAAACCTCAATGTGCTGATGGATGCTGTTGTTAAAGCCAAGCCCAGCACAGCCAAGGGTGTCTATCTGCGTTCACTTTACCTGAGCGCTACCATGGGTCCCTCCATCCGGTTAAACACCCTGAAGTTTTAAGGACGAATTTTCTGTCAAAACCACCGGTTTCATAGCCGGTGGCTTTTTATACTAATTCAGGTCACATAGAGCGACACAAATAGGGATGAAAACGCATTTTCACGCTATTTCAATCTTTATATTGCATCGTCGCGCCGCCGGTCTTTGATCGCCCTGCTGTGTCAGTCAACCTCAACGAAGCTAAGGCTATGCCATCGGTTTCCTTCTTTGCGGGACAACAAAACACCTCGCCGCTTTGGGTGCGATAAAGCTTTACCTCAGTAAAAAATAAAAAACACAGGAAGCCGTCTGGCTCCCTGTGTCAATTGAAAAGGATACTTACTCAGCCTCTGGTTTGTTGTTTTGTTCCTGGGCTTCCAACTCCTCACGTGCTTTGCGCATGGCCAGTTCTACCGCGGTTTCCGGGCGATCGGTTTCAGCGGGGGCAGGGGGTTCATACTGGGGAGCCTGATCAAGGCTATCCTGGTTGCTTTGTGCCTGTTTGTTATCATACTGCTGCTGCGCGCCGCCAAAATAGGGGACTTCCAGGGTTTCCCGAATGGACAGGCTGATACGCTTGGCTACCGGATCAACTGACAGCACCTTCACATTGACTTCCTGTCCAGGGTGTACAGCGTCCTCGATTTTTTCGACGCGTGTATGAGAAATCTGAGAGATATGAACCAATCCGTCCACGCCGGGCTCCAGTTCGATAAAGGCGCCAAAGGGGCGCACACGCACGATTTTGCGGGTCAGTATCGAGCCGACCGGATATTTTTCCTCTACGTTATCCCAAGGGCGTGGCTGCAGTTGCTTGTAGCCCAGGGAGATGCGATCGCGTTCACGATCCAGGGAGAGAATTTTAACCTCGATCTCTTGATTGGCAGTGAGCACTTCACTGGGAACAACAGAGCGGTTCCAACTCAGGTCTGACACGTGAATCAAGCCGTCAACGCCGCCCAAATCCACGAAAGCGCCAAAATTGGTAAAGCGGCGCACGATACCCTTGACAACGGCGCCTTCCTCCAACTGGCTCCAAACCGCCTCGCGGATGGCTGCGCTTTCCTGTGCCAATGCTTCCTTACGGCTGGCAACAAGGCGCTTCTTGGTCTCGTCCACCTCAATGATTTTCAGCTTCAATTCCTGACCAACAAACTGAGAAATCTTATCCACATAGCGCTGAGCCAAGTGGGAAGCAGGGATAAAAGCACGGACGCCATGAACGCTGGCGAGCAGGCCGCCTTTGACAGCTTCCCTGCCAATGCCAATAACAAGCTCGCTATTGTGGTACTTTTCCATCAGCTCCGCCCACACCTTGCGGTTGACGATGTTGCGCTGAGAGAGGATGACATTGCCTTCACCGTCGTTGACCTTGACAACCTCGACCTCAATCTCATCCCCGAGCTCCACGTCCTTGTCGACCATTTCATCGCGCTTGAGGAGGCCGTCGGATTTATAGCCGATGTTGACACATACTTCGTCATCGGTTATCTGAACAACCTTACCGGTGATGGTTTGGCCGGTACGGATGCGGGCCATGCTGGCTGCGACAGCATCCATGAAGCTGGGCTCTGCCTTGGGCTGTGCCTGGACTGCCTCTGTTGCAGGAGTTTCTTTAGCCGGGACAGCTTCCGATTCGGCTTCCACTACCGTTTCCTCAGCCGGAGCGGCTTCCGGTACGGCTTCCGCTACCATTTCCTCAGCCGGAGCGGCCTCCGGAACAGCTTCCGCTACCGTTTCATCAGCCGGAGCGGCTTCCGGTACAGCTTCCGCTACCGTTTCCTCAGCCGGAGCGGCTTCCGGTATGGCTTCCGCAACTGCTTCTTTTGCCGGGGCATCTTCAGCAAGCGCTTCTTCATTGGTTTGCGTGGTGGGGACTTCCTCCACAACGGTTTCGACTTCCTGGGATTCCGGGACGGTCTCTACTGCTGTGTCCAAGATCTCCTCCGGGACCTGGGGGGTTTCTTCAGGGTTCTGAACCTGACCATTGAGTTCCTTGTCGTTCATAAAGTCAACAACCTCCTTAAGTGACCACACCGGTGTAGACGCACCAGCGGTGATACCAATTCTTTCATAAACCGGGTCAAAAACAATCTCCCTTAGCTCTTGTGCGCTTTCGACCAGGTAGGTCCGCGGACACAATGTGCGGCAGGTCTGCGCCAGCTTGCGCGTGTTCGCACTATGCTTTCCGCCTACCACAACCATCATTTCAGAGCGCTTGGCCAGCGCCTCCGCTTCTGCCTGCCGGGTTTCAGTAGCCTTGCAGATGGTGTTCTTGTACCGCAAGCCCGGGTAGCGCGACAATAAAAGCGGCAACATAGCGGAAAACTGAGCCGGGGAAAATGTCGTCTGGCTGACCAGCAACGCCCCTTTCATGTCCTTTGGCAAATGATCTATTTGCCAGGCATCAGAGATGACATAACTGGAACCGGAACACCATCCGATAATGCCAACGATCTCAGGGTGATTCTTATCACCAAGGATAATGACCGGACTTCCGTCACTGCTGTGCGCTTCAACCAGACGGTGAACGTGCTGGACGAAGGGACAGGTACAATCGACCACCTTGCTTGCACTTTGATGACATCTCATCAAAGTGTGAGGATCCGTGCCATGGCTTCTGATAATCAATATGGCGCCATGCGCATCCTCGGGCGACCGCACCGGCTTGATGCCTTCCTTCTCCAAAGCGGCAATAACCACGGGATTGTGGATAAGCTCGCCCAGGGTAAATGTTTGTATACCCTGTACCCTGGCCTGCCGGGCAATTGTCAGCGCTGTGCTGACTGCGCGTTTGACTCCCATGCAAAACCCTGCGTTGCCGGCTACCTCAACGGGCATTAAAATAAACTACCCCCATTGCATAATTTTACACAAACATGAAAGTCTTGTCACTGTCAAGATGTTTTTTTGCTGTACTTACGCTCAAGGCCGCGATAAACTTGCTTGATTTGCGCGTTGAGCTGTTCGCTAACACTTTTATCAATGCCATTCTGTGCCAGGTTATTCACGGTGATCGGCGGGGCGATTACCATGTTTACCCTGCGGAAAGGACGGGGACGGCCGGTGATGTAGACAGGCAGAAGCGGAACTTTGTGCCGCAGGGCAAGAAGGCTGACACCGGACTCCATCTCTTCCATTGCCGGGCCGTAAAAGCGCCGTCCTTCCGGGAAAACGCCTAATATGTCGCCGGACTTTAATACCGTCCCTGCGGCGCGCATGGCGGACAAATCGCTCATATGGCGCGATACTGCAATCATGTGCAGCCGTTCCACGATCCATTTGAGCGGCAAAAACCTGGTAATCTCGCGCTTACCGATAAAATGAATCTCATATTGTGGAAGCTTGATTGCCAGCAAAACCGGATCCATCATGCTTTGGTGATTACAAATCAATATGAACGGTTTTTGAAGATTTGCCTGTTCGGGGTTGATGAGCCTGCAAGGATATACCAGAAAAGAAAATATGCTCAGCAAACACCGCGCGAAACGGTAAAACGGCGTGCCGGTTGACTTCATCTCAGTCTTGTTCATAAACCGCTGTGACAATATCCAGCATTTTTTGCAGGGACTCTTCAAATTCTAAATTCGTTGTATCCAGGATAACAGCGTCCTGCGCCGGACGCAGGGGATCTGTCTGACGGTTCTGATCTTGTTCGTCACGGGCTTTCAGATCCTTGAGCACAGTGGGATAGTCCACATCAAAACCTGCTGCAATCAACTGGGTATAGCGGCGCAAGGCACGGTCCTCCGCGCTGGCTGTCAGAAAAATTTTGACTTCGGCGTCCGGCAGAACAACGGTACCGATATCCCGTCCGTCGATCAGCAGGCTGCGCTCTCTGGCGAGCTCTTGCTGCAGGTTGACCAGATACCGCCGTACGGCGGGGAACCTGGAAACCGCAGATGCTGCGGCGCCAACCGCTTCTCCCCGCAGCTGACTGTTGACGTCCTCGCCGTTGAGCAAGGTTATCTGGCTGCCGCCTTCAAAGGTTACGCTGATGTTGATGTGCCCTTCCCGGATTAGCCGGCCAAGGGATTCTTCGTCATCCGGCGAGATGTCCTGATGACGTAAAACATACAGGCCAAAGGCACGGTACATTGCACCGGTATCCAGGTGTACAATGCCTAACCGTCGTGCAAGCGCATCGCACAATGTGGATTTTCCGGCGCTGACCGGGCCATCTACAGCGATAGAGATAAACCGGTTGTTTTTCATCGGAGACTCACTGTGTCCGCGCCATGTTCTGGGTCAGGTCCCAGCCGGCCAGGATGGCGTTTTGATGAGAAACGGCGTAAGGACCTGTCTGGGCAGCCTCTTCCATATCGCGCGGGAAGTGGACGCACAGATGGCCAACGAGGTCGTTGTCGCTGATATAGTCGTTTGCATGCGGGTGGCTGTGGGTGGAGGCCATATAGACCCGCCCGTCGCTGAAAATGACCCATACCGGACGTGGCGTCCAGTTCTTTTCACCCAGCGCGCTGTTCATGACCGCGGTGTCCGCAGCGGTCAGTGTAGCGCCGTCAGCGTGTTTGCCCAGGGAGAAAAATCTGAATTCGTAGTGCTTTCCGGACATGAAGTCATAGATGGTTACGTTGCGCAGTTTGGAAGCAATGGGACGGATCTCGGTATACCAGTTGGCGTAGCGCACCTCGCTGGCCTTGGGGGCTTTGAAAGTCGATGTTGACGGGGTTGAGGGCAATGCGGGTGCGGCGGGCTGCGACGCCGGCAGGTGATTGCCTACCGCGGAGGAGGAGGCCAGTTTGGCCTGTGTTAACTTACCGGCAATGCCATCCGCCTTGAGGCTGTTCTTTTGCTGGAACTCCTTGACTGCCAGGAAAGTACGCGGTCCATAGATGCCATCCGCGGCGCCTGTCAGGTATTTAAGCTCAATGAGCCTGTTTTGCAAAGATATGACCGCGCTGCCCGTGCTGCCCACTTGAAGGGTTTCCTCTGCGGTGGCCGGGGCTTTCTCAGGAGACGGGGTCGAAACGGGTTTGTTGGCAACAGCGTTCACGCTGTAAAGCACACCCAGTGTTTGCGTACCGGCGATTCCGTCCTGTTTTAAGCTGTTGGCCCGCTGAAAAGCGGTGACGGCAGCGGCGGTTTGTGTGCCAAAGATACCATCAGCGCGTCCGGTCAGGTAATTAAGAGTGATGAGCCGGGATTGCATCGCACGCACATCTTCACCTGTCGCTCCGATTTTTAATGATCCCGCGGGCGAGGGGGTTACGACCGGCTGGTTGACCAAGGCATCTGCGCCAATGGCATAGCCGGTATACAATGTCTGCTGGGTGGCCAGGTCGGCAACGCCGGTTACTGGCAGGTTGTTGACCCGCTGGAAATGGCGTAGCGCAACCACATCATCACTGTTGAAGACGCCGTCCGGTGTAATGTTGTAGTACTTTAATTCCACCAGTCGCTGCTGTAAGCGGGTGACCGCAAGCCCTGAGGTTCCATCCCGGATGATGACAACATTGTCCTGGGTAAGCGGTTCGGACGTGATTACCGGCTGCGTATCCGTCTTGCTCTGAGCCTTGATCGCGGTGCGTAACGCCAGCAAAGTAAAAGCATCCACCTTGCCGGTGACTTTGATTTTATGATCCTTTTGGAAAGCGCGTACCGCATTGGTGGTCGCCTTTGTAAATTCATAGCCTATAGTGCTGTCATAGTGGCCGCTTTCCAGCAGCATCTGATTGAGCTCGTATACGGCGTCGCCATAATCACCCTGCTGCATGACCAGACCATCCAGCGGAGGCAGGGTCTTGGAGTAGACCAGCTTGTTTTTGCTGTTGCGTACGCGTTTTTCAAAGATGAGCTGCTGCAGTTCAGGCAGGACAATACCGGTTTCCCGCAGGCCGTTTTTCTTCTGCAAAGCCTTGACGGCCGCTGTGGTGCCTGAACCGAACTTGCCGTCGATACCGCCGGTGTAAAAGCCATGTTCAGCCAGAGCGTGCTGCAGGGCGCGCACCGCGCGGCCTTCTGCCCCGGGAGCCAGTGTCTGGTAATTAATCCGTGCATTCTGGTTGATATCCAGCACCTTGCCGTCCAGATACTGCTCGGGGATGTTGATAAACTCCTTGGCTACGTAGCCGGTATATTTGCGGTAGTTGATTTTCAGGTAATTACCGGCATCCTCCAGCACTTCCACTGTAGCGCCTTCAGGTACGGTCATGATACGCATGGAGGAGAGGTTGGCACGCTTGCGCAGGTTGACGGAAGCTGCGGCTGTGGTGTTGTACGGGTAAACCGCTTCAGGCAGAGGAGGCTCGACATAGACGCTGGGCGTGTCCGTCGGAATGGGCGCTGTGGTTGAGCTGTCCGGTTGGATGGTACCAGAGGACTGAGCAGCCTGAAGCGCAGCAGCGAGCGCGACAAAGGTTTTTGTTCCGACAATACCATCCTGCTTGAGGCGGCTGTCCTTTTGAAGCGCTTTGACCGCGGCCTGGCTGCCTGAGCCGTAGATGCCGTCAATGGTGCCGGTATAGTATTTCAAGGTGGTCAGTCCCTGCTGAACCTCGACCACAGCATCCCCGCGATCGCCCGGACGAATGGTATAGCCCGGGATAGGGGGTAAAGTTTTGATGTCGGTTTGTACACCCCGGCTGTTCCTGGGCATACCCTCAAACAGTAAGTGCTGGGTGGCCGCGTCAGCGTTGCCGGTTTGAGGCAAAGCGTTTTTTTGTTGGAAACTGCTCACAGCTTTGGCTGTGCCTGTGCCGTATTTGCTGTCTATGGCAATGGTATAAAACCCTAACTCCTCAAGCGCCTGCTGAAGCGCTTTGACCCGGGGACCGCTGCTGCCGCTGGAGAGCAGCTGGTAGTTGGCGGCTATCTCCGGGGCGACCTTGTCTTCAGATGCTGCCAGTTCCGGCGCCTGGCCCAGAAAGGCGGAGACCACATAGCCCTTGTGGCCTTCATATTCCACAATTTTATAATTTCCATCACTGCCTGTTATCAGTACGGCATCTCCCTGGCGGATGACCGCCAGGATTTCGCCACTGGAGGAGGGCTTGCTTCTGAGGCGAACGGAATCTGTCGCAAAAGCGACATAGGGGAAGGCTTCACCCATGGCGGTTTGAGCAAACAGCAGCATCATGACCACCGCCAGGCACAGCGCCCCATGTCTTTGTCGTCCGTTCATGACTACCTCCATTTTAAGGTTCATATTCAGCAACTATCGTAGGCCAAAGCCCACAATTTGTCAACAAAATATTACAAAAAGATGAAAATAGTCTTTCTTTTTGCTTTAACGGAGGCGCAGGGCATCCCGGCGCAGGTAAAGCGTGTAGGGCGCGTCATCCAGCGGCTGGCCAAACACGTCCAGGCCATCCTTGGCATAGCGGTGGATGACAAGCGCATCCTCCCCCTCGCAGGCCAGTTCCAGGAAACCGCGGGTTAATACAGGCCTGGTCCTGCGCAGACGGAAGGCTTCGCGCACGAAGTCCTGCGTGGCTTTGTCCTCCTTGCCCCATGGAAAAGTACCGCGGCAAAATGGGTCAGCGGCTCCCTCCATCCCCGCTTCATCACCATAATACATGCTAGGCATACCCGGCAGGGCATTGATCAGGCTGACCATCATGCAAAAACGTGATGTGGCCAGTTCCTTGAGGTGCTTGTCCATTTCAAGCCCCCGACGCTGCGCGCTGGGCAGGTGGGCATAGTCCTGCTTGACCAGCAGGTTGTGCAGCCGTGCCCGGTCATGGCTGCCCAGCAGGTTCATCAGCGAGTAGAAAAATGGCGGCGGATAATTCTCTTGCAGGGAACGTATCTGCCGCACCACACGCGCGGCAGGCAGCTCATGGGACAGGAAACGGATGAGCACATCGCGCAGCGGATAGTTCATCACGCTGTCCAGCGTATCTCCCAGCACGTAACTGCGCATATGACCATAGGCGATTTTGTTGCTGGCATCTTCCCAGACCTCGCCCAGCAGCACAGCGTCCTCTGACTCCCTGCGCACAGCTTGGCGCAACTCGCGCAGGAAATCCATGGGCAACTCATCCGCCACGTCCAAACGCCAGCCGCAGGCGCCCGCTTTGAGCCAGTGCCGCGCCACTCCGGCAGGCCCCATCACGAAATGGCGGTAGCTGGCGTCTGCCTTGTTTAGCTCCGGCAACGTTGGGATGCCCCACCAGGCTGCGTAATCATCCGGGTGCTTCCGGAAGTGATACCAGTTATAAAAAGGGGATTCCTTGCTTTGGTACGCGCCAAGGGAAGGATAGTTGCCGTAGCGGTTGAAGTACAGGCTGTCTTCGCCCGTGTGGCTGAACACGCCATCAAGCAGCACGCGAATGCCTTGCTGCCGGGCATCCGCACACAGCCGCTTGAAATCCTCCTCATCGCCCAGCAGCGGATCGATTTTCATGTAATCGCCCGTGTCATAGCGGTGGTTGGTGCGCGCCTGAAAAATCGGGTTGAGGTAAAGGATGGTGATTCCCAGGTCTTTCAGATAGGGCAGTTTTTGACGGATGCCTTCCAAATCGCCGCCGAAAAAATCCAGCGCCCAGTTGTCACCGCTTCTTTCATCGGCGTTTAAATACGGCGGCTCATCCCATTCGCTGTGCAGCACCCTGTCACTGCGCTCGGATACAGGCATTTTGCTGCGGTGAAAGCGGTCAGGGAAAATCTGGTACATAATGCCTTCGCGCAGGAATGCGGGCGGGCTGAAAGCCGGGTCATACACTGTGATCTGATAGGCGGGTGGCGGGTCCTGATAATGGGCACCGATACCGCCCAATTTGTCCTTGGCGTTGCCGTAATACAGCCAGTGCCCCCGCTCATCCAGGGCCTTGAAATCATACCAGACCAGGCAGGGATGGTCGGGCATACGAATCACGGTCTCATACGCACCGTGGGGCAGCTTGTCCATCGCGATCAGCTGTTCCTGGCTGTTCCAGTAGCGCAGTGTTACCCTGTCGGCATAGCCTTGGATCATCAGCCGGATACGGACCTGGCTGCCGGGGGTGACAGCGCCCAGGGGCTGGCGGCACTCAGGATGTCTGGAATCGTGAAACATCTCCATGTATTGGTGACCTCTTTACCTGCTTGCTTTTTGTTCTTTCTCGATCTGCGGGTGAGCGCACAGGTTGTTCAACCCGCAGGAAGCGCACAGCGGACGCTGAGCCTTGCATACGCGCCTGCCATGGAATATCAGCCAGTGATGCGCCTTGTTCCAGAGATGTTTTGGGATGGCTTTCATCAGCTGCTGTTCAGTTCTTTCAACATTGCTGGCTTGTGCCAGACCCAGGCGGTTGGAGACGCGGAAGACATGCGTATCCACAGCCATCGCGGGCACTCCAAAAGCGTTGGCCAGAACCACGTTGGCTGTTTTTCGCCCCACGCCCTTCAAGCTGGTCAGCTCTTCCAGGGTGCCTGGAACCTTTCCGTCAAAACGCTCCATGATATCCCGCGCAGCCAGCACAATGTTGGTGGCTTTGGAACGAAACCCGCAGGAGCGCACATAGGGCAGGAGGATTTCGGGTGTAGTGGCAGCCATGTCCGCCACGGTGGGAAAATCACGGAAAACAGCCGGTGTTACCTTGTTGACCTGCACATCGGTGGATTGCGCGGACAGCATGGTGGCTACCAGCGTTTCGTACGGGTTGGTAAAATGCAGTTCCGGCCCGGCGTCCGGATACAAGGCTTCCAGGGCCTCAAGAATGGCTTGGGTTTTTTGAGCTTTAGTCATTTAACCATCCGTTCGAAAGCGGTACGATAGTCGTACATTTTTATCAGGGTCAGCACCTCAATCGGCAGGAAAAGCAGGTTCTTGACCAGCCTGAGCGGCAGTATAACGAAAAAACCCTTACCAATAATGGTTGAAATGACCAAGGTATTCAGCGTCAGGTGAGCGATCAGCGTGACCAGCACCTGTGCCAGGATAATACGGTAGCGGTTACCTTGCACACCGTACAGGAACACCCCGTAAAGCGCGCCCTTGACCAGCGCGATCAGGGTAAAGCGGATGTCAAAGGGGCCTGACGGGAACATCAGGGCGCCCAAAGCGTCCGCGAGGCCGCTGACCGCGGCGGCGGGGATGGGGCCGAACAGCATGCCCGTCAGCGCAATTGGCAAATAGGAAAAGGATACGCTCAATACCCGGTCGTTGTATCCTAAAAAGCGTTCCAGAACGATGCTCAAAGCCACCATCAGCGCCATGACCATGGTCTTTTTGAGCGGATTGCTCAGCGCTTGATTTGTTCGTTCCAATGCTTATCTCCTGCTTTCATCATACTGATTTCGGATCCTTTTAAGAGTGCGGCGTTTAAGGCGCATCCTCCTCAACCACCAAAAAGCTCTCAGGGAACATAAAGTCGTGCAGCAGCTGGCGGTTTTGCTCAAAATCCATCAATTGTCCGTCCCCGCCTGCATAGACATAGAGCTTCACCGTTCCGTCCACAGGCAGGCGCCATTGCTCAACCTCGCTGTGGCGCAATAGGAAGGCTACGCGCATGGCATCCATCAGGTCCATCATGGAGATATTGGTAGCGTAGCGCTTGGTTTGCGGGTCACGCGGCGGAACGCCGAAGGTAAAAATCCCATTGTTGCGGATGCCCGGGTAAGTGTACTGTTTGTCAAAGGGTTGGTTCCAGATGTTTAAAATCTTGCTGAGCAGCTCCTGCGCCTGCTGCATATCATAACCACGCAGGTTGTCCGCCAGGCTGCTGAGCACAGTGCGCACGCGGTAGGTGCGTCCAAAGTCCTGCGTGTCTGTCAGGTTGGATGCACGGCGCTTGCGGATGCGCATATAAATGACCGAGGCAAATCCGTTCAGATGATAGTTTCCGGCACGCGACAGCACCGGGGTTGTGCTGTTTTTTGGGACAGACCAGCCCTTGAGGTAACTGACCTCGTCCGCGGTCAGGTAGACATCGCATCCTCCGGCGGCGTCCACAATCTCCATGATGTGGCGCCAGTCCATCAGCACGTATTTTCGGATTTCCAGTCCGAAGTGGCGGTTGATGGTGTCCAGCAGCCCCTGTACGCCATATTCACGGGTGATGCGGTTGATCCTGCCCGGAGTGCCGTCCGGGCGGATGACAAGCATATCCCGGATAAAGGAGGTCAGCATGATCCGGCCGGACAGTTCATCCATCGTCAACAGCACCAGGCCGTCGTTGAAGCCCATGTTCTCCGGATTGTTCTGCCATTTATCCATGCCGATGAGCAGGTAGTGATGCACTCCGGACGGGGTACGCGGAATTTGATCATCTGTTAATACTGAGATAGTACTTTGTAAGTACTCCTTTTCGCTTTGCGCCGGGGAGGGCAGGGGAAGGCACAGTAAGGCCATCAGCAGTGCTAGGCAGCGGTATAATTTCTTCTTCATTGATCATGCGCCTCGTATTTCTCAAGTGTCACGCCTGCCTCGCTGAACAGGTCCAGCGCAAAGGGATCCGGGTAACCCTGTGCATACACGATGCGTCGGATGCCAGCATTGATGATGATCTTGGCGCATACCGAGCAGGGCTGATGGGTGCAATACAGCGTAGCCCCATCGATGGATATTCCAAGTTTAGCGGCTTGGACGACCGCGTTTTGCTCTGCATGGACGGCATAACAGATTTCAGCGCGCGTGCCCGAGGCAATGTTCAGCTCCCTGCGCAGGCAATTGCCCTTATCTTTACAGGTTTTAATGCCGGCTGGCGCGCCGTTGTAGCCGGTGGTCATCACACGCTTGTCCTTGACAACGATCGCGCCAATGGCGCGGCCTTCTGTATAACAGCTGCTCCAGGTGGAGACCAGGTGCGCCATCTCCATAAAGCGATGATCCCATTTATCCATAGATGTCCTCCGGTGAACGCCGTGATTTACTTGCTTAGCTCGCGGACGCGCAGGTTGACGCGGTGGCGCAGGTTCAGCAACCAGGCCTCGCTTTTAGGATAGTCAAACATGGTAATCTCCCGGTCCAGGCCCTGATGAATCAAGGCCACTGTTGCATCCCGCCCGTCCAGTGTCTCCAGCAGCTGCAGCGCGCGCAGATCCTGCATGGCGTGCAGGAAAAGCATCAGCCTCAGAGATTCCTCCGGATAACCACCCTGTCCCGGATAAACCTGGAAAGCATCCCCGGCCGGCGCGAAGCCGCTGCAGTCGGTATTCAGATAGGGGTCGATCGGCGCCGATGCGTGCTGGGTGAAGTAGAAATTAAAGGCCCAGTGCAAAAAGCCTGTCATCCGTTCCAGGTACAATTGCACACCCAGGATGCGTGTGCGCGGCGCTGGCATGGCGATGAAGGTATTGCTCACATCCTTGTGCTGGGCTACGCAGTAATAAGTCCAGCGCTCCTTCACAGGCAGATGTCTGAAGCGGTTCAGGTGATTGGTGGCAGGCACAGGGATCACGTTTTGCGCGTCCAGGCACTCCGGGTCGCTCATCGCGTCGATGATTTTTGCGTTGCCCAGCAAAGGCCGCACAATCCCCAGCAGTTTGCGGTACTGCGCGCAGTCGGCGGCGGAGGGCTCATCCGTCAGATGGAAATAGGACTTGTCCAGCACATCCAGGTACTCCAGTTCCTGGGTCACAGCCGGCAGATAAGCGGAGAGAAATTTGATGTATTCCGGGTCATCCGCCGCGGTATCCCAGCCAAACAGCTGTGAGTAGGAGCCGTCCCGGATGCCCATGATTTTTGGCGCGTGCATCCCGCCCCACTGGGTAAACAGGTGTGCCATCTCAAAATAGCGGATGCCTTCATGGCGGCACATGGTGATAAAATCACGCAGCTTGGAAAATTTGAAGGTGTAGCCAAGGGGTGTTTTGAACACATCCACCAGCTGCATGGTCATGCGCTCACCGCCCACGGCTGTATCCAGCGGCGGTGTATGGATCGGAGTCAGGATCATATTCATGCCGCGCTGTGCAGCCAGCGCGATATAGTTGCGAAGGATTCGGTTGTGCTCGATGGACAGCACAGGCACCTGGTAGTGCGCAGCCAGACTGTCGGCGTGCAGCCAGCGGGTATGGATCAGGGTTTGACGAGGCAACTCGGCCTTCAGCAGTTCCAGGGAGATCTCTTCCCGTGCCAGCTCCTGGCCGTCTTCACTGGTAATGGTGACGCACAGCGGATAGTTGCCTGGCGCGGAATCCGGCAGCGGCTCCACATCCAGCCATACCGCGTCCCATTGCCGCGGGTAGAGCCGCACCTGGCCTTTGGGATGGATGGCCCGCAGCAAGTCCGGGTATAGATTCCCCTTGCTCGTGATGTAATTGGTATCGCTGTTTCCAAAACGCGCGAAGCGCACCGGCACGTTGAACACCTGGCGCACAGTCACCGGCAAGGAACAGCTGACGCTGATAAAGACAAAGGGCAGGTTGCCTTCCACATCCTCATTGAGGCGGTAGGCTGCCTGCAGGGAAAAAACCTCCCCTTGCAGAAGGCTGGCAGGGCAATTGTCCGGATATCCCACGTTGGCGCTGTCGGGCATCACCTTGGTAAGCGAACTGACAAGCTTAAAACTGATGTCCATCCAAAACCCTCCTTCCTGGTTGTGCTCAGTTTAGCGCGTAATGAAACTCAAGGTAATCTGTGTTTAACCCAGGTCAATGTGCGGCAGTACGCTGATGACCCGGCGTCTGCTGGCGCCCAGGGAGCACAGCAGACCTGCTTGTGCCTGGTTGGCACTGAAGGCTTGCGTCAAGGCGGCGTTCACGCCGCGCTGCCGCAGCAGCTCGCTGGCTGCACATAACAGTGATTTGCCGATCCCTCGCCGGCGCATGTCTTTCTGGACATAAAGCATGACCAATGCGGCTGTGTCAGGGCTGGCGCCTGTCACCATGATTTCGGCAATCGGGTGACCGGCACGGTAATAACCCAGGGCCATAAAACAGGGCTGCTGGATTTGGAGGGTCAGGAAATCATGGGTGATGGGGGACATGCGATAGCGGTTGAGCCTGGATAGAAAAGCAAACTGATCCTGTACGCTCATCAGCGGTACGGAGGCGAACTCACATCCCATAGGCGCCTGCGTGTTGCCGGTGGGCAGCGTAAACAAGTGTTCCTCCCGCGCGTCACTGGTTGAAAAGCCGCTTTGGTTGTAAAAGGATACCAGGTCAAACTGGCTGGGCGCAATCTCAGTATAAATACGCCCTTTCAACTGCGGGAATTGGGCGCGCAGCTGTTCAGCACGCCCCAGCAGAGCGCCCAGGAGCAGGTTCCGCGCCGTAGGCTGAGACTGGATATCAATGAACAACTGCAAAGGGCGCTCAGGGTACATTTCCTCTTGCATGTTGAGGATGATGTAGGCAACGCCCATCTGAACAAACTGGTCATTGGCCGCGAAAAAAACGTCATCAGCAGGAACGCCCTGAAAGGGGGCACTGGGGTGTGATAAGCGCATACAATCTCCTGAAGGTTATTTGACCTGCCCGCTTAAAGCTACTCAGTCTCCTGCAGGCTGGCGCCGGGCGTCAGATCATAGATGATTTTACGAATCCGCTTATCATATGACTGCGCACGCTGGGTATAGCGCTCCAGCAGGTCATAAGGCAGACGGGCGGGCAGGGCGCGCAGGTCGCTGCCCGTGTGGCTGATGCTGAGCGCGCGTAGCGCGATTGCCAGGGCAGGCTGCTCTCCCTGATAAGGAATGTCACAGAGCATGGCAAAATACTTCCACAGTCGCTTGGACAAGCCGGCTTCCTTGATGTCATTGCAAAACTGATGATCCGCCCAGCGCAGCAGGTTGAGTTTGTCAACTGTGCACTCGCCCAGGATGCGCAGCGCCAGACCCGACCAGGGGAAGGGCTGCATATTGGTCATCTCCTGCGGCATGCCCAGCGCTTCGCCAATGCGGCGGATTTCATCTTTGAACAGATCGTTCAGCGGGGCTATGCTGCGTGTTTTGGGCTTCAGCAAAGGCGACGTTGCGGGCGCGTTGCGTCCGGCAAAGAGATGGTCTGAAGAGCTGGACACCACCTGCAGGCTATAACACATGTCAGCCGCTGCCTCTTCCAGCACCTGGGAAAGCACTTTGCGCAGCGCCTGACGTTTATCCTCCTGGTTGATTTTGCCTGCCAATGCGGACAGTACGCGTTCCCGGGCGTTGATGATGTTCAGCTGTAAGCCCAGGCTTTTATAGTAGGCGGCAAACTCAACCATTTCATTTTCACGCAGCAGGCCGTTGTCTACAAACAGGCAGGTCAGGCGATCGCCCAGCGCGCGGTGCGCGATCAGCGCTGTCACACCGCTGTCCAGCCCGCCTGACATCACACAAATGGCTCGCTCTTCGCCCGCTGCCTCCTGAATGGCGGTTCTTGCCAGAGAGATAAAGGCGTCCTCGCTCCACCAGGGGGTGCAGCCGCATACATTGGTGGCAAACTGCATCATCAGATTGAACATGTCCGGGTCATTGGGCTCCAGTTGGCAGCCGACGGCGTAGATTTCCTGGGTTTTGTGGCTGGCGCCTAATGCGAGATCATGATAGGTTGCCAGAGGCTCCAGGTCATCAGTCAGGCTCAATGGAAAGAGCGTACCAAACATCCGTTCAGACTCGCCCAGATCCTCGGTCACACATGAGGGTAGAAACGTCAGCGTGTCCACCTTGTTGACCGGAAGAGCCTCTTCAACCTGGCCGCCCAACAGTGTGATGACAGCTGGCACGATATTGCCCAGCGCCAGTATCGGTATACCCGAGCGCAGCAACTGTCCGTCCAGGCTGACAGGGATGTCGCCGCTGATGCCGCCGGACAGGATTACGCCCAGGGATTCCTTAGCCAATACCTGCTCTGCCGTGGTATGCCCTGGCAGGATTTTGGCGGCAATGCGCTCCGCCCGCAGCCTGGAAGCGATGGTGGCTGAATAAGCATTGTCAAAATTCAATATCAGAATTTGATCTTGCATACCGTTCTCCTGTTAATAGGCGCCGTCCACGGTCCAAAATTCTGTATGGTTCATCATCCATTGTGCCGCGTAGTCATTCAGCGCCAGTTGGGTTTGCTGGTTGGCGATGCCGGTCTGGGTTAGCAGCATCTGGGATTGAAAGCTGCGCACAGCCTCCTGCGTGAGATGGTCATAACGTCCGTGCACTCCGCTGGGCGGCAGTAATCCGATGATGGCCAGCTTTTCCTGCAAGCGGGTAACCTTCACGCTTTCCAGCCCGCCGCGCAGCACAATATCCGCCAGATCCCGCACCGTGCCATAACCCTGGATGCGCCAGTCCTCCAGCGGGTACAGGGCGCGCTGCACCTTGTCGGGCATATTGCCCTCAATCACCTGCACATAGACCTGTCCCTGCTCGTTTTTCAGTGTCTGCTCTACCAATGCGACGTGGGTGGTGTCCCCACTGGGCGTGTAGGAAAAAAAGACCCAATCCCCTGGCTGGGGAATATAGCTGTTGCGCTCCATCTGATTGCTGTCACCGATATACCACTGGCTGCCCCAACCGGCGATAAAACCTGTGCGGGCAATGTAGCGCCCCTGGGCTAAAAACCAGTTGCGGCCGATGTTGGTTGCGCCATAAAGCGGGTAGCGTACCTCCAGAAGCTTTTCGCCCAGTTCCTCCTGGGCCTGGTTGACCGACCAGCACAGGAATTCGGCACACCACTCAGCCTTGGCGTCGCCATACCACTGCCCATACTTGGTGCTGCCGTCGTGCCCTTCGGTATAACCTAATTCCTGGGCGGCTACTTTTAAAACGGCTTTCACATCCTCAGTGAGCGGGTAAGCCGGCGGAATGGGGCTCAACACTTGTTCCGCCATGGCGGACTGCGAGAAAGCCAGAACGAGGCACAGAAAACACAGTGCGATCAGTTTGTTCAAAACCTTCCTCCTTCAAGCGCAGACCGTTTGATTATACCTTGAAGCCGAAGCCTGTGCAACATGGCACGCGCTGCCATAGCGGCGGGACAGAGAAGTACCGGCACAAACATCCTTATAAAAGAATGCCGGCCAGTGCAAGAAGGTCCTCATGCTCCATGATGACTACCAGGCCCGGCGCCAGACCCAAGCCTGCTTCCACCTGCCTGCGCAGCGCGCGCAGCAGCCCGATCAGCTTCCCCGGGTCTTTATCCGTTTGCGGGAGGGCCAATTGCTCCACCAGCAAGGCACAGCCTGCCAAAAACCCGGCCAGCACCATTTGCAGGGTTTGAAAGTCAGCATACACTGCTTGTTCATTTTGCTTCAACCCGGCGACAACCCTGGAGAAGGGCGTAAAAAACTGCGCCATGATGGCCTTGTGCAGCACGCTGAGCAGCGCCTGTCCTTCAAATTCGTCCTGCAGCTCAATCAGGTTTTTGATCAGCGGCAGGTTGGGGATGTTTAAACAGCTTGCCTCCAGCAACAGCGTATTCAGAGCGGCCACAGGATTCATCGGGCTGTCAGCCCGGTAGCGCGCGCCGGCTTCCTGTGCCCTTTGTTGGGTGATGGCCAGCAGCACGTCCAGCTTGGTTTTGAAATGGTGATAAAAGGAGCCTTTGGAGCAGTTCAGATGGTCGATGATGTCCTGGACGGATGTGCCTGGGTAGCCCTGCTTTTCAAACATGGCGGCTGCTGTGTCAATGATATCCTGTTTTTTGCGCTCACCTTTGCGCATTCCGTTCACCTGCTTTCTTCTGTCCTGCCAGCCTCGCGCGTCAGTTAAACTCGATCACCTGCTGCACCATCCTGTACTTGGAGGTAAACAGCTTCTCCCGGCGGTATTCGCTGCCGTTTCTGGTATAGACCCGGTAGGTGTCCACCACATAGCCGGTGCGCGCCTCTTTAAGCTCCTTCCGGGAACCGTAAGGCAGGCTGGGGTTATGCTGCATCAGGGGCTCAGAGGGCGGAGGCTGGCTTGATATCAATCGGGTTTCCAGGAAGATGCCCTCACCGGGCGCAGGCAGCATGCCGTGAAACTCAATGGTCAGCTTGCGGTTTTCGTACCGGGCAATGATAAACACAGGCGTATCCTGGTTGTTTTTGAATTTGAAGTCAAGGTTGGGCCAGTTGACCGTGGCGTCCAGGCCCTTGTCCATGTAGCTGACCGGCCAGGCGTGCGCCGTGCGTTCCACAATGGCCATGCCGGCGCTGGCAGCCGCGCAAAACAGCGTGGAGGACACCTGGCATACCCCGCCGCCCACATCGTCAATCAGCACCCCGCCCTGGATGGCGGGCGCGCCGCGGTAGCCCTTTTCAGGAGTCCGCTGGCCGATGGCTTCGTTGAAGGAAAAGGTCTCTCCCGGCATCAGCGTTGTGTTGTTGATGGCCTGCGCGGCAAGGGCAATGTTGTTGTTGCGGTCCTGGTTGGAGGTGGTTTTGGTGGTAAAGGAAGACAGGCAGGTAAAGCTGTTTTTCAGGTCCACGCTGGACACCCGGGGCAGGACGGGCGTCGCGTTCAATTGGATCAGCGTTCGGTATTCCCTGTTGTCCAGGGCCTGCTCAAGAGCTGCCGCCACCAGACCGTCGTCAATCCTGCGCCCCGGTACGTCCTGTGTGATGTCAAACTCCTTGGTCACAAAGTTAAACCACGATACTACCGCATTGATGGGTTCACGGTTCACCTGCTGCGCAATGCCCTGGGCTAGCGCGCTCACAATGTCCTTGTTATAAGAAACCTTGGTGATAAAGGCGCTGCCCCGCTGCAGGGTATATGACACATGCCGCCAGCGGTATTCAAAGGGTGTCATGCCGCTGGACATGGCGGAATAGGAACCCTGGCGCCCAATGGACCAGGCAGCCTCCATCACATCCTCCAGATTGCGCTCAAAGGTCAGGTGTGAATTGTCAATAGCGTATGCAGTCTGGTCAATCACCAGGCGGATGTCCACCTCGGGCACTGCGCCGAAGCCGTTTCCGGAAGATTGCTCGCGGATCTGGCCGGGCGTTTTGCCGGAAACATCAATGCCGTCGATGCTGATGCCCGGGAAAAAGACCTGTCCCTGCATTTGGCTCAGCCTGTCGTCAAACGCTGACGACCCTGAGGCGGCATTCAGCACCTTCGCCAAACATACGCTGATGATAAAGACTGACAACATCGTGACCAGCAGGGAAACTAATGGAAATCTGCGGCGGCCGGCATATACGGCAGCCGCCGGCTGCGGTTCTGGTTCTTCATACCAGGTTCCGCCGGACACCACAAAAGACGCGTCCCAAGGATCCTCCGGGTCCGCCGGGCTCACATTCGCGTAAGCGCCCGGATATTCAATATATTGCTGGTTTTCCGGTTGAGGCGTTTCCATAACCTGGCTGGCGGCTTGCCAGTTGTCCTCCTGTGTGTCCGCTATGATGGTCCACCCAGATTGCTGCCCGGACATCCCCGGATCCGGGAGAAAGGAGGCTCTGCGGGGCGCGGCTATTTTTCTGCCTGCGCCGCTGCGATGACTGCGTCGCAAAACAAAACCTCCTCTCCTGTGGTTTGACTTATTGTAATGATTTCGTTATATATGTGTCAAGATTGCGCCAAAACCCGGGCCTTTCAATCCGCGGTTGGATGAAATCTCGGGAAATAAAGCGATCAGCGGAAACCTGTCTTTGATACTGGTCTTCATAATAATGCGGTTGGTTATTCTTATCGAAGAAAAGCAGATGCGTTCAACGAGAATATGAGAAATACCTTTATTGCTTACGACACTTGGTTGAAAACGTCTTTCTGCACCTGAAGCAATGGCAGGGAATCGCCACTTGATACGCAAAAAACACCTCTTCTTTCTCGCTGCTGTCCAAATTAGGTGTATCGCTTTGCACACAAGGGAAACTCGGGGGGAACGGAACTCGGCGATTCCACAACTCGGCCCTCGGCCCTAACTCAGCCCTAACTCGGGAAGCGAAAACTCGGGAAGCGAAAACTTGGGCGAAACTCGGGTTGGGAAAACTTGGGCAGTATTTAGCTTGTTTTTATGCGAATCCCATGATATATTTATATGGCAGCAACTGATGCTGCGACTGTGAAAGAGGGGTACGTAACGAAGAAAAGTGGGTGACGCGTTGCGCAAATCGCGAAGCTGTGCTTGCTTCGCCCTTGCAAAAACGCGGCAAAGCCCGATTTTTTATTTTAAGGGGAGTTATTGATGGCGAAGAAGACCCGCCCTGTAGAACAAGCCGAAAGTATCAGCCGAACGCTGGCGGAATCCATGGGCTATGAGCATTTGGAGACTGCATTTGAAAAGGAAGCGACAGGCATGTACCTGCGTGTTTACCTGGACAAGCCCGGCGGTGTTACGCTGGATGACTGTGAAGCCTTTCATCGCGCTGTTATGCCACTGTTTGAGAAGATTGACTATGATTTTTTGGAGGTTTGCTCTGCCGGACTTGACCGGCCGATCAAGAATGAGCGTGATGCAAAGAAGGCAGCCGGCCAGATGGTGGAGGTCAAGCTGTTTCGCGCCCGGGAAGGGCGAAAGGAGTTTACTGGCGTTTTACAACGACTGGAAGCGGATGTCTGGGTAGTACAGACAGCACAGGGAGAAAAACGTTTCTTACGCAAAGAAGTGGCGCTGATGCGCCGCAGTGTGGATTTAAGCATGCTGGACGAAACCGGCGCACAACAAGAGGAGGAAAGACAATGAGTGAGCCCAAGATTGACCTTATGGAGGCCATTTCACTGCTGGCACGTGAAAAGGACATGAATGAAGAAGTGTTGGTGGATACCATCGAGGAAGCCCTGAAAGCCGCCTATAAGCGTAACAACCGCCAGTCCGGCGCAGTTATTCAGAACCTGGCGGTGCGCCTGTCCCGCAAGGAAGGCGCTCAGGTCTTTTTGCGCAAGGTGGTTGCAGATGAGGTTGAGGAACCGGATATGCAGATTTCCCTGGAGGAAGCGCTGGCCATCAACCCCAACTATCATGTGGGCGATATTGTGGAAATCGATGTCACGCCGGACAACTTTGGCCGTGTAGCCGCACAGACTGCTAAGCAGATGCTGGTTCAAAAAATTCGTGAAGCTGAGCGTGGCAAGATTTACGATGAGTACATTGAAAAAGAAAACGAGATTCTCACAGGCATCGTTCAGCGCGTAGAGCCCAAGGCCACCTACCTGGAACTGGGACGTACTGAAGGTATCATGGAAAGCAGCGAATACATTCCTGGAGAAAGCTATCGTGATGGCGACCATCTAAAAGTCTACGTGCTTAAGGTGCGGCGCTCCGGCAGCGATTACCAGCGCGCGCCACAGGTATACGTCAGCCGCATCCATCCGGGCTTGGTCCGGCGTTTGTTTGAAATGGAAGTGCCGGAGATCGCCACAGGCGTAGTACAGATTCGCTCTACTGCCCGCGAGGCCGGTAGCCGCACCAAGATTGCCGTGTATTCGATGGATCCGATGATTGATCCTGTGGGCGCTTGTGTAGGTCCGCGCGGCTCAAGGGTGGAGAAGGTGGTCAATGAGCTGAGAAATGAGAAGATCGACATTATCAAATGGTCGCCTGATCCGGCCGAGTTTGTAGCCAACGCGCTCAATCCTGCCCATGTGGTCAGTGTATTTATTTCTGATGAGGAGAAGATCTGTCGCGTGGTGGTGCCGGATATGCAGTTGTCGCTGGCTATAGGCAAGGAGGGGCAGAACGCCCGCCTGGCTGCAAAGCTGACCGGGTGGAAGATTGACATCAAGTCCCAAAGCCAGTTTGATGAGCTTGTCCAGCAGCATGCCTATCAGGAACAGGCCATGATGGATCAATCATTTCCTCCGGACGAGGGTTATCCCATGGACGGCAGCCTGAACGAATAAATAAGCAGGAAGGACACCGAATGCCTAAAAAAATTCCCATGCGCATGTGTGTAGGCTGCCGGGAAATGAAGCCCAAAAAGGAGTTGCTGCGCGTGGTGCGTACGCCTGAGGACGTCATTCTCATTGACTTTACCGGCAAAAAATCCGGGCGTGGCGCTTATGTATGCCCTGAGGAGGGATGCTTAGCCCGGGCAGTCAAACAGCGTCAGCTGGATCGCGCGCTGGACCGAACCATTTCACCTGAGATCACACAACAGCTTGCCGGACAGATCGCTGCCGGCAAGCCCAAAGGTGATTCGCATGGCCGTTAGCGGATTGATTGGGTTGGCTTTTCGTGCGGGGCAGTTGGTACCTGGCGCCCAAATGGCGCTGACGTTGATTCGTGACGGGAAAGCCGCGCTGGTGTTGCTGGATGAAACTGCCAGCGCAAATACGCTAAAGAAAGTACAGAATGCTTGCAATCATCATCGGGTACAGGTTATGCTGTTGGGCGGGGGTGTGCTGGGAAGGGCCTGCGGACGGCCTGGCATGGCGGCAGGCGCTGTTAAACCCTGTGGGCTGGCAGACAGATTGCTGGCCATAAATCAAGAGATGATCGGTCGCCAGGCGGCTGCCAAAAAGGAAACTATTATGGAGGACAAGGGCTGAATGTCAAAAGTCGGTCTCAGAGACACCATCAAGAACCTTAATCAAAAAGCGGGCGTAATCCTGTCTGAAACAGAGCGGGTCAAGCGCAATGCGGATATTATGCTGCAGATGCTTAAACAGCAGGAAGCTGTGTTTTTGCGCCAGGAGGAAGAGGAACGTCAGCGCATAAAGCATGAGCAGCAACAGCAGATGCTCCAATCGCAGACCAAAGCCTGGACCATGCCGGATGAGGATGAACAGGCTATTCTTGATGCCGCGGCAGCGCAGGAACAAGCGCAGGTTGCGGATCCATCGGTATCTGCGATGCCTGCAATACCTGCAGATCAGGAGGAACCTGTGACATTGGAAGCTGTGTCCGACAAACCTCAAGCCCAGTCCGTGTCCGCCTCTGAGCCGGCGCCTGATCCTGTTCAGCCCGCGCAACCGGTTCAACAAGACCCGGTCGATGAGAAACCGGCGACCGCGGCAGAACCTGCGCCGCCTGCGCCAACCCCTGCACCTTCGGCCAAGCCGGCAGAGCCTGCGCCCATTCAAGGCAGGTTTGCGACCGGCCAGCCGGCAACGCGCCCCGTCACTCAGCAGTATGGCCGTCCGGCGCCCGGCGCGCAGCAGCAATATGGCCGTCCGGCGCCCGGCGCGCAGCAGCAGTATGGCCGTCCGGCGCCTGGCGCGCAGCAGCAGTATGGCCGTCCGGCGCCTGGCGCGCAGCAGCAGTATGGCCGTCCGGCGCCCGGTGCGCAGCAGCAATACAGCCGTCCGGCGTCCGGTGCGCAACAAAGGACCGGACGGGCGTCCGGCGCTGCGCGTGGTGCGGGCAGATCTGCAGCGATGCGTGCCCCGGTGGATGAGTTGATGATGTCTTTGGAAAAGGAGCGTGTCAGCAACTACGACCCCAACAAGAAAAATTACGCCCGCAAGCCGGATCCCGAACATGTCAGTAAACAGCGCAAGCAAAGTGTTCGCAAATCGCAGTCCCGTTTCGGTATGGATGATGATGTTGTACGCGGTGGCCGGCGTGCACGCGCCAAAAAGCCTTCTGCACAGCAAATGATGGCGCCGATAAAAATTGAAACCGCCTACATGACCCAGGAAACCATCACCGTCAAGGACCTGACCGAGCGCATCGGTAAGCCGGCAGGCGAGATCCTCAAGAAACTGCTGTTGTTGGGCAACATTGCCACCATCAACAGCGAGCTGGATTATGATACAGCCTCCCTTGTGTGCTCTGAGTTTGATGTGGAGTTGATTCTTCGTATGGATCGCACTGCGGAGGACCAATTGGTGGAAACCGCAGACGTGGAGGACAAAGAGGAAGATCTTAAGCCGCGTCCGCCTGTGATCACCATCATGGGCCATGTTGACCATGGCAAAACCTCGTTGCTGGACTACATCCGTAATACGCATGTGACCCGCGGTGAAGCCGGTGGCATCACTCAGCATATTGGCGCCTACACGGTGGATCTGGATGGCCAGATCATCACCTTCCTGGATACTCCGGGCCATGAGGCTTTTACCGCTATGCGTGCACGCGGCGCACAATCAACGGATATTGCGGTGCTGGTAGTTGCTGCCGATGACGGTGTGATGCCCCAGACGGTGGAGGCAATCAATCACGCAAAGGCCGCTGAAGTGCCAATCATTGTGGCCATTAACAAAATGGATAAACCAGAGGCCAACCCCGAGCGCATCAAGCAGGATCTGACCGCCCACAACCTCGTGTCCGAGGAATGGGGAGGTGATACCATTATGGTTCCCGTATCCGCAAAAACAGGAGAGGGCGTTGATACTCTGCTTGAAATGATATTGCTGCAAGCTGAGGTGCTGCAGCTGCGCGCCAACCCGGATCGCCTGGCACGCGGCATTATCATTGAGGCCAAGCTTGACAAGGCCCGCGGCTCCCTGGCTACGGTATTGCTGAAAAACGGCACCCTGCGTGTGGGCGACAATGTGATTGCAGGCATGGCCACTGGCCGTGTGCGTGCACTGCTCAATGACAAGGGAGAAAATGTGCGCGAAGCCGGGCCCTCCATGCCGGTTGAGATTTCAGGCTTTGACTCTGTGCCGCAAGCAGGCGATGAGATGATCGCTGTCAAGGATGATAAACTGGTACGCCAGGTAGCCAAGGAACGCGAGGATCGCATGAAGGAGCAGCGCATCGCTGCCTCTACTGTAACGCTGGACAACCTGTTCCAAAATATCAAGGAAGGCGAGCAGTTAACGCTGAACATCCTTATCAAGGCGGATGTCCAGGGCTCCACTGAAGCGGTGCGCCAGTCCCTTGAGAAGCTTAACAATGAACAGGTCAAAATCAACGTGCTGCATGCCGGTGTAGGTGCCATTACCAAGGATGACGTCAACCTGGCAGCGACCGCCAATGCCATTATCATTGGTTTCAACATTCGCCCGGATAAAAATGCGCGTGAGATAGCCGACAAGGAAAACATCGACATCCGACTGTATCGTGTGATTTATCAGGCCATTGAGGATATTGAAAAGGCGATGAAGGGCATGCTGGAGCCTGAGTTCAAGGAAGTTATCCTGGGATATGCTGAAGTTCGCAATGTCTTCAAGATCACTGGCTCCGGCACCATTGCCGGCTGTTATGTGACCGATGGCAAAATGCAACGTAACCAGCCAGTGCGCCTGCTGCGTGATAATGTAGTTGTTTTCGAGGGCAAGCTATCCTCGCTGCGCCGTTTCAAGGACGACGTGCGTGAGGTGGCCAGTGGCTATGAATGCGGAATCGGGCTGGAGAACTACAACGACATCAAGGAAAAGGATGTCATTGAGTGCTTCATGATGGAAGAGATCGAGCGTTAAGGAGAAAGCGTGGCACAGTATCGACAAAACCGTATCGCTGAAGAAATCAAGAAAAATTTGGACAGGATTATCCGGGAGGAGCTGCGCGACCCGCGTGTGTGCGGCACTTTCAGCATCACCCGGGTGGAACCTACCCGGGATTTACGCAGCGCAAAGGTATATGTCAGCGCGCTGGAGGAAGACAAGCTGGATGATTTGGTCAAGGCGCTCAAAGGCGCGTCCGGACTGTTGCGCCATGCGTTGGGCGCCAGGCTGAGTGTGCGCTATACACCGGAACTTTTTTTTCTTCCTGACCGTAATATTGCCTATGGCATGCATATAGCGGATGTACTCAAGCAAGTGCTTGGTGATGGAGGACACGACAGCAAACATGATGATCATCAACCTGGCACAGACCGCTGAGGTTCTCAGGCGTTCGCAGCGTATTCTGCTGCTGACACACCTGCAGCCTGACGGGGATGCCGTCGGGTCTTTGTTGGCTACAAACGCCTTGCTTGCAGCCCTTGGCAAGGAGGTCACTGCTGTGTGCCATGACGCGGTGCCTAAAAACCTGCGTGTTCTGCCCGGCTGGGAACAAATCAAAAAACCTGCAGAAGTCACGGTGCGTGATTTTGATTTAGCCTGTTCCCTGGACGCATCTGATCTGACGCGCTTGGGGGACGGCGGCCAATTGTTTTCTGCCTGTCCGCGCACCCTGGTGATAGACCATCACGCGTCCAATCTCTGCTTTGGCATGGAGAATTACATCGACAGTCAGGTAGCCGCGACAGGCAACCTGGTGTTTCGTTTGTATGAGGAGTTGGAAGTGCCTTTGAATGAGGATATCGCTGCGCTGCTGTATGCCGCGATCTCAACCGACACCGGCAATTTCAGCTTCGGGCAGATGGATGAGGAGTTTTTCCTGCAAATGAGCAAGCTGATGCGCGCTGGCCTGGACATCTCACGCTACTCCAGGGCGTTGCACCTGGTCAAGGATCTGAGCTTCTATCGTTTGCTTGGCCGCTGTCTGGGCTCTCTGAATTTTGAGTGTGGGGGACGTTTAAGCATGATGCGGCTGAGTGAAAATGATTTTCTACAGACTAATACCACGCAGGACCTGACAGAGGGCCTGGTGAATTACGCGCTTAATATTCCAGGTGTTCAGATGTGTTTTTTAGCTACCCAGGTGGATGCGGCGCAAACCAAATTCAGTTTGCGTGCCTTGGCGCCGCATAATGTGGCTGTTATTGCGGCTGAGATGGGTGGTGGAGGCCATGTGTTGGCTGCCGGCTTCACCCTGAACCTGCCGCTTGGTGAAGCGGTTAACAAAGTCAAGGCGCGGATGATGAACGCTTTATGTCCCTGAATGGCGTCCTTAATTTTTACAAGCCGCCTGGCATGACCTCTGCCCAGGCGGTTGCTTTCGTCAAGCGTTTGACCGGGGCAAAGACCGGGCATGCCGGCACCCTGGATCCTGAGGCGGCCGGAGTGTTGCCGCTGCTGCTTGGCAAGGCGACGCGCGTTTGTGATGAGTTGATGGGCCGCCCCAAGCAATACCTGGCGGAAATGATTTTCGGCAGTGCCACAGACACCCAGGATGCCCAGGGAAAGGTGCTGGAGCGCTGTGAAATGCATCCAAGCCTTGAACAGGTCCGGCAGGCAGCAGCGCGCTTTATTGGCAGGGGAATGCAGCTGCCACCGCAGTACTCAGCGCTCAAGATTAAAGGGAAAACGGCCTATCAGCTGGCGCGGGAGGGCAAAAAGGCGCAGCTTTCGCCGCGCCCGGTGGATTTTTATGAACTTGACATTATACGCCTGACGGCGCGGAATGGCGCTTTGTTGAGGGTGCGCTGCGGCAAAGGTACCTATATCCGCACGCTCTGCCATGACCTGGGCCGTGCGCTGGGGGGGTGTGCGCACATGCGCTTCCTTTTACGCGAAGAATGTGGCGGGTTGTCACTGCGCAATGCAGCCACTCCGGAAGACTTGCTGGATTGGCAAGAAAAAGGCTTCAAAACAGAACAAAGATGGTTTGTTGGCCTTGCCGCCATCCTCAACAACTACAAACGAATGAGCGTATTAAGCGAGCATCACCGCCTTGCTGCCAATGGGGCTAGTTTGCAGCGATATATGGTACAAGCAGGCGAGGCCGCTCAGGAAGATATCAAGGTATGTTTATTTGCTGGACAAGAGTTGCTGGGTATATACAAAGTTGAAGGTAATTTATTTCGTTTGGTTACGATGCTTTATGAGCCATCAACATCATTTGAATGAACATTCCGCAAGGCTGATTGCTAAATGCAAGAGTAAACAAAAGCCTACAGGCAAGAGTAAACAAAAGTAAACAAAAGCCCAACAAAAGTAAACAAAAGCCTAGCTAGTTCTTGACATCAGGCGGCTGGGGCGGTAGTATTATTTTAATTACTTATTGGAGGGATCACAATTGGAGCAGTTTGGCCTTAACAGGATTGAATTGAACAAACCGATTCGTGAAACCACCTATGAAACGCTCAAGCACGCGATCATCATGGGGGATATCCCTGCTGGTTCACGTTTGATTGAAACGGTGTACGCTGAATCGCTCCACATTTCCCGTACGCCGCTGCGCGAGGCTTTCCGCAAACTGGAACTGGACGGCCTTGTAGAGTATGTGGAGCGCAAAGGAGTGATCGTTTGCGCTTTCACTATGGAGGACATTGAAGAGACCTTCACTATCCGCAACGCGTTGATGATGCTGATCATTCCCTCCATTTTCAAAAATGTCACCAAGAAACATTTGGACGCGCTGCAAGCTGTCTTGGATAAAATGGATATCAGTCAGCAGGCAGAGAACGCCGATGAATTAGCCATATATAACCGCGATTTCCATCGCATGATTGAGAACATCTCTGATAAAAAGCGTATTTTGCGTGTGATTGACAGCCAGGAGGAGTACATCATTCGCTTCTCCCACATCGCAATTGCCAGTATTGTGCGCCGTTCCAACGCCCATAAGGAGCACCACCAGCTGCTTGAGATGCTTTCAAAAGGTGATGAGGAAGGCTTTACCACACTGATGGCCAGTCACCTCAATGAGAGTATGATGACCTGCTTGGCGGCCGTTTCCCTGCGCCGCAAGCAGCCTGAAGACTGATGCAATTAAGATAATTAGAATCTTGACAGCATGTAGAAAAGCATGCTGTTGTTGTATAACAAGTCAACAAACAACAGGAGGAAGCAATGAACGATATACAGATTGCCCAGGCTGCCAGTCCAAAGCCCATTGTTGAAATCGCGCGGGAGAATGGTATCCCTGAAGATGCCCTGTTAACCTATGGCCCGCTGATTGCCAAGGTTAATCCGGTCAAGCTGCGTGAGATCCCTGAAAATGGGAAGCTGATTTTGGTCAGCGCGATTACACCCACTGCAGCGGGCGAAGGTAAAACTACGGTATCAATCAGCCTGGCGGACGGTCTGCGCGCCATTGGCAAGCGCGCGATGCTGGCGCTGCGCGAGCCCTCCATGGGTCCGGTGTTTGGTATGAAAGGCGGAGCAACAGGCGGCGGCTATGCCCAGGTGCTGCCGATGGAAAGCATTAACCTCCACTTTACAGGGGATTTTCACGCGATCACCAGCGCAAACAATCTTTTGTGCGCTATGGTGGACAATCACATCCAGCAGGGAAATCAATTGGGTATTGAATTGCGCCAGGTGCGGATACGCCGCTGCATGGATATGAATGACCGTCAGCTGCGTAACATTGTAGGCGGTCTGGGCGGCACCGGCAACGGCAGCCCGCGCGAGGATGGCTTTGACATCACCGCGGCCAGCGAAGTCATGGCTTCCTTTTGCATGGCGGCCGACCTGAACGACCTGAAAAAACGCCTGGGCAACATTGTGGTTGCCCGCACACGCGAGGGCAAGAATATCACCTGTTCGCAGATTGGCGCGCAAGGCGCTATGGCGGCTATGCTGCGTGATGCCATGATGCCAAACCTGGTGCAGACGATTGATCATACCCCGGCGCTGATTCATGGGGGCCCCTTTGCCAATATCGCCCATGGCTGCAACTCGATCGCCGCCACGCGTCTTGCAATGAAGATGGCCGACTACGTGGTGACTGAGGCAGGCTTCGGCGCTGACCTGGGCGCGGAAAAATTTATCGACATCAAATGCCGTGCCAGCGGTCTGCGGCCGGACGTTGTGGTACTGGTGGCGACCATCCGGGCGCTTAAGCACCATGGCGGTGTACCAAAGGCTGAGCTGAACCAGGAGAATATACCGGCGCTCAAGGCCGGGATGGAAAATCTGATCGCGCATATCCGCAATGTGAAGACTATATGGAATTTGCCGGTTGTTGTGGCCATCAACCACTTTGTCAGTGATACCCGGATGGAAATCGAAACCCTGCAGGCGGCTATGGATGCTGAGCAGGTGCCGTGCCGCTTCAGCGACGGCTGGGCCAAAGGGGGCCAGGGCACCAAGGAGTTGGCGCAGGCCGTTGCTGATCTGGCCGACCTGGGCTTGGGCAGCCAGATGCGCTTCACCTATGAGGACGAGGCTTCCTTAACCCAGAAGATTGAAGCTGTTGCTACCAAGATCTATCATGCCGGCAGTGTCAGCTTCTCTGCCCAGGCCAAGAAAATCCTGGCGCAATTGACAGAGGATGGCTTTGGAGATTATCCTGTATGCATCGCAAAAACACAGTATTCCTTTAGTGACAACGCAGCTTTGCTGGGAGCGCCCAGCGGTTTTGAACTGACCATACGTGATGCGCGCTTGTCCGGCGGCGCGGGATTTGTCGTTGCCTTTGCCGGTGACATTATCGCCATGCCCGGACTGCCCAAGCAACCTGCGGCGCTGAACATCGATGTGGACAACGACGGCGTTATCAGCGGCATTTTCTGACAACAAGCCCTTGCAAAGGAGAGATATATGAACGGACAACAAAAACGGGTGCTGGACTTGCTTAATGAGGATTGCCGCATTCCGCTGGAACAAATGGCGGTCATGCTGGGCATGGATATCCGGGAAGTTGCCGGTATTATTGATACGCTGGAAAGAGACGGCGTTATTCTGTGTTATCGCCCAATTGTCAACTGGGACAAAGCTGAGCGCAACGTGGTTGAAGCCATGATTGAAGTCAAGGTTACCCCGCAGCGCGACTTCGGTTTTGACGCGGTTGCCAGGAGAATCAACAATTTTGAGGAAGTGCGGGGGCTATACCTGATGAGCGGCACATACGACTTGCTGATCCAGGTAGTGGCTCCTACCCTTAAGGAGCTGGCGCAGTTTGTCTCCGAACGTCTCAGTCCCTTGGAAACCGTGACCGGTACCAGCACCAGCTTTGTGTTGAAACGTTACAAACAGGATGGTGTTGTTTTTGACCGACCGGAGGAGGACAGGAGGCTTTCGGTCTCGCCATGAGCAGTCGTTTTGTCAACCCTGCCATTGAAGCCGTGCCTCCCAGCGCGATCCGGCGATTTTTTGACATTGCAGGCACAATAAAGGATGTCATTTCCCTGGGCGTGGGGGAGCCGGATTTTATTACGCCGTTTGCTGTGCGCAATACTGCGATTGACAGCCTGCTGGATGGAGAAACCCAGTACACTACCAACGCGGGCATTTTTCCCCTGAGAGAAGAGATAGCCCATTATTTGCACACACGCTTCGAAGCGACTTATGCGCCGGACAGCGAAGTGCTGGTGACTGTCGGCGCCAGCGAAGCCATTGACATTGCGTTGCGGGTCCTGGTACGTCCGGGGGATGAAGTACTAATTCCGGAACCCTGTTACATCAGTTATCAAGCTTGTACCAGGTTTGCCCTTGGCGTACCGGTCAGCGTGCCCACGCGTGCGGAGAACAGCTTTGAATTGCTTCCTGAGGATCTGGAAGCCCGGATTACGCCTCAAAGCCGCGTGCTGGTGTTAAGCTATCCAAGCAATCCAACCGGAGCTGTTATGCCCAGGGAACGTCTGGAGCGTATTGCCGAATTGGCCATACGCTATGATTTGTTTGTCGTGTGTGACGAAATCTACGCGGAATTATGCTATGATGGATTCCGGCAGCCTTCCATTGCCTCGCTGCCGGGTATGCGTGAACGGTGTATGGTGGTCAGCGGCTTTTCCAAAGCCTTTGCGATGACCGGTTTTCGCTTGGGTTACCTGTGTGCGCCCGCAGAGGTTGTCAGGGCATGCGCGCGTATTCATCAGTATACCATCATGTGTGCCAGCCGCCAAAGCCAGGTGGCTGCCTGGAACGCGCTGCGCCAGGGGCGGGAGACTGATTATACCGAAGTGAGCAGGATGCGTGAAAGCTATGACCGCCGCAGGCGGCTGATGGTCAAAGCCTTCAACGAGATGGGGCTTCCATGCTTTGAACCCAGGGGTGCATTTTATGCCTTCCCCAGCATCCGCCGCACCGGGCTTGACAGTGAGCAGTTTTGCGAGCGTCTTCTCAAGGAGCAGCATGTGGTGTGTGTACCCGGCAGTGCCTTTGGGCCCAGCGGAGAGGGGCACATTCGCTGTTGTTATGCAACAGCGACAGACAGTTTGCTGGCGGCTTTTGAACGGATTAAAGCTTTCCTGGCCAGCTTATAGGAGATATCTTGTGAAACGGACCGGTTTGTTGCTTTTAATTTTCATCCTGCTGTGTTTGGTGCCCATGAGTGTGGCGTTGGCAGATGAGGAGATTTCTATCTATGACCTTGATCCCTCGCTGTTGGCTACGCCTGCGCCGCCTGCGGCGGATATTTATTCTACAGATCCCACCCAGCCGCCTCTAGCCACCGTACAGCCTGAGCGGCAGTTCAAGGATGGAAGCTTTCAGTTGGTGATTACCGCAGGAGGAGACATGACCATCGGTGGTGATGTGCGCAAGCGCGGCGACTCCCTTTTTGAGCGGGAGCTCAAAAAGCAGGGCGGGGATCTAAATTTCCTTACCCGCAACGTGCGCGACATCCTGCTCGCGGACGATCTGACCATTGTCAATTTTGAGGGAACGCTGACCAACGCGCCGGTATACAAGACCAACAACCAGTTTGTTTTCTCTGCGCCCCCGGAGTATGTGAGCATTTTGAAGGATGGTGGCATTGAGGCGGTGGCACTGCAAAACAACCACGTCATGGACCATGGGGAAGCCGGGTTGAATGATACCAAGGCCGCGCTGGACAGCGCGGGCATCGTATGGAGTGACGCGCAAAACATGGGTGTGTATGAGGTCAACGGCGTGTCCATCGCGATGCTGACTTACCAGCAATATCGTGAGCAGGTGGCTGAGTTGCTCGTCAAAGTGCCTCAGGATGTGCAAAATGCCAAGGCGCTTTATGATATCGTGATTGTTAGTTTTCACTGGGGGGCGGAACTGGATTATAAGCCCAACCGCAATCAGATCGAGCTGGGGCGCGCTACCATTGACGCCGGGGCTGATTTGGTGCTGGGGCACCACAGTCACCGCATCAATCCGATCGAGTTTTATAATGGACGCTACATCGTCTACTCCCTGGGAAATTTCAGTTTTGCCGGAAACAATAAGCCAAGTGATATGAGTACCTTTTTGTTTCAAATCAGGTTTAATGTGAAGCAGAACTCGATTGAACCAGACTCATTTCGCATTATTCCCAGCCGGATTTCCTCACGGACGGATTACAATGACTTTGCGCCTACTCCATTTACAGACCAGCGTCTGATTGACAATGTCGTCAATATGTTGTTAAAAAACAGCAAAGGTCTGCAATATGCCGTGGATCGTTATCCGGTAGACTGGGAGTAAGATGCGAACGAAGATATTGTTTGTTGCCGAGGATGCGTTCCAACGGGAGGCTCTGCGCCTGGCGCAAAACGTGCTGAGCGAGTTGGCGCTTGCGTTTTCGCACAGCTTTTCCATGCGTGAGTTTGTGCCAAGCGAGCATGGCGATGCAGGGAATCTGGCAGAGACCGCGCAGCAGCATGATGCTGTATTGCTAGCGGGCAGTGTAAGTTTCCTGCAGGAGTTCGGAGTGGTTTTAGGCTGTCACGCCGGTTGCCTGACACTTTCAAAGCCCGCGGATATTCAGCATCTAGCCCGCCTCAAAACCGGGCCGCTGGCGGACTTTGATCTGATATGGCCTCTTAAGAACAGTGTATCCGTCATCGGCAAGACCGCGGTAAGCGCCTGTTCATTGGCACGCAGGAACGCAGCTGATGTGTTGTATATCGCCCCCGAGGACGGGACAGATTATGCCGGCGCGCTCAACAAGGCCGCCATGTACGCTGCCATGCAATCCGCGCCGCGGGAAATGGCATTGGATACCTTTTTAATGTCAACTCTCAAGCAGGAGGCAACGCCTGTACAGTTGGTGATGGCTTCCCCAAAGGATGCCGCGCTGGCAGCCGGGCTGTTGCACTACCTGAATGGCACTGAAAACCTGGCCTATATCTTGCTGTTGTCTGACGGCGGGCAGTTCTATGGTGTAACAAGGGCGGATCAGGAAGAGATTCCGCTGTTCTCAGTGTTGTACGCAACACAAGCCATGCTTAAGTCTGCGCTGAACATGGTCCGTGAGGGCGATTGCCTGCGAAGCGCGGCAGACAATGTTTTGGCTTCCTGCTGTCTCACAGGCACACCCAAAGCCGGGGAACAAGATATTTCCACGCAAGAGATTATGGAGAGGATCAGCCAGCAAATCAGGCTGGCTGGAGAATTAATTGAACGATTTGGGAACTAAGGTGCACTGGCCGGACTACCAGCGCTGTGGTGTCAACCTGGTCAGCAGCATCGCGTCATATTTTGGCATGCCTGATATGCATCCGGGTATTCCGGAGGTTGACAGCCTGCTGTCACGTGGCGCTTGGCGCAGTGTTGTGTTGTTGGTACTTGATGGGTTGGGCAGTGTCAGCCTGAGTCAATCATTTCCAGGGGACGCCTATCTGCCCAGCCGGCGGATGATGGACCTGAGTGCGGTGTTTCCCCCTACTACAGTGGCTGCAACCACTTCGTTGCGCAGCGGGCTGTATCCCAATGAGCATGACTGGCTGGGCTGGACGATGTTTTTTCCGCAAACCAGCACCAGTGTGGACGTGTTCAGCAATCATCTGCAGTTTACGCAGCAACCGGCCCCTTTTCCGCACGCTGCCAAGACTTTTTTGCCATTTGCTTCTCTGGAAAAGCGCATCCAAAAAGCCGGTTTGGCGGCGGGATTTGCTATTTCCAGGTATGATGAGCTGTATGCAGACAACCTTGAGCAGCTACGCGATCAGATACTGACAGTGGTCCGGGGGCCGGGCAGACAATACGTATATGCTTACACCAATCAACCGGACACGGACATGCATATCCATGGTGTGGACAGCCTGCAAGTCAGGAACACTCTGCTGGAAATAGACCAGCAGATGCAGGCGCTTGCGATGGAGCTCCCAAAGGATGTGCTGCTGCTTGCCACAGCGGATCATGGGCTCATAGACGCTCAGCCGGTGGTGGTGGAGGAGCATCCGCGTTTGAGCGAGATGCTTCTGCGGCCCGGTGTCCTGGAGCCTCGAGCATGCGCTTTCTATGTTAAACCCCGGTATTATCGCGCTTTTCCTGAAGCGTTTGAACAGGCCTTTGGCAGCGATTTTTTATTGCTTGACAGCCGGGAAGCCTTGTCGCGCGGGCTGTTCGGTCCCGGTGTCAGCCGGCAGGATTTGGCAAGCTATATTGGGGATTACCTGGCGCTGGCTATTTCGGACAAAGCTTTGTTTACGAAAAGGGAACACTGCAAAATGCTGGGCATGCACGCCGGGATGACAGCGCGGGAAATGATTGTACCCCTTCTGGTGATAACACAATAAAAATATGGGCAGGTTGTTTGAATCACTTGCCTGGTATTGGAAGGCGGTGCGCTTACACTGTCTTGAAAAATTTAATTCTTGTCGGCTACGGCCGGTAGCCCTGATGATAGGACACTGACTGCGCACCCGGAGTCATACGGATACTGCGGTCATTAAGTATCCAGAAAGCCTCTACGCCTTTCAGCGAGGTCACAAATTCATAGCCTTCCTCAAAGGGCATCAGGAAGACCGCAGTGGACAGCAGGTCTGCCAAGCCGGAATCCTGCGTGATGATAGTAACCGAGCGCATAAAATCTGCAGGCATCAGGGTATCCGGATCGATCAGGTGGTGGTAGCGTTTGTCGTTTACCACATAGTACCGTTGGTAGTCTCCGCTGGTGACCAGGGAAAGATCGGACAGGTACAGCACGTCTATCACATCATTGCTGCCGGGCAGCACCACGGCAGCATCAGGATCCTGGATGCCGATTCCCCAGCTGGAACGCCCGTCCAGCGGCGGGTGGCCTGTGCGCACATTTCCTCCGGCGTTGATGATAAAAGAGGACATTTCACTGTTTAGCAGTTGCTTGGCGACCAGCTCGGTAGCATAGCCCTTGGCTACCGCGCCTACGTCCAACTTTAGCAACGGGTCAGCATAAAAGACGGTCTGCCTGGCATCATCCAGGATCAAATCGTCAATACTGGTGTGGGCATTGGCTTTTTCAAGCGCAGTCCAATCGGGTAAACGGGCTTTGTCGGGATTCAGCTCTGCATTGTCACGCTCATTATGCCACAGAGCCAGCACGGCGCCCAGGGCGATATTGACTTTGCCCCGGGTTTGATGTTGCTGTTTTTTGCACCATGCCAGGAAGTTGAACAGATCCTCCGGAACGCACATGGGGTCCTTGGCTGCGCCATGGTTGAGAGCGTAGATGTTGTTAAGCCCCTCATAGGGATAATACTGGTCAAACAGCTTGTGCAGGCGGTTAAATTCGGTCTCCGCCAGGGCGGTTGCCTTGTCAAAGGCTTCCTGGCCGGGCGCGTAGCCGATGATGCTGATCGCGGTGTCAAAGGTGCCAAAGAACATATAGGAGTATTTCTGTATCTGCGTTTTATCATCAGCCAGGGAAGGCAGGACAAGCAGCATGCCTTGACACACAAGAAGAGCCAGAATAAAGGACAAGAGGCGTTTTTTCATTCGTTATTCACCATACCCCAGAGTCTTGAGATCGTTGTTGGAATTGCGCCAGTCCGGGCGTATCTTGACCCATAGCTTAAGCATCACCTGTGTGTCCAGCAGCGCTTCAATCTGAGCTCTGGCACGGCTGCCGATTTGACCTAACATGCTGCCCTGTTTGCCGATAATGATGCCTTTATGGGAGGCGCGCTCACAGTAAATGTCGGCGAAGATTTCTATCAGGGTAGGGCTTTGTTCTTTCATGGAGAGGATTTCTATTCCTACTCCATGGGGAATTTCCTCCTGGAGGAGGTACAGCGCTTGTTCGCGGATCAATTCGGCGATGATTTGCCGTTCGGTTTGTGCTGTCCACTGATCCTCAGGATAATAGCGAGGGCCTTCCTTCAGATGAGCAAGGATGTGCTTCATCAGTACGTCCACGCCATTCCCGGTTTTGGCGGACAGGGGCAAAATGGCGTCAAAGCCATCATCCTGGTACAGTGCGATCAGGGGCAACAGCTGTTGAGGATGAATCAGGTCAATTTTGTTGAGCACCAAAAACTTAGGCACCTGTTTCTGGGCCAGGGCGCGGATGGTCTCCCGCTCCTGCGGGTCTGCACGGGAGGCATCGGCAATAACGACCATCGCGTCAATGGCCTGCAGGGCATCCTGAACGCTTTTCTCCATATATTCACCCAGGCGGTTTCTGGGCTTGTGAATGCCGGGCGTGTCCACAAACACCACCTGGTGATTCTTGCCGTTGTGAATGCCGATAATCTGGTTGCGGGTAGTCTGTGGCTTTGGGGAGATGATAGCTACCTTTTCACCAACCAGCGCGTTCAGCAGCGTGGACTTGCCTACATTGGGCCGTCCGACAAGGCTGACAAAACCGGATTTGAACGGGGTTGCGGTTTCAGCCATGCGTATCCTCCTGAAAACTTAAAAAACTGTGGGGCAACAGTTGGTCCAGCGTGCTGCTGTCGGTTTGGCCTTCTCCCCAGGAGATGAGCACGCGCAGCTTAGGGGCGAACTCGCTCAGTACCTGGCGGCAGGCGCCGCATGGCCAGGGCGCTGTGCGGTCTGCCGCGATAGCAATGGTGTCAAACGCTGCATTGCCCTCGCTGACTGCCTTGAACACCGCTGTGCGCTCGGCGCAATTTGTCAGGCCGTAAGAAGCGTTCTCAATGTTGCAGCCTGTATACACTGTGCCATCACGTGCCAGGAGCGCTGCGCCCACCTTATAGTTGGAATAGGGGGTGTGGGCAAACTCACGCGCAGCCCTCGCCAGATCAAGCAATTGCTCATCGCTGACCGGCGCAGGGCTGGTGGCTTCAAGCGATTGCTCTTCCAGGTTTCGCATACGTTGCTGATCCTCCTTGGTGATATGATCATATCCCATCAAATGGAATACACCGTGCACAAACAGGTAGATGATTTCCCGGCGAATGGTATTGTTTAACTGCGCAGCCTGGCGCATAGCCTGGGGAATGTTGAGCAGAATATCGCCTAAAAAAAAGGCGTTGGCATCGCTGTCCCAAGCTGCCTGGGCGCCGGGAGCGGAAGGGTCGAACAGACGGTTTGGTGTCAGGGAAAGGCAGGGGAAGCTGAGCACATCGGTTGGGCTGTCAATGCCGCGCCAAGTGTGGTTTACCTCCCGGATATCCGGGTCGTCTGTCAGCACCAGGTTGATCAGGCAGGGAGCGTTGATGCCCTGCAAACGCAGACAGGCCCTTGCGGCTTCATCAAAAAATGTACGCTCGGGCATGGGGAAGGGAATACGTTGTTCCACCTGGACGATCAAGGAGCATTGTCCTCTTCCGCGGAGCTGTCCGGGAGGGGGATTTGCTCAGCGGATATTTCCTTGGGCGGGTCTTGCTCATCTTTATCGGCAGAGTGATCTTGAAGGCTTCCGATGTGTGCAAGCGGCCGGGTTGGCTTTGTGCGCGTTGCGGAGCGAATATGCTGGAGATGGGAAATCAGGCGGTCACTTGCTGGCAGCTTGGATGCGCTGGGGTATTCGATGCGTTCGTGGAATACGCCATAGATGGCGGCTGCGCAGGTATCGCGGATGATGTTGAGCTGCTTGAGCGTCAGCGGCGCATTGACCATCTGTCCGCTTTGAACCTTCTTTTGAATGAGTTCGTCGATGAAGGCCGCGATCTCATTTGTGGTGGGGTTGGACAGCGTACGGATAGCTGCCTCCACCGTGTCGCACAACATGATAACCGCGCCTTCAGCCGTTTGCGGCGGTATGCCCGGGTAGCGGAAACCAGCCTCGTCCACCGGTTTGTCGCCAGCTGCCTGCTTGGCCTTGTGATAAAAATAAGCGACCAGAGAATCCCCGTGGTGCTCGGCGATGATCTGTTGTATCTCATAAGGCAGACGGTGCTGTTTGGCCAGGGCCAGCCCTTCGCGGATGTGAGAAATAATAATGGCTGCTGAAATCTGTGGGTCTGTCGTATCGTGGATGTTACCGCTTCCGATCTGGTTTTCCTTAAAAAACAAAGGACGTTTGAGCTTTCCGATATCGTGGAAGTAAGCGCCCGCGCGCGCAAGAAGCGGGTTGGCGCCGATGGCTTCAGCCGAGGCTTCCGCCAGGTTGGCGATGATGATGCTGTGGTGATAGGTGCCGGGCGCCTCCATGAGCAAACGGCGCATCAGCGGATGATTGGGGTTGGTCAAATCCAGCAAGCGCATAGGCGTGGGCAGGTTGAACAGCGACTCTGCCACTGGTTGGACAGACATGCACAGCAGTGCATTGATCGCGGTGCCTGCCATGGCCCACAGGGCTTTATTGAAGGTTTGCTTGATGCTCATGCTGGTCATTAAGCCAATGGCCAAAACAATCACAAAGCTTACAAGACTCGTGACGCCACCTGAGAATAAAATAAAGGAACGCTGGTATTTCTTGTGCAGCATGATCCCGGTCAGGCTGCCGGAGACCAGGCCCATGATCAGCAGGTTGACCATATCCTGGTTGGCGCTGGTGGTGCCTGTAACCATCATCAGCACGCTGATCAGGGTAGAGGCACTTCCCGCAATGATAGCGGGAAGCACGCCTAAGGTGACCGTAAGCAGCATGAAGGGGAAAATCAGGGGCGCTAAATAGATGAGCTCTAAGGATTTGCTCAGCAAACCAAGCGCAAGGGTACTGATGATGACAAGGTAAATAATCAGCAGGCGTTTAACATCACTGAACAGCGGCTTGCAAAACACAGCCAGCGCGATGGCCATCAAGGACAGGATGACCATGGCCAGCGCAGAGGCGCCAAGATACATGGCGACATCAATTGAATTGTCACTGAGCAACCCCAGGGTGTTGAGCATGGCAATCTGATTCTCTCGGATTCTGCCCTCGCCCGCGACAACAATGTTTTGGCCCTGCTGGTACATGACCGGCTCAACCGCTTCCCACGCAGCTTGTCGGGCGGTTTCAGTTGCTATGTCATCCACCACCATGTTAGGCAATATAATGGCCCGCAGCAGCGGCAATACGACGTTTTGCAGCAGGCTGACGTTGGTTTTGAAACCGACCACCTGCATGATGGCCGTGATGGCGATGGACTCCTGCCCCTGGGTTACATTTCCCTGCATGGTATTGCGGATAGCAGGGCTAAGGGAGGAGAACATCTCGTCAAACTGTGATTCCGTAGCGTTCATCAGCGTAGACAGCTGAAAATCCTTGAGGGGTAAGAGATTGATGATGTTGTGGGCGGCTTCGTATTCCTCTTGCGTATATACCCGGGTAGGACCGTAATCAGGCAGGGATTGGGCAAATTGCCGTACACCCAGCATTTGTGCGTACACAGCGTCCAGGTTGAGCATGACCTTTTCGGTGATGCCGTCCTGATAATGATATATGGGCGTGACGGCAGCAGCTGCGGCTTCCCTGTTGCGCAGAGTGGTCAGTTCATCTTCCACATCCTTGTTGGCGGCGATGGTCTGGTTGGGCACCATGCCGACGGACAGGTTGTAGCGTTTCGGTGTAACAGTGATCAGAAAAACAGCCAGGCAAACCAAAGAGCCTATAACAATTATCAGGCTTTGATGGAAGGGCTTGGAAGCAGTCAAGGCTGCCAGGCGATTGAACAAGCTGCCGGACTTAAGGCTAGGCTTGCCTGAAGGCAGTTCATGCATCATTTGTTTTCCTCGTCTCATAATCTTCATAAGCGCTGACAATCCTGGCAACCAGATCGTTGCGAACCACGTCCTCCCGGCCCAGGCGGACAATGGAAATACCCTCAACACCTTGAAGGACATCCAGCGCGACCAACAATCCTGATTTCTTGAAGTTGGGCAAGTCGATCTGGGAAGGATCGCCGGTGACCACGCAGCGCGCGTTTTTACCCATACGGGTGAGGAACATTTTCATTTGCTCAGGCGTGGTGTTTTGCGCTTCATCAAGGATGATGAAAGCGTCATTGAGTGTGCGTCCGCGCATAAAAGCCAGAGGAGCTACCTCAATCGCGCCGCGCTCTATCATACGCTGATAAGCCTCGATCCCGACAATCTCATACAGCGCGTCATACAGCGGACGCAGGTAGGGATCCACCTTTTGCGCCATGTCACCGGGTAAAAAACCCAGCTTTTCGCCGGCTTCAACCGCCGGGCGCGTCAGGATGAGGCGTTCGACCTCTTTGTTGCGGTACGCCACGGCCGCAATGGCGATGGCCAGGAAGGTTTTTCCGGTACCGGCCGGGCCTACGGAAAATGTGAGTCCGGAGGTCTTGATGGCTTTGACATATTGACGCTGGCCCTCAGTCTTGCTGACGATGCGTTTACCCCGGTGCGTAAAAGCTACAGCTTCTTTGGAAAGGCTCTCCACATGCTCCAGGCGGTTTTGACGGGCAAGCGAGATCAGATAGCGGATGCGGGACTCATCAATGTGCTCGCCGGCGTTGAGCTGGGCGAGCAGTTCGTGAATGACACGCTCAGCGATTTGAGTGTTTTCCTGTTCGCCGGAGACATGCAGTTCATTGTTACGCAGGTGAATGGTCACCTGCAGGCTTTCTTCCAACAGCTGGACATTGCGGTCATTTAAGCCGAACAAGGCAACACAGGTGTCAAATGCATCCATAGGGACTGACAAGCTTGCTAACATCTCCTTTCAAAAACATGAGAGCTTTGTCACATGGAAAGTGTCAATATCATACCAACGAAATTGGTTTTCGCGCAATCGAGCCGGCTGTACTGTGCCCTTTGCCGGCTGTACTGTGCCCTTTGAAGCGGGATTGAAAACCCTGGGCAATGAAAGTAGCATAAAAATGGCAGGACAATGGCGGGGCAAAAAAGGAGACAACTTGGGTGACAACTCTTGGGAGGAAAATCTTGACAACACGGAAAATCTTGACAACACGGGAAAATTGCTTGCACAATCTCAAGGCATGTGATAATATTTGCTTTGTTGAATTGGCAGGGCAGGAGGTGAAGCAAGTTGCCAAACATCCGTTCTTCGGAGAAGCGCGTTCGGGTCAACAGGAAAAAGAACCTTCGCAACCGCATGGTGAAATCGGGGGTTAAGACCGCCGTCAGGAAATATACCTTGGCGCTCAACGCGGAATTAAGCGCCGCGCCCGAACATCTCAGCGCAGCGACCAGCGCTCTGGATCGCGCCGTGGCCAAAGGGGTTATTCACAAGAATACCGCCAGCCGCAAAAAGGCCCGAATGGCTCGTGCCCTGAACAAGGCACAGGCCTGATAACCGAGCCAAAACGCCGCAAGTCAGCGGCTTTTTTTATTGTTGATTATTGATATACTTTATCTTCAAAGGAAAACGACATGGCAAAGGATCTTCCCTCCCCACAGCAGGCGAAGGAGCTGCTGGACTGGGCTGCCCGGCTCAACCCCGGCCCCTGGGTCAGTCACGCGTGCACCGCAGCGCGTGCCGCCCGGACCATAGCACATGCCTGTGACATGGACGCAGGACGATGCCATACCCTGGGACTGCTGCATGACATTGGGCGCTATGAAGGCAGGACTGCCCTGCGCCATGTGCTGGCCGGGTATGAACTGATGATGGCTCAGGGGTATGAAAAAGTGGCCCGGGTTTGCCTGAGCCACTCCTTTCCTGTGAAAAATCTCGCGTTTTATAACGGCTTCAATGATTGCTCGGCCCGTGAAACCGCGCTGATTGAGACATTGCTGGAAGGGACAGATTATGACGATGAAATCCGCCTGGTTCAGCTGTGCGATGCCATCAGCCTGCCCGGCAGCGTGACGCTGGTGGAGCGCCGGCTGGTGGATGTGGGATTGCGCCACGGCGTCAGCCCGGACAGTCCATTGAAATTGGCGGGCCTTTTTGGAGTTGAAGGCTTATTTTGACCGTCGCTGCCAAACGAATGTCTATCGCTTGTTTGCCAGGGAGGTCCGTCTGGATATTTTTGGAAAGGAATAGTTTTCAGGCGTTTTGGTTGTTAGGCATACAGAGGTGAAGTCATTGGCCGGCAGAGACTTGAAGACAAGTGCTCAGCAGCCGGTACAGGCGAGGCCTTGCCCGATGAGCATACAATCGCCGAAACTGAAGAAACGATAGTGTTCGCGAACGGCTGCCTGATATGCATCCAGGGCATTCTCCCGTCCCATGAAAGCCGAAACCAGCATCAGCAGGGTGCTTTGGGGCAGGTGAAAATTGGTCAGCAGCATATCTACTGCGCGGAAACGGTAACCGGGGGTGATGAAAATATCGGTGGTGCCGTTTCCCGGGCGTATAATACCCTGCTCATCAGCGAGCGATTCCAGCGTGCGTACGCAGGTAGTGCCCACGCATAATACACGGCCGCCGGCCGCGCGTGCCGTGTTGATGGCCTGAGCGCTTTGCGGGTCAAGTTCATACCATTCCTCATGCATCACATGGGTGCTCTACTTCTTCTTCCTTAACCGGGCGGAAAGTGCCCAGGCCCACATGCAGCAGCAAGGTGACTACTGAAACGCCCTGCTGCCGGATTTGATTTAGCACACGTGGCGTGAAATGCAGCCCGGCCGTTGGCGCTGCGGCGCTGCCATCCTCCTTGGCATATACGGTTTGATAGCGGCTGCGGTCTTGAAGCTGCTCATGGATATAAGGCGGCAGCGGCATGTTGCCCAGGCGCTCAAGCACCTCCTCAAACACGCCATTCTGGGTAAAGGAGACCTCACGGCCGCCAAAGGCGGTTGCCGGGCCTATTTCACACCGCAGCTCGCCTTGGCCAAAAATCACTGTCGAGCCCTGTTTCAGCCGGCGCCCGGGTTTGACCAGAGCCTCCCAGCGCCGGGCGTCAAGGCGCTTGAGCAACAGCACTTCTGCCGTGATGCCGCTGTCCTCCTTGACGCCAAGCAGCCGCGCCGGAATGACGCGGCTGCGGTTGAGAACCATTACATCGCCCGGGCGCAGGTAACCGGGCAAATCTGAAAACAAACGGTGTTCCCTTGCGGAAGTTTCACGGTCGCAAACCAGCATGCGGCTTTGATCGCGCTGCTGCAAAGGTGTTTGCGCTATCAGTTCTTCCGGGAGATGGTAGAAAAAATCACTGGTTTTCATCAAAAAAGGTGACCTGCGAATCGGTGTTTCTTTCAAGATGATCCAGGGAGTATCCAAGGTGAGAATATGCGGCACGGGTGGCTACACGGCCGCGGGGCGTGCGCTGGAGAAAACCCAGCTGCAGCAGGAAGGGCTCATAGACATCCTCGATGGTCAGCGCATCCTCCCCGGTAGCAGCCGCCAGGGTATCCAGTCCTACCGGACCTCCGTCAAACTTTTCTATCATGGTAGCCAGTACGTTTCGGTCTACCTTGTCCAGCCCCAGGGCATCCACCTCCAGGAGTTTCAAACCTTCATCGGCAACTGCCTTTGTGATTTTGCCATCCGCACGCACCTGCGCGTAATCGCGTACGCGTTTGAGCATGCGGTTGGCGATGCGCGGGGTGCCGCGGCTGCGGCGGGCTATCTCAATAATGCCCTCCTCGTCGGCCGGCATACCCAGGATGGCGGAAGAACGGCGAACGATCTGCGCCAGCTCCTCCGGGGAGTATAGTTCCAGGCGGAACATGATCCCAAAACGGTCGCGCAGCGGCGCGGAAAGCTGACCTGCGCGTGTGGTGGCGCCTACCAGGGTAAAACGCGGCAAGTCCAGCCTCATGGAGCGCGCGGTGGGGCCTTTGCCAATCATGATATCCAGGGCGTAATCCTCCATCGCCGGGTAAAGCACCTCTTCCACCGCCCGGGAGAGCCGGTGGATTTCGTCAATAAACAGTACATCGCCGGCGTTGAGGTTGGTAAGGATGGCGGCCAGGTCGCCCGGGCGGTCAATGGCCGGTCCTGAGGTAACGCGGATGTTTTGGCCCATTTCAGCTGCCACGATACATGCAAGCGTGGTTTTGCCCAAGCCCGGCGGCCCATACAGCAGCATGTGGTCCAACGCGTCACGCCGCTTGAGCGCGGCTTTGATATAAATGGACAGGTTTTGCTTGACAGCGTCCTGCCCGATGTATTCGCGCAGGCTTTTTGGGCGAAGAGACAATTCGCTTTCACTGTCCTCCTCGCGATAACCCGCCATCATGAAACGATCGTCACCCATTATTTATCCTTTCATCATTGAGCGCAGCGCCTGGCGGACCAGTTCATCCGAGGGCAGATCGCTGCCGGCCTGATGAACGCGCGATACCGCTAGCGCAGCCTCGGACTGGCTGTAGCCCAGGGCGCTCAGCGCCGCGATGGCTTCGCCCACTGCGCCTGAGGGAGTGCTTGTGGGACCGATGGGCAGGACAGACAATCCGCCGGCAAGTTCTTCCTTGCTCATGCGATCTTTGAGTTCCAGCGTGATGCGCTGGGCGGTTTTTTTGCCAATGCCCGGTGCACGGGATAGCATTTGCAAGTCTTCCGTCAGGATCGCCAGGGTCAGGTCCTTCAAGGGCATGCTGCCCAGCACGTTCATGGCGGTGCGCGGCCCGATGCCGGTGACGCTGTTGAGGTGGAGGAACATGGATCGCTCCTCTTTTGAATGGAAGCCAAACAGCTCCATGGCATCCTCACGCACCGACAGCCAGGTGTATATGCGCATAAACTCGTCCTTGGCGGGCGCAGCGGCCATTGCCGACTGGGTGCACAACACCTGGTAGCCCACGCCGTTGACATTGAGTACCAGTTCGTTATTGGTTTTTTCGGCGACCAGGCCTTCCAAAAATGCGTACATCCGTATCCTCTATTTCATCAGGTGATTGCGGCCAAAACGGCCGGCGTTGTAGTGGGTCAAGGCAGCAGCCACGGCGTCTGCGGCATCATCAGGTTTGGGGTGTGTGGGCAAACCGAGCAACAGCTTGACCATTTGCTGCACCTGACTTTTCTCGGCCTTGCCGTAGCCTACCACAGCCTGCTTGATTTGCATGGGGGTGTATTCAAACAGGTTTTGTGTATAGCGTGCGCAGCTGGCTACAGCTACCCCGCGCGCCGCGCCTACATTGAAGGCGGTGGTGACGTTGCGGGCGAAAAACAATTGCTCAAAAACGATGGCTTCAGGCTGGTACAGCTCCAGAAGTTCACCGATGCGCTGCTCTATTTGCATCAGACGCTGGGGAAAATAGCAATCCGGCGCGGTAGTGATCACGCCGCAGGCGACAAAGGCCGGTTTGTTGGCGTGGGCTCGGATCAGACCCCACCCCAGGGTGGCCAGACCCGGGTCAATCCCTAAAATTCGCAAAAGCCTGTCCTCATTTCAAACAATATCTTAGCCATTGCCCCCAAGGCTGTCAATCAAGCCCGGGCAGCCAGCGCGTTACCATATCCTCAACATGCTTGCGTGCCATGCTGGCGGACTGGGCAACCTGGGTCTGCGACAGGGGTGTTTCACCCATCAACCCCAGGAACTGGCTGACCTTGAGCCCCAGGGCGTCTTGCATCAGGCTGTCGCTGCCGCCATGGGTGATTAAATAGTAGCACAACAATGAGTCCTGCTGACCGATGCGGTGAGCGCGGTCCTCCGCTTGGCTGTGCACAGCGGGCGACCAATCCAGCTCACCAAACACCACGCAGGTGGCGCGCTGGAGATTAAGCCCGGATGCTGCGCGCAGGGAAATACAACATAGATCAGTCCGCCCTTCCATGAAGCGCGCGACAGCTGCCTCCTTCCGGGCAGTGGTTTCACGTCCCGTGATAAAAGCGGGTGAAAAGCGTTTAAGCTCTTTTCTGTAAATGTCCATGACTGCATGATGATGGGCAAACAGCAGTACTTTTTCATTATTCTCAAGCAGCGCGCGCACAAACTGTGCCACATAGGGCGCCTTGACGATGCCGGTGGCTTGACGCTCATCCTGAGAAAGCTTGCCTTCAAACAAAGCTCTTTGTGAGGGGGTTAGCAGGTCATTTTGCTGAAAAGCGCGCAGCTGTTCAATCACCGGCTGCATGAGCTTTGCAAACAACGCATCATCAGCATCCACTTGGGTAACCAGGCGGCGTTTGTCAGGCAGCTCACTAAGCACCTCTTTTTTTGTGCGCCGCAGCATCAGTCCCTCGCGGCGCAGGTGATCGCCCAGCCAGTCTGGATGTATGACCACGGCATTTCCGTAACCATAACACCATTCCCGGGAGAAGGACTCCCAATCGCCCAGGAGGTGAAAATCCAGAATATTTACCACATTCCAGATTTCGCCGCCTTGGTTGTAAATCGGCGTACCGGACAAGCCGTACACACGCTCGCAAGAATTGGCCAGCAGGCTGGCAGCGCTGTATTTTTCAGTGCCGCGGTGGCGCAGCTCCTGAATTTCATCAAAGACTACCGCTTTAACAGGTACCTCCGGCAAGGCATCCTTCCAGCCGCGCAGGAGCAGATAGTGCACAAGATAGATGTCCGCCGCCGGCAGGGGATAAGGCTTAAGTCCCTTGAGGATGTGCACACGGGGCGCTTGGCCATTCAAGCGCAGGAAACGGGTAACCTCAGCTGTCCAGTTGCTGACCAGGTGAGGCGGCACCACAATCAGGGCGGGAAAACTGTCCATCGAGGCGAGAGCGGCCAAGGTCTGTACAGTTTTTCCCAAACCCATTTCATCAGCTAAAAGCGCGCGTTTGGTGTGGCACAGCCAACTGGCGCCATATTCCTGGAATGCGCGCAGCTTGCCGGTAAAGCTGCCGTGAGTGTTTTGCCAGGCGGGCGCACAGCGGCGAAAGGATTCCTGGCGCAGGTAGTGCTCCCTGGTTTCTTCCAGTGCCTTGTCCCAGCGCTCCTGATCTGCCGGCATGATGGCTAAAGGGTAGCGCTGCATCAGCCAGTTCAGCTCGCCCACAAGGCGCCGGTGCGCTGAGAAGCGCGCAATGCCGCGCTTGCCTGAATCCGCTCCCGGGAAGAGGCGTTTGATCAGTTCTGTTACCGCCGGGTCACCTTTGACGACCCAGGATTTGGATCGCGCCAGATATGACAGGGTGCCATACAGGCGCCCTTCCTGTGGGCTGGTTTGCAAATAAGGCGGAAGGCGCGTGGATTGCGCTGTTTGGGATGAAGCCTGTGTCGCCGGCATTGAGGTTGTGTCCGGCGCGGAGATCGGATCGGATCGAGTCTTGCGGACCGCCTTTGAGTTCTCAGGCACTGCAAGGCCCCATAACGCCGCCAGGCTGACCAGGCGGCAGGGCTTGCCCAGCAGGGTTGCGGGCATGCCGGGGTCACGCTCGCAGATAATCAGCAACGCCTCCACCCGGGGAGAAGCCAGATAACGGGTAGCCTGGGACAACAGGGTGCGCAGATTGGGGCGGGCACGTTTGACTTCGATCCCGATACCCTGGGCCAGAAAATCAATCCGGCACCGCGGAGCAATCATGACCTCGTGTGCGTAAGGGATATCCGCCTGATCAAGCGCTCCGGCAACCAGGGCATGCAAATCAGTCTCCAGGGTGATGACCGGCGCGCGGATTTCCCGGATGGCGGCAACGACAGCGTCCAGTGGCAAATAAATCTCCTCCTATTAGTTACGCATACATTATAGCTTGTGACGATTTTGTTTACAATGTGTTTATAAGTCGTGGTTGCAGGGTAACAAACATTTTGATAGGATGAGCCTGTACTAATTGGAGGAGGGTTGAATGGTTAGAAGACTCCTTGTTTCCATACTGATTATTACACTGTTTTTGACATATATACCTGTCATCGCCGGATCAACATCTATCAGCGCTCTCCAGTTTCCGGCGCTGATTCGCCCGGGAAAATCAGAATTGATCGGCTTTCATTCAGCGCGTGAGGGCAGCGGGATCCTGTTGCTGCTTGATCACAAGGGACAGGAAGATGTTTGTGATCCATCAGAATCTGATGATCCACAAGGGCAGCAATACCCTGGTTTGGAACGGTTTGGATCCGGATATGACGCCTGTCCATGAGGGGCAGTACCTTCTCAAGCTCCGGATGGATGATGACAGTGTGCAGCAGCCGCTGCAAATCGGCGCAATCAGCCCGCAGATCACCCAGCTGCAGCTGGGGGATTCCCGCTTGGTGCCCGGTGAGGAATGGACGATGAGTGTACGGGTAAATATGCCCGGCACGCTGGCGGTGGTCTTTCATGTTGCGCAGCAGCTGCACCAGGTGTTTTATGGGGAAGTTGACCAGGGAATCACGCAGATTTCCTGGGACGGCATGATGGACGGGGAAATGCCGCCTGCGGGACTTCATACGCTTTCAGTTGTATTTATGGATGAGACAGGCTTTGCTGCCAACCAGCAGCACATTACCCTTGAGGTGGTCCAAAAGCCGGAAAGCATCACCGATGAGGGCCTGGAAGCCTATGAGGAGCTTTCCATCACGCCGGATGAGGCAGATGAGCAGACAGCGCAGCAATCATCCGGTACGCAGGGTGTGAACACGTTGGACCAGTCACCCTCTGCGGTAGAAACACGGACAGGCAATCCCCGCGAGGGCTATCATTACGCGGTACCTACCATGGAGGAGGTGCCTGAAGCCGACTATGGAAAGGATTTCTGGCGGCTGCCGGTAGGCGACTACAACGAGGAAGCCATCTGGAAGGTGATGATGCAGCCCATTACCGTGGTCTGGGGCAAGGATCAGCGCGATGTTTACCGCATCCGCGCCACGCCGGACGCCAGCGCCAAGCGAGAGAACATTGTGGGTGAAATCCATTATGAATCCCAGGGCGTGCATGTTATTGAACAGCGTGAGGATGGCTGGAGCCTGGTGGAGGTGTACAACTCATCTTACGGCCCGAACAACCGTACCCGCCGTGGATATGGGGACACTGATGCCCTGATTCGCGGTTATGTGCGTACCTCTGACCTGCGCGTGATTGAGCCGCGCAATGACTATGGGATTTTGATCGACAAACTCAAGCAGCGCATGTATGTCTTCAAGGAGGGGAAAATCTTTACCGAGCTGTTGATTTCCACCGGCATCCCTACCCGGCAGCAGCCCTGGAATGAAACGCCCTCAGGCGAGTTTCTGATGGTCAGCCGGACAGGGGATTTCAACGCCGGCAATCTTGTTTGCCGGATGTCCATGCGTATCAACGGCGGCGCCTTGATCCATGAGGTACCTTATATCCTGAATGAATCCACCGGTTACTGGGATTATTCCTCCCAGGAAGCCCAGCTTGGCAAAAAGGCCAGCCATGGCTGCATTCGGGTGCAGCGGTTGAACAACAACGACGGCATCAATATGACCTGGCTGTGGAACAACATCAAGGTGAACACCAAGGTGCTGGTCTGGGATGATGACAACCGATACTACGAGTATCCCGACAGCGACCTGCCGCTGTTTTTCAATCCCAACGGCGGCCGCTTCTACCATCTGGACCAAAATTGCCGCAGCATCAAGGACCGTTATTTGCCTCTTGAGGGGGTGCTGTCCTACAAAGAGCTGGATAACAGCGAATACGCGAAGCTAACGCCATGCGCGCACTGCAACCCGCCGCTTCGGGCCAGTCAGATTGATCAGATTAACAAAAATAACGGGTTTTAACGCTGTTGATCCATAAGCGCCACATTGCTTTGTATTATCTTTGAAGGCTTGATTCCGGGCGGTTGCGTCCCAAGGGAAAAACTTGTATACTGGTACTGGGACTGTACCCAAGGGAGGTTCAAGATGGAGTTCAAGATCAAAAATGAAATCGGCACCATCTATATTTCTGAGGAAGTCATGCTCAAGGTGGTTGGCTACGCCACACTGGAATGCTATGGCATTGTTGCGATGTCCAGCAAGCGCGCCAAAGACGGCCTGGTAGAATGGCTGGGCCGGGAGAACCTCAGCCGCGGCGTTTCGCTGCGGGCTGTGGATGACATGGTTGATGTTGATTTGTACATTGTTGTGGAGTATGGCATTTCTGTAACAGCGGTATGCAATTCTATCAAAGAGGTTGTTAAGTACAAGCTGGAAAGCATGACCGGCGTCAAGGTGCGCAATGTCAATATCACTGTGGAAGGGATTCGCGTCTAAATCGGCCGCGGATTCGGAGGAAGATAGATGGCTGTTATCAAAACGCTTGACGCGGTTACTTTGCGTGAAATGGTTGTTGCCGGCGCTGCGCTGTTGGAAAAAAACAGGGAAGCCGTCAACGCCCTGAATGTTTTTCCTGTTCCTGACGGGGATACCGGCACCAACATGTCCATGACTATGATGTCAGCTGTGCGCGAGATGAACGGGCGTGAGCCCACTTCGATCGGCGAGATGACAGAAGCCTTGTCCAAGGGCGCCTTGCGCGGCGCCAGAGGCAACTCAGGCGTGATTTTATCCCAGTTGTACCGAGGCTTTTCAAAAGCGCTCAGTGACAAGCAGAAAATCACCCCTGTGGATTTTGCCGCCGCGCTTAAATCCGGCGCGGACACCGCCTATAAAGCCGTCATGAAGCCCAAGGAGGGCACCATCCTGACGGTAGCCCGTGTTATTGCCGATGACGCGGTCAAGCAGGCTGCCATGGCGCCGGATGATTTTCCGGCCTTGATGAACGTGGTGTTGACAACTGGGGAGAGCATCCTCAAACGCACCCAGGAAATGCTTCCCGCCCTGACCCAGGCCGGCGTGGTGGACGCCGGCGGGCGCGGTCTGATGCTGATTTACGCCGGCTACAGTGCTGTCGTCAACGGCGAGCCGTTGGATGAGCTGCTGGTGGACATGAGCGGGGACAGCGCGACAGATGATGTGTTCACGGATGACCATGACGCCCTTGAGACCATTACCTTTGCGTATTGTACCGAGTTTTTTGTACAGGAGATCAAGCCGGGAATCGGAGACACGGATATCGCCTCTTTCCGCCGCAGGCTCAGCCGCATTGGCGATAGCGTTTTGGTGGTGGGGGATACAGACCTCATCAAGGTACATGTGCATACCAATGATCCCGGCAAGGCGCTGCAGTATGGGCTGGCGCTGGGAGAGCTTAATGGACTAAAAATAGAAAACATGCTTCAGCAGCGCCGGGACCTGGAAGACAGGAAGCAAAAGAGCCTGAAGGATTATGGCATAGTGGCAGTGTCCCAGGGTGAGGGGTTTGATGACATCTTCCGTGATTTAGGCGTGGACTGCGTGGTGCAGGGCGGGCAGACCATGAACCCCAGCATTGACGATTTGAAAAAAGCGATTGACACTGTCATTGCCAAGACTATTTTTGTCCTGCCCAACAATGGAAATATCACCCTGGCTGCCGAGCAGGCCGCGCAGATGAGCCAGGCGCAGGTCATTGTGCTTCCGACCAAGAACGTAGCCATGGGCATAGCCGCCGTGGTTGCTTTCCAGGCGGAGGACAGCCCGCAGGACAATACCGCGCGCATGAACGAGGCAGCTCAAAAGGTGCGTACCGGCATGGTTACCTACGCTGTGCGCGATTCTGATCTTGACGGGCTGCACATCAAAGAGGGCAGCATCATTGGCTTGAACAACGGGCAGATAACCGTCAATTGTGATACCGCTGAGGAAGCGGGCGCGCTGCTGATGGAGCAGATTGTGACAGCGGAAGATGGCCTGATCACCGTGTACTACGGCGACAAAACCGACCCGGATGTTGCTAAGCAGCTGCGTGATCAGCTTGCGGAAAAGTACCCCGATTGTGATGTAGAGGTACACCGTGGCGGTCAGCAGCTGTACTTCTATATATTGTCGGTTGAATAATCAGCACGGATTTTGATGATCTGAGAAGCTGTCATTGCGGCAGCTTCTTTTTGAAAGGAGCAGGATGCAGCAACTTGAGCGTATCAAGGGTTTGGGCCCCAAGCGCCTGGCAGTGCTGCGCCAGGCAGGTGTTACGGACCTGACAAGTTTGCTGGACTGTTTGCCCAAGGGATATTTGCAGGCTGCGCAAACACAGCCGATCGCTGCGGTCGAGCCCGGGGAGGCCTGTGTACAGGGCAGCATCGTCGCAGCGCCTGCCTTGACCTATTATGCGGGACGCTCTATGGTGCGTGCGGGGGTTGCGGATGCAAGCGGTACGCTGCGTTTGGTATGGTTTAATCAGCCCTGGATGGCCCATCAGCTGCAAACAAGCCAGAAGGTTATCCTCTTCGGAAGGGTGCAGCGGCGTCCGGGCGGGCTGACAATGACCAACCCCAGGCTTTTGCCGCAAAAGGGCATCATTCCCCAGTACCGGCCGCTGCCCGGGTTGCCCGGTAAAGTGTTTGCCGGCTTTATTGACCAGGCGCTGGCGATTGTTGATGAGCAGGCAGTTGAAACCTTGCCGGAGGACTTTCGCGCAGCGTATGGTCTGTGCAGCCGTGTGTATGCCTGGCGCTTGGCGCACCGGCCGAAAAATCCCGAGGATCTGGAGCTTGCCCGGCGCAGGCTGGGGTTTGAGAACCTGTTGCTTTATCAGATGGCGCTAAGGTCGATGGGACCGGGGATTCAAGCGGGACCGGCGCTGCAGTCCGGTTTTGACACACAGGTTTTCTGGAATGGACTGCCGTTCACGCCGACCCGGGCTCAGCAAGCTGCGCTGATGGAGATCGTGGCAGACATGGAAGCGCCGCGCGCTATGCGGCGCCTGGTTCAGGGGGACGTGGGCAGTGGCAAGACCGCGGTGGCTTTTGGGGCTGCTGTTTATGCTATTCGCGGCGGATATCAGTGCGCATTGATGGCGCCGACTGAACTGCTCGCGCGTCAGCACTACGCCAGCGCGCAAAAGCTGCTCTCGCCCTTTGGAATTCGCGTGGGCTTGCTGACTGGAAACCTGCGCGCGGCTGAGCGCCGCGCCGCTTTGGAAGCGATCGTTTCAGGTGAATGGCAGCTGGTCATTGGCACCCACGCGCTGATCAGCAGCGATGTGACCTACCACAACCTGGGGCTGGCCATCACCGATGAGCAGCACCGCTTTGGTGTACGGCAACGACAGACGTTGGCTGACCGCGCTCAGGGGCATGCGCCGCATATTCTGGCCTTGTCGGCCACGCCCATCCCGCGATCCTTGGCGTTGGTGCTTTATGGCGATTTGAAGGTATCCATCATTGACGAGCTGCCGCCCGGCCGCCGCCCGGTCAAGACCCGGATCGTACCTGAGGGCAAACGCCAGTCGCTGTATCGCTATATCAAAGACAAGGCGATCCGGGGTGAGCAAAGCTACCTGGTGTGCCCGCTGGTGGAGGACACGCGGGATGGCGACAGCGACAAGACCTCAGCCATGGCGCTGTATGATCGATTGAAGATCGGTGTGCTGCGTGATACGCCAACGGCGCTGACCTACGGCAGCCAGGAAGAAAGTGAAAAAAACAAGGCGCTGGAGGATTTTTATTCCGGGAAAGCCAAAGTGCTTGTATCCACTACCGTCATTGAAGTGGGGATGGATGTGCCGCAGGCTACCACCATGGTCATCGAGGACGCGGAGCAATTCGGACTGGCACAGCTCCACCAGTTGCGAGGACGCGTGGGGCGAGGATGTTTGGAAAGCTGGTGCTTTTTGCTGGGGACGGAAAACGAGCGGCTAAACATCTTGACTCAGACCAATGACGGCTTTGCCATCGCGCAAAAGGATCTTGAACAGCGCGGGCCGGGAGAGTTTTTGGGCACCCGCCAGCATGGCAAGCTGCTCAATACTTTTGGTATCACCGATATGCGTTTGGTGGAAGAAACAGCGCGCTGCCTTGATGAAATGGAAACAGATCCCGCGCAGCGGGCAGTATACCAGGCGCTTTTGGCACAGGCACAGGAGCGCTTTGCCAGCCGCTTGGAGCAGGTTGGGCTGCATTGACAAAGCCTGTAAGCGTTGTTACTCTTTCAATGTTAATGTTGCGTGTACAGCGTGTTGACCGCAGGACGGTGAGGGCAGCGCACTGTATTCTGGCCTTGACAGGAGGATCGGATTGAACCGGATTTATTTGGACAACGCGGCAACCACGCCGATTGATGAAATGGTGATAGAGCAAATGCTGCCCTGGCTGCGCGAACAATATGGCAACGCATCCGGCATCTATGAGACCGGGCGGGAGGCCCGAAAGGCGGTTGAGGAAGCGCGGCGCCAGGTGGCCCGGGCGCTTAACTGCTCGGCATCAGAGATATTTTTCACCGGTTCCGGCACAGAAAGTGACAACTGGGCCATCAAAGGCGTTGCATGGGCGCATCAAAGCAAGGGGCGGCATATTATCTCCACCGCGATTGAGCACCACGCGGTGCTTCACACGCTTCAGGCGCTTGAAAAGCAAGGGTTTTCCGTGACCTATGTACCGGTGAATGAATTTGGCCGCGTCAATCCGGAGAATATCCGCGCTGCGATACGAGATGATACCATTTTAGTAAGCGTCATGGCAGCCAATAACGAGATTGGCACCTTGCAGCCTATTGCGCAAATCGGACAGATTACCAAAGAGCGCGGTGTTCTCTTTCATACCGATGCAGTTCAGGCTGTGGGGGCTGTCCCTGTGGATGTGCAGGAATGGCAAGTGGATTTACTGTCGCTGTCCGCGCATAAATTTCACGGCCCCAAGGGTGTTGGAGCGCTGTATGTCAAAAAAGGCGTGCAGCTGGAACCCCTGCTGCATGGCGGCGCGCAGGAGCGAAACCGCCGCGCCGGTACAGAAAACCTGCCCGGTATCGTGGGGCTGGGCAAAGCAATAGAATTGGCATGCCGGGATATTGAGGGCAAGTCGCAGGCTGTCACTGCGCTGCGGGATATACTGATAGCGGGCATCCTTGCGGACATTCCTCAGGTGCGCCTCAACGGCGATCCAGTGCACCGCCTGCCAAACAATGTCAACATATCCTTTCGTTATGTTGAGGGGGAAGCCTTGCTGCTGCGGCTGGATCTGGCGGGTATTGCCGCATCCTCCGGTTCAGCGTGCACCTCCGGGTCGCTGAATCCCTCCCATGTGCTGTCGGCTATCGGCCTGCCGCACGAAATTGCCCATGGCAGCCTGCGGCTGAGCCTGTCGAAGAGGACCACCAGGGCAGAGATTGATGAGGTTTTGCGTGTTTTGAGAGAGGTTGTGCGCAAACTGCGGGAAATGTCGCCGCTGTATGATGAAGGAGAAGCCGATGTATTCTGAGAAGGTGATGGATCATTTCACCAATCCACGCAACGTGGGCACCCTGGAGAACGCCAACGGCATCGGACAGGTTGGGAACGCCAGGTGCGGGGACATCATGAAGATGTATATCCGTGTTGAAGATGGTATCATCCTTGACGCGCGCTTCCGCACCTTTGGCTGCGGCGCTGCGATTGCTACCAGCTCCATGGCAACGGAGATGATCAAGGGAAAAACTTTGGAGGAGGCGCTGCAGCTGACCAACAAGGCGGTCGCCCAGGCGCTGGATGGCTTGCCACCGGCCAAAATACACTGCTCAGTGCTGGCGGAGGAGGCTGTTCGCGCGGCGATTGCTGATTATCAAAAAAGGCAGGAAGACCGTTAAGGAGAGCTCATGTCCAAATTAACCGGAAACCTGTCAGGCATCCGCGACAGCGTGCAGCAGGAATTGTTGGCGCTGTATGAAGCAGCGGTTGATCCTTCGGAATTTTTGCCTGAGCCGCTGGCTCACCAGCTCGGCCGGCTGACTGCGATGACACGCAGGGAAATTGTGGTATATATCGCCAGGAACGGCCAGGTTCTGAATGTGTCCCTTGGTCAGGGCGACCGCGTCCAACTGGAGGATTACGGTCTGCGGCGCAGCGAACAACGCTTGAGCCGGGTGCGCTGTGTACATACCCATCCCAATGGGGATCCCGGATTGTCAGATGTGGACATCGCCGCCCTGGTCAGCATGCGCATGGACGCCATGTGTGCCCTGGGCGTGGATGAGACGGGTGCGCTGACCGGAGCGACCGTGTCCTTTCTGGCTCCGGATGAATCAGGCGTGCTCAGCGCCGGTCCCGTGAGTGCAATTCCGCTGGTACACCTGGCGCATCCGCAATTGATGTTTACCATCAACCAGAATGACCGGCTTATTGTTGCGCGGGATACTGCGACTGAAGAACAGCTGGAGCGCGCTTACCTTATCAGCACAGATAGCCGTGAATCCTTGGATGAACTTATTGCGCTTGCTGATTCGGCCGGTGCATTGGTCGTAGGCACTGCGCTGCAATCGAAGACCCGCCCTGATCCCGCTACCTACATCGGCTCAGGCAAGGCGGAGGAGATAGCTTTGGACGCTCAGGCAAAGGAAGCCAGTTTGATTATTGTGGATGATGAGCTTTCAGGGACGCAGTCCAACCGCCTGGAGGAGGCGTTGGGATTGCGCGTCATTGATCGCACTACGTTGATTTTGGATATTTTTGCGCAGCGCGCCACCACTGCCGAGGGCAAACTGCAAGTTAGCCTGGCGCAATTAAACTACCGTTCCAGGCATCTGATCGGCGCGCGTAGCGCGCTTTCACGCCTGGCCGGGGGTATTGGCACCCGTGGTCCGGGCGAGAGCAAGCTGGAAATGGACCGCAGGTTTATCCGCGGGCGCATCCAGCAGCTGCGGGGCGAGCTGAAGGAGCTGGAACGCCAGCGCGCTGTGCGGCGAAAGAACCGTGACAGCAGCCAGATCCCCTCTGTCGCGCTGGTAGGCTATACCAACACCGGGAAATCCACCCTCCTGAACCGATTGGCGGGCTCGGCCGTGCTGGTCAAGGACCAACTGTTTGCTACGCTGGATACAGTTTCCCGGCGAATTTCCCTCAAGGAGGGGGACGAGTTTTTGCTGACGGACTCTGTTGGTTTTATTTCCAAGCTGCCAACCGACCTGGTGGAGGCTTTCCGTTCCACGCTGGATGAAGCCATGGATGCTGACGTGTTGGTGATTGTCTCAGACGCTTCCAGCCCCCATGCCGAGGTCCAGCGACAGGCTGTGGAGGAGGTGCTGTCCAGCCTGGGTGCCAGTGAGCAGCCGCGTATTGAGGTGTACAACAAGTGGGATCAAGCGCTGCCGGATTATCGGGTATTGCCTCCGGGCACCATCCGGACTTCCGCTAAAACAGGTGAGGGTATGGAGGAATTGCTGTCAGCCATCACGAAGATATTGCGCGAGCGTGAACAGGTTGCCGAGATATTCGTTCCTTTTCATTCCTATCAGGCCCATGCTGAGATCCATCGGCTGGGCAGGGTGCTTTTGCAGGCTCATGAGGAAAACGGCACCCGGATGCGGGTGAGAATGACCCGCACGGTTTTGGCGCGCTTTATGGCGCAGTTTCCCGAACTGTTTGAGGATGAACAGCCATGATCCGACAGGCGTTGGCCATTGTAATGCTTTGTCTGTCACTGGCAGGCGGGTCGGTAGAAAGCTTGGTGGACCAGACCAGCTTGGGCGGTTCCCTGTATCTGGTCAACCGTACCTATCGCTTGACTTCGCACTATCAGCCCGATGACCTGGTGCGGCCTGATGTGCGTCGTGCAAGCAGTGAGGTGATGATGCGGCGGGAGGCTGCCGGCAAGCTGGAGGAAATGTTTGAAGCGGCAGCGCGGGAAGGGATGCGCCTGGTGGCGGTTTCCGGCTTTCGCAGCTATGAAACCCAGCGCATTATTTACCAGCGCAAGATCAAATCTGCCGGCAGCGTGGCCAAGGCTGAGCTTCTGGTAGCGCCACCGGGCGCAAGCGAGCACCAGCTGGGGCTGGCGATGGATGTGGGAAGGCGCAGCAATACCAATCTGAACATGTCTTTCGGGCGTTCAAAGGAAGGCGAATGGGTGGCAAGGCATGCGCATGAATACGGCTTTATCTTACGTTATCAGGACAGGTGGACAGACATTACCGGTTATGCCGACGAGCCCTGGCACATTCGCTATGTGGGCGTCGAACACGCCGCTGTCATCTATGCAATGGATATTCCGCTGGAAACCTATGTGGATCACATGTTACAAATGATGTTTGGAGAAGTGTATGCGAACCTCACGCAGTAAAATTACCCTGATGGCCGCGCTGCTTGCGTTGATGTGCTTGACTGCCCTGGCCGCGCAGCAGCCTGAATGGATCTTTCCGCTGCCTGCTAACCTGTTGGAGAACAAGAGCGGCTATCTGACCCTTGTCAGCCAGGATGCCGAATTGCCGGGTGATTTTGTGCCCTACAATTTGGTCAGGCTGTCCCTGCGCTCGGTCAGCGGCCCGCACAAGTTGCGAAAAGAGGCTGCTCTGGCGCTGGAGGACTTGTTTGAGCAGGCGCAGAATGAAGGCTATGAGCTGTATGTGAAAAGCTCCTATCGCAGCTACCAGACCCAGCGCACAATGTATTACAACCGCCTGGAAAAATACGGTAAGGATGACGGCGTGGTGGCAAAACCCGGCACCAGCGATCACCAAACCGGTCTGGGAGTGGATGTGCTCAACCGTGAGTGGGCAAACCGCGAAGGAATGACCCCGGCCTTTGGCGAGACCGCGGAGGCCAAGTGGCTGGAAGCCAACTGCGCGCGCTTTGGTTTTATCATCCGTTACCTGCCGGAAAAGCAGGAGATTACCAAAATTATCTACGAGCCCTGGCACTTGCGCTACGTGGGACTGCAGGCTGCTGCCTATATCATGGAGAATCGTTTGTCTCTTGAGGAATTTGAGATACAGGCCCGTGAGGCCATTGCTGCGTATGAAGCTGCCGGCGGTGACTTCCAGGCGTTGGTGCGTTCCCTGAATGCGCCGCCGCCTGTTATATTGCTGGATGAATGCGGTGCTGATGGGGACAGCGAAGTCTCCTTTGATTTTCCTTGAGGTGAAACGGTGCGCAAATTAAGCTTGCTGATTGTCATATGCTGCTTCCTGATGGCGGCTCCGGCTGTTTCGGAGGACATGGAACCTGCCGGGATTTTGGGAACGCAAGGCATGCTGATGCTGGTCAACCGGGATAACAGAATTTCAAAGACCTATGAACCCGGGGATCTGGTCTTGCCCAGGGTGGAAACCCGAAAAGCCAGTCTCCAGGAGAAGATTTACCTGCGGGAGGAAGCTGCTCAGGCGCTTGAGCGGATGTTTGAGACTGCGCGCTTTGAGGCGGGTTATACCTTGTATGCCGTCTCCGGTTATCGCAGCTATGGTATCCAGCAAATCCTGTTCAATGCCAAGGTAGAAGAGGTTGGCGGCCGCCAGAAGGCTTTGCGCCGCGTGGCGCCAGCTGGCACCAGCGAGCACCAGCTGGGCTTGGCGATCGATATACAAGCGCCCTCCCATTTGAATCTTAGCCAAGCTTTTGGCCAGACGCAGGAGGGGCAGTGGGCAGGTGCCAATGCCCATCGCTTTGGCTTCATCCTGCGTTACAAACGCGAATGGAGCGCTGTTACCGGCATCAGCGATGAGCCTTGGCACTTTCGCTATGTAGGTATCGCTCACGCGACCGCTATGTATATGCTGGATATTCCCCTGGAAAGCTATGTTGAGCAGGCTGCGATGCTGCCGGAGTATGTGCTTACAGGCGGCAGCCATGTGCTGCTGGCCGGCTTGATTGGCGAAATGCTGCAGGGGAGGGTGCCCCCGGCACTTGACGCTTTGGCAATGGCTGAGGTGTCACAGCGGGATGAGGTTTTGCGTCAGGCAACCGCGCCTTATCTGCGCGATGGGCAAACCTATGAGCAGGCGCTGTGGTATGCTTATCCGACACCCAGGCCGACAGCCGCTCCCTGGGTGGATATGGATGAGGAAGTCAGCCTGGACAGCCTGGCAGTCGATCCGTGATGGCCTCCTTATATGAGCGGCTCAAACGTGCGCAGCCCATCGCTAGGCGGGAGGTTGAGGAGATACCTTCAGAACTCATGGTGATTTCCCGACGTATTCCGCTGGGGGTAGTGTATGGAGCTGCCTTTGGCGCGCATATCCTTGCATGGATGAGCAACGGTGTAATCCGGGATGCTTTTTCACCGGGGGAACTGTTGTTTTTTGATACCGAAACCACCGGGCTGCCCCGTGGGGCGGGGACGGTGGCTTTTTTAATTGGCTACGGTCGTATTGACGGACAGGAACTGGAGATTACCCAGGTATTGATGCGTGACTATCCCCAGGAGGCGCAGCTGCTGGAAGCTTTTCTGAATCAGGTGCTGACCAGCCGTTGCCTGGTCAGCTACAATGGCTCCAGCTTTGATTTGCCCTTGTTGCAGGGGCGTCTTGTCATGAACCGTATTGAGGAGGATCTGGGCCTGCGGCCGCACCTGGACTTGCTGCATGTGGCGCGGCGGGTGTTTAAGCTGCGTTTGGGCCGTTGTCCCCTGACACGAATGGAAGAAATGGTGTTCAATCATATCCGGGAGGATGACCTGCCCGGCGCCCAGGTACCCGCGCGCTATTTTGAATACCTGAAGACCCGCGATGAAAATCTGCTCAATGATATACTAAGACACAACCACCAGGACATTATAACCTTGGTACGTTTATACTTGCACATAGCTGCTTTGTGCGCAAACCCGCTGGACAGCGTTCATCATCAGGACATCTTCAGCCTGGGCAGGGCCTTTGAACGCATGGGGCAGCCGGACCGCGCTATTACCTGCTACAAAGCCTGTTCGGACAAAACTGTCCGCGATCTGGCGCGGCTTCGCATGGCTGAGATGTATCGAAGGCAGCGCATGGATCGGGAAGCTGTTGAGACGTTTGAGGTGCTGAGGCAGTCAGGCGGTGTGAGTGCCAGAGTCTTCATCAGCCTGGCCAAGATTTACGAACACCGCTTCCGCGATCCGCAGCGCGCGCTTGAAATCACAAGGCAGGGCATGCTATATTGTTCGCAGCGCCTTGGTTGTGACGCTTCAAAAGACCCGGATTTTCAGGACTTGGAACGGCGCAGTCTGCGCTTGATGAGAAAGGTTGAGAAGACGCGATGAAATTTAGGGATCGTTTGAATATCAGGGCAGCTTTGCTAAAGCACCAGCGCGGGCAGCAGGATGAAGCGCTGGCAATGTATGCACAGCTGTATGACAATGGCGTTGTCCAGGCCAGTTATATGCTGCCTTACAGTGTGCTGTTGCTGCGAAATGCGACTGTTGAAGAGGATTTTCGCCGGGTGCGCGAGGTGTTGGTCAAGGCCCAGAAAGCCCCGGATCTCAGCGCTGAGAAGCGTCAGCAGCTGCTGATGAACTACGCGATTGCCGTATGGAAGCTGGGTGAACTGGACAGAGCTATCTCCACCCTTGAGGCATCTCATAACAAAGGACCCAACAGCCTGACATATGAAGCGCTGGGTTTTTTATATATTGAGACCGGCGATGCGCAAAAGGCGCTGGATTATAACATGGAAGCGCTGGAATACGATGAGGACGATGCCATCACGCTGGATAACCTGGGCCAGACCTACTACCGTCTGCTGGGGGATAAGGACACCGCTTACGAGTATTTCAAGAAGGCGCATGAGATTAAGCCGCGGCAGATCGATACGCTGTATTTTCTGTCAAAATACGATGAGGAAGCGGGACGGATCAATGAGGCGATGGAGAAGCTGGAAACCGCTCTGGAAGGCAAGTTCTCCCCGCTGAATCATGTCGACCGTGCCATGGCGCAGAAGGCCTATGATCGTTTGTCGGCCATGGCTGCAGACCTTGCGGAGAAAGATTGAGTGCTTGAGTGGCTTCAGCAGGACCCCTGGGGTTTCCTGCAATTTATGCTCTACAGGGCGCCGGCTGTTTTACTGGCGCTGACTTTGCATGAGCTGGCGCACGGCTATGTTGCCCTGCGTTGCGGGGATACTACCGCGCGCGATTATGGGCGCCTGACGCTTAACCCGATGAAGCATCTGGATCCGATCGGCACCATCAGCATGTTTTTAATGGGTGTGGGCTGGGCCAAGCCGGTACCGGTCAACCCGGCAAATTTTCGCAATGGCCGCTGGGACGACCTGAAAGTGTCCCTCGCCGGGGTGACTACGAATTTTCTCTTGTTTTTGCTTTGCACCATCCTTTCCATTCTGCTCAGCCGCGCGATGTATAAACCGATGTATTTGAGTATTTATGGCGTGGAGTACTTTTTGAGCTTTCAAAGCGAAGGGTTTTTGATACAGTTATTACCGGATTATCAATCGCTGATCTCTCCGGCATTGAAAGCGCCGGGACTGCTTCATGTTCAGCGTTTCTTGTTTCAATTGGCCTTGGTCAATCTCGGAATGGGCCTTTTCAACCTGTTGCCCATCCCGCCGCTGGATGGTTTTCATGTGGTGAACGACCTGATCTTCAGGGGAAGGATCAGGCTCTCAGGCATGGCTTTTCGCCTGACTCACCTGGCGCTGATGGTGTTGCTGATGAGCACTGATTTCGTAGGCAAATGGGTTTCCAGGGCGCTTTATGCGATTCAAGATCAACTGCTGTCTGCGCTGCTTGGGATATTTACGGTTTAATCATGGCGCTTATTTTCGAGCTGAAAGAGTTTTCAGGTCCGCTGGAGCTGTTGCTGCACCTGATTGGCAGTGCCAAGATAGACATCAAGGATATATTTGTTTCCCAGGTGACCGATCAGTACATCCGGATCGTCCAGGATGCGGCTATGATCGATATGGATGAGGCCAGCGAGTTTATACAGATGGCTGCTACGCTGCTGCTGATCAAGAGCCGTTCTATTTTGCCCAGGGTTGCCGCCGACACGGATGAAATCGATGAAGATCCTGAACAGACCTTAATCCGCCAGTTGGAGGATTATGCGCGTTTTCAGCAGCTTGCCGCGCAGATGCAGGATTTTGAGCAGGCTGCATCCCGGTTGTTTGCCAAGCTGCCTGACGAGTTTCCATTGCCGCCGCCGGTGTATGAGCTGGAAGGGCTGACCATGGACGGGCTGATTGCTGCCTATTTTCATCTGGCAGAACGCCTGCGCGCGCAGGACAGCGACCCGGTGGAGCCGCGCGGCGTTATTCGTTTGGATCAGCACACGGTAGCAGGCTGTGTAGGGAATATTATGCGTAAAGTCAGACATGGCAGCCTGTCATTCAGCGCGTTGCTGAGCCACGCGCCTACGCGCAATGAGGTGGTATGCATGTTTCTGGCCTTGCTTGAATTGCTCAAGCAGGGGCGGATCAAGGCTGTACAGGAAACCGCGGGGGCTGACATCATGATTATGAGCAACAAACGGGAGGAGCAATCCCATGCACAATGAACGTCTGTGCGGAATCATTGAAGCGATCCTGTTTGTGTGCGGTGATGCTATGGAGATGGACGAACTGGCCAATGCCCTTGGACACACGGCAGAAGCCATCCAGACAGCTGTCGAGGATTTGGAAACCCTGTATGCTGCGGAGCACAGAGGGGTGCAGATCAAGCGCTTCAGCAACAAAGTCCAGCTGGTTTCCAAGGCGGAATATGCCACCTATGTTGAGCGCGTGCTTCAGCCGGTGCAAAAGCAAAGCCTGTCTCAGGCAGCGCTTGAAACCCTGGTGATTGTGGCCTATCGCCAGCCGGTTACCCGCCAGGAGGTAGAGGCGGTGCGTGGCGTCAAATGCGATTACTCGATCCAGTCCCTGATTCAAAAAGGGCTGATCATGGATGCTGGGCGTAAGGAGACGCTGGGCCGTCCGATCCTGTATGCGACCACCGATCAGTTTCTGTCACACTTCGGCCTTGGCAGCCTCAAGGATTTGCCGGATTTGCCCGGGAGTCTGCAGCCGGACACAGGGCATACCCAGCTTAAAATGGATATCCCATCGTTGGATGAAGGTTAATACTGATTCCAATCTTTATTGCATCGTCGCGCCGGGTCTTTGATCGCCCTGCTGTGTCAGTCAACCTCAACGTAGCTTAGGCTACGCCATCGGTTTCCTTCCTTGCAGGACAATAAAATCCCTCGTCGCTTTGGATGCAATAAAGCTTTACATCAGTATAAGGCAAGCTTTTATTGTCGTTTTGCTATCACATCACAGGTCCCGGCTCCTTTGGCCGGGCTTTTGCCGTTATGATGGCATGTCCGGAATTTTATGTGGACAGAATTTTGGATAAAACGGCGCGCTATCCTGTGGATAACTTTTCATTAACGGCCTCGGTTTTGTGCCTTCAAACAGTAAAAACAAGGTTTTAGGTCGAAATTAACGTATTTTCTGTGGATAAGTCTGTGGATAGTGTGGACAGAACAGGTGTTTGAGCGTCCGGTGCTCTGCTGATGAATATGCATTCCCGGGAATGAGAGAAGCCGCTCCGGACTTCTGTTTCTATGGCGCTTTACGAATAATTTACACAATATTCACCAAATTCTTAAAATTATCACTGCTTTCGCTGTGGATTAACCTGTTGGCAATTCCGCGCAACGGAATCTGACTATACGCTTTCATGTGATATAATAAACAGGTATGGCAACCGGCGCTTAGAGGAAGGCCGTAGTTGACCGAGCAAGCATGAAAGGAACATCGCATGCCCATTTTGATTATCGCCGTTGGGAAACTGCGGGAAACTTTCTGGCGGGATGCCGCCAGGGAGTATCAGCGAAGGCTGACGCGTTATTGCAAGCTGGAGCTTGTGGAGGTGCAGGATGAAAGAGACCCCGGCAGCAATTCGCCCGCCCTGCTGGCCAAGGCGGTAGAAGCAGAGGGTGCACGGGTCATGGAGCGTATACGGCCCGGAGATACCGTGGTAGCGCTTTGCATTGAGGGCAAACTGCTCAACAGCGAGGATTTCAGCGCGCAGATGAATCTCTGGCATGAGCAAGCGCAGCAGGTGGTGTTTGTGATTGGCGGCTCAAATGGCCTCTCAGACGATGTCATTCGCCGTGCCGATTATGCGCTTTCCTTTTCACCCATGACATTTCCCCACCAGCTGGCCCGTGTGATGCTGTTGGAACAGGTATACCGCGCCTATAAGATTACCAGCGGTGAGAGGTACCACAAGTAATGCGTTTGACACAGCTGCGTTTGCGTCAGTTTCGCTCTTATGAGCAATTGACCTTGACGCCCCCGGACGGCATCACAGTATTTGTTGGAAAAAATGGCGCTGGCAAAACCAACCTGCTGGAGGCCGTTCATTTATGTTGTCTTGGGCGCAGCCATCGCACAAGCAACGACCGGGACATGGTGCGCTTGGGCAGCCGCAGCTGCGCAGTGCATGCCCATATCGCTCGCAGATATGTCAATGATGAGGTGGGGGTGCGTCTGTTTGCACAGCAGGGCGAACGCAAGGTGATTTATGTCAACGGCAAAACTGTGCAGCGAATTGGTGAACTGATGGGGCACATGACTTGCGTGATGTTTTCACCAGAGGACCTGGAACTGGTCAAGGGTCCACCTCAGGGGCGGCGTTCCTTTCTGGATATGTTGCTTTCTCAAAGTCAGCCGGCTTATTTTTATGCGCTCCAGACCTATCACGCCATTTTGCGCCAGCGCAATGCCCTGCTCAAGGAGATTGCCAAGGGCCGCGCAAACGCCGCTGCGCTGGATGTGTGGGATGAGCAGCTTGCCAAGGCAGCCGCACCGATTGTCATTCAACGCCGGGATGCGGCGGACACCATCAGTTCGCTTGCGACTGAGCATTACGCTTTTATTGCCAACCGGGAAAGGGAGATTTTTCTTTTGCGTTACCAGGGTTTGCTGCAGGATAGTCTGGATCCGGCCGATGATTTGCTTGATACGTTGTCTGCCACGCGCGAGGATGATATCAGGCGGCTGAGCACGGGCGCGGGCCCGCATCGGGATGATCTGGCCTTGGTGCTTGCGGGGCAGGACATGCGCGCTTATGCTTCACAGGGGCAGGCGCGCACTGCCGCGCTGGCAATGCGCCTGGCGCAAATAGACATTCTAAACCGCTCTCACAATGATACGCCGCTGTTGCTGCTGGATGATGTGCTCAGCGAATTGGACGACGGCCGCCAGGCGCGGCTGCTGATCCGCCTGGATCGCATGCAGACCCTGTTGACCTGTACGGAAATAAACAGCCTGAAAACTATTCAACCCGCCTGTATCCTTACGGTCAAGGACGGCACAGTGCTCGAATAAACGCTACAGTCCGCGCAGGCGCAGCACCGCCTGCCGCCAGGCAGCCTGATATTCAACGGTTGATTGAGCCCGCGCAAGCGGATCCTTTGCCATGGCCCTGCAGGCCAAAACAAAAAGCTTTTCACCGGCATGCCAGGTTCGCAGATCCTTGAAGGGCGTCTCTGAAAGCAGGGTAAAGGCCAAAGCCCCCAGGGAATAGACGATGCTTGCTTCATCCAGCGGTGTACCCGCATGATAGGCTTCCTCAGGAAGATACCAGGAACTGCCTGGCAGCTTGGGATAGGGCGTAGCAGCCGGGAAACGCATGTAATGATCGACTGAGCTGAAAATGGCCCGGTGGTTGACAAAATCTATGAGAATATGGTGATCGGAGATGCCGGCAGCCAGATAATCTCGGGAAGCCGCATATACGATGAAGTCCATCAGCTGATCATACATGGCTAACCGCGGGATGAGTGGCAGGCCTCTCAGGTTACGCAGATGCAGGTCCAGGGGGGCCAGCGCGAAGCCCTCAAACCAGGGGAAGACCAGTGCGAGACCGCCGGACGCTTCAAAGGATGCTTTCAGCGGGTTCAAAGCGGGGTGACGCAGGTGTCTGTACCTGCCTTCAGCCTCCCGCAGCCGGAGGACGGCAGCTTCGGGCTGCCCTGCGTACATCAGGCAGGGCGCACCGGCGTATTTAATGAATAGCTTTTCGCGTCCATTATCCAGGCCAAAACAAATGTTGCCGGAAATCAGCTGATCAAACACACAAAACAGGCGGCCTTGCTCCGTCAGCCAGCCCAGGTCATGCCAGGCTTTCAAGCGGATGCGCAGGCCGTTATGTATCAACTCAATCATGTATGCGCTCCCTGACAAGTTCCTGAGAATCGCTTCGGGTGACATGGTGGATCCAGCGGTCCGTGCGTAGCCTTAAAAAAGCGATGATCCATTTAAAGGTCTGATCCACACGCGTAAGGAAATAGACCCAGACCAGCGGAACCTTGAATACAAAAGCGCCCAAAAACGCGCTGGGAAGCACCACCAGCCAACCGCAAACCATATCCACCAGCATCACAAAGCGGTTGTCGCCTGCGCCACGGTTAATGCCCACAAAACAGGAGGCGTGGTAGCTGGTTCCCACCAGCGTCAACGCGCACAGGCTGACCATGCGCTCTGCAAGCGCAGCGGCCTCGGGGGAAATGCCATACAATGAAATATAAGGCCTGCGCACCAAATAAACCAATACCGCCATGACAATTCCAATGCATAGGAACATCACCTGAATGGTCTTGGCATATTCCCTGACCCTTTTAATGTCATTAGCGCCGACGGCCTTGCCTACCATGACGGCCGCGCCGCCTGACAGAGCAAAGGTAAACAGGGTTCCCAGGTTCATCAGCGAATCGACCACTCCGGAGGCATTGCTCATCAGGATGCCCAATTGGCCGATGATCACCATTTTTAGCATCCCGATGATGGCCCATTGCGCGTCTGTAAGACCCACTGGGAAACCATAGCGGGAATAGTCCTGCCAGACCCAGGATGGATGCCGGAGGAGTTTCAGCTTGACGGTCATTACCTGCTGTTTCCTGGTGCTGTACCAGATGACAAGCAGCATCTCCACCATCCTGGCGATCAGGGTCGCCAGCGCAGCGCCTTGTACACCCATGGCAGGCAGACCCAATTTGCCAAAGATCAATATATAGTTCAGCCCGATGTTGACAAACAGCGAGCAGAGCGTGGCATAGACGGTAACGCGGACAATTTCGATCCCCTTGAGCATGCCGATCAGGGTGGCTGTCACTGCGTAGGGCAAATAAGACAGGCAGACAAGGGGCAGGTAGTTTAGCGCTTCCTGAACTGCCTGGGTCTCGCGCTGGTTGATAACGATGTGCAGGACCGTACGGGGGAAGAGCTGTATTATCAGTACAAAGGAAGCGGCGACCAGCAAGTTAAGCAGCATTACTGCTGATGCGATCTGTTGGATGCGCTGCGTGTCTTTCTTTCCCCAATACTGGGAAATCAGCACGATGGAGCCGCTGGCAAGGCCGGTGATAAAGGCCAGCACCAGATTGGTGATGCTGTTGGACTGGGTGACAGCTGCAAAGGCCAGTCCCTGTGAATCCAATTGGCTGACCATCAGATTGTCTGCCAGCACCACGAGCAGGTTCATCAGGTTCTGGAAGGCTGCCGGTAGCGACAAGCGGAGGATGGTTTTGTAGAATTCCCTGTCTTTTATCATATCGACCTCGCCGGGAGTATTTTAAAATATAGAAAATTTTCAGTGCACGCCTGATTGTCCGGCAATCCCCGCTTGTCGCCGTTCAGTTGGCAAAACAGAGAGGCTGTCACCACGACAGCCTCTTTGTGACGGGATCTTCTCAGGGAACATGCAGAGCGCTGTGCCGATGATAGGCTTGAGGAGTGTTAGTCAGAAGCGTAAGGCAAGATTGCGACAATCTGATCCTCAATGTAGACCAGGTAGTACAGATTGCTGCCAAGATTCAAGTAGTTGGCTGCGAAAGCGTAGGCATCGCCTGAGCGTATGGGATTTTGTTTGGTACCATAATAGAAAAGACAGTTGGGAGAGGTCTTATACTTGTACAGGTAGTAGGTTTCATTGGTGAAGGTGGAAAAGTTGGTATTATCCTGGTATTTGAGGGTGACCAGGTCGGCTGATACTGTGGCGATGTTTTCTGACACTTCAAATTTTTCGATAAAGCCAGCCGATACTCTGGTGCGGCGTTCGCTGGGGCGGCGCTGGAGGAAGACTGTGTAGGTGTTTTGCGCCACGAGCATGTTATTAGCTCCATATACAGACACGGTAATCTGAACGGCCTGCGGGTCATTGCTCATCTGAATAATTTGGGATTTTTGCCCGCTGGCCACCATCTGGCCGTTAACGGTAACCACTGCGTTGGGGGAGGATGTGGTAGGGGTAAAGGTAACGCGGGAGACCCAGTCGGCCACTGTCAGCAGATAGGTGTTCTGGTAAGGGTCAAAATGCTCGGGCAGCATCTTTCCGGTGTTGGGGCAGTTATGAACCAGGTTGACCAGGCGCTCAGGCGGTAGTGTGCTCGATGCCTGTCCTGCGGACAGGGTACCCAGCAGCATCAGACAGAGAAGTGTAAATGCAAGCAGCTTTTTCATCATCAGATCCTCCTTATTGTTTTCACTTAGTAAACGCAGACGCGTTTGGATTTCATGCATCAGGCACATTTACTCACGAATAAAAGCGTCATAAATTACGCGAATGGCTGTTTCCAGATACTCCTCATCAATGCCAACGATGATGGACAGCGCGCTGGGCGCTTGAAACATGGTACGAATGGGGATACCCTGCTCACAGATGGCGGTAAACAACCGAGCGATGGTACCGTGGATCTTCAGAAGCTCTGTACCTACGCAGGCTACCAGCGCGATACCATCCTGGACCATGATGCTGTCCGGACGCACTGCGGCCTCAATCTCTTCCAGTACTGCATGCCTACAGCAGCTCAGAGCAGCGGTGCTGACCATGACGCACAGGGTGTCAATACCGGTTGGCAGGTGTTCAAAGTTCAAATGATGATGTTCCAGCACAGAGAGCACCTTGCGTCCAAAACCGATCTCATCGTTCATCCTGTTTTTCTCCAGGATGATGGTGGAAAAACCACGCTTGCCCGCGATACCGGTCACCACCGGCATGCGCCCGATTTGCCGAGGACTGGGCACAATGATGGTGCCCGGATGCTGGGGATTGCCTGTGTTGCGGATACTGGTGGGCACCCCGGCATTGCGAACCGGAAAGACTGCGTCCTCATGCATGACCGAAGCGCCCATGTAGCTTAGCTCTCGCAATTCACGATAGGTCAGGCTGGCGATATATCTGGCATCCGGCACGATGCGAGGGTCGGCAGAGCGAAAGCCGGTGACATCGGTCCAGTTTTCATACAAATCAGCGTCAATTGCAGCTGCAGCAAGGGCGCCGGAGACATCACTGCCGCCCCGTGTGAAGGTATGTACCCTGCCGGTCTCATCCGCGCCGTAAAAGCCTGGAAGCACGGCACGCTCATGAACAAGCAGCTGGTCTTTGAGCAGGCTGAGGGTTTCTTCCAGCTTGAGCTTGCCCCGGTGATCAAAGCGTACGGCTTTGACCGGATCCACCAGCGAGATGTTGAGCCATTTGGAAAACAGGCTGGCGCACATGTACTCGCCACGGCTGAGGATATAATCCCTGCAGGCGCCCTCGTCCAGTGAGGCCCTGAGAGCCTTGAGCGTCTCGTCCAGGTAGCCTGTCAGACCCAAGCCACGTTCAATATCACGAAAGCGTCCGGTAAGCAGCGCGAACGGCTGGTCAAAATTCTGGTGCAGCTGAGCCTTGTGGTGGCAATCCAGCAGCAGGTCGGTTACTTTGATGTCCTGCTGATTGCGTTTGCCCGGCGCGCTGACCACAAGGTAGCGGCGCTCGGGGTCCATATCAAGAATATCCTTAACCTGGAGGAACTGTTCAGCGTCCGCCAGGGAGGAGCCGCCAAATTTTGAAACGATCATTGATTCCTCCGCTGTGTAAACACTTTATCAATATCTTTATTTTAGCACAGCTGTGGCGGCAGGACAATCATGGGCATGGTGACATTTCAGGTATGGCATGATATACTTAAGTTATTACAAGCTGCTCGTCTCATGGACAAAGAAAGGAATCATGGCCAAACTGACCAAGGAAAAACGCAGCATGCTGCTGAACATAGGCTTCGTCTTCCTGACGATGCTCCTGGTCATTTTCCTTGTTGTACAGGCTGGCGATCCGGGAGAGATCCTGGACGCGTTCAGGACCATCAATCCCTGGTGGCTGGCCGGGGCGCTGGGTTGCTTTGTTGTTCATGTTTTGCTGGAAGGTCTGATCATGCGCATTTTTTTTCATTTCCAGTCTGTGCGCATCAGCTGGGCTTCCTGCAACCTGGTCGGTTTGATTGGAATGTATTATTCTTCCATCACACCCGCAGCCACCGGCGGGCAGCCCATGCAAGCCTTTGCGTTCAAGCGCCGCGGCGTGCCCTCCGGCATTGGCTATTCCGCGCTGGCGGTCAAGTTTTTTTGCTGGCAATGCGCTTTGCTGCTGACCGGGGCAGTACTGTGGATTGCTTTTGGTTCCTTTATATACCAGCTGCTGGGAAAAGGAGTCTGGCTGGTTGCCTTGGGTTTTTTCTTCAATTCCTTGATGGTGTTCCTGGTAATTCTTCTGGCTATAAGCCGCAACTTGGTTCGCGCCATCATAATATTCTTTGTCAACATAGGCTATCGTGTTCGCCTGGTAAAAGACAAGGTTAAGACTTCTTCGCGCATGGACGCGGCGCTGAATGATTTTCACTCCAGCGTGGATATTCTGACCCAGCATCCCGGACAGTTTTTAGTGCTGTTTGGTTTTTCGCTGGTGCAGGTTACAGTGCTTATGAGCGTTATCTATTGCATCTACCGCGGGTTTTCCTTGCAAAACCATTCCTATGCCCAGGTGCTGGCTGTTCAGTTCCTGTTGTATATTACCGCTTCCTTTACGCCGCTGCCCGGTGCCTCCGGCGCGCAGGAGGGCGGCTTTTATCTCTTCTTTAAAAGCTTCTTCCCGGACAGCCTGATATTTGCCGCACTGTTGATTTGGCGTTTTGTAACCTATTACCTGTTTATCATTATCGGCTTTCTGGCCGTACTGGCTGATCAGACCTTCAAAATGCGCCAAAGGCGCAAGCAATATATGGAACAATCCGACATTGTCCCTGATGAGGATAAATTGCAGGCAGAAGAATAGCAGTAAGAAAAATACTTCTGTTATGTGATACGCCAGGCCAGTTGCAAGGCTGATATTGGTGTAATTTACATTTCCAGCAAACGCCGCGCATCCTCCGCTTCCAGGGAACGGTCCCCGGCCAGGCTTTCCAGGTGATGGGTCAGTTCATGCCTGATGACCTTGTCGATGATTTGCAGGGCTTCCTCCCGATTCGTCAGCGTTGGGTAAACCTGTGCAAAAGAGCCATAATACAGGACAATGCCGCGCCCCATGCTGTGGCGGACATGGTATTCGCCCAAGATATAGGCGGGTTTACCAGAGCCCGTTTTAGTATGGGACGCGGCATGTTCAACTATTCCTATCCCCAAGTTAAGGTGCTCGAATATTTTCTTGGGAAGCTTGCTGACTGCTTGATTTACAAGGCTTTCAAAGCAATTAATGTCAATCATGATGTCTGATTATAGAGTGTTTGTGACCCTTAAATCAAGGGTCAGTTTGTCAATTTTTCGGGTTGTCTGAAATGAAAAAATCACAGCAAAACATGTCATGTATACGGGTATGCATCAATGTTTTTGTCAAATGGTTGCCAGATATTACATCAAATTTTATAGGATATATAAGGGTTTGTTGGTTGTTGTCTCTGTCAACTATCTTGTCAATTGGCAAAATTTTCAGCTAATATTAATCCAGCTTCTGATACTTTGTCTGGCATTGCGTGTCCGTAGATATCCAACGTTGTGCTTGCGCTGGAGTGCCCAATAATTGTCTGTGTTGTTTTAATGTCGACTCCGCTTGCCAAAAGGGTCGAACAAACGGCATGTCTGAAAGAGTGTGAGGTATACTCTCCAAGGTCAATCTGGCGTGCAATGCCTTGCCACATACCCACAAACTTCCCTTCGGTATTGATTGGCTCCTTTGTTTTGGGGTGTGTTACAATGAACTCGTACTGGTGTCGGTTGTTAAGCAGAATCTTTTTGAGAGGTTCAACCAGCGGGACTGTTCTTTTACCTGCCTCTGACTTCGGTGCCTATATCTTACCGGGGTTCTTCATACTTGTTTTCCGTGTTTGAGTGGCTTTAATTATGTGGATTTTATCATTTACGAAGTCAATATCGTCCCAGCGCAAAGCAAGAACCTCGCCCTTTCTTAGACCGGTATAACAAACCAGCGCCATGTAAAGCATCTCATGTTGACGTTTAAGGTTTGGTATCTCATCAAGTATTTGTTTAAATTCTTGCTTTGTAGGAACTGGTCTCTTGGTTCTTTTTCTGCTATGTGTCAGGCGGCTGTCTTTAGTTGGGTCAATCGGGATAATCTCATCGCCAACGGCTATCTTTAATATCCTTGACAGGATAACGTGCCGTCTGTTTAGAGTAGAGAAAGCCCTGTCTTGGTACTTGTTATAGAACCTCTGTACATCTCTCCAAGTAATGTCTTCAATATTCATATTGCCAAAATGGGGGAGAATGTGGGCATTCATGGTGTCGGCATAATCCCTTGCCGTCAATTCTGAAACAGTTTGTGTTATATATTGCCAATTGTCTTTTGCGAACTTTTGTCGAGTATTGCCCAACTATGCGAGTCGCTGTTTCCGGCGGTGCTTATTATGGTCTACGCGCTTCGCGACCCCGCGCCGCTTGCCTCTGCTGCGGTGCTTTTATGTAGCGCGGCAGCATCGCTTGGAGCGTCGAGCGCTTCTCTTGCGGCGGGAGCGGGCTGCTTCAGAGATTACGGTATAAACGCCAAAAGGTATTTTGCCCTTATGCACAACAGGAAAAAGAATACCCGCACAACAGGGACAAACAAGGAGGCTGTGACGGTTACCCTCAATGGCGTATCGTTTTCATACGATGGAAAGGACAATGTTTTACACGGCGTGAGCCTGACTATCCATCCCGGCGAGCGTTTGGCTATTGTTGGCGAGAACGGCTCTGGCAAGACTACGCTCGCGAAGCTTATTCTGCAGCTTTACCGCCCATGCGAAGGTTCACTCGTTATATCCGGTGAAAACGGCACGGTGGATTCCTGCCGCGCTACCGCCGTGTTGCAGGACTATGTGCGTTATCAGCTTTCAGTTCGGGATAATATCGCTTTGGGCGAAATATCAAAGCTCGACAACGATGAGGCTATAAAAGCGGCGTACCGCGCGGTCTGCGGGAACGAGCTGCCGTTTGCGCTTGATGAGATCCTGGGCAAGCAATTTGGTGAGCGCGACCTTTCGGGCGGCGAGTGGCAGCGACTCGCGATAGCGAGGGCATGCTTCCGTGAAGCGCCGCTTATAGTGCTGGATGAACCCAACGCTTCAATTGACGCTTTCGCTGAAGCCGCCATGATAAAGCGTATGTTTGAGATGGCAAAAGACAAGACTTGCGTGTTCATAACCCATAGGCTCACAACCACGGCTTTGGCCGACCGCATAATCGTAATGAAGGACGGACGGTTATGCGAGGAAGGCACCCATGAAGAGCTTATGATGAGAAACGGCGAATACGCGAGAATGTACCTTGTGCAATCTCAAATGTATATTTGATATTATTTTGCCATGAATGGCTCGCCCTCAATCATCTCCATGTTTATTAATGCCTTCATGTGATGTCCGTATTTGGTCTCCATTTCTTCATGAGCGCGGTCAAACATATTCATTGGATACACCATTGTGGGGATATTCTTGAAATTCCATTCGCCGCTCTCCAGCAAACGGACTGCATTTCTTGCTCCAATATCTGATAACCACGATTCTCTCGGATGAACATTGTTCATAATGATTGCCTTTAAATTAAGCTGCTGCATATCAACTAATCGCTTTGGGCCGGTGTGATATGCGCCAACATACAGATGACCGCATTTTTTGGTTAGATTGATTGCCAAGTCAAGCGATTCATTGGTCTCGCCCCACTCTGTTACTACTTCAAATCCCGCATCGATTGTACCCGGGGCTACCGGATCATTCTTGATAAACTTAGCGATTGCTTCTTCCGGCGAATAAACTTCATCTGCTCCGTATTTGAGTGCGTCCTGACGGGAGCTCTCGCGTATATCTACTGCTACAACATGAAAGCCCCTCATTTTCAGAAGGCTGACCATGCCGCAGCCCATATAACCGGTGCCGACGACACATGCTTTTGTTCCCGGCATGCCAATGCTTATTTTGCTGCAAGCGCTAAACAGACAAGCCAAAGGTTCGACGACGAGATCCTCGTCTCTGATAGAATCAGGCAATTTAACAATTGTGCTTTCGTTTACATTAGCCACTGCATACTCCACCATAGCTCCGGCTCCAGGCAAAGTGCTGCCCCACAACCCACTGACCCTGTCGCCGACCCTAAAATCCTTTACGTTCTTTCCAACCTCTACAATGGTGCCCATCGGCTCGTGACCAAATGTACCGCCTGTTTCTGAATGAGCCCAGGCATAGTGCTCTGAGTGGCAAACTCCACAGTATTTGATTTTGATCTTTACTGAATCATCGTTCATCTCGGGGATATCAAACTCTTTTATAATGCTTTTCTTGGGTCCGATTGTTACAATGGCTTTCATTTTCATTGTAATGTTTCCTTTCAATTATTATAATTTATGTCGCACAGAGCAACAAAAACAGTGATGAAAACGCGTTTTTAAGCTAACTTCTAACCTTTAATATGTTCATCTAAAATGATTTTGAATAACCAGTTGCTAACACCAATCGATCGCCTTATCTATCAGCCGCAGCAAATGATTTGCCGGCACCAAATCATCCATGCAGTAATAAACAATCTGACTGCGGCAATCATCTGCATCTCTTGTCATCTATAGCATTACACCTCTTTCATTGCTTATTAAATTATACCACATATCGTCTTTTTTCTATTGATCCTATTGCCTTTTGTTCCCTGAATTGACAAAATCCCAGCTCTTATAACTGGGACTTTGTCGACAGTCTGAAACCCCTTGAGAATCAAGAGGTTTTGGTGGTGGAGCATAGCGGATTCGAACCGCTGACCTCTACAATGCGAATGTAGCGCGCTACCAACTGTGCTAATGCCCCGTCTGCGCCGTTTGGCGCGTGAGTAGTATAGCATCAGCCCTACAGAATATCAAGCATGGCATTCCTGTGTTTTTTTTGCCGTTGTTTATCGCTTGTTTATCATTTATATACAAGGTCTCGCGCCCGGTTTGTCCTGTGGCGGCGTGATTAGGGCCGCCCAGGGGATGTCCGCTTGCTCCCCGTCCAGCAGCCTGCCCACGTGGTGCAGCAATGGGAATTGCGCCAACTGCCCGCGAGAGCGGAGCGCCTGTACCATGCGCTGAGCGACGACGACGGATTCCAGAGTTACGCCCTCTAGTTGCTGAAGCGCCTGGTTGATTTTCAGGCCTCGCCCGAGAAGCGTGCCCAGCCTGCGTGTCCTGCCGCCAAAAATAGTAACATATAAGTCGCCCGCGCCGTACACGATGTTGTCCGGCCCGCCGCCTAACAATTTCAGCAACTCAGTCATTTCCCGCACGCTTTGCCCAAACAGTGCTGCCTGTGGGTTGTAGGCCGGCTTGGCGTCCAACCCATCTTGTCGCTGCACCATCCCAACGGCCAGCGTCACCGCCAGCGCGTAAGCGTTCTTAAGCGCAACGGCCACTTCCACGCCCACAACATCAGTGGACAGGCTGATATGATAGTAGTCTGTTGACAGCAGGGTACGCAGCTTGTGCAGCATCGCCATGTCGCTTCCGCAAAAAACCACGGCGCTATGCCGCCTCTCAGCCAGCTCATAGCTGGTGCATGGCCCGCCAATGGCGTAAAAGCTGCTGCGTCCGGACAAGCGTTGATAATACGCGGGGTAGGTTTCAAGCGTTCCGTCTGCGTGCGCCACTAATCCTTTGGTGACGGACAGCACCGGTACCTCCGGCGGGATGAACGGCAACGCCTGTTGCAAGAACCAGTCCACGCCAAAGCTGCTCACCCCGCAAATGATCGCATCCACCCCGGCAAGCGCGGAACACGCCTCGTCAAATCGATAAAAAGCGATGCCCTCGGGCAGCGGGCGCTGCATGGTCAAGTGCATTCGCGTTTTGCGCGCGTGCTCAATAATGGCATCATCCAGCGGCGTGCCTACCAGGCGTACCTTCCGACCGTTGTCTCTGGCCGGTATGCTCATGGCTGACCCCATCATGCCTGCGCCGATGATGGCAATGCGGTTCATTTAACAATTCCTCCGTCGCGTTGCAGTGCCGTCATTATGGCAATCGTGCAAATTCATGTCAAGATTATTTGATTGATTTATCCGACTTGAGGCAACAAGGCGCCAGCTTCAGCTGCTGCCGGGTCGTCGGGGATACGGCGGAGAATGAAAAGCAATAACCTGCTCATTCATTGACCTGTTATGGATTAAGGATTATAATAAATCTGACAAATGAATCGGCGCGTGTGTTTGCGTGAAAGCGCGGCGGCCTGGGCCGCCATGGGAAGACGGATGTGATTTCCGCGCTAACCCAGTAACCGTGAAGCTGACAAGCGGGCAAAAAGCCACTGCGAAAGCGGGAAGGCGCCTGTGCGGATGAAGCCAAGCCGGGAGACCTGGACACATGCTCAGCTCCTGGGTGGGGTGACCGGCCTTGGTCGGGCAGTTCCTGCTGTGGAGCTGCCCGTTTTGGTTCATTTGATCAACTGGAGGAGGTAACCCCATGAAAAAAACATCCCGGATTCTGTCCCTTGCGCTGGCGCTGCTGCTGGCCCTCACCCTGACGGTTGCAACAGCCCTGGCGGCCCAACCGGAATCTGCCATCCTGACCCTCACGGACATGCTGGGCCGTGAATTGTCCTTTACCAAGCCTGTTGAACGCATTGTTGTCCTACAGCCTGCCGATGCGGAAATCCTCTACGCAATCGGCGCGGGGGATTTGCTGGTCGGTCGCGGTGAATACGCCAATTATCCGGCGCAGGTACTGGAACTGCCCTCGGTGCAGTCCGGCTTTGAGACCAACTTTGAGCAGATCGTTGCCCTGGAGCCGGACGTGGTGGTCATGACCATGATGAGTCAGCGCGAGGAAGACAGCAAAAAGCTGGAAGACGCCGGCATCTTAACCGTGATCAGCAATGCCCAGTCCATTCAGGGCGTGTATGAGGCCATCGCGCTGATGGGCAAGCTGACCGGAAAAACAGAGGAAGCGTCAGCCCTGGTCGACTCCATGCGCGCGTCCTTTGATGAAATCCGCCAAAAGGCACAGGGCAAGGACGGAGGCAGCATCTACTTTGAGGTTTCCCCCCTGGCGTATGGTCTGTGGACGGCAGGAACGGCAACCTTTATGGACGAAATCGCCGGGATGCTGGGCTTGACCAATGCTTTCCACGACCTGGAGGGCTGGCAGAGCGTTTCAGAGGAACAGGTGATTTCCCGTGACCCGGACTATATTGTAACCACAGCGATGTACTTTGGTGAAGGCGTGAAGCCGGTGGAAGAGGTGCTTGCGCGGCCCAACTGGAGCGGTCTCAAGGCCGTTAAAAACCAGAATGTTTTCAATTCGGACAGTGATGAGATCACCCGTCCCGGCCCGCGGCTGGTGAACGCGGCTCAGGCTCTGTACGAATTTGTCTATGGCAAATGAGCCTGGCACAGCGCTGAAGCATCCCCGCGCGGCGGATTGTACGCCGCGCGGGACCGCAACGATGGTGTGGTGGGTGGCAGGTATGCTGACGCTGGTGATCCTCACCGGATTGGTATGTGTGGCGCTGGGCAGCGTGCCCATCCCTCTGGACAGGACCGCCTCCATTCTTTGGGATGGTATGCTGGGGCGGGATCTGACCGGGAACACGCAGGCGGTCATTATCCTCACAGTGCGCCTGCCGCGCGTCATCAGCGTGTTCTTGGTGGGCGCTGCCTTGTCCTTGTGCGGTGCGGCGATGCAAGGGCTGCTGCGCAATCCGCTGGCGGATGGCGCTACGCTGGGTGTGTCTTCCGGCGCTTCTCTGGGAGCGATGCTGGCCATCCTGATGGGCATACAGCTGCCCATGCTGCCGCTTGCCGGCACGGCGGTGCTGTCGGTTTTCTTTGCGTTTTTGACACTCCTGCTGGTGCTGTTCCTGGCTTTCGCACTGGACCGCTCTTTGGCGACCAACACCATCATCCTGATCGGCGTCATCCTGACCATGTTTATGGGTTCGCTGATGAGTTTGCTGATCTCCTTTTCCGGCCCCCGGCTGCGCAGCCTGACCTTTTGGACCCTGGGTTCTCTTTCGGGCGCCGGCTATGCGGAGGCGTTATTTGTATTGCTGGCATTGGTTGTGTGTGGTCTGGCGCTGCTGGCGCACGCGCGGGAGCTGGATGCCTTTGCCTTGGGGGAGGAAAACGCGCGCGCGATTGGCGTATCGGTTCGCCGGGTCAAATTGACCGTGATGGCGGCGGTCTCCGTGCTGATTGGCGTGAGTGTGTCCATTGGCGGCTCCATCGGTTTTGTGGGCTTGGTCATTCCGCATATCAGCCGGCTGATTATGGGTCCGGCGCATAAGCGCCTGCTGATCACCAGCCTGTTGCTGGGCGGTGTTTTCCTGATGCTGTGCGATTTAATGGCGCGCACTCTGCTCAGCCCGGTCGAACTGCCCCTGGGCGTGGTCACCAGTCTGATTGGCGCAGTATTTTTTGTGTTCATTCTGGCCAATACCCGCAGGAGGGCTGCCTGATGATGCTGCGCGTTGAAGGGGTATCAGTCAGCTTTAAAAACTTTGAAGCAGTCAGTGATGTCAGCTTTGAAGTGCTCAATGGCCAGTGGATGATGTTGGCCGGCCCCAATGGCGCAGGCAAGTCCACCTTGCTCAAAGCAATTGCCAAAACGTTGCGATATCAGGGCAGGGTTTATCTGGATGGTGAGGATACCGCCAGGCTGAAAACCAAAGAGATTGCGCTTCGGATGGGTGTGCTTCACCAGAACCATAGCCTTGGTTACCCCTATACGGTGGAGCAGCTCGTCAGCATGGGGCGTTATGCGCATCAGTCTTTCCTGTCACATGCGGATCCCGATGGCAAGCGCATGGTGGATGAAGCCCTGGCGCTGTGCGGGCTAAGCGGCTTGCGCCGGCAAAATGTGCTGACCCTTTCAGGCGGAGAGCTGCAACGGGCTTTTTTAGCCCAGGTATTTGCGCAGGGAACCAGCTTGCTGCTGCTGGATGAGCCTGCAAGCCACCTGGACCTGGCCTATCAAAGGACTATTTTTGATACGTTGCGTGATTGGCTGCGAACGCCCGGCAGGGCAGTATTGTCTGTGGTACATAATCTGCAATTGGCCAGGCGCTATGGTACCCACGCGATTTTCATGAAGCAGGGCCGCTTAGTGGCTTGCGGCCCAATGGACAGCGTGTTTGCCCGGGAAAACCTTCGAACCGTTTGGGATATGGACGTGGGAGATTGGTTTAGCTGGCTGAATGAGCCATGGCTGATGGACAAAGAGGGCTGAATTGGTTATAATCATATTGATTTCAATAAGGATGTGAGCATATGAAATGCCAGTTTTGCCATTCTGAGGACAGCCGTGTAGTGGATTCACGCCCAACGGACGACGGTGCCAGCATCCGCCGGCGGCGGGAGTGCATTGCCTGCGGCAAACGCTTTACGACCTACGAAAAGGTCGAGACTGTCCAGCTGTTGGTCATTAAAAAGGATCAAACGCGCGAGGTCTTTGACGCTGGCAAAATCCGCGATGGCATTGTTCACGCCTGCCATAAACGCCCGGTGACCGCAGGGGATATCGACACGGTGGTCGCCCATATTGAACAGGTTTGCTACAACAGCATGCAGCGTGAAATTCCCACCAGCAAGATTGGCGAGATGGTCATGGAGGCCCTGCGCAAGCTGGACGAGGTGGCCTACATCCGCTTCGCGTCGGTCTACCGCCAGTTTACCGATATTCCTACCTTCATGCATGAGCTTAACCGGTTGATGAAAGAAAATAACAGCTTAACATCCTGAACAATAATTGGTGTCTGCTGAACAACTCCAAACACAAGACAAATCCACATCTTCCGGCCATTTTCTGGTATCATGTGTGCAAGGATAATTGCAGAAAGCACGCAAAACCCTTGCACTTGAACTGGAGATGAAACGGTATGTACGAGAAGAAAGCACGCCAGGCGACCTTTTTTGAAGACGCGACGCTGTTTGGTGGCGTCAGGCTGAATTCCGAGAACAGATGGGTAAGGATGTCGGAGCTCATCCCCTGGGAAGTCTTTGAGGAGCGGTATGCTGCACTGTTTAGCAACCCCCGGGAGGGGAAGCCGGCAAAGTCGGCCCGGATGGCCATCGGCTCTTTGATTATCAAGAAGCGCTATGGTTTTTCAGATGAGGACACGGTGGAAGAGATCCGGGAGAACCCCTATCTGCAGTACTTCCTGGGGTTTGCGGAATATACCAACGTCAGGCCCTTTGACCCCAGCGTGATGACGTGGTTTCGGGAGCGGATCACGCCGGAGATGTTGTCAGAGTTGAATGACTATGTGATTGGCCGTAAAAAGGTGAAAGCAGAAAAGGAGCCTGGTTCCGATGACGACAATCATGATGACGCTGACAGTGAGGGAGGAGGCCCGGTCAACCGAGGGACGCTGATCCTGGACGCGACCTGTGTTCCGCAGAACATCCGTTTTCCCACCGATGCTTCGCTGCTCAACGAAGGGCGGGAGCTGCTGGAAGGGATGATTGATACAGCGCACAAGGCAGGCGCAACGGAAGGTAATAAGCCCAGAACCTACCGGAACCTGGCCAGGCGGGACTGGCTGCGGTTTGCCCGGGACCGGAAACCAACGCGCAAGAAGATTCGCAAAGCGATTCGTCAGCAGCTGGGCTATGTCAAACGGAACCTCGGTTATCTGGAAGCCATCCTGAGCAAATATCCGGACGCGCTGAGCGCAAAGGAGCTGGAGCGCATGGCAGTGATCCAGCTGCTGTACGCGCAGCAGCAGGAGATGTATGACAGCAATACGCACCGGGTGGATGACCGGATTGTAAGCCTGCACCAGCCCTGGGTGCGACCGATTGTTCGGGGCAAGGCGGCAGTGTCGGTGGAGTTCGGTGCGAAGGTGGCGCTGAGCCTGAGCGATGGCTATGCGAGGATTGAGGAAATCTCGTGGGATGCCTTCAACGAAAGCAAAACACTGATGGCTTCGATGGAGCGATACAAGGAGCAAACGGGCCACTATCCGGAGCGGGGACTGGTAGACAGGATCTACCGAACGAGGGAGAATCTCACCTGGTGCAGGGAGCGTGGCATCCGGTTGAATGGTCCCAAACTGGGACGACCACCCAAAGACCGACAGGTGTATGAGGAAGCGCTGGCACTGGAGCGACAGGAGTCAGGAGAGCGGAGTCATATTGAGGGATGTATCGGTGTTTGCAAGCGCCGATATGGGCTTGATCTGGTGATGATGCGGCAGAAACACACCAGCGAGGTGGACATTCATGCCGCCATCCTGACCCGGAACCTGTTCAGGCGGCTGAGGCTCTACATTTGGCTCTTTTTGGCAGCGCTATTTCGCCGGTCGGAAAGCACAAAAACAGACACGCCGGTACCGTTGGCGTGCCTGTGTGGCTGAATTGTTGGTTATTCAGGAGACACTAATTGATTCTATAGTCTGTCAGATTAATCCGCCGTCCACGCTCAGTGTCTGGCCGGTGATGTATGAGGCCTCTTGACTGAGCAGGAAGGCGGCTGCTTTGGCGACCTCCTCCGGCGCGCCGAGGCGTTTGAGCAGGCAACGCTCCGCCAACGCATTGCGTTCGTCAGCTGTGTATTCATTGAGCATATCGGTCGCAATTGCCCCGGGTGCCAGGCTATTGACACGGATGCCGCAAGGCCCAAGTTCCTGTGCCAGGGAAGCGGCCAGGCCGATCAAACCGGCTTTGCTGGCTGCGTAGGACGCCTCACAGGATGCGCCACGCAAGCCCCATATGGAGGATATCAGCAGCAGGCTGCCTGTTTTCCTGGATACCATGTGAGAGATGACCGGCCGGGCTGTAAGAAAGGCGCCGCGCAGATTGACGGAAAACACCTCGTCCCACTGCGTTGCGCTCATGTCCTGCAACAAGCCGCTTATACTGATACCGGCATTGAACACCGCGGAATCCAAATGTCCCAGGACGCGGATGGCTTGCTCTGCCAGAGCCTGAGCCTGATCCTCCTTGCGCAGGTCGGCCCGGATGGCATACGCACCGGTCTGTTTAGCCAGTGACATGGCGGCATCTTGTGAATGGCAATAGGAAAAAACGACCTGCCAGCCCGTTTGTGACAGGTGCTGTACAATCGCTTTGCCAATTCCGCGGGAACCTCCTGTTACCAGGGACGTTTTCATTAAAAAGACCGCCTTTCTAACAGGAATTGTAGGGCAGGACGGGCGATGGTGTCAACGCCGCCTTGCTTTACAGCGTGGCATAAACTGGATATAATATCGCCATCGTTGTGAAAAGGAGGGATCGGCAGTGCTCAGGCGTCTGTTTTGGCTGGTTTTATGCTGTGCCGCTTTGTGCCTGTTGCTTGGTTTGATGGCGCATCAACAGACTGAGCCGCGTCCGTATCCCCTGCGCATTCAGTCCTTCAGTGCGATACCGGTGCCTGCCAGTGAGGACGGCCCAAAGCCCATAGCCAGGCTGCGGGCACCGTCTGTTATCCTGCTGCATGTTGCGGCCTGTCGCCGTGTTGAAGATTATCAGCTGATGCCGGGTCTTCCCTTTCATCGGCAAAACTATCAGGCCTTCCACTATCCGGATGAAGCCGGGTAAGCTGGCTTCCGGTGCGCAATATGAACAAACGGAAGGAAGAAAAATATGGCAAAGAAGAAAAAAACCGGAAAGAAACTTACGGTGAACCGCAAGGCTGTCGCAGCGCTGACGCTGGCGGTTGCCCTGGTGTTGACTGTCATTTTTGTTGCCCTGGGGATTACCGGACGCAAGATAGATTCTCAGGGTCTGTACAACCTGTTACCCTGGCTACCTACACCCAGCGAGACCAGCAAATGGCGCGAAGCCCTGGTGCCCGGTGCCGAACTTGGGGAGACCTTGGTCAGCAGCCTGAGCCCCGAAATGGAGGGTGAAGTCTCCAAGGAAGATCTGGAATCCGCAGTGAGTGTGCTGTCAAAACGTTTGCGTGAGCTGGGGTGGACAGACGCAGCGGTAGAGATCAAGGAAAGCAGGCTGCAGGTGACCTTGCCCAAAAGCGCAGATATCGACCACCTGGGCGATATACTCAGCGCCAAGGGTGAATTCACCTTTACCGATCCTGCTGGCGAGGTCTTTATGGATGGCAGCAATGTGACTGATGTCAACATTGGTCATGCCGATGCGACAGGCAACAATATCGTGTTGTCTTTGGTGTTTGATGATTTCGGCAAGGAGGCCTTTGCGCGCAAGTCCACAGAATTGGCCGGCCAGAGCCTAACCCTTAAGCTTGATGGCGAGGTAGTAGTCAGCCCCCGCATCGAGGAGCCCATTACGCAGGGGATAGTGTATATCCCCATGGCTTCGCTGGACATGGCGCGTGACAACATGGTTTTGATGCGCTCGGGCACACTGCCTTTTGCTTTGAGTCTTCTGGAAGAGGGTGTCCAGGGACAGCCTTTGATGGGAGCCAAGGTGCAGACCGTCCTGCTGTATGCATTGAGCGCTCTGTTTGTGATGATTGCGTTGTATTTTATCGTACGCTTCCGCTTGGGAGGCGTTGTGGCAGCCTGGCTGCTGTTGCTGCAAATGGCCTTTTCTTGGTTCTTCGCGGCATTGATGGGGGCCGGCTTTACGATGCTGACACTGGTGGCGATCCAACTGGCGTTCTTTGTCACGTTTTTTGCTTTCTTTAATTTGTACCAGGGGGTTCATTGCGATGTGCAGGCAGGGCGCTCTGTGCGTCAGGCGCTGAAGGATGGCTATGCCAACGAGGGGCATGCTTCGCTGGACATCTTTACCGGGCTGATTCTGCTCAGTGTTGTGCTGATCATCCTTGACCAGGGGCTTGTCAGGCTCTTTGGCGAGGTGTTTGCTGTTTCGTTGTTGATCGGGTTGGCCATTACACATGTTCTGCTGCGCGTGCTGTTTAACGAAACTGTCTGGCTGTTTGGCGGCAGGACATCCCTGTATACCGCCGGATTGACAAACAAGAAGGAGGCCTGATGATGCGCATTCATAAAACAGCGTTCCAAGCGATTATTGTTTCTGCTCTGGTGGTCTTGGCAGCCCTGGTGATGACGCTGCTCAACCTTGGCATGAAGTTTCACTATGGTGCGCAGGCCACAATGGATTACCCATCCCTGTTCCTGACCATCATCCTGATGGTAGCGGTCTCCTTCATGTTTGGCTGGCTGCGCTACAGTCTGGCCGGAGGTCTGACATTGGCTATTGCGGTGTTGCATGACCAATTGCTGTCTTTCGCGCTTTGCGCTATTGTCAGCCCAGCCCTGAAACTGAGCGTTTATACGCCGGCTTTCCTGCTGGCCGGTACTGCCATGACATATTGCTTTACTATCCCCTGGCTGCGTGCTGCACGCAAGCTTGTGCGTACCAATGCCGCGCGTGATTACACCCGTCAGATGGCTGCGCAGCAGGCGCTGAAACAGGTAAAACCGCTGTTTCTTTTGACCCTGACAGTGGCCGTCCTGATACTCCTGGCCTTCCTGGTCAGCGGCAACCTGATCATGGCCGGAACCTTGCTGCCATTGGTCACGGGGCTGATCGCTTCGGTGTTGTCCATCCGTTTGATTACACCTTCTGTGTGGGCTGCTTTTACTTTCCGCAGCAGAACCCGCAGGTAAGCTTCACCCGGGCGCCTTTCCCGGAAAGGCGCCCTTTTTGTTCATTGAATTGAAAGGAACCTATGCAAAAGTTGACTGCGCGCGCTACCCCCTGCCAGTTGCCAGGTTACCCGGACTACCTGGCATCCTTGCTGTGCGCCCGCGGCATCACTACATCTGCTCAGGCAGCGGATTTTTTGAACCCGTCCGCGGCACAGCTGTATGACCCTATGTTGCTTGGCGGCATGGACAAGGCATGTGTTTTGATTCATGAAGCAGCAAAAAAAGGGCAAGTTGTTGCAGTATATGGCGATTATGACGCGGACGGTGTGTGTGCCAGCGCGATTGTTATAGAAACCCTCGAGGCCCTGGGCATCCGGGCCTTTTCCTATATCCCTGCCCGATTGACTGAAGGCTATGGCATCAACGCTGAGGCGGTCACCACCCTGGCTGGCCAGGCTGGCCTGCTGATCAGTGTAGATTGCGGCATCACCGCGGTCGAGGAGGTACGCCTGGCGCGATCACTGGGCATGACAGTCATTCTGACGGATCATCATACTTTGCCGGACACCTTGCCGCCAGCAGACGCAATTGTCCATCCGCAACTGGCTGATTATCCTGATCCTTCCCTGTGCGGCGCCGGTGTAGCCTGGAAACTGTCCTGCGCTCTGTTGGGCCTTGAACGCGCAATGACCGGGCTGGATCTGGCTGCGCTGGCTACCGTGGCTGACCTGGTGCCACTGCAGGGAGAAAACCGGGTCATTGTCAGTCTGGGACTGAAGGCTTTGCAGCACACAGACAGGCCGGGTTTACGCGAGCTGATGCGTGTTGCAGGCATCAGCGAAGGCGCGATGGTCCATTCAGAGCATGTGGCTTTCCAGATTGCGCCGCGGCTGAACGCCGGCGGTCGCCTGGCCACCGCTCAAGAGGCGCTTAGTTTGCTGTTAACCCGGGAGCCTGAGCGGGCAGTGACATTGGCTGCGCGCTTGGACAGCCTTAACCGCGAGCGGCGTGAGGTTGAGCAGTTGGTGCAAAAGGAAGCAGCTGCCTTGCTGAGGAATGTGGATTTGAGCCAAAGAGCGAAGCATTGTTCTTTATCAGCCGCACTGGAACCCCGGTGTAGTTGGTCTTGCTGCAGGAAAACTGGCAGAGCGTTGGAATTATCCTTGTATTGTTTTAAGCAAAAATGGGGAAGAGCTTTCCGGTTCAGGCCGCAGTGCCGGGGAAATCGACCTGTATGATGTGCTGAAAGACTGTGAAGGCCTGCTCACCCGTTTTGGTGGTCATCGGATGGCTGCGGGTTTGGCGCTTAAGGAGGACAAGCTGGCTGAGTTTATCGCTTGTTTTGACAAAGCAGTGCGCGCGCAGTTAGAAACGGGCGATTTGATTCCTGAAATTGTATATGATACCGTGCTGCCACTGGATAAGGTCACGCTGGAAACAGTTGGCTTGCTGGAACAACTGGCGCCTTTTGGCCTGGGCAATCCTTCTCCGGTCTTCCTGATGGAGGATGTCCGCTTTGTTTCGGCCCGAGCCGTTGGCAGCAACCAGGCTCATCTGAAATTAACCGTTGCCCGGGAAGGCGCGGTGCGAGAGGGCATCGCCTTTGGCCATGGCAAACTGGCAGATGCTCTGGGAGAGACAATGACCCTGGTGAGCGGTGTTGAGAGAAATGAGTTTAATGGCCACGTCAGCGTTCAGTTGATGGTCAAGGCCATTTTGCCAGGACAATCGCCTTTTTTCACAAATGACGGGGCGCAGGCGCGCGCGGTCTGCGCTGCGGTCCCGGATGATGATTATTCAGATACGCGGATAACCGCTGATGAGCTGGATGCGTTGCCGGAGAAACTGCATGGCGCGCGAGGCACCTTGTTGGTTGCTTACATGGCAAAGACCGCGAACGACCTGCATGCGCGCTATCCGTATTTGCAGACTTATACAGGGAACGCCGCTGACCCGCGCTCTTTTAATGCCATCGTATTCGCGCCGGACTGGCGTAAGCGTTTCGCGCGTTATGAACGTGTCATTTTCGCGGACGGCTTACCTTTTGACCATACAGCGGGGCTTGCCGGACGGGCTTGCGGTGCCGGAGTCGTGCAAGCCCTGCCTCAAAGCGCGGAACTTAAAGAGATGCTGCGCACTCTCAGACCTGATCTGGATGGGCTTCGTCGGGCTTATCGGTGTCTGAGGGATGGAGAGGTTACCGGTTTTGCTGCCGGTGTGGGTGAAGAGGTGGTGGCGCTACTGGTATTTGAGCAGCTTGGTCTGGTAGAATTGGATGAGCATGGCCGTTTTGCCCGACTCTTGCCCATGCAGCGTGTGAATCCTGAACACAGCTCTTTATACCTTGCCCTGACAAAGTGAGGAAGACCGATGGCCAGCACAGCGTTTGAGCGCATGACCCTGGAAGAAATGACTGCCCGGCTGAGCAAGTACAGCACGGCGGATCATTTAGCATTGGTCAAAAAAGCCTACGATTTCGCGGTAGAGGTTCATGCCGGACAAACCCGGCGAAGCGGCGAAGCCTATGTTTCTCACCCCATTCATGTAGCCAGCACACTGGTGGAGCTGCAATTGGATGCGGGCTCGGTCGCAGCCGCGCTGCTGCATGATACAGTGGAAGATGTTGAGGGCGTCACCTTTGACCTGATAGAACAAGAGTTTGGTTCTGAGATCCGCAATCTGGTAGACGGCGTTACCAAGCTTGGCCAGTTGGATTTTATGGATCGTGAGGAGCAGCAGGCGGAGTCCTGGCGCAAGATGATTCTGGCGATGAGCAAGGATATTCGCGTCATCTTGATCAAATTGGCCGACCGCTTGCACAATATGCGCACCCTTTCTTATCAATTGCCTGAGCGGCAGGTCAGCATCGCCCGGGAAACGCTGGATATCTACGCTCCCCTGGCCCATCGGCTGGGTGTCTATTCCATCAAGGCGGAAATCGAGGATTTAGCCTTGCGATACATCGATCCGGAGGGCTATCGCGAGGTCGCCAACAAGGTAGGGCAAAAACGTATTGAGCGTGAAGAACAAATCAAAACCATTGTCAACACGCTGAGTGAAAAAATCCACGAGATGGGCTTGCACCATTTTGAGATTGATGGCCGGCCCAAGCATCTGTACAGCATTTACCGCAAAATGGTCATTCAGAACCGTTCCTTTGACCAGATTTACGATCTGATCGCGGTGCGCGTAGTGGTGGATACCATCCCTGAGTGCTATACAGTGTTGGGCATTGCCCATACCCTGTGGACACAGATGCCCGGGCGCTTCAAGGACTATATTTCCACTCCCAAACCCAACATGTATCAGTCCCTGCATACCACCCTTATCGGCGGCCGCAGTATTCCCTCGCCGTTTGAAGTGCAAATCCGTACCCGGGAAATGCACCGCGTGGCTGAGTACGGTATCGCCGCGCACTGGAACTACAAAGAAGGCCGCGCAAGCGGTGGCCTGGACAAAAAACTGTATTGGCTGAGGCAAATTCTCGACTGGCAGGCGGAAACGCGCGACAGCAAGGAGTTCATCGATGGGCTAAAGACCGATCTGTTCTCTGAGGATATTTTTGTCTTTACGCCCAAGGGCGATATCATCAACCTCCAGCGCGGGGCAACACCGCTGGATTTTGCCTACCGCATCCACTCTCATGTGGGCAATTCTTGCGTGGGCGCCAAGGTCAATGGCAAGATTGTGCCGCTGCAAACTGAACTGCAAACCGGCGACCGGATAGAGGTCATGACTTCCTCTAATTCCAAAGGTCCCAGCATGGATTGGCTCAATGTGGTCAAGACCCAGCAGGCCAAGACCAAGATCCGTCAGTTTTTTAAAAAGGAGCTCCGCGGTGAAAACGTGCAAAAGGGCCGTGACATGCTTGAGCATGAGGCCAAGCGCCGTGGTATCAAGCTGGGAGAACTGACCAAGCCGGAGTACTATGAGCCCATCCTTAAGCGTTACTCCTTCCCGGATTTGGAGGCGCTTTATGGCGCGGTGGGTTACGGCGGCATCCCCTCCATATATGTAATTTCCCGCCTTGTAGACGAGCAGAGGCGTCAGACCGACCAAACGGTTGCCAAAAAAGTTGCCGCCATTCCCGAGCCCAAGCAGGTACAACACCAAGGTAAACCTACTCATGGTATCTATGTGGAGGGCGGTTCGGGAATGCTGGTGCGTTTTGGACAGTGCTGCAACCCGGTTCCGGGTGACGAAATTGCAGGCTATATTACCCGCGGACGCGGCGTCACGGTACACAAGGCTGATTGTATTAATGCAATCAACGCTGAACCGGAGCGCCTGATCAGTGTCTCCTGGGCTGAGGATGATGCAGGCAGCTTCAACGCCGGTTTGCGCGTTATCGTATATGACAGCCCCAATATTCTGGGCGAGGTGATGATGTTCATTGCCAACGCCGGTACCCCGGTAGTGGCTGGTAGCCAGGAGGAGGTTAAAAAGGGGCTGCGCACGCTTCACCTGGTCGTCCAGGTTGCCAGCCGTGAGCAGTTACGACAGGTGCTGACCCGTTTACAAAAACGCTCCGATGTGCTGGAGGCTTACCGCGGTGCGCGGTAAGAGCAGAAAGGAAGTGCCATGAGGGCAGTGGTACAGCGCGTGAGCAACGCGTCTGTTCATGTAGGAGACCAGCTTGCCGGACAGATTGACCGGGGTCTGATGGTACTCTTGGGTGTAGAAACAGGCGACAGCGGGCAGGACGCACGCTACTTGGGCGATAAGATTGCCAAACTGCGCATTTTTTCTGATGATCAGGGCAAGATGAACCTCTCGGTCAGCCAAGCGGGCGGACAGGTTTTGATGGTCAGCCAGTTTACCCTGCTGGGGGACGCCCGTGGACAGAACCGACCGGGTTTTGTCCGCGCCGAGGAGCCTCAGCGCGCCAATGCGCTGTTTGAGGAATGCTGTGAGCGGATCGAAGGGCATGGCATCCGGGTGGAGAGGGGTGTTTTCCGCGCGCACATGCAGGTATCTCTGGTCAATGACGGTCCGGTTACGATTCTGCTGGACTCCCGAAAACAGTTTTAGGAGAAGAGTATGCACATCAAAAATGTCCCTGTCGGGGATTTGGAAACCAATTGCTATATCGTGTACCTTGAAGAACGTGACGATGCCGTATTGATTGATCCGGGCGCGGATGCTCCGCGCATTATCAAGGCGCTGGAGGACAGGCGCCCCGCTGCCGTATTATTGACACATGGCCATTTTGACCACACAGGCGCGCTGCACGCTTTTGCGGACACGCCCATTTATATTCATGAGATGGATCAAGTGATGCTGCTGGACAGCCATTACAGCTTTGGCAGCGTCGCCAATGACAACGCTCCGCGCCCGAAGGCCAGCGGTTTTGTAAAGGAAGGGCAGACGCTGGAGGTAGCGGGTATCCGTTTTGAGGTGTTGCATACACCCGGTCATACGCGTGGGTGTGTTTGTTATAAGGTGGGGGAAGATATCTTTACCGGTGATACACTCTTCAAAGGTGATTACGGACGTACCGACTTGCCCGGCGGCAGTGAGGAGCAAATGCGCGCATCGCTGAGGCGTTTGTTCACTTTTCATGGCTGTCGGATTCATCCGGGGCATGGCCCGGGTGACATTCTTTCATGAGGGTTAGCCTGTCATCGCCTCTGCCGGGATTTCACAAAGAACTGTTTGACATTGTAGATCTGTTTTTTCCACAGGTGGAACGCCTGGAAGCGGATGAGGGACCTGGAGAAATGGACATCCTCATCACGCAGCAAACCCGGGGATCCGTGCGCCGTTGCTGCGCGCGTTTGTCAGGCAGCCTGACGAGCGAGTTTTCAAACGAGCAGGAAGTTTATGGTGACGCCTTGCTCATGAGACGGTTGCACAAACGCCAGGTCAAGCGGGCCTTGTTTGGCGCGTTAAGCCGGGCAACCGGGCTGTATCCTCCCTGGGGCTCGCTGACAGGAATCCGCCCCACCCGGCTGCTGCTGGACGCGATGCAAGCTGGGCAGTCCATGGACGCGGCTGCCGCCTGGCTTCAGGATACCTTCCAAATCTCCGATGAAAAACTCAGCTTGCTGCAAGAGATCATCATGGTTCAGCAAGGGCTGCCGGGGCTTGGTCCACAGCAGATTGCCTGCTATATTGGCATTCCCTTTTGTGTCAGCCGCTGCCGGTATTGCAGCTTTATCAGCCGTGTGGCCGGAAAGCGGACAGATTTGGCGGCGTATGTCCATGCCCTGATCAGGGAGATCAAAGGCACCGCGCGGCTGATGGCGCAGCATGGCCTGACAGCGCGGTCAGTCTATGTGGGCGGGGGAACGCCAACCGTGCTGGATGAGGAAATGCTGGCGCAGGTGCTGGAGGCAGCCCAGCCTTTGTGTGAGGGAGCTTCAGAAATAACAGTGGAAGCAGGCCGTCCGGATACCATCACCCCGGGCAAGCTGCGTTTGATGCGTGATGCAGGTGTGGGACGTATCTCAGTCAACCCGCAAACCATGCATGACCGGACGCTGGAGGCTGTTGGCCGCCGTCACACGGCTGCCCAGGTTGTGGAAGCTTATTATCAAGCGCGCGAAGCGGGGTTTGCAAGCATCAACATGGATCTGATCGCCGGTCTGCCGGGGGAGAATATTGAGATGTTTGAGCACTCCCTCGCACGCGTAATGGCGTTGCGCCCCGAAGGGGTGACTGTACATACGCTCAGCGTCAAGCGTTCCAGCGATATGCACCGTTATAAGGACGCGCTGCCGGAGGGTGACGCGGTGGCGCGGATGGTGACCGCTGCCAGGGAACAATCAGCTCTGGCTGGTTATCAGCCTTACTATATCTATCGGCAAAAGCACACGGCAGGGAACTTGGAAAACATCGGTTATGCGATCCCGGGACATGCGTGTTTATATAATATCGACATGATGGAGGATCGCGCTACCGTGCTGGCCATGGGCGCGGGCGCGATGTCCAAGCGCGTTTATGCTGATGGAAAGCGTATTCTTCGGGCGCCCAATGTCAAGGATGTGGATCACTACATCAACAGGGTTGATGAGATGCTAAACCGCAAGCGTGATTTGTTTTTATGGATCGGCAAGGGCGTGCGCGCGCCGGCAGACGCGGAGAATTTTCCGGAAGAATAGTCAACACACCTATTCCAGATGTTCTGCAGGGCTGATGTAAGTAAAATTGTCCTCTTGCATGAAGAGCACCTGCTGTTCGTTTACCTCAACGAGCCCTTTTCCGTCTGGCGTTTGCCCGATGAGCCAGACATCGTTGGGATACTCAGGTATGCTTAATTCCGGCAGAACATTTGAGGGGTTTTCATTCTCACTCTCCATCAACGTTTCTGATTTCCCCATACCGCCATACACCGGCTGAATCGCAATATAAAGAAAAAAATGATCTCATCGGTATAAAGCTCAAGAAAAACAGCGAACCGCAATTTTTCATCTGAAATCATCCCTGCCAATGCTGTATTCGAAAACAGAAAACGATTGCTGATACTATTCTAAAACGATAACGCATCAATTAACCACCTGCGATGGGTGATGGAAGCGACGCGTTGGACATCCTCAGCCAACTCCTTAACAGTCAGGCACAGACGGTCAATCACTGCCTCCAGGTTCTTAAAAATCTCATTGCGGAAGCCTTTCTCCCGCACTTCGTCCCAAATCATCTCAATGGGGTTGAGCTCGGGGGTATAGGGTAGCAGCGGAAATAGTTCTATGCGGCTTGGTACAACCATGGCAGATGAGCGGTGCCAGGCCGCATTGTCTAATAGCAGCAAGATATAATCATCAGGATAGGCCTTCGAGAGTTCCTCCAGAAAGACATTCATACAGTCTGTGTTGGCATAGGGCATTACTAGGCTGAACAGCTCGCCATCCTCTGGCGATACTGCGCCATACAAGTATCTGTATTCCCGGATGTGGTGACAAGGTACGCTGGGGCGAACACCCTTCCTGCACCAGCATCGCTTGGGCTTATTGATCCGTCCAAACCCAGCCTCGTCCTGGAACATTACCCGAAGTTTTGGCTGGCTCTTTTTCAGGATTTTTATCTTTTCGGTGATTTTTTTTATAAGCTTCAATCGCTTCTTCACTGGCTTTCTTTTCATGCCTGCTGCGAGGCATGACCTTACGCCATTTATGACGACGCAACAGATAGTAGATCTTGTTCCGGGTGACTGAATGACCAACCGCTTTTTCATAGGCCTGATGGATTTCCCGCGTTTCTATGATTTGGCCTGCTTCGCTCCGGCGCTGAAACTGCAATAGAAAGGCTGTTTCCTCTTCCCGGCTCATATAACGGTGTTCGTTGTGGTGCCGTACGCCTACGATGGCTTCTATGCCTTCTTCTTGGTACCTTTTGACAATCCGATTCACGCTCGTTCTATGCATCCCCGCAAGCTTTCCGGCCTCCTCACTGCCCAATCCATCCACCACTTTCAGTTTCAGGGCCAGCAACCGACGGGTAACATGAACAGGATGCTGTTTCTTTTGAGCCGCAAGGATTTCTGAACGCTCTGCTTCTTCAAACACCGGACTTTTTCTGCCCATATCTTCCACCTGATTTCTTTGTAGACTGCAGATTCATTATATCAGGTTTCTTCTATTCCGTGAAGCATTAACGTTTGGAAGTAGTATGACAAAACAAGAAAATAGCGTTTCATAGACATTTGTCTCCTGCCAGCTCGAAAACAGTAATACGCTTGTATTTTATTGATCAGTTTGATGCAGGCGGATATCCTGCCCCATAAACTGCAGGACCAGGGAGTTGCGCTTGTCCAAAAGCCGGGAGACAATGCGGCGCGTGTAGCGCGCTGTAAGGTTGTCCGGGCTCAGGTTGGTGCTGATGACCGTGGGCAATCCGTGTTGGATGCGGTGTTCCAGCAGGGTAAAGATCTGTTCCAGCGTGATGTTTTCCCACAAAGGCTCAGTCCCCAGGTCATCAATGAGCAGCAGCGGCACATCGTAATATGGCTGGTCCACCTGATCATCCCGGGCGAAATAGGCCTCTCGGATGTGGTTTAGCAGCGTGTTGGCGTTGAGCGTCAGCGCCTGTATACCGCGCGCGCGCACTCGCCGGGCGATGGCCCGCAACAGGTAGGTTTTGCCCAGTCCGCTGGGGCCGTACAGCAGCAAGGTCAGCTTGCCGTCAGGAACCTCCTGGGCAAAGCGCTCACAATGTTTCTTAAGCACGACCATCAGCATTTGTTGTGTGGTGCCTTGCTGGTCCAGCTCGAAGCGGGGAAAAACGTTCAGGTCAAAGTTTTCAAAGCTTGGGCTGTCCGGGGTGTCCTGTTCGCCTGAGAGCAACTCATGGTAACGCCGGGTGACACACTTACACAGCGTTTTTGGCGCCTGACCCAGGTAACCCGTATCCTGACAATCCCGGCATTGATAAACGGGTTCCAGATAGTCCTTGTCCAGACCGTGCCGGGTAAGCAGGGAAACGATTCTTTCATTGATCGCGTTGGTTTGCTCCTCAATGCCCTCCGGGTGGATGCCCTCAATGGCCTGGCGAAGGCCGTTAAGGATACCCTCCCTGCGCTGTTCGTCCAGCAGGGCGATCTCCGGGCACAGCTGCGTCGCGCGCGCCATTCGCGATTGTTGTATATGCTCGTTTTCAAACCTGCGCGCCCTGCATTCCTCCAGCGCTTGGTTCAATAACTCATTGGCCATTCGTTTCCCTCGCTTCCTTGAGCAGGTCAATGCCGACAAAGTGCTGATCTGTCTGTTCTTGATCATAATCCTGGAAGGCCAGTGTCCTGCCCTTGCCGGAACGGGGTTTACCGCTTTCCGTTCTCGCGGCCTCCGGAGTAGCGACGCCTTGTTTCTTCCAGTTGGCCAGCACCTTGTCCATATATTGCAGCTTTTGTTTGGCTGAGCGCGCCTGTGCTGCGGCTTCCAGCACCATGGCCTGGCTATGTCCCTGATTTAGCCAGTTTTTCAGGCGAAGCAGATCGCTTTCTCCGGGGCGCCCTTCCTGGCCAGTGTGCTCAAAAACCTTCAGCATCAGCGGCTCAAACTGCTTGAGCGCGCGCAGGTGTTCAACCACCTTTTTGTCACTGTCCAGCCCCTGCTCGGCCCAGGCCGCCAGGCGCGGCGCGATGTCTTCAAACATGCCCCCGCGCGCTTGCACAGACCGTGCGGCCAGCAAAATGATCTCCAATGAGTAACGCTCCCTCAGCGCCAGATAGGCCGGCAACACCGTAAAGGGACTGACCCTGGGACGGCCCAATTCGGCAAGCACCTGCTTGACCTGGGCGATGTCTTCGCCTTCCTGGCGCAAATGCCGGGCAACCGCCCCGTTGCCCCGGGCGCTGGTTTTATCCTTCAGGCGTTCCAGGATGCCATTGAGGTAGGAGAAAGAAGGATTATTGGCAGCCACAGTCTCCTGCACCGCGTCCAGGATACCCTTGTCATCAAAACCCCATTGCTCTGTCCATTTGCGGTACAAGGCCAGTTCAGGCTCTGTTGGCAGCCGGCGAAGGTTGAACTGTGCCAGCACCGCGCGTGCGCCTGCATGCGTGTGCTTGGAATGGTTGAAAAATTGTTCGGCCTCCTCGCTTGTTTTGATGCCTTCCTCCAGCATTATTACAGCGGTTTTCTGAGCGCTTTTAAAGGAAAAGTTGGCTCCACGCGTGTCCGCGAAATGGTTGAGCAGCATCAGCACCACCTCGGGGCGCAAGCCCATTTCTTCTACCCACTCATAAGCCATGGCGATGTCGCTTTCGCGCAGCTTGCGCCGGCTGCCCAATTGTGTATTGACTGCTTCAGAAAAGGCAACATAGCCTTCATCGACGGACAACTGATCCTGTCCGGTCAAAAAGCGCTGGTTGAGGCTGTGAAACAGGTACTGAGGTGGCTGGTCTCCCACGCGCTCCACCAGGCGGCGGCGTTCCCAATAGCGCAGGCAGGACAACACCTGGCCTTCCTCCATGGCCAGTGTAGCGGCCATTTCCGGCACGCTAAAGCCTTCCTGCTCAAACTGGCTTCGGTACAGGCCATACAGGTAGACGCGTACCTTATCGCCGTCCGCGGCGGGCAGATACTCGGTAATAAAGAGGTTCTCAACGGCGGTTACGCCAAACTGGCGTGCCTGCTCACTGGGTTTGAACATTGTCAGCTTCCTTTTTTTCTTGCTGCGCCTGCTGTGACGGACCTTCGTATGGGGGAGCGACCTGGGTCTCCGCCTTAACATGAGATACTTTTAGTAGCATGGACGGCTGATCTTTTGGGGATGGGGCTGAAATCTGCTGATCAGGCGCTTGCTGCGACTCATTGGACAGCGTTTGCGGCGTTATCGGCCTCGCCTTTTCCGGCTTCTCCTGACGCTTTTGCCAGCCTTTATACGCCAGCATCGCTCCAAGCGTCAGAATTGCGGTAACAGCAAACACCAGGATGGCGATTTTATATTTCTGGTGCCCAAGCATACTGCCGCCTATGGTGGAGGTGATAATGGAGGGGATGCGTGCCACGCTGGTAATCAGGATGAATTTGCCCATGTGCATGGGCACCAGGCCGCTTAAGTAGGTCAAAATGTCCTTGGGTGTTCCCGGAATCAGGAACACTATGAAGATGGTGATGTCCCGCTTCTTGGGGTTTTGAAAAAACTTGAGGTTTTCAAATTGCTCGCGTTCTACAAAGAGAGTCACAAATTTCATCCCAAGCTTGCGCACAGTCAGGATAATCAGCATGCTGCCCAGGGCAGAACCCAGCAGGCACAAGAGCAACCCGCCCCAGGCGCCGAAAATATAGCCGGCTAAAATCTCAATAGGTTCGCCCGGAATGAAGGCGACGATGACCTGGAGCGCCATGATGCCCACCATCAGCGGATATTTCCAAAATCCTGTTTCCTGCATCCAATCCCGGAAACTGGCTTTGTCTTTGATGGCATCCATCAGCGGTTTGCGCAGCAGGAAAGTCAGCACAACAAACAACACCAGCACCCCTGCTATGCTAAGAATGCCGATAATGCGTTTTTTCTTGAGCAACTGCGGGTCATCCCATACGGAATCGTGCTTATTCAATGGTGAGGTCACCTGCTTTCTTGTAAGGTTGGATGCGCAGGGCTGCATCCACGCTGCTGTCAATGGCTTGTCGCAGATCAACCGCATATCGGTTTGATCCGAACTCCAGATGAAAAAAGAATTCCAGTGTACCGGCGTTTCCGGTGATCGGGCTTGCGCACACGTTGATGACCTGTGTATCCTCCTGTTGATTGAGCTGTTGTGCCAGGCGGCTCAGCATCGGCGCGTAGGCGCTTTTCTCAATGCTTCCCTCACGCCGCGCGGCCGCGTCCTCAATCTCAAACAAGGGCTTGACCAGCGCCAGCAGGCTGCCTTGTGCGCCCATGATGGTTTTGTACAACGGCACCGCGTCCAGCAGGGACAGGTAGCTTAAATCACAGGTGGCCAACTGCGGGATGGGGGAGAGTGAGCGCAGTTTCGGGTTTGCCAGGTTGGTGCGCTCCAGGTTGACCACCCGCCTGTCTTGGCGCAGTGCGCCGGTCAGTTGGCCATATCCCACGTCAACAGCATATACCAAACGGGCACCATGCTGCAGTAAACAATCTGTAAAGCCGCCGGTGGAGGCTCCCGCGTCCAGGCAAACGCAACCTGTCGGATTCACGCCGAAAGCAGCCAAGGCTCCATCCAGCTTCAATCCGCCCTTGGAGGCATATGGCATGCCCTGCCGCTTCACACGAATGACATCGCCGGGACGTAAGATCTGCCCGGCGCGCGCGGGCTGACCGTTAACCAACACCAAACCGGCCATGACCAGGGCAGCGGCTTGTTTGTTGTCTTCACACAACCTGGCATCCACCAGGCGGTCGACCAGCGGTCTGCGCTTCATCAAAGATATCAGGAAGCTTGCATGACGCCCCTGAGCGTACGCAGTATGCGGCGCTCCATTCGGGACACCTGCATTTGCGTCAAGTTCATCTTGCGCGCGCTGGCTTGCTGGGAAAGTTGCTCCTGGAAGCGCAATCTGATCAGCGCGCGCTCCTGCTGCGTCAGGGTCATCAGCGCTTTGCGCAGATCCTCGCGCATTTCAAAGTCTTCAAAGCCTTTTTCAGCAATGCCCAGATGGTCAAAAACCATCATGCCGTTTTCATCCTGCGCATCCAGAGAAGATACCTGGGATTTTTCGCGCGAGGCATGAACAGCGATCACCTGCTCAATTGTCCAGCCCAGATGATCGGCGATTTCAGGAATCGTAGGTTCCCGGTGCATCCTCTGAGTCATTTGCTCAAGCGCCCTGTCCATTTGCATGCCTTGCTCGCGAAGCCCTCTGGGTGTGCGCATCAGTTGCGCTTTGTCTCGGATGTAGTTGCGTACCGTGCCGGTAATGGTCGGGGTGACATAGGTGGTAAACCGAAGCCCCCGCCCCGGATCAAATCCGCGCAGCGCGTTAACCAGCGCCATGGCGGCCACCTGGCGCAGATCCTCCAGTTCAATTCCGCGTCCGGCAAAACGCGATGCAATCGCATTGCATAACGGCAAGGCAACAGCTACGGCGTCATCAAGGGCTTCCTGGGTTTGCTCAGTGGCATACCGCATCGCGGCATTGTGAATATCGTCTGCGTTCATCGCTGATTATGCTCCGGTCGGCAAGGACATTCGCACGGTGTAGATACCGCAGTGATCCCCCTCCAGCTTGACTTCTGTTACCAGGGTCCCAATGATGAGCTGGGCAACTTCGGGATCTTTCATTTCACAGTCCTGGGCATTAGCGGCGCGCTGAGCTTCCAGTGTGATGTAGATCTTACCGTCCTCCATTTCACATGTCAGAGTGACATTCTCTACCATACGCTCCTGATGGGTGACCAGTTCAAAGGCCTCATCCACCGCGGCGCGCAAATCATCAATCACGTCCATGGACAGGGTGGCGAGTACCCCCACTGCTCCCAGGGCAGTGCGAACCACCAGGCTCCATTCACAGCTGGCTGGCACGGTCAGTATCATTTTGTTCATGTTGTCTTGTTCACCACCTTGACTTGATTGCTGTGAAGGATTGTCAGCAAGTCTGCCCGCGCATCCAGCGCATCCATCACCCACCAGTCCCGCGGCGCCAATAATGTTTGCTGCTCGGCTTCCAGGTACAGAAATACCGGGATGCTGCCTGGTGTCTGCTTCAGCAGCGCTTCGCAGGCTGGCATTTGCGCGCGGTCGATGCTTAAGTATAGCTTGATTGGAGCGTCCTTGGCAAGAAAGGTATCGTCAGGCGGCTGATCTGATTGTTCAGCTTTTGCGCTTGGCGTCAGCGGCTGCACCGTATTGACTATCAGACTGATGGGCCTGTCCTCCTGAATCGACAGCCGCCCGCTCAGCAGCACCGCCAGATCCTCGCGCACCAAGTGGGCATATTGTTCCCATATCCGCGGGAAAAACAGGCACTCTACCTGACCTGTTAAGTCCTCCAGTGTCACAAAGGCCATCAAGTCACCTTTGCGGGTGGCTTTTTGCTTGATACCAGCTACCAGACCGCCCAAATCAACCAGACGCCCGTCCTCACCCAGCCCGCGATCCTCGCGTTCGGTCAGATCTTCCAGCGCCTGGGTGGACCAGGGCAATTGCTCCAGCATGTCTGCGTAGGCGTCCAACGGATGGCCGCTGATGTATACCCCGGTTACCTCCTTTTCCATCGCCAGCAGTGTAGACTGAGGATATTCTGCGATGTCCGGGTAGGTTCGAGGGAAGGCAAAGCGGTTGTCCTCAAAGGCGCTGTCAAACAAGGAAAGCTGGTTTCGGTGCAGGCCGCGCCTGTTTTTAGCCTGGGCGTCCATGACAGCCTCATATACCTGCATGCACTGCACGCGATTACCGCCCAGGCCATCGAAGGCTCCCGCCTTGATCAGCGCTTCCACGGCGCGTTTGTTGACCTCTCCTCCATCCAGGCGCGCGCAAAAGTCGAAGATGTCCCGGAAGGAGCCGTTGTTGGACCGTTCGTTCACAATGGCCATGGCCGCCTTTTCACCCAGGCTCTTGATGGCGTTGAGGCCAAAGCGTATGCCCCGCATACCGCGTGAACTGTCATCCACGACAAACTTGACTCCGGAGTGGTTGATGGAAGGCGCCAGCACCGGAATGCTGTTGCGCCGGCAGTATTGTACATAGGTGGCCACCTTGCCGGCTGCGCCCAGGTAGGAATTGATTAACGCGGCCATGAATTCCGCGGGATAATGGCATTTGAGCCAGGCGGTCTTGACGCTTAAAAGCGCGTAGGGCGCGGCGTGGGATTTGTTGAAGGCATAGCTGGCAAAGGCAATCATCTCATCGTAAATGTTTTGCGCGGCAGCGAGGGAAATGCCGTTTTTCAGGCAGCCAGGCACGCCGGCGGCCTGATCGCCATGGATAAAAGCTTCGCGCTCCCGCGCCATCACTTCATGCTTTTTCTTACTCATGGCGCGGCGGATCTCATCGCTGCGTCCATAACTGAAACCTGCCAAATCGCGCACAATCTGCATGACCTGCTCCTGGTAGACCATGCATCCATAGGTGACGCTTAGAATAGGCTCCAACTCGGGCGTGGTGTAGCGGATGGTCTCAGGATGATTCTTGCCCTGGATAAAGCGCGGGATGGAGGCCATGGGCCCTGGGCGGTACAACGAAATGGCTGCGATGATATCCTCAAAGCGTTCCGGCTTGAGCTCTGCGATAAAGCTGCGCATACCCGCGCTTTCCAACTGAAACACGCCGCCCGTGTCTCCGCGGGAGAGCATTTGGTAAACTTCTGGATCATCTATGGGTATTTGATCCTCTGTGATAAAAACGCCGGCGCTTTCCATCAGCTTAAGCGTATCGCGGATGACGGTCAGTGTTCTCAGACCCAGAAAATCAGTCTTTAACAACCCCAGTTCCGCAATATTGCCCATCGCATACTGGGTGGTAATCACGGAGTCATTCGTCTGCAAGGGGACATAGTTTGTTAGCGGCTCTTGCGTGATCAATACTCCGGCGGCGTGTGTGGCAGCGTGGCGCGGCATGCCCTCCAGCAGGGCGGCGGTGTCCAGCAGGCGCTTGACGCGGGGGTCAGTCAGGCTCAGTTCGCGCAGCTGGGGGTTTTGTTCCAGCGCACGCTCCAGGGTCATGTTCAGCTCCATTGGGATCAGCTTGGCGACCTGGTCGGTTTCCTGATAGGTATAGCCCAGCACCCTGCCCACATCACGAACCACGCCGCGCGCGGCCATGGTGCCGAAGGTGATAATCTGCGCCACATGGTCATGGCCGTACTTGTCGGCTACGTAGTCAATTACTTCCTGACGTCGCTCATAACACAAGTCGATATCCAGGTCAGGCAGCGAGACACGCTCCGGATTAAGAAAACGTTCAAACAGCAGATGGTATTTCATCGGATCCAGCTGCGTGATATTCAGACAGTAGGCTACGATGCTGCCTGCGCCGCTGCCGCGCCCCGGCCCTACCATGATATCCTGCTCACGCGCGTAGCGGATAAAATCCCAGACGATCAGGAAATAATCCACAAAACCCATGGAGTTGATCACATCAAGCTCATATGCAAGCCGCTGCCTGGCAGCTTCAGGCTGATCCGGATAGCGGGCAATAAAACCTTCCTGGCACAGCCGTCTGAGCAACTGCGGGTTGCTTTCACCTGTGTCCTTGCCGGGGATATAATGCGGCAGATGATGGGCGGAGAAGTCAAAATCCACCCGGCAGCGCATTGCAATGTCATGGGTGCGCGAAATCGCCTCGCCAAGATGGGGGAACAGCGCACGCATCTCCTGCTCGCTTTTGAGGTACATTTCCTCTGTCTCCATGCGCATGCGCTGGCTGTCCTCCAGCGTCTTGCCGGTCTGGATGCACACGAGCACTTCCTGCGCGCGTGCGTCCTCTCGCCGCAGATAGTGGCAGTCATTGGTTACAATCAGCGGTATACCCGTATCCTCGGACAGCGCGATCAGCTTTGGTATCACCTGCTTTTGTTCTAACAAGGCATGATCCATCAACTCAATGAAATAGTTTCCCCTGCCCATGATACGTTGCATCAGCAACGCGTGGGCCTTGGCATCCTCATAACGGCCCTCCAGCAGCAATTTGGGCAGTTCGCCCGACAGACAGGCGGAGGCTGCGATCAGTCCTTTTGCGTGGGTTTCCAGCATCTTGAGATCAATCCGGGGTTTATAGTAAAAACCTTCAGTGAAACCCGCGCTGGAAAGCTTCATCAGGTTTCTGTAGCCTTCCATATTCTCGCACAGTAGAATCAAATGGCTGTATTCCCGGTTGGCACCACTTTTTTCATACATGTCCTGAGCAAGATATACTTCGCACCCAATCACCGGATGGATGCCATGCGCTTTCATTTCCTTGTAAAAGTCCACAGCGCCATATAAGGCGCCGTGGTCAGTGATCGCGCAGGCATCCATACCCAATTCTTTCAACCGTCTGGCCAGGGGCCCGATGCGACAGGCACCATCCAGCAAGCTGAACTCCGTATGCAGATGCAGGTGTGCAAAAGCCATTAAAACCCTCCTTGTGCGCCTCCATTGTACATGATTGTGCCTGAGGCTTCAATCAAACGGCAGCCACAAGGCGGCAGTAGACTCATGAGGATCAACAGCGTCAGGGCGTCAGTGGCGGGGAATCGTCATGATTTTCTTCTTCAATGCCCGGCAGCGCCTCCAGTGGCAATTCCTCCGGGGACTGCAGCATTTGGACGGCCTCGGCGGTGACTTGATCTATGACATCCTGGAAGTAAACGATCTCCTCCTGGGTCTGCCAGGATGCATAGGCTGTGGTAAATACCTCGTTTTGCTTGATTGCCAGGAGATAGTCCTCGATTTCCTGGCGGATGGTATCCGTCATGATCAGCCCGGATGGCACATCGCGCAGGTACTGGACAATGTGGATACCATAGCTGCCCAGCACGGGCTGGCTGACATCACCCGGCTTTTGCATGTTGTCTGCGAAGGCAGCGGCGGTGAATACGGGGTCATAGATGATGGACTGGCGGTGTACGGCATAACCATTGGCAAGGTTATCCTCATTGGTCATGCCCGGATCCTCGCCGTATTCCCGCACAAGATCCACAAAGCTCTCGCCGCGCTGCAGGCGGTTATAAATCAAGTCGATTTCAGCTTTGCGAGAATCCATGACTGCCTGGCGCGCCTCATCCACCATTTGCTGGCTTACTTCTGGCTCCTGCTGCGCAGTGTGTGTATCGCTGGTCTCAGGCGCGCTGTCTTCCAGGGGAACTTCATCAGTTTGTTTTTGTTCTTCAAACCTGGCGCTCAGGTTGCGATAGGTTTCCATTAAAGCTTCATCGGGCGTGAGCAGGATGTGTATGACGCCGCGATAGCCTTCCGGAGTGTACCAGCTGCTCTGGCCGGCGAACTGGGTCATGTACTCATATTGAGCGATTTCATTGGCGAAGCTTTTTTCATACATGGCGCCGATTTCCAGGAAGGTCTTCTGGATTTCCTCTTCGCTGGGCGTATAGCCTGCCAGCAGATAATCCTTCATGCGGTCCATGGAAGCGGCATCACGCACGTCAGCCAACACCAATTCATAGTTGACACCCTCATTGGCGAAAAGTGTCTCTGCCTGTTTGAGAGCCTCTTCGCGCGCTTGCTGGGTATCTTCGGATTGATAATAATCCGCATAATAGTTAAGCGCGTCCTGCCATTGCTTTTCGGCTTCTGCCGCGAAAGACTCTTCTTCCTGGGGGCTGAACCGGTCAAAGCCCATGTCGCGCACTTTTTTAAGCAGGACCTCGCGGCGAATCATCACGTCAAGCACTGAACGATAATCAGACGCGTCAGCGATGTACTGGCTGTTGAGGAAAACGGGAATCTGTTTTTGTACTTGACTTTTGGTAATCTCAATGCCATTGACGGTTGCCAGCACCGGATCCTGAGCAGGGGCAGGCTGTTCCTGTGCCAAGGCTGTAAAGGATGACAGAGTCATCATCAAGGACAGCAACAATACAAGAATAGTTTTTTTCATGACGGGGTTCCTTTCATTTGCGGTCGATTTTACCGCTTTATTATGTCACAGCACATTATATCGGGCAAGCAAAGTGCACAGATGTTACAGAAACTTCACACATGAAGCCGGGAGCATCAGGCATCACGCAGCACAGCGACCTGTCCGTCGATGTCCGAACGGGAACGCAAGATTGTATTATGCGCCTCGCGTGCCGCCAGCAGGTAACGAATCGCCTGCAGATTCATTAGTTCGCCGGGCACCACCACTGGGATGCCCGGTGGGTAAACCACAATGGTTTCCGCCATGACATAGCCTTCGCTGTCTTCAATGGGCAGGCTGATGAAGGGTGCGCGCTCTGCTGTGGCAATGGGCACTTTAGATTGCACATGGGGGGCCATTAGCGGAATCTTGACCGCGCTGGCCGGGCGCAGGCACCGGTCAATGGCCAAGAGAGAATCGCCCAATTGCTGCATTGTTTCCACCGTATCACCCATGCCGGTCATGCACAAAACACCCTGGGGTGTAATCATCTCCGGCTCGGTGAAGTGATCATTGCGAAGAAGCTCTGCCAGTTCATAGCCGTTGATATTGGTATTGATGGTGGAAACAAAGACCTTGCTGGGCTCCAGGCCATGCACATTCTCCAGTGTCAGCCCGCGTTCGCGTCCATAGCCCAGGACGCGCAGGTGATTCAACCCCAGCGCCTTTTGGTGGAAAACTTCCAACGCTTGTTCCCAATTGGCGAACAATTCCTTCCCGCGTTCACGCAGCAGGCGGACGCAGCTGTCAATACTAGCCAGCAACAAAAAAGAAGGGCTGGTGGTTTCAAACACCGCCAGTTGCCGCTGCATCTCAGCAGCCATCGCCGGAGTGCGCACGTGTGCCAGCGCGGTCTGGGTCAAGGATGGCAAGGTTTTGTGTAGAGAATGGATGACAATGTCTGCGCCTGCAGCAACGGCCCCTTTGGGAAAATAAGATGAAAAGCCAAGATGGGATCCATGCGCTTCATCAACAATTACTGTCAGCCCGTGTCTGTGAGCATGGCTGATGATGGCTGGCAGGTCGCTGACAACGCCTTCATATGTTGGGCAAGTGATGACCAGCACCCGGGCATCCCTGTGCTGCGCGATTGCGTTTTGAACCGAGCTCAGTGAAATGGACGCTGCGATCTGGTAGCGCAGGTTGGTTTGCGGATAAATAAAATAGAGGCGCAGATTGTTGAGCGCCAAAGCGTTATATACTGACTTGTGACAGTTGCGCGCCATGATGATGCTGTCCCCCGGAACGGTAACCGCACGAATGGCGCTGAGGATGCCTACAGTGGAACCGTTGACAAGAAAGAAGGTATTGCGGGCACCAAAGACATCAGCGGCACCATCCATTGCTTCCTTCAAAATGCCGCTGGCAGCGTGCAGGTGATCAAACCCCTTGATTTCGGTAATGTCAAGCTGAGCGGCCAGGGTATTCAGGTAGGGAGCCAGGTGCGGGTTGCGTTTGTGCCCGGGCATGTGCATAGGCAGGGTGACCGGACAGGATTTTTGCAGCAGCTCAAGCAAGGAATCTCCCATCACGAACCTCTTTTCCAAGTATTACGCCGCATCCGCATTTCAGCCTTCCGCGCGCAAGGCATTATAGGCATGAACACGGCGGTGACGTCAAGATACAATTCCTCTTGAGTATCCTTTACAGGCTTCAGCAATCAGAGAAAAGCATGTTCAGCAATCAGAGAAAAGCATGATTTGACAAGGTGATGGGGGCAGCATACAATTTAATCCGGCACAGAAAAGACAGGAGAGAAAAACCATGTATGACCTTATCATTATTGGAGCCGGCCCGGCGGGTATTTTTACCGCGCTGGAACTTTTGCGCCGGGGCAGCAAAAAGAAGATCCTCATGATTGAAAAAGGACAACCCATTGTCCAGCGCCGCTGCCCCAAGGGCACAACCAGCCGCTGTGTCAATTGTCGGCCCTATTGCCATATTACCACGGGCTTTGCCGGTGCGGGCGCTTTTTCTGATGGCAAGCTGTCTCTGTCCCATGAGGTGGGCGGCCAGCTGCCCGAGTTGATCGGCGGGGAACCCTGTCAGCGGTTGATTGACTATACTGATGCCATCTATCTGGAGTTTGGCGCGGACACCGCAATTGAAGGTCTGTTGGTTGATGAACGGGTCAAGGGTATCCGACGCCGTGCCATCCAGGCCGGGTTGCGTCTTGTGGATTGCCCTATCCGCCACATGGGGACTGAGAAGGCACATGAGATTTATGGCGCTATCCAGGCTTATTTGCAGAACAATGGCGTGGAAATTCTCTTTGGCACCAACTGTGCAAACCTGCTTCTTAGCAATAGTCACTGCGTGGGCGTTCTTGCTGAAAAACCTGATGGCAGCGGCCAGCGGGAAATCCACGCCCGGGATATTGTGGTCGCCACCGGGCGCCGTGGCGCTGACTGGCTGGAAAAGATTTGCCAGGAGCATGGTATCGCTCACCAGCCAGGCACAGTCGACATCGGCGTGCGTGTTGAGGTGCGCAACGAGATCATGGAGGAGGTCAACCAGGCTCTGTACGAGGGGAAATTTATCGGTTATCCCGCGCCTTTTCGCGATAAGGTACGCACCTTCTGCCAAAATCCCGGAGGTTTTGTCAGCCAGGAGAATTATGATAACGACCTGGCGGTGGTCAATGGACATAGCTACAAGGATTTGAAATCCTCCAACACCAACCTGTCCATTCTGTCCTCCCACAATTTCAATACCCCCTTTAATCAACCCATCGCCTACGCGCAAAAAATAGGGGAACTGACCAACATGCTGGCTAACGGGCACATTCTGGTACAGCGCTTTGGTGATATTCTCAATGGCAAGCGTACCTGGGAAAAGGAACTGCAGCGCACCAATGTCAAGCCCACACTCAAGGACGCTGTGGCAGGCGATATCACAGCGGCCATGCCCTTCCGGGCCATGACCAACATCATTGCTTTCATCCAGGCATTGGATGTGGTAGTGCCGGGGTTTGCCGCGCCGGAAACGCTGCTGTATTCCCCGGAGCTCAAGTTTTATTCCAATCGCGTCAAAATGGATGAAAAATTAAACACCAACATCACTGGCTTTTATTCCCTGGGAGATTCAAGTGGCTGGACGCGCGGGTTGATGATGGCCTCTGCCATGGGGGTGCTGATGGGGCAGCAGCTGTTTGAGCGTGAGCGCGGGGGTGAAATCAACTGAGATCAGGCATGTCATCAATTTACGATTTCCTGGCAGGCTGATGGATGGCCTGATAGGTGGTGTTTGTTCTACTGCATGTCTATCGGCTCATGTATGATTCAAAGCGAAAAGGTCATGCCGTTGTAAAAAATTAATAAAACAAAACCTTAACGTGACATATCTTGCAATTATGTAACATTGTTGTTACAGTTATGCTGTAATAAGCGCTGTACGGATTAATGCCAACGCGTTTGCGAGCATGGCAAGCAGGCTGATGTGAGGTATCTTGATGAAAAAAACGCTGATAATCTTCTTGGCATTGATGCTGCTGGTGTTAGGTGTCCTGGCGGAGCAGCCTTCCGGTACGGGCGACGTGGTGGTGGTGACCTCTGAGGGCCGCGCGCTTCGATTTGGCGACAAGGGCGAGGATGTCAAGCTGCTGCAGACCCGATTGAAGGATTTGCGCTATTATAACGGTCCGGTTACGGGTAATTATTTGGAACTTACCCGCAAGGCGGTGCGTGCCGTGCAGGAGGCGTATAGCCTGGAAACCACTGGTGACGCAAACCTTTCCCTGCAGGAGATTATCTATGGCGATGCCCACCGTCCGCTGAAGAAAGGTGATTCCGGCAAGGATGTCAGCCGCTTGCAGACCCGCCTGAGCGAGCTTGGGTACTATTGGGGAAAGATTTCCGGAAACTACCAGGACGGAACTACTGCGGCGGTTGGCCATTTCCAACAGGAAAACGGTCTTGAGAAAACCGGCTTTGCAGATGTGCCTACCTTGATTAAGCTGTACTCGGACGACATCGTCATGCCCACGCCTGATCCCCTGGCTACACCCCGGCCTGTGCCCACCCCGCCTCCGGACGCGGAGTATAAAGGCATTGTTGCTTATGGCGCCAAGAACAAGCAGGTCTCCCTGGTACAGGAACGTTTGACTGCGCTGGGGTTTTTCGACCGCAAGATCACCGGCGGCTATTATGAGCATACCCATGCTGCCGTTAAAAAGTTTCAGCAATATAATGGATTGGTTGCCGATGGCGTTGTGGGGGAACAGACCTGGAATGCCTTGTTCTCTTTGGACGTAGTAGATGTGCATGGCGTGCCCAAGCCCAGCCCAACGCCAGCGCCTATTCCGTATTTTGTGGAGGTGGATGTCGCCAACCAGCTTATCAAAGTTTTCGGACTGGATGAGAACCTTGAGCATACCAGGCTGGAAAAGGTGTTCTGGTGCTCCACCGGCACCCCTGCTTATCCCAGCGCCCCCGGTACATATACATTGACCGGGCGGCGTTCCCGGTGGGCGTTCTTCCCTAACTGGGGTGGCGGCACGGCGGCCTGGTGGCTGACGATCGATGGTGATATCGCCTTCCATTCCATTATCTACGCCAATTATGATTTGACGCGCCCCAACATGAAAAGCGTGCGCGCCCTGGGCAAGGTGGCATCCCATGGTTGCATCCGCCTGACCTTGGCTGACGCCAAGTGGATGTATGACAACATCGGCGCCGGGGTCAAGGTCTGGATTCATGAAGATGCTCCCCTGGACCCTGAGTTGAAGGCAGCCCATAAGCCGGGGGAGTGGAATGCAAAAACCTATCAGCACAATCCCACACCGGCTCCCACCCAGCTGCCGGTCTCTGATGGCGTCCGACCGCCGCAAACAATCCGCAACCTGAAAAGCGGCTCCCAGGGGGAGGATGTCTATTGGCTGCAAAGCAAGCTCAAGGAGATGGGGTATTACACCGGCACGGTGACAGGCACTTATCTGGAAGGAACCCGCGCTGCGGTGAGGGCCTTCCAGAAAGCCCACAACCTTAACCAAAATGGCAACGCGGACAAAAAAACGCTGGAAAAGCTTTACGCATTGGTGTCAGCCAGTACAATGCCCGTGCCGACACCCCTGCCTACTGATCCGCCAGTGATAACTGAAACGCCCCTTGTGCCCTGAGTAAACCGTGATAACTGCCCAAACCCGGACAGTCTCAGAGCGTAGACACGCAATAGTGTGAACAGGCTCTAATGCTTTTATAAAAAGTGATGGGTTTCCTCCTCATCATAAACCGGAATGGACAACTCATTCAGCATTTTTGACAAAACACCTTGTCCATCTGTCAGACGACCGGTAAAGCTGCCGTCATAGATAGGTCCCTTGCCACAGGAAGGGCTGCGCGCTTTGAGGATAGCAGCCTGGCAGCCAGCTGTTTTGTATACAAGAAGGGCCTGTTGCGCTCCTGATACAAACTCTGCTGTCTTTTCTTTGCCATCCCTTGACATCACCTTTCCCAGGCGAACCTCGCAAGGGGGGCGGGGAGTGGGCAAACCGCCTAATTGCTCCGGGCAAACCGGTACCAGCGTGTGCCTGTCTGAAAGCTCGAGCACATTAGCGTTCTGACTGTGATTGCCGTCATACCGTGTACACAGACCGATTAGACAGGCGCTGACCAGGATGCGCATTCTACGCAATCTCCAGAGCGATTTCCATCATTTGCGTGAATGTCTGCTGACGGTCCATGCTGCTTAGAGCCTCCCCGGTCTTAGGATTGTCCGAGATAGTTAACAAAGCCAGCGCTTTTTTGCCAGCGCGCGCGGCATTGAGGTACAGGGCATAAGTCTCCATTTCAACGCAGAGCACATTCAACTTTTCCAGCACTTCGCTGGCAGGTGGCTGCGATTCATCATAGAACGTATCTGAGGAGAACACAGGACCTGCCTGCAGGTCAATCCCAAGACGTTTGGCGACCTGGTGAGCGGCAAGCAGCAATTCGAAATCCGCGCTGGGTGCCAGGATGCCATCGAAACCAAACTGTTTGCCATAATTGGAATTGGTATAGGCGCTCATCCCGGCTACCACATCTCTCAGCTTCAGGCTTTGTTTTATCATTCCAGCGCTGCCAACCCGGATAATCCGCTCTACGCCATAAAAATTGAACAGCTCGTAGGAATAAATCCCAATAGTAGGGATGCCCATTCCGGAAGCCATAACTGAAACAGGCTTGCCCTTGTACATGCCCGTATAGCCCTGGATGCCCCGCACATTATTGACAAGGCATGCATTGCTAAGAAAAGTATCGGCAATAAATTTGGCGCGCAAGGGATCTCCCGGCATCAAAACTGTCCGGGCAAAGTCGCCAGCCTTGGCTGCATTGTGTGCAGTAGGAATATTACTAGACATGGTAGCCTCCTTCATTTATTCGTCGTTCAGATTTTACCCGCAGTTTACCGGCGTATTCGCCGGTAAGCACTTCATGGATGTAAGCGTGGGCGTCCGGAAGCCCCCGTGTTCGTCTTGCGTCCTGAGCAGCCGCCTGGTTGTTGTATGGCAGTGTGACCAGGCGAATATCCAAGCTGGTCATTTCCTGCCCAGGCTCTCCCTCCAAAAGGGCATACTGTACCATTGGCAGGCCCAAGCCGTTGCCCACTGAGCCAGTGTTGATGATTTGTCCCCTGATGGTCCGTATGCCTTGGCGGTGACAATCCGCATAAATAAGAACATCAAAATCCGGCGCGAGCAAGGGCAGCAGACGTTCCTTGGAATCATGGATATGAATCAGTTCCTGCATCACAGGTCGCCCGTGAATCAAACGTATATGCCGTCCTGACAACCACATACAATGGTCTGTAGGAAGAGCAGCAAGTTTGTCCAGACGGGATTGCCCAAGTTGTTCATGATAGAAACTATCTCGTAAAAACTCCCGGTGTGCGATGCCATAGTCCCAGTTTCCACCCAGAATGAGGGAGCAGCGTTCAAATACCCAGTCACAAGTAATGTCTGATGAAGGGCCTTTGCCCACCAGATCGCCAAGACACCATATTTCATCCGGTTGTTTACACGCTAAATCCTGTTCCAGCGTCTGCAGGGCGGGCAGGTTGCCATGCAAATCAGCAATCAGCGCGATTCTCACGTTGCTTCTTTCCTGCTTCACGAACAAGCCAGTCAAACAGTGCCTGATGCCGATGATCCTGGCCTGCTAGGTTTTCCGGATGCCACTGTAAGCACAGCGCGGGACGCCCATCTTCAAATTCTATTGCCTCAACCACACCATCCTCACTGCTGCGTGCAGAAATAATCAGGCCGTCTGCCAACTGCTTGACAGCTTGATGATGACGGCTGTTAACCGGCAGACAATCAGTCTTAACAAGCCCGTTGAGTAGAGTTCCCTCCACGATGTCTACCTGGTGCGCCAGTGTATGGCCTGACATTTCGTGCTGGCCTGATTGTGGGATTTGACTTTGCACATCCTGGTATAGGGTGCCTCCCAAAGCCACATTGCAAACTTGCAAACCACGGCAAATACCAAGAAAGGGTTTGCGAGCCGACAGCGCTTTTCTTATAAGGGCCATGTCAATACGGTCGCGCTCGCTGACAGGACTGTGACAGACCGGCAGTTGCGCCTCATTATATAAAACAGGGTCTATATCCGGCCCGCCTGTAAAAACAAGGCCGTCCACCGTATCAATGATCTTGTCCAGAAAGGCGTCATACTGCGGGTCATCTTCTGGAATCATAGGCAAAATTAAAGGCAATGCGCCAGCTCTGATGACTGAAAGAACATAATCCTTGGGCATGCAATCCGACCCGTTTTTTACATCCCTGTTAGTGCTTAAACCGATAATAATCATATGGATACCCCTTCAATGCTTATTCAAATACTCATTTGCTTGAGTGTGGGCGAAATAGCCAACGGCGCATCGGTCGCTGCCTGGATTTGTTCCACAGTGTATTCCGGGTTATACTCAGTCAGCACAAAACCATCAGGCCCGAATTCTATCACACCCATCTCGGTGATGACCATATCCACTGCGTTGACTGCTGTCAGGGGCAGAGTACAGCGCTTAACCAGTTTGGGATTGCCCCGTACTGTATGCTCCATCGCGACAATAACTTTCCTGGCGCCGGAAACCAAATCCATCGCACCGCCCATACCGGGCACCATCTTTCCCGGAATCATATAATTGGCAATGTTAGCCTGTTCATCCACCTGCAGCGCCCCCAGAACAGTAATGTCGACATGACCGCCTCGGATGATGCCAAATGAAGTTGCGGAGTCGAAAAATACACCTCCGGGCAGAATGGTAACATAGGCGCCGCCCGCGTTAACAATATCAACATCTTCCTGGCCGCTTCCAGGATGAGGGCCCAGACCTATAAAGCCGTTTTCTGAATGAAACAAGATATCTTTGTCATCCTCAACAAAGTTTGCAACCAGAGTAGGCAAACCGATGCCAAGGTTGACAAGATCTCCTTGAGACAACTCCTGCGCCACACGACGGGCGATGAACTCTTGAGTTTGCTGTTTATCCATCATTGGGGCACCTCTACTAAATAATCTATAAACACGCCTGGTACGATGACCTCGTTAGGATCCAGTTCGCCTACAGGCACAATTTCTCTTACTTCTGCGATAGTTACATCGGCCGCGGCTGCCATCAGCGGGTTGAAGTTACGCATAGCTCCTCGGAACACCAGGTTTCCATACTCATCCGCACAGTCCGCCTTAATCAATGCGGCGTCAGCCCGTAAGGGAAGTTCCAACAGGTAGGTCTTGCCATTGATTTCCAAGGTTTGCTTGCCATCTTGTATTTCTGTGCCAACTCCAGTTGAGGTTAAAAAGCCGCCAAGGCCGTGTCCGCCAGCCCGTATCTGCTCCACCAGTGTTCCTTGTGGAATCAAGGTGACCTTAGTTTCCCCTGCCATCATCTGACGTCCCGTTTCTTTGTTTGTACCGATATGCGATGCGAGTATTTCTTTAAACAGCTTGGCACTGACCATTTTGCCAACACCACGGTCAGCAAAGCCGGTATCATTGGCAATCAGGGTCAACTGGTCCACGCCTTTTTCTACCAGGGCATCAATCAGCGCGTCAGGTGATCCGCAGCACAAAAAACCCCCTACCATAATGCGATTGCCAGGTTGGATCAAGTCAACCGCTTCTGACAGGGTTAATCGTTTGTTCATGTAACAAGTTCCGCCTTTCATTTAATAAAAGCCCTCACAAAACAGGGTGAAGCTTTTTGCTTCACTTTGCGGTCAAAAGATTAGGTGTATTATACAGGATAAAAACAAGAATTGCCATTAAAATTATAGCTTTTTAAAAGGCTATTCAAAGGGCTATTCTAAAGCAATTCTCATTATGTTTTCATTTGATTGGCAATATATCGTATGTTATAATTCATAAAAGCACAGGCATCTTTTTGCTTGATGAAATGTTTGGAGGAACCATGGCCAAAAAAATCCGGCAATCCACTTCACCTGGCAAGGGCCTTGTTGCCGGTTTTCTTGCAGCAGGCGGAACTGCCTTGCTGTATTCAATAGTGTTTCCGCTATACCGACTGGGACATTATGCCATTGCGGGCGCTTTAGCCTTGCTGCTTGGCAGGGTTGCCTATATCATGTTTTCAGGTCTTGACACTTCGAAGAAAGCACCATCTATGGATGATTTGCCCATGACTGGGGATGAGACAATTGACAGGATGATCGCCCGCGGACAAGAGATGCTTTTACAGATTCGCAAGGAAGACGAGTTAATCCCGGATCCCATATTGTCGGATCAGATCGTTCAACTGGAAACAATCGCCGGCAGAATTTTCCAGGCTGTGGTTGAGCAGCCTGAAAAAGCACCGCAGATACGCCGGTTTATGGACTATTATCTGCCCACCACGCTTAAGATGCTTACCGGCTATCGCAGGCTGACAGAACGCGGTGTCACGGGACGGGATTCGGAATCCACCAAAGAACGCATTGAAAATGCAATGAGGGTGGTGTTGGACGCTTTCAACAAGCAACTGGAAACATTGTATCAAAACGATATGCTGGACATCACTACAGATATAGATGTGCTGGAAGCTATGCTTAAGCAAGACAGTCTCCTGGGCAGTGAACTCACACTCCATTCCGGTTCGAGTTCCACTTCTCGCCAGGCTGGCATGCAAGCGCAACTGAAGGAGGAAATCAAATGACACAAAAACAATCCCCACAGGATCAAACTGCTCAAACCGTCAGCAAACCATTACCGGAATTGACTCTTGCCAGTGATATGGCAGATAAATCAGCGGTCGAGACGGTTATCAGCCAGCTTGAGCAGGCACAGCGGGAAGCGCCGTCAGCACCGGATGTACAAGCCAAGCTCGCCAACGATTTGGACAGCGCCCTTACACCACAGGAGCGCAAGGCGGTCGATGAGTTCTCTGCCAGGATTGACCTATCCAATCCTCAGCATGTCATGCTCTATGGTGCGGATGCACAGAAAAAAATATCCAATTTTGCCGATACGATTCTGGCGGAGGTCAGGAACATTGATGCAGGGGACGTAGGAGACAGCTTAACCAAGCTGATCAGCGAGCTGAAGTCCTTTGAAAGCTCCGCTGAAAAACCCAAGGGGTTGCGCGCACTGTTTTCCAACGCTAAGAAACATATTGCAATGGTTCAGGCGCGCTTTGATGATGTAGCCGGCAACGTGTCCAACATTGCCGGCACGCTGGAAGGTCACCAGGTACAACTGCTCAAGGACGTTTCCATGTTCAATCATCTTTATGATATGAATTTGGAGTATTTCCGTGAGTTGACCATGTATATCATTGCCGGTGAAAAGCGCCTGAAGGAAGTGCGTGAAAATGATATTGCTCGGCTCAAGCAAAAGGCTGCCCAAACCGGTGATACCATGGATGCCCAGAAGGCCAATGACCTTGAACAGGCAGCTGACCGCTTTGAGAAAAAACTGCATGATCTGAAATTAACCCGTCAGATCAGCCTGCAGATGGCGCCTCAGATTCGCCTGCTTCAAAACAACAATTCACTTTTGATTGAACGTATACAGTCTACCTTGGTCAACACCCTGCCACTATGGAAAAATCAAATGGTACTGGCATTGGGCATGGAGCATTCCCGCCAGGCTATGCAAGCGCAGCGCGCTGTCACCGACATGACCAATGAGTTGCTTAAGAAAAATGCTGAAACGCTTAAACAGGGCACCATTGAGACGGCGACAGAGGCTGAGCGCGGCATTATTGATATTGAAACCCTTGTTCAGACCAATAAGTCTCTGATTGACACCATGAACGAGGTGGTGCGGATTCAGACGGAAGGCCGTCAAAAGCGTGCCGAAGCGGAGAAGACCCTGCGCCGCATGGAGGATGAGCTCAAGCAGCGGTTAATTAACGGCTAAGGAACGGAGAAGTTATGAGAGGCCGAGTCTTCCTGGCGTTCCTGCTCATGTTGCTGTTAATGGCTGCAGCCTTCGGTATTGGTGCATACCGCGCTCATTTTGATGAAAAAATAAAAATTGATCAGACTTTGGGATCTCTTAATGAGGTGCTGACCGCCCGCATTGAGATGGGCAACAACCTGCTCACCGTAGCAGGGCGTCATTTGGACGCCGAAGAACCTTTGATCATCTCCATCCGCACGCAGTTGGCCAATTTGTCCGGCCAAGTCAGCCTGAGCGAGAAAGCTGCGGCCAACCGACAACTCACCATTGACAGCAAAGCCTTGTTGGATGTCTTGGAGCATACGGCCAGCGTCATCCAGGATGGGCGTGACCTGAATTATGTCACGGGCTTGCTTCCCCGGGGTTTTGAACAGAGCGCGCAATGGGCGGACGCTTCTGTATATAATACGGCTGCCAAGGCGTTTAATGACCGGCTCAGTGGCAGCCTCAGCGGCAGGATCGCGCAATTCTGTGGCATTGAGAAAGCTGAATTCTTCAGCGTCGGGGAGGAAGGCTTATGAAAAACTTCATTTGTCTGATCCTGTGTGTGCTGATAGTTTCAGCATCGCTTTCTGTGTTGTCCGCTTCGGCTGTGGATGATCAAGCCTTGGTGTTCGACCCGGCCCTGACAGCTGAAATTGATGCCTTCAATGCTCAGCTTCGCTTAGCTGCAGACTTTGAAGTCAACATCATCACCAGGGATTTTCTTGGTGGCAAGAACGTCAGGACATTTACCAATCAGACGCTGGAAAGTTTTGATTCCTCATCCTCAGGAAATTTGCTTTTAGTCATGGTTATCGGGGAAGATAGCTATGAGGTTGCATTGGGAAGCAACGCCATGACGCATATTTCCCATGACAAGGTTGAGCGCCTTCTTTCGGATACCTTCCGCGTCCCCTTTTTGCGGCGTGATTATAATGAGGCAGTCGCTTCCTTCCTGGTGCGTCTGGGGGAAATTCTGCAAGCACAAACCGGCTTTTCACTTCCGGAGAGCAGCCGGTTGCCCGCGTTTGCAAGGCAGGAGCCAGTCCGCTTCCCAATGGAAGCCACCAAGCCGCAGGATGATAACGGCATCATTAGGCTGGGCAGCATATTTGAGAATTTCAGTCATAACGAAGAGAGTGCCAGGCAATACAGCAAGGATGCCAGCAACGCGCAAGAAAACAAGGACAATGGTTTAAGCCTTTTTCAAATTGCCTTGATTGGCTTTATCCTCTTTAAAATATTTGGCAAAAAACAAAATGGACGTCGAAAAGGCTGCGGTCCGCTTGGCTGGATATTTGGCGCTTGGGGGATTAGCCGTTTCTTTGGCTGGCGGCGATAAGCCATGCGTTTAATTCTTATCAGCCTGGATGCTGTTTATGCTGCTGATGCGGAATTTCTTCTTTCCCTTCCAGCGCTTGGTAAACTAGCACAGGAAGGCGTTTTTTGTGATCGTGTACAGACCATTTATCCAAGCTTGACTTATCCCATCCACGCCAGCCTTGTGACTGGCTGCTATCCGGAGCATCATGGCATTCTTCACAACCAGCCTTTTCAACCCGAAACAGAGCCCAAACGTCGAACATGGTATTGGGATGCATCGGATATCAGAGTGGAAACCTTGTTTAACCAGGCTCATGCAGCCGGTCGTGAATGCGCAGCGCTTTTATGGCCTACCACTGGTCATGCCCGGCATATCAAGTATAATTTTCCCGAAGTTCTTGCCCTCCCCGGAGAGAATCAAGCGCTTAAGGTGTTGCGTTACGGCAGCACTCGCTGGCTGCTAGGCAGCGAGTTGCGATATGGAAAACGGCGCGTAAGTTATAGTCAACCGCATCTGGATGACTACATCACGCTTATTGCTGAATCATTAATCCAACGCCACTATGTGCCCACCAGCAAACTTGGCAAACGGGAGGACATTATTCCATCAAAGCGCCAACAAGCCCGGCATATGCCGGACATGTTGGCTTTGCACTTGGTAGACTGCGATGCGACCCGTCATCATTACGGAACTTTCAGCGAGGAAGCCAAACAATCGCTCATGCGTCTGGATGAGCGGGTCGGCCGCTTGATGAATGAATTGTCCAGACGGGATTTGCTTAAAGATACCATTATCGCAGTGGTGAGCGATCATGGACAATCGGATATCACTGCCAGTTTGCCCCTGGACGCATGGCTGCAAGCCAACAAGATTCCCGCACGCGCGCAAACGCTTGGTTTTGGCGCCTACATCCACCTTCGCCGAGGGGATTATTTACCGGTTCTAAACGCTTTGCGCGAGCACAAAGAACTCCTGCACATACGCCATATCTATACACGCGAGGAACTGCGCGTCCTGCATGCGGCGCCTGATTTGCTGCTTGCTGTAGAGGCTGAGGAAGGCTTAGTGTATGTAGATAATGATGAAGAGGTAAATGCCCTGGCCACCCATGGCTTTGGTCCACATCATCCGGGCAGCCGGGTATTGCTGTGGTTGTCCGGACCTCAGTTTGCTTCCGGAATGCGCCTGGACCAATGCAACATTGTGGATATAGCGCCCACCCTGGCAATCGCGGCCGGTTTGATTTTACCGCGTGCACAAGGACGGGTGCTGCAGGAGACTTTTCTGTAGGATCAATCATGTTGCCAATAAGGAGTGTGATGAACGATGACCCAACAGGCTTTAGTTAGCTTTTTTTATCATTCAGCATTTACAGTTTCTCTTCAAAAGACGCTTTTAATCTTTAGTTATCGTCAAAAAGACATACAACAAATAGAGGAGAGCCAGTATTTAAGTTCAAAGGATTTCCAGGGGTTCAATAATATTCTGGTCTTTGTGCCCAGCGCATCTGCTGCACATCATGACCCTGTGATTTATTCATGGAAGCAGTCTTTTCCAATCACCTATATTATGCCCCGCGAGGCTGCCAAGGCAGCACCCAAGGCATCCAACATCCGTGTCTGCCGTGAGGGAGACACCTTCACTGTTGGTCATAGCGAGATATCCGTGTATGGCTCCACTGATCAGGGAGTTTCTTACCTGGTATCTGCAGAGGGGCTGCGTGTCTTTCATGCAGGGGATCTCAATCTTTGGCATTGGCGTGAGGAGAACACATTGAAGGAAATTGCACGCGCGGAACAAGCTTTTTATGAAAAAACCTCTGCCATCCCCAAGGACACGATAGATATTTGCTTTTTCCCGCTGGACCCCAATCAGGGAGGCCTGTATGACGCGGGCGCCAACCATTTCATTATGTCCCTGCGGCCCAAGGTGTTCTTTCCTATGCATTTTGGACAGCGTTCCGAGATTGCCAATGAATATGCCCGCAGGTCTTTATCACGGCGCACCACGGTATTTGCGTTGACGTCAGTGCGTGAAAGTGCCTTGGTTGATTTTTCCGGTCCAGTTCCTGTGGTGCGTTCCAGCAGCCCGGTTCGAACAGAACAGGGACAAGCACGTTCGAGTGTTGATTTGGCCGCCTATGTTCATGAGGATCCTTTCGCACAGACGGATTTACCAGTGAATCTACGTGAGGACAAGAGTATATCAGGTGAATGAAGAGCCCTGACATGTTTGTACTGAAGTCAATAAATATGCTATAATACAATTGATATCATGTGCATCGGCTGAATTGATAAGAGCGATAAACAGTCGATAAGATGTCAATACATGAGCCTGGGGGAAACATGAATCTTAATGACTTGAACGACCAGCAGCGCGAAGCTGTTGAGCATACAGAAGGCCCTTTGTTGATCATTGCCGGCGCTGGAAGCGGCAAAACGCGTGTGATGACCTATCGCATCGCCTATTTATTGAGCAAAGGAGTTTCCCCTTATAGCATTCTGGCTCTGACGTTTACCAACAAGGCTGCCAAAGAAATGCTCAGCCGTGTCATGGGTTTAACCGAAGGCAGGGCCGGTGAGATATGGATTGGCACTTTCCATGCCATATGTGTGCGGATTCTGCGGCGTGATATCGAAAAAATTGGCTATCAGCGTTCTTTTACCATATATGACGATGATGACCAACAACGTGTTTTGAAAGATCTGTTCAAACGTTTTGATATTGATGACAAACAGCTCAGCCTGCGTGAAATGCGTGGGATTATCGGGGATGCCAAGAATAAACTAATGTACGCGGATGACTGGTTTGCACAGACTCGCAAGGACCGCCGTGCGCAAACCATCCATGATTTATTTGTTGCCTACGACCAGCGCCTGAAGGCGTCCAACGCGCTGGATTTTGACGACTTGCTCAATAAAACGCTTGAACTTTTGATGGATCATCCGCCGGTACTGGCATACTATCAAAAACGTTTCCAGTATGTTCATGTGGACGAGTATCAGGATACTAACCTGGCGCAGTACAACTTGGTCAAACTGCTGACTGAGCATAGCCGGAACCTATGCGTGGTTGGCGATGACGATCAGTCGATTTACGGCTGGCGTGGTGCGGATATTCGTAATATTTTGGAATTCAAACAGGATTTTCCTGAGGCTAAGATTGTCAAGCTGGAGCAAAATTATCGTTCAACAAAGACTATTCTTGAAGCAGCAAACAGTATCATTAAACACAACGAGGAGCGCATGGAGAAATCCCTGTGGACTCAAGGTAAAAAAGGCGACAAGATCCGCTTTGCTGCGGCTGGAGACGAGCGCGAGGAAGCTGCCTGGATTTGTGAACATATCCGCAGGCTTCGCAATCGCAAGATTCCATTATCTGAGATTGCTGTTCTATACCGAATGCACGCGCAAAGCCGTGTGCTGGAGGAAATGTTCATGCGCGCCGGGATTCCATACCGGGTCTATGGCGGAACACGCTTTTATGACCGCAAAGAAATTAAGGATGCCCTGGCCTATCTCCGTATCCTGATCAACCCTGAAGATGATGTGGCGGTCAAGCGTATCATTAACGTGCCTAAGCGCGCGATTGGCGACGCTACGGTTCAGGTGCTGGAGGATCACGCCCAAACCAACGGTACCAACATCCATGGCGCACTTCGTGATCTGCCTGAAACACTTGGATCCCGTCCACGCAAGTGTGTTGAAAGTTTTGTTGAACTCATCGATTTGCTCAATCAAAAACGCCATGAGCTTTCTTTGGGCGATTTTGTTAAATTCATGCTGGATGAAACCGGTTTGCTGAGCCAGTATGACAACACCTCTGATGACGAAATGTTGACCAAACGGGACAACTTGATGGAGTTCCTGGGGGCGGTATATGAGTTTGAAAAACTCTCGGAAAGCGCCACACTGGAAGCCTACCTGGAGAATGTGGCTTTAGTGACTGATCTGGACATGCAGGAGGAAGCGCCTCAGTTTGTTACCTTGATGACGCTGCATTCTGCCAAAGGATTGGAGTATCGCGCTGTATTTATCGCCGGTATGGAAGACGGTCTTTTGCCCAGCGCGCGTGCCAAGCAAGAGGAGAACCGCCTGGAGGAGGAGCGCAGGCTGTGCTACGTAGGCATTACCCGCGCTAAGGAATTTCTTTACCTGACCAGAACACGTCACCGCGCGATTTTTAATCAGGCATCCTATAACCAACCCAGTCCTTTTCTGACAGAAATCCCCAAGGAGCTCATTTCCGATGAGTACGGCAAAACCATGCGGGAGCACTTTGGTGAGTACAAACCTCCTAAGGAAAGGGTACGGCCTTCCCAGCGACAGCCCAAGACAAGCTTCGGCATTCCAGGCATGGGGCAGGATCCCGGCAGCATCCCGGGTGTTGCCAAAGGATTTGTTCCTTCTGTGGCTGCCGGTTTGGATGAACCGGTTCAGATTTTTGAGACAGGGGACCGTGTACTGCACAAAAAATTCGGTGCCGGACAGGTAATAGGAACCTCGGGCAGCGGGGCAGACGCCAGGGTCAGCATCCGTTTCACAGCTTATGGAGAAAAAGAGTTTTCCGTTGCCATTGCGCCCATCGTTAAGGTGGAGTAAATGCAAAAACAAGATGCGCGTATGCGTGAATTGGTTGAGCAAATCAATCACGCGAGTTACCAATATTATGTGTTGGATCAGCCCATCATGGCAGATGCGCAGTGGGACGCGCTTTATGATGAACTAAAACAGCTTGAACAACAAACAGGCACGATTTTGCACAACTCGCCCACCAGGCGTGTTGGAGGGGAAACATTGCCGGCGTTTGTTCAGCATACCCATCTTCAACGCTTATGGAGCATGGACAAAGTACAAAACCTGGATGAACTGGACGCCTGGTTCACCCGCATTGAACAAACGCACGCACGCACACCGGATTTACAGCCGTTGTCCTACGCGGTGGAGTATAAATATGATGGTTTGACTTTGAATCTGACATACCGCGATGGGGAATTGGTTCAGGCTGCTACCAGAGGAAACGGTATTACAGGTGAACAGGTGCTTCAACAAGCGATGACCATCCGTTCCCTGCCCTTGTCCATTCCGTATCAAGGCTTGCTGGAAATCCATGGTGAGTGCCTGATGCGTCTGTCAGTTCTGGCCCAGTACAATCGCACCGCTTCTGAGCCGTTGAAAAACGCACGCAACGCCGCCGCCGGCGCGCTGCGTAACCTGGATCCGCAGGTAACGGCATCGCGCAGGCTGGACGCTCGTTTTTACGAAGTGGGCATGATTGAAAATCCACCCTACCAAGATCAACATGGCTTGCATCTCTTTATTGTAGACAATGGTTTTCCGGCTTCTCCTTTGCTGTATGAAGGCAGCGACCGGGATAGGGTTAAACAGGCAATTGCCAAGGTTGAGGAAGAACGTGAGCAGTTAGACTTTTTAATAGATGGCGTGGTTATCAAGGTAATGGATCTGCGGACTCGAAGCGCCTTGGGCTATACGGATAAGTTTCCTCGCTGGGCGGTTGCTTTCAAGTTCGCAGCAGAAGAAGCTACCACTCTATTGGAGCGCGTTGAATGGGAACCCGGCCGCAGCGGAAAGCTGACACCGCTGGCTCATGTCAGCCCGGTAGATTTCGCCGGGGTTACCGTGAGAAAGGCAACGCTCAACAATTTCGGAGATATTCAACGCAAACGCCTAACCTTGGGCAGTACAGTGTTTATACGCCGTTCCAACGATGTCATCCCTGAAATACTTGGCAAGGTGGAGGATGGCATTGAAGGCGAATCCATTCCAAAACCTGAAACCTGTCCTGCTTGCAGCAGCCTGCTTCTGGAAATTGGCGCCCATCTGTTTTGTCCAAACCGTAATGGCTGCAAACCGCAGATTATAGCGCGGCTGGCGCATTTTTGTTCCCGGGACGCAATGAACATCGAAAATCTTTCGAACAAAACCCTGGAAGTCCTTCACGAACACCTTGGAGTCAAACAGCCTCAGGATCTATATTATATCAAAGAGGAGCAGCTGGTCAGGCTGCCTGGCTTCCAGCTGAAAAAAGCTCAAAACCTGATAGATGCCTTGCAAATCAGCAAAGACTGCCGCTTGGATGCTTTTTTGTTCGCGATAGGCATTCCTAACATCGGCCGCGCTACCGCCAGAGATCTGGCATTGACTTTTGGCAGCCTGGATGCGGTGCGTGCCGCCGAACTTGAACAGTTGCTAACGGTGCCTGCGATTGGCGAAATAATTGCCTCGTCTATTTTAGAGTTTTTTACCGATCCTGATAATGTGCACATGATTGATGCTCTGTTGGCAATCGGAGTATCACCACGCGACATGGCTGAGCAGATGCCAAATGGTATTCTTAACGGAAAAACTTTTGTACTTACCGGAACCTTACCCAGCCTAACGAGACAACAAGCGGAAAGCCTTATTCTTGCCAATGGCGGTATGGTCTCCTCTGTTGTAAGCCGCAAGACCAGCTACCTGCTTCAAGGTGAACAGCCAGGCAGCAAGGCTCGTAAAGCCGCGCAGCTGGGTATTCCGGTCATGGATGAGGAACAGTTTCTCGCGTATATAAATAATCAATGAACTTAAACCACGCTGGTGATATCCAGAGATAACAGGCGGTGATTCTATAGCAGGCGAATAAGGGCATTATTTAATGTCTACAGACATACTGTTGTCTTTCCGGATGACCGCTGCGATCGCTTCATGAACTGCGTGCTCAAAGCCCAAGGCCTTCAAGGCATGTATGCCATCAATGGTAGTGCCGCCCGGAGAGGTCACCTGGTCAATCAGGCAAGCTGGATGCTCATCAGTTTTCAGCGCCAGTTTGGCAGCGCCAATCATCATGTTGCAAGCTGCCTCCAGAGCCATTTTTTTCGGCAGCCCAGCCCTGAGGCCCGCTGAGGCCAGAGCCTCAAGATACAGGAAAGTAAATGCAGGCGCCGCGCCAGTGAGGGCGGAAAAGGCTTTCATACGCTCCTCTGTCATCCACACCGTCTTGCCTACTGCGTTAAACATAACCGTGACCAAAGCTTTCTGCGCTTCATTGGCCTGGCCGTTTGCACACAACGCTGTAACCGAGCTGCCTACTCGGGCTGCCACATTTGGTATGGCGCGGATAAGAGGTGCCTCCGCTCCAAGTGCCTTTGCCAGCCAGGACAGGGATTTGCCCGCTGCCAGACTCAAGGTGCACTGACCAGGTTTGCGCGCCGGGACAATGCGTTCAAACAACACCGGCAGTGCCTGGGGTTTTACAGCCAGCACAAGTAAATCCGCCTGTCTGGCTACGCTGATGTCATCCTCCAGGATTGCAACTCCCCAACGCTCCCGCAGCTCTATGCATTTGTCATCGTTATGGTCATTGCCTAAAATAGAAGCGTTCCGGAAGCTGTCATTCTCCCGCATGCCTGCGATGATAGCGCGGGCCATGTTGCCAAGGCCAATAAACCCAATGAGCATACTCTATTACCTCGTCTGTCCATTCCCTGTGATAATATATTTGTAGCTGGTCAGTGCCTTGATGCCAAGCGGTCCTCTGGCGTGTAGCTTTTGGGTGGAGATACCGATTTCCGCCCCAAAGCCAAATTCCCCGCCATCCGTAAAGCGAGTGGAAGCATTGTGATACAGCGCTGCCGCATCTACTTCGCGCATGAATATGGCAGCCGCATCCATGTCGTTGGTGATGATGGCCTCGCTGTGACCGGTTCCGTATCGGGCAATGTGACTTACAGCCTCATCAAGTCCCGCCACCACCCGGCAAGCAACGGTCAGGTTCAGATACTCGCGCCCCCAGTCATCTTGGCTGGCAGGGATAATGTGGCTGACGATAGCCTGGCTTTCGGTATCTCCCTTGATTACAACATCGGCCTCCAATAGCTGCTTGGCAATTTCAGGCAGGGCTCTTTCAGCAATATCCCGGTGAATCAATATGCACTCGCACGCATTGCACACAGAAGGCCGGGATACTTTCGCGTTGTAGATAATGCTCGCGGCCAAACTGATCTCCGCGTCTTTGTCTACATAGATATGGCACACGCCTTCTCCGGTTTTCAACACCGGAACGCTGGCATGCTCAACCACGCGCCGGATGAGCTCCGGGCCGCCCCTGGGGATGAGTACATCCACATAGTCAGACAGCCGCATCAGCGCGTCGGCGCTCTCCCGGTTGGTATTTTCCACCAACTGCACCCCGTCCTTCGGCAAACCCACTTCTTCCAGAGCTTTCTGAAGCGAGAAGGTAATAGCCAGGTTGCTTCGGATAGCTTCCTTACCGCCTCGCAGAATGCAGGCGTTGCCAGCCCTCAGGCATATACCAGCCGCATCGGACACTACATTAGGCCTGGCCTCAAAAATCAACGCAATGACCCCCAGGGGAATAGACACTCTCCGGATACGCAGTCCATTTGGCCGTTTATCTTCCCAAAGAGTTTCACCAAGCGGATCAGGCAGTGCCGCTGTTTCCCGCAGGCCTTGAGCCATGCCATTCACCCGGGCTGGAGTCAACGCAAGCCGATCCATCATGGCCTGGGCCATACCTGTCTTAGCGGCGGCTACCAGATCTTTTTGGTTGGCATCCAAAATAAGTTCAAGGTCTTCCGTCAAGCATTCTGCCATTCTGAGGAGGGCGCCGGTACGCAACTCGTCCTTGCTTTTCACTAAAACTGCTGCTGCCTGCCGCGCTTTGATTCCCATTTCTTCTAGCATTTCTTCACCGCCTTGAACCAACTGCCTGCTTTTCCGCCTTCCAACAATCTGTAAATATCTTCTGGGCGGTCTCCGTTGATGATATAGGTATCTATCCCATGGTTTACAGCCAGCTGCGCCGCTTTCAGCTTGGTTTCCATACCACCCGTACCCAAACCGCTGCCAGCGCCTCTGGCCAGGGCGCAAATTTGGGGTGTGATAACATCCACCACCTCATACAGCCGCGCGTCCGGGTAAAGCGCTGGATCTTTGTCATATAGTCCGTCAATATCCGTCAGGATAATCAGTTTACTCGCCTTCACCAGCACCGCTACATGAGCAGAAAGCGAGTCATTATCGCCATAAACGATCTCTTCCACTGCAACAGCGTCATTTTCGTTGATAATGGGGATAACCCCCCAGTCAAACAAACGCTCAAAAGCGCTGAGCAGGTTGGTGTGCCGGGTGGGATCTTCCATATCGCCCCGGGTGATGAGCAACTGCCCTACCTTCTGTCCATGTTCTCCAAAAAATTTATCATACATGTACATCAGCTCGCACTGTCCCACAGTGGCGGCAGCCTGTTTACCGGGTGTATCAGCCGGACGGGCAGGCAGACCAAGCTTTCCCACACCCACACCGATTGCGCCGGAAGTAACCAATGTCATCAAATAGCCCTGGTTCTGAAGATCAGCTATTACCCGAACCAATGCTTCCATGCGTCTAAAATTGGTCTTACCTGTCTCATAGGTCAAGGTGGATGTGCCTACCTTGATTACAACTCGTTTGTTTTCTCTCATCACACGCCATCCTGCTCAGATAATATCTATATGCTAACCAGATCCCTAAAATTGTCAAGCAAGAGGGATTCTTACAATACTATAAATTACCCTAATCATCTGTCCAAGACTTTATTAGAAAAGAATGTAAAGAGTAAAGGAACCGCTGATTTAAGCGTCTATGGCAATGCCATCGCAGAAAGCAAGCATTTTTTCGGATTTCTCGCCACACTCCCGGTCAAAAATTTGGCCGATACCGTGTTTTCTGCCATTTTCCCCAGTATTTTGCCCCCCATTTGGTGTTTTTTCTGCATTTGGACACACCTATCCCGTCACGGGACACAAACTCCGTCCTGCTCCGGCACAGGCGTACAGGCTGCAACTGGCCAGCAGCATAAATACCCGGTCAATGTTTTATTTGTTTTCTTAAAAAGATTTTACCATGAAATGGCAGTTGTTTGCGACTTATACCAATCCCAAACGTTAATACTTTACACGATAAGAGAAACCTGATGTAAGGAAATATAATGAATCTACAATCAACAAAGAAATCAGGTGGAAAATATGAGCAAAAAGAGTGCGGTGTTTGGGAAAGCAGAGCGTTTAGAAATCCTCGCGGCTCAAAAGAAACAACACCCCGTTCATGTTACGCGCCGGTTGCTGGCCCTGAAACTGAAAGAGGTGGATGGGTTACGCGGTGCTGAGGCAGAAAAGATAGCGGGAATGCATACAACAAGCGTGAATCGGATTGTCAAAAGATATCAAGAAGAAGGCATAGAAGCCATTGCAGGAGTACGGCACCACAGTGAACACTGTTATGAGCCGGGAAGTCCTGATGAATATATCCTGCTGTTATTGGATAACGCGGCCTGGCGCCACTCATCCGCCATGGTGGTGCCGGACCGCGTAGAACTGTTTCCGCTGCTGCCCTATACCCCGGAACTCAACCCCATTGAGATGATATGGGACGAGGTACGGAGAAAGGGTTTCGCGATGAGATTTTTAAGAACCTGGAAGCGGTGATTGACCGCTTATGCTGGGCTATGAAGGATTTGGCCGAGGATGTCCAACGTGTCGCTTCCATCACTCATCGCAGATGGCTCATCGATGCATTTACGTTTTAGTTTAGTATTTAAAGATAATTGGCGGGACCAGCGCGGAGTTTTACAGTCTGCTGTCACCTATGAGCTTTGCCTAGAGGATTATCTGACCCATCACGGTTGAGTCTTCCCGGAGGTGTGCCATACAGTTTGTCAAAGTGCTGCCCTTTTATTGTACACATTAACCTGTTCATCAAAAAACCGCGCCGGGCAGCGCGGTCAAAGTGTTTATGATACTCTGTTAATATATTACTTCTCCCCGGAGGCGTTCTCGGGCTTGTGACGCTGTGTCCTACGGTTGCTGCGCCGCTCAGTGACATCTTCTTCCCGAGAGGTAGCAGTTGTTTCTTCATCACCGGGTAAACTATCCGCTTCTTGTGTACGCAACAGGCGGAAAGCGCCTTCCTCATCGGCAGCCAGCGGTTCGCCTGTGGATTCCTGTACATCTTCAGTGGATTGCTGCGACTTGAGGTATTTCTGGTGAGGAAGCTCTTCCTGAGGCTCACCGGCCTCCTGAGCAGCGGATTCCTGCTCAACGTCCGGGGCCGCTTGAATCGCCAGTTTGGTTTCATCCGCAGGCGCGGTATAGTCCCGTGTGCCGGCTAATTCAAAGGTGTCGTAGGCGGCGTTGCTTTTGGCCCGGGCTTTGGCGCGCATTGCAATGCTGACAACCAGTAAAATCGCCGAAAGACCAAACAACACACCCAGCGCCAATGTTAGTATAAACAGGATAACCTTGGTTTGGCCTCCGGCAGGTGCGTAGTCTTCCGGGACAGGAGTATAGGTAATCGCTGGAGCGATGGTGACAATAATCTCCTTGGTTGGTGCCGCGGTGGGGGCGGTATAGGAAATGTTCAGGGCATTGGAGAGAAACTCTACCTTGTTGTCCTGCACATCGGTGGCTGTTGCGCTGAATTGATACTTACCGGCCTGGGACAGGCTGTAATCCCGCTGGATCATGGTACTCTGTCCGGGAGCCAATTCCTTGATGGTGTATATCTCCATGTCGGCGTGGCGAATGACGATGTTCTTGGCTGCGGTATTGCTGTCGTTGGTAACATTCAGATAGAAGGTAATGTCGCCCGGCATGGCAGTGATGACCTCACTGCTGGCGGTCAGCGTTAGGTTCAGCCGCAGCATCTGGCCCTCGGCATAGGCGGAGACTTTTAATTCCCGAACCTTTTCCTCCATCGTGGAGCCGGTATTGTCTTCCAGTTTAAGGGTAAAGGCATAGGTGGTTGTCTCGTTGACTGTAACCTCTTTTTGGAGTTGCTTGGTCTGTCCGGCTGCAATCTGCACATTGGTAAAGACCTCGCCAAGCTTGGGGTCTGTGACAGTGATGTTTGAATATGTAATGTTGCCGGCGTTTTTAATTTCCAAAGTTAAAACAGCGGTTTCACCAATATTGTATTGGTTTTTATCGCTGGTCAGGCTGTATTGCAAACCGGGCTTGGCCAAGGGGATAGAAACAGCGTCAATGGTCAAGGGAGCCTGCGATTTGCGGTCTCCTGCCTTGCGGTAGGTGATTAATGCTGAACTGGATAAGTCGCCCCCGACGTTTTGCTTGGTAAAGGTGATTTTTGCGCTTGCGCCCGGCTCCAGGGAGGCGACGGACTGTTTGCGTGTGGAAATCAAGCGGTTTTCCTGAATGTCAATGTTGGTAAGCTTGACGTTGCCCTGGTTGACCAGGTCATAAATAATGGTGACTTCCTTGCCGCGGCGAACGACTTCCGGTGTGATGGTTCGGTTGACCTGCAGATCTACCCGTTCGCCGGTAAAGGTGATGGTAGCAGTAGCCGGCAGGTTCTGTTCCACCACAGCCCCCAAGGCATCCTTGGTATTGTATCGCAGGGTGTACACCAGTTTGCCTTCGTCCAACTGACTTTGCTTGACAGCGTATTGCCCTTGCCATGTGTGGCTCTCTCCTGCGGGCAAGCGCGGCAGGCTGCCTCCGTCAGCAAAGGCTGTCACCAGCTTTCCGTCAGGGTCGTATAAAGAGATCGGGCTGTTCATATCCTCAGAGCCGGCATTGGCGATCCGGGTAGAAACCGTTACTGTGCCAGGCGCTGTCAGGCTGGTTGGCTCAACGCTGATGGTAAAATTAATACCCGTTTGTACGCTCTGGGCTTGTCCCGGATGTATTGGGATGAGCAGCGCCAAAACGACCGCGCATACAAACAATACGCGGCTTCGCGGGTTGATCAGGGCAGTTGTCACGCCCGTCCCTCCTTCCGGCGCGCAAGGCGCGCTTTGGCTGGAATCTTCTTTAAAAGGTATTTTACTCTACAGTCACCATAGTGTCAAGCAAGATAAGGATTATCGGGCTTTCTGATAAGGATTATCGGGCTTTCTTCGGGCTTTCTGATGGCTTTGCGCTGACTTTGAAGCGCGTGACCTATGACCTGCCTTGTGCTATAATTGCAACAATCTGACACAAAGAGGAGGACTGTGTTATCAGCAGGCTGTTCCAAGCGGATTCCAACAGGTATAACCTGACTGGTGAGGATGAGCCGGCCCGGCGTTTTTCCCTTTTCAAGCGCCGTACACGCAAGCGCAGCTTTGTCCTGGCGGTTATTATCAATTGCTTTCGTCTGTTGATGCTGATGGTGCTCCTGGCTGGTCTTGCGGGCGCAGGGGCCATTGCTGGCATTGCCAAGACCTATGTGGATACGTCGCCGATATTGGACCTTGCCAAAATTGATGACCAGGCACAGACCTCTTTCTTTTATGACCGTGACGGCAATTTGATTACCGATTACAAAGGTACGGAAAACCGCATCATGGTCTCCATTGATACCATGCCCCACCGCTTGCGTGATGCCTTTATCGCTGCGGAGGATGTGCGCTTTTATTCCCATAACGGTGTGGATATCAAGCGCATTATAGGGGCTTTTGTTACCAACTTTATTTCCGGCTCCCAGCAGGGCGGCTCCACCATCACCCAGCAGCTTATCAAAAATACCGTGCTATCTAACGAGCAAAGCTACAAGCGCAAAATCCAGGAAGCCTACCTGGCTATGCAATTGGAAGCCAGTTATACAAAAGAAGAAATCCTGGAATCCTATCTCAATACCATTTACATGGGTGAGAACTACTATGGCATCAAGGTTGCTGCCATGGGCTACTTTGGCAAAGAGCTCAACGAACTGAGTCTTCGCGAATGTGCCATGCTGGCAGGCATGACGACCAACCCTTACTATTACAATGCCCGGCGCAATTTTTACACACGTTCCTCGGATACCATAGACTATGCTGCCCGTACCAACAACCGTACTGATTATGTACTGCGTGTCATGTATGAGCATCAGATGATCACGCAAAAGGATTTTACCGAGGCGCAAAACCCGGCAACTGCCAACGTGCTGCGGGAGGACCCTGAAGCCAAGTCGCTGTATCCCTATGTTCACTATGTGGAATATGCTGTGCGGGAGACCGTGCAGGTGCTGCAGCGTATGAATGGTCTGGAAAATACCGCGGCCAATCGTTCCAAAATGGAGCAGGAGCTGCGCACTGGCGGTTATAAGGTCTATCTGGCGCTGGATACCCAAATGCAAACCACGCTGGAAGATGTGCTGTATCACTACAGCGATTATCCCAAGCTGCGCGACCCCGGCACTGAAATCTTCCGCTCACGCAATGCCGATGGCACCTATAACGACATCATCCAGCCCCAGGCAGGAGCAGCTATTGTAGATTATCGCACGGGCGAGCTTAAGGCGATTGTGGGCAGCCGCACGCCGCCAACCACGCGCAAAACGCTCAACCGCGCTGTGGACATGAACATGCCGGTGGGTTCCGCCATCAAACCTTTGGGCGTGTATGCCCCGGCCATTGAGATGGGGGCAGGCGCCGGATCCATTGCATACAACATGCCCTTACCCATCACGGGATGGCGTGGCAGTGACGGCAGCGATTCCTGGCCCGAGAATTACGGCGGCAGCAGTTATCGCGGTCCTGAGACCTTCCGCACCGCTATCGTCAATTCCGATAATACCGCCGCTGCCTATACTCTGATGAACTATGTTGGAGTGGAGCGCTCTGTAGATTTCCTCAGGCGGTTGGGCGTGGCGGACAACCATATCAACGCGACCCCCTTTGGCGTGTCGCTGGGCTCCTCGGGCATCAGCCCGCTGGAGATGGCAGTGGCCTTTGGCGTTCTTGCCAATGGCGGACGATATGAGCAACCTATTAGCATTTTAGGTATTTACAATGACAAAAACGAGGTCATCTATGATGCCCATCAAAGCCAGGAACGCCGCACGGTCTTCAAGCCGTCCACAGCCTGGTTGACGGTGGATATTCTTAAGGAAGTGGTTTCAAAGGGCACAGGCCGCGCGGCGCGTATCCCCGGGCAGACGGTAGCCGGCAAAACCGGAACCAACTCCGACCAGAAGGGTGTGTTCTTTGCCGGTATGACCGGATGGTATTCCGGTGCCGTATGGATTGGGCATGATAATTACAAGGCATTGTCCAGCCGTACCACAGGAGGGAATTCGGCCGCCAAGCTCTGGCAGGTTTTTATGGAGCGCATCCACAGGGAAAAGGGGCTGCAAAACAGGGATATCCTGCAGGGCAGCGCGGAGGAATACGGTCTGGTGCGTGTTAGCACCTGCGCTGTATCCGGGCAACTGGCTACCGATGCCTGCCGGCAGGACGCCATGGGTTATGGCGTCAACAACGATTATTTCCCGCGCGAGAATGTGCCGCAGGTTACCTGCCAGATGCACTTCCAGCAAAACGTTTGCACGCTCAGCAATCAGCTGGCGGGGCCATATTGCCCGCGGGAGACTTGCGCCAGCCGCGGCCTTGTCCTGCTGCCGCCGGGGCACCCGCTGGAGATTTTCGCGGGGTCGCGCTATACCAGCGTGTTGTCTGACTACCTGGGCAGCTATGCCACCATCCGTTTTACCAACAACCAAAACGCGAACGCTGCCTTATTAGAGGCTCAGACGTGCACCCTGCACCAGCATCCTGTGAATGTTAACCAAAACATCATCAGCAATACGCTGTTGCCTGATGCGCAGACACTGATTATCCAGGCTTCCAACCAACTGGCCACCCTGACGCCAGGCAGTCCGCAGTATGAGCTGCTGCTGAACGCCATCAATCATTTAAACGCTGTTCTTGGCAGCAACCCGGGCCTGGAAGCTTTGGCCGGAGCCATGGGGCAGCTGACCCAGGCAATTGCAGCGACGCAATAAGTTCACTTCACGTTTTTTGATGCTCACAAGCTTTTTGAGGGTTTGCTTTTTGGATGAAGCTGTGGCAAAATCAATCCGTTTTTTGTTTTGAAGGAAAACGTTGATTGAGGCAGGTAGGTATGAGCAAATTCCGCCGGTTATTTCTGGGTGACAAAGCCTTTTACAAAACAGCCTTGGCTATCATGATTCCGGTCATGATTCAAAACAGTGTGACGAACTTTGTCAATCTGCTGGATAACATCATGGTTGGCCAGTTGGGCACTGAACAGATGTCCGGCGTAGCGATCGCCAACCAGTTAATTTTTGTATTTAACCTGTGCATTTTTGGCGGCTTGGCCGGCCCGGGGATTTTTGGTGCGCAGTTTTATGGCGCAGGGGACGCGGAGGGGGTGCGAAACACCTTCCGTCTAAAGGTTTGGATTTCCATATCCCTCACACTGCTGGCTTTGACAGTGCTCAATGTATGGCAGACACCGCTTGTCCATCTTTTTTTGCAGGGTGATGGTGATCCGCTTCTGGCGCAGCGTATGCTGGACTATGCGCACGAATATCTGCTGTATATGATGCCGGGGCTTATTCCTTTTGCTTTGTCGGTGAGTTATGGCTCCACCTTCCGTGAGACGGGGGAGACCATGCTTCCCATGAAGGCGGGCATCGCAGCTGTATTGACCAATTTGACTGGCAACTGGCTGCTGATTTTTGGCAACCTGGGTTTTCCGGCCTGGGGCGTCAAAGGCGCCGCAGTCGCAACAGTCATCTCCCGTTTTGTGGAACTGGGCATCTTGGTATATTCTGCGCACCATGCGCGTCGCTATTCTTTCTTATCCAAGGTTTACAAGACCATGCGTGTGCCTTTGGCGCTGAGTGTCAGAATTTTAAAAAAAGGTTCTCTGCTGTTAATCAATGAGGCGCTGTGGTCCCTTGGCATGACTGCCCTGACACAGGCTTATTCTACACGCGGGCTGTTTGTGCTGAGCGCTTTGAACATTTCCTCCACCGTGATCAACCTGTTCAATGTTTTTATGATTGGTGTAGGCAGCGCCGTTGCGGTGATGGTGGGCCATTCCCTGGGCGCGGGCAGGCAGCAAAAGGCGCGCGAAGAGGTATGGAAGCTGCTGTTTCTGGCTTTTGCGCTGTGCATGGGCGTAGGCTTGACAGCAGGCGGAATGTCGGGCTTATTCCCACAGTTATATAATGTCGAGCAGGAAGTTCGCGCTATGGCTTCCGCTTTTATCCTGATCAGCGCTCTGATGATGCCCTTCCACGCTGTCAGCCACGCCAGTTACTTTACCCTGCGCTCGGGCGGATCCACCTTTATCACTTTTCTGTTTGACAGCGCCTACACCTGGCTATTGCTGATTCCCTTTACAAAGGCGCTGGTCCACTGGACCGGCTTGCCAATCGTGCCATTGTTTTTGCTTTCCCAGGCGACAAATCTCATCAAGTTTTTGGCTGGCATCCTGCTGGTTCGCTCGGGGATATGGCAAAAGAACATTGTTGCGACTCAAAGCCTTGCTTGACGGAAGGGGATATGTGGGATATGTTTAAAATAACAACATTACAAGGAGGATTGTATGCTGAACTTTGATCTGTATATGCCTGCGCGCATTGTGTTTGGACGCGATACCCAGCACAGAATCGGCGAGCTTATCAAGCCGCACGCCCAAAAGGTGCTCCTGCATTATGGCGGGGGCAGCATCAAGCGTACAGGTTTGTATGACCAGGTGGTTAAGTCCCTCAAGGACAATGCCGTTGACTTTGTTGAGTTGGGCGGTGTAGTGCCCAATCCCCGGCTCACTCTGGTGCATGAAGGCATTGCATTGTGCAAACGGGAAGGAGTCGACTTGATTTTGGCTGTGGGAGGCGGCAGCACGATTGATTCAGCCAAGGCGATTGCCATGGGAGTACACTATGATGGTGATGTTTGGGATGTCTATGACCAGGGGCTGGATATCAGAAAAGCCCTGCCTGTTGCGATCGTTTTGACCATTCCGGCAGCGGGCAGCGAGTCCAGCGGCGATACCGTCATCTCCAATGAGGAAACCGGCCGCAAGTACGGATATGGCCATCCTCTGTTGCGGCCACTCATCAGCGTGATGAACCCAGAGCTGTTCTTTACTCTGCCAAAGGATCAGATCGCTAATGGCGTAGCTGACATGATGAGCCACATTTTTGAGCGCTACTTTACTAACACTGCCAATGTGGATTTGACCGACGCCCTGTGCGAGGCCACTTTGCGTACCATCATTGCCAACGCGCCCCGGCTGGTGGACAATCCCAAGGATTATGACGCCTGGGCGGAAATCGGCTTTGCAGGTACTGTTGCGCACAATGGTTTGCTGGGTATGGGCCGTGCGCAGGACTGGGCCTGCCACAAGATGGAGCATGAATTGTCCGCTGCCTATGATGTGGCGCACGGAGCCGGTCTGGCGGTGCTGACCCCCGCCTGGATGAAGTATGTCTGGCAGGACAACCCGGATATGTTCGCGCAATTTTCCATCAATGTCTTAGGCGTGGCCAAGGGCCTCCGCAACAAGGAAGCGCTCATCAAGGCAGGCATCGCGCGGCTTGAAAACTTCTATCGCATCATGGGTTTGCCCCAGACACTAAGTGAATTGGGCATTGATGAAAGCCGCCATGAGGAAATGGCCCGCAAGTGTACCGGCGATTACTTTGGTCATGAAGAGAAAATCGGCGGCTTGAAAAAACTGGGTTGGCAGGATGTGCTAAAAATTTATCAGATCGCAAAATAACCGGTTGGCTTCCTGTGTGTTGTAGAGGCAATGATTCAAAACAGAGGGCAGGCGTTGGATCGCCTGCCCTCTGTTTTGGCGGAAAAGGTTTGCCCTACAGGCGCGGTCAGACGTCTTGTGACATATGAAAGCTTATGATAGGATTCAGTTGAGCAATAATTACATCGGGCGGTTCAGCCCTGAAGGAGGAGCTATGCAGTATCCCAAAATCGGCATTCGCCCCGTCATTGACGGCCGCTGGGGCGGTATCCGTGAAAGCCTTGAGCAATCCACCATGGACATGGCCAGGGCTGCGGCTGAATTGATTTCCACCCTGAAATATCCCGACGGAACCCCGGTTCAGTGCGTCATTTCCGACACCACTATCGGCGGCGGGGCCGAGGCCGGCATGTGTGAACGCAAGTTTAGCCGGGAGAACGTGGTCGCTACCCTGACAGTGACCCGCTGCTGGTGTTACGGCATGGAAACCATGGATACCAACCCCCATACCATCAAGGCGGTCTGGGGTTTCAACGGCACCGAGCGCCCCGGCGCGGTCTACCTGGCCGCGGTCCTGGCCGCCCATGCGCAAAAGGGCTTGCCGGCCTTTGCCATTTACGGCCGGGACGTACAGGATCTGAATGACACCAGCATCCCGGAGGATGTCAGGGAGAAGCTGCTGCGCTTTGCCAGGGGCGCTGTTGCCGTGGGCTGGATGAGGGGCAAGGCCTATGTCAACTTTGGCGGCGTGTCCATGGGCATCGCCGGCGCTTACTGCGATATGAATACCATGCAGCAATACTTCGGCATTCGCCCGGAGTGGATGGATATGACCGATGTGCTGCGCCGCATCCATCTGGGCATTTATGACCCGGAGGAATATGAGAAGGCCCTTGGCTGGATCAGGGAGAACTGCCCCGAGGGTTTTGACGTGAACGCGGGCAAAAAGCTGCCTGAAGTGATTGCCAAAAGCAAAACCGTTCCGCCTGAGAAGGACTGGGAGTTTATCGCCAAGATGAGCCTGGTGCTGCGGGACGCGATGTTTGGCAATCCCAGGCTGGACGCGCTGGGCTGGCATGAGGAAGCGCTGGGGAAAAACGCTGTGGCCGGCGGTTTCCAGGGGCAGCGCGCCTGGACAGACTGGCTGCCCAACTGCGACTTTACCGAGGCGATCATGGCCTCCACCTTTGATTGGAACGGCCCGCGCGCGCCTGTGGCCTTTGCTACGGAGAACGATACCCTAAACGGCCTGTCCATGTTGCTGGGCACCCTGATCACCAATACCGCGCCCTGTTTCCATGATGTGCGCACCTACTGGAGCCCCGAGGCAGTGGAGCGTGTCAGCGGCTGGAAGCCCGAGGGGGATGCCGCGAACGGCTTTATCCACCTGATCAATTCCGGCGCGACAGCGCTTGACGGCACCGGCGCGGCCAGGAACGACAAAGGCGAGGGCTGCATGAAGCCATTCTGGGAGATGACCGATCGGGACATCAAGGCCTGCCTGGAAGCGACGGACTGGGAGCGCGCCAACTATGAATACTTCCGCGGGGGCGGATTCAGCAGCCATTTCAAAAACGAAGCTGAGATGCCTGTCACCCTTCTGCGGCTGAACATTGTTGAAGGCATCGGCCCGGTTTTACAGATTGCTGAGGGCAATACGGTGTGCCTGCCGGATGAGGTGCATGAACTGATCATGAACCGTACCGACCGTACCTGGCCGTGCACCTGGCTTGCCCCGCGGCTGACGCGCGAAGGCCCCTTCAGGGATGTTTACTCCGTTATGGCCAACTGGGGCGCCAACCACGGCGTCACGGTCTATGGGCACGTGGGCGCTGATTTGATCACCCTGGCCGCCATGCTGCGTATCCCGGTCAATATGCACAATGTGCCTGCCGACAAGGTCTACCGCCCGCATTGCTGGGCAGCCTATGGCACTCAGGATACTGAGGCAGCTGACCACCGCGCTTGCCGGACCTACGGGCCCTTGTACAAATAAGCCTGTTCTCAAGATATTGCGAATCGAGGGCGGTATTTTTCCTTTACTGCTGTTGTTGCTGTGTTTTCAGGATGCTTCGCAATTCTTCCTAAAGGATTGAACAGCAGATTAAATCATGGCATACTATTATTATTATAAAAAATCCGTACCATGGATACCATGGCACGCGCTAACAAGGAGTTGCTAATGAAAAATTTTGCCGGCATGTCTCTTGAAGAGCTTATCCGGCCGCAGGGCCACGACTGTTCATGTGGACATCATCATCAGGCAGGCTTGCGCTGTTTGCGCATCGGCAACGGTGCCGTTGAAGCCCTGCCGGATTTTTTGGCGCAGACCGGCGTTACCCGTCCGTTTATTATTTCAGACCTCAACACCCGCAAGGCTGCATGGCACTTGGTTGCGCCGGTCATAGATACCGCGGGCATCGCCTATAGCGAGTATGTTTATACCGGCGCACATGTGGAACCGGATGAGCAGGCGCTGGGCAGCCTGGTTATGGCTTTTGACCCGCGCTGTGACGGTGTTCTGGCCATTGGTTCGGGCGTTCTTAACGACCTGGCCAAGGTGTTTGCCCATGCCCTGCGCCTGCCCAGCCTGGTGGTGGCTACCGCGCCATCCATGGATGGTTATGCCTCCGACAGCGCTTCCATGATTCGCGATCGTGTCAAGGTCTCTCTGTATAATGCCTGTCCGCAGGCCATTATCGCCGATACCCGCATCCTGCGCGAGGCGCCTGAGCGCCTGCTGCAGGCCGGCCTGGGGGATATGTTGGCTAAATACCTCTCCATATGCGAATGGCGCATCTCTCACCTGGTTACCGGGGAATACTACTGTGAAAACATTGCCGGGCTGGTGCGCGCTTCACTTCAAAAGATAGTAGCCAATATAGAAGGCTTTAAAGCAAGGGAAGCCACAGCGGTGGACAGCGTTACCGAAGGTTTGGTGCTTTCCGGCATCGCCATGGCCTTTGCGGAAATTTCCCGCCCGGCATCCGGTTTGGAGCACTATTTTTCTCATCTGTGGGAGATGATGGCGCTTGAGCGCGGCCTGCCTGTGGAATTGCATGGCATCCAGGTGGGGATAGGAACCCTGCTCAGCCTGCGTATCTGGCAGATGCTTCGCGAGATGACGCCTGACCGGCAAACAGCGGAGAGCTTTATCAGTTCCTTTGACGAGCGTGCTTGGGAGGCGATGGTACGCCGTATCTTTGGTAGCGCTGCGGAGGGGATCCTCAAGGCTGCCAGAGCGGAAGGCCGCAATGACAAGGCCGCGCATGCTCAGCGCCTCCAATTTACGCTGGACCATTGGCCTGATATCCTGCGTATTGCGGATGAGGAATTGCCTTCCCTGGAAGATATAGAAAACATCATGCGTTTTATGGGCTGCCCGACCCGGCCGTCTGAGATTGGCTTTGGCGCCAAGGACACCCATGACGCCTTGCTGGGCTCGCGGGAAATCCGCAATAAATACCTGACCAGTTCTCTCCTGTGGGACTTGGGCTTGTTGTATACGCTGCCTTTTCCGCCTCAGGAGATGGTATGAAGGCGCTAAACAATATTTGATCCGGTGATTGAGAGGGAGAGAATCCTGGAGCACTTGCTTCCATTTCTTTTCCTTTCTTTTGTATAAACCGTTATGTAGGAGTAGGAGCGTCGAAGTTACGACTCTGATTGCATAGAGCATGGAGCCATGGCTCCATCTGAAAGGACTCTTAAGGAGTGATTGGGAAATGAAAACATTTTAAGATTTAATACTGATTCCAATCGTTATTGTATCGTCGCGCCAGGTTTTTGATCGCCTGCTGCGTCAGTCAACCTCAACATAGCTTCGGCTACGCCATCGGTTTCTTTCCTTGCAGGCCAATATAATCCCTCGCCGCTTTGGATGCAATAAAGCGTTACATCAGTATAAGAGAGCATGAATATTAAACAAACCGCTAAAATAAAAGGCCCTCAAAACGCAATGTTTCAAGGGTTTTTGGTGGAGCATAAGAGACTCGAACTCTTGACCCCCACAATGCCATTGTGGTGCGCTACCAACTGCGCTAATGCCCCATAGCGCATTATACATTATCATGAAGATTGATAATTGTAAAGCACTATTTCAATTTTTCGGATTTTTCGGATTTGCAAGCTTTTAATCCAAGCTTTTAATAAATAATTGATACTGATATAAAGATTGGAATCAGTATGAACCTCTTCTTTCCCTTTGCAGGAAGGAGTACCATACATATTGGAACAAGCAGCACAGAAAGGAGAAATAAATTTCTAACTGGACGAGTGTTATGACGACATAAGGGGTCTCTTGCCTGTTGTTCCCGAAGACCGTGAGTACATTTTCCAAGATATCTTTTATATGCGGTTCACCAACACCTTCTGTTCATATTCTTCGATTTCCCGGAACCATTCCCCGTCGGAGGGCTTGTTGCAGCGGCAGCAGTACGCATCCCAGATTTCACCGAAGGGCAGGGTCTTCATTTCTTCCTGTATTACCATCAGCCTGGTGAACCGTCCATTGTCCTGCATGGCTTTCATTGTCGCGTTGGGCTGCAAGAGGGCGAAGAGCAGGGCCTTTTGAACGTTACGATAGCCCATGACCCAGGCTGAAATACGATTGATGCTGGCGTCGAAATAGTCCAGAGCAATGTTGACCCGCCCATTAAGCCCTCCGCAGCGGACGATCTCCAGGGCGATTTCAAGGGTTTCATCATTGAGCAAAACCACATGGTCGCTGTCCCAGCGGATGGATCGTGTGATATGCAGGGCTATTTCCGGAAAGAATGCCAACAGCGCCGGGATCTTATCGCTGACCGCCTCGGTGGGATGGTAGTGGCCGTTGTCCATGAGAGGAATGCACTTGTTTCGGTTCATAGCAGCGTAGGAAAGGGCAAACTCCGCACTGCCCACAGTGTAGGCTTCCACACCGATGCCGAACACCTTGGATTCTATACAGGGCTTGACCTTTGTAAAATCATAGGGCTCGGAGAGGATTTCGTCGATAGATTTCCGATAACGCATCCGGGGGCCCAACCGGTCAGCGGGAATGTCTTTGAGGCCATCGCCTGTCCAGATGTTCATTATACAAGGCTGGCCCAGCTCATCAGCAAGATACCTGCTGATGCGGATGGATGCCCTGCCATGCTCAATCCAAAAGCGACGGGTTTCCTCGTTGGGACTGGACAGGGTCAGCGGGTCGCACTTTTGATGAGAGAAGAAGGTGGGGTTGAAATCGCAGCCCAGGTTCCTCTCCTTGCAGAAACTTACCCATTTCCGGTAATGCTTGGGCTCTAATTTATCCCGGTCAGCCCATTCGCCGTTTTCAAAAATGGCGTAACTGGCATGGAGGTTCATTTTGGGGTTTCCGGGGATCAGGGATAAAACCTTATCCAAATCTGCCATTAATTCCTTCGGATTCCGGGCACGGCCGGGATAGTTGCCAGTGGTCTGAATACCTCCGGTAAGGGGCTTGCCGGGGTCGGTATCAAAGCCTCGCACATCGTCTCCCTGCCAGCAGTGCAGGCTGACGGGCACGGTTTTGAGTTTTTCAATGGCTACGTCAGTGTCCACACCCAGGGCGGCGTAGCGTTTCCTTGCTTCCTCGTAACCCACGCTTTATCATCCTCCATTCATACTTCCAGGTTGCCGCGCATTCTGTCCTCTCAAATAAAAACACCAGGGCCGAAATGACAATCCTTGTAACTAAATAGTTTCCAATCCATATTATTTATCCCCAACAAGTATACTTTCCGGGTTGTACAGTAAAAGCTTTGCCATTCAATTTCACTTGGGTCTCCACAGGAGTTTTAAGCTCAAAACGCACGCTGTCCCCTTCATAGCGCCAGGACACACGGATGAGGCCCTGGCGGGTATGCAGGGATGCGGTAAGCCATCCAATACGCTTGTCGGGATGAGGCTGCCAGATCATTTTTGAAAAGCCTGGATGTGCTTCATCATGAAAAATCCCTGCCGCCCGCTCGAATATCCAATCCGCTACCGCGCCATAGGCATAGTGATTGAATGAGTTCATATCCTTTGACCAGAATGTGCCGTCCTCCTTAATACCGTCCCAATGCTCCCAAATGGTTGTCGCGCCTTTGGTGACGGGGTACAGCCAGCCGGGATAGTCCCTTTTCAGCAACAGATCCCAAGCCACGTCAACATGACCATAATTGCTCAGTACATGCAGAATGTAGGGTGTGCCAACGAATCCGGTACGCAAACGCGTTCCATCAGCACGGATCATTTCCGCCAAATCATCAGCTGATTTTTGGAGATTTTTAGCCAGTCCGAAGTGCACGGCCAAAATATGCTCAGTCTGGGTTTTATATTCCGGATATGCCTTGCGGAAAGCTTCCACAATACGCTGATATTGGGCTTCATATGATGAAATATCCTTCCCAAGCAGCTTTCCGGCTTTGACAACCAGTTCAGTGGAATAGGCATAGAATGCTGAGGCAATGAAATCCTCTCGGCTGGAGCCCTTGTAGCTCCCGATGGGAGCATCGAGTCCCAGCCAATCACCGAAATGGTTGCAACCCGTCCACAGGTTTTCGGTGGTGGTTATATAAGTTATGTAATTCACCCATTTTTTCATGCAATTAAACTGATCGGAAAGAATGGATTTGTTCCCATAGGTCTGGTATAGCTGCCAAGGGCAAATGGTGGCAGCGTCACCCCAAGCCGCGCTGCAAGAACTGCCGGGCATTATATCAGGAATCACTTGGCCGACGCCGCCATCCTCACGCTGATCTGCAGCCATGTCGCGGAGCCACTTTTTGAAGAAACGCTCGGTGTCAAAGAGATAGCTGGCGGTTTTGATGAATACTTGGGCATCACCCGTCCAGCCCAGGCGCTCGTCCCGTTGGGGACAGTCGGTGGGCACGTCCAGGAAGTTGCCCCGCTGTCCCCACACGATGTTGGAAAAGAGCTGGTTCAGTTCGGCATTGCCCGATTCCAGCCAGCCGGTACGCTTCATATCGGAGTGCACCGCGATGGCTGTGAAATCCTCCGGTTTGGCTTCGCCGGGCCAGCTGATCAGATTGATATAGCGGAAGCCGAAGAAGGTCAGGCGCGGATGCCAGGTCTGCCTGCCGCCTTTACAGGCATAGCGCACCATTGATTTCGCGCTTTGGTAATTTTCATTGTAGAAGTTTCCGTTCTTGTCCAGCACCTCGGCATGATTGAAGATTACCATATCGCCTGTTTTAGCGTCCACAGTAAATTCCACGTAGCCTGTAACCACCTGGCCAAAGTCCACTACCTGGTCGCCAGCGGGCGTACGGAAGACTTTTTGTGCTGCTACCCGCTCGGTTTCACGGATGGCTTCGCCCTCCTGAGCAATCAGGATATCCTTACGCCAGTTCAGTGACTTCACGGGCTGCAAATCAACGGTTTCTACGCTTGCGTCATAGGTTTCTCCATCGTAGATCTCGCTAAAACGAACAGGGCTTTTGCCAAACTGCCATGCTTCATCACTTATGATCTTTTCTTCGCTGCCATCGGCATAGCGCAGCTTCAGCTGGGCAATCAAGCCACAGGGCTGCTCATAACGGCGTTTCTTATCTTCATCATCAAACCAACCCGGCATCGGCGAGCGAAACCAGCCCCGGCCTACGGTAACGCGCAGGTCGTTATCCTCTTGAAGCAGCGCTGTCACATCATAATGTTGCACCTGCAAGCGGTGAGCATAGCTTGTCCAGCCGGGTGCCAGCACAAAATCGCTGATGCGTTCTCTGTTTAATTCCGCTTCATATACGCCCAAGGCCGTGATCTGTAAATCCGCTTTCTCAATGGGCTTTTTTACTTGAAATATGCGCTGAAACACAGGGCAAACATCACCTATATCAACTGATGGTGTAATCCAATTTGCCTGTTTGATTTCCATGTGAACACACTCCTTTATCAAGGTCCCTCTGGTAAAACAGGCTCGTCAACACCCTTGGGGTGAAGGAAACCGTACAGGAAGCGAAAAGAGACGATTGAGCGAATATTCGGCACAGTAAAGGAATATCAAGGATTCAGGTATACCCGGATGTATGGCAAAGCCCGGATGGAGAGCAGGGCTGACCTACGCGTGCATGAACCTCAAGAAGCTTGCGAGGTTGCTTGAAAAGAAGGGGAGACCGGATGGAACACCCTCTCAGGACGCAGCTTCACTGGTTCGTTTTTTACGTTTGATTGCCCGTAATTTTACTGCCTGCCTGATTATTCTGAAAAGCAGATACATGCATTACACCAAAGCGATCTTAGCACAACTGCTAAAACCGCTTTGTCTACGCTCTGAACAGCCAGTATCAACCGGCTGTTTTCAAACTATCAGGCGCCAAACTCAGTGTTGCCCAGACGCTCATAATAACGGGCGAGTGCGGAGTGATCCAGGCCGCCTTCGCCAAAGCAGTGAAGATTTTTCATCATTTCCAGTATCTGGGCGGACAGCGGGGTGGGAGAATCTACAGTCTGGGCGGCATCCATAACATTGTTGAGATCCTTGATGTGCAAATCAATACGGAAGCCGGGCTTGAAATTACGGGCAATCATCATCGGCGCCTTGGCGTCCATAACAGTTGAACCAGCCAGACCGCCGCGGATGGCCTGATAAATGACCTCCGGGTCCACACCGGCTTTCTGTCCCAGCAACAGGGCTTCGGCAAGACCGGCGATGTTGCAGGCTACAACTACCTGGTTGCACAGTTTGGTGACGTTTCCGGCACCGATGTCACCGCAGCGCACAACGGAAGAACCCATTTTTTCAAGAATAGGTTTGATTTTGTCAAACACTTCCTGTTTGCCGCCAACCATGAAGGAAAGCGTGCCGTCAATCGCCTTGGGCTCGCCGCCGGAAACGGGAGCGTCCAGCATCTCAATGCCTTTCTCGGCAAGCGCCTTGGCGATTTCACGGGAAGCGATGGGGTTAATTGAACTCATGTCCACAAAGATGGTTCCGGGACGGGCAGAATCTTTTACGCCACCGGGAGTTAAAACAACAGACTTGACATGGGGGGAGTTGGGCAGCATGGTCATTACTACGTCAACATCCCGAGCCAGTTCAGCGCTGGAAACCGCTTTCTTAGCGCCGGCCTGGACCACCTCTTCCACGGGTGCCTGGTTCAAATCAAAGACCGTCAAGTCATACCCGGCTTTCAGCAAGTTTTTTGCCATGGGTTTGCCCATGATACCAAGACCAATCAATCCGATTTTCATTCTTTTACCTCCTATTTGTCTAAATGAATAAATCAATTCTATTATATTATATACTTTTTTCTTTCACAGGCACAAGTTTTCACATGTTCCAAAAAGGCATTTATAATAATTTTGAGGACAATGTCATGTATAGCTTCGCATATTGAGACGCTCGTTTCAATTAAAAGACTCTCCTAACGCTTAATCAGGAGTACCGTGACATCGTTGACATTGGTTCCGGTCGGTCCGGTCATAATCAGCCCGTCAACGGCTTTCAGCGCATGGTAGGCATCATTGTTGTCCAGCATCGCGCGGTTGTCCAGGCCTATTTCCTCAAACCTGGAAGAGGTGCGGTCATCCACATAGCCGCCTGCCGCATCGGTGGGGCCATCTGTGCCGTCAGAGCCCAGGGAGAACAGGCAGGTATCCTTGCAGGAGGATAGATAGGGGACAGCCGCAAGGGCGATTTCCTGGTTGCGCCCCCCCAGACCGTTGCCGACAAGATGCACCACGGTTTCACCGCCGCAGATAAACGCGAGGGACTTTTCTGACTGCTGATGGTATTCCGCCATCGCGCCCAGGAAAGCGCCCACTTCCTTAGCCACGCTTCTTAAGGAGGCTGTAAGAATGAAGGGCTTATAGCCTAGTCTTTTCGCTGTGTCTGCCGCCGAATCGCACAGTTGGCGCACGCTTCCCGTGATTTTCGTGGTGACATTGGAAAGCGCTTTTGGAGTTTCCTCTTCCATGGCTGTCAGGGTTTCCGGGCTGAGGTTTAACCGGTAGCGCTTGATGATCTGAAGCGCGTCTTCCTTTGTGCTGCTGTCCGGGTATGCGGGACCTGAGGCGATCATGTCTAGCGGGTCGCCCACGATGTCACTAAGCACGATGGAAAACACCCGGGCAGGGGCGCAAAGCTGCGCAAATCGTCCGCCCTTTACATTGGACAGGCGTTTCCTGATGGTATTGGTCTCCACAATATCACAGCCCGCAGCCAGCAACTGGCCGGTGATGTCCTTAAGCTCGTCAAGGTTGACCTTTGGTTGCTCAAACAGCGCGCTTCCGCCGCCTGAAATCAGGAAAAGAACCATGTCCTTCTCAGTCAGTCCCCTTACCGCTTGAAGGGCTGCCCCGGTGGCTGTGATGGTATCCTCGTCCGGCACCGGGTGACCAGCCTCGAACACTCGAACATGGGGGAGATCTCCCATGCTGTGGCCGTGCTTGGTAATGACGACCCCGGCGTGTACCTTGTCGCCTAGCACGGACAAGGCGGCCTTCGCCATCTGCCAGGCCGCTTTTCCAATGGCGATCAGAACTGTTTTTCCATCGTTATCCAGGCGTAGTTCATTCAGCGCTTTTTGGACCGCGTTGTCCGGCAGGGCGGAGGCCAGGGCTTCTTTCATGATCAGCCTGGCATCTTCATACAATGACATTTAAACACCTCAACAGTAAGTTTTGATCAGGACGATAGCCAATTATAGCGCAAAAACACATAGAAACACAAAAGAACCGATTATTATGATCATATTTTGTGCTGCGTATGAAAAACAGCTCATGTTGTGCGCCAATCCAATAAAGAAGTGTCCATGATGATTATAGATGGCATACGCAGACATGTTATTTGGGGACACAGAAACCCCGGCGGGACAAAATTGATACCAGTAAAATTGGAAATAAACATTGAAATTCTGCGCTCATCGTTCTACCCTGAATATGAAGCCAGATTCATCTTTTTCCAAAAAATCCTATTATATGTAGTTCTGGCCTATGCGAAACACCAATCGACCAAGGAGGGAAGGCATGGATTTTCAGTTGTCTTTGCAGCATCAGGCGCTGCAAAAAATGTTCAGGAGCTTTGCCCAGCAACAGGTAAAGCCCCTGGCATCAGAAATTGATGAACTGGAGCGGTTTCCGGAGGAAAATTTCCGTTGCATGGCGGAGATGGGGATGTTGGGCATTCCGGTGCCCAAAGAATCGGGAGGAGCCGGGGCGGATAACCTGGCTTATGTCCTGGCGGTGGAAGAAATCTCCAAAGTTTGCGCTACTACCGGGGTTGTGTTGTCTGCCCATACCTCCTTGTGCGAATGGCCCATTCAGGAATTCGGCACCCAGGAGCAAAAAGATAAATATTTGGGACCTCTGTGCCGGGGTGAAAAGATTGGGGCGTTTGCCTTAACCGAACCCAATGCCGGTACCGATGCAGCCACCCAGCAAAGCTATGCCAGGAAGGAAGCGGATCATTATCTGCTCAATGGCTCAAAAATTTTCATCACCAATGCCGGCGTGGCGGACGTGTTTGTCATTTTCGCCATGACAGCACCGGAGCAAGGCACTAGGGGCATTTCTGCTTTTATTCTGGAAAAGGGCATGCCCGGTTTTTCCATTGGACCTTTGGAAAAGAAAATGGGCATCAGGGGTTCTTCCACATGTGAGTTGATTTTTGAAAATGTCAAGCTGCCTCTTGGCAGCCTCCTTGGCAAAGAAGGCAGGGGTTTTTCCGTTGCCATGAAAACCCTGGATGGCGGCCGCATCGGCGTTGCCGCCCAGGCTTTGGGTATCGCCCAGGGCGCCATTGACGAAACGGTAGCCTATGTCAAGCAGCGTAAGCAGTTCGGCAGAACCATCGCACAGTTTCAAAACACCCAGTTTACCCTCGCGGATCTGCAGACCCGGATAGATGCCGCCAGGCTTTTGGTGTACAGGGCTGCCTGCATGAAGGATAACGGAGAAAACTACAGCATGGCTGCCTCTATGGCAAAGCTGTTTGCTGCAGAAACCGCCATGGCAGTGACCACCAAGGCAGTGCAGTTGTTTGGAGGCTACGGATACACGCGGGATTACCCGGTGGAGCGCATGATGCGGGACGCAAAAATCACCGAGATTTACGAGGGCACCAGCGAGGTACAGCGCATGGTCATCTCTGGACATATGCTTAAGTAGGAGGGCGGAATGAAGATTATTGTATTGGTTAAACAGGTACCGGACACCACGGAAATGAGTGTGGACCGGGAAACCGGAACTTTAATCCGGGCCGGCGTGCCCACCATCACCAACCCGGATGATTTGGCGGCAGTGGAGGAAGCCCTGCAGCTGAAAGACCATTATGGCGCCCATGTGCATGCCATCTGTATGGGCCCCATGCAGGCGGAAAGCATGTTAAGGGAATTAAAAAGCATGGGCGTGGACAAGGTGACCCTGATTACGGACAGAGCCTTTGCCGGCTCTGACACCTGGGCCACCTCCAACACCCTGGCGGCAGCCATTGCCAGATATCCCTATGACTTGATCATCGCCGGGCGTCAGGCCATTGACGGGGATACGGCACAGGTGGGGCCCCAGACTGCCGAAAAGCTGAACATCCCCCAAATTACCCTGGTTACCCAGATTCACCATATTGAGGACGGCGTTATTCAGGTTACCAAGGAGTATGAGGAGTATTCCGAGGTGCTGGAGGCTAATCTGCCCGTATTGATCACTTGCATCGCCAGCAACAACAAGCCCCGTTTTGGCCGGGTGGATTTGTTGTGGGAAAGCTTCCAAGCCCCTGTTGACCAGCTCACTAACGAAGACCTGGGCCTGGATATGGAGCACACCGGCCTTTCCGGCTCTCCGACCCTGGTGAAAAAAACCTTTCCCCGGGTGCTGACGGGCAGCCATGAAGTAAAAACCGTGTCCCCTTCAGAAGCTGCGGAAACCGTTGCCAGATACCTGGCGCCCTACCTGAATAAAGGAGGCAAATAACATGGCATTTAATACCAAAGACATTTTTGTTTTTCTGGAAAAAGGCAAGGACGGTATTGCGGAAGGCAGTTTGCAGCTGCTGGCTAAATCCCGGGAACTGGTGAAGAGCATCCCCGGTTTTGAGGTCGTGGGGGTGTTACTGGGGGAAAACAATCATCCCTTCAAGGACCAGGCCTATTTAGGCGGCGCGGATAAAATCATCGCGGTGGAGAGCCCCAGGCTTGCCCGTTACAGCACCCAACACTACGCCAAGGCGCTGGTGAGCGTTATACAGGCTTACAAACCGGACAGCATGCTGCTGGCTGCCACGGTCATTGGCCGGGACCTTGCCCCTCGGGTAGCTGCCCGGGTGAACACCGGCTTGACGGCCGACGCCACCCAAATTGATGTGGACACGGAAAACGAAAATCCCGGCACGCTGCTGGTGACCCGCCCTGCTTTTGGGGGAAACCTCTTTGGTACCATCATCTGCCCAAAAACCAGGCCCCAGATGTCCACCATCAGGCCCCATGTCTTTGATCTCTTGCCGGAAGCCCATCAGGGGCAGCGGCAGTATGTGGAGCACCAGGTAACCTTTGATGAGGAAGACCAGGTACGCTTTGTCAAACGCGTTCCCAAGGCTAAAAAGAGTGTGGATATCTCCAAGGCCCAGGTCATTCTTTCCGGCGGCCGGGGATTGAAGGATGATTATGACCTGCTTCAGGATACCGCCCGTGAGCTGGGCGTCACCCCCGGCGCTTCCCGTGCCCTGGTGGATGCAGGCATTGCCCCCAAGGCCCTCCAGGTTGGCCAAACGGGCACTACTGTAAAACCCAAGATATACATCGCCATGGGCATCTCAGGCGCCGTGCAGCATACTGCCGGTATGGACAAGGCGGACTTGATCATTGCCATCAACTCTGACCCACAGGCGGCTATTTTCGGTATTGCCCATGTTGGTTTGGTAACTGATGGTCGCAAGGTGCTACCCCTGCTGAAGGATGAGCTGTTAAAGGTTGCCAGAAAATAAAAATAATTGGTCCCAGGCTGTCCAGTGCTTCCGTAGTTTCTTCAATGGGGGTTTGGTAGTCCCGGCGGTGGATGATGTACAAATCTATATAGTCGGTGTCCAGACGCTTGAGGTTGGCATCTGCCGCGTCCAGGATGTGCTTGCGCGACAAGCCCTGGGTGTTGGATCCATCTTTCATGGGGAAATAGACTTTGGTGGCGATGACTACCTCATCACGCAATGCATGATCCTTCAGCACCCGATCCAGAAACTGCTCGCTGGCACCCCGGAATACACATCGGCCGTGTCGAAAAAGTTGATTTCCAACTCCAATGCCCGGCGAATAACAGCGCGCGGTATCCTCATCCAGCACCCAATCGTGAATCTAGGTACCGTGTTTGTCAAAACCCACGCAACCCAGGCAAATGCGCGACACATCCAGCCCCGTACATCCCAATTTTGTATAGTTCATGTTTCTCCTGAGATTCATTTGCCCACACAGAAATTCGAGAATACTGCATCCAAAAGAGCCTCTGAATAATTTTCCCCGGTGATGCGTCCCAGGGACGCCAGCGCATCGTTCAAATCCACCGCGCACACATCCAGTGGCATACCCTCCTCCATGGCCTGGGCGGCGTCACGAAGGCTGCCTGCTGCCTGATTTGCCAAATTGATATGCCGGGCCAGTGTCAGGGCGCTGTGTTCCGGCTGACCTGCCTGAGCACGGATGGCCTGACGCAAGCTGTCCAGTCCCTCTCCCGTGCTGGCTGACAGATGAATGGTGTTTTCGGGCAGCTTATCCCTGTAGCTGTTGATCCATTGTGTAAAGCATGGATGATCCGGCAGGTCGCTCTTGTTGATGACCAATATGGAAGGCAGTCCGGTGATTGCGTGGAGCACCTGCTCATCCTCAGCGTCCGGAAGGCGGCTGCGGTCAAGCACAAAGAGACGCAAATCCGCGCTTTTAGCCGCTTCCAGAGCCCGCTTGACGCCAATTTTTTCCACTTTTTCCCCGCTTTGGCGGATGCCGGCTGTATCTATCAAATTAACCCGGATGCCTCCTATCTGGGTGCTCCCGGTCACAGTGTCCCGTGTGGTGCCGGGAATGTCGGTCACAATGGCACGTTCCTCTTGAAGCAGCGCATTAAGCAATGAAGATTTGCCTACATTGGGCTTGCCGCAGATGACTACTTGCAGCCCTTCTTCCAAAATCCTGGTGGTATGGAGACTTCCCTGGCGTTTCAGTTGCTCAGCCAAGGCGAAAAGCTGCGGAACGATGTTGCCTACAGCTTCTCTTTCATCAATCTCTTCCGGGTAATCAATCGCCGCCGTCACCCCAGCCATCAGGTTGATAAGTTGCCCCTGCGCTGACTGAACAAAACGCAGGGCACCTCCCTGAAGCTGGCGCAGGGCAGCGTCCGCCGCCTGCTGCCCGGAGGCTGCGATCAGCTGCATCACCGCTTCCGCCTGGGATAGATCCAGGCGGCCGTTTTCAAAGGCTCGACGTGTAAACTCGCCCGGTGCTGCCGGAATGGCACCCAAAGAAAACACAGCGTGCAAAACATTGCTGACGACCTGCTCAGACGCGTGAACATGGATTTCAGCCACATCCTCCCGGGTATAGCTGCGGGGTGCGCGAAACAGGACAGCCATACACTCATCCAGCAGCTTTCCCTGATGAAAGAGCTTGCCATACATCATTTTTCGTTCATCAAAGCCTGTTGCGTCCCGTTTCACCGGTATAAACAGGGTGCGCAGAATGCTTTCAGCCTGTGATCCGGAGATGCGGATAACGGCTAAACCACCCCTGCCCGGCGGTGTGGAAAGGGCTGCAATGCTTGTCTGCTCCATCTGATCCTCCTCCAAAAACCGTTATAAACATTATACCATGAGAAATATTGCGCTGTCCCGGCCGTCCTGTGCACGCCGGATATGGATTGTCGAAATATCTGGTATTCAAGGCGGTAGGCTTGTTCTGTGTCAAAGCGATTGCACCGTGTTACAATCATACCGTCCCTTATACAAGGAGGAAGCATGCTGATTCGGATTCCGGATTTCAACCTGGCCTTGACCGCCAACAGCGGACAAAGTTTTCGCTTTCATCAGCATGATGAAGGCGTCTTTTCACTGACCGCCTGTGGAAAGCATGTGCTCATTGAGCAGTTTCCGTCAGAAACCTACCGTTTTTCCTGCAATGCGGAGGAATATGAATCGGTTTGGAAGCCATATCTGGATCTTGACCGGGATTATTCTGCACTGGGCGCGCTTATCGGCGCAAATGACACTTATTTAGCCCGGGCTTATCAGTATGCACGAGGTGTTAAGATTCTTCGGCAGCAACCTTTTGAGGCATTGATTTGCTTTATCATCTCACAGCGCAAGTCCATTCCAGCTATTCGCTCTTGTGTTGAGTCACTGGCGCGGCGTTATGGCAGGTTCATCTGTCAGGATGTTTTCGCTTTTCCTGAGCCTGCTGCTTTGGCAGCAGCCAATACTGATGAATTGGCTGCCTGTGGTTTGGGGTATCGGGTGCCATATGTGCTTGAGACAGCGTGGATGGTTGATGAGGGTACCGTCAACCTGGAGGTTTTGCGTCACCTTGATGATGCCGAGCTCGACACTGCCTTGCAGCTTTTTCCAGGCGTGGGCAAGAAAGTGGCTGCCTGTGTGATGCTCTTTGCCTATCAGCGCATGGACGCTTTTCCCGTGGATGTGTGGATTGAGCGGGTGCTCCAGGAGCATTATAAGGAGGGATTTCCTGCGCAGCGTTTCAAGGGTATGTCCGGCATCCTTCAACAATACCTGTTTTGCTTCGCGCGTCACCAGGCGGGACGTGGGTGATATGGGCGCAACTTGTATTCAACCACGGTCAACTGTATAATAAAGCACCGGATTGACCAAAGGGGTGAGGACATGGAGCAGGTAAAACTGGCGGATTACAAGGGGCAGCGGGTGCACATGGTGGGCATCGGCGGGTCAAGTATGTCCGGGCTCGCACAGATGCTTGCACATGAGGGCTTTACCGTGTCCGGCAGTGACTCTGTTGATTCATATACCCTTGCTATATTAAAGGATATGGGACTTGATGTGCGTGCGGGCCATCACCCGCATATGGTTGCAGGCGCCGGGCTTCTGGCTTATTCCGCGGCCATCGCGGAAGAGGACCCGGAACGCGTGGAAGCGGCACGGCTGGGGATTCCGCAAATGGAACGCGCGGTGTTGCTGGGGCAGATCATGGAAACTTCCAGATACCAGATTTGTGTTTGCGGTACCCATGGAAAAACAACCACCAGCGCTATGATTGCGCAGGTATTTACTGACCTGGGTGCTGATCCCAGCGTTCACTTGGGCGGTAGCCTGGATGCGATTGGTGGCAGTGTCAGGGTTGGGAAAAGCAGCTTGTTTATCGCTGAAGCCTGTGAGTTTAACCGCAGCTTTCTCCATATGCCGGTCACTCTTGCTGCCCTGTTGAACATTGAGGAGGATCACCTGGATTGCTATGGCGATATGGCCCATGTTGAGGCTGCGTACCTGCAGTTTTTGGAACGTTTGCCGAAAGATGGAACCCTTATCGCGTTGGGAAGTGATCCGCGGGTGCGCCGGGTTGTTTCACGCCTGAAGCCCATGAGACGAAAGATTATCACCTTTGGTGAGGACGCGGGCTTTGAATATTCCTTTGGGGACTTGCGTTATGACAGCCTGGGCAATGCGCACTTCAAGCTTCTTTGCGCAGGTCGGTCGCTGTGTCAAGCGGCCTTGCGTGTTCCTGGCAAGTATAATGCGCTGCATGCGCTGTGTGCTTTGGCGGTCGCGCATGAACAAGGACTGCCTGTCCAGGCAGCGGCTGACAGTTTGGCGCGTTTTACCGGCGCGCACAGGCGCTTTGAACACACAGGGACGGTTCAAGGCATGGAGCTTTACCATGACTATGGCCATAATCCAGCAGAGATGCGCGTGGCTGTTGCGATGGCCAAGCTTCAGGGGCGCAGGGTAATCGCTGTTATGCAGCCGCATACCTTTACACGTGTCAAAACGCTGTTTGAGGATTATCTCACATGCACCCAGGAAGCCGACATCACTCTGGTGACTGATATATTTGCCGCGCGCGAAAAAGATCCGGGAGACATCAGTACGCCCATGCTGGTGGAAGGGATGCGCCGTCACGGTATCCAGGCTTACCACACGCCTGGCTTTGATGATACTGAAACCTGGTTGCTCCAAAACGGTCAGCCAGGGGATTTGGTGCTGACCATGGGTTGCGGTAACATCAACTTGCTCAACGATCAAATGAACGCGCACGCGCGCCAGGCAAAAACAAATGCCTGACGGAGGTATCATGGCAAACCAACGGCTGGAGAAAATTAGGAATTTTTGTATCATTGCTCATATTGACCACGGGAAAAGCACGCTGGCTGACCGTATCCTTGAAAAAACCGGCGTGTTTGATCAGCGTCAAATGATGGATCAGATGCTCGACAGCATGGAGTTAGAGCGTGAGCGTGGCATTACGATCAAATCCAAGGCAGTCAACATGAACTATACAGCAAGGGATGGCAGGACCTATATTCTTAACCTTATTGACACTCCAGGCCACGTGGATTTTACCTATGAGGTCAGCCGTGCGCTGGCTGCCTGTGAGGGCGCGTTGCTGATAGTGGACGCAACCCAGGGTGTAGAGGCCCAAACCCTGGCAAACGTCTATCTGGCGCTGGAGCATGATTTGGAGATTATTCCAGTTATCAACAAGATCGACCTGCCCAGCGCCCAGCCGGAGGAAGCATGTGAGGAAATCGAAGAGCTTATCGGCTTGTCCGCTCAGGATGCGCCGCTGGTGTCAGCCAAGATGGGGACGGGCATCGAGGATGTACTGGAAACCATCGTGAAGCGCATTCCCCCGCCCGAAGGCGACGACCGGGCTCCCTTACAGGCGCTGATATTTGACGCGGTGTATGATAATTACAAGGGTGTTATTTGCTATGTTCGAGTGATGAATGGCACCCTGGCACCAGGTATGCGGATGAGGCTGATGCAAACCGGCGCAGAGTTTGATGTGGTGGAGGTAGGCAAATTAATGCCGAACTTCGAGCCTGGCGAGCGTCTCAGCGCGGGTGAAGTAGGCTATGTCAGTGCCTCCATCAAGGAGGTGCGCGAGACGCGCGTTGGTGATACCATCACCAACGCACTGGAACCCGCGGCTAACCCGCTTCCCGGTTACAAGCAGGCTGTTCCTATGGTTTATTGTGGTATCTATCCAGCCGACGGGGCAGATTACCCGGCTTTGCGCGACGCGCTGGACAAGCTGCGCATGAACGATGCTTCTTTAACCTTTGAACCTGAAACCAGCTCTGCCCTGGGTTATGGCTTCCGCTGTGGTTTTTTGGGGCTGCTGCATATGGAAATCATTCAGGAACGTCTGGAACGTGAATTTGATCTTGGCCTGATTACCACGGTGCCCAATGTTATTTATGAGATTGTTAAGACAAACGGGGAAGTGGTGGATATAGACAACCCCAGTAACCTGCCGGACCAGAGCGAGATTGAGTCTATGCGTGAGCCATATGTGCTGGCGACTATCTTCACGCCCCAGGAGTATGTGGGTACATTGATGGAGCTTTGCCGTGACAAGCGGGGGATGTTCCGTGATATGCAGTATGAGGGCGGCCGGGTCAAACTGACCTATGACATGCCGCTGAATGAAGTTATTTACGACTTTTTTGACCAGCTCAAAAGCCGCAGCCGTGGCTATGCCTCTTTGGACTATGAGCTGAAAGGCTATTATGACAGCGACCTGGTCAAGCTGGATTTTCTGCTCAATGGTGAGATATGCGATGCGTTTACCATGATTGTGCACAAGGACAAGGCCTATGGACGGGCGCGTAATATTGCTGAGAAGCTGAAGGAAGTTATTCCGCGGCAGCAGTTTGAAATTCCCATCCAGGGCGCGATTGGCTCAAAGATCATTGCCCGGGAGACGGTCAAGGCTGTGCGCAAAGACGTGCTTGCCAAATGCTATGGCGGTGATATCACCCGGAAGAAGAAACTGCTTGAAAAACAAAAGGAAGGCAAGAAGCGCATGCGTAAGTTTGGCAGCGTGGAATTGCCCAGTGAAGCTTTCATCGCGGTGCTTAAAATGGGGGATGATTAGGCAATGCGCCATAATCATGGCCGGACAAAGGTGGTGGGTTGATGAAATGTCCTGCGTGCGGGCATTGGAATCGCGCCAGCTTTCCGCGATGCTTCCGCTGTGGTGAACCCTTGGCACCCCGGCCGGATAAAGTCAAGCCCACAGCTGATATTAAGAAAACTACCAGCTATCAGCAGGATGAGGAAATCCTCATCCGTGTGGATGAGTTTGGCAATGAGTCTGTACAAACAGACAAGTTGGACAAGCTTGCCTTGGAGATGCTCAGCCTGCATGAGCGCAAACGCAGGGGAGAGATCAGGCAAAAACAATTGCGTTCCCGCGGCGCGCAACGTGGCTTTGCTCCCTCAGGAAGCAGTGTAGTATCCGGAGCTATGCGCCGCAACCGTTTCTTTGCGGATCCGGCAGCACAGCGCCGACAGCAGAGTGAGTGGCTGCAGGATACCCCAACGGTGGATTATGATGGTTTTGTTGACCAACCCACTTACCATGCCATCGCCGGGGATGATGTTCATTATCCCCAACAGCTTGCAGACAATCAATTTGGCAACATGGCATTGCCGCTTCCCCGCAAGAAACGCAAGCGTTTATTTGGCTGGCGGCGGTTTTTGCCTGTCGTTGCCGTTGTTTTGCTGCTGTTGGCTGGTTTATTTGCAGCCTATCAATTTTTGGTTATGCCCTGGCTGGAGCGGCGTGCGCAAAGCTCATCAGTTCCGCAACCAATCATCTCAGCTTCTATCCTTGATGATATGGCTGCCCATACTATTGCTATTCCGGCGCCGGAAGGGGCGCAGATTTATATCAAGGAGCTGCGAAAGTCTTATATTGTCACTGGCGGTTACGCTACACTGCAGGTGGCGGATTATTTCTGGTATGAGCTGATTGAGAATCTAACCCAGCCCAGCATGGAGGTGGAGTTGACCCCCTTTATCCGTACTTCCTCTGGAGAACAAAGGCAAATGGAAGCGATACGCTATACCATTGATATTCCGTTGTCGCCCATTACCCTGATCAATCCGGATGTCACTTATCTAGAGGTCAGCACACCGGTGTATAACATCAAGTTTCATGTGATGCAAAACAGCAAGGTCTTCATCAACGGGGAGGATTTTTCATCCTTTGTAAACACTCAAAACGGCTATATCAGCTACAATGCCGCTGTGCAGCCGGTCGGTAACAACGTTATCAATATTTCTGTACGCAGTCAGTATTACAGGGAGAATTCCATCACTATCACCATTTACCGTGCTGTGCAGGATATTCCTCTGGATTTGGCTAGCACCCTGGATGATGAGAGCTCCAAATCCACCATGACCATTCATGCCACAACGCGGGCGGGCGCTACCATTACCGTGCTGAGCCCTCATGAAAACCTGGACACTTCCCAATTAGGCAGTACCGGTGTGTTCAGCTTTGACGCGGTATTTTCAAAAATCGGGATGAACACCGTAGAGATCCGGGCGGATTTTCCTAACAGGAACCCGACTACCGTGAAGTATGATATTTATTATTTGCCTGACCCTGATATTTACACCAAGAAAGCTTGGGCGCTGGATTCCTGGGGGTATCCTGACCTGCTTGCCAACATGAACACACGCATTGCCAACACACAGATTTATGTGTTTACCGGGCCGGTGACGGAGATTATCAGCAACAAGCCTCAACTGGTTATCATGGATGCAGCGGATGGCAGCGGAAATGAACGCCTGGTGCTGGTGGAAAACCAGACCAAGACCGTGTGGGAGCTTGGGAAGCGTTATCGGATTTACGCCGATGCCTATGGCATTTACGGGAACATCCCGCGCTTGATTGCGCGGTATACCTATCCGCCAAAGAAGTAAAAAAATCCGGAAATCCGGAAACGTTAAGGAACCCTTGACTTAATCGTCCAATGAACTATGCAGTTTGTTTCATGGTATAATAAGGCAAGAAAAGTGAAGAGAACAGGTGAAATTGATCATGAAACAGCAGAACTTTACAGATATGGAATACGGCGGTTGCCGCAGGGTGTCGAAGTGAGAGCATTTTTTAGACATCATGGAAGAAATCATCCCCTGGGATGAGTGGGTGAGCCTTGTTGAGCCGCATTTCTATTGCGGGAAGCGGCTTAATCCACAGCCTGGTGACAACAACAGCGAACGCGCAGGAAGTGACACAAGCACATCATCTTATCCGGGAAGGAGACCATTCAGTATATGGAGACAACGGATAAGCCGGGCTGGAGAAACGATCTGAAATCCGGCATGACGCAAAGAAGTCCGGTATCCATTTTTATATCAACGGACGCAAAGGTAAGATTTATCGGAGCGGATTAACTGTCGGCAGCTTCTGGAACAGAGAGATCGACCGGATGAAGTCCCGGGTGCGCGGCAAAGTGGAGTTTGTATTTCGTTACTTCAAGGCAGAGTTTGGTTACCGGAAAACACGATACAAGGGTCTGAACAAGAACGAGAATCGTCTATTCATTCTGGCAGCCGGCACCAACCTTCTGATGTGTATCAGGGCTGGCAGAAGAATCCGAGCACTTACGACAGGATAGGTATGCCCAAAGGCAGGAAAAAGAAAGGGAAAAAGCCCTGAGCGGTCAAGAAAACCTGGATTTGGAGCTAAAAATGCAGGAAGATCTCCCCAAGCTTTCCGCAGATTAGAAAAAATCTCTAGACTGGTGAGCGATAGAGACTCAAAAAGTTCGTTAGTCAGTGGTTCCTTAAAGATCACACAACCAAGCAATAAATGACCCGCGCGGGACAGAATATGTCCGGAGGATGATACTAATGTGTTCTCCTTTCTTGCGTTTTTTGGTATACTTGCAGTGGCTCATGTTAATCCTCCCGATGTGTTTGTGATGATTCCATCTTGCAGGATTCTCATGAGCTTTTCTGTTTCACTTCATTCTACAACTCGGGTTTCACTCTATTCTACAACTCGGGCTTGCATTTTATTTATAGATCAGGTACACTCCTACTTGTGCGCTGATGTAGCTCAGGAGGTAGAGCACCTCCTTGGTAAGGAGGAGGTCATGGGTTCGAGTCCCATCATCAGCTCCACAGAAAAACCCTTGTAAAATCAAGGGTTTTCACTTGTTCAAGGGCTATTCGATTCTCAGCTTATCTACCAGAATTATACCAAAATCTACCATACAAGCGGCAGTAAAAATAGCAGTAAATTTCAAACACAGACCACCATCTTAAAATCCCCAATTGCAACAATAAGTGAAACACTCACCCTGTAGATAGGCTTTGGGGATGAGCGGGCTCGGGCCGGCCGAGGCGTTTTTTGCGTTTTTTCTATTGAGGACGTGCCTGGGCAGGTCGTTCAACCGGTATCCGATACCTTGGATGTCTGTGCCGGAAAGCTTGCCGATATCGCTTCCCTTTGGGATAAAACAACGGATCATACCAATGGCTTGCCCAACTGTTCCGCACTCCCAGGCGCTGTAAGGATGACAGTAATAGGCGCTTGCTTGTCTTTTGCCCGTGACGCGTGATCGTACCAGTGAGCGCCAGTCGCTGAACTCCGGTCCGTTATCCATGGTGATGGATTTGCAACATTCCCGAAAAGCTTCAGCACCCAATTTCCTTTCCAGGCGATCCAGCGCCTTTACCACTGATTCAGCCTTGGCTGAGCGCGGTTTCCTGATGATCACTTCGCGATGTTTCTTTTCCGACAGTACCAGCAGCAACTTCTGCCTTTTCTCTTCCCGGAGAGCATACAGCCCATTTTCCAATGCCTCGCTTCCTAGCTGGTGTTCGTCTCCTGCTGATGCCTTTTCCATCCCCTTTGAATGCCCGGCGCAAAGGCGGTATCTTCGTTTGCGGAGACGCCCGCGGCGGGGAAGATGGCAGGGCTCAACGCCCGGAATATAGCCATGCTCAATGTAGTTGTACAGAGTACGGGTGCTGATGGTGGCTTCAAAAGGGCTAACACGATTTAGAATTATGAGGGGTAGCTTATACTGATTCCAATCATTACTGCATCGCCGCGCCGGGTCTTTGATCGCCCTGCTGTATCAGTCAACCTCAACGCAGCTCAGGCTACGCCATCGGTTTCCTTCCTTGCAGGACAATAAAATCCCTCGCCGCTTTGGATGCAAACAAGCTTTACATCAGACAATATGTAATGCCCCCGGGATTTGTAGAAACGAGGATTCACCTGTAAGATGAGTATGAAACTACTATCCACAGGGGTTACCACATACAAATAGGAGGCATTACATGAAACATTATAGCACGCTTTACGTAGGAATGGATGTTCATCGGAACAGTTTTACTTTGGCACATTTTGCTTTGGATATGAAACAGCCGACAGGCATCGTCCAGACAGACAATGATTACCGCCGAATCGTTGCCTATGTGCACCGTCTCAGGGAGAAGTATGGGCAGGAAACGCGGATCGTCTGCGGATATGAGGCAGGATGTCTGGGATACACGCTGTACCATCAGTTAACCAAAGCGAAGATTGAATGCATCATTCTGGCGCCCACCACGCTGCCGTCCCCGCGCGGCGGGAAGCGGGTCAAGACCGACGGACGCGATGCCGCAAATATCGCGCAATGCCTGGCATACGGAACTTACAGCCCCGTTCATGTTCCCAGCGCCGGGGATGAGCAAGTCAAGGAATTCATCCGAATGCGCAATGACCATTGCCAGATGCTCAAGAAGCTCAAACAGCAAATCCTGTCCTTTTGTCTGCGGCATGGATACCTGTACAGTGGGACGCGAAGCAACTGGACGCAGGCGCATATGAAATGGCTGGATGCTTTGCAACCGGAAGGACTGCTGGGGGATACGCTGGAAGAATACCTGACCAGTTTTCGGTATCATCAAAACAAGCTGGAACGATTAGACAGACGCATTGAGGAGATCAGCAGGGAAGAAAGGTATCGGGAACCGGTTGGTCGGCTTTGCTGTCTGCTAGGCGTGAAACCCCTGACTGCGCTGTCCGTAGTGTCGGAGGTGAGCGATATGCATCGGTTTTCTACGGCGGAAAAGTTTGCGTCTTACCTGGGACTGGTTCCCTGCGAATATTCAAGCGGGAACAGTGTGCGGCGAGGGGGCATTGCCAAAGCGGGCAATGTGCATGTGCGCGCCTTGCTGACGGAGGCGGCGCAAAGCTACACGCGGGGAAAAGTCGGTTACAAATCATCGGCTCTGAAAAAGCGGCAAAGCGGACAGAGCGAAACGGTAATAGCCTATGCGGACAGAGCCAATGAACGGCTGAGAAGGAGGTACTATCAAATGACCTTACAGAACGGGAAGCGGGGCAATGTGGCGAAAACAGCCATCGCGCGGGAATTGGCCTGTTTTATGTGGGGACTATTGACCGATCATGTGGCATAGAGTGTAGTACCACAGCCCGTGAACGCAGTCAAGGCTGCTTCGCACCGCTGACGCGGCAAGGCCTTGACAGCATCCACAGGCTGAGGTAACGGTCACACAAGAGGATGCAGGGCATCCTCCGCGCCAAACGGCGCTACAACCACTGCTGAACAAAAAGCAGGAAGACCAACAACGGTCGGGTGATCTGCGGTAATACTATGGCGGCACCTATGTGATCCCCGAAATCAGAGCGCAGCGCCCACGGCGAACCATTGACCTGCGGTATCCAATCCGCGTATATCAGAATGGCCAAGGCCGGATTTGAATGAAAGGGCTTCTATACTTTTTGTTGAATGATCTCATCACGGATCATTCCCCCTTGACAAAGGGGCATTACATATCAGTATTAGTCTATTAAATCTCTTTCATTTTTGCTGAACCATTCTTATAGAACCTCTCTTCATAATCTATCAAAACATACCAATAATCCGAACCCATCTCCTATCCGGAAGATTTGGTTCGGATTATCGTTGTCTGGTGCGGGAAACAGGACTTGAACCTGCATGAGCGTATTGCTCACTAGAACCTGAATCTAGCGCGTCTGCCAATTCCGCCATTCCCGCAAGGGACGAGAGTGAAGATATCATGTCATGGCAGGCTTGTCAAGCGCTTTCTGGGGGGAAACATTTCATTTCCGGGGGAAACATTTCTTTTTCAAACTTATCACCATCAGCGAGTAGAGTTTGAGGCGCTTGGAAAGAGTAGACACACGGCTACTCAATATCAGCCGCTGTGGCGTTTTTTTCATGTTTATTGTGATGATAAAGACCAGATTTTGCTGCATCTTGCGTTTTTGCGCCGACTGTATGGTATAATAATATGATACGACTGATAATGGAGGTTGTGGCGTGTTTGGCAAATTCATGAACAACTATTACTACGGCAAGAGCGGCAAGGGGGACTACAGGCGGGATGACCTGCCCACGACGCGCGGACAGTTGTTTCGCGAGATGTTGCGCATCCGTCTGGCCGGGCTGTTTCGCATGAACCTGATGACAGCGGTCGCATTTCTGCCGCTGATGTATGTCCTGGTTATTATGGTCAACACCCTGTTTGCGCATCTTGTAGGTTTGAGTGAATTGCTTGAGAATCCCGAGCAGGCGGAAGCGGCTGCCCAGATGCTTGCAGACAGCCCGCAACAGATTTATAGCCTGTTGTTTTCCGGCCTCATCCTGTGCATTCCTGCTATCGCGATCACCGGACCGGTTCAGGCTGGCATGGCCTATGTCACCCGCAACTGGGCACGCGATGAACATGCCTTTGTCTGGTCGGATTTCAAGGATGCTGTCAAGGAAAACTGGAAACAGGCGCTGGGCGTATCCGTCATCACTGGCTTTGTGCCCATTGTGATGCTGGTATGCTGGCAGTTTTATGGAAACATGGCGCAAACTAACGGTATGTTCTATCTCATCCCTCAGGTGCTTACCCTTGCGCTGGGGCTGGTATGGATGCTGTCACTTACCTTTTTGTATCCCTTGATGGTCACCTATAAAATGAACTTTCGCACCTTGGTGCGCAATGCGCTGCTGCTGGCTGTCGGACGGCTTCCTCAGGTTGCCGGAGTGCGGCTGCTGATGCTGGTGCCCACCCTGATTGCCGTGCTGGTTGCCTTTTATACGCCCTACATGATGTATGCGCTCATGGCGCTGGCAGGATATTACCTGCTTATTGGCAATGGCCTGGCGCGCTTTGTCTACGCTTCTTTTACAAATGCAGTGTTTGACCGCTATATCAATCCGCGCATCGCGGGTGCCCAGATCAACCGCGGCCTGTCCACACCGGATGACGAGGATGATGCCGAGGAAGCAGCAGAAGCAGCGCAGGAGGATTCGCGTCCCTAAAATGTATACGGACTTCGCCAGCGTCTATGACCGGCTGATGGCTGACGTGGATTATGATGCCTGGGCGGTGCATTACCGTGATTTGCTTTCCCGGCGTGGTGTGACGGACGGCGCGGTGGTGCTGGAGCCTGCTTGTGGCACAGGCAACCTCAGTGTTCGCCTGGCGCGGCGATATAGCCTTCAGCCCAGTGATGCGTCAGTGGAAATGCTGTCCAAAGCTGCGGAAAAAGCCAGGGATGCCGGATTGCTGTTGCCCTTTGTTCATCAGGATATGCGCCGCCTGTGCACCCACCGTCCGGCGGATGCCATAGTATGCGCCTGCGACGGCGTAAACTATCTGCTGACCCCCTCCGCGCTCAGTGCGTTTTTTTCCAGCGCGCGCGAAGCCCTGAAGCCGGGGGGTGTGCTGGCCTTTGATGTATCCAGTGTGGACAAGCTTTCCCGCATATTGGGCAGCAGGCCGCAGCTTTACCGCGCGGACGACATTTGCTATTTGTGGGAGAACGCCTGGGATGCGCACAGCAACCGGCTGCAGTTGTCCCTGAGTATCTTTGTTCAGCGGGCGGATGGTGCTTATGAGCGTATTGATGAGGAGCAAGTTCAGCGTGGCTGGACAGAGGGTGAGTTGCGCGCCGCCTTGTCACAGGCCGGGTTCGGCAGTATTTGCTGTTATGGAAATTTTACTGTCAGTCCGCCGCAGCCCAATGCGCAGCGATTGCACCTGACCGCGTTGAAAGAAGAATAAACTCATGTATGAAGAATTGATTTTCCCGGATCCGGACAGCCTGCTGCGCTTTACTTTGCGCGGTGGAGAAGCGCGCGTGCTGATGGCGCGCACCACCCGTATGGCTCAGGAAGCGGCGGATATCCACCAGGCCAGTGATACCGCGGCAGCGGCCATGGGCAGGGCCTTGCCTGCTTGCGCGATGATGGGAGGGCTGATCAAGGAGGATGCCGGCAGGCTGACGGTGACCATCGCCGGAGATGGCGCCGGTGGCCGCATCACCTGTGGCGTACAGGCTAACCGGCTGAAGATCACGGTGGAATATCCACAGGCTGAGGTTCCCAAAAAGCCTGACGGCCGGCTGGATGTGGGCGCCTATGTAGGCAGCCGCGGGCAGCTGGCTGTTGTCAAGGATTATGACAAAGGAGAGCCTTTCACTTCCATCAGTCACCTGGTGTCCGGCGAGCTGGGGGAAGACTTCGCGCAGTATTTTACCGTGTCTGAGCAGGTGCCTTCCCTGGTGGCGTTGGGGTGTTTGAATCAGGATGGCGTGGTGTTGTCCTCAGGAGGTATTCTCATCCAGGCGATGCCGGGCTGCCCGGACAGCACCATCAGCCAGCTGGAGCTTCGAATTCCGTTTTTTGCCAATATCTCCCGGGAGATATATGACCGCGGATTAAAACAACTGGCTTCTTTATGGTTTGCTGACTTTGATCCCGTTTTTCTTGGGGAGGAGCCCCTGTACCTGCAATGCGACTGCAGCCGGGAAAAGATGCGCCGCGCGCTGGTCGCCCTGGGGCGCGAAACGCTTCTTGAGATGGCGGATTCCGGAGAGCCTGCTGTACTGACTTGCCATTTTTGCAGAAAACAGCGTACCTTTGACCGGGCAGAGATCTGCGCGCTCATCAAGGAGGGATAGCCTTGTCGCTGATAGATTTTGACAAGCATTTTACCGAGTTCCTGCATGCTTGGCTGGAAGAAAACCAGGACGGTATTCAGAACATCGAACAGGTTGAGCGGATGATGCCCGCTTTGTATGACCGTTTTGCGAGCACTCCGGCTTCCTGGTTGAACGGGCTGACACCCACTGGATATTTTGAGGCCTTTGACCGGGCTGAGCGTTTGCTTGCTCTGATGGAAAGCTACCTGACAAGTGAAGTATCCCTGCCGGATTTGCTGCTCATGCGTATTACTCAGCTGGGCTTGGCAGCGGAAAACGCCCTGATGGATATCCTGCTGGACACGGGGCGCGCTCAGCAGTCGCGTATGATCTGTATCAGGCTGCTGCAGGATTTAGGCAGCACACGCCCGATGGCGGCTTATATCGCTTGGCAGCAGCAGCGTGAGGAGCGTGATGATCTGGCTGATTTTGCCCTTGAAAGCCTGGAGGAAATGGGTGAAACGGCTGTGCCATATTTGCTGGAGGCGCTTGAGGAAGCCAATGATACCGGCAAAGAGGCCTTGCTGTCGGTACTCAGCCGCTATCCCGGTCACCCCGAAGTCTTTGAGGGGCTGATGCGATTGTTTGATGCGCTGCCCGAGCGCCAGGCCATTCTGGCTGCTTATCTGGGACGGCTTGGCGACGAGCGCGCCTTGCCGGTTTTGATTGAGCGCGCGAACGAAGACGGACTGAAGTATCTGGATTATATCGAATTGCGCTGCGCGATTGAGGCGCTGGGCGGCGATGCGCCGGAACGCAGCTTTGATCAGGATCCGGAGTATGACGCCCTGATGGGCTTGGATTGATGCCATGATTTGCAGGACATGTCAACAGGAATCCAACCCCGCTTCCCGCATGTGTCCCTTTTGCGGCAACTATATGGGCGCAGAGCCTCCCGGTGCGGAAGTGGACAATGAAAGCCTGTTGATAGATTTCGATGAACGCCGCTGGACCTCAAACCGGCGTGATGCATTTGCGCGCAATGGCGGCAAACCCCGGCGCAAGCGGGGTAAGCGCCGCAGCCGGCTGGTTCGCAACAACACCTATCAAAACCGCATGATCAACTGGGTCAAGGTAGGCGTGGTGTTCCTGGCTTTGGTGTTTATGTTGGTGGTTGGCGGGCTGATCTGGTTGCAGGTCACCCAGGAAGGCCAACTGGTCTTGGCGCGTATGGGCCGCAAAGCCAATGCTCAGGCTTATTGGGATTTGGGAACGGAGTATTTGGATCAGGGATACATCAGCCGTTCGATAGAAACCTATCTAAAGGCTGAAGAATTGGAGCCTGAGATCCCGGGCATTGACGAAAAGCTGCTGTTGCTGGCGGAGGCTTATGAGGCTGCCGATCAAATGGGCATGGCGGAGAGCACCTACAAACGTATCTACACCGAGTTGGCGCCGGAAAAACCGCAGGCCTATCGGCTTGCCATTAATATTATGCTCGACCAGGAGCGCTTTTTTGAAGCGGTGAGGCTGATGCAGAATGCGTATGAAAATACCGGTGATGACGGCTTTTATAACCAGCGCTCCCAATTGGTGCCCCAGCCTCCCAAGGCATCCCTGGCAGCCGGACGGCACATGTATTCCAAAACCGTAGAATTCATTTCCACCCAGGATTTTGAAATTCGCTATACTACCGGAGACGGCGTGCTGCCCGATACCGGTATCCTGTATACTGGCCCGATTACCTTAAATGAGGGAACATATAACTTTCGAGCGGTGGCCTTGTCCAATGACCTGGTCAGTGATGAGATGACCATTCGTTACATCATCACCCTGCCTACCCCCATGGCGCCCAAAACCAACATGGAATCCAAAACTTATGATCGCCAGATCAGGGTGTCCCTGCGCATTGTCGATGAGGATGACAAGGACGTCACTTTGTATTATACTATTGACGGCACCAAGCCCAATCTGGAATCACCTCGCTACACCGGAGATCCAATACTGATCCCGCCGGGGCGCAGTTACCTTCGCGCCATTGCGGTCAACCGCTGGGGTAAGATCTCCAACGAAATGATAGTTGAATACAAGGTCAACAAAGGATTCAAATCCTATTTCCGCTCAGAGAGGGATCAGTTTGAAGACTTTACCCTGTTAAAGACCACCCAGGAGCAGTTCATAGCTAAAGCAGGCGCGCCGCAAGGAGAGCAGTCCATTGAGGATGAGGCTGTTGGCGGCCAAGCGACGCAATTGACCTACCCCTGGGGGGAGGCGCGTTTTTATCAGACAGAGGACGGTATGCTGCTGTATCATCTGCAGACCACCCTGGGCGCTCACAAGGGGCCGCGCAACACCGGTATAGGCATGTCCATCAAGGAGGTCACCGACAGGTTCCGTGACATGGGCCAGTTGCCCAATGACAAGGGCAACCGCGGTATTTACTATGACCTCGCTAATGGCTACGCGCGTTATACCGTGGCCTCCGATGACCCCAATACCGGCACCCTGGAATATGTTTATGTAGGTGCCAAGGACACAAGCACCACAATTCTGCGCTATGACATCGTCGACGGGCGGGTCGAGCGCATCCTGATGAGATATCTATACCGCCGCATGTCCATGGTGGAGCAAGGCGGATAGATAAAGAAAGGAAGGCATATCTATGAAAGAAGTCAAGTCACCCCGTAAACCATTCATCTATTACTATGTCATTGTTATGCTGGCGATCATGCTGCTCAACGTTTTTGTCTTTCCCAGGTTGATGCGGCAGCAAGTCATGGAGGTTCCCTACAGCACGTTCCTCAACAAGCTGGAAACCGGCCAGATTTCCGAGGTCAGCCGGGACAGTTATCAGATCGTATTTGCTGACCGTTCTGAGCCGCCGGTTATCTACAAAACCGGGCTCATGGAGGATCCCGGCCTGGTGGACAAGATGCGGGCAGCCGGCGTTACCTTTACCTCTCCAATTGTGGAGCCCGCCTCCCCGCTGATGAGTTTTGTCATGACCTGGCTGCTTCCCATTGGCCTTATGGTGCTCATGGGTCGTTTGTTCAGCAAGCGGCTGGCCAAGATGGGCGGCATGAACGCCATGCAATTGGGCAAAAGCAATGCCAAAATCTATATCGAGTCCGAGACAGGCATCAGCTTTGATGATGTGGCAGGTCAGGATGAAGCCAAGGAAGCCCTGAGCGAGGTGGTGGATTTCCTGCACAACCCCGCAAAGTATACTGAGGTGGGCGCGGTCATGCCCAAGGGTGTGCTGCTTGTGGGCCCGCCTGGCACCGGAAAGACCCTGTTGGCCAAGGCGGTCGCGGGTGAGTCCAAGGTGCCCTTCTTCTCGATCTCCGGCAGTGAGTTTGTTGAGATGTTCGTGGGTATGGGCGCGGCCAAGGTCCGTGACTTGTTCAAGCAGGCCGAGCAGAAGGCGCCTTGCATCGTGTTCATTGACGAGATTGACACCATCGGCAAGCGCCGTGAATCCACCGCGGGTTTTGGCGGCAATGACGAGCGTGAGCAGACTTTGAACCAGTTGTTGTCTGAAATGGATGGCTTTGATGGCAGCAAAGGGGTCATCATCCTGGCGGCGACCAACCGTCCTGAGATTCTGGACCCGGCTCTGACGCGGCCTGGCCGCTTTGACCGGCGTATTCCTGTGGAGCTGCCTGACCTGGCCGGACGTATCGCGATTTTGAAGGTCCATGCCAAAAAGGTCAAGCTGGCGAACAATGTGGATCTGACCCGTGCCGCGCGCGCTGCGGTCGGCGCCTCGGGCGCTGACTTGGCCAACCTGATCAACGAGGCCGCCCTGCGCGCGGTGCGGCATGGGAGAAAAACTGTCAGCCAGGAGGACCTGGAGGAAAGTATCGATGTCATCATAGCCGGTTATGAAAAGAAAGACCGTGTCATGAGCGACAAGGAAAAGAAAATCGTTGCCTATCACGAGGTCGGGCATGCCATTGTGGCGGCGCTTCAGACCAACGCCGCCCCGGTGCACAAGATCACCATCATTCCGCGCACCTCCGGCGCGCTGGGCTTTACCATGCAGGTGGAGGAAGAGGATCGCTACCTCATGAGCAAGGAGGATATTGAGAGCAAGATTGCTACCCTGACCGGCGGCCGCGCGGCGGAGGAACTGGTATTCTCCTCCATCACCACCGGGGCGGCCAATGATATTGAGAAGGCTACCCAGCTGGCCCGGGCCATGGTCACGCGCTTTGGCATGGCGGAGGAATTTGGCATGGTCGCTTTTGACCAGCAGCAAAACCAATACCTGGGCGGCGGCTACACCACCAACTGCTCCAGCGAAACCCAGGGCAAGATCGACGCCCTGACCGTAAGCATCGTCAAGGAACAGTATGACAGGGCCTACAAGATCCTGGAAGAGAACGTCAGCAAGCTTCATGAAATTTCCCATGTTCTGTATGATACTGAGACCATGACCGGTGATCAGTTCATGGACATCCTGGCCCGTCCCGCCCGTCTGGAAGAGGCCAAGGAGGTACAGACGGAAGAGAAATAACAGTAAAACGCCCCGGCAATAAGGGTGGGGAAAGATCAAAATAATTGACTTTAAAATACAAGGTTATATTGCCAATAAAAACAGCCTCCAGGCATCCTGGCCCGGAGGCTGTCTTGTTGTCTTCTCTTCAATAAAACAAAACTTTGTTTTGTCAGCTGGCGATCCGGTTGCGGCTGCGCAGCTTGCCCAGGCGGCTTCTGAAGCGGTTCTTGGATTTTTTGACCGGTGGCAGGCTGATGACATGCCCTTCGTCAAAATAGACCTCGTCCGGCTTGGCTTCCAGCTCCTGAGGGTTGTTGATCAGGTGCTGGAACATTTGCAAAAACTTGCTGTAAACCATGCCGGCGCATACGCGTTCATCCGCTGTCACGCCCACGGGCAGGATGCGCCTGCGCACAGGCTGGCCAGAACCGTCCAGCTCCACCGTACGCTCTATGTTGCCAATCACCACAAACAGGCTGGTGGATCCAAAATTGTAAATATGGTGCAAGACCGGAGGCAGGCCAATGGATGTGTTGTTGCCAAAGAACAACCCTGTGTGGAAGGGGCTGGCGTTGAGCAGGTACTTGGGCAACAGGCCGTAGCGGTCCAGAATGCGGGCCAACATGACAAGGATGTTCGCGATGTAGGGGCTTTTGAGCAGATTGGCCACCTTCAGGGTGCTGTTGTCCGCGTCCGTCTTGCGGGTTTGCTCAATCGCGGCTTTGATGCGTACTGCCACGTCAAAGATGGTGTCATGCGGGTCAAACTTGCATTTGGCGATATTCTCCTTGATTGAGCCGTCCGGCGTGTCCTGCAGGACTGCAAAGGAACACACGATGTCCTTGCGCGCGTAATAACGCTTGTTGATAATGAAACGGTTCACTTCCGGCAGCTGGGATATGCAGCGCACATATGCAGCGATAATGATTTCCATAAAGGTGATGCGGTAGCCTTCACGGCCTTTCTCAGCCATGAAGCGCGCCAGCTTTTCAAATTCGATTTTATAATTCAGCATGACCTGCGCGTCGCAGCGCATGGGCATCAGGTAGGGCGTCAGCGCGATGATCGGGTCGATGCCCTTGACCAGGTAGCCGTCTCCCCGCTTTCCAAACATACAATTTCCTCATTCCTCTTGATTTAGGAGCATCCGGACGACAACATAATATATAATTAAGTGTCTTTGTGTCAATCAAAGCCGGTTTGACAGGCACATTCTCTGGTTGTATACTAAATAAAAAGCCCTGTGCCAAGCACCTCGGTACAGTAAGGAGGAAGTATGCCATTAGTCAATTCCAGAGAAATGTTCAAAAAGGCGTATGAAGGCGGTTATGCCATCGGCGCGTTCAATGTCAACAACATGGAAATCATCCAGGGCATCGTTGAGGGCGCCCAGGAGGAAAACGCGCCCCTGATTTTGCAGGTATCCGCCGGCGCGCGCAAATATGCCAATCACACCTACCTGATGAAGCTTATTGAGGCTGCTGTAGCAACCAGCGACCTGGATATTGTGGTCCACCTGGATCACGGCCCGGATTTTGAAACCTGCAAATCCGTTATTGACGGCGGCTTTACCTCGGTCATGATTGACGGTTCTCACCTGCCCTTTGAGGAAAATATCGCTCTGACCCGCCGTGTGGTGGAATACGCCCACGAGCGCAATGTCACTGTGGAGGGCGAGCTGGGCCGCCTGGCCGGTGTTGAGGATGACGTCAAGGTATCCGCAGAGGATTCCAGCTATACCCGCCCTGAGGAAGTGGAAGAATTTGTCAGCCGCACCGGCGTTGACTCCTTGGCCATTGCCATTGGCACCAGCCATGGCGCTTTCAAGTTCAAAGGCGAACCCAAGCTGCGCTTTGATATCCTTGAGGAAGTTAGCCGCCGCCTGCCCGGTTTTCCCATCGTGCTGCATGGCGCGTCCAGCGTTATCCCCGAGTATGTTGAGATGATCAACAAATATGGCGGCAAGCTGGACGGTGCCCAGGGCGTGCCGGAGCACATGCTGCGAAAGGCCGCTTCCATGGCGGTTTGCAAGATCAACATCGACTCCGATTTGCGCTTGGCGTTCACTGCCATGATTCGCAAGCATTTAGCTGAGCATCCCGAGCACTTTGACCCGCGCCAGTATCTGACGGATGCGCGCGCCGCGCTCAAGGGCATGGTCAGGCACAAGATCGTTAACGTTTTGGGCTGCAACGGCAAGAACTGATTATTCGCCCGGCGCATCGGATACGCCGGGCGTTGTCATGTATTGAGATAATGGAGGTGGACACATGGAACTGAAAGGTAAAGTTGTAGTCGCCCAGGGTGGGGGACCCACGGCGGTCATCAACCAGTCCCTGGTCGGTGCGGTGCTGGAAAGCCGCAAATTCCCACAGATCACCAAGGTTTACGGCGCGGTTGGCGGTGTGCGCGGCATTGTGGATGAGCGCTTCATGGACCTGACCCAGGAAACCACCCATAACCTTGAGCGCGTTGCGGTGACCCCGTCTTCAGCTCTGTCCTCTACCAGGGACAAGCCTGACCGGAAATACTGCGAGGAAATCTTCAAGGTTTTCCGTGCGCATGATGTACGCTACTTCTTTTATATCGGCGGCAATGATTCCTCTGATACCGTTCGCATTGTGAACGAGCAGGCTGAGCTTGAGGGTTATGAGTTTCGTGCCATCCACATCCCCAAGACCATCGATAACGACCTCATGATCAACGACCATACCCCGGGTTTTCCATCCGCGGCAAAGTTTGTCGCCCAGAGCTTTATGGGGCTTAATCTGGACAACCGCGCGCTTCCGGGCGTGCATATCGCGGTGATCATGGGGCGTCACGCCGGCTTCCTGACAGCGGCATCCGCCGCGGCGCGCAAGTACGACGATGACGGCCCCCATCTGATCTATTTGCCGGAGCGTCCCTTTGTCATGGACAATTTCCTCGCAGATGTGAAGACTGTATACGACAAGCTGGGCCGCTGTGTGATCGCGGTGTCAGAAGGCATTCAAAATGAGCACGGCACGCCCATTCTGGCCACCTTGCAGGAGACCGAGCGCGATGCGCATGGTAACATGCAGCTCTCGGGCACCGGCGCCCTGGGCGAGCAGCTGGCCAACCAGATCAAAGAAAAAACCAGCATCAATCGCGTGCGTTCGGATACCTTTGGTTACCTGCAGCGCTCCTTTATGGGATGTGTGTCGCATGTGGATCAGCGCGAGGCGCGAGAGGTGGGGGAAAAGGCAGCCCAGTTTGCTATCTGGCACAATATTGACGGTTCCATCACCATCCACCGCACCGGCGATTACTCTGTGGATTACCGTCTGAGCGATCTGAAGGAGATCGCAGCCAAGACACGGCTGATGCCCGACAGCTTTATCAGCGCGTCCGGCAACAACGTGACCGATGCCTTCATCCATTATCTGCGTCCCTTGCTGGGGGAGATGCCTGAGGCATCCCGGCTTCGGGCACCCATGGCAGCCAGACTGCTCAAACCTTAAGCCAGGCATCAGGGCAGGCGGGATGCGGATCCGCCTGCCTATTTTTGTTGATGAATGTCCATTGCCAGGAGGGAGAATGAAGAAGATTGCGGTATTGACCAGCGGTGGCGACAGTCCGGGGATGAACGCTGCGGTGACAGAGGTTTCCCGTTTCGCAGCCATGGCCGGCATGCCCTTGATTGGCATCAAGCGTGGCTTTAACGGACTGATCGGCAAGTATAAACCTGAGGAGAGCTTTGCTGAATTGGCTCTGGATACTATGCTGGACATTGCTGATCAGCCGGGCACCTACCTGCGTACCGCGCGTTGTGAGGAATTTCTCCTGCCTGAGTTTCAGCAAAAGGCTTATCGTTTTTTAAAAAGTCTCAATGTCACGGGCCTGGTGGTGATCGGCGGAGACGGTTCCTTCCATGGCGCCCGGGCATTGTCTGCTCTTGGCATGCCCTGTATCGGCATTCCTGGCACCATTGACAACGACCTGGAGTTTTCTGAAACTTCCCTGGGCTTTGACACAGCGGTCAACGTCTGTGTCGATGCGGTGCGCGCCATCCGCGCCACTTCCCGATCGCACGACCGGCCTGCAGTGGTGGAGGTAATGGGGCGCAACTGTGGTGATATCGCCATGTCCACCGCGATGTCCACTGGTTCTGAAATCGTAATTGTGCCGGAGGTCAACAACTGGAGCATTGAAAAAGTAGTCAGGCGTTTGGACAGCCTGATTAAGCGTGGCAATACCCGCGCAACCATCGTGGTGGCTGAAGGTGCCTACAAAACCATGAAGCCCTTTGACTTCGCAACTTTCCTGAGGCCTTTTACCCAGGTTTATGAGGGCGAACCCATGAACGTGCGCCGTCTGGCCCATGTGTTGCGTTATAAAACCGGCACTGAGGTGCGCTACAACATCATCGGCTATACCCAGCGTGGGCATGAGCCCACTGCGCAGGATGCGGCCTTTGCCTTTGAGTCTGCCCATATGGCCATTGAGTTGCTCAAACGCGGGATTGGCAACGAGGTCATCGGCATGCGCCATGGCCGCGTCTTCCATATGCCTTTGGACAGAGCGCTGAATATCAAGCCGCGGTTTAAACGACAGATCTACCAGCTGATCAACTCGCTGTAACCCTTGAATGCAGGCGTTGTTTTGCTGGTATACATATTTAACAAACAAAGGAAAACTGATGAAGAAAGTCCTGTTGCTACTGATTGTCCTTACCCTGATCTTCCCCGCTGCCGCGCTGGCCGGCGTTTTATCCGTTTACCATACCCCCAGCCGGAGCAAGGCTCCTTTTGTGGAGGCTCCGAAGCTTGAGCAGTTTCCCTTTTCAGAAGATGCCGAACTGTTGCGGGTTGACTTTATCAACATCAAAATTGGTGACGCCATCCTGTTGCGCTGCGGCGGGGAATCAATGCTGGTTGACGGGGGAACAAGCGATAAGCTTTCCTGGCTTGAGTTCTTTTTTGAGTCGCAGGGGATTACAGGCTTTACTTATTATATGAATACCCATTCCCACGATGACCATCTCAATGCCGCGATTCGTCTGGTGCAAAAAGGCTATCCGGCTGCCGCTTTCCTGAGCAAGTATTCAAGGGAAACTCGCCTGCCCGAGATTGTCAAGCTGATGTCAGCGCTGGATAAAAGAGGCATTCCTCATCATCAGCTGCTGCCGGGGGACCGCATGACATTGGGTGGAGCTGAGATTACTTTCATCCAAAACACGCGGCAAGATGAGAATAGCAGCGGCGTTAATGACAGATCCATGATGTTGCATATCCGCTACAAGAATCGCACGATGCTTCTGCCGGCGGATGTGACCGGTATCAGTCTGGGCCAGGTGATGGAGGACTATCCTCAATACATGAATGTGGATATCATGAAGTCGCCCCATCACGGCATCAATCGTCTGCGTTCTGAGTTTTTTGAAGCTTCCGACCCCGAGTTGATTGTTATTACCAGCAACATGAGAAACGGCGAGACCCTTGCCAAACAGCTGCGCAGCTACAAAATTCCGCATTACTATATTTCCATGGGCACCGTCAGCGCACAAACCGATGGGGAAATCTGGTATGTTGAGCAGCTGCCGCTGCCCGGGAAATAATGCCGCAGTGGCTTTTATACTGAATAAAAAGACCGGAGGACGATAACATCTCCGGCCTTTCGTGTATCGTTATGACTTACAACAGAGACTGTCCGGTCATTTCCTGAGGGATGGGCAGGCCCATAGCCTTGAGCATGGTGGGCGCGATGTCCGCCAGTCGACCGCCGCTGCGCAGTTCCTGGCCAATCAACTCATTGTCAACGGCAATGAAAGGAACAGGGTTGGTGGTGTGGGCTGTAAAGCTCTGGCCGGTGGCATAGTCAATCATCTGATCTGCGTTGCCATGGTCGGCAGTGATGAATGCGCGTCCGCCCAGTTTCAGAATGCGATCGACCAGAATGCCTACATCCTGATCCACCTCCTTCACGGCAGCAACCGCAGCCGGGATGACGCCGGTGTGACCCACCATGTCGCAGTTGGCAAAGTTTAAAATCATGACATCGTATTGCCGGGAGTCAATGATTTCCAACGCCTTTTGGGTGACCTCGGGCGCTGACATCTCAGGCTTGAGGTCAAAGGTAGCTACCTTGCTGGAGGGAATCAGGAAGCGGTCCTCTCCTGCGTTGGATTTTTCAACGCCGCCATTGAAGAAGAAAGTAACATGTGGATATTTCTGTGTTTCGGCGATGCGCACCTGGCGCAGACCCAGCTTGGCGAGGTATTCACCCAGTGTATACTCCAGCGTGGCAGGCGGGTTGACAATCCGAAGCCCTGTAAAGGTCTCGTCATACTGGGTCATGGTAACATAACGCAGGTTAAGATATCCGCCCGGCCGCTCAAAGCCGGAGAAATCCCGCATAATGAAGGCACGGGTAATCTGGCGCATGCGGTCAGGCCGGAAATTGAAGCAGACCATGCTGTCCTCAGCTTGAATCCTGCCTACCGGTGCGCCGCCTTCCATGAGCACGATGGGTTTGACAAACTCATCAGTAATGCCGTTTTCATAGCTGTCTCTCACCGCCTGCACCGGGTCAGTCGCGGGGACTCCAGCGCCCAGAACCATGGCATCATAGCCCGGCTTAACGCGCTCCCAGATGTTATCGCGGTCCATTCCCCAGTAACGGCCCTGGATGCTGGCGATTTTACCAACGCCAAGGCTGTTGAGCTTTTCTTGCAGTTGGCGCACAAAGTCCACGCCACTGGTCGGCGGCACATCGCGCCCGTCCAGCATCGCGTGCACGAAAAAGCGGGTCAGTCCCCGCGCTTTGGCCATATCCAGCAAGGCAAAGAGGTGTTCGATGTGGCTGTGGACGCCGCCGTCAGACAGCAAACCCATGAAATGCAGGGATTTGTCGTTTTTGCGCGCTTCATCCATTGCCCAAATAAGCGGTTCCTTTTGAAACAGTTCGCCGGATTCGATATCCCGGGTAATCTGCATCAACTCCTGGTTGACAATGCGCCCGGCGCCGATGTTAAGATGCCCCACCTCTGAGTTGCCCATCTGTCCGGGAGGCAGCCCCACATCCGGACCGGATGCCGACAGTTGGGTATGAGGATAAATGCTCATGAAACGGTCAAGATTGGGGGTTCCGGCTTCCAGGATGGCGTTGCCAATGGGGTTGGTGTTGATACCAAAGCCATCCATGATAATAAGTGCAGTCAGTTGCTTGGACACGTTTTCTCCTTTAAATTGGATTTGTTCAGTCAAAATTGACGACCTGCGCGAAATCAGCGGCTTTTAATGAGGCGCCGCCAATCAGCCCGCCATCAATCTCGCTTTGAGCCATCAGACCCTTGACATTCTTGGGATTCATACTGCCGCCATACTGGATGCGCACCTTGTTGCTGACGCGCTTACCGTACTTTTGGCGGATGGCCTCGCGGATGACACCAATGGTTTCATTGGCCTGCTCATCCGTCGCGGTTAATCCGGTGCCGATGGCCCAGACCGGTTCATAGGCAATAATAACCTTTTTTATTTGCTCAGCGCTCAGCCCGCTCAGCGCGATCAGGGTCTGGTAGGTAACCAGCGCGTCGGTATAGCCCGCCTCACGCTGCTCTTTCTTCTCGCCAACGCAAATGATAGGAATCAGACCGCCTTCCACCGCGGCGCGCACGCGCAGGTTGACCGTCTCATCTGTTTCACCAAAATACTGACGACGCTCGCTGTGGCCGATGATGACATATTCCACACCGGCTTCCTTAAGCATGGCGGCTGACAATTCGCCGGTGTAGGCGCCGGCCTCCTTGAAGTGCACATTTTGCGCTCCCAGCTTGATCTTGCTGCCGCGCAGCGCAGTCTTGACCGCGGTAAAGTCCACTGCGGGCACACAGACCACCACGGTAGCACGGGCTTCCTTGACAAGGGGTTTGAGCTCATTGATCAGTTCTACCGCCTCTTTGGGGCCCTTGTTCATTTTCCAGTTACCGGCAATCACGGGTGTACGCATTTATTTCCTCCTGCATGTATTGTTTTTGGAAAGGATCTGCCCGCCCGGCTTGCGCCGGGCGGGCGAGGGTTGATTACTTGTCGTTGAGCGCTGCGACGCCGGGCAGCACCAGGCCTTCCAGGAACTCCAGGGAGGCACCGCCGCCGGTGGAGATATGGCTGATCTTGTCTGCAAAACCCAGTTGGGTGACTGCTGCAGCGGAGTCACCGCCTCCGACGATGGTGGTCGCCTGGCTGTCAGCCAGCGCCTGGGCGATGGCCTTGGTACCGGTGGCGAAATTGGGCATTTCAAATACGCCCATCGGTCCGTTCCAGACCACGGTCTTTGCGTTTTTGACCGCTTTGGCGAACAGCTCGCAGGTTTTGGGACCAATATCCAGGCCTTGCCAGCCTTCAGGAATCTCGCCGGTCGGAACGACCTTGATGTTGGCTTCGTTGTCAAAGCGGTCCGCGATGACTGTGTCAACCGGCAGCAGCAGCTGGACGCCTTTTTCCTTTGCCTTGGCCAACATGTCACGTGCGTAGTCCACCTTGTCTTTCTCCAGCAGGCTGTCGCCTACCTGACCACCCTGGGCTACAGTAAATGTATAAGCCATGCCGCCGCCGATGATGAGGGTATCTACTTTTTCAAGCAGGTTGTTGATTACGCCCAGCTTGTCGGACACCTTGGCGCCGCCAAGGATGGCCACGAAGGGACGGTCCGGGTTATCCAGCGCCTTGCCCATGAACTGCAGTTCTTTTTCAATCAGGAAACCGGACACGGCAGGCAGGTAATGCGCAACGCCCTCAGTGCTGGCGTGCGCGCGGTGCGCAGTGCCAAAGGCGTCATTGACATAAATGTCGGCATAGGAGGCCAGCTTCTTGGCAAACTCTTCCGCATTTTTTTCTTCTTCTTTATGAAAGCGCAGGTTCTCCAACAGGGCGACCTCTCCATCCTTCAGGGAAGCGACCACTCTGTCAGCGTCTTCGCCGATAACGTCCTTGGCCATCTTGACCGGCTGGCCAAGAAGCTCGCTCAGGCGCTTGGCGACCGGCGCCAGGGAATACTTGGGGACAAACTCGCCCTTTGGGCGGCCCAGGTGGCTGCACAGGATGGTTTTGGCGCCTTGCTCAATCAGGTAACGAATCGTTGGAAGTGCACCAATGACGCGGTTTTCATCCGTGATGGCCTGATGCTCATCCATGGGCACGTTGAAGTCCACGCGCACCAGCACTTTCTTTCCTTTGAGTTCCACATCGCGCACAGTCTTTTTGTTCATGAGAAACCTCCTTTATTCATTGATCAGAATAATTCTGCCTGGTTTTATCCAGGAGTTCGAGCATTCTTCGTCCCAGGCCTGCGTCTACCACCAGTGCCCAGGGAGGATGCCAACGCACAGCCGCCAGCGCAGCCTCACCCTTGTGTTCTCCGGCGGCTGCCATAATCGACTTGGAATCCGGCTTGCCCACGCCTAACTCAGAGGAAAGAGAGGGGCTTTGGCGGACTACCTTGCCGTTGATGTTAAAAAAGTCGCCCAGCGCCTCGCCTACCGCGCCGGCTTTTTGCAAACTGCGCCGTGTGGACAACGAAAGGCTGCGCCGCTGTGCCATGTCATCTGCGCACCCCACTCCGTACAGGATGATATCGGCGTTGCGCATCAGGGCCAGAGTCGCCCGCACACCTGGCAGCTTGGCTGCCTTTTGAAGCGTTTCCGCGTCCATGCCCTCAGGCAGGTGCATCAGCCGGCAATCCCCGCCAATACGCTGAGCCAGTTCGCCCGCTACCGCATCTGCCTGCATTTGCGCCATGCGGCCAAAGCCGCCGCGTGCCGGCACTACCATGACCGGGCCGGGAGCTGGCGCAGCGGCACGGGCTACTTCGCTCATTGTGCTGCCGCCGGAAACGGCAATGATCATGTTTTCCCGGAGCACTTCCTGCAAAAAATGGTTGGTAGCACGTGCCAGATCCACCAGCACCATACGATCCTGATCGGCGTCACCGGGTACGACGGCCAGGTGCTCAATGCCCAGGCGCTCTTTCAGCTGATATTCTAATTCAAACAGGCCGGAGATATCGCGGCATAAAGCGCGCACCTCTGGCAAAATATCAAGGCCGGCTTTGGACAATTGCATGCCGGAGGTGTTCAGATCGATCAGACCTTCCTCCTTAAGCGCCTCGGCGGCCGCTCGCACCTCGCGCTCGGACAACTGCATGGATGCGGCCAAAGTGCGCCTGCCGACCGGCCCAATGGCATGAATGCGGTTCAGCAGCAAAGCCCGTGTATAGATCTCATCCACCTGCTGTGCTGCGATTCGCTTCAGCGTAGCCCAAGTGATGTCTTGCACGGTCGCCTCCTGTTCTGCTGATGCGGGGCAGATTTCGCCCGCCTGGGATATTATACCCGCATCCATTATGGATCACAAGCGTCAGATAATGAAAAACCGGTAAAAACCGGTTAAAAGCTAAAGTTTTTTCCTTTGTTTTATCTTTGTTTATTGCGGTATTATCCCATGTGTTCACTAAGTTTCTGGCCGCCCAGCACATGAAAATGCAGGTGATTGACACTTTGACAGGCATCAGGGCCGCAGTTGCTGATCAGACGGTAACCGCTGTCTTGGATGCCCTCAGCACAAGCAACAGCTTGCGCTGCGCGCAACAAGCCGGACAACAGTGCGTCCGGCGCTTCGGAAAGGTCATTCAGGTTTTCCGTATGCTGCTTGGGGATGATCAGCACATGCTTGTCAGTTTGCGGGTTGATGTCACGGAAAGCCAGCAAAAGCTCGTTTTCGAATACTTTGTCACAGGGAATTTCTCCCCTTACGATCCGGCAAAACAGGCAGTCTTTCATCACACAATCCTCTCTTCTAAAATGCTACAGTCAAATAATATTCACCGACAGGACGGCTGTCAAGAAGATGGCAAAAGCAGGGTGGCACGCAGGCCGTCGCGTATCGGGCTATGCAGCCTCACTTTTTGTATTTTTCCCGGGCAGCCGCCCGGGCAATACACATTGATCGCGTTGGGGGTATGTCCCATAGCCAAACCGTCTTTTGTTAAGGTTTCGAACAGCACATCCTGGCTTGTGCCCTGGAAGGATGTTATGAACTCTTTGGACATGCGCGCTTCCAGTGACGCCATTTGCCGTGCGCGTTCTGCTTTAAGGGCGTGGCTCAGCTGGCCGGGCATCCTGTCCGCTGCTGTGCCGGCACGGCGGCTGAAGGGAAAAATATGCATCTTCGCGAAACCTATTTGCTCGCAAAAGGCCAGGGTCTGTTCAAACTCCTCCTGAGTCTCACCGGGAAAACCAACCAGAACATCGGTGGTCAGAGCGCAGCCGGGAAAGGCGTCCCGCAGATACCTGGCAGCTGCCAGGTATTCTTCAATTGTGTAGCGGCGGCGCATCCTGCGCAACACACTGTCGCTGCCCGATTGCAAAGACAGGTGAAATTGAGGGCAGACCGCGGGAATGCCGGCCAGGTTTTGAACAAAGGCTTTGCTGGCAATCACCGGCTCCAGCGAACCCAGCCGCAGGCGGTCCAACCCGTCCACCGCAGCGGCCCGGACGGCATCCAACAGGGTCTGTCCGTCCAAATCCTTTCCATAGCTGGTCAGATGGATGCCGGTCAGCACAATCTCACGGTATCCGGCGTGCACCAAGCGTTTCGCTTCCCGTGTGATCGCCTCTGGCGCTCTTGAGCGAATGCCGCCGCGCACATAAGGGATGATGCAATAAGCACAGTAACGGTCGCAGCCTTCCTGAATCTTCATGACTGCGCGCGTGCGTCCTTCCTGACGCGTGATGCCTAGTTCCTCATAAGGAACACGCTGCACATCCTCGACAGCGACAATCTGGCTGTTCTCCTGAACGGCTTGCTCCAGCAGCTGTACAACCCGCTCACGGTGCTGGTTGCCCAGAACCAACCTCGCGCCCAGATCCTTGAGTTTCTCCGCGTCCTTTTGCGCCAGGCAGCCTGCGGCAACCAGGTGGCTGTCAGGTTGCTCGCGGCGTACGCGGTGCAACATCTGTCGGCTTTTTTGCTCACCTACTGCGGTCACCACACAGGTCACTACCACATTGACGTCTACCCGTTCTCCAAAGGGGCGGAGTTGGTATCCGGCGCGCTCAAAGGCTTCCATCATCGACTGCGCGTCATACTGGTTTACCTTGCACCCCAGGGTATAAAACGCAACGGTCTTGACAGGCTTGTTCAAGTTTTTCTTCCTTCTGTTCAAAAGTCCCGGTTCAGCGCCAATGCCATCGCAATGGCGGCAATTCCGGCGGTCTCTGTGCGTAAAACGCGTGGGCCCAGGGTGACAGGCTGCGCGCCCATGGCCGCAACTTCCTCGGCGGTCAAACCGCCCTCCGGCCCGATGACAAGGGCAAGATCCGCTTGTCCGTTTAAAACAGAAGCCAGTGTCTGATGCCGCTCGTTTTCATACAGCACCAAAGCCAGCGCGTGCTTCTGGAGCCTTGTGGGCAATTCCGCCGCGCTGATGGGCGCGAGGACCGGCGGGATGATGGTGCGCTCTGACTGCATGGCCGCTTCACGTGCGATTTTATTGAGCCTTTCCAGACGCTTGCCTGCCTGGTCGGGGCGGGCTACACAGCGGGCGAACAGTACCGGTACAAAGGCGGCAACACCCAGTTCAGTTGACTGGCGCACAATCTGGTCCAGCTTGTCGCCCTTGGGCCAGCCCTGGTACAGGGTGATGCGGGTGCGCGCTTCATTTGAAGCCAGCTCATCAAGAATGCGCGCCCTTACCTGCTGATGGTCCACCTCCAACCGGGCATTGAAGTGTAAGCCCTGCGCGCTCACGCGGACAGTGTCTCCCGGGCGCAGCCGCAACACCCGTAAGGCGTGATGGCTATCCTCCGGTGACAGGCTGATCAAATCCTGTGTGATGCGTTCGCCGAAAAATTTAGGCATGGGCGCTCCCGAACAACAGCGCTACCCATTCGCCCTCCGTCAGGCGATCCATCATCAAGAAGCCTGCCTGTGAAAAGGCGGCCAGCACATCTCCTTCGCGGTCTTTGATGATGCCCGAGGCCAGGAAGCGGCCGCTGTCGGACAGCAAGGGGCGTATGGAGGCTGACAGGCCGATAATCACATCGGCCAGAATGTTGGCACAGATAAAGTCAAAGGGACCGGCCAGGCCATGCGCCAGATCGCCTTGGGCAACTGTGATGGCGTGCTCCAGACCGTTGCTGACGATGTTTTGTCTGGCAGCTGCGACGGCAATCGGATCGATGTCCACCGCCCTGACTGACGGACAGCCCAATTTGGCCAGCGCGATGGCCAGAATACCAGAACCCGTACCGATATCCAGCGCCGGACCCTGTTGGTAATGCTTCTCAATCATGCGCATACACAGCCGGGTAGTTTCGTGGGTGCCGGTGCCAAAGGCCATGCCCGGGTCCATCGCAATGACCAAGTCATCCGGCTGCTGCTCGTAATTTTCCCAGACCGGGCGGATGACCAGCCTCTGACCTGCCCGCAGGGGCTTGTAATACCGCTTCCAGTTTTCCGCCCAATCCTCATCTTGCACGCTGGCGGTGGAAAAGACCAGCTCGCCGGTATCAAAACCTGTCATTTGACCAAGGCGCGCCACTGCTTGCCTGGCGCTTTGCACCTCTTCATCCGAGGCAAACCAGGCTTTAATTGTCACCTGCTCAGGCAGGTTATCAAGAAGATCCGTGCCATATAACTCGCCAAAGCCGCTGCCGTCATCCGCGGCAGGCACATCGTGCCGGTCCAGGATCTGGGTACCCTTGGCGCCTGCGTCCATCAAAAGCGCGCTCAGTGCGTCTGCAGCGCCGCTTACTGTCGTTACACTGACCTGGATCCAATCCATACTTGGCCCCCTTTGCGAGTGTGAGGCAATTATAGCGCGACCCTTGTAAAGAAGCAATTTGGGGCAAATGCAAAAGCCCGCTTTCGCGGGTAGGGGAGAAATTTTTCTGAATCAGATATCACTGGGCAGAGCCGTTGAATCAGCAAGTTCCTTCCGTTTGCGTGCCTGGCCCAGGTAGGCGTCGCGCACCTTTTGGTTGTTGAGCAGGTCCAGGCCTGGCCCCTCAATGGTGATGCGGCCGGACTCCAGCACATAACCATAGTCCGCGGCCCTCAGGGCGGCATTGGCATTTTGCTCGATCAGCAGGATGGTGATGCCCTCATCACGCAGGCGATGGATGATGGAAAATATTTCGCGCACCACCAAGGGGGCCAGACCCAGCGAAGGCTCGTCCATCATGATCAGCCGAGGCCGGGCCATCAGCGCGCGGCCGACTGCCAGCATCTGTTGTTCACCGCCGGAAAGGGTGCCTGCCAGCTGCCAGTGCCGTTCCTTGAGCCTGGGAAAGCGTTTGTACACATATTCTATTGCTGCTGCGATCTCAGCCTGGTCGCGGCGCAGGTAAGCGCCGATTTTAAGGTTCTCAAGCACAGTCAGGTTGGGGAAGACCCGGCGGCCTTCAGGCACCATCACGATACCTTCCTTGACGATGCTGGAAGTGTCCAGGGTAGTGATTTCCCGTCCGTCAAAGCTGACGCCACCGGCTTTGACAGGCACCAGGCCGCTGATGGCGCGCAATGTGGTGGATTTTCCTGCGCCGTTGGCGCCGATCAGGGTGACAATTTTGCCCCGGGGCACTTCAAAGGAAATGCCTTTCAGGGCTTCAATGCCGTCGTAGGCGACTTGCAGATCGGTGACTTTAAGCAGGCTCATCGTCTTCTACCCCCAAATAGGCTGTGATTACATCAGGATTGTCCTGCACCTTATCAGGCGTGCCATGGGCGATGAGCTTGCCGAAATCGATTACATAAATGCGGTCGGAAATGTCCATCACCAGATCCATATGGTGTTCGATCAGAAATACGGTGAGGCCGAACCTGTTTTTGATGTCTACGATGAACCGCCCCAGCTCATCGGTTTCCTGGGGGTTCATACCGGCGGCAGGCTCATCAAGCAGCAGCAGTTGGGGCTTGGTGGCCAGTGCCCGGGCAATTTCCAGGCGGCGCTGCATACCATAGGGGAGGGAGGTGGCCAGCTCGTCCTTGACATCATCCAGGCCCACCACCCGGAGCATCTCCAGGGCCAGCTCCCGCATACGCCGTTCTTCCCGGAAGTTCAGGCGGAAGGCGGCGGTAAAAGGGTTGGAGGTGCGGTGCAGGTGGGTGGCGATGAGGACATTTTCAAAAGCGGTCTGCGTTTTAAACAGGCGGATGTTCTGGAAAGTACGGGCAACGCCCATTTTGGTGATCTTGTCAGGCGTATGCTCCACCACATCCTGGTATTTGTCAGCGTTTACGCCAGCATACATGGCTTTCATTTTGCCGGAGGGATGATTGGACACGATGAGTTTACCCCGGTAGCGAATTTGCCCGTTGGTAGGATTGTATACGCCGGTGACACAGTTGAAGGCGGTGGTTTTGCCGGCGCCGTTGGGGCCAATGAGGGCCACAATCTCTCCCCTGTCAATGTGCATGGAGAGGTTGTTGAGCGCTACCACGCCGCCAAACTGCATGGTAAGATCTGTCAACTCCAGCATTCTCTCAGCCATTGCTGCTCACCCCCTTTTTCCGTCCCAGGCGGCTGGTTATACGCCGAAGGCTCAGCTCCTTATCACCCATGATGCCCCGACGGTAGAGCAGCACCACCGCCATAATGATGACGGAGAACACCACCATACGGAAGCCCGAGCGTAGGAGGGGGACTTTGAAGGCGCCGATATAAAGCTCATTGTCCAAAAACCTCAGCCACCATTCACTGGCAGCTACAAACAGAAAGCTGGCCAACACCGAACCGGATATGGAGCCCATGCCGCCAATGACCACAATCAGGAGAATCTCATAGGTCATGGAAGATTTGAAGGTGGCTGCCTGGATAGAGCCCTGATACATGGCCAGCAACGCTCCGCCGATACCCGCGAAGAAGGAAGAGGTGACAAAGGAAAGCTGTTTATGAAAATACAAGTTGATGCCCATGGCCTCAGCGGCGATTTCATCATCGCGGATGGCTTTAAGAGCCCGGCCATAGGTAGAATGAATGAGCAGCACAATTACCCCCACACAGATCGTCACCACAGCAAAGGGATAGATGATGCCGGTGAAGGAGGGAAAGCGGCGCAGCAGGTTTGAGCCGTTGGTGAGAGGACCCAGGCCCTCATACTGGATAAAAGCGCGGATAATCTCAGCAAACCCCAGGGTCGCGATGGCCAGGTAATCGCTTTTGAGCCTGAGTACCGGCAACCCGACCAGGAAAGCGAAGAAAGCGGCCAAAAGCCCTGCGCACAGCAGGCCTAAAATGGCTGGCAGGGCAAACTGCACAATGCCCCCGTCGTAATACTGGTAAATCATGGGCCGCATGGATACGGGGATGGTAAGGATGGCGTAGGTATAGGCGCCAATAAGCATGAAGCCTGCCTGACCCAGGGAAAAAAGTCCGGTAAAGCCGTTGAGCAGGTTCATGGACACAGCGATCAGCGCGTAGATAACACCCTTTTTCAGGATGGTGAATAACATGGTTGTGATGGGGAGCGTTTTTTCCAGTACATATAATCCCACAAACATCAGCGCCAGCAGCACAAGGCCTATGAACCAGCCGGTTTTGTTTTTTTTCATTCCGCTTCCTCCTTAGACCTTGTCGAGGGTTTTTTCGCCAAACAGCCCTGTAGGCTTTGCCAGCAGGATGAAGATCAGCAGGGCAAAGGTGAAGGCATCCGAGAAGGTGGAATAGCCCAAAGCCTTGATGAGGTTTTCACTGATGCCGATGAGGAAGGCGCCGATCATGGCCCCCGGGATGGAGCCGATCCCCCCAAAGACCGCGGCTACAAAAGCCTTAAGTCCCGGCATCGCGCCCACGGTGGGAGTGACAGTGGCATAGTTGCTGAAATACAGCAGGCTGCCTACCGCTGCCAGAAAGGAACCAATGACAAAGGTCATGGAAATCACCTGATTGATTTTGATACCCATGAGCCTGGCTGTTTCAAAATCCCGGGATACCGCGCGCATGGCCATACCGATTTTGGTATGGTTGATAAGCTGCTGCAAGAGCACCACCAAGAGGATGGTAAGCACGGGAGTTACCAGGGTAACGATTTTTGTGGTGGACACCCACACCGTCACAGAAGTGGAAATCCAGGGGATGGTTGGGTACTGCTTTGCGAGGCCGCCAGTGATGTACCACATCAGGTTTTGCAGCAGATAACTGACCCCGATGGCTGAAATCATAATGGACATGCGGGGCGCTTCCCGCAGGGGTTTATAAGCCACCCGCTCTACAGAAAAGCCCAGGATCACCGTGAGGATAATGGTCAGCGGGATGGACAGGTACAGCGGCATGGTGGCGTTCAGGTACACCATAAAAAAACCTGCCACGGTAAAAATATCGCCGTGGGCGAAGTTGATCAGCCTCAGGATGCCGTACACCATGGTGTAGCCGATGGCAATCAGGGCATATTGCCCGCCTACGGATATCCCGGCCAGGATATAGGGAAAGAATCGCTCAAGCCAATCCAAAAAAACTGCCCTCCCGTCGCTTTAATAAGGGGCGCTGCGCCGCAAAGTAAACAGCACAGCGCCCCGGTGTGGGATGCCTGGTTATTGCTGGATGGTGGTGGTGGTGACAAAGATGTAGTTGAGGCTTTGAGTGTCGGCAATTTTGATGTAGGCGATGTCTTTCTTGGCGTCGCCATTCTCGTCAAACACGATTTTGCCGGTAACTCCGTCATATTCAACGCTGGAAAGCACTTCGGCAATCTGCTCCTTGGTGCCAGCCTCAGTCTTTTTGATGGCCTCAATGGCGGTCATGTAGGAGTCAAAGCCCAGGGCCGATACGGCCGCGATGATATCGTTGCCGCCATTGTTAGTGAGGTTCTGGGGGTTGGCATTGAGCCAAGCCTTGAAACCAGTCACAAAGTCTTTGGAGACCTGAGTGGCTTCCTGGTCATTCTCGTCGAAGAAGTCGGAGAAATACACCTTTAAATCGGAATTCTGCACAGCCTCCAGGATAACGGAGGAGGCCCAGGTATCGCCGGCTACAAAGGGAATATCCAGATTCATGGATACCGCCTGCCCCAGCATGAGGGAAGCGTAGGTGGTGGAGCTGGGGGAGAAGATGACGCCGGCGCCCGCATTGACTGCGTTTTGCAGGTAAGCGGAAAAGTCGCTGGTGCCCTCCGGGAAGGTGTCGGCCACTACGGTGCCGCCCAGCTTTTTAAAGGCTTTGGTGAAGTAGTTGACCAGGCCCGCGCCATAGTCCTCGCCAAGCATGTTCAGCGTATAGGCCACCTTGACACCCAAGTCATTAAAAGCGAAGCTGGCCAGCACATCGCCCTGGAAGTCATCGGTGTAGCAGATGCGCCAGTAAAGGGGGTTGCCCAGGGTGACAGCAGGGTTGGTGCAGGATGCGCCGATGGCCGGGATGCCGGCAGCCTCAAAAATGGGGGCCGCGGCCATGGAGGCGCCGGAGCCGTAGGTGCCCAGCACCACATTTACATTGCGGCTGACCAGCGTCTGGGCTGCGGCGGGCGACTTGTCAGCTGAGGTTTGGTTGTCCACCTCGCTGACCTCCACCTTATAGGTCTTGCCGCCCAGCACAACTGTGTTTACAAGGGAGTTGGCATAATACATGCCCAGGGTTTCCTGTTTGCCGCCGGCGGCGTTGTCGCCGGAAGCGGGCTCAAAAATACCGATGGTGATGGTGCCGGCATAATCCTCTCCCAACGCCACCAGAGGCAGGAACAGCAACAGGGACAAGGCCAGGGCGATTAGTTTTCTCATCGGGATAACCTCCTTTTGATTATTTATTCATTATAAGCGTCTGTTGTGTATATGTACACAGATTATACAACTAAATGCATTTAAATGCAAACAAAAACCAAAAACGGGTTTATCTGGCGTCATTGAGTCCGGCAGCAGTATTCTTATTGGCCGGACCGGCCATGGCGGAAACGCCTGGCGGTCATAAACCAGACCAGGGCAGCCAGATAGATCAGACACAGACCTATGGTGACAAAGAGCATAGCGATAGAGTTGGGGGCCAGACCGATTAAAACCAGCACGGGCGCGCCAAACAGGATACCCGTGCCGCTGCCCACCACCAGCTGGTCTGCCGCCGGAGTTTTAAACTCCGGGTCAATCTGGCGCAGCGGCAGGATACCCGAGCTGATGGTGCCAGTCAACATTCCAAACATTGCCACAAAGCTTTCATCCGCGTAGTCGGGAGATAGCTTCGGCACAATCCATTTCAGATAGTAATAGGTCACAAATCCGCCAATGACTGCCATCAGCAGGTAGGGTGCCCATAAGCCCTGCAGGTCCGCGATGTCAATGGAGGCGATGCCTGCCACGATCATCAGGTCAAAAGCCAGGCCGCTGACGCGGTTGAGCAGGTAGTTGTTTTGATATTGCCTTGTCATGATGCCGGCCTTGCGCAGTTTGCCCATCAACCCGCGCGCGCCCATGGCTACGAGCGAACCGGTGATAAAATTAAACCCCCAAAACAGCGGGGTCAGCGTTTTACCGGCACCCGGCGCCAGCGCGGTGATTCCCTGAGTAATCAGATGAGTGACCAGATAGGTGATCAAATAGGTAATGAAGATCAGCGCGATTTGCAGGGAGAGCCTGTCCACCGATTCGGACAGCGGCACCTCGCCCGCTTCCTGGAAGGTCTCCGTCATAACAGAACCGGAGATAGGCTTTATATCCTCCCGGTTCAAGCCTCGCCGCCTGAGCACACGGTTGGTGTACCATATACCCACTAGGCAGGCAACCAGGTAGCCTGTAGCGGCCAGCGACAGCCCGAAGGACCTCCCGCCCACAAAGCCCAGCGCCTCATAGGTTGAACCGACATTGTTGGCTTGTCCGGGCCCTTGGCCATAGGCCATGGGAAGCAGAATGCCCGAAGCTGGAAAGAGTGTGGGCATCAGCGTAAAATACAGTGTTACCGAAATAAGCAGCCCGACAACTGCCTGCACCAGGTAGGTGGACACGATCAGGGCGCCGGACTGGAAAGCAAACACCCCTTTGATTTCTGTCTTGGTTGTGCGCAGGGACAACGCGATAAAACCAATCGCTATGCCATGGTAGGTGACCATCTCCAGCAAATCCGGCGGAAACTTAACAAGGCCTGTCGCGCGCAGCGCCAGCAGTATAAAACCTGCCAGGGCTGCGATGGGCATCAGGCTCTTCCGGATAAATTTAACTTTGCGTGTGAGGATGTTGGCTACCAACAATAATGCTGCGATGACGCCTCCCCAGACAAAAACATCCCACAGGCCGTGATTGGCGCTTGAAAAATCCATATTATTCCCTCGGTCCCCTGATTATTCCCCATAGATCTCTGTACTTGAGGGCATTAAAGTACGTGCATTTAGCGGTTTGAAAATGTCGTCCGTCTGATAAAGTAAACTGGATGATATTTTTACGATATATCTCAAAGCCGGTAATGTCAAGAAGTTTGATGTGCAAATCACCCACAGTGAGCGTTTCCGCTCCCATTATCATCGGTCCTTCTGAATGTTTGCGCAGCCTGTCTCGCTCATCAAGCATCAGTTGTTGCCACTCATCACGGATAATCGGCTGCTCTGCTGCAACACACAACATCTGCGCCAATTGCTCGCGTTGCCATATAGTCCACGCAAGGATGGTCCTGTGCGGGAAATCCCCGGACAGGATGCCGTCTTCACGGTAGGTTGCGCTTGCCCCGCAATGGTTACAGCGCAGTTGGTCGTCCTCGCCCCTGAGGGTGTTCTGCGACCGGCAGCAGGGGCACAGGTACAAAGCATATTCCAGGCCCTGAGCCCTTTGCCGGCCGCTGTAAAGGATGGGAGTGCAAGCCTGCCGCTCGTAAGCGTCTTCCCATAAATCTTTTTTGAGAAGCTGATTGATTTCCTGCGCGCTCATGTTTTCCAGCGTCTCCCTGGAGTAGGTGTTGATTACCCGGCAGGCTGTGCGCCCGGTACGGATGCCCTTACCCCAGCGCGGCATGGCAAAATAGGCACCTTCAATCCGGCAGGTTACCAGCCCCGCGCGCATGCTGCGCAGCAGGATGCCGGTCGCCGGGTTGATTGAGCCGGTTTGTCCGCTGAATGTAGTGTTGCCCTCAGCAAACAGACAGACATTGCGTCCGGACTGAAGCCTGCGCAGGATGCCCAGTGTAGTGCGTGCGTCTGTTGCGGCCTTTTGTTTGGGGATGACTCCGGCCAGACGCAGCAGCACAAAGGCCAGCAGACGGTTACGCAGAAGACCGTGGCCCACCACAAAGCTGAGCGGTGTTTTAAAGACCTTGGCTATTAAAATGAAATCCAGCTCTGTGACATGGTTGGCGATGACCATATAAGGCCCGGGAAAATCCGGCTCCTTGTCGGCGGTCAAAGAAAAGCGCCGGCTAAAATAGGGCAATACAACAAAACGCGCTAAGCGGTAAAAGAGATTTTGCGCAACTTTCCGATTATTAACGCGTTTTTTCATTCCGACGCTCCGCTCCCGGGGATGGATGAAGATGTATTTTTCGCAGCGTGCCTGGACCGGCCACCAAGCTCACCGTTTTGCGCCAGACGGTGTAAGCCCATGGCTACGCGCAAACCGTCCACAGCCGCGGACATGATACCGCCCGCGCGCCCGGCACCTTCGCCCGCCGGGAACAGGCCGGACAGGTTGGATTGCCCGGTCGGATCACGCTCGACTTGCACCGGGCAGGAGGAACGTGTCTCCACACCGGTAAGCACCGCCTCTTCCGTGGCAAAGCCCTTGAGTTGCCGGTCAAAAGCCAAAAGGGCTTCCCGGATGCCTGTGTACGCGTACTCCGGCAAGGCCTCACGCAAATCAGCCGGGCTGACCCCTGGCCAGTAGCTGGGGGTGACCATGCCAAAGCCGGTAGAGGGGCGCCCGGCCAGGAAATCACCCACCGTCTGGGCTGGCGCTTTCATCTGCCCGCCACCCAGCTGAAAAGCCAGTCGCTCATAATGGCGCTGGTATGCAAAGCCGCTGAGTGGATGGTTGTTTTTCAGGAAGTCTGCTGGCCGCACTTCCACCAGAATGGCAGCGTTGGCATTGGGCCCATCGCGGCGAGAATTGCTCATTCCATTGGTACACACCATCCCCTGCTCGCTGGCGCAAGGCAGTACCCTGCCGCCCGGGCACATACAAAAGGTATATGCCCCGCGTCCGTTGGGCAGCCGGTGGGATAAATGATATTCAGCGCTGGGCAACAGATCATGATTGACCAGGCCGCCATACTGCGCCAGGTTGATATATGACTGAAGATGCTCCACACGCAAACCGATGGAAAAAGGCTTGGGGGTCATTCGGAGGCCCTGGTCATACAAGGTCTGCATGGTATCCCGCGCGGAATGCCCGATGGCCAGCACCGCGGCATCACAGCCCAGCTCCTGAAGATGGCCGTCTGCTACATAGCGTATGCCGTGCAGCGTGCCGCTTTCCAGGTGCAGGCTTTCCAGCCGCGCGCCAAACAACACCTTGCCGCCCAGGGCTTCAATCGCGCGCCGCATGGCGGAAACCACCCTGGGCAGACGGTCCGTGCCGATGTGCGGCCGTGCTGTGTAGAGGATTTCAGCTTGCGCGCCGTATTCCACCAGGGTGTGCAGCACCTCATTTACCAGCGGATCCTTGATACCGGTGGTCAGCTTGCCGTCAGAAAACGCGCCGGCTCCGCCTTCACCGAACTGGAAATTGCTTTGCGTATCCAACTGGCCGTTTCGCATCAGGCGGTTGACCGAGAAGCCCCGCAGCTCCACCGGCAGACCACGCTCCAGCACCGTTATCCTGTGCCCGGCGCGCGCCAGGTACAAGGCGGCAAACAGCCCGCATGGCCCCAGCCCGATCACAGCGATGTCATGGGGGGTTGTGGCACGGGAAATGTCAAGCCGCTGCAGCGCAGGCGCTTTGCTTACCCCCTGCCTGGCGCAGCGCTTTATAATGGCCTGCTCGTCCGAAGCCAGCTGGAGATCCAGGGTGTAAACCAGCCGGATACGGTTCTTGTTCCGGGCATCGATGCTTTTTTTGACAATGACAAAAGACAGCACCTGCTCAGGTGCCAGGCGCAGGCGTTTGAGTGCCAGGCGCAGTGCGTCCTGCTCGTCTTGCCCGGGCAGCACCGCGAGCTTGCTCACACGAATCACGCCTTCACCGCCTCTGAATTCATTTACACCGATGCCATGGTGCCGTTGCTAAAGGTATCATAACCGATTTGATCAGGTTTTAACCAGCGGTTTTGCGCAAGGAGATTACGTCAGTTGCCCAGTTCCACACTGATTTGCGTAAACAGCCCGAGCACATCCTCCAGCCGGGTGGCGGCCTTGGCCTTATCCGCAACATCCAGCACGATCTCGCCCTGGTGGAGCATCAACAACCTGTCACCATAGTCGATGGCATAGCGCAGGTTGTGTGTGACCATCAGCGCTGTCAGGCTGTGTTCACGCACCACATGCTGCGTCAACTCCATAATGACATCGCTGGTCTTCGGGTCCAGCGCCGCGGTGTGCTCATCCAATATCAGGAAATCCAAGGGTGTCATCACGCTCATGACCATGGCCAGCGCCTGGCGCTGACCGCCGGAGAGTGTGCCCGCGCGGGCGTTCATCATATTTTCCAGCCCCAGGCCCAGGGGGCGCAGCAAGCTTCGGTAGCGCTCAATCTGTTTTTTGTCGATGCCCGGCATCAGGTTCATCCGCTTGGGTTTGTTGTCAGCCAGCGCCATGTTTTCCAGGATGCTCATGCCCGAACAGGTGCCCAGAGCCGGATTTTGGTAGATGCGCCCGATACGCTTGAGACGCTTGTGTTCGCTCGTTTTCGTTATATCCTGACCGTTTATGAGTATTTGTCCGGCATCTGGCAGGATGCTGCCGCACAGCAGGTTCATCAGGCTGGATTTGCCTGAACCGTTGGACCCCACAATGGACACAAACTGGCCCTGCGGCACCTTGAGGCTGAAATCCTCAAACAGGCACAGTGCCCGCACTGTACCGGGGTTGTAGATCTTTCGGATACTCCTCATTTCAAGCATCGTTTGCCACTCTCCGCGGTTTGAACAGCCAGGCTGATAAAATGCCTAAAAATAACAGCGCTGTTACCAGCTTCATGTCCCCGGGGCGCAGCCCCAGGCTGATAGCCATGCTGTAGCAGGCTTTGTAGACCAGGGCGCCGATGATGGTTTTGGTGGTTTGTCTCAACCTTTCAAAGCGTTTTAGCGAGTTGACGCCGATAATGACTGAAGCCAGTGCCAGCACCATGGCGCCTGTTCCCATGGATATTTCGAACAGGCGCTGCTGCTGGGTGAGCACGCCGCCGCAAAGCGCCACCAGGCCATTGGCGATGACCAGGCCGGCGATTTTCATATTGCCCTTGTTGCGCGCCAGGGCAGTCACCACCTGTTCATTGTCGCCGGTTGCGCGCAACAGCAACCCGAAGCGGGTCCGGAGCATCAGGTCGATCACGATCTTGACCATGATAACCAGGATGAGCGAGATGACCAGGACCTGGACATCTTGTGGCAGCAGCCTTACCAGCGCGTTATTTCGAAACAGTGTCACGCTGGTGCGTGGAATAGCCAGCAATGAGCTGCCTCCGGCGATGCGCAGGTTAATGGAGTACAGGGCAGTCATTACAATGATGCCAGAAAACAGCGCGCGGATCTTGAGCTTCACATGGATGAGCCCCGTACACAGCCCTGCTGCCATGCCGCTGGCAGTTGCTGCCAGCAGCGCGAGCGCGGGGGAGACCCCTTGCAGGATCAGGGCGGTGCTGACGACTCCCCCCAGAGGGAAGGAGCCGTCCACCGTCAGGTCGGGGAAATCCAGAATCAGGTAAGTAATCATCACGCCCAGCGCCAACAGGGCGTAGATCAGGCCTTGTTCGAGGGTGGAGGGCAAGGCGAGATAGAAGGCGTACAGGCTTGAGGCCATGCTATATCCTTTCATCCATCGGGCGGTTGAAACTTTACAAGGAGTCTGAAACCTCATTAAGAAGCGGGAGCAATTCTTCCGGAACGCTCAAGCCCATCCGGGTAAGCGCTTCATGATTATAAAACAGGTCAAAATCGCTGAGGACCTCAAAGGGAATGCTGTCGGCTTCCTCACCCTGCAGCACGCGTACGGCTATCAGACCTGTTTTGCGGCCCAGCGCCAGGTAATCAATCCCCACAGCGGCCACGCAGCCATTTTTGACCTGCTCCACCTCGCTGCCATAAACAGGCAGCCCGGCGGCATCGGTCTGGTCAAGCACCAGGTTCAGGTGTTGTACCACGGTGTTATCTGTCAGCATGGAGATGCAATCCGATTGGCTGATCAACCCGGGCAGCGCCAATGGAATGTCTTCCGCGGTGGTGATGGCGACCTCCACGATCTCAAACCCATAGTCTGCCGCCGCATCCCGGTACAGCGCCGCTTGGACCTGTGAGTTGATTTCTCCTATGGTATACAGCAGCCCGATGTTTTTGGCCTGCGGCTGCAGGGCGCGAATCAGCGAAAGCTGGTCACGTACAGGCAGCTGGTCGCTGGTGCCTGTGGCATTGCCGTCAAAGGGGCGGTCCGCATATGCCAACTCGCTCTCTACAGGCGCAGATACAGCGGTGTAAATCACCGGGATCTTGCCATCTGCCGTGGTGACTGCGATCACGGCCATCGGGGTGGCAATGGCGCATACCAAATCCACCCTGCTGCTGACATAGGCGTTGGCAATGATGGCTGCCAGTCCATCATCGCCCTGGGCGTTCTGGTAATCCACCTCAAGATTTTGGCCTTGCAGATAGCCGCCCATGGCGAGGCCCTCCAAAAAACCCTCGCGGCAGTTGTCTAGGGAAGGATGGTTGGCATACTGCGCGATGCCAATGCGCACCGTTTCCGATAAAGCGGTGCCAATTGGCGCCATCAAGGCAGACAGGCAGATGACCAACAGCAGGGAAGTTAACTTTTTCATGGGTTTCTCCTTTCTTTTTTGGGGTTTCAGGTGCTGTCGGCGGCCTGATTGCTTTTGATGAGTTCCCTGAGCAAAACCGCCTCAAGAATTATCTTGAGGCGGTTGTATCCGCGGTACCACTCAACTTGGCCAAAGGCCCACTCTATTCGCATGCCGACACATACGACGCTTGGATAACGGGCGCGTTTCCCGTCCTCACCTACTTGGTTTCCCGTTCAGCTGGCCCTCAGCAGTCCATTCACCGGGTGCCTGCACCGCGTTGCACCATCCCGCGGCTCTCTTTGGCTGGGCGTTCCCGCCTACTCGTCTGCCTCATAGGTTTAATGGGGAGTTTAAGGCCGGATGCTTGTTTTGTCAAGGCTGAAAGGGCTTGACAGGCTTTGGAACAAATTGATAGAATGCGCTTATGAATTCGAGTTTTTTTACGGGCTTTAGAATGCGCTTGTACGCTGCGCTCCTTGTTTTTATTCTGTGTTTGCCGCTGGTGGTTCCTGCAGAGGAGGGCACCAGCGTCATTATGACTTTTACGGGGGATTGTACCCTCGGAAGCGAGGATCGCCTGGCCAGCCGGGAGGATTCCTTTGTCGGACATGTCAAGCGGTACGGTTTTGATTACCCTTTTGCTAAATTTAAGGATTTCTTTGAAGAGGATGACCTGACCGTTATCAACCTGGAAAACGTGTTTTATGACAGGACCAACAACAAGGCGGATAAGCGCTATCTGTTCCGCGCGCCCACAAGTTTTGCGCAGATTCTCAAAGAGGGCAGCGTTGAGTTGGCTTTTGTTGCCAACAATCATATTCTGGATTACGGCAAGTCCGGGCTGCTGAGTACCATTTCCGCTGTAGAAGCGCTTGATATCGGGGTATTTGGCAGCAATCATGTCATCTCACTGGGATATATCTATGAGAAAAACGGCATCAAAATTGGTTTTCTGGGCACTTATCAGGCCTATTGGTATGTTGGCCGGGATGCCTTAAGCAAGCTGTTGAATTCCTTCAGGGAGGCCGGTTGCCATGCCGTGGTCGGCATCATCCATGATGGCACCGAATATGCACGCAACCGCAACAAAAAACAGCAGCAAATGGCTGACTGGCTGGTCAAACACGGTGTGAACCTGGTGGTGGGGCACCATCCGCATGTCCCTCAGGGCGTGGATATATTAGGCGATGCGACTGTGTTGTATTCCCTTGGCAATTTTTCCTTTGGCGGCAACCGCCTGCTGGACATCACCCGCCGCCCGGGCGTGCGGGCCGACAAAGCCATTGTCGCGCGGGTAGAAATGCGCTTTGACGCGCAAAAGAACTACCTGGGTCACCAGGTCAACCTGATTCCGGTCTCCCCCTCGGGGACTTCGGAATACAACAACTATCAGCCGGTTGTTCTCACAGGGGAGGAGGCGCTGGCCGCGTTGGAACTGGTTCAATATGACACCGGCTTTACCCTCGCGCCCTATCAGGAGGGCATAGGCGCGCTGCAGCCCTTTGTGCCCTCGCAGTCCACGCAGGATGTCGGGCATCCGGCGCTTTAGCAGGCTGTGGGCCGGGTGCGTTTCGCCCTCTCGCGTAGACCAGATAATACAAAAGCTGCGTTTGCCCTGATTTCTTAAGAATATCATAACAAAACAAAGCAATTTTCCGCCGTTTTAGAGGCGGTTTTCGTTTACTTTTATACCGTTTTATGCTACAATAATAAAGGATGCAAATGTAATTTCTTTCTGCGTTTGACCAAGTACTGCAATGAGGTAAATCAATGACCAGGGACAACCATCAGGACATCGCGGCCATGACCACCCACGTGGATGCCGCCTATGACGAAAAGCAAATCCAGGTGTTGGAAGGGCTGGAGGCTGTGCGGAAACGGCCTGGCATGTACATCGGCTCAACCGATCAAAACGGCCTGCATCATCTGGTGTATGAAATTGTTGACAATTCCGTTGACGAGGCGCTGGCCGGCTATTGCGATCATATCAGGGTGCGCCTGCACGCGGACGGTTCTGTTTCGGTAGAGGATAACGGCCGTGGCTTTCCCGTCGGACTGCACCCCAAGCTCAAGCGGCCGGCAGTCGAGGTCTGTTTGACTGTACTGCACGCTGGCGGTAAGTTTGGCGGGGACGGATACAAGGTTTCAGGCGGTTTGCACGGTGTGGGCGCTTCTGTAGTCAATGCGCTGAGTGAGCATATGGAAGTGCTGGTCTATCAGAGCGGGCATGTTTTTCAGCAGGAGTACACGCGCGGCAAGATCAAATATGATTTACGTACCATTGGGCAGACAGACCGCACCGGCACAACGGTTCGTTTCTGGCCCGACATCAAGAGCGACCACAATCCCGAGGGGATCTTTGATGTGGACGCATCCTTCCGCTTTGAGGTGCTCCAAAGCCGTATGCGTGAGATGGCCTTCCTCAACAAAGGCATTCGCATTGACATCACAGATGAGCGAGTAACGCCTGAGGAAGCCCGCAGCTACCATTACGAAGGCGGCATAGTAGAGTTTGTCAAGTACATCAACAAGAATCGCAGCCCTCTTTTTCCCGAGCCCATTTATATCGAAGGCTTGCGGAATGATGTGGCTGTTGAAGTAGCGCTCCAATATAACGATTCATACCAGGAAAACACTTTCGCCTTTGCCAACAATGTTCGCACACCGGAGGGCGGTACGCACCTTGTGGGATTTTATGCAGCTTTGACCCGCTCTATCAACGATTACGGCAGGCGCTACAAAATTCTAAAGGATGCGGACAGCAACCTGCGCGGTGAGGATGTTCGTGAAAGCATGGCTGCCGTTGTTTCCGTCAAGCTGAAGGAGCCGCAGTTTGAGGGCCAGACTAAGTCCAAACTGGGCAACTCCGAGGTGCGCGGCATTGTGGACAGCCTGGTGTTTGAGCAGTTGGGTTCCTATCTGGAGGAAAATCCCGGGACTGCCCGTGTCATTTTGGACCGCTGCCTGGGCGCGGCGCGCGCCCGTGAAGCTGCGCGCAAAGCACGCGAGTTGACCCGGCGAAAATCTGTGCTGGAGTCTGCTTCTCTGCCTGGCAAGCTGGCTGACTGTTCTGAGACTGATCCTGCTAAGTGTGAAATCTTTCTGGTGGAAGGGAACTCTGCCGGCGGTTCCGCCAAATCCGGCCGTGATCGGCATTATCAGGCCATTCTGCCCCTGCGGGGCAAGATTCTCAATGTTGAAAAAACCAGGCTGGATCGTGTGTTGAGGAATGAGGAAATCAAAAACATGATCACTGCCTTCGGCTGCGGCATTGGCGACGATTTTGACCTGAGCAAGCTGCGTTATCACCGCATTGTGTGTATGACCGACGCTGATGTTGACGGCGCGCATATCAGGGTGCTGATGCTTACCTTCTTTTACCGCTACATGCGCCCGCTGATTGAGAAAGGTTATGTTTATATTGCCATGCCGCCATTATATAAGGTGAGCAGGGGAAAGATGGAGCGCTATGTCTATAATGACGATGCGCTGGAGGAATTGCTCAACGAGATTGGCCGCGAGCCCAAGCCCGAAATACAGCGCTACAAGGGCCTTGGGGAAATGTCATCAGAGCAGTTGTGGACGACTACCATGAACCCGGAAACCCGTACCATGATGCAAGTAACGGTTGCGGACGCTATTACGGCGGACGAAACTTTCACACTGCTGATGGGTGACCAGGTTGAGCCACGGCGTGAGTTTATTGAGCAAAACTACGATCTGGTGGCGGATCTGGATATTTAGCATAGTGTAGCATATTGGCAAACTTACAATAAAGAAACGAGTAGAGACAACGATGAGTGAAATCCGAGATAACCTGATCCCTACAGAACTGGAGCACGAGGTTAAGAAGTCCTTTATCGCTTATTCCATGGCGGTGATTGTCAACCGGGCTTTGCCCGATGTGCGCGACGGCCTTAAGCCGGTTCACCGGAGGATCCTCTATGCGATGAACGAGCTGGGCATGACCAGCGACAAGCCCTACCGCAAAAGCGCGCGTATCGTTGGTGACGTGCTGGGCAAATACCATCCACACGGGGAAGCCAGTGTATATGACGCCATGGTGCGCCTGGCGCAGGATTTCTCCACCCGATGCCTGCTGGTGGATGGTCAGGGCAACTTTGGTTCGGTGGATGGCGACCAGCCCGCGGCCATGCGCTATACTGAGGCGCGAATGAGTAAAATCGCCAGTCATCTGATTGGTGAGATTGATAAGGATACGGTAGATTTTTACCCTAACTTTGATGAATCCCTGATGCAGCCCACGGTTTTGCCCAGCCGTTTTCCCAACCTGCTGGTCAACGGCTCCTCCGGTATCGCGGTTGGCATGGCTACCAATGTGCCGCCCCACAACCTGGGCGAGGTTATTTCCGGCACTGTCGCCATGATCGACAACCCGGATATCACCCTTGATGAACTCATGGAGCATATCAAGGGGCCGGATTTCCCTACCGGCGCGATCATTTTGGGCCGTGCAGGCATCCGCGAGGCTTACTATACCGGGCGTGGACGTATCATTGTGCGCGCCAAGGCAGACATTGAAACGCTACCCAGTGGCCGCAACCGCATCGTTATTACCGAAATTCCCTACATGGTCAACAAGGCGCGCATGATTACCAAGATTGCGGAACTCGTTCACGAAAAGCGCCTGGATGGCATCAGCGACATACGTGATGAGTCTGACCGTGACGGTATGCGTGTGGTAATCGAGCTCAAGCGCGATGCGCAAAGCAGCGTGGTACTCAACTATCTTTACAAGCACACCCAGTTGCAGGAAACCTTTGGCGCCATCATGCTGGCGCTGGTGGACGGGCAGCCCAGGCTGCTTAACCTGAAGGAAATGATTCATCACTACATCCTCCATCAGGAGGAAGTGGTGACCCGGCGTACACGCTACGACCTGGATAAGTCCCTGGCCCGCGCGCATATCCTGGAGGGCTTGCTCAAAGCGCTTGACAATATCGATGCCATTGTCCATTTGATCCGTCATTCCCGTGATACAGCTGAGGCCAAGCAGGGGTTGATTACGCAGTTTGAGTTTTCAGACAAGCAGGCTCAGGCCATCCTGGACATGCGTCTGGCGCGCTTGACCAACCTGGAGGCAGACAAGCTGCAGGCGGAGTTTGATGAATTGCAGCGTACCATCGCTTACCTGCAGTCCATTCTGGCGGATGAACACAAGCTGTTGGGCGTTATCAAGGAAGAGCTCATCCAGATCCGCGACCGCTTTTCCGATGCGCGGCGGACAGAAATTTCCCTGGTGGATGGCGAGATTGATATTGAGGAGTTAATCCCCAAGGATGACATGGTGGTTACCCTGTCCCACTTCGGTTATGTCAAGCGCCTGTCGCTGTCCACCTATCGCGCGCAGAACCGCGGGGGAAAGGGGATCAGCGCGCTGGGATTGCGCGAGGAAGATTATACAGAGCAGCTGTACACAGTCCATTCTCATGATGACCTGCTGTTCTTTACCGACCAGGGCCGTGTTTATAATGTTAAGTGCTACGAGATTCCCGAGGCAAGCCGAACAGCACGGGGCACAGCCATTGTCAATGTGCTGCCGTTGTTCCCTGATGAGAAGGTGACCGGCATGATCCCCGTTCTCAAGGAGGACAGGGATAACCACTACCTGGTCATGGCCACACGCTTCGGTTTGATCAAGAAAACGCCGCTGTCCGCTTTCCGCAATATCCGCCGGGTCGGCATGATCGCGATTACCTTGCGCGAAGGAGATTCTCTCATCGGCGCAGAGTTGATTCAAGGCGATCTGCTTGGCGAGGATGCGCTGCAGGAGTTGGAGGGTGAGACGCTCCGGATTGAAGACGGTTCTGAGGAACAGCCCGATGATCTGCAGGATGAAGATGATGATTCTGACTGGGAAGAAGAGACGTTCACCGATGGTGAGGTCATTTTGGGCACGCGCCAAGGCAAGGCCATCCGCTTCAGTATGCGCAGAATCCGCGCCTCCGGCCGCACCAGCATGGGGGTGCGCAGCATCCGCCTGGATGAGGGAGATGAGGTGGTCTCCATGGCCTCCATCGAGCCGGGCGCCCAGGTGTTGGTAGTGACCGAGAACGGCTATGGCAAGCGCAGTGCGATTGATGAGTACCGCATCACAAACCGCGGCGGCAAAGGTATAAAGGCCACCAACCTCACCGAGAAAACCGGCCTGTTATCCGCTTTGCTGATGGTTCAGTCGGATGAGGATATCATGATCATTACTGACGATGGCACGATTATCCGCACCCCGGCAGAAGATGTGCGTGAGACCGGCCGCGCTGCCCAGGGCGTCCGGTTGATGCGCGTTGCTGAAGGCAGCGTGATTGTGGATGTGGCACGTGCCGGACGCGAGCCCAGTGACGAGGAGTTTCCTGATCATCATCGTGAGATAGACCGGGACGTGGTTTATGGTCTTGAGGATGAGATGGAACCCTCTGAGCAGACAGACCAAGAGATACATGACGATACGGAAACCCTTGAATAATCAATCAATTTTGGTTGCCGGAAATACAGGCAGCCATTTTGCTTTAGCAGCATCTCATGTCAGAATGAGTGCTGAGCGGCTTTGGTTTTTTCCGATTTGACCGGTCGATTTGTTTTAGTTAAACTCAAAAAAATCGGTTGCGATATCGCCGGGCATGCAACTAATGTATTTGGAGGTTAAAATGAAGCGATTGATGATTATCGGCATGGCTGTGTTGATGCTGTTGCCGATGCCGTCCAACAAAATGCAGGCGGCTGCCCCGCTGAGCGTTGTCAATGTCAATGTCAGCACCACCAGCCTTACCGTGGGCGAAGCGGTTACGCTCACCTGGGAGGTCACCGGCGGCCGGCCGCCCTACAACAGCATAGCGCATTTCAATGCGCAGATGTACATTGATTTGGAAGAGTCTGCCTTTGAAGGCAGCAGAGGACGTGCCACCCTCCGCATCCAACCCGGTATGAAACGCGATATAACCTTTTGTATCAACGTGTCTGACCGGCAACCGGACAATCACCTCTCCCTTGAAAGCGATCAGCTGGGCATCAGCATTACCAATCATGACGGATGGACCGCTTCAGGCGAGACCCTTGTCACCCTCAATGCAGCCAGTGTGAACGCAGGCCAGCCCATTACGGCTACCATTTATAAGGAATACGATACCGGAGCCGGTGACTACATGCCGTATACTTACCAATGGTATATTGACTACGGCGACGGGTATGGCTTTGTCCCTGTTGGAAGACCGGTGCGCGTTTCGGGCAGCAGATATGCGACCACAACCAGTTATACTCCTCCGGCTTATGGAAAGCAGGGTTATCTGAGAGTAGTGGCTGAAGAATACTGGGGTTCAGGCGAAAACCCGCCTACCCATACAGTGTATTCCGATACTTTTGGCATTTCCAGGGATGGTACGAAAGCGCTGGCGGTCAGCCTGACAAGACGCTACAAATATGTGACGAGCGGACTGCCGCAACTCCTTGACTGGAAAATCACAGGAGGTACGGCTCCCTACAAGCTGCAATACCAACTGTTTGGACGCCTGACAGGTGAAGAATTTCACCCGATCAGTGAGAGAGTAACTGGATATCAGGAGAAAGAAGGCACTGACAGTGCCAGCCTGATTGTGTCAAAGTACTGGGGACCGCATTGTGAAGGCGTGCTCACGGTAACGGATGCAAAAGGCGTTTCACGCTCGATGACCACGGATTATTTCGGTGTTATCGAATCGGTCATTCCTGATGTAACGCAGGGAGATGGTCAGGTGACTTTGTCCTGGTGGAGCCCGCCGCTTTCTTCCGATACCGCTGTTTATTCCTATGAAGACGGCAAATATGTCCGGTTGGCCAATGATTTTGGGCAGGAGGCAAGCTATACTGTCAAGGGATTAACCAACGGGAAGACATATCATTTTATGATCCGCGTGTTTGACATAGAGCTTCAGACCTGGAGCGCATTGGACAGCAGCTTTCTGGTCAGCGCCACGCCGCGCAAGCCCGGCGCGCCCCTGCATGGCGATGCCAATGGAGATGACGTTATCGATATTCGTGATTTGGTGAGCGTCATCGAATTCATCGTCAATGGCACAAAGGCAAAGTCAATGGTCAATGCGGATGCCAATCAGGATAAAGTAGTGGATATCCGTGATTTGGTTTGGATTATAGAGCGTATTGTAGGCGCTTGAGATTTGCAGGACGGAGCCTTTATGTTGTTTCAGTTCTTCTTCAATTCAATCAGGAACCTTGTATGTCAAAAGGATTTGCGGGGCGGAGCGAAGCCGGAAAAACGCTTGTTGCCATTGTGACCTGTGCTGATATAACTGAAGAATATGAGTGATAAGCAGCGTTCCCTGGTCGGGGGTATTTCCATTTTGGGTATTGCGGGGCTGATTTGCAAGGTTGTCGGCGTCCTGTATTTGATTCCGTTGGCCAACCTGATCGGCGCGGAAGGTCTGGGTGTTTATAATCAGATTTTCCCTTCCTACAATCTTATGCTGACCGTTTCTTCAGCCGGTATCCCGGTAGCCATCTCCCGCATGGTGGCAGCGCGTCTTGCTCGCGGACAGACGCGCAACCCTGCGAGGGTCTTCCGTGTAGCGCTCATTTTACTTAGCGTCCTGGGTCTGGTCAGCATGTTGGGCATGCTGCTGTTTTCGGGGCAGCTTGCCCATGCAACCGGTACTCCGGAGTCAGTACATGGCTTTATGATGATCGCCCCCAGCCTGTTGCTGGTTTGCGTGATGAGCGCTTTTCGCGGTTACATGCAGGGCAGGCGGAGGATGTGGCCTACGGCTATCAGCCAGCTGATTGAGCAGGTGGGCAAGGTAGGGCTGGCCTTGCCCCTGGCTTATGTTTTCATGCGCCGGGGCGGATACTCCATGGGGGTAGCCGGCGCTTTGCTGGGCACCTCATTGGCAGAAGCCGTGGCGCTTTTGTATATGGCGCTGGATTATGTGAGGATGCGACCCCGTCTGGAACATGCTCTGCAGGCTGATCATACGCCAATGGAAGGGCGCCGGCCTATTGTACGGGAGCTGATTGTTACCGCTGTGCCGATCACCATTGGCGCGTGCATTGTCCCGCTGGCCGGCGCGGTAGACAGCTTTATGCTGGTGCGCTTGATGAAGGCCTACTTGCCTGCCAACACTGCGTTGTCCCACTATGGCATTTACGCAGGCTTGGTCATTTCGCTGATCAATGTGCCCACGGCGCTGGCCATGGCGATGTCCAGCAATCTGGTGCCGGCCATTTCCGCCCGGCGCGCGGCTGGCGACAATCAGGGGATCCGGCAAGATACAAGCGCAGGCTTACGCCTGGCAGTGGTAATTGGTCTGCCGTCAGCCATTGGAATGAGTTTACTGGCTGAGCCTATCCTGACTTTGCTGTTTCACAGCAAGTATACTGCGGATGAATTGCGCCTGGGCGGGCAGCTGTTGCGCGTCAGCGCGCTGACCATTGTTGTCTTTACGCTTGTACAGGCTACGAGCGGTATTTTACAGGGATTGTATAAACAGCGCATCCCCATGTATACATTGTTCCTGGGTGTGCTGGTCAAGATTGTTATCAACTATACCGCTGTCCAGCAGCCGGGCACCGGCATCTTTGGTGCGCCATTCGCCTCCCTGGCCTGTTATATTATCAGTGCCGGGTTAAACTTATACTATGTAGCTAAATATGCCGATACCAGGCTTGAATGGAAAGAGCTGCTGCTGCGGCCCGGCCTGGCAACTTTTCTGATGGCAATACCGGTGGTCCTGATGACCAATCTGCTGGGCAGGCGGCTGTATACCAGCTGGTTATGGCTTGGGCTTGTGATTCTGCTTGCCATCGTGGTATATGCGGTTGCTGCCCTGTGGACCGGCGCGCTCAAGCGCAGCGACCTGCCTGTGCGTTTAAAGAAAGGATAAATGATGCATACCGTCACTGTTGTGCCCTTGGGGCCCGGTTCACCTGAATTGCTTACCCTGGGGGCGCTCAAGCAGCTAAAAAAAGCCCGCCTTGTGGTGCTACGTACCCAACGGCATGGGACAGTGAAATACCTGGCAGGCGAAGGGATTGTCTTTGACAGCCTGGATATGCTGTATGAGCAAAGCGAGGACTTTGATCAGTTTACACAGACAGCTGCCCAGGCTATTATTGATATGGCGCAGGATGGTGCAGTCACCTATGCGGTGGCTGATCCCGCGGGTGACGCTACTGTTGCTCTGCTCAAGCAGCGTGTGGGTGACAGCCTGCGTGTTCTGCCTGGCGTTCCTTTACATGCCCCCTTTGTTTCGGCTGCCCTGCCGGACGCGCCTTTTCTTGTTTCAAATGCCATGGATTTGCGCGTACATAATGCCCAGCAGCCTTTGTGCGTGGTTGAACTGGACAGCAAAGCGCTGGCTGGCGAGGTCAAGTTAATACTGTTGCCGAAGTATGGAGAGGATGCCCCGGTGCTGTTTTTTGCGCCGGGCGAGGCACACGTCCGCTCATGTATATCCATTCCGCTGGTAGCGATTGACCGTCAGCCGCGCTATAATCACACCGCCGGTTTTGTGGTTTTTCCTCAGGCGCTTTTGGAACGTTCGGCCTATGATGCAGAAGACCTGATGTCGATCATGCGTAGGCTGCGCGCCCCTGATGGCTGCCCCTGGGACCGGGAGCAAACGCATCAAAGCCTGGCCAAGCACCTTGTAGAGGAAGCCAACGAAGCAGCCTGTGCCCTAATGGACGAGGACTGGGATGAAGCGGCCGATGAATTGGGGGATGTTTTCCTGCAGCTGGCCTTCCATGCTGTAGTAGGGGAGGAGCACGCTACATTCACCTGGGAGGACATGTTGCGCGCCATTTGTCGCAAGCTGATCAGGCGTCATCCGCACATTTTCGGAGGGGTCAGGCTGTCTTCCACACAAGAGGTGCTCAGCGCTTGGGACAGCATCAAGCAGCAGGAGCGTGGCGGCGCGTCTCCAGGTGAGCGCATGCTCCAAGTGCATCGCGGGATGGCTTCTTTGCTGCGCGCTGAAAAGGTTCAGCAGCTTGCAGCCGGGGCTCGATTCGATTGGGACAGTCCGGAGCAGGCTCTGGATAAAGTGTTGGAAGAGGCTGCTGAGCTGTGTGAAGCGCTTCAAACCGGTCAGAACGCTGTGGAAGAGCTGGGGGATTTGTTGTTCTCCTGCGTCAATACCGCGCGATTAATGGATGTTTCGGCAGACCAAGCGATACAAACTGCGACCAAAAAGTTTGTTCAGCGCTTTAACTGGATGGAAAAAGCTATAAAAAAGGATGAAAAAGACTGGAATCAGTTGACAATTAAGGAAATAGAGATATACTGGGAGCGAAGTAAGACGGAGGATAGCCCGTTTTAGCTGAACTCATAAAAGGAGGATGTCACATGAATAAAACTGAACTGATCGCCGCCGTGGCTAAGGCAACCGAACTGAAGAAGGTTGATGCTGATAAGGCTGTCAATGCCGTTATCTCCATCATCCAGGAGACCCTCAAGAAGGGTGAGAAGGTCCAGTTGATCGGCTTTGGTACGTTCGAGTCCCGTAAGCGTCCTGCCCGCGTTGCGCGCAATCCGCGCACCGGAGAGGAGATTAAGGTCCAGGCCAGCAAAGCCCCTGTGTTCAAGGCCAGCAAGGCGTTTAAGGACCAGCTGAACTGATCGTCAACCCTCGTTTTATCAGCTTGAACTGCCGCGCTTCAGTGCGGCGGTTTTTTGTACAATCAGGTGTCCAAAGTCAAATGGCACGATGAAAGGATATTATGCGACTGGATAAGTTTTTAAAGGTTTCCCGTATTATCAAGCGCCGTACAGTAGCCAAGGAGGCCTGTGATGGTGGGCGTGTCAGTCTCAACGGACGCATCGCGAAGGCAGGCAGCGAAGTCAAGGAGGGAGATGTTTTGGAAATACGCTTTGGCAGCCGTCTTGGATGTTATGAGATTGTGACTGTCAAGGAAACTGTGCGTAAGGAGGAGGCTACGGAAATGTACCGCGTTGTGCAAGAGGATGCAGATACCCTGATGGAGCGCAACACATAATGTTCGTGTGTGAAGGTTCTCTGGTGCTACGCTCGGCTACGCCGGCAGACGCTCCGGCTTTGTGCGCCTGGTGGAACGATGGCGCGGTTATGGCACATGCCGGTTTTCCGGATGGTCTCGGAATGACTGAAGAGAAAATTGTCTTTCAGCTTGAACCGGAAACTGGCAAGACTGACCGGGCGCAGCTTATCATTGAATACGAGGGAAGGGCAATAGGAGAGGCTAGCTATCGTTTGTTGGACAGCCGGACTGCGGAAGCAGGCTGGAAAATCTGCGACACCGCTTATCAAAACCGTGGGCTGGGTACCCGGGTGATCCTGATGACGATGGGTTATTTGCTCACGGATCCGGTTTTCCAGGCGTTACATGCCGTTAACAGGGTATGCTGGGATACCAACCTGAATAACCTGCGTGCACAGCACGTCTATGAAGAAAAAATCAAAGCGCGGCGTACAGGCGTATTAAAAGACAATTGGCGGGACCAGCGTGGAGTTTTACAGTCTACTGTCACCTATGAGCTTTGCCTGGAGGACTATCTGACCCATCACGGTTGAGTCTTCCCGGAGGTGTGCCATACAGGTTGTCAAAGTACTGCCTTTTGTAAGCGTTAAATGCATTTCTTTGCCCTGCACCCTTCCTGGCGCATTGATGGGCAATAATCCCGCTGTCTGCTTCTCTGCGCTCAGCGGTCCAGTTTGGGGGCGCCTCTCGCATCAGCCGGGTCAGATAACGATTGGGAACCAGGACGTTTTCTTTTGCGGTTTCAACCAAACTATAAATGATGGTACTGGCTTCCGCGCCCTTGGGTGCATTGGTAAACAGATAAAATTCTTTCGTCCCATCACAAAGGGTTTAATGCTGCGTTCAGCTCGGTTTTTGCTGATTTCAAGCCCGCTATCCTGCAGGTAATTGACAAGGTGGAGCAGGTAATTGACAAGGTGGAGCCAGTGCTTGACTTGTAGGTAGCGCTCTTAATATATTTGTTAGTTATTCCGATCGTCATATACTGTTATTATTCAGAGAAAAACTCATCTCGCGTCAGGTCCTGAAGAAATATCTTCTTTACATTCAGTCCCTTCGCTTGCTCAAAAAGATTGTACCCCTCTCTTTGACAGGCGGAGCAGACTTTTCTTGGAATGGAAATTGCCAGAAGCGATGCTCCCCTGTCGTTCTGAGATCGGATCGTGTCCACCCCCGGGCAGTTCGGGCACAGCCTGTACTGCTGCACCTGTGACTCCATAATCCCGGCGGTGTCGTAGTAAACCCTGCGGTTTCTCGTTACGGTAGACTTGCCCTCAAAGAGCTTTCTGCCAAGGGTTTCCCTGTATTGCCAAATTTTAAGGACTTCCTGGGAGATCCGCCTCACTTCCTCCGTAACCCTGCCGGACTGCTTCCATTTTCCCAGATGATAATCGGGCTCCACAACACCAGAATAGTCAAGTCCCGCCATGGCCAGAATAATGCCGGTATTCACATAGGGCAGCGCGCCCTGAATTGAGTATCCGCCTTCAAGAACGGCGATATCGGGATTCAGGCCGCTGTTCAGTTTGGCGTAGCCTTGGGCGGAAAAATTCATATTGGTGAGGGGATCGGTATAATGATTGTCCTGTCCCGCCGAGTTGATGACAAGATCCGGCTTGTACTCCTCAAGTATGGGCAGGACAGTGTTCTCCAGAACATATTGGAATCCCTCGTCTCCGGTGTTCGGCGGGAGCGGTATATTGACATTGTAACCAAAGGCAGACGGACCGCCAAGGTCTTCGACAGGCCCCGTTCCGGGGTAGAGCGTCCGTCCATCCTGATGAAAAGAGATGTAGAGGGTATCGGGGTCATTCCAATAGATGTCTTCTGTCCCGTCCCCGTGATGACAGTCGGTATCTACCACGGCAACCCGCATGTCGCCGTATTTTTGCCGCGCATATGCCAGGCCGACGGCTTCGATATTGACGATGCAAAAACCCCTGTCACCATACACTACACGCTGTGCATGGTGTCCGGGCGGCCTGACCAACGCGAAGGACTTGTCCGTTTCCTTGCCAAGAACCGCATCGAATGCCCGCATCACTCCGCCTGCTGCAATGAAATGGGACTCCGTAAGCACTTCTTCGGTGCTCGGGTAACAAAAATGAACGCGATCGATGTCTTTTTTTGTCGCGACCAGAGGGTTGAAAAAATGAATGCCCTCCACATCCTCTATCCCTTCCTCAAGCAATTGATCCTGCGTGTAGAGCAGCCTTTCTTCTCTTTCCGGATGGGTGGGCGAAATTGCCCAGTCGAAGGCAGGAAAAAGTATCAGCCCAAGTTTGTTTTTTGCTTTCATTATCTTCACTCTTTTCCGTTTATAACGAGTCCCGGCCTAATCTGAGCTTTCACCCTGATGTTTTTATCCGCCCGATATCCTTTGACCATATTGAAACTGCTCGCTTCAGTAATTTCGGCTCCTGAAATATCCGATGAAATGCCCATCGCTTCACCGGCCCGCTTCACCTCGCTGAAGGCGCGCTCTTTTGCCTTTTTCAGGTCATAAGACTTGTCGATTTTTTCATAGACACCCGTCTCCGGGATGGAGAGAATTCCTCTGTCGGTGTCAGCAAGGAGGTTGATTTCTACCGTAGGCCTTGCCAAGGCGGCGCCGATTGCGTTGGCAATGTCGTGGTACGGGGGATATTCTACAGGCATCTTAAGCTCCCTTTCCAGGTATCTGGAAAGCGCTTTGGCTGGTCCCCCTGTCACGCCGGCTGATTGCGGTGTGACCGTTCTGTCATCCAACAGTTCTTTTATTGTATATACGGGACGCGCGTTAATCTTTTCGAGGGTGTCTTCGATGGTTTCCCTGATGGACTGACAGAATTGACTGACGATCATCTCGGCAAACTCCCGGGGAGGTACTAGCATTTCTTTGGCCATGCCTTCCAATGCCTCGGCACTCTCGCATTTTTGTTCGGCTTCCATGGCTCCGAGATAGACCAGAGCGTCGGTGGGGGTAAGGTATTTCCCGCCAAAGGCGATTGCGTGGTCCCTTCTCTCCGGGCCGATTTTCAGTTTTCCTTCTTCTATGCGAACATGGCTGTCGCCGCCCAGGCCCACGGATGAGCTGTAAATGGCACGTACCAGTGTTTTATGACCGCTGATTTCAATACCCGATGGTTCAAAAACCGATACCCCATCCACCAGAAAAAACAAATCTGTCGTGGTTCCGCCGATGTCAAGGAGGCAGCGGTCCGTCTTTCCCTCTTTCAAAAGCGCCATCATCCCCATGAGGCTGGCGGCAGGGCCTGAGAGGATGGTCTCCACAGGTTTTGCTTTGGCGCCTTCCAGGCTGATGGTACCTCCGTCAGCCTTCAGAATATAGACCGGTGCGCTGATTCCCTCACGTTTCAGCGCTTCCTCTATGTTTTCTGCAAACGTTTGAAAGGTGGAGTGGACGGCAGCATTCAGGTAGGATGTCTGAACCCTCCTGGGAAAATTCAATTTTCCGGAAATAGCATGACCCATGGTGACCTCCTGAAAACCGTCCCGCAGATACTCAGCCGCCCGTTTTTCAAAATCGGGATTCCGAGTCGAGAACTTACCAACAACCGCGACGGCATCTACAGCATAATGCAGGAAGTTCTTTTTGATGCTTGACAATTCCTCAGCATCTTCACTGCTGACAGGTATGCCTCTGTGGTCCACGCTTCCCATGACCTCTGCTACATGCTCACCCAGATTGTCAAATTGCCAGTTTAGACCCGGACCTCTCTGCAGGATGACCCCTACTTTGGAAACTCTGTTTTCTACGATGGCGTTGGTTGAGACAGTAGTGCTGAGCTGAATTCTCCGTATTTCTTCTTTTTCTACTCCCTGAAGGAGCTCTTTGATACAACTCCAAATGCTGTGAAAGTAATCATTTCTATCCACGGGCCGTTTGATTTGCTTTGTAATTTGGCCTTCCTGTACAGCGACTCCGTCGATATTGGTTCCACCCACATCTATACCAATTATCAAAGGTCTCACCTCCTTTATAAACAAACCATCTCAAAATGGTTATCGTGAGTACAGGAGCAATCCGGAAATATGCAGAACCTGTCCATACCTGTCCCAATGCGCAAAGAGCGCTGATTGTACCAAGGTGGTAACGCGTCACATATGGGCAGATTACCTGGAAATCTGTGAGGATATCCGCCACACCCTTGGGATGAAGGAACTGTACAGGAAGCGAAAAGAGACGATTGAGCGAGTATTCGGCACAGCGAAGGAGCATCACGGATTCAGGTATACCCGGATGTATGGCAAGGCCCGGATGGAAAGCAGGGCTGACCTAGGCGTGTATGAACCTCAAGAAGCTTGCGAATTTGCTTGAAAAGATGGGGAGACCGGATGCTCAGGACGCAGCTTCACTGGTTCGTTTTTTACGTTTTATTGCCCGTAATTATACTGCTTGCCTGATTATTCTGAAAAGCAGATACATGCATTACGCCAAAGCGATCTTAGCATAACTGCTAATACTGATTCCAATCTTTATTGCATCGTCGCGCCGGGTCTTTGATCGCCCTGCTGTGTCAGTCAACCTCAACGTAGCTTAGGTTACGTTGAGGTTTCCTTCCTTGCAGGACAATAAAATCCCTCGCCGCTTTGGATGCAATAAAGCTTTACATCAGTATAAAACCGCTTTGTCTACGCTTTGAATCCCGCACCTTATAAAAGGCGCGGGATTTTCATTAACATTCAAAATAAGTGGACGCTTAGCGCTTGGAGAATTGAGGCGCACGACGGGCACCCTTGAGACCATACTTTTTACGTTCCTTCATCCGCGGATCGCGGGTGAGGAAACCGGCTTTCTTCAACTCTCCGCGCAATTCAGGGTTAGCCTTGCAAAGCGCGCGGCTGATGCCATGACGAATAGCGCCGGCCTGACCGGTCAAACCACCACCGACAACGTTGACCAGAACATCAAAACCTGTGGCATTTACCAGCACCAGGGGCTGGCGGACAGTCATCTTTAATGTTTCCAAACCAAAATAGTCGTCCAGCTCACGTTTGTTGACGATGACGTCTCCCTTGCCGGGGACGAGACGGACGCGCGCAACAGCTTTTTTGCGGCGGCCTACTGCATTAATATCTGCCATGTTCGTTCACTCCCTCTTAGCGTTCAAGAACCAGCGCTTCAGGCTGTTGAGCCTGCTGCAGATGCTCGTTTCCGGTATAAATGTACAGCTTCTTCAGCATGGCGCGGCCCAGCGGCCCTTTGGGCAGCATGCCTTTGACAGCATGCTTGACCGCGAAATCGGATTTCTTGGCCATCAGTTCGCGGTATTTGGTTTCTTTCAAACCGCCGACATAGCCGCTATGATGATAATAAATCTTTTGATCCAATTTTTTTCCTGTCAGCACTACCTTGTCGGAATTGATAATGATAACATAATCACCGGTATCCACATGCGGGGTCCAGGTAGGTTTATGCTTGCCGCGCAGGATGTTAGCCACCTGGCTGGCAAGACGCCCCAGCACCATGCCGTCCGCGTCAACGACATACCATTTGCGCTCTACGGTTTGCGCATTCGCCATATAGGTATTCAAGCGAAACTCCTCCTTGATCTGATCCGTAACGTAGTTGGTGGCTGGCTTGATGGTCGCAAGCCGTGCCGGCAGTTCAATAGTCCCGGGGCTAATGAGTCTATTGACGCAATATTAATCATATAGAATTTATATATGCTTTGTCAACTGTTTTCACTGCATCGACCGGCAAAATCTTCACTGCATCGACCGGCAAAATCTTCACTGCATCGACCGGCAAAATCCTGGCTCGAATCTTGAATTTTGGGAATAAAACAATCCTTTCGTGATTGACATTAAATGTCTTGACATGATAGTATACTTATTATATTGCTGAGTCTGGTTAGGAAGACGGGCAGGTTTTTTTATGAAGGTCTATCGGCTGGGGAAAACGCAGGGAAAAGTCTTGACATCGACGGTTGTTTGTCTTGGCGTTTTTGATGGTGTTCACCTGGGTCACAAGGCTTTGATAGACCGTGCTGTCTACATTGCTCAGAAAGAAGGTTTGACAGCAGTGGTTCACACCTACGACAGACTGCCGGGTACCCTGATTTCTCCTCATCGCCAGCACATTGAGCTGACCCCTTTAGCAGATAAGCTTGATCTGCTGGAAGCGCTGGGAATCCACCATGTTGCGGTAAGTATATTCAATGAAACTTTGCAACACATGAGTGGTGCAGATTTTTTCCGCAAGGTGCTGCAAGAGCAATTGAAGGCAAGACACTTGGTCGCCGGTTTTAACCATCGCTTTGGTTTTCGCGGAGATACTGATATATCCGGGCTGGAAACACTATGCAAGCAGGCGGGAATTGGCCTTAGCGTGATAGCTCCTGTCCAGACTGCCCATGGTAATTTGGTATCCAGCTCCGCGGTGCGCACCGCCTTGCTTCAGGGCGATGAAGATTTGGCTGGCGAAATGCTGGGCCGGCCAGTGGATCAGGCGCTTCGTTCACGGATTGCCCCTTACTTAGTCACTGATGCCAACAGGCATACAACGGAGGTTTGACATAATGAAAAACCGAGTTTCTGCATGGATTATCCTGACAGTTATCACAGTGGTAGCCGGGTTTGGGCTTGCCCTGACCAATCAGATTACCAAGGAACCTATCAGCCAACAGGCCAACGCCACGGAGGAAAGGGCTAGGAAACTGGTTATGCCTGAGGCGGAAACTTTTAACGAGCTCGAATTGGCTGATGGCAATATCCTGTTTATCGCCAAGAAAAGCGATGAGATAATAGGCTATATTGGCAAAGCTGTGGCCAAAGGATATGGCGGTAAAATTGAGGTAATCACCGGAGTCAGTACGGACGGCACCATCACCGGTATCAATGTTGGCGGTACCGATTTTGCTGAGACGCCTGGCCTGGGCGCCAAAGCAAAGGACGCTGCCTTCACCGCGCAGTTTGCCGGAAAAAAGAGCCCGGTGCGGCGGGGCAGTGCCGACCAAGATAACGCGGTGGATGGGATTACCGCTGCTACTATTACCACCAACGCTGTCCTTGATTGTGTAAACTCCGTGGCACGGCAGGTCAAGTCTTATTTGAATCCTGAAGCAGATAAACCTGTCCAAGCAGCAGAAGGCACTTCTTATGCCGGCGAAGCAGTTGGCTTCAAGGGGGAATCCAATCCAGTATATGTGGTTGTAACTGTCAAGGACGATGGTACCATCACAGCGCTGAAAATAGGGGATGAGCGCTTCGCTGAATCTGATGGTTTTGGTGCAGCAGCACTGGATCCTGAGTTTGCAAAGCAGTTTGCTGGAAAATCCATGCCGGTAGCGATGGAAGATATTGACGCTATCTCAGGTTCCACCATCACCACACGGGCAGTTTTGAATGCCATTAACTCAGCATATGAGAATAAAAATGTTATTGCTATAGCAGCAGATAAGCCTGAAGGTACTACATACGCGGGCGAGTCTGTTGGTTTCAAGGGCGCCAATAATCCCATTTATGTAGAAGTAACCGTCAAAGACGATGGTACCATCACAGCGCTGAAAATAGGGGATGAGCGCTTCGCTGAATCGGATGGTTTTGGTAAAGCAGCACTGGATCCTGAATTTGCAAGGCAGTTTGTGGGTAAATCCATGCCTGTTGCGATTGAGGATGTTGATGCCATCTCAGGCTCCACCATTACTACCAAGGCTGTGCTGGACGCAATAAACAGCGCGTATGCTAATAAAAACATCATCGCTGAAGGAATATCTGCGCCCGCGCCAACGGCAGTTGTGACAGAACCTACTGAGGAGCTGCCTGAACCAGAACCTGTCGTTGTACCCGAAAATGCCCTGTGCGGCAGTGCCAAGGGGTATGAAGGGCCGGTTACAGTAACCGCAGCCTTCGATGAAGATGGCAGAATTACCTTTATTCTGATTGGTGATGAACAATTTGCCGAGACTGAGGGCGTAGGCACCCGTGTGCTTGATCCGGACTTTGAAAAACGGTTTATCGGTAAATTACCGCCGCTTGATCTTGCAGATGGAAATCATCCTGTAGATGAATGTCACATTGACGGCCTCACCGGCGCAACTGTTACCACCAAAGCGGTACTGGAGGTTGTCAACAGCCTGCACGCACAGGCTTTTCCGCAGGAGGAGCCTGATCAGCAAGAAGCTGATGCAGCATTGGTGACTGAAGCGCCGATGACTGAAGCACCGGTGACTAAAGCGCCGGTAACAATCAGTGAAAACGAATTCGTGGTAACCAAGCAAGGTTTCATGGGGCCTGTCAATGTACGCGTCAGCTTTAATTCGGATGGCAGGATTATTAAAGTTGTTATTGATTCACAAGAGTTTAAGGAAACCCCGGGATATGGCGCGCTCGCTTTGGAAGAATCCTACCTAAGCCAGTTCGTTGATAAGCAGCCACCACTATCCCTCTATCCGGAAGATGGCGGTGAGCTCGTTGAAAATCTCAGGCATGTTGACACTGCTACCAGCGCAACTTCAACGGCGCAAGCCATTGTAGACGCTATCAATGAAGCCTACGATCTTTACACCCAACGCGGGCATGTGGTGGTGACCAAGCAAGGCTTTATGGGGCCGGTCACCGTACAGACCGTGTTTAACGAGGATGGCAGTATCCAATCAATCACCGTTCTTCCTGAAGACTTTGTCGAGAGCCCCGGATATGGCAGCCTTGCGCTGGACGAAGGTTTTTCTGCGCGCTTTGAAGGCAAGATACCGCCGCTTCAGCTGCGTATGCCCGGTGAAACAGATGCGCCCAACCTGGTTAACAATTTGGTCAATCCTGACACCAGCAGTGCTGCGACAGCTACAATGAAGGCCATCCTTGATGCTATTAACGAAGCGTTTGAAATAAGGCATTGAACCGGTTGAACTGAGAAAGGCAGGCATAACAATCATGAAGTTAAGTTTCAAAGGCGGCATTCATCCGCTCAAGGAGCTGCATGAAGGCAAAGCAGCCAGCAGGGAGCAGGCCATTAAAGATTTTGTCCCGGACAAGGTGCTTATTCCCATGGATATGCACATCGGCGCTCCTTCCGAACCCTGTGTTAAAAAAGGAGACAAGGTACTTCTTGGTCAGGTAATCGCTACCCCTGTAGGCAACTTCGGCATTCCGGTACACGCAAGCGTTTCAGGTGAAGTGACCGGGATTATCAGTTGCCAACAGCTGGGCAAGAAACCCAGTATCTGCGTAGAAATAACAAGTGATGGCCTGGATGAGTGGGCCGAGCTGAAACCTCTGGGAGAGATAGAGACAGCGCCAAGGGAACTGATTATTCAGCAGGTTAAGGACGCCGGCATCTGTGGCTTGGGCGGCGCCTGTTTTCCCACCCATATCAAATTAAGCCTTTCAAATGACAAAAAGGTGGATATGATAGTCCTCAATGGCGCGGAGTGTGAAACTTTTTTAACAGCGGACTACCGCCTGATGCTGGAAGAACCGGAGCGTATTGTGAATGGTCTGCATGCAATTATGCGCACAATGGGTGTGCAAGAAAGTGTTATCGCTATCGAAGACAATAAAAAGGAAGCCATTCTCTCCATGGAGCAGGCGGTGCTGGGACGCAAAGGCGTACGCGTAGTGACATTGAAGACCAAGTACCCGCAGGGCGGGGAAAAGCAGTTGGTTGAGGCGGTTACCAAACGACAGGTACCTTCTGGAGGCCTTCCTTGCGATGCCGGTGTTGCTGTGTTTAATGTTGGAACAGCAGCTGCCATCGCAGACGCTGTTATCTATGGCAAACCGCTCGTCAGCCGCATTACTACGGTGACCGGTTGTGTAAGAGCGCCCTCCAACCTTCGCATTCGTATCGGCACCAGCTTTCAGGACGCCATTGATGCAGCCGGTGGTTTTTCCGAAGAGCCTGGCAAGATTTTTGCTGGCGGCAGCATGACCGGCGTTGCGGTGCCGGGCACCAGTGTCAGTATTGTTAAAGCCAACAACGGTATTGTGGTACTCAATCAAAAGGATGCTATTAAGAAACCGGAGACCGCCTGCATCCGCTGCGGTCGCTGCATAAATGCCTGCCCAATCAAACTCAATCCCCAGCATTTAAATGTCCTGGTGGATCAAGCTGATTTATCCGGCGCAAAGAAACAACACGTGATGGATTGCATTGTATGCGGCTCCTGTTCCTATGTATGCCCGGCTAAGATTGAACTTTGTGCCAAGTTTAAGGAAGCCAAGGAAAAAATAACCGCAAGGAGGATATAACAAGATGAACCTGCGTCTTTCCACCGGGCCCCATTTTGTCAGCCGCGAGAGCACCCAAACCTTGATGCTGGATGTGATTATCGCGCTGGTTCCCACTACAGCCGCAGGCATCTACCTTTTTGGCTCCAAGGCAGCCTGGGTGCTTGCGGTGGCCGTCATCACGGCGGTAGCTTGTGAATATCTATTTCAAAAGCTGGCCAAACGCCCCGTGCGCGTGACGGATTTGTCTGCCGTTGTGACCGGTTTGCTGGTAGGACTCAATATGCCTGCTCAAGCGCCGCTGTGGCTTCCTGCCATTGGCAGCGCAATTGCAATCCTGTTGGTTAAGGAACTTTTCGGCGGCATCGGCCATAATTTTTTAAACCCCGCCCTGCTGGCACGCGGTATTCTGCTGGCCTCCTGGCCGGCGCGCATGAGTGTATACTATATGCCGGTCCGCCTTTTGGGAAATACCAGCGCTGTCCCGGCTGGCGTGGGACGCGGTCTCTTCTGCGACACCGTTGCTTCACCCCGGCGGGTATGAAGTCTATGATCTGCTGCTTGGCAACATCCCCGGCACTATCGGCGAGGTTTGCAAGATTGCTATCTTGATCGGCTTTTTATACATGCTGTTTGTTGGCACAATCAAGTGGCATATTCCCGTGCTGTTTGTAGGCACTGTAGCCCTGATTACCTGGCTTACAGGCGGAGATGTTGCTAAAGCCATACTTTCAGGAGGCTTGTTGTTCGGCGCGGTCTTTATGGCAACTGATTACGTAACCAACCCCATGCTGTTTTCCGGACAGATCATCTTCGCCATAGGATGCGGTGTTATCGTTGCTGTGGTACGCAGTGTCCAGGCTTACCCTGAAGGGGTTACTTTCGCTATTCTAATAATGAACATCCTTACTCCATTGATTGACCGCTATGACCAGTAGAAAAGTGTATGGGACGGTGAAACAACATGCATGAGAAAAAAAACAGCCTGCGCGGTGTATTTGTTAATGGTATCCTCAATGAAAACCCTACATTCCGTCTGGTATTAGGCGTATGTCCAACGCTGGCCTCGACCACTAGCGCAACAAATGGGTTAGGCATGGGACTGGCAGCCACTTTTGTGTTGGTGGGCAGCAATATCGTCATCTCTTTATTGCGCAACATCATTCCGGACAAGGTACGTATCCCGGCGTACATCGTGATTATTTCAACATTTGTCACGATCATTCAAATGCTCATCCAGGCTTTTGTACCCGCTTTATATGACGCGTTGGGATTATTCATCCCGCTGATTGTAGTCAATTGCATCATCCTGGCACGCGCGGAGGCTTTCGCGGCAAAATATTCCGTGATACTTTCGGCAGCTGATGGCCTGGGCATGGGGCTGGGATTCACATGTGCTTTGATTTTAATTGGATCCATCCGTGAAATGATTGGCAATGGAACCATTTTTGGCAACGCGATCTTTGGCGCCTCCTTTGAGCCCATGTTGTTGGCCATCATGGCCCCGGGCGGCTTTATCCTCTTTGGATTGATTCTTGGCACCATTAACGCGATCACCGATCGCGTCAGTAAGCGGAAGGGAGCACAGGCATCATGACGTTTACTTTAAGCAATTTTTTGTTGTTCATGGTCAACTGCATCTTGACCAATAACTTCATTTTCTCCCGTTATCTTGGATGTTGCCCTTTCCTTGGTGTATCCAACAAGGTAGAGACCGCCACCGGTATGGGGATTGCGGTTACGTTTGTCATGGGTTTAGCTTCGCTGTTTACCTATGTGGTATACCATTATATCCTCCTGCCGCTTGGCTTGTCTTACCTGGATACCATCAGTTTTATCCTGGTAATTGCGGCTCTGGTGCAGTTTGTTGAGATGTTCATGAAGAAGTCCATGCCTGCCCTATATAACGCTCTGGGTATCTATCTGCCATTGATTACCACCAACTGTGCTGTACTGGGTGTGACCATTCTCAACATAGACAGCAACTATAATCTCCTGTGGTCAGTTCTTAACGGCGTTTTTGGAGCCCTGGGGTTCCTGCTGGCGATTGTGCTGATGGCCGGTGTGCGTGAGCGCCTTGAATCCTCCAACATTCCAAAAGCATTCAAGGGCTTTCCCATCAGCTTGGTGATTGCTGGTTTGATGTCTGTCGCTTTCCTGGGCTTTGCAGGCCTGGGCATCATTAACTGAGTAGGAGGATTGACATGAATCCGATTTTAGCTGCTGTACTTGTCCTGGGAGGCATGGGCGCGGTCTTCGGACTGGTGTTGACCTTTGCAAGCAAGAAATTCGCTGTGCCTGTTGATGAGCGGCTTGCCCGGGCGCGTGAGGCAATGGCGGGAGCCAACTGTGGCGCTTGTGGCTATCCTGGTTGTGATGCCTACGCAGAGGCCGTCATCAAAGAAGAAGCTGGTATTGATTTATGTACGCCCGGCGGGCAAAAAACTCTGGACACACTTGCTGATATAATGGAAAAAGATGCCGAGCAAACCGAGGCGCAAGTAGCCAGAGTGCTCTGTCAAGGTGAAACCGGTGTGGTTAAGCCAAGGTGTGACTATAAAGGATTACAAACCTGCCACAGCGCTGCAGGCACGGCTGGTGGCCCCAGCATGTGTGCATGGGGATGTGTAGGCCTGGGGGATTGTGTACGCGTGTGCCGTTATGATGCCATAAAGATAGAAAACGGTATCGTGGTCATTGACGAGGACAAGTGTACAGCCTGCGGTATGTGCGTGCAGGAGTGCCCGCGCTCGGTCATTAAGTTACTCCCCAAGAAGGCGCTTGTTACTGTGCGTTGTCAAAACGCAGCTGCGCCCCGGGACGCGCGCGCCGTGTGCGACAAAGCTTGTATTGCCTGCAAACGTTGTGAGAAAGCCTGTCAATTTGATGCTATCCATGTCGTCGACAATTGCGCCATTATCGATCCGCTCAAGTGTACACTGTGTGGTGAGTGTGTGAATGTCTGCCCGAGCAAATGCATCGATCACATGGCTTGAGATAAATGAGCGAACAGTTTAATCAGACCCAAGAAGAACGCGCGCGCAGTGGTTTGTGCGCGTCCTTTGTTGGTCTTTCGGTCAATGCTTGTCTGGCAGCATCCAAAATCATTGCAGGCAGCATATCCGGCTCATTATCCATCTTTGCTGATGGTATCAATAACCTTGCCGACACAGGTTCCGTCCTGATTTCCTGGGTCAGCATGCACCTGGCACGAAAACCGGGGGACAAAAACCATCCTTTCGGACATGGACGCATGGAGTATATCGGCTCCATGGCCATTGCAGTATTGATTATTTATGTCGGTATTGACCTTATCAAATCCAGCCTGAATGCAATTCTTACACCTCAGGCGCCAACGTTTTCCTGGTGGGTAGCAGGTTTGACCGCGCTGAGCATCCCAGCCAAGTTTTTTTTGTTTTACTACTACAGGAAACATGGCCGGGCATATAAAATGGGCACATTATTAGCTGCTGCCCAGGACAGCATCAATGATGTGATGATCAGTCTTTCGGTGCTGTTAGGACTCTTTGCATCGCATTTTTTGAACCTGTTGGCGGACGGATGGCTGGGATTAGTGGTATCAGTCATCATCCTTATCAGTGGCTTTAAGCTGATTAAAGAAATGGTGACAGCCTTGATCGGTGGCCAGCCGGACCGCGAACTGGGCAACAAGATCCTGCGCATATTAGCACGCTATCCGGAGATCACCGGTACACATGATTTTGTGTTGCATGATTACGGACCGGGTCGATCAATGGCCTCCATTCATGCCGAGGTAGCCGCGGACAGTATGCTGCTCGAAATTCATGATGTAATTGATCAGGCAGAGCAGGATATTATGCGGGAGTTGGGCTTGCCTATCACCATCCACATGGATCCGATCTTGCCGGCGGATGCGCCGGGACAGGGAGTCAAATCGCAATTGAAGGCTTTTCTTTCGTCCCGGACACCACCTTTAAGCCTGCATGATTTCCGTCTGGTGCCCGGCAAGCGCATCATCAAGTTGATTTTTGATGTCAGCGTGCCGGTAGATCACGATATTGAAGGTCTGGCAGAGGAAATAGAAACCTTTGCTCGCTCTTTAAATCCAAGGCACCAATGCGTGATCCAGATTGACCGGGATTATTTCACGGAGAATGGAGAAGAATCTTAACAAGGAGCATCTTTCAGGATTTCTTCAGCTGATATGTTAATATGCCAGCCGGATGATGGTTGATAAAACAACTAAAACTCGTTACAATACAAACAATAAATAAGGAGGGAAGCAAGATGTATCAAAGCGTCATTGACCAGGCCGCAGAAAAAATGGAAAAAACAAAGGATGTTTACCAGCGGGAGCTGGCATCCCTCCGCGCGGGTCGTGCCAACCCAAGATTGCTTGACCGCGTGATGGTGGATTATTATGGTACCATGACGCCGTTGAATCAAATGGCTAATATCATGGCACCAGAACCTCGGATGCTGACTATTTCGCTGTGGGATCCCAAGGCTATTCCGTTGGTAGAGAAAGCCATACTTAAAAGCGATTTGGGATTCAACCCTGCCAACGATGGCAAGATTATCCGTCTGGTGGTTCCTGAGCTAAACGAAGAACGGCGGCGCGAATTGACCAAGCTGGTCTGGAAGAACGCGGAAGATTCCAAGATAGCTATTCGTGCCATCCGCCGGGACGCAATGGAACAGTTCAAAAAAATGAAAAAGGATTCTGAAATCACTGAGGATGACCAGCGTGTTGCAGAGCAGGAGCTGCAAAAGGTAACTGATGCCGCCATCAGGGATATAGACGAGATGGGCAGGGAAAAAGAAAAGGACATCATGGCCGTTTGATGGAGGATCTGGCCGGCATGTCACTGGAAGAAGCGCTGGAACGTTTAACTTGTCGCGGTATCCAGCCTCATGTAGTATTTGCTGAACCACCCAGGCCTCTTCATGACCTGGCCCGACGGATAGCCCGTGTTGTTCGATATGAGAACAATGTTCTTTTATGTTCATATTTCCGCGACATCAGCCCGGAGGATAATTGATGCCCAAACCTGTCTTGCCAAGACATGTAGCTATCATCATGGACGGAAATGGGCGCTGGGCAAAGCAGCATGCCCTCAGTGTCATGATGGGACATCGAAAAGGTGTGGAAGCATTGCGGGGAATCATCCGCTATAGTAGCGATGTTGGTATCCAGGTGCTAAGTCTATATGCTTTCTCCACAGAGAATTGGTCACGCCCCGGAAGCCGAGGTAAACGCTTTGATGCGCCTGATTGAGGAGTACTTCAAGTCAGAGATAGATGAGTTGCACCAAAACCGTGTCAAGATTCGTATTCTCGGAGACAAACACGGATTGACCGTACCGGCCCGGGACGCGGTCATCGCAGCGGAAGAGCATACCTTGTCCAATACCGGACTGCAACTGAACATTGCTCTCAATTATGGCGCGCGCGATGAAATCCTGCGTGCAGTCAGAGCGCTGTGCGAGGACGCAGTTTCTGGCCGGACAAACTTGGAGGACTTGGATTGGGCCCGATTTTCAGCGAGTTTGTATACTGCTGGTCAGCCGGATGTAGATTTATTAATTCGCACCAGCGGAGAACAACGGTTAAGCAATTTTCTCTTGTGCCAATGCGCCTATGCTGAGATGATGTTCCCGCAAAAGCTGTGGCCGGATTTTACTGTGGCTGACTACCAGGAAGCCTTGGATTTATTCGCACGGCGCGAGCGTCGTTTTGGAGGTCGCAACTTATGAGTGCACGGATTATCACAGGCGTGGGTTTGCTGGGATTGTTGTTTGTTGCCCTGTACTTTGGTGGCTGGGTGTTCTCCCTGCTGTGGATAGCCTGTGTATGCATCGCATTGTATGAAATGTTCCGTGCGTTGTCAAAAGCGGGGCACCGCCCGGTAGCCTGGCCTACCTGGGCTGCGTTGATTATTGCGATTCCGGGGTTTTTATATTTGCGTCAAGTGACCAGCCTTTTACTGCTGGTCAGCCTGGTCGCCTTGACCTTATTAATTGTTTCAGTCCTGGTCATGTTCCGTGATCAGCCCAAGCTTGAGGATTTGACAATGTCAGTGCTGCCCTTGTTTACTGTCGCTCTGCCCGCGATGAGTTTTCTTGGGATGACAGAGATAGAAACTATCGGTTACCAGCGCGTGCTATTGAGCATGGCTTTTCTCATACCGGTTTTTGGCGATTCGATAGCGTATTTCGTGGGATCTAAGCTTGGCCGGACCAAGCTCAATGAGCAAATTAGCCCTAAAAAGACAGTAGAAGGTGCTGTGGCTGGATTGTTGGGCAGCGTATTGGCCGCTATAGGAATCCATCTGGTAGGCTTGCTATTCAAGGTGATAATGCCGGCTTTTATCCACTTTGTTGTACTGGGTGTTCTGGGTGGCATCGCCAGCCAGATTGGTGACTTGCTCGCTTCTTTTGTTAAGCGCCACTGTGGTATCAAGGACTTTGGAACCATTTTCCCCGGGCATGGAGGTATGATGGATCGCCTTGACAGCATTTTATTTAGCGGAACACTGGTATATTTGTACCAGGCCCTTCCTGGATTTAGCCAATGGCATTAAGGCAAATCTCCATCCTCGGTTCCACCGGTTCTATTGGCGCCCAGGCCTTGGATATCATCAGACGGCATCCTGACAGGTTCAAAGTAGCTGCGCTCAGTGCGCATCAACAAGCTGAAACCTTGTTTGAACAGGTGCGTTATTTCCGTCCTGTCATGGCTGGTTTGACCGCAGGAGAAGTGCCGATTCCGCAGGATTTGCATTTTTGCCAGTGGCATTTTGGTCAACAAGCGTTGGAAATATTGGCTGCTCAGGCACCTTGTGATGATGTTCTGGTCAGCGTTGTTGGTATGGTTGGGCTGGGCAGTGTGCTTGCCGCACGAAAATCAGGGCGACGCGTGTTGCTTGCCAACAAAGAAGCGCTGGTAGCCGGCGGTCAACTGGTGATGGATGTATGCCCCGAGGATGCGAATAACCCCAGCCTGATTCCGGTGGACAGCGAACACAGTGCCATCTGGCAATGCTTATTGGGCGCAGGTGGCAATCCATATGATCGTATCATGCTCACGGCTTCAGGTGGCCCCTTCAGAACCTGGACCAGAGAACAGATGTGCCATGCGCGTCTTGAGGACGCATTGAAGCATCCCAAACTGGCAAATGGGGCGAAAGATAACGGTAGATTCGGCAACTATGTTCAATAAAGCGCTGGAAATGGTGGAAGCCAGATGGTTTTTTAATGCAAAGCCTTGGCAGATTGAGGTTTTGATACACCCGCAGAGTATTGTGCATTCCATGGTTGCTTTCCGCGATGGCGCTGTTATGGCGCAGCTGGGTATCCCGGATATGCGCGTTCCCATTGCCTTCGCGTTAGCCTACCCCTGCCGCGTTGATAATGGCGCGCCGCCTTTGCGTTTGGATCATTTGGGGACATTGAGTTTTGAACCGCCTGATGAAACACGTTTTCCTGCAATACGCCTGGCCCGGGAAACAATGACAGCCGGCGGAGCTGCAGCCTGCATCATGAACGCTGCCAACGAGACTGCGGTCGATGCCTTTTTACTGGGGAGTATCCGATACCCCGATATCGCTTCAATAGTTGAAGATAGTTTGATGTCATTGGGTAACTTACCCGCAGATGACTTGGAGCAAGTAAAAGAAGCTGACCAACAAGCGCGCCTTGTGGCAACTCATTTAATCAAACGCTATGCCTAGGAGGATTCATGACATTTTTGTATATTATAGCAGCGGTCATGCTGTTTGGTATTTTGATTACGGCACATGAAGCCGGACATTTTTTTTGCAGCAAGATTGATGAAAATACCGGTCAGGGAGTTTGCCATTGGTTTTGGGCCCAAACTCTTTCAGTGGAAACGTAAAAAACACGAGACTGAGTTTTTTTTGCGAGCTATCCCGCTGGGCGGCTATTGTGCGTTTTACGGCGAAGATGATACTAAGAAAGAGTTTGAAAACGACCCTCGTGCTTTTAATAATTACAGCGTGAGTAAACGTCTGCTGACTATCATCATGGGGCCTTTGATGAACCTTGTTCTGGCGCTGGTCGCAGCAGTGGTATTGTTTGCCCTCAGCGGCATTCCGGTACCTGAAGGACCTGTAAAAAACCTGGGTGGAGTCCGTCTCACAAGGCAGTGCGGCCCAGGAGGGAGGTCTGTTAGCCGGAGATATTATCCTGGCAGTTGATGGACAAGCGGTTACAGATAATCTGAGCGAATTGCTTGCCCGTCAAGCCGGGGGAATACCACGGCAGTTTTACTGTTTTGCGTGGGGACAGCTGACGGACAAACGGAGCTCACGCTTAATGTAACGCCGCGTTATGATGCTTCCCAGGGGCGCAAACATGATTGGTATCATGATGTCTCAAGGGCAGGCGATCAATATGCGCAGAGGCAGCCTGTTTACAGGTTCTGGAACATGCAGTACGGATGTCCTGGCGGGCAGGCACTGTGGTCATCAATGCCATCGTCAATCTGGTTACCCGTGGCGAGGGGCGCAGGTGAAGTAGCCGGCGTAGTGGGCATCACCAAAATGATCGTTGATGAGATTTCAACAGACACATTTTACAGGGATATTTTATACCTGATGGTTGTTGATTTCGATCAATCTGGGGCTTATGAATATGCTGATTATTCCGGGGCTGGACGGCAGTCGCATTCTGTTTTTTTACTGCTTGAAGCTTTGCGCGGAAAAACCTATTGCGCGTGAAGGCTATGTGCATGCAGCCGGCATGATTTTTTTTATTCGCCCTGATGGCATTGATCACGCTGCGTGATGTGATAAGGTTGTTTTAATGGCAGAAACACGAAAAAATAATGGTTGGTCCAGCTGCCAATTGGTGGTGGCAGCCCTATCAGCGTACAATCAATGACCAATACGGACACACGGGATATTGAGGCAACAGCGGAGCAAATCCGTCAGCTGGGCCTGGCCGGTTGTTGATCTCATACGTATTTCTGTGTACGACATGGAATGTGCCGAGGGCCGTTTCGCAGACTCAAAGGAAGCACCAGGATTCCCCTGGTGGCTGATATCCATTATGATGCCGGGCTGGCTGTGGCTGCAATAGAAAAACGGCATTGACAAACTGAGGATCAACCCCGGGGAATCTGTCGAATATCCGCGAAGTTCAAAAAGTAGTAGATTGCGCCAGGCAACATGGGACTCCTATCCGTATTGGGGTTAACTCCGGTTCAGTACCCAGGGATATTTTGAACCGTGACGGTGGTGTGACAGCCCGCGGGCTTGTGGATAGCGCGGCAGGGCATGTCAGGCTGCTGGAGAAAGCGGGCTTTGAGGACATTGTGTTATCCATGAAAGCCAGCGAGGTGCGTTTGATGGTGGACGCATATCGCCTAGCTCATCTAACCTTTGATTACCCTTTGCACTTAGGTGTGACTGAATCCGGTTTGCCAGGCCAGGGAACACTGAAGTCCGCCATCGGGATAGGCGCTTTACTGCTGGATGGCATTGGAGATACCCTGCGCGTCTCCCTGACAGGCTCGCCTTTGCCCGAGCCGCAGGTGGCCATTGACATCTTAAGGGCAGTCGGTCTGCGAAGCGGACTTGAATTAGTTTCATGCCCTACCTGCGGCCGTACCGAGGTTGATATCGAAGGTATTGCCAGGCGAGTACAGGAGCAAACCCGGCACATCACTGTACCCATCAAGGTAGCGATCATGGGTTGTGTAGTCAACGGTCCGGGTGAAGCGCGCGGCGCAGATATCGCCCTGTGTGGCGGACATAATGGAAGCGCGTTATACTACCAGGGACGTTTTGTTAAAAAGGTAAAAGATGACCCGGTGCCCGAAGTGATGGCAATGATCAATCACTTTTTGAAATCAACTGACCCCTTGGAGAAGAAGAATGAGTGAACAGGAGTTTTGGACGCAACTCTACGCCAGGCTGCCCCACTTGGAGGGGAAGCTATACTTGGCACAAGTGGAGTATTATGAGAAAAAGAGAAAGGCAATTGCATATTTCACAGCCGATGTATTAATAGACGCCGCGGATTTTTCAGCCATTCGTAAGGTTTTGCAGCAAGCATTTCCCCGTATAAGAATCAGCGTGCGTGTGGCGTCACCCCAACTCGCCGAGGATTTTTTAGCACATCCTGAGCAATATGCCGGTGTCATCGAAAAAATATTGGTACGCCATTATCCTGCAATGAACGTTCACGCTGGCACTATCCGCTGGTTGAAGGCAGGTGAAGGCTTGCTGCTTGAATTGCCAAGTCAGTTTGCCTATGAATACATGAACAAAATTGAGGTTAAAAACAAGCTGCGCCGGGCGATCTTTGATATTTTCCAGATTGCTCCGGATATCAGCCTGAGCTTGGCAGAAAATATCGATGAACGTGTCGCGTACCAGGTTAGCCAGCGGCAGCGCGAGCAGCAACTGCTGGAGGAAGTACCTCAGCCTGGGCCCATGCCGCTCCCTCAAGAGAAAGAGAAAAAAAGGAAGAACAATCGGATTGTAGGTATTGCCATTGCTGCGGAGGCTGTGCCTATCAAGGATCTTAATGAACTTTCAGGCAGGGTAGTCATCCAGGGAAAGGTCATCAGCCTGGAAAGCCGCAACATCCAAAAAAGCGAATCCGTGCTGGCAATCTTTGTGCTTTCAGACGGGACTGAAAGCATTACTTGCAAGGCCTTTCTTGGCGGCAAGCCAAATGCCTTCAACGGAGGAGATCTGCAAGCCTATGACTCGACGGCTGAAAAGAAGAAAGCCGAAGAAGCTCTCGGCCGCATGCAGCCAGGTATGGGACTGCGCGTGCGTGGTTTTTGCCAGATAGATACCTATGATAATACACTGACCGTGATGGCGCGGGACATCAATGCCTTTGAGTTGCCGCGACGCAAGGACCACGAGAAGCACAAGCGCATTGAACTGCACGCACATACTCACATGAGTTATATGGATGGTTTGGTATCCGCAGGCGATCTGATCACCCAGGCTGCAGCCTTTGGTCACAAAGCTATTGCCATCACAGATACTGCTGTTGTACAAGCCTTTCCGGAAGCTTTCTCAGCAGCTAAAAAGCAAAAAATCAAACTGATCCCAGGCATGGAAGGCATTATGATGGATGATACCGGCATTGTTCATCGCGCTGATACCAGGGACATTAACCGCCCAATCATTGTATTGGATTTCGAAACCACGGGACTTAACCCTTTCGCGGATCGTATTATAGAAATAGGCGCGGTTAAGCTGGAACACAACACGGTAGTGGATTCCTTTTCCACCCTGGTAGATCCCGAAATTCCCTTGAGTGACAAAGTCATTCAAATTACCGGTATTCAGGATTTTATGCTCAAGGATCAACCCAAAGCAGCTCAAGCCTTGCCCAGGTTGATGGACTTTATCGCAGATTGCCCGATCGCCGCCCACAATGCCGGTTTTGATATGGCTTTTCTTCGAGGTGAGTTGGGGCGGCTGGGCAAAGAAGTTGAACTGCCTGAGATTGATACGCTTGCTTTCTCGCAAAAATTATATCCGGATTTGAAGCGCTATAATTTAGCCAGTTTGTGCAAATATTTGGGCATAACACTAAAGAACGCGCACCGTGCAGTACATGACGCGACCGCAACTGCCCAGTGCCTGGCGATCATGCTGGAAGAGGCCAAGACAAAAGGCGCTCAGACACTGCAGGACATAAACGATCTGATTATCGGTTACAATCGCAACAACCGCCACCATATCACCTTGCTGGTAGCCCATCAGCAGGGCATGACCAACATCAACCGTTTGGTCTCCATGTCGCATATGCAATATTTCTTCCATGAACCATTGATTCCGCGCGAC
>JBMNLV010000002.1:0-125325 GCA_050953005.1 Christensenellales bacterium | reverse complement strand
CCCCTTGTCATGCTATCTCAAAAGGCCTTCTCGCCGGAAACTGAAAGCATCCTGCCCGGCGATGATGATGTGATCCCTCAAAACAACGGCCAGCGGCGAGAGGATGTCACGCAAGGCCCGTGTCAACTCCCGGTCCGCGGCGGAAGGCTGCGCCAGGCCGGAGGGATGGTTGTGCGCCAGGACGCAGCCGGCAGCACCGGTGCGCAGCAGCTCCGCAGCAATCAGCCGCGGGTAAACGGCTGTCTCCCCCTCATCCCCGGAGGAGATCAGCGAATGGGTAATCAGCCGGCCGCGGGCATCCAGGGACAGGACATAAAAGCGTTCCACCCGCTCCCCCATCATCAGGCCCCGGCAGCGTTCAATCAGGCTATCGGTATCCGCCGGTTCCGGCCCCCGCTTCCCCTGCCCCAGGTGGTAAAGGCGAAACAGCGGCAGCAGCAGGGAAAGCAGGGTGGCCGCATTCTCGCCAATACCCTGTACCCGGCACAGCTCCTGAACCGGCGCTTCCAGCACGCGGTTGAAGCTGCCAAAATGCCGGATAAGCCGGTGCGCCAGCGGGTTGACATCCTGCCGCGGGATGGCAAAAGTCAGCAGCAGCTCCAGCGCCTCATGCGGCGCAAAGCCCTCCAGCCCGCTTGCCATAAAGCGCACCCGCAAACGCGCGCGGTGCCCATGGTGGGGATGCGCCGCCGCGGGCGCGGTGTCCTGCTTGTCCATGCGGTAAGTATAGCACAGCGCTTCCGGCGCAGGCAAGAAAACCGAGCAATTGCGCGCACGGGGCAAAATCCCTGTTGACTCCTAAGCAGCGGCAATGTCCTCGCCCAGCCAAAATCCCTTGAGCGGTACAAAAAGCAACAGGGCAATTACCAGCGCAATGAGGGTCTCCGGCAGCATGTAGCCGCCGTTGTACAGCAGTGAATAGGCCACGCCGCTCAAGCCTTTGTCATTGGGCCACAGCGCGTTCCAGATGAGCCATCCGGAGAAAAAATGGCATAAAAAGCGCAGTGCGCACACCATGATGATACCGGCGCCCAAGGCGATCATATCGTTCCTGATGAGTTTGCGCGGCGCAGCGGCCAGGCCGATGACCGTGTAGGCAAGCACATAGTCCAGCAGCGCGATCAGCGCCATCTGCAGCACATTTTGCCCATACATCACGTTCTTCATCCCCAGAAACATCTGCAGCAGGGAGAAAACAAAGGCGCTGAACAAACCCTGGCGTGTACCCCAGCGCCAGGATAGCATTACCAGGGGAACCATGCTGCCCAGGGTAACGCTGCCACCATAAATCCAGGTTGAATTGAATTTGGCGATCTCGTTGAGCACCAGGGAGATGCCGATTAAAAGGGCGCTTTCCAGTACCTTTCGGGTGGACAGCCCGGGCTGGTTTCTTGGAGTAGCCATCTTGCCTCCTGTGATCATGTCTGATTGAAAAACCGCCTGTGGATAAACAGGCGGTGAAATGAAACAACATTCCCTACGCCGGCATTATCCGGATCAGGTTCAAGGGTTCCGGGCAAAGCCCAATCTCAGCCGGCGTACAGCCAGCACCCCTGTGCCATCGGCACGGCACTACCATAGCACCTGTGTCCCGGCATTGTCAAGAATGACCCGGGATGATAAAATGACAGTATGAGAAATCGCGATGCAGGAAGAAGGTTCCCTCTGCGAAAGAAGAACAGGGAACCTTCCTTTGAGGGGATGAGCCTGGAGGAATTGCTGTTTGAGGCGCGCACCCGGCAGGATCCCGTCCAGATCCACAAGGCGCTTTCGCTGGCTGAGGCGCTCTCTCCAGATAACCTGGAGGTGCACCGCGGCCTGCTTATGCTGGGGCGGCTATACCAGCGCAATCCGCGCCAGCCCGATTTTTCCCTGATCAAGTGCTACCTGTTCCACAGTTTTGAGCATCCCGAGCATCACCGGGAACAGGCGCTGCGCGACATGGCGCGGGAGCTGTTTGATGACGAGCGCCTGGCGCGTTGTATGCAGCTCAGCAGTGACCCGGACAGCTTTCTCCGCACCTATCTGGAGGATCTCGCGCGCGAGTATATGCGTATTTTTGTTGCCGGCGATACCAGCCATTTCCCGCGCGTTTTCGGGATGTCGTTCAAAGTCGGCATGCAAAAATACCTGGCGGTGCCCGCGCGGGACATCATCACCAACATGCTCTGCTCGCCCTTCCTTTCGCCAAGGGAGGCCGTGCTGCTGGCCCGGGCTTTTTACCGCGCCTATTACGAGCACGCCCAGGGGGATGTAAGCGCGCTGGATGAATTGCTGGGCGTCGCCGTTTGTGCGCGCCTGGGGGAGGAGATTGCGTGAGGATACTGCACCGGCCGCTGGCCTTCCTGCTGCCGCTTGTGTTGATTGCTGTATTCTATGTGTTTGCCGTCATGATGGAAAACGAGGAATCCAAGCGCACGAACGAATTTGTGGTAGCAGCGGACGCCGCGCCGCTGCAACCCATCTCCCCCCTGCAGTCCCGGGACGCGCGTCAGCTGGCCAATGCCTTTGGCCTGGCCTTTCCCCTGCCGGAGGGATTTCAGGCCGGGGAGGTGTCAGACGGCATCTGGCATACCTATCCCACCCGGCAGATCACTCTCCAGGGCAGCCAAGCTACTGTCCATGGCATCCGCCCTGCCGCTGCCGCCGCCGCCCTGTTGCCAAAGGACGCTGTTTTCACCGCCAGCTCCAGCGCGCTGATGGGCTACCCGATGATGGAAGCGCAGGCAGACGGGCGGACATTCTACGCCTTTGTAACCCAGGATGCCGCCTTTTTGCTGATCCCCCATGCTTCAGCCGAATTGTCCGGCTATCGGGTGATGTCACCGGACAACTGACCCCTCCCCCCTGAACGACCGCCAAGGAGCTTCAATGGATACCGCCACCAAAAATCCCCGCAGCACCGGGGCGCTGATCAGGCGCTTCATCCCATATTACAAACCCTATTTGAACATCCTGTCCATGGATTTGCTGTGCGCTGTGCTGACCACGGTATGCGCGCTGGTCTTTCCGCTGATTGTTCAGCGGATCACCGACCTGGCGGTACAGGATTTCCGCAGCATCACGCTGGATATCGTGCTAAAGCTGGGACTGACCTATGTCGGGCTTTTGCTGCTGGAAGCGGGCAGCCGTTATTACATGCAATCCCAGGGGCATATCATGGGCGCCAAGATGGAACGGGACATGCGCTCCGACCTGTTCGCCCACCTGGCGCAGCTGTCCTTCTCCTATTACAGCGACACCAAAATCGGCCAGATCATGTCGCGCATCACCAGCGACCTGTTTGATGTGACCGAATTCGCCCACCACTGCCCGGAGGAGTTTTTGATCGCCGGCATCAACCTGGTGGTCAGCTTTGTCATCCTCTCCCAGATGAACCTGACACTGACGGTGATTATCTTCCTGTCGCTGCCGGTCATGCTGCTGTCCATCGTCCTTTTCAATCATAAACTGCGCGACACCTTCAAGGCCTGCCGCTTCCAGCTGGGCGAAATCAACGCCCAGGCCGAGGACAGCCTGCTGGGGATGCGCGTGGTGCAATCCTTCGCGAACGAAGAGCTGGAAAGCCAAAAATTTGAGGAGGGAAACCAGACCTTCCTGACGCTGAAGAAGCGGCAATACAAGGTCATGGCCAGTTTCCACTCTACCACCAGGCTGCTCAACGGCCTGATGAACCTGCTGGTCATTGTGGCTGGCGCCTTTTTTCTGTCGCGAGGGCAATTAAGCCCGGGCGAGTTTGCCTCCTACCTGCTTTACATCAACCTGCTGCTGAACACCGTGACACGGCTGGTGGACTTCATCGAACAGTTCCAGCGCGGCGTCACAGGCATTGAGCGTTTCTTCGAGGTGATGGACGCGCCGCTGGAAATCAAGAACAGCAAAAACGCGAAGGACCTCAAGGATGTGCGCGGCGAAATCACTCTGGAGAATGTGACCTTCCGTTATGAGGAGGATAGCGCCAAGGTGCTTGACCAGGTCAATATGAAGGTGCCCAGCGGTCAAAACGTGGCGCTGGTAGGCCCCAGCGGCTCGGGCAAGACCACCTTGTGCAACCTGATTCCCCGTTTTTATGATGCCACGGAGGGCCGTGTGCTGATTGACGGCCAGGATGTCAAAACCTTGACGCTCAAATCCCTGCGGGGCAGCATCGGCATGGTGCAACAGGATGTCTATCTGTTCTCGGGCACGATATTTGACAATATTGTCTATGGCAAACCGGGCGCCGGGATAGAGGAGGTCGTAGCCGCGGCCAAACACGCGGGCGCGCACGAGTTCATCATGGCGCTGCCGGAAGGATATGATACCTATGTGGGTGAGCGGGGCGTCAAGCTGTCCGGCGGGCAAAAGCAGCGCCTGTCCATCGCACGGGTTTTTTTGAAGGATCCGCCCATCCTGCTGCTGGATGAAGCCACAAGCGCGCTGGACAATGAGTCTGAAATGCTGGTACAGTCCAGCCTGGAGGCTTTGGCCCGCGGGCGCACCACCCTGACCATCGCCCACCGGCTGACCACCATCCGCAACGCCGATGTCATCTGGGTATTGACAGACAAGGGCCTGGAAGAATCCGGCAGCCACGAAGAACTCATTGCCCGCAAGGGATTGTACTATCAGCTCTACCGGCTGTATACCAGGCAGGAGGAAGAAAACGACGAGCATAAAAACGCGCTTCATATGGCATAGTATGAAAAGGCAGGGATACAGATGAATGTTTTATTTTTAGGCGCAGCGCGCGAGGTGACCGGCAGCTGCTTTTTAGTGACCATCAGGGGCAAACACGTGCTGGTTGACTGCGGTATGGAGCAGGGCAGGGACACCTATGTCAACCAGGAATTGCCCATCAACCCCAGCCAGGTGGACGCAGTGGTGCTCACCCATGCCCATATCGACCATTCCGGCATGATTCCGGCGCTGGCAAAGCAGGGTTTTCGCGGGGCAATCCACGCCACGCCGGCCACCCGCATGCTGTGCGACATCATGCTGCGTGACTCCGCTCACATTCAGGAGATGGAGGCCGAGTGGCAAAACCGCAAGGCGGTGCGCGCGGGCGAAGCAAGCTATGAGCCCCTGTACACGCAACAGGATGCGCAAACCGCGCTGGATTTGTTTGAGCCTTTGCCCTACCGCGAGCAGCGGGAGATCGTTCCCGGCTGCCGGCTGTCGTTTACTGATGCCGGCCACCTGCTGGGTTCCGCCAGCGCTACCCTTGAGCTTAACGAGGATGGCATCAGCAAAACGCTGGTCTTCTCAGGGGATATCGGCAACATCAACCAGCCTATCATCAGGGATCCCCAATACCTGTCCACCGCTGATTATGTGGTGATGGAGTCCACTTATGGCGACCGCCTGCACGGCGCGCGCCCGGATTATCTGGCGGACCTGAGCGATGTGCTGCAGACAACCTTTAACCGCGGCGGCAACGTGGTCATCCCCTCCTTCGCGGTGGGCCGCTCCCAGGAGATCCTGTACTTCCTGCGGGAAATCAAGGAAAAGGGCTTGGTCAAGGGGCATGACGGCTTTCCAGTCTATATGGACAGCCCGCTGGCCATCAAAGCCACCCAGGTTTTTCAGCAAACGGACATCTCCTTCTTTGACGAGGAGATGCAGGCGCTGCTGCGCGCCGGCGTCAACCCCATCACCTTCCCTGACCTGACCCTGTGCGTGACAGCCGAGGAAAGCAAACAGATCAATTTTGAACAGCGGCCCTGCGTCATCATCTCCGCCTCAGGCATGGCAGAGGCCGGGCGCGTGCGCCATCACCTTAAACACAACCTCTGGCGCAAGGAAGCCACCATCCTGTTTGTGGGCTACCAAAGCGTGGGCACGCTGGGCCGGCAGATTTATGACGGCGCCAAGTCAGTGCGCCTGTTCAACGAAACGATCGCGGTCAACGCACAGGTACGCACACTGCAAGCCATCTCCGGTCACGCGGACCAGGAAGGGCTGCTCAAGTGGATTGGAAGCTTCAGCCCCAGGCCCCAACGCGTATTTGTTACCCACGGCGAGGAGACGGCGGCGCTGCAGTTTGAGGGCCTGCTCAAGCAGCGCGGCTTTTCCACCGCGGTGCCTTACTCCGGTGACGGATGGGACCTTTTCCGGGATCAACAGGAGCAAGCCGGCAGCCGTGCGCTGGTGAGCCGTCAAAAGGCCAAGCGCAAAAAGACCGCGCAGCGCGACGACGCCCTCAACCAGGCCCTGGCCAGGCTGAGCAGGCTGGTACAAAACAGCCGGGGCTTGAGCAACAAGCTCAAGGAAAAGCTGGCCCGGCAGATCAACGAGCTGGCCAAACGCTGGGAAGATTAAGGAGCAAAGATGTTGAAACGAGTCATGCTGCTCATGATGAGCCTTGCCCTTTTGGTGGGCCTTGTCCCGCAAGTCGGCGCAACCGGCAAGGCCGGCGCCAGGTTTGTGCCTGAAACAGGAGGGCTGCGATATGCTTTCAGCCTGCCGGGCAACGAGTTTGTGTGCCTGAGCTACAGCACAAAAAATGAATCAGGCATGCTGACCCTGCAAAGCCCGGACGGCAGCTTTTCCGGTTTTCTGCCGCTTGCCTATACCCAAAAGGAAGGCAAGGTCAGCCTCAAGGTACTCACGCCCGCGCAAAAGCGTATCTTTGAAACCAAGGTGACCTACCGGCCGGGCAAGGCGCCTGCCGCCCCCTCTCCTCAAAAGGGCGCCGCGCGCAAAATCAGCGACCTGGTTTTGACACCCGGCGTCAAGCAGATGGGCTGGCAGTTCACTGCCCCCGGGCATCAGGCCCTGACCTTGCAGTTCAGCTCGGTCATGCAAAAGGGCAGCTTTACCATTGTCCCGGATGGAGCAGGCGTCTTCAGCGGCGTGCTGCAGGTCCCCAATGCCTCAGCCCGGGATTTGATTACCATTACCATCAAGAACCTCAAGGGCAGCCAGATGGCCAAGCAGGCGGAGCGCACCTTGTTCGCGCCGCCGGAGCTGCCCGAAACAGCCGCTGAAGGCCCCCTTTCAGGCGTGGTGGTCTGCATTGACCCCGGCCACCAGCAAGCGCCGGTGGAGCGCAAGGGCGGTGAGCAGCTGATGCCGGGCTCCAGCAAAATCGTGTACAGCAAGGGCGGCAGCGCGCAGGGCAAGATCACCCTGCGCCGCGAGTCCATCGCGGCCCTGGAGATCTCCTACCTGTTGTGCATTGAGCTTAGAAAAATGGGAGCGCAGGTGGTGATGACCCGCCTGAACGAGGAAACCGGCCTGACCAACTACCAGCGCGTTGACATCGCTGAGCAAGCCGGGGCGCACTATATGCTGCGCATTCATCTGAACATGTCAAAACGCCTGGACGCGGATGCGCAATATGTTTATATTCCTGACAAATCGCCCTATGCCGCCCTTGCTGCCGACAGGCAGACCTACTGGCAGTACGGCGAGGCCCTCTTGCGCGGCATGATGGAGGAAACCGGCGTCAAAACCGGCGTGGTGCGCAGAGGCGACCAGTTTGTGGGTAACAACTGGGCCAAGATGCCGGTTTTTCTGATTGAGACCGGGTTCATGTCAGCGCCGGCCAACGACATCCTGCTGGCCCATCCCGTGTACCAGCAGCGCGTCGCGCTGGGCCTGGCCAAGGGCGTTATCGGCATGGAAGAGGTAAAAAAGAGCCTGGGTCATTAATACATATTGATTTTATTGCCTCAATATTAACAAAAATGCCGCCGCGGCGGCATTCCAGACTGTCGGCAAAGTCCCAGCACGTCTGGGGCTTTGTTGACAGTCTGAAGTCCTGGCAGCACTACCGGGACTTTGCCATTTGGGGAGAACCCCGCCAGATTCAAAACTCGATCTCAAGCGTTACCGGACAGTGGTCGGAGCCGTACACCTGGTTTTCGATGCCGGCGGCCTTGACCCTGCCGGCCAGGCGCCTGGACACCAGGAAATAGTCAATCCGCCAGCCGGCGTTGCTGGCGCGGGCGTTTGAGCGGTAGCTCCACCAGGTGTAGGCCCCGGTCTGGTCCGGGTAAAGGTGGCGGAAGGTATCAGTGAATCCCGCCTCCAACAGACGGTTGAATTTGGCGCGCTCCTGGTCTGAAAAGCCGGGCTGGCCGCGGTTTTGCCGGGGATACTTCAAGTCGATCTCGTTGTGGGCCACGTTCAGGTCCCCGCAGTAGATGACCGGCTTGCGCGCGTCCAGCGCCACCAGGTGCGCGCGCATATCGTCCTCAAACTGCTCGCGGTAGTCTATGCGGACCAGCTCGGGCTGGGCGTTGGGCACATAGGCGTTGACCAGGTAAAACCCCGGGTACTCCAGCGTGATGACGCGGCCCTCGTCCAGGTGCTGCCCGTCCAGCCCGAAGACGACGGACTGCGGCTCATGCCGGGAGAACACCGCCGTGCCCGAATAACCCTTTTTCTGCGCGGAATGCCAGTAGTCCCTGTAGCCGGGCGGGTCGTACTGCGCCTGTCCGGGCTGCATCTTGGTCTCCTGCAGGCAGAAAAAATCCGCGTCCTGCTCGATGAAAGCCTCATCAAATCCTTTTTGCAGGACAGCCCGGAAACCGTTAACGTTCCACGATACAAATTTCATTGCTTGCTCCATTTGCGCCACGCGCGTGTTTTCCCGTTCAATATACCCGCTTTGGTGGTATACTGCAAATGAGCGGATATATTAGGAGGTCACATCACATGTACGCAGCGAACGCCAAACGGTACCAGACCATGCAATACAAGCGCGTTGGGAACAGCGGGCTCAAGCTGCCCTATGTCTCCCTGGGACTTTGGCACAACTTCGGCAGCTTCTTCCCCTACGCCAACAGCCGCGAGATGATCCTGGGCGCCTTTGACCTGGGCATCACGCATTTTGACCTGGCCAACAACTATGGCCCGGTGCCTGGCAGCGCTGAGGAGACCTTTGGCAGGGTGCTCAGCCAGGATTTGAAGGCGCACCGGGATGAATTGATCATCTCCACCAAGTCGGGCTACCATATGTGGGAAGGACCCTATGGCGAGTGGGGCAGCCGCAAACAGATGCTCGCAAGCCTGGACCAGAGCCTTGCGCGCATGGGTCTGGACTATGTGGACATCTTCTATTCCCACCGTCCGGACGAGGAGACCCCGCTGGAGGAAACCATGTCCGCCCTGGCCCAGGCCGTCAGCCAAGGCAAGGCCCTGTATGTAGGGCTGAGCAACTATGGGCCCGAGCGCACAGCGGCAGCGGTGGATATTCTGAAGGATATGGGCATTCACTGCCTGATCCACCAGCCGCGCTACAATCTGTTTGACCGCCGTCCGGAGCAGGGATTGTATCAGGTGCTGGCCGAAAAGGGCGTGGGCGCCATCCCCTTCTCGCCTTTGGACCAGGGCCTGCTGACCGACCGCTATTTAAAGGGCATTCCGGCTGATTCACGCGCGGCGGGCGCCAGCGTTTTCCTCAAAGCTGAGCAGATTACCACTGACAAGCTGGAGAAGGTGCGCGCGCTCAATGACATCGCGCGCCAGCGCGGTCAAACCCTGGCCCAGATGGCGCTGTCCTGGCTGCACATCAGCCCGGTGACCGCCTCGGTCATCATTGGCGCCAGCCGCCTCAGCCAGATTGAAGACTGCGTGGAAGCGCAGCAGGGCGCGCCCTTTACCCCGGAGGAACTGCGCGCGATCGACAAAATCGTATCGGGATGATAGACAACCGGCAATGAAGGAGGAGCGCATGGCACAGATCATCAAGGTGTACACCCAGCAGGCGCCGGCCAGCCGCTTTATCGGCCTGCGCTATGGCGAGCAGGACCGCAGGGAAGGGGGCTTCGCGCACAAGTGGGAGGAATGGTTTGATCAAAAGCGCTTCCAGCCCCTGGAGCAGATTATTGACGCATCCTGGTCGCGCGCCTTTCCCGAGGCGGGCAGCTATATCGGGCTGATGCGCCTGGACGGGGCGGGCAGCTTTGAGTACTGGATCGGCATGTTCCTGCCCGCGGACAGTTCCGTGCCCCCGGGCTACGAAAGCATCGATACCGGGGAGATGAGGCTGGGCGTATGCTGGGTCAAAGGCCAGGAGCCTGACATCTACCATCAGGAGGAAGCCTGCCTTGCAGCCTTGAAGGCGCAAGGCCATACAGCCGCCCGGGATGGCCAGGGCCGGATGCTTGTGATGGAGCGCTACCAATGCCCGCGCTCTACCCGGGCAGATGAAGCGGGCCTGCGCGTACTGGACCTAGTGATCACCCTTTTGCGGGAAGATGATGGCCCGGCGAACCGCTACCACTGCGCGGCCTGCTACCGGGCCCATGCTGACCGGTTCTGCCCGGACTGCGGCGCCAAGGGAAGCCCGCTGCGGGCGGATGATCCCATCTTCCTGGGCGAGCTGCCGGGCCGTTTGCGCAACGCGATGCAGATTGCCTTTGCCGCGGGCGAAATCCCCTTCAATGCCCTGGCCACCCTGGGCAGAGGCTTTACCCTGTCCGCCGGCGATATCTTTGAAACCTACAAAATCTATGTGCCCTATGAGCGCCTGGATGACGCCCGGGCAGCCTTCGCCAGCGTGTTTGACATCAATGACGATACCTGAGCCATGCTGATCGTTTATATCAACGCCCGGCTGCGCGCGCCCTGGTGCCGCAGCCTCAAGGACAAGCGCGCCGTCATCCGCCCGCTGATGCACCAGCTGCGCAAAACCTTTAACGTCACAACAGCGGAAGCCGGGGAGCAGGACATCCACAGCCTGCTGGAAATCGCCATCGCGGCGCTGGCCTTTGACGCCGGCCAGGCGGACAGCATCGCGGAGAACATCCACACCTTTATCCAAGGCGCCACCCAGGCCGAGATCATCTCCTGGGAGAAAGAATTCCGTTAATCAACATCAACAAAGCAACAAAGCCCCAGGCAAACGCCCGGGGCCCGAATCTTGGCGGCTAGCATGGATTTCCGTCCGGTTGACAAAAGATTCCTGCTATTCCAGTTCAGGCAGGAGGCGGCCATAGCCTTCCTGCTCCATTTGCTCCATGGGGATGAAGCGCAGGGCGGCGCTGTTGATGCAGTAGCGTGTGCCGTTGGGGGACTCCGGGTCGTTTTCAAAGACATGGCCCAGATGGGTGTCCCCCAGGCTGCTGCGGACCTCGATGCGCAGCATGCCAAAGGAACGGTCCTCGACCTGCACAAGGCGCTTTTCATCCAGGCTGTCACAGAAGGCGGGCCAGCCGCAGGAGCTTCGGTATTTGTCACGGGAAGAAAAAAGCGGCTCGCCTGTGACGATGTCCACATAGATGCCCGGCCTGTCCTCCTGCCAATAGGCATTGTCAAAGGGCGGCTCGGTGCCCGCTTCCTGGGTAACCCGGTACTGCAGCGGCGTCAGGCTGTCCTTGAGCACATCCTGAGGCGGCCTTTCATATTCAGTCGGCTGAGCTTTGTCCATAAATACTGTATTTCCTTTCATCATCGCCGTCATGCCGGTCTTTCGCATTCACAGGACGCTCAGGCTTGCTCCCTGAGCGCCGCCAGGATGTCCTCCACCCCGGGCAGGGCGACATCGGGCTTGATGTCGCTTTGACGCCAGACCTCCGGCGTAGTCTCGCCGCTGAATACCAGGATGGTCGATATGCCCGCGCGCCTGCCGCAGGTGATGTCGGTATAAATGCGGTCACCAATCAGCACGGTTTGTTCCGGTATCACCTGCTTTTTCTCCATAGCCAGCCGGGCGATGGCCGGCTCCGGCTTGCCCAGGAAGCGCGGCAGCCGGCCGGTGGCATGCTCCAGCGCCTGCGCGATGGAGCCGCAATCAGGGATGTAGCCGTACTCAGTCGGGCAAACCCAGTCCGGGTTGGTGGCCAGGTAGGTTACCCCGCGGTTGATCAGCCGCGTTGCGTCAATCAGCTTTTGGTAGGTCAGCTCAGTATCATAACCCATCAGCAGGCAGTCGGTCTGCTCGTCATAACGCTCTGTCACCGGAAAGCCCTCCTGACGCAAATGCGCCACGAAGGAGGCCGTGCCCAGCGCGTAAATGCGCTCGCCGGTGTAGTGAGCGCGCAGCCAGGCGCAGGCGGCGTCCGTGGAGGTAAAAAAATCCTCCCCCGTAGCCGGGATGCCCATGGCGTTGAGCTTTTTGACATAGGCGTCCGTGCCTCGGGAAGAATTGTTGGTCAAAAAGAGATAGTCCGCGCCGCTTGCCCGGACAGCCTCCAAAAAATCCAGGCTGTGCGGAAAAAGCTGATTGCCCAGATAAAGGGTACCGTCCATGTCCAGCAGATACAGCTTTTTGCCGGCCAGAATCTCGCGCAGGTGCGCTTCTTGATAATAACTCATGCAGCCTCCTCCCCCACATCCGTCAGCAGGCCCTGGCGATCCACCAGCAGCCGGAAACGCATCAGCAGCAGCAGCGCCAGGCCGGCCATCATAGCCGACAGCAGCATGGGCAATCCCTGCTCAACACGGGCCAGCAGGCCGTTGAGCGCGCCAAAAGGCGAGGTGACCAGCAGACAGAACGTCAGCGAAAAACCGAACATGCGCGAACGTTCGGTCTGATCCAGCAAAAGCATCTGCAGGCTGGAAAGCAAGGGTGTCAGAATGCTCATCTCAAGCGCCTCCATCAAAACCCCTGCATAGACCAGCGGGGCGACCTCCCGCGGCAAGACATACCATCCCAGGTGCAAAACCAGAATGATCATCAGGCCCAGGCGCATGGGCCTGAAGAAGTAGCGGGGCTTTAGCCGCGGCGCGATGCCAAAATAGAAAACCAACTGGATAACCGACTTCATCGCGCTCAATAGCGGCAGGCTGCCCTCGGAAATGCCCAGCTTGCCTGTAACCAAGAGCGGCCAGAAGTTTTCCGTGCTGCTGCGGATGACCATGACACAGGACATGATGCCCAGCATCAGCATCAGCGGCGTCTTGGTGAGCATCTGGCGGATGACCGACCAGCTGCCCTTCATCGCATCATACACGCTTTTGCCGCGCAGCTCCTCCCTGCGCTGAACGCCCAGGGTGGTCTCCGTGGTCATCGTATGCACCAGGTAGATCTTGATGACCATGCACACAAACGCAAACAGATACAGCCAGCGCATGGTGGGAACCAGGTTGTTCTTGCCGACAAACAGGCTGGTCAGCGGCGCCGCGAAACCGGACAGCAGCCCGGCGATCGTGCTTAAGGAATAAATCGATACCAGCTTGCTTTTGGGCGCGTCCTCCACCATCAGCAAACTCCAGGCATTGTTGGTGATGCGCATGATGCCATTGGCAGCAGCCGCCAGCATAAACCAGATAAAGCCCCGGGCATTCATCCAGAGGAAAAAAGGGATCAGCCAGGCCAGGCTGTCAAAGATGGTGGTGGTCCAGCGCCGGCCCAGCTTGTCGGTCACCGCACCGGAGATGAACGAGAAAAACACCTGGCTGAGCAGGTAGGTGGTCGCCACAAGGCCGATTTGGAAAACATCCAGCCCCAAAGCTTCCATGTATTTGGCAGCCAGCGGCATATAAAGGTTGACCGGCAGGCCCCACAGCGGCTCGGTATAAATACAGGCTCTCGCGTTGCCGCGCAGATTGACCAGGGTGTCCACCAGCTTGTTGCGCATTATCAGCGACTTGATACCAGCCATGCAAATCTCCTCTTGCGCTCAATCGTCCTGTCCCATCATAGCCTGTGACAGGCTCAAAGGCAAGCTTGGCAAAGCGCAACCCAAAGGGGTTGCCACTGCCGGCAGCCCCGGAAGACCTCAATGGGTTTTATTTGCCCTGGCGCAGGTTTTCGATGGTCTTCTCCTGGATGCTCAGGTGCTCAAAATGGCGCGGGCCGCCCTCCCCCAGCGGGGACTGCGCGACCAAGCCCACCTTGAGGGGGCGGTCCGTTTCCATCCAGAACAAGCGTACCATATCATACCGCTCACCATCCAGGGAGTAATGGAAAACAAAGTAGTTGCCCACGCGCGCGGCCTGTAGCCAGACAGGCCGGCCATCCACGTTGACGCCGTTGGCGTCATCAGAGCGCACATTGGTAACCACGCTGACCACGGCGATGGTACCGAAATCACTCTTCTCAAAGCACAGCTTGCCCCAAGTGCGCTCGTCCTTCATCAGCAGCAGGGCGCAGGCATCATAGGTAGCGACAAGCTCCAGGGATACTTTGACGCGCAGGACAAAGTCGCCTGTGATCTCGGTATAGTAAAACGGCGCGTTGGCCACCGACTCATCAGGCAGGCCATTCTCATCCAGCTTGAGGCCAAAATTGAAGAAGTCCGTGCGCGGGGGCGCCTGGATGGTGATCTTATCCTTCTCCTGTACCAAACTGCTCTGGTTGAGCCACGAAAATTGACGCATCATGACCTCCTAACACATATAACGAAGCATAGAACACGCAAAACACAGTCATTATAAGCAGAACATCCGCCCCGCACAGGCACCGGCGGCTTGCGCCGCTCATGCCATGGGCTGTTCAGGCGTCAGACGCTGACAACCTCATAACCCTCATCCAGATAGGGCTTGATCCCGGCGTGACCGGACATGTCCGACAGCATCGGCAGGCCGGAGGCCAGGTTGTCCTCATAAACGCCCAGGGTCTTGGAGCAGGCCAGGCAGATACCGGCGAGCAGGCCGGCCTGCTTGGCCTTCAGATAAACCGGGTTCTTCGCATCCTCAAAGCCCTTGACCAATTTGACCGAGGCGCCTTCAAAAATGACCCGGACCTGCGCGCCGCCCTCATGCAGCTGCACCGCGTTGAGCAGCACGTGCATAAAGCAGCTTTTTTCACCGGTCATGCCATACAACAATACTCTTTTCATGTCTTTCTCCTTGTGAGTCATGTTTGGTATCACTATACCATAAGAATCAAAAAAGGCACAGCGCGGGGCTGTGCCGGCAAGGGAAACCCCAGGCGCCGCTTAATCGATGCCCTGCTTCAGATACTCTGCCATCATGTAACCATGGTAGCCATCAAACTCAATGAGGGCCCAGCCGTCCTGAATCTCCAGCACCACGACAAAGTTTCCGGATTTGACCTTGGTGTATTCCGCGGCGTTGCGGTTGGGCTGCGCGCGCAAACGCACATTGGCCTCGCGCTCAGGCACGATGCTGACCACCCGGGTGAGCGTACCGAGCTGGATATTGACAGGCACTTCCTTCAGATGCTCACTGAGCACATAGCCCTCCAGGTTTTCATGGCGCACCAGGGAAAAGGTCTTCCCCTTGGCCAGCAGCAGCACCGCGCGGCCGGATGGAACGGTAGCCAGGGCTTTGGATTTGGTGGTCATTTCAGCGCGCAGGGTCAGTTTCCCGCCCGGGGCTGTGACAATGGCGATGTTGGGCTGCACGCTGCCATAGGCAAAGCTGAGGGCACGGGTGGGAACATAGCCCATTTCCCCGCCCAGGGACAGGATGGACCAGGTCTGCCCCAGCACGCGCAGGGTGAGTATGGCGCCTGCGTCCAGGTTCATCAGGATACCCGACTCGTGCGTGGGCAGCTCAAACATGGCGATGCCTTCCGATGCGGTCACGATGGCCTCAGACTTGACATCCGTGCCGGGCTTGGGCATGTCTTTCTTGCTTGTGATCGCCAGGGGAACAAAGGGCGGGGGAGCGGCCTCCGCCGGGGCGGTCAGTTCCGGACCATCCGCAGGCGCCGAATCAGCATCCTCAAGGCTTTCAGCATCCTCTTCCGATGGCTCCAGGGACGCTTCTTCCTGAACGGTCATCTCATCCTGCGTGTCAGCTGCCCCCTCGCCCCTCGCCAAGGCCGGCATCAGGGCCATCACCATTAGCAGCAACAGGGCTATCCATCGCGTGATCTGTTTCATAAGGGCTCTCCCTTCAATTTGTTTCGTAGTTTGAAATTATTTGAAACAGTTATGTAATGATTATAGACCTGCCGGCACAAGCTGTCAATGCCCGCCGTTTTGAGGGTATATCAAATCTGTAGTTGGAAATGAGGCCGGAATGAAATGATACAGGTTGCACAAATCAAATCTGTGGTTAAAAAATCATTTTTTATGATATATTAGTGTTGGCAACTGAAAACTCCCTCTTCACCCTGTCAGGGGTACGAGCAGGGAGATTCTGTTAGAAAGGGTAAAATGACAAGCGGAAATCAGATAAAATCAAGGAAAAGGGTTCAAGACCACGGCGAGGTTTACACCAATCCGCGTGAGGTTAATGCAATGCTGGACTTGGTAAAGCATGAAACAGAGCGTATTGAGAGCCGATTCTTAGAGCCTGCCTGTGGTAACGGGAACTTTTTGATTGAGATTCTGAACCGCAAGTTAGCTGTCGTCACAAAGCGATATGCCCCTAACAAACATCGAAATAACGAGCAATGGGAGCGGTATGCCCTGCTCGCCCTATCCTCTATGTATGGCGTGGATATTTTATTGGATAATGCCATCGAATGCAGAGAGCGCCTTTTTGAGCGGTTCATGGAAGCTTATGAGGGTGTCTGCGGGACTTCCAACCATGAAATTGAAATGAGTGCTCGTTATCTGCTTGAATGTAACATTGTCTGCGGCGATGCTCTCACGCTTCGCACTAATGAGGGAGAGCCGATTATTTTTGTCCAATGGGATTTGGTGAACAGCCACAAGGTCAAGCGAAAGGATTATGCCTTAGCTCACCTTTTGGAAATACAAGAAGAACAAGTAAGCATCTTCATGCACAACCTGGAATACGACCAAGCAACCAAAACCTTTATTCCGAAACCCGTTAAAGAATATCCGCCTATCAACTTCTGGGAGGTCTACAAATATGAGTCTTCTGTTTGAGAAAGTCTATAATCCAGACATCCTCAACTGTCTGGCAAACCTGTCGAATGACGAGGTGTTTACGCCGCCGGAAGTGGTAAACAAGATGCTGGATATGCTGCCACAAGAGCTATTCAGAAACCCCAACACCACTTTCCTTGACCCCGCTTGTAAAACAGGCGTGTTTCTGAGGGAAATCGCCAAAAGACTCCTTGAGGGGCTAAAGAATGTGATTCCTAATGAAGAAGAGCGGCGCAAGCATATTTTCACCAAACAGCTCTATGGTATTGCCATCACAGAGCTGACCAGCCTGCTTTCCCGCAGGAGCCTATATTGCAGTAAGTACGCCAACACAGTTTACTCCATCGTGCCATTTGATAATGTAGAAGGCAATATCAGGTTCAAAAACACAGAACACTACTGGGAAGGAAACAAGTGCGGGTTCTGCGGCGCAAGCAAATCGCAGTATGACCGTGAGGAAGGATTAGAACAACATGCTTATGAATTTATTCACACCAGCAAACCAGAGGAGATTTTAGGGATGACTTTTGATGTTATTGCGAGCAATGTTCCGTACCAACTTAATGATGGGGGAGGGAGCGGCACAAGCTCAATGCCAATTTACCAAAAATTCGTTGAGCAGGCCATAAAATTAAACCCACGTTATATAACAATGATTATACCTTCAAGATGGTTTTCGGGAGGGAAGGGCCTTGACAGTTTCCGCGACACCATGCTTAACGACAGGCGCTTAGTTCAAATACACGATTATATCGAAGCGGCAGATTGTTTTCCTGGTGTACAGATAAAAGGAGGTGTCTGCTATTTCCTTTGGGATAGAGACAATCCTGGTGATTGTTTAGTCACGACATATAAAGATAATCAAAAAAACACCCCGATAAAAAGGCCTTTGCTTGAGAAAAATTGTGATGTGTTTATTCGTTACAATGAAGGAGTTGATATTTATCGAAAAGTCATCTCAGCAAATGAGGATTCGTTTGAGGAGTTAGTTAGTACGAGAAGACCTTTTGGTTTTTCTTCTAAATTTAGAGGCCGTAAAAATCGCACAAAAACTGATGATGTTCTTCTTTATCAAAATGGCGGAACTTCATTCGTTGCGCGTCAAGAGATATTACGGAACGAACACTTGGTAGACAAGTGGAAAGTTTTCATTCCCTTCCTTGGCAGCGGTAGCGACACTTTCCCGCACATGATTTTAGGGAAACCATTTGTTGGTGCACCAGGTACTGCGTGTACCGAGACTTATTTGGTCATCGAGGGAGCATCTTCAGAAAACGAAGCCAAGAATATCATATCTTATATTGCAACGAGATTTTTTAGATTTTTAGTTCTATTGAAAAAACCATCCCAAAATGCAACTAAAAAGGTCTATTCGTTTGTCCCACAACAGGATTTTACAAGACCATGGACTGACGAGGAATTATACAAAAAATATAATATCTCAGAGAGTGAGATTGGCTTTATTGAAAGCATGATTCGCCCAATGGATTAAACCGCTACGCTAAACGGAGTGTTTTGAGCTTTCATACCGTTTATCCTCTCCCCGTTATAAATGACTTAAATTTTACAAGACAATCAACAAAGAAACACAGGTTGAGCCGATACAGGGAGTTGATAAATGATATACTGAAGTGTCTGACAACGCTGTCAGACAGAACGCGTTTTCAGCCCAGCGACACAGGATCAGGAAATCGGACTTGACCAAGGAGGAATAGACATGAAGAAAATTGCCTTATTCGGGGATTCGATCGGCAGAGGCGTCACCTATGACGAGCAGCGCGAACGCTATGTTTATTTAAAGGAGGGCTTTGACAAGCTGCTGGGCCGTGACAGCGTGATAGCCATTGATAACCACGCGCGTTTCGGCGCGCTGGCGCAGGAGGGTTTGGCGGACTTTGAGGCATTGGACACGCTGGAAGCCGATGCCGTGGCCATTCAGTATGGCGGCAATGACTGCACACCCGACTGGAAAGCCGCCGCTGAACGCCCGGAAGAATATCATCCCGCGAGGGTGCCCCTGGCATCGTTTGAGGATGTGCTGACACGCTTTGTACAGGCGGTCAGGCAACTGGGCAAGCAGGCGATTTTAGTGACACCGCCGCCGCTGGTCGCCGAGCGCTTTGTTCCCTGGATATCCAAAGGCCTGGACGCCGCGGCCATCCTGCGATATCTGGGGGATATCCACCACGTTTACCGCTGGCAGGAGCAATACGCCCTGGCGGTTCACAAGGTGGGGAGGCTGACACAAAGCCTGCTGTTTGACCTGCGCGCCTTCTTCCTGGAGGAACGTGACCTGGGCAGCCTGTACTGCGTGGACGGCATGCACCCCAACCAAAAGGGCCATTCGCTGATCGCGCGCGCGGTGAAAAAAATGCTGCCCCTGCTGCCGTTGGGCCAGACGACCTAATTCTGATTAAATTCTGATAAACAAGAACCGTGCGCCTTGGCTGCTACCGGGCACACGGTTGTCTTTATATATACCCAAACCCTAAGCGAGCGACCGGACAAGTTTCTGCATCTGCTCCCACCGGGCCTCCATCTCCGCCACCAGCTTGAACTGGGTGCGGCAGCGATCCAGATTATGCCCGGGGCGGTGGGTACGGAAATAGACATCGCCTTCCAGATAGTCGGTCAAAAAGCGAACGCCGCATTCCAGCGTCATGGCCCAGGCGCCTTCAGGCAGGGTGTGGATCTCTACCCTTGTCAGGCTGCCCGCGCAGCCGGCCAGAAAGCCCCTGGCATACTCCGTATACAGCGGCAGGGAGAAGCGCACCCGGTCCAGATCGCGCTCGTCCTCTGCCGCGGTGGAGGCGCCAAAGCGGATCGAGTCGCCAAAGTCATGGGCAGCCAGGCCGGGCATGACGGTGTCCAGGTCAATCACGCACAGCGGCTCGCGCGTAGCGCTGTCCAGCAGGACATTGTTCATCTTGGTATCATTGTGCGTCACGCGGGTCCTCAAGTCCCCCCGCGCCTGCATCTCCTGCAGGGTACCGGCGCGCTGCGCCCGGGCCAGGGCAAAATCCACCTCCGCGCTGACGTCCTTCATGCGATGGCAACTGTCAGCGCGGACAGCCTCCTCCAATTTGCGGTAACGGTCCGGTGTGTTGTGAAAATTCAGGATGGTTTCGTTGAGGCTGGCAGCCGGATAATCCGAGAGCATCCGCTGGAAGCGGCCGAAGGCCTGCCCGGAACGCCCGAAATCCCCCGGCGCCTCGGGCCGCTGCAGGCACAGGCTGTCCCGCACAAACACATAGACCCTGAAACACTCCCCCGCCTCGTTCTGATAATAATCCTGCCCGGACACCGTGGGCACAATGGTCAAAACCCTGCGCGGATCTGGTTCCGTCCCGGCCAGGAAGCGCGTCACCCCGGCGATGTTTTCCATCAGGGCATTCACATCCCGGAACACATGGCGGTTGATTCTTTGCAAAATATACCAGGCCTCCTGATCGGTGATAAGCAGGCAGGTCTGATTAATGTGGCCTTCTCCATAAGGGCGGCAGCTGACCGGCTGCCCTTGCAGCCTGAAATGGCGGGAAACGCTCAACATCATCATCTTTAAAATTGCCAGCCCAACAGCCTGCCGATGTCCGGCAGTAAATCCACCAGCAGCTTGATCAGCAGCAAACCCAGCACCACCATCAACAATAGGCGGATAAAGGGCGCGCCGTTTCTGATGGCCAGCCGCGCGCCCAGCAGATTTCCCGTGATACCGAAAACGGCTGCCGGCAGGGCCAGCGCATAAATGACATGACCGGTCGCGATCAGGGTGGCCAGCGCCCCCAGGTTGCTGCCCAGGTTGACCAGTTTGGCCGTCCCGGAGGCTGTCAGCGCCTCCTCCCCCAGGAACACCACATAAGCCAGGATTAAAAAGGTGCCCGTTCCCGGGCCGATCAAGCCGTCATACACGCCGATGAGCAGGCCGATCAGAAAGCACACCGGCAGCGTCCAGGCAGCGGGCACCAGGGCAGCGCGCATGGACAGGTCCTTGTTTTTCAGCACCAGCGCTGCCACCAGTGGCAGCGCCAGCAGCATACCCAGCCGCACGGCAACCTCAGGCAACAGGGTGAGCAAATAGCCTCCCAGCACGGCTCCGGGCAGCGAGCCCAGCAGCGAAGCCAGCCCGCGGGGCCAGTCCACCAGGCCGCGCTGGGCATACTGAGCAGTAGCCACCGAAGTGCCCGCCATCGCGGACAGCTTGTTGGTTCCTCCCGCCAGGGAGGGCGGCAATCCGGCGATATAATAGGCCGGCAGGGTAATCAGCCCGCCGCCGCCGGCAATGCTGTCAATAAAGCCGCCCAGAAAAACGAGCGGGCAAACAATCAGGTAGGTCACCAGGCCGATTTCAGGCATATCCCCTCCGGAGCGCGCGTGTTAAGTTGTGTCCGATTGTAGCACGCCGGGCCGGCGGGGGCAATCCGGACACCTTGCTGCTGCGTTTTGCCAGCCTGATGACCGGCGTCTTTAAAACTCCTGTGCCTGCCGCTCCATGTTTTCCACCACAATGTCGAATATCTCGCCAAGAGAAGCGCAGTATTCCAGCACCTCCCAGGGCTTGTTGGTATGGAAGTGGATTTTGATCAGCTCCTCATCCCCCACAGCCATCAAACAGTCGCCTTCAAAATGCTCGGCAATATAAGCCCTGATCGTATCCTCATCCAGGCCCTTGCCCTCAATCAGGGTTTGCAAATCATACTTGAATTCCAGCATACAGTTTCCTCCTTCCTTTGCCGCTGCGTACCGCCACGGCTGCCAGGTTGCCTGCTCTGCATCCGTTCCGGAGAGGGCGATCCGCCGCGCCTCACGGGGAAAACCTGTCCGGCGTCTGACGATTCACCATGTTCTCCTTGGTGCGTATGTCAGTGATCCCCTGTTTAATATATACCAGTAAAAGAACGGCTTGACCAGAAAAACCCGCCAGGTTTCCCCGGCGGGCTGTGTCACGAAAAAGGGAGTTACTCGGCTTCGGCCATCTTCTTGAGGTTCTCCAGCCGGAGAGCCGCCTCCTCCTCGGAACGCTTGAACAGCTCGTCTGCCACGTCCGGGAAAGCCTTGAGCAGGGAGGAGTAGCGCACCTCGCTCCGGATATAATCCTGATAGCTCTCGGTGGGATCCTTGCTGTCGATGATCAGCGGGTTCTTGCCCTGCTCCGCCAGTTCCGGATTGTAGCGGTAGAGGTTCCAGTAGCCGGAGGCCACTGCCTTGCGGGTCACGGCCTGGGAGAAGGACATGTTGATGCCGTGGTTGATGCAGGGGCTGTAGGCGATGATGAGGGAGGGGCCGTTATAGGCTTCCGCCTCGTTGAAGGCCTTGAGCACCTGGCTGTAGTTGGCGGACATGGATACATGGGCAACGTATACATAGCCATAGCTCATGGCCATCATGCCCAGATCCTTCTTGCGGGTGCGCTTGCCGGCCGCGGCAAACTTGGCCACGGAGCCGGTGGGCGTGGACTTGCTGGCCTGGCCGCCGGTATTGGAGTACACCTCGGTGTCCAGCACAAGAATGTTGACGTCCTGGTTCTGCGCGAGCACATGGTCCAGTCCGCCGTAGCCGATGTCATAAGCCCAGCCGTCGCCGCCGAAGATCCAGATGGACTTCTTGGTCAGCAGGTCAGCGCCCTTGAGCACCTCGCGCGCGCCGGCGCAGGCCTCGCAGGGACAGTCCGGTATCACGCCGCACTCACAGGCCGCCTTAAGCTTCTCGCCGGCTTCCTGGGATGCCTTGGCGTCGTGCATGCCGGCCAGCCATTCGCTGCCGGCTTCCTTGATGGCTGCATCGCAGTACTCAACAGCAATCAGCTTCTCAACCACGTCAGCCAAGCGGGCGCGGCGCTGGTTATAGGCCAGGTTGATGCCAAAGCCGAACTCGGCATTGTCCTCAAACAGGCTGTTGGCCCAGGCGGGGCCTTGGCCCTTGTCGTTGACAGCGTAGGGAACAGTGGGGCTGGAGCCGCCATAAATGGAAGAGCAGCCTGTGGCGTTGGCGATGATCATGCGATCGCCGAATAGCTGGGTGGCCAGCTTGATATAAGGGGTCTCGCCGCAGCCGGCGCAGGCGCCGGAGAACTCGAACAGCGGCTTCTTGAACTGGCTGCCCTTGACGGTGTTGAGGTTGTGATTGAGGGGCAGCTCGGGCTGCTTGATGGCAAACTCCCAGTTGGCTTCCTGACCGCGCTGGCTGTCCAACGGTTTCATCTCCAGCGCCTTGGTCTTGGAGGGGCAGACCTCGAAGCAGTTGCCGCAGCCGGTGCAGTCCAGCGGGCTGACCTGAATGCGGAACTCATGCCCGGCATATTCCCTGCCCAAGGCCTTCTTGGTCTCAAAGCTTTCGGGCTTCTCTGTGCCCTCGGGCAGCAGGAAGGGACGAATGGCCGCGTGCGGGCAGACCATGGAGCACTGGTTGCACTGGATGCAGTGCTCCATTTGCCACTCGGGCACGTTCACGGCGACGCCGCGCTTCTCGTACTGGGTGGTCGCGGTGGGGACCACTCCCGCCGGGTCAAAGGCGGACACAGGCAGGCTGTTGCCATCCTGGTTGATGATGGGCTTGGCGACCTTGTTGAAGTACTCGGTGGCTTCCACATGCACGGGCTCCGCGCCGGTGGTGGCGTTGGCCCACTCAGCGGGCACCTTGACCTGCTTGAGCTCGGCCGCGGCGGCATCGATCACGGCCCAGTTGGCCTTGACCACCTTGTCGCCCCTGCGGCCGTAGGTTATCTTGGCGTACTCCTTCATGTACTTCTCGGCCTGGTCATAGGGAATGATGTTGGCCAGCTTGAAGAAGGCGGCCTGCATGATGGTGTTGATACGGCTGCCCATGTTGTTTTTAGCAGCCAGGGAAATGGCATCGATCACATACAGCCTGGCTTTTTTCTGGGCCAGCTCGCGCTTCATGGCGGCAGGCAGGCGCTCTTCCAACTCATGGCCTTCCCATGGGCAGTTGAGCAGGAAAGTGCCGCCTTTCTTCAGCGTGCTCACCATGTCATACTGGGTGACATAGGCAGGGTTGTGGCAGGCAATGAAGTTGGCGTCGTCAATCTGGTAGGTGCTTTGGATGGGCTGCTTGCCAAAGCGCAGGTGGCTGACCGTCAGGCCGCCGGACTTTTTGGAGTCATAGGCGAAATACGCCTGCACGTTGAGCTTGGTATGGTCGCCGATGATCTTGATGGAGTTCTTGTTGGCGCCAACGGTGCCGTCAGAGCCCAGGCCATAGAACTTACAGGCCACAGTACCCTCGGGCGCGGCGTTGAACTGGCGGCCCAGCGGCAGGGAGCTGTTGGTCACATCGTCCACGATGCCCACGGTGAAATGGTTCTTGGGACGGCTCTTGTCCAGGTTGTCAAAGATGGCCTTGACCATGGTGGGGGTGAATTCCTTGCTGGACAAGCCGTAGCGCCCGCCATAGACCTGGATGTCGCCGCGGCCGGCTTCCGCCAGCGCGGTGCGCACATCCGTGTAAAGCGGGTCGCCCAGGGCGCCGGGCTCCTTGGTGCGGTCCATGACCGCCAGCTTCTTGACCGTCTTGGGCAGGGCCTTGAGGAAACGGTCGGCCGCGAAGGGACGATAGAGGCGCACCTTGAGGACGCCGTACTTCTTGCCCTTGGCATTCAGCGCGGTGACTGTCTCATGGGCGGCTTCCGCGCCGGAGCCCATGATAACGATGACATGCTCGGCATCCGGGGCGCCGACATAGTCAAACAGCTTGTAGCCGCGGCCGGTCAGCTTCTTGACCTGCTTCATGCACTCTTCCACGATGCCGGGAACGGCCAGGTAGTAGGGGTTGGCCGCCTCGCGGTTCTGGAAGAAGACGTCAGGGTTCTGCGCGGTGCCGGACTGGTGGGGCTTCTCAGGATTGAGCGCGCGGGCGCGGAAAGCGTCCACCTTCTCCCAGTCCACCAGCTTGGCAATGTCCTCGTAGGCGATCTCTTCGATCTTTTGTATCTCATGGCTGGTTCGGAAGCCATCAAAGAAATGCAGAAAAGGTACAGAGGACTTGATGGTGGCCAGGTGGCTCACCAGCGCCAGGTCCTCAGCTTCCTGGACAGAGCCGGATGCCAGCATGGCAAAGCCGGTCTGGCGGCAGGCCATAACGTCGGAATGATCGCCAAAAATGGACAGCGCGTGGGTGGCCAGGGTGCGCGCGGATACGTGGAAAACGGTGGGCAGCAGCTCTCCTGCGATCTTGTACATATTAGGAATCATCAGCAGCAGGCCCTGCGAGGCTGTGTAGGTGGTGGTCATGGCACCGGCCGCCAGGGAGCCGTGCACGGCACCGGCCGCGCCGCCCTCTGATTGCATCTCCGCCACATTGACCGTCTGGCCAAACAGGTTCTTTCTGCCCTGGGCGGACCATTCATCCACATATTCCGCCATGTTGCTTGACGGCGTAATCGGATAGATGGCCGCGACATCCGAAAAAGCATAGGCGATGTGGCTGACGGCTCCGTTGCCGTCAACAGTGAACATTTTTTTTGCCATGTTTCCCTCCTGATTTGATAATCATTGTAAAATCCGGGGATCTGCCCCGATTTGTGACATGTTAGTATAACGATAAAACGCTTGTAATGTCAAGAAATCCAGAGCAGCCTTCAGCAGGGCTTCTCCCTTGATTTATATGGATTTTTCATCCGTATATCCGGGAAGTGCGGAAATTCTGTCAGGGATTGAGCATTTTTTATACCGTTATCCCGGCCTGAAAGCATCAGGTCGCTGATATGGCGGGCGGCAGGATAAAGCGCACTGCCCGGGGCAGCACCCGCAGCGTGAAGGAATTGCCCGAGATGATCTCGCCGTCCAGGCACAGCGAAGCCGGCGCCGGCGTGGAAATGGTGACTGCGCGCGCGCGGCCATAGCGTATACGGTCTTTAAACAGCTCATCGCTCAGGTGACGGCCCTTCTTGTAAATGGGCAACAGCCGTGGTAGGGTCAGGCGCGCGAAAGGCAGAATGGCGCAGACATCCAGCAGCCCGTCGTCATTGACCGCTTTGGGCGCGCAGCGGTAGCCGCCGCCGATATATTGCCCCAGGGCAAAGGACGCGGTGAACAGATCCCCCTGATGGAAGGGCCGGCCATCCGCCGTGATCTCGCAGGATGTGCGCAGGTGGCTGGTGATCGCGTCCAGCACACCCAGAAAATAGGCCCGCCTGCCGCCCAGCAGCGGGTGGTGGCGAAAACGCAGCATGGTAGCCGCCGCCTGGGCTTCCAGTCCCAGGTTGACTACGTTGATGGCAATGCGGTCGTTGACGGATACCAGGTCTACCGGCACAGCAGGCGCGTCCAGCTGGCGAGCCAGGTTCAGGAAGCGCTGTTCACCGCCATATAGCCTGGCGTAATCATTGCCGCTGCCGCAAGGCCAGACGCCCACCAGGGCTTCCGGGTCGTCCATGGCGCCGCCGGCCACCTCGCCCAGGGTGCCATCCCCGCCGCAGGCAATCAGGCGCTTGGGACCGCGTTCCCGGGCACAGGCTTCCCGCGCCAGACGCGCGGCATCCCCGGGGGCAGTGGTCTTCAAGAGCGTATAATCGCCGGGCAGAGAATTCAGCTGAGCCTGCAGCCGCGCGTCAGCGCTGCGGGCACCGGCGGCAGGGTTGAAGATAAGAAAAATCTTGGTATTCATGCTCAGCGGGTTCTCCTTATGGCAGGCTGTCCTGCGCAAAGCGCCATTGACGAGAAGGCAGGCCGCCGCCCGCGTGCCTGCGCCGCCTTGGGGCCTAATGCGGACAGTCAGACAGCAGGCCCTGCAGCATCTCATCCACCATCATCAGCATCCTCGGCAGGTGGAAAGGCCCCTTGAAGGTGCTGCCCTTGACCGCGGGCTGGGTAGGCACGCCGTCCCGGCGCAGATAGCCGTACCATTCCGGGTGCTCCGGATCCGCGAAATATGTTCTGCAGTAGTCTATCACCCTGAAGAACCATGTCAGGTATTCGGGCTTGCCGGTATCCCGGTAGGCCATCAGGCTGGCAATGGCGGCCTCGTTGTGCGGCCACCACAGTTTCATATCGTGTTCATAGGCCTCCTGAGGCTTGCCCAGGCAGTCGGTGAAATACAGGATACCGCCATATTCCTTGTCCCAGCCGATCCGGATGGCATCGCGGAACATGGCCTGGGTCTTCTCATGCATCGCCTGATCCCCCAGGCGGTTGGCCTCCTCCAGAAGGAACCAAGCGCACTCGATCACATGGCCTGGGTTGACTGTGCGTCCGGCTGTATACTCAGGACAAAACTCGCCCTGCGGGCCGACCGACTCCAGCGTGCAGCCCAGATCCGGCTTGTAATGGTAAGCAAAAATGTCATGGACACACTGCCTGGCGCGCGCGTCGTATACATCCGCGCGCTGCTGATCCGCCCGGCGCAGCACACTGGTAAGGTTCAGGTAAATCATGGGATCTGCCAGCGCGCGCCCGGTACGCGTCCGCGCGATGGTCTTGGGCCCCAGTCCCACTGGGTCATCCGCCAAGTCCCGGTTGAGTTGCCAGATCATTTCATATGCCGCGCGAGCTCTCTCCAACTGCTCCGGTTTGCCGGTCATAAGATAGGCCTCGGCGTTGGCCATGGCATAGAAGCCTTCGGAAAAATTGTACCGGCGCAGGCGCAGGGGCCGACCATCCTCCGTAACGGTGAAATACATCCGGCCGCCCTTGTCCCGGTTGATACAATGCGCTTCAAGAAAATTCAGACAGCTCTCCATCATCTCCAGCGCTTCAGGATCTTCCCCGTACTGCCTGCATGCACGGGCGTAGGTCCAAGCACAGCGCCCCTGCATCCACACGCTCTTGTCAGTGGAATAGACCCGCCCCTGGCGGTCCAGGCAGGTGTACACCCCGCCATGCTCACGGTCCAAACCGTGTTCACCCCAAAAGGCAAGGCAGCTTTTCAGCTGTTCCCTGACCCACGAATGGATGTCCTTCAAGCGGGCAATCACGTTTTCTTCCATCATCATATCTCCTCAAAACTGGTAGCCTTGCGGGAGTATTTCCCCGAAGCAAAATGCGCCATCATCGCTGCCTCAAAGGCCTCCTCGTTGTTTGCCTCCAGGGCGCGGACGATGTTCTCATGCTTGATGATGGTATCATCAAGGTGCTTGAGCTTCTCATCGGTCTTGAAGTTGGCGTCCACATCCCAGATGGCTTCCATCATGGTCTGCAGCGTCCGGTTGTCCACACGCGAAAAGAGGGCCATGTGAAAGTCCCTGTCATCCGCGTGGAAAAAATTGTGATTCTCCCATTGCTTTTTGATGGTCTCCATGATGGAGCGGATATGAACGATGTCCTGCGGCTGAAGCGAAGCAAAAGCCTGACGCATATAACCCAATTCCAGGCGCTTGCGGATTTCCAGCATTTCAGCCACGGCGTTGTCCTCCTCGCCTGCTGCGGCAAAGATAACGTTTTGAAACACAAAATCCAGGCTGAAAGCCTTCAGCGTCGTGCCCCGTCCCGGCTGGGCGGAAACCATGCCAAGCAGCTCCATGGATTTGATGGCCTCACGCAGCACATTGCGGCTAACCCCCAGCATTTCCACCAGAGTCTGCTCTGTGGGCAGCAGATCGCCCGGCTGCAGATTGTGCTGCAGGATGTAGGCCCGCACCTGACGAAACACCCGGGAATACAGCTTTTCCCCATTTTTCTTTGCCATATCCGCCTCCTGTATTTTGCTTTTTATATTATTGTTCTAATAACTGTTTGTCAATGTAAATTTGTATCTATATTGTCCTATATTGTGTGTGTTTTTTGGCAATCTTCTTCACGTTTTGACTTGACATCAGGGATGTAATGGCTATTATTTTTCAATTTTCTACATTTTCCTGTTGACATTGTAGGATGATACAATTACAATGATGACACTAAGGCAAGCATAACTGCCGTAAAACACAAGGAGGCTCAAATGAAGAAACTTGTAGCGCTCATCCTGGTTGCTGCCATGTTCCTTTCCCTGGCCGGCCTGGCCATCGCTGAGGAGAAGACCAGCATCGTCGTGTGGACGTATCCCATCGGCGGCTGGGGTAAAGCAGAAACGGTTGACACCATCGTTGCCGCTTTCAGCGAGAAGTATCCCAACATCAGCGTGCAGGTGGAATACCTGGACTATGCGGGCGGCGATGACAAGGTCACCGGCGCCATCGAATCCAACTCAACCCCCGACGTCATTATGGAAGGCCCGGAGCGCCTGGTGAGCAACTGGGGCCTCAAGGGCAAAATGGTCGACCTGGCCGATTTGTGGACCGAGGAAGCCCTGGCTGACATCTCCGCTGTGAGCGAAGCTGTTGTCGCCGCGTGCAAGAGCCCCGAAGGCGTATATTATGAGTATCCCCTGTGCATGACCACCCATACCATGGCCATCAACTACGATGTTTTTGAAAAGGCCGGCGCCCTGCAGTACATCGACCAGGAAAACCGCACCTGGACGACCGAAAACTTCGAAAAAGCCATGCAGGCCCTGAAGGACAGCGGTATAGAACACACCGGTATCGTCTACTGCGGCGGGCAGGGCGGCGATCAAGGCACCCGCGCCCTGGCCATGAACCTCTATTCAGCCCAGTTTACCGATGCAGCGCACACCCAATACACCATGAACAGCGAAGCAGGCGTCAAAGGCCTTCAAAAGCTTCAGGACATGGTCAACGCCGGTTTGCTGACCGCTGACCCGGGCATCGCCGCCGCTGACGAACTGCAGCTGTTTGCCAACGGCACCGCCCAGATGAGCTTCGCCTGGAACGCAGCCAACGCCACCAACTATGCCTCCCAGGTCACCTTCACCCCCTTCGCCATGACCTTCCCCACTGACGACGGCAAGCCTGAACTGGCGGGCGGAATCTGGGGCTTCGGTATCTTCAACAACGGCGACGAGACCAAGATCGCTGCCGCCAAGGATTTTATCCGCTTCGTGTCTGACGATGCCGTCCAGGGGCCCAAGAGTGTGTATGCCACCGGCTTCTTCCCGGTTCGCGCCTCATTTGGCGACATCTATACCGGCACCGAGAAGGAATCCTTCAAAGAGTTCAGCATGTTCATGCCCTATCTGGGCGACTACTACAATGTAACACCCAACTGGCCCGTACAGCGCACCGAGTGGTGGAACCTGCTCCAGCGCATCTTCGCGGGCGGCGATGTAGCCGCTGAGGTCGAAGTCTACGTCAGCAACGCCAATCCCAAGTAAGCAAGCTTTGTGAAAGAGCGCTCCTTGCCCGCACGGCGGGGAGCGCCTTTTCTTTAAAGGAGGTTCGTTCATGCAGTTCACCCTGACCCAACAGGCCAAAGAGCGCCGTCGCCGGGAAAACCTGGTGGGCTATGCTTTCATGCTGCCCAGCCTGCTGTTCTTTCTGGGCTTTGTCATTTTTCCAATGGGAATGGCGCTGGTGACCAGTTTCACCAATTACTCCATGACGGATTTTGACTATGTGGGCTTTGCCAACTACATCCGCGCCTTTCAGGACAAGATCTTCCTCAAGTCCACCTGGAACACCCTGATCATCGTGTTGGTATCCGTTCCGGTGGTAATGTTGTTTTCTTTGTGGGTGGCATCGGTTGTGTACAAGATGAACAACGCGGCCTCCTCATTTTTCCGCATCGTGTTTTATCTGCCCATCGTAACAGGCACCGTTGCCGTCACGGTGGTGTGGAAGTGGATATTCAATAACTACTATGGCCTGCTCAACTATGTCTGCAAAAGCCTGGGAATCATCTCCAGCAACATCAACTGGCTGGGGAATCCCGCCTATGCGCTGTGGTGCATCATCGCCATCCTGCTGACCACCTCCATCGGCCAGCCCATCGTGCTGTACATCTCAGCCCTGGCCAATGTGGATCCCTCTCTGGTAGAGGCAAGCGAGGTGGATGGCGCAAACCACCTGCAGGTGTTCTGGAAAATCAAGTGGCCGCAGATCATGCCGACCACACTGTATATCCTGGTCATCACCACCATCAACTCCTTCCAGTGCTTCGCGCTCATTCAGCTGCTGACCTCGGGCGGCCCCAACAACGCCACCAACACCATTATGTACAACATCTATTACCATGCCTACAAGCTCAATGAGTATGGCTACGGAAATGCCATGGGCATCCTGCTGGCCCTGCTGATCGCGCTGTTCAGCTTTATTCAGTTCCGCCTGGCCAAGAGCGAGAACGAGTAGGAGAGGAGAAGACAGATGCAAACAAGCGTACAAAAAACCACTCCCTACCGCGTCCTCTCCATCATTGTGCTATTGGCGCTGGTCGTCTTTTTCGTATTCCCGCTGTACTGGATTCTGACCGGCTCCATAAAAAGCGCCGCGGTCATCAACTCTCCCCGGCCGCAGTGGTTTCCCCAGGAGGCGCTGGACCTGAGCCATCCTGGCTGGGCAAACTTCCTCCGGCTGGTCGGTCTGCCGCTGGTGATTGTCATTGCATCATTTACAGGCATCGTGATTGCCAACCGGAAGAAACCGATGCCAAAACCAGCGTTGCTGGTTGCCTGCGGCGTGCTGCTGGCCGGGCTGGCAATATCAGTCGGGTATTATGTCACAAACACCGGCGTGCTGTGGCAGCCCGCCCCCCAGTTGAACAATTATGCCAAGCTGTTTGAGCGGCCGGCAATGACCTGGTTGTGGAACACCATTTTTATCTGTGGCATGTCCATGCTGCTCACCTGCATCACAGCCACCATGGCAGGATACGCCATCGCCAAAAAGCGCTTCGCGGGGCGCGCCCTGATTTTCTCTGTTTTTGTCATGGCCATGGCTCTGCCCAAGCAAGTCATCCTGATCCCCCTGCTCAAGGAAATGGGATTCCTGAGGCTGCACAACACCCTCTGGGCTGTCATCTTCCCTACCGTGGGCTGGCCCTTCGGCGTTTTCCTGATGAAGCAGTTCTCGGAGAACATCCCCGGCTCCATCCTGGAAGCCGCCCGCATCGATGGCGCGGGCGAAGTGCAAACTTTTGTCCGAATTGTGCTGCCCATGGTAGCGCCCGGCATCGGCGCCCTGGCCATCTTTACCTTTATTTCAGCCTGGAACGACTACTTCATGCAACTGCTGATGCTCAATACTCAGCGCACCTTTACGATCTCAGTCGGCATCGCAACCCTGCAGGCTGAAATGTCCACCGACTTCGGACTGATTATGGCCGGCGCAGCCGTGGCCGCCGTTCCCATCGTTGTGGTTTTCCTGATGTTCCAGCGTTTCTTTACCCGCGGTATTACCATGGGTGCTGTCAAAGGTTAAGACAGCGCCAAGAAAGAGGCATATCACCATGCAAGACAAACTTACCAAATACAAGGGCATCTTCCCTGCGTTCTATGCCTGTTATAACGATGTGGGCGAGATTTCCGGCAGCCGTACCCAGGCGCTGGCGCGCCACCTGCTTGCCCAGGGCGTCCAGGGGCTGTATGTCAACGGTTCCTCCGGCGAATGCATCTACCTGGGCGTCCAGGAGCGCATGACGCTGCTGGAAAACGTGATGGAAGCAGTCGGCGGCAAGATGGTCATCATCGCCCATGTGGCCGCCAACAATACCCGGGATTCCATGGCGCTGGCGCGGCACGCGCAAAAGCTGGGCGTTGACGCGATCGCGGCCATCCCCCCCATTTATTTCCGCCTGCCTGAACACGCCATCGCCAGATATTGGAATGATATCAGCTCGGCCGCGCCCAACACCGATTTCATCATTTACAACATCCCCCAGTTGGCCGGCGTCAGCCTGACGATTCCGCTGCTGAATGAAATGCTTAAAAACCCGCGCGTGGTGGGCGTCAAAAACTCCTCCTTGCCGGTGCAGGACATCCAGATGTTCAACGACGCCGGAAAGGGCGCGATCACGGTCTTCAACGGCCCTGACGAGCAACTGGCCGGCGGCCTGCTGATGGGCGCGAACGGCGGCATTGGAGGCACCTACGCGGCCATGCCCCGCCTGTATGTCAAGCTGTATGAGCTGGTGCAGGACGGGCAGGTAGCCCGCGCCGCCCAGCTGCAAAACGACATCTGCCTCATCATTTATCAGATGTGCGCGGCGCAGGGCAGCATGTACGCCCTGATCAAAGAGCTGCTGCGGCGCCGGGGCATCAACTGCGGCGGCGTGCGCGCGCCGCTGGCGCCATTGAGCGCACAGGACAAGCAGAAGGCGGACGCCTGCGAAGCGATGATCGAGGCCGCGATGAGCGAGTACCTCGCCTGAGTACATCAAAGAATACGCCGCGGCTCCCGGGAATGGAGCCGCGGCGTATTTTATTAAACTCATTCTTTATCTTGATTCAGCAATGCTTTCGTTGATGCCGGCAATCTTGGTATCCAGTTGCCGCGCAGTCAATTTCTTTTCAGACACCTGCTGTCCCGCCTCTCATCATCCGGAATGGAAAAATATCTCTAAATTCCAACCTATTATACTTTCTTGAAAGCCCATTCTCCGCTTTCAAAGCGTTGATAGAAAAACACCAGGCGGATGCCGATCTCCGCCAGACTGGCCAGCCAGGTCAAAGCCAGGCTCAGGTGAAATACATTGACCGCCAGACTGGCCATGATCGGGCGGATGACGGAAACGCACACGACCATGACCCCGGCCACATACAGGTTGTCCCCCGCGCCGCGCAGGGCGCCGGACAGCACCACAGAGGACATTTGCAGCGGCTGCATCAGGGCCACAATCAGCAGGGTTTCCGCGGCAAACATAATGACATTGGCCGCGTCCGGCGTGTCCGCGTTGATAAACAGCTGGCCGATCGGATAGCGCACCAATGCGGTAAAGCTGCCCAGCACCAGGCTCAACACCAGCGCGACGCGCTGGGCGGCCTTGCCGTACAGGAGGCTGAGATCGCGCCGTTTCCGGCCCAGGTTCTGCCCTACCAGCGAGGTCGCCGCAATCGAGAGGCCCTCGGCAAAATTGAAGGTGAGCGCCAGGAACTGCATGGCGATATTGTGGGCGGCGAACATCGTGACGCCCAGGGAATACATGATGCGCGAATACAGAAAGAAACCCACGCGCATGCTGGCCTGCTCCACCACGGCGTTGCCGCCCACCTTGATGATGGCGCCCAGCGTATGCGGGTCCAGGCGCCAGTTGTCCTTGACGGAAATGCGCAAATAGCTGTCCGGCGCGTGCATGACCGCCATCAGCGCCAGGACCATCCCGGTAAACATGCCGATCACGCTGGCCAGCGCCGCGCCGCGGATCTCAAGCCGCGGAAATCCGAGATGTCCAAATATGAGCAGATAGTTGAAAAACACGTTGACCAGGTTGGAGATGATGTTGGTTTTCATGGGGATTTTGGTGTCTCCCACGCCGCGCAGCGCGGCGTTGACACACATGCTGATTGCGTTGATGGGCAGGGCATAGGCCATGATGGTGAAATAATCAATGGCGCCACGCAGCACAGCCGCGTCATCCGCGGTCCGGTCGTGCCCGCCGGCCAGGCGCATCAGCGGCTCGGCAAACGCGATGGCCAGGCCCGCCACCACAACCGACAGCCCAAAGCCCAGCACAATGGCGTTGCGCAGGGTGGCGTTGGCGGCATCAGGGCGCCTCTCCCCCTTGCGCCGGGCTACGATGGCCGTGACACCCACATTGAGCGCAAAAAAGAGCGCCAGCATGATCATGCGGGGCTGACCGGGCAAAGAGACCGCAGCCAGGGCGGTTTTCCCCAGTTGTCCTACCATGATGGTATCCGCGGAGCTGATCAGGCTCATCAGCACCAGTTCCGCGATGGCCGGCAGCGCGATCACTATGACGTTCCTGTAGGCAGTCCGGCTGTCAGGCAGTTCGCCCAGGCGTTGATCTTCTCTGACCAATGACGAAGAGGCGAACAAACGCCTCATCAAATGATGCAATCCGGTGACCTCCAATTTCGATACTTGGCAGTATCATAGCAAAAACCCTGTCCACGGACAATCACAGCGTGGTCAAAAACCGCAAAAATGCGATGCCGCGCCGCATTGGCAGGGCATCGCGCAAATATAGATCGTATCAAGCAAGTTTAACGGCTCATGCTGATATAAAGATTAAAACCAGGGTCAATCCCGTCTGCGGGATCCTCCCCGGGCCAGAAGAATCAACCGCAACAGCTGCAGGATCGCGCCAATGGCAGCGGCGACATAGGTCATGGCGGCTGCGTTGAGCACTTTGCGTACCCCCCGCTCCTCCTCCTGGCTGGTGATGATTCCGGAGGTTTGAAGCATGGTCATCGCGCGTCTGGAGGCGTTGAATTCAACCGGCAGGGTAATCAGGGAAAACAGCACTGTCAAAGAAAACAGCGCAATGCCCGCATACAGCAGCGGCCGCCAGGACATGATCAGCCCCAGGACAAAGATGGGCATGGACAGCCCGGAACCAATGGACACTGCCGGCACTACCATGGAGCGCAGTCCCAGGGGGGCGTAATCATCACGTTTTTGCATGGCATGGCCGACCTCATGCGCAGCGATCCCCACCGCTGCAACACTGGCGCTGCCGTACACCTCCTCCGACAAGCTGAGCGTCTCGTTGCGGGGGTCGTAATGATCGGTCAATTGTCCGCGCACCGGCTGAATGCGCACCGCGTCGTTGCCTTGATCGCGCAGCATGCGCTGCGCAGCCTCCGCGCCGGTCACGCGCGAAGCGACAGGCACCTTGCCGTACTTTGAATAGGCGGCCTTGATACGGCCTTGTGCGATCAGCGCCAGCAGCAGGGCGGGAATCAGGAGCAGCGCAGTGGAATCCAGATACATGTCAACCTCCTTGAAACAAAAAAACATGATATCTATATTATACACTAAAACATGCGGCTGATTTTATGATCATTAACGGCGACGTGGTGGACACCGGAATGAAGGAAGAACAGTGGGGCTGGGTAATGGACGCAGCGGATGATACGCTCTTCAACCTGCCCTTCATGGCGGTGGCCGGCAACCATGATGAGGACAACCAGTCCTTTTATGAGCATTTCAATCTGGAGCCGGTGGAAGGCTCTTCAACCAAAACCGGTGTGTATTATAGTTTTGATTACGAAAACACCCACTTTATCATGCTCAACACCAATGAGGATTCTCCTGAATATGCCAACTTCACCCCAAGGCAGATTGCGTGGCTGAAGCAGGACGCTGCCCTGGCGAAGGCGAGGGGCGTGGATTGGCTGATTGCGGTGATGCACAAAGGGCCTTACACTACCTCCAATCACGCGACAGACAGCGACATTATAGATGCAAACGGTGTGCGCACCCTGGTGGTTCCCATCCTCGCGCAGGCAGGCATTGACCTGGTGCTTCAGGGTCATGACCATATCTATGCGGTTTCAAAGCCCATCAATGAAAAGGGTGAAGCCCAGGAGCCGGTAATGGTCGAAATTGCCCACGCGGATCTTGTTGTAAACCACATGAAAAACCCACAGGGCGTAGTCTATATGATTCCCAATACCGCCGGACCGAAGGTTTACTATAAGAACAAGAAAATTCTGGATCATGACGCGGCGTTTTACGACAAGTTCATCAACGCCCCGGAGAGCAGCGCGGCCAAGTATGCCACCGAAGAGGATACCAGCCGGCCTCCGCGCAGCATTATTCAAAACTTTGTGGAAATCTATGTAACCCCTGAGCGCATTACGGCGGTAGTTTATGAAATTGACCGCAACCAGGGCGACACGCCCTATGTGCTGGACAGCTTCGGGATTGTTAAAAAATAAAATAGCGCAAAAGCGGGGAGAAGATGCGGCGTCATCCTCCCCGCCGTTTTTCTATGTTATCTTATATGGTTTCCTGAATGGCAACAAGGCGCTCATACTGAACGAATGAGCAAATACACTGATGGGGCGAGGATTTTTGATGGCTGCGCTAAGCCGAAAAATGAGGCGTAGCCGGCAACTGCGCTGTTACAGTTTAGATAAAATGTTTGCGGATATAGTCGGGCGCCTCGGAGTCATCGCAGCTGACCGACAGCACAAACAAGATATGGCGTTTCTCGCTGAGCTCCTCCAGCTGCCTGAAGAACCATTCGGTCTCGTTGGGCTTGGCGTGCACCAGCTTGAGGAAGGCATCGATAAACACGGCTGACACATCAAAATTCTGCGCCAGCATGCCGCACAGGAAGCCAAAAAACATCTCGGGGCTGACCATGCCGTACTCGCCAGCGTTGACGAAGCGGATCTCATGGCGCAGGTCAAACATGTACCGGTTGTCGTCATCAACAAAAACGACATCACCTTTCTGCTCCTTGATGGCGTCATTTGCCAGATCGATGATGCGTTTGGTCTTTCCGGTTCCTTTTCTGCCGTGAATAACTTGAATCATGGGACTCTCCCCTCTCTTATGTAATCTGTTTGATTAGATTATACCACAGATTGCGCTACTATACCATCCGCTAACGGTTCCCGGTAGACGGCCAAACGGTTTTTTTGTGTTTTATCTTCAGTCGGCTGGCAATGCCGGATCAGCGGATGCCGCGGTGTCCTCAGGCTCACCCAGACGTTCCTGCGCCAGAGACCTCATACTGATTTTGCGGCTATGGCGGCGCAGGGGTTCCTTGGTGATTTTTTCCGTCCGGCAAATACCCTGGTAGACGCAAAAAACACATTCTGCGCGGCCATTGGCGCGCACCAGGGGCGAGCGGATGATCCTTCCCTGGAAAATCTCCCGCGCGAGCCCGACGGTGCGCAGCTGCGCCAGATCCATCAGCTCCCTGAGCTGCTCCCAGCTCAGCAGGCGATGGCTGCTGACCGGCTGTCCGTCTTTTTTAAGCAGCTTGGTCAGAGTAAGCGGCGGCTCAGCCCCGTCCATCAGGCGGATCACCCGGGGCTCCTCCAGCAGAACGCCCTCCAGGCGCAGGGCTTCCTGCCCCTTACGGATAGCTTGTTCCTCATCCGAGGCCGTGACCAGGGGGTCTGCCAGGCGCTGATAAAACGCCCCGGCCGGCAGGCTGCCCGAGAGCAGATCCAGCGCGGTACGCAGGTACAGCATCAGCTGCAGCTGCACCCCGGCCTCCAGATCGCCGCCGGAGAGTTCATTATAACCTGATTTGTAGTCGATGACACGCACCAGGGTCAGCCTGTCATCCAGCACAGCGGTATCCACGCGGTCGATGGTACCGCGCAAGCGCAGGATGTTGCCACCCTCCAGGTGGATTTCCAGGGCGGGCAGACCCTCGTTCGGGCCAAAGCGCAACTCGCTGCCCCAGGGCGCAAAGCCGGATACCGCGCGGCCCTCGGTCAGCGCCCAGGCCATGCGGCGGCAGATGCCCGTAGCGCTCCGGGCCGCATGCCGGGCGCGGGGCGTGTCCGCCCAGGGGGCATCCTCCCAACCCCGGGTCAAATCTTCCAGCACGCAGTCCATCTTCTGCTGCGCCTGCTCACGGTTCATCCCGCGCCAGGACGGGTCATCCTTAACCAGGCGGACAAAGCCATCCATGGCCGCGTGGTAGAAGGTGCCCAGGTCCCGGGCTTCCAGCGCCCATTCCTCGCGTTCCACAGGGGATAAGCCGTAAGCCACAAAATGGCGGAAAGGGCATCCGGCGTAGCTTTCCAGCCGCGAGACAGAGACCACGTCATCCCGGCGGAAGACCCGCGCCGCCTGTGGGGACAGCTCCGATTGCGGCAGACCGTCGCCCAGGGCAGCCGCCAGGATGGCGCGCGCGTGTGTCTGCCAGACAGGTGAAGAGAGCAGCCAGGCCCAGGCCTGCCGCCAAGGCATGTCCAGGTCGCCCGCGGTCAGGCGCAAAGCCAGCTCGTCCAGCGCCATCTCAGGGGTCGCCGGCAGCGGTTCCCTCAGCGCGCTGAGCACGCCGCCCTCTTCCATCAATTGAGGAAACACGCGCTTGACGCGGATCAACTCGATCAGCGGCGCCAGCGCCGTCCCCTGATCGTCAGACAGCGCGTAGCTCAGGTGCAGGCGAAAAGCAGCTGCCGAGGCTGCCTTCCACCAGTCCAGCTGGCGGATGCCCTCCCGCTCGGACAAGGGCAGATTCAACCGAGTTTTCAGGCCGCCGGCCACCCGCTCACGCTCCCCGTCCGCCAGCAGGCTGTCCTCGCTGACGCTGAGCACGCCGTTGTTAAGCCCGAGGATGTATACGCTGTGAGGCTCGCGCGCCATGAGCTGACCCAACTCGCCGGCCTGAACGCTGTGCTGCAGGGGGGGAACGGCGGACAGCATGGTCATGGACAGCCCGGCCTCCAGCCATTCGGCAAAACGGCCCAGGGGGATGCGCTGGGCTCCCAGCAGCTGATCCATCTGCTCGAACAGGCCCATGAGCTGTTCCCAGACCTGGCGCTCACGCTGGGCTTCCTCCAAGAGGCCCTGCGCTTGAAGCTGCGCGTCCAGCTCCTGAACGGTCTGCTCCGCTTTGATATCCTCAAGGAACTGAAGCACTGCCCGGATTGAAGCCGCCGCGCTGCGCGCCTTGAACAAACCCTCGCGCATCCTGTCCACCGGCGTGATGGCGCGCCGGCGCAGTTCCTCCGCCGCCTGACGTTCCTCTTCCTGACCGCGGGTGAAAGCCCGGGTCCACATCCGGCCACGGATGCCATAGGCGCGGCCGTAATTCTCAAGCTGCCAGGCCTCAGGTCCCATAAGGGGCGAATAAGGCGATTTAAGGTAGCTGTACACATCGGCAGGCCGCCAGGCCGCGTTTTGGATGCAGCGCAGCGCGTCCAGCAGGCAGCGCACCAGCGCCTGGGCCAGGATGGGCTGCTTGTCGGCTACAAAATGCGGAATGCCATAATCCCGCAGCACGCCGGGAAGCAAAGCCGCGTAACTGTCCTGTGCATAGTAGACCGCGATGCCGCGCGGATCATCCCCGCGGGAGAGCTGGTCATGAATCAACTGCGCGACACGGCGGACCTCCTCATACGGGGTCTTGCCCGCGTACAGCCGCAAGCCCTCGGGGAAGCCTTCAAATGGTGCCGGCCGCAGCCGCAAAAGCTGCTTGCGCAGATGCTCCAGCGCGGCCGAGCGCGGCTGCGGCCGCTCAGGCAGGCTGCGCTGCGTCCAGGGCAAGCCCAGGGCGTCCAGATCCTCCTGAAGATGTGAAACGCTGCGATGAACCGGCCCGAAGGCGCTGCCGTCCGGATCCGCCTCCCTGTCTATCACCAGGGTCACCATCAGGCTGTCCGCCTGCCCCGCCAGAACGCAGATCAGGCGAATCAGCGGCGGGGTGAGCAGGTCAAAGCCATGCACCACCACATCATGGCCGGCAAACAGCCGCCCGGCCTCCAGCCGGCGCAGCATCTCAAAATCCCTGTCCTCACGGTCAGCAAGCTGCCCGGCCATGCTTCGCTCATAGGCATCGTACAGCGCCGCCAGATCGCGCAGCTTGACATGCTCATCCTCCTGCCCATCCAGCCATTGCGCCAGGTCCCGCGCGCTCAGCCCGGCCGCCTTGAATTCGCTGATGGCCTCTGCCAGCTTGCGCACAAAGCCGGGGCGGCCGCGGGAGGAACCATAGTAGCGCAGCTCATCGCGCAGCGACCAGATGGTCCGCGCCAGCATCATGGCCTGCCCGCGCTCGTCAATCATCACCCGCTCACCACGGCCCAGACGGTCAAAAACCCGGGTGGCCAAACGCGAGGGCGAGAGTACCTGCAAGCGAAAAAAGCCCTTGCTCTCAAGGACGCCAAGCATGTCGCGCTCAGCTTGCAGGGTCATTTGCTCAGGCACCAGCAGCAGGGATTGACGCCCCCGGGCGTATGAAACTTTAAGCGTCCGGGCCGCCTTGTCCCACAGCGGGCCGCCCAGGCCGGTGATGATTTGAAGCATGGCATCCTCCCGTCCACATCAGTATACCACGCGCTGTCCCGGCGGTGAATAGAGGATAAGGTTTCACTTTTCAGGCGTCTGGGGTACAATCAGGGCGCGGCCCGCAAGCCGGGTTGCCCCTGAACAAACGATAAAAGGAGCGATTGCCTTGAAACGACTATTCGCCTGTTTGCTGATCCTGATGATGCTGCTGCCGCTCATCATTCAAAGCAAGGAAACCGCGGACAAGAGCCCGCGCGAGGACCTGATTGACCGCATGATCATGACTGCCAGGACGCAGTTTGAAAAGTCCCGCGGCCGGGCCATGCCCGCGCATTCCTCAGGGGACATCTATGTATGCAAAAACTTTACCGTTTACATGTTCCGCCAAAACCGCGATGACTTCCGCATGGCGGAGTTCCCCGGTGTTCCTTTGGTTATTCCCGACAACCTGCCCGCCAAGGACAGCAAGCCCTATCAGTATGGCGCCGCCTGGATAGACATCCCGGCCAGCGAGGGCAACCCGTTTTACGCCGCGGCCACCTTCCGCTATGACACCGGCCTCACCAAGGATGAAAACCGCGAGCTGGCCCGCGCCTTCATGCAGCAGGCCCAAAGGGGAGATTTTTTCCAGATGCGCGCCAATTACTACTATGGCGTGGGCGCCCACTCAATGGTCTTCACAGCGGATTACAACGCGCAGGATGACACCGTCACCTGGACGGATTCCAATATGAAGGGCAAGACGGTGAGCGGCAAGCGCTACGGCTATATCCAGTTTGACGCGGTCAAGAAGATCGACTGGTTTGTGGACGCTTTTGCCCGCAAGGGCCACGGCGCGACCATCTACCGCCTCAGGGACGATATCATCTACGCGCCCTGAGGGTACAAGGCATTTCCGCGAGGGTATGGAAAACCTTGCCGGGCCTTGAGCTTTCATATTAAAACACCTGCTGCGGATACGTGGCAGGTGTTGCCGTATCGGCAGACGAGCGGCGGCTCATCCGCCGGCCCGGTCCTCATCCTTCTTGGACAGAAAACCGAACTGCTTCCTGCGTTCATAGGGCAAAAAATGCTTGAGCCGCACCACGATGGTGCCTGTAATCCCCCCCATGACCGCGCCCACCGCCACCAGCAGGGCGATGTAGGAATAGAGCAGCGGGTAGCTGTAGACCAGAACGGCCACCAGCACCTGCCCCACGTTGTGCAATACGCCGCCCACCACGCCCGCGCCCACCGGGCTGACTTCCCTGGCCGCAAACACCATCAGCGCCATCCCCAGCATGCTGATCGAGCCGCCGGCCAGGCTGAGGCTGAGGCTGATGGGGTTAAAGCCGCCAAAGAGGAGAGAAGACAGAAAGACCTTGGACAGCATCAGGACCACGGACACCGGTATGCCAAACCAGTACAGGCACAGCAGCAGCACGCAGTTGGACAAGCCCAGCTTGATCCCATAACCCAGGCCCAGGGAAAGGATCTTTTCCAAATAGCCCAAAATCAGCATGATGGCCACAAACAGACCGGACAGGGCCAGGTTGCGCGTGCTCATCATGGCGCGCTTTTCTCCATCAGGCGCAGGGCTTCTTCCCTGGGCATCAATTCCAGGCTGATCTCGTGCGCCAGGCAGATAATCCAGCGCTGGAAGACGCGGGTGTCGATATTGCTTAGGTTCATCTCCCCCATGTTCACGCAGTCCTGGTTGGAGCAGTTGGCGCTGTGCATGACCACGCTGTCCTTGTCAATGTGGATAATGTTTTCCCAGCCGTTGTCCTGGCGGATGACAATCTGGCCCGGGCCGTTGAGCGGTACCAGGTGATAGTACTCCTGCCCCTGCTTGATGCGCAGGTAGCTGTTGGCATCCTCCAGCGGGCCGCCGCTGCCCAGCTCACGGGCGTTGGTAATGCTCAGCGTGGGAAGGGTCTCAACAGGCGGCGCGGGCTTGACCACCTGCCCCAGCAACAGCAACAGCCCCGCTACAACAGCCACGGCGCCGATGATCCAGATGTCCCTGCGTTTCACACGCTGTCCTCCTTATGCTCGCCTTGGTATCATACGGGATGCGGCAATGAATGTAAAGCAAAGGAATATAGTCCGGAAGAAACCCCGGAAGAAACAAAAGGGGCTGCGGCATGCACCGACAGCCCCCGGATAACCTTATCAGGCTATGGAATAATTTACTTGTCAGCAACAGCCTGCTGCGCAGCTACGCGTCCGTAAACGCCGCCCAGCAACAGGGAGGTTCCGCAACCGTAGTAGCGTACAGAGCTCATTTGCGCTACAGCGCAGCTGCCTGCGGCATAAAAGCCGGGGATAACGTTGCCGTTCGTATCAATCACCTGCGCGTTAATATTCACGCGCATGCCGTCATAACCATCGGTAAGGATGAGGGGCATCCGCAGCAAATAGTAAGGCGGGTCCACACGCACCATATACTGGGCGGGCTTGTCAAAGTCCTCGTCAACACCCTTGTCGCACAACTCATTGTAACGGTCCAGGGTCGCCTGTACAACTTTTGCATCCAAGCCGGCCTGCTCCGCAACCTCTTCAATGGTGTCGCCGGTATAGCACATGGCGCCTTCCTTAAAGGTCAGGGTGCTTGTCAGCCCGATTTCGATGACATCCGGATGGGTTTCCCGGAAAGCCTTGCCAGCCAGCGCCCAACCTTCGTCATAACCCAGGTGGAAGTTCTTGTCGATGTAATCAAAGCAGAACTCATCCTCATTGGCAATGCGCTCGCCGCCACCGCTCAGATAGATCAAATCCGTAGCAGGGGTAATCACACTGGTCAGGGGAGCGCCGGGAATCACACTGGGCCAGCCGGACAAGTTTTTGCTGTAGAAATAATACATCTGCTGTACGAAATCCAAATGAAGCATGTCTGCGTTCACGGATTGTCCCAAGTAATAGGCATCGCCCGTGCCGCTTCCGGATACGCGCTCCGCAGCAAAATACTGCTTGGGGTTCAATTGCTTGAACAGCTCATTATTAGCCGTATAGCTGCCGGCAGCCATAATCGTGGCTTTCGCGCGGATGGTGATGTCATCTCCATACACGTTTGTAGCCTTGATGCCAATAACGGCCTTGCCATCGGTAATCAACTGGGTGCAAGGAGTGCCTAACAGGACGATTCCACCCTTGTCCAGGAAGCTCTTGTAAAGAGCGGTGGTGATGCCGCTGCCGCCATCCTGCACACAGTGGTTGCGCGGAACGTCGCGCGGCGGGTTTTTGGAGATAGCTTCCAGATGTCCAAACACAACCCCGTTGTCAATCATGAATTGAATCAGCTCGGCTGAATGCATCGTTGCATACTCGATCAACTCAGCTTCAACCGTGGGCTCCTGCCCATAAACTTCCATGATGTCTTTGTAGAAAGCCTCTTGCGTATCTTCTACACCGTTGTCCTTCTGGAACTGGGTGCCTGCGCCCTGAATAAAGCCTTCCGAACGTGTAGTGGAGCTGTTCAGCACCGCCTCTTTTTCGACCAGGATTACCTTGGCGCCCAGAGTGGCGGCTTCCACAGCCGCGGAAAGACCGGCGATGCCGGCGCCTACTACCACAACGTCACTGCTCATTTCAGTGACCTGGGGCGCGCGCTTGACGACCGGGCGGCTCTTCCATTCCTCCGGATTTCCGCCGGCCTCAGCCACTGCCTTGCCCATGGCGCTGAGGAAACCGGAAGAAGAAACTGTCGCGCCGGTCAGGGTGTCCAGACCCAGGCTCTGAGTTCTGATTACGCGCTCAGCCATGACATCAAAAGCCATGCCGCCGATGCCGGGAGTATCGCTGTAATCAGAGGAGGCAATCTTGGTTACCTTTCCGTTTTCGAAAGTCGCTGTTACCGTAACGGTCTTGGACTCATGACCGCTTCTTTGATAGGAGGGCGCAGTGCCTGTAAAGGTGCCGTCCTGAACGGGGGTTGCTGCCGGCGCGGTCAATTCGCCGCCTTTGGCCAATATAAAAGCATCTTTTACGGCCGCTATGACGGCATCGGAAGTGAGGGTAGCCTTGGTGATCGCATCCACCTGGTCAGCATTGCCAGCGGCTAAAATCGCTTCCTTCAGTTTTTCAATCGCCGCTCCGCCTATGCTTTCAGTTTCGGAAGCGCCAACAATCTGAAGGTCAACGATGCCTTTTTCATCCACAGTCAGAGATACGTTTACGTTACCGCCATACCCTTTGGCAGAGGTTTCGTAAGTACCCGGTACATACTGCGGAGTTTCGGCAAAGATCCCGCTTAACAGGGATATCACCAAACAGGCAGCTACAAGGAATGAGAGACGTTTCTTCATTTGGTTTTCTCCTTTCATTTTTCATCCTTAGCGGTTGGGATAGCATACACTTACAAACTTTTCCATAATATATCATATACATTTCGGGTACGGATGTCAACCAAACAGAGTTTCTGCAGTCCAGGTTTTGAAAGCTTTTGCAGCATGTTGAGAGCCTTGGCGGCGTTTCTTGCAAGCCTGCCCTGCAGCTTGTATAATTAAAATGCAATCCACATTTTGCGCGTTCCGCCCATGGGCGTCAGCCTGTACAGCCCGCAGTATTCAGGAGCGGTCCGCGCCTGCGGCAGGAAGGAGAAAACGGGGAGCGAATTCATTCTCTCCAACACGATATCGTACAAAAGGAGCATATATGGGAAAATACTTCGGCACGGACGGTTTCCGGGGCGAGGCCAATGTTGACCTCACGGTAGACCACGCGTTGCGCATCGGGCGCTTTTTGGGGCATCACTTCAGCCGGGAAAAAAAGGCGCGCATCGTCATCGGCAAGGACACCCGCCTGTCCAGCTACATGCTTGAAGACGCCCTGGCCGCGGGCATCACGGCTTCAGGCGCGGACGCCTACCTGATGCACGTCACCACCACGCCCAGCGTATCCTACCTGACACGGGTGGAGCGTTTTGACTGCGGCGTGATGATCTCAGCCTCGCACAACGCCTATTATGACAACGGCATCAAGCTGCTCAACAGCGTCGGCGAGAAAATGGACGAGGCGGTGATCCGGCAGCTGGAAAGCTACCTGGACAGCGACCCCATGTCCATCCCCTACGCCAGGCGCGACCGCATCGGGAAGACTGTGGACTACTACGGCGGGCGCAACCAGTACATCGGCTACCTGATCTCGCTCTCGCGCCATTCTTTCCAAGGCTATAAGGTAGGCCTGGACTGCGCCAACGGCAGCACCTGGATGATCGCCAAAGCCGTTTTTGACGCGCTGGGCGCGCAGACCTATGTCATCAACAACCAGCCCACCGGCACCAACATCAACCTGAATTCGGGCAGCACCCACATTGAGCACCTTCAGCAGTATGTGAAGGACAACCGCCTGGATGTTGGCTTTGCCTTTGACGGGGATGCCGACCGCTGCCTGGCGGTGGACGAGAACGGCCGCCTGGTGGACGGCGACGGCATCCTGTACCTGTATGGCCGCTTTATGAAGGAACGCGGCAACCTGACAGACAACACCATCGTCACCACCATCATGTCCAATTTCGGCCTGTACAAGGCGCTGGATGAGATCGGCATCCAGTACAAGCAGACCGATGTGGGCGACCGCTTTGTATACGAGTGCATGCGCGACAACGGCCACCTGCTGGGCGGCGAGCAATCCGGCCATATCATCTTCGGCAAGTATTCCACCACAGGCGACGGTATGCTCACAGCCATCAAGGTCATGCAGGCGATGATTACCAGGGAGCAGCCGCTGTCCAAGCTGGTGGAACCCTTGGAGGTATACCCCCAGATGCTTAAAAGCGTGCGCGTGAATGACAAGGACAGGGCGCTCAACCATCCCCGGGTGCAGGAGGCCATCCGGGCCGCCAAGGCATTTCTGGGGAACGACGGCCGCATCCTGGTGCGCAAATCAGGCACCGAGCCCGTGCTGCGCGTGATGGCCGAGGCGCATACCACCCAGGCCTGCAGACGCTGCGTGGAGGACATCATCACGTCGCTGCAGGAAAACAACCTGGTTGTGGAGGGCCAATAAATGCTGCGCGTGACGGATTTGTACGACCTGTCCCATTCGCTGGCCGGCGAATGGCTGGCCGGCTTCACCTACCCGCATGAGGCGCTGGATGGGATCGCCGACTGCATCCGCCGCCTGGGCGCGGGCCTGGACCCAAAGGAATATCACAGCCCCGCGGAAGCGGTCTGGATCCACAGGACGGCCACTGTCGCCCCCACCGCGGCCGTCACCGGGCCCTGCATCATCGGACCGGGCAGCGAGGTACGCCACTGCGCCTACATCCGCGGCAGCGCGCTGGTGGGCGCCGGGTGCGTGGTAGGCAACTCCACCGAGCTGAAGAACGTTATCCTCTTTGACCAGGTGCAGGTGCCCCATTACAACTATGTGGGCGATTCCATTCTGGGCTACCGGGCGCACATGGGCGCGGGCGCCATCACCTCGAATATCAAATCCGACAAACAGCCCGTGGTGCTACGCGACGGGCAGGAACAGCTGCCCACCCAGCGCAAAAAGATCGGCGCCCTGATCGGCGACAACGCGGAGGTGGGCTGCAACGCGGTGCTCAACCCGGGCACGGTCCTGGGGCGCGGCGCCAGCGTCTACCCCACTGCCTGCGTGCGCGGCACGGTGCCTGAGAACCATATCCACAAGCTGGACGGCTCTGTGGTCAAAAGGAGGTAGATTTCCAGCATCATCTCCAATGTGCTCTACCGGCTGGACATCAATGTCAAGAACGCCTTGGTCTTGGGTCTGGTCGGAGCCGGCGGCATCGGCGCCCAGCTGATTTTCGCCATTCAGGACCGCCGCTGGAGCGACGCCGGCGCCATGCTCTGGGGCCTGGTCATCCTGGTATTGCTCATTGAGTATGTGTCCACCAAAATCCGCAACAAACTGGCCTGAACAGCCGGCACTGCAGGCTGGGTTACATAATATTAACTGAATAGGAGTGATATACAGACACGAAAAAAGGAGGATAATGCCATGATAGAAAACACGAATAAAATCACAGCGCTATACTCCCGCCTTTCAGTTTGTGATGAGGACAGGGACGGTGGCGAAAACAACAGTATATTAAATCAAAAGGCATTTTAGAAAGATATTGAAAACTGAAGTTAGCACATACAACCAAATGTTGGAAATACGAGAAGAAGCAGAACAGGCTGAAAGTGTTAGGAATTGCATAGAAAAATCACAACAGGAAAACAGAGGACTGACACAGGTAAAGAAGCAAGAGTTAGGTCTATAAAACTAAGCTGAAATATTATTAGTATTGAGTGAAACAAATTTTAATTTGGAGATGGAATGATATGTGCACGGCAATTGCGAAAAAAGGAACTGACGTACTTTACGGCTACAATCTGGATATTGACCCGGCTGTGTGGAGTTATAAGCTGATAAAAAAGAAGGAATACTTCTCAGTTGGTATTACTGTGGGCAGTAAAACATATCTTACCCACGGGGTGAACAACAACGGCCAGTTTGGAAATTTACCGTATATGAATGGTGAGGTCTTTGCTGTTCCCAAGGGTGTTCGAAGAGAACGTATTGACCTGCTGAACGATAAATATATACGGGGAAAATATTCTTTTGAGGATGTCGGGAGAATTATCCGAGAGGCAACAGTTGTTAATATACCTGCGGCTACCATGCACTCACTGATAGGAAACCGTGATGGGGATTTTCTTATTATCGAGCCGGGATACGGTTTCAGGCAATGTGAGGATGATTTTGCTGTGGTTTGCAATTTCCCGATTTTGACAGAGTTGAGTGATTACAGCAACCCGTTTTACGGAAAAGACCGTTATGACAAGGCTTTGTCCGTCCTGCAGAAAAGTAATGAGGATTTTACTGTGGATGATGCTCTGGACTTACTGAAACAGGTGAAACAGGAAGGACAATGGGGAACAAAAATCTCGTTTGTATATTCTCGAAATGAGAATGCAGTATACTATTGCCTCGACGGAAATTTTGATGACATAAGGATTCACAGATTCAGCTAACCGACAGACTGGTATAGAAAAACGAACGATATGTTAGAGCAAATTACGCCATCGTGGCGCACAAAGTAGCGCAGGATTTTTGTCTCTGGCGAGGAGCGTGAACGCAGGCGTAGCAGCGCTACGTCAAGTGAACAGCGACATCGCCAGAGGCAAAAAGGCAAGTCTGCGGCTGCGCCATGATAAAAGCGTCAATAAATCAAAAAAGGTATTTGACAAAACACTTCCTGCCTGACGACCTCAAAAAACCTGCCACGCGCACCAGGCATGGCAGGTTTTTGATTTGCGATTTGCCGGCGGGCACACCTGCTTTTTTTGAGATTTATTTGTTTATTTAACAACCAGGTTCAGCAGCCTGCCGGGCACATAAATGCATTTGACGACCTGCCTGCCTTCCACCAACGGGGCTACCTGCTCATGGCGGACCAGTTCCTCCCCGGCATCCCGGTCCAGATCCGAGGGCACCATGATGCGCGCGCGCACCTTGCCATTGATTTGCACGGCGATTTCCACCGCGTCATCCACCAGGTAGGCCTCATCATAGCTTGGCCAGGCCTGCTCGTGGATGTAGCCGCCAAAGCCCTGCGCAAGCCAGATTTCCTCGCACAGGTGGGGCGCGACAGGGGACAGCAGCAGCAGCAGCGCCTTCAAATCGCCCGCGCTCACGCTGCCCTGCTCATAAAAAGCGTTGACCAGGGTCATCATCTGTGCGATGGCGGTGTTGTACTTCATGCGCTCATAGTCCTCGCCCACCTTTTTGATGGACTGGTTGAACAATACACGCAGCCCCGGGCTGAAGGCGTCCTCACGCCCTGACATCATATCCTGCAGCCGCCACACGCGCTCCAGGAATCGCCGCGCGCCGCGCGCGCCGTTCATGCTCCACGGGATAGCCTGGTCAAAGGCGCCCATGAACATCTCATACACGCGGAAGGCGTCCGCGCCGATCTCGTCAACCAGGTCATCAGGGTTGATGACATTGCCGCGGGACTTGGACATTTTCTCGCCGTTCTCGCCCAGGATCATGCCGTGGCTGGTGCGCCTGGCGTAAGGCTCGGGCGCCCTGACCAGTCCGATGTCATGCAAAAAGAGGTGCCAGAACCGGCTGTAGAGCAGGTGCAGGGTGGTGTGCTCCATACCGCCGTTGTACCAGTCCACAGGCATCCAGTAATCAAGCGCCTCCCGCGAGGCAAAGGCCCGGCTGTTGTGCGGGTCGCAATAGCGCAGGAAATACCAGCTGGAACCCGCCCACTGGGGCATGGTATCGGTCTCGCGCCGGGCAGGCCCGCCGCACCTGGGGCAGGTGGTGTTGACCCAGTCGGTGATGGCTGCCAGCGGGCTCTCGCCCGAATCGGTCGGCTCATAGCTGTCCACATCCGGCAGCAGCAGGGGCAGCCGGTCCTCACCCAGGGGCACCACGCCGCAAGAAGGGCAATGCACCATCGGGATGGGCTCCCCCCAGTAGCGCTGGCGGGAAAAGACCCAGTCGCGCAGCTTGTAGTTGACCTTGCGCTTGGCGAGGCCCACGCTCCTCCAGCGTGGTCCATCATCGCCTCCTGGGCGTGCTTGACCGTAAAGCCGTCGAGCAAGCCGGAGTTGACCAGGATGCCGTCATCAATGTCGGTGTAGGCCTGCTGCGTCGACATCACCGCCGGCCACCACCTCCACAATGGGCAGGTTGAATAGGCGCTGGGCGAACTCCCAGTCGCGCTCGTCATGCCCGGGCACCGCCATGACGGCGCCGGTGCCGTAGCCCATTCAGCACATAATCGCTGACCCAGAGGGGGATCTGCTGCCCGGTGGCGGGGTTGACGGCCTTGAGGCCGTTGACTTCAACGCCGGTCTTGTCCTTTTGCATCTCGGCGCGCTCAAAATCGCTCTTGGCGGCGGCCTGCTCGCGGTAGGCGCGCAGGTCCTCGATGTTTTCAATCCGCTCGGCAAATCGCTCGATCACGGGATGCTCGGGCGAGAGCACCATATAGGTGGCGCCGAACATCGTATCCGGCCGGGTGGTGAACACGCGCAGCGCCTCTCCGGTGCCCGCGATCGCGAAATCGGCCTCGCAGCCCTCGGAACGGCCGATCCAGTTGCGCTGCTGGGCCTTGACCGGCTCAATAAAGTCCACGGTATCCAAGCCGTCCAGCAGCTTTTGGGCGTAGCGGGTGATGGCCAGCATCCACTGGTTTTTGACCTTGTGGGTCACCTGATGGCCGCAGCGCTCGCACATGCCGGCCACCACCTCCTCATTGGCCAGGCCGATTTTGCAGCGCGGGCACCAGTTGATGGGCATCTCGGCCTTGTAGGCCAGGCCATGCTCATACAGCTTGAGAGAAGATCCACTGCGTCCACTTGTAGTAGGAGGGGTCGGTGGTATCCACCTCCCGGGAATAGTCAAAGGAAAAGCCCAGGCGCTTCAGCTGCGCGCGGAAATGGTTGACGTTGTCGCGGGTGACCTTGGCCGGGTGGACGCTGTTGGCGATGGCATAGTTCTCCGTCGGCAGGCCAAAGGCATCCCAGCCGATCGGATAGAGCACGTTGTAGCCTTCCATGCGGCGCTTGCGGGCGATGATGTCCAGCGCCGTGTTGCTGCGCGGATGGCCCACATGCAAGCCCGCGCCGGAGGGATAGGGAAACTCGATCAGGCAGTAGTACTTGGGGCGGCTGGCATCCTGCCGGGCGGCGAAAACCTGATGTCCTCCCAGAAGCGCTGCCATTTGGGTTCATACGGGCTGGTTCATACGGCAGATTCGACATAGGGCATCCTCCTTTGCTTACCTGCAAAGTATAGAAGCAAGCAGCCGTTTTGTAAAGCAGCGGCAACTGCGCGGCAGCATTCTTGACAGTAAAATGCGCTCTGCCTATACTGGACTCAATCCAGAAAGGAACTGATATGAAGAAGATTGTATGGCTTGTCCTGGCTGCGATGCTGATGATTACCGTCCCGGCGCTGGCCCTGGAAGCTCAGGACATCACAGCGGAATGCAGCATCACTGTGGCATCAAAAGGCTTCTCCGCCAAGCGCTTGTTTGACCGTGACTGGAACACCTACTGGAGCGGGGATACCAGCGCGAAGACCGTCACCATCAAAAGCAAGGAGCCCATGTACGGCTTGTACATCGGCTGGATGGAAGCGCCGCGCGGCTGGGCGCTGGAGCAAAAGGTGGGAGGCAGCTGGAAAAAGACCGTTTTTGAGCCCGCCCCCTTCCAGCACATGTACTACCCCCTGGATGGGGTGAAGGAGTTGCGCCTCAAGCCCGAAGGCAAGAGCAAAAAATGGTTTGGCATGGAGGAAATTTTCGTGCTGGGTCAGGGAGAAGTGCCTGCCTGGGTGCAGCAATGGCAGCTGCCCGACAACAAGTGCGATCTGCTGCTGCTGTTTGCCCATCCGGATGACGAAGCCCTGTTTTTCGCAGGCACCCTGCCAACCTACGCCGGCCAGCTGGAAATGGATGTGGTGGCAGCCGTTTTCTCATCCGGCGCGCGCTACCGCACCAGCGAGCTGCTCAATTCGTTATGGACCATGGGGGTGCGCAACTACCCGGTCATCGGCCCCTTCCACGACAAGTACTCCACCAGGCTGGAGAGCGCCTACAAGGAGTTCGGCAAGGCCAAAACCCAGCGCTTCGCGGTGGAGCTGTACCGCAAATACAAGCCGGATGTGGTGGTCTCCCACGATGTCAAGGGCGAATACGGGCATGGCATGCACCGGCTGTGCGCCGATTTGGCTCTGTATGCCTTTGACGCCGCGGCTGACGCCGGCAAGTATCAGGAATCCGCCGCGGCTTACGGCGCCTGGCAGGTCAGCAAGCTGTACCTGCATCTCTACCCTGAAAACCGCGTCACCATGGACTGGGACCAGCCCCTGTCCGCCTTTGGCGGCAGGACGGGATTTGAAATGGCCGCAGAGGCCTATACGCACCACCGTTCCCAGCACAAATATGAACAGTTCAAGGTGGAGCCGCGTGACAGCGCCTATTCCAGCTACGATTTCGGCCTGGCAAGGACCATGGTGGGGCCGGATGTGCTTGGAAATGACTTTTTTGAGAATTTGAGCAGCCAGGTGACAGCTCCCTGACAAATACACAGGATCGCGAAAGCCCCCGCGCGGGAACAGGCGCGGGGGCTGGCGTTTGTTGCAGGGCCTTATACTGATGTAAAGCTTTATTGCATCCAAAGCGGCGAGGGATTTTATTGTCCTGCAAGGAAGGAAACCGATGGCGTAGCCTAAGCTACGTTGAGGTTGACTGACACAGCAGGGCGACCAAAGACCCGGCGCGACGATGCAATAAAGATTGGAATCAGTATTATACCTTACTGCAGTTTGAACTCCGCCCAAATCTCCTGGTATTTGCTCTCGTACTCGCCAAGGTCCATGATGAACTCGGTTTCGCCCAGGATCTCTTTCGGGATGCGAATGGCGGGGTTGTCCCTCAAGTACTCGGGGATATACTCATAGGCGGTCGCCACCGGGGACAGGTAGTACTGCATGCCCGCGGTATTGCCTGCCACCTGGGAATCCAGCAGGAAGTTCAGCAGCACATGCGCGTTGTCCGGGTGCGGCGCGTTGGCAGAAATCACCAGGGAGTCGATCCCGAAGCCCATGCCTTCCTTGGGGTAGACCACCTTCAGGTTGGGCATCTCGTCCATGGCCAGCAGCACAAACGGCGTAAACATATAGCCTACGGATACCTCGCCGGAAATCAAATCGTTGTGCGGCGTGTCATAGTTAAAGGAGCGCACGTTGGGGCGCAGCTTCATCAGCTTCTCGCGGGCCTGGGCCAGCTGCCCGTCATCGGTGGTATTGAAGGAATAGCCCAGGGTCTTAAGCGTAATACCGATGATGTTGCGCGCGTCGTCAATGATGACCACGCTGTCCTTGAGCGCGGGGTTCCACAGGTCCTCATAGCCGGTGATCTCAATGTCCACCAGGTCGGGGTTGTAGACAATCAGCGGGGTGCCCGCGGTATAAGGCACGGTATACTCGTTGTTCTCATCATAATACTGCCCCAGGAAGTCCGGATCCAGGTTGCCGTAATTGGGCAGCTTTTCCTTGTCAAGGGGAAGCAGCTTGCCGTCCTTGCGCAGCATGTTGATGGCATAATCGCTGGCAAGAATGACGTCGTATTCGTTCCCGGTCATCGTCATCTTCAGCAGCATTTCTTCGTTGCTGGCAAAGGTGGTGTAGTTTACGCGGATGCCGGTCTGCTCGGTAAAGCGGGCCACAGTGGCGTCATCAATGTAGGTTGCCCAGGAAAAGAAGTTGAGAACCTTTTCCTCCTCAGCGTTTGCCAGGGGCAGGGTCAGACTGGTCAGTAAGAAAAGAGCCAGCAACACAGACAGCAGTTTTTTCATTTCGTTTTCCTTTCTTGCTCCAATGATTTGGATTGTAATAACAATTCAGCGTCCAGGACATCAAAGCCGGCCGCGCGGGATAGGCGGTTCATCACCGCCAGGCCCAGACCGTCCTGGGGCAGCGCCTGCGCGTAGATGCGCTCCACCCCTTCCTCATCCGCCAGGCGCAGCAGGTGAAACAGCCGGTGCGCGGCGCCACGGGCGTCCCGTCCCAGGCTCTTGAGGTTGGCCGCGCTGTTTCCTTCCAGGATGTCGTCCAGCGCCAGCACCCAGGTGCGCTCCGGGGAAGAGACTGACAGCGCCAGCAAGGCCGCGCGGACAGCTTCCGGCTTGCCCCGCACGAGGCTCATCCGTGCGCGCGGGGCGTAGTGCTTGTGCCGCATGCCCGGAGAGGGCGCGCTTTCATCAGCCCGCAGGACGCGCATGGCCGATTCAGCCAGCCTGCACTCCCCCGCCACCATGGCGATCATCTCCGGAGTGACCGCGCCCGGGCGCAAAATGACCGGCACGCTGCCCAGAGCGTCCACGACAGTGGACTCCACCCCGATGATGCAGGGGCCGCCGTCCAGCACCAGGGGTATGCGTCCGCCCAGATCCTCCAGCACATGGCCGGCGCGTGTGGGGCTGGGCCGTCCGGAGCGGTTGGCGCTGGGCGCCGCCAAAGGAAAACCGCACCGGGCGATCAGCGCCCGGGCAGTAGGATGATCGGGCGCGCGCAGCGCCAGTGTGGGCAGCCCGGCGCTGGTCATGGCGGGTACGGAAGGCTTACGGCCGACAATCAGCGTCAAAGGGCCGGGCCAAAAAGCCTCCGCCAGCGTTTGGGCAAGGGAATTCCACTCGCCATAATCGCGCGCCTGCTCAATGCAAGTGACATGCGCGATGAGCGGGTTATCCCCGGGCCGGCCCTTGGCTGCGTAAATCGCGGCCACCGCCCCGGCATCCAGCGCGTTTGCGCCCAGGCCATAGACCGTCTCCGTAGGAAAGGCCACCAGGCCGCCGGACGCCAAGATCCCCGCTGCTATGATTATACCCTGTTCATCAGCGGGCAGGCAGGCCGTGTCCATCCGATCACTCACTTTCCCAAGCTCTCTTGCGCACCCTGTCCATAGCGGATACGCAATCAATTATCATCCGCCGCCGATCTCCGCGCCAGATTTTATACCATAAAAAAACAAGAAACGGCAGGCAAGCCTGGCCGCTTTCAGAGGATAGCCCAAAGTGCCGCTGTCAACCATTTTTTCACCCGCTATGTACAGCAGGTCGGTTCCCTGCAACGACAGTCAGCCTTCCCCGATCGCGTGGGCGGGGGCCTGGCCTCACGCCGCTGACCCGGGTACCATAAGGTATGATGTGGGTAAAAACAGTCAACTGGCGCACACTTCAGGTAGTTATCCCTGCACACCCATCATACGGCTGCCGGACAGTTTTGTCAAGAAGCGCTTAACCGTAACGTACCTTTACAATAAAAGGATTGCCCCAGATATAGTAGCTGACCTGGATTTCGCGCACGGCATGCGCATCCTTGCGGGTAAGCAGATAACAGCGCAGCATCACCTGGCGCCCGGGCTGGACATCAATGGAGCTGTTGACGTCCTGTCGGTCATACTCCTGCTGGGAAAAGCACAGCACATCCCCTGCCAGGGGCACCACCACGGCTTCCAGCATCCGCGCCTTAACCAGGCCGCGGTTGGCAACCGAAATGGTGTATTCCAGGATGACATAATCATCCTCCCCGCCCTGGAGCTTCCTGTCATACACTGTGCCGCGCACAGCCCCGCTGTCCAGCTGGCGCCTGAGGCCGGCGAAGCGGACGCTATGCTCTTCCCGGGGCAGGGCACGCACAGCCTGGGCTGTCAGCGACAGCCTGGCATGGGCATAGCCCCACAGCGTGACGCCCACCACCAGCACCATGAGCAGGACGCAGAAGACGGCAAGCTTCCTCATCACTTGCCCTGCAGCAGGATCTGGTTCATCTTCTGGATCATTTCTGTGTCCTTCAGCCTGAACTGGATTTCCACACGGCGGCTGGCGTCCATGTTCTCGGTACCGTCAGGGTTAAAAATACGGTCAGAATAGCTGCGCCCCTTGGCTGTCAGGATGGATTGCAGCTTGAGCGCCTGCTGGTTGCTCAGCCCGGGCAGCTGCAGCATATAGGTAGCCACCCCCAGCGCGCGGTCCTGGGACAGCTGGAGATTAAACAGGTAATTGCCCCTGGAGTCCGTATGGCCTTCAATGACAATCTCAGCCACATAAGCCTCATACTCCGGCCGCATCAGCACGCCAAGATACACCGGCACCAGGCGCGCCAGCTGCTCCTGTCCGGCCGGCAGCAGCACGTCCCCTCCGCTTTGGAACAGCAAACTGCTGTCCAGCATGATATCGCCGGTGTCCTCATTGACCTTGACGTTCAGGTTGCTTTGGCTGAAGGCCCGGCTGAGTTCCTGAATAATCTGTGTGCGCACGCCCAGCAGGTCGTCGATCTGCTGTTGCTGCTGGTTCATGGCCAGCTGCATGGCGTTTAGGGACTGCTCCTGCGCGACGAGCTGCAATTGCAAAAGCGCCTGCTCATCCTCCTTGGTTTTCAGGGCGGTCTGGGCGGCGTGCAGCTCGTCCTCCTGCTGCTGCAGTTGGATTTGGATGGAACGCACCTCCTCCTCCTTGCCCATCAGCTCAGCCTGCGCGGTTTGCAGGTCCGCCTCTTTTTTGACGAGGGAAATCTGAACGCGGTCCAGCTCCACACGCTGGTTTTCCAGTTCCCTGGTTTTGATGTCCAGCACTGAGAAATACTGGTAAATGCTGACCATCAAAGCCAGAATAAACACAAGCAAGAGGCTTGAGAGCATATCCGAAAAGGAGATCCAGTGGCTGCCGCCATCCCCCTTGGAGACCAGGCGCGTAGGCGCCTTGATGGTGCGCATCATGCCCCCTCCGCCATTCGCTCCGCCGCCGCGGTCGCGCGGACAAGCGCTTGCGTCATGTCACTGAGGGCCTGCTGCACACGGGCAAACTGCTTTAAGTCAGGCGCATCGCCGCCCCTGTTCATGGCAGCGCCCAAATCGCGCACCATGGCGCCGGTCATCTCACGCATGTTCTCCTCAAACATTCCGATGGTACGCCCCAGGCCGGCGGTGATGTTCTCCACAAAGCTGGTATAGCTCTCAGACAGCAGCCTGCCTGAGCGGTTCATTTCGTTGGCTACCTCATGCGCGCGGTCGGAAGCGTCATCGGACTGCTTCTCTACCGCCTCCAGCACCCGTCCGGACCAGGCGGCGTATTGCTCCATCATGCGGCCCAGTTCTGTCTGGGCATCCACCAGCGCCTGGTAGCGCTCATTCTGGATGGTGACATCCCGGTGCATGCCCTTGAGAACGCCCGCGGTCTGCTCCGCGATTTGCGCGGAGGAAGCCTGCGCCTGGGACAGCTCGCTGATATAATTGTCAAAGCGGTCCATGACGGTTTTGGTAACGAGGTCTGTCTTCTGAATGCTCTCCAGGATGGTGTCAGCGGCCGCCATGGTAGCGCTGAGGGACTCATGGCTGACAGTCTGCGCCTGATTGATCTGGGAAAGCGTCTTGCCCAATTGCAGGAACTGTCCGCCCAGGGCGGTGTTCATCTGCCCGACAAACTGGTTGATCACATGGTTGAGACCTTCCACCTGCGCCTGTGTTTCTGAGAGGATGAAGTGCTGCATGCTTTGTCCGATCGGCGCGAAAGAGCGCTCCATCGCCTGCCCGATGCCGGATTCAAGCTTCATGCTGATATCGCCAAAGGCGGCGCTGAGAAAGGCGGCCTGGTCCTCCATATAGCAGGTCCGCCGCACATCCTCATCCAGCGGCCGGCGCATGACCACCTCGGAGAAAGCGTGGGTGAAATCATCCATCGCGCCGGTGGCTGAGCCCTGGGCGGAGCGGAAGAAGATGTTGAACAGCAGGGATCCGACCAGGCCGGCGATGGAGGTGCCGTAGGCAAAGGTCATGCCGGAAATCATGGTGTGAATGGAGGATACCGTGGCCTGCGCGCTGTCCAGGTTCAAATTGCCCAGCCCGCGCATCAGCCCGATGAAGGTGCCCAAAATGCCCAGGCTGGTCAGCACGCCCGGAATCACCTCGGACAGCTGGAAGTGCGCAAAATCGCGCAGGACGGTCTGGTCGTTGATGTAATCCTCCACATCACAGGAGAGCCCGCGCTGGTCAAGCTGCTCGGCATTTGCCAGGAAACGCGCCCATTGCTTTTGCATGGACCGCCCGAGAAACAGGGTGTCCTGCCAATCCGGGCGCCCGGTTTCATTGGGTTTAAAAACCGCCAGGTTGTGAATACCCCGGCGAAAGGCACGCGCGGCACGGCGCAGGGGAAAGACGCACTTGCCCAGCCCAACCAGGAAGGTGACAAGCACCGCGCCGTATATCATTAGGTCGATCAGGCTGCCGGACAGGGTCTTCATCAACTCATTCACATCATCACCGCCTTTGTGAACTGTATTGTAACTTTTAATTACTATAATTGCAACATTTTGTAATAATTTTAGGCGGCGATCAGCCGGCGCCGAGGGCCATAATACAGTATCTTGCTTGAACGTACCGGGCACATCATGTATACTGTGCTGGACATCAAGGCCTTGGGCCGAAAGGCGGTACACGGTGGTCAAGCTATCCGAGTTTGTAACAGGATTAAACCTGGAGATCCTCTCCCCCACCACCCGCACGACGCTTGACATCGATTCAGCGGAGTTCAACCGTCCGGGACTGGAGCTGAGCGGTTATTACGAGCATTTCGCAATGGAGCGGCCGCAGATCCTGGGCAATGTCGAAATGGGCTATTTGATGGGCCTGTCGAAGGAGGAACGTTACAGCAAGCTGGCGGCCTTTTTTAACTACGACATCCCTTGCGTAGTATTATGCCGCGGTCACCGCCCGCCCGAGGAACTGCTGAGGCTTGCGCGGAAAAAGGATATCCCTGTCTTTGGTTCACAAATGCACACCACCAGCTTTATCGTCAGCGCCATCATGTTCCTCAGCCGCGTCCTGGCCCCGCGCATGACCATGCACGCGGTGCTGGTGGATGTTTACGGCGTGGGTGTGCTGATCACCGGAGAATCCGGCGTGGGCAAAAGCGAGGCCGCTTTGGAATTGATCAAGCGCGGCCATCAGCTGGTGGCTGATGACGTGGTGGACATCTGCCGCGTCAACGAAAACCGCCTGACCGGCGAATCTCCGGAGACCATTCGCTTTTTTATGGAAATCCGGGGCATCGGCATCATTGATATCCGCCAGATGTACGGCGTCGGCTCGGTCCTGATGAGCAAATCCATCGACATGGAGATCCACCTGGAGCAGTGGAATGAGCAAAAGGAATACGACCGCCTGGGCCTGGAGGAAAACTATACAACCATCATGGGTGTGAAGGTGCCAAGCCTGGTGCTGCCGGTCAAGCCCGGACGCAACCTGGCCATCATCATCGAGGTGGCGGCCCGCAACCTGAGCCTCAAGCGCATGGGCTATTCGGCTGCCCAGGAGCTGGACAAGCGCATGAACGACCTGATGGGGAACAAGTAAGCGGTTTTGGAGAACAGCATGATCTATATCGGCATTGATCTGGGCGGAACCAAGATCGCAGCAGGCGTCACCGGTCTGAAGGGAAACATCCTCTCTGAGGCGTCCTCCGCCACCGGCGCGCAGCGGGACTACAAAGAAGTCGTGCGTGATATGGCCTCCTGCGCGCTCAAAGCGCTGGAGCAATCCGGGCGCAGCATCGATGAAGTGGAAGCCATTGGCATCGGCATCCCGGGCATCGCGGATAACAGCACCGGCAGGGTGATCTTCTGCACCAACCTGGGCTGGCATGATATCCCGCTGCGCGAGGAGCTGCAAAAGCACATCCGCAAGCCTGTCTTCATCGACAACGACGCCACCGTAGCCGGCCTGGCGGAAAGCATGGCCGGCGTCAGCGCGGGAGCGGCATCCAGCGTTTTTTTAACCCTGGGCACCGGTGTGGGCGGCGCCATCATCATCAACGGCAAACCCTGGACAGGCGCGCACGGCGTAGCCAGCGAGCTGGGGCACCTGACCATGGAAATGGGCGGCATCCCCTGTACCTGCGGCAAGAGGGGTTGCCTGGAGCGGTATTGCTCAGCGACAGCGCTTATCCGTATGGGGCGCGAAGCCGTCAGGACGCACCCGGACAGCCTGATCCTTCTTCGGGCAGGCAAGCCGGAAAAGATCAGCGGCAAAATCATCATCGACTGCGCAAAGGAAGGCGACCCGCTCGCGGTCAAAGTCTTTGACCGCTATACCGATTACCTGGCGCTGGCGATCAACAGCATCGTCTCTTTCCTGGATCCGGAGGTGATTGTGCTGGGCGGCGGCATCAGCATGGCCGGACAGTTCCTGCTGGATGCCGTCAATAAGAAAATGCCGCGCTACCTGATGTTTAAGACCATGCCCTATGGCCGGGTGGAGCTGGCCGTACTGGGCAATAGCGCCGGTATCATCGGCGCAGCCATGCTGGGTATGATATTGAAGGAGGGTGAATCCCTGTGAAACCGACCGAAATCGCATCCCTGTACAAACAAACGCCGGGAGACGGCAGCGCCATTCGGGTGAACGGCTGGGTGCGCACCCTGCGCGGCAGCAAGGCCCATGCCTTTATTGAGCTCAATGACGGCTCCTCTTTTCGCAACCTGCAGGTTGTGGTGGACGACAGCCTGCCGAACTTTGAGGAAGTCGGCAAAGCCACGCTGTACACCTCCCTTGAGGTGACAGGCCAGCTGGTGCATACGCCGCAGATGAAGCAGCCCTTTGAGCTCAAGGCCGACAGCGTGACGGTGCTGGGCCTTTCAGCCCCGGACTATCCGCTGCAAAAAAAGCGCCACAGCTTTGAATACCTGCGCACGCTGTCCCACCTGCGCCCGCGGACCAATACCTTTTCTGCGGTCTTCCGCATCCGTTCCCTGGCTGCCCAGGCCATCCACAGCTATTTTGCGTCAAAAGGCTTTTTCTATGTGCATACGCCCATCATCACCACCTCGGACGCTGAGGGCGCGGGCGAGATGTTCCGGGTGACCACCCTCGACCTGGACAACCTGCCCAAGACCAGGGAGGGAAGCGCGGATTTTTCCAAGGACTTCTTTGGGAAATCAGCCCAGTTGACCGTTTCCGGGCAGCTGCAGGCCGAGGCCTATGCCCTGGCGCTGGGTAAAGTCTACACCTTCGGGCCCACCTTCCGCTCGGAAAACAGCAACACTGCCCGCCACGCGGCCGAGTTTTGGATGATCGAGCCGGAAATCGCCTTCGCCGACCTCAATGACAACATGGACCTGGCCGAGGACATGGTACGCAGCGTGATTAACACCGTCATGGAGCAGGCGGAAGACGAGCTGCGCTTCCTCAACCAGTTCGTGGACAAAGAATTGCTGGCCAGGCTGGAGCTGGTAAAAAGCAGTCAGTTCGGCCGCGTCACCTATACCGAGGCCATCAAGATCCTCAAGGCTTCCGGCAGGCAGTTTGAGTATCCGGTCAGCTGGGGCATGGATTTGCAGACAGAGCATGAGCGCTATCTGGCAGAGGAGCACTTCAAGCGCCCGGTCTTTGTAAGCGATTACCCCAAGGACATCAAGGCCTTCTATATGCGCGTCAACGAGGATGGCAAAACAGTCGCCGCCATGGACCTGATGGTGCCCGGCGTGGGCGAGATGATCGGCGGCAGCCAGCGCGAGGAACGCTATGAGCAATTATTGAAGCGTATCCATGAGATGGGCCTGGCGGAGGATGAATACGCCTGGTACCTGGATTTGCGCCGCTTCGGCACCGCCAAGCACGCCGGCTTCGGCCTGGGCTTTGAGCGCTTTGTCATGTACCTGACAGGCATCACCAACATCCGCGATGTGCTGCCCTTCCCCCGCACCGTGGGCCACGCGGAGTTTTAGGGCAGGGAAATCGGGAGAACCTTGGAAACTTTCTTTCAGGAAAAAGAAGCGTCCCCCTCATCCCCCGTTCTCCCGCCCTTTACGTCCTGTAACCCTTGGGATTCTTCTTCTGCCAGTTCCAGGCATCGCGGCACATGTCCTCAATGCCCAGCTCGGCCTGCCAGCCCAGCAGGTCTTTGGCCTTATGCGGATCCGCGTAGACAGTGGCAATATCACCGGGGCGGCGCGGGCCGATGGTATAGGGCACCTTGACCTTGTTGACCGTTTCAAAGGCTTTCAGGATCTCCAGCACGGAATATCCCCGGCCGGTGCCCAGGTTGATGGCCTCGCAGCCGCGGTTGCGCTCGGCATACTCCAGGGCTTTCAGGTGGCCGCGGGCCAGGTCCACCACATGGATGTAATCGCGTACGCCGGTGCCGTCAGGGGTGTCATAGTCATTTCCATGCACCGTCAGCTGCGAAAGCCGCCCTTGCGCGGTCTGGGTGATGTAAGGCAGGAGATTGTTGGGAATGCCGGCCGGATCCTCGCCGATTCGGCCGCTTTGGTGCGCGCCGATGGGATTGAAGTAGCGCAGCAGCACCACGGAGAAATCAGGCTCCGCCACGCACAGGTCGCGCAGGATCTGCTCGCACATGAATTTGGTCCATCCATAGGGATTGGTGCAGCCCAAGGCGTCCCCCTCCGCCAGGGGCATCTGATTATCCTGCGCGTACACTGTGGCGGAAGAAGAAAAGATGAAGTTGCGCGCATTGTGGCGCTTCATGCAGCCGGCCAGCGCCAGCGTGCTGCCCAGGTTGTTAGCATAGTAGGCCAGCGGCATTCCCACGGACTCCCCCACGGCCTTGAGCCCAGCGAAGTGAATCACGCTGCTGACAGGGTGCGCGCTGAAGACCTCCTCCAGGCGGTCCTGATCACACACATCAAAATTGTAAAAGGTCAGGTCCCTGCCAGAGAGCTCCTCCACGCGGCGCAAAGCTTCCTCGTCGGAGTTGCGCAGGTCATCCACCACCACCACGTCATACCCATTCTCCATGAGCGCCAGGCAGGTGTGCGAGCCGATATAGCCCGCGCCGCCGGTGACAAGAATCTTCATCCCAGTCCTCCTGTTCGGTCCGCAACAACAAAAAAAACCCGCGCCGGAGACCGGCACGGGCTTATTATATGATTATTTGGCGTTTTTGACCATCCCCCAGTAGGTATCGTAGAGCACCTTGACATCGTTGTTGTCATGGAAGAACTCGCAATTGTCGATGGTCTCCTGCGACGGGTTCAGGGTCGGATTGCCGGTGTAGTCCTCGCCCATCAGCTCGATCGCGCCGGCGTTGGGGGAGGAATACTCGATATACTCGGCGTTCATCTGCGCGACATCGGGCCTGGACATGAAGTTAATGAAGATATGGGCGTTCTCAGGGTTGGCCGCGCTCTTGGGAATGACCATGCTGTCCACCCAAACGTTGCTTCCTTCCTCGGGCACCACATAGGCCAGGTCCTCATTCAGGTTGATAGCGTACTGGGCGTCGCCCGACCAAACCACCGCCAGGGCGGCCTCGCCGGCCACCATCTTGTCCTTGGTCTCATCCACCTGGTAAGCCTTGACGATGCCCTTTTGCTTTTGCTCGATCAGCAGGTTGGCCGCGGCCTGGATTTCCGCCGGATTTTTGGAATTGACTGAATAGCCCAGATACTTGAGCGCCACGCCCAGAGCGTCGCGCGGAGAATCCAGCATGAAGACCTCGCCCTTGTACTGCTCATCAAACAGCGCGCTCCAGGAATTGATGGGGGCGGACACCTTGGTGGTGTCATAGAGGATGCCCACAGTGCCCCACATATAGGGGACGGAATACACCTGGCCGGGGTCATAGTCGGGGTTTTGCAGCCATTCCAGAATCTGATCGGCATTGGGCACCTTGGCATAATCAATGGGCTGAAGCAGGTCCTCCGCCATCATGCGCTCAATGGCATAGTCGGATGGAAACACCACGTCAAAGGCGCCCGGGCTGGTACGCACCTGCACCAGCATGTCCTCATTGAGGGTAAAGCGCATATAGTTGACATTGATGCCTGTCTCCTTCTCAAACAGCTTGAGGGCCTCCTCCGAGATATAGTCTTCCCAGTTAAAGACATTGACCGTGCCTTGCGCCTGCGCGCCGGCAAGGGAGAACGCAAGCAGGGCAATCAGAATCAGGGACAGCAATTTTTTCATGGGGTTTCCTCCTTTACTTTGATTCCTTGACCAGGTTTGCGCGGCGGTTGACCGCCAGCAGCAACACCAGCAGGGCTACAAACATCAGCGCGCTGAGCGCGTTCATCGTGGGCTTGATGCCCTTGCGTGCCTCGGAGTAGATCAGCGTGGACAGGTTTTGCACCAGCGGGCTGGTGGTGAAGTAACTGATGGTAAAGTCATCCAGGGACAGGGTGAAGGACAGCAGCGCGCCGGTGATGACGCCCGGCATGACCGAGGGCAGGATGACATGGCGCAGGGCGTAGCCCGGCGTCGCGCCCAAGTCCAGCGCGGCCTCATAGCTGAACTTGTTCATCTGCTTTAATTTGGGCATGACCGACAGGATCACGTAGGGGATGTTGAAGGTAATGTGCGCCAGCAGCATGCTGAAGTAGCCGCGGGGGATCTGGGTAAAGATATACAGCAGCATCAGCGAGATGCCGGTGACGATGTCGGGCATGGTCATGGGGATATTGGTCAGCGTCATCATGATGCCCTGGGAACGCTTTTGCATGGCATGGATGCCAATGGCGGCCAGCGTGCCCAGGATGGTGGCAAACAGCGCCGACAGCAAGGCGATGGTAAGGGTGATGTAAAAGGCGTTTATAATGGAGGCGCTGTTGAACAGGTCAATGTACCACTTCAGGGAAAAGCCCTGCCACTTGGCGCGGCTGACACCGGCGTTGAACGACTGGATAATCAGCACAAGGATGGGCACATACAAAAACAGCAGGATCAGGGCCAGATACCCGCGCTTGAACAACCTGCTCATATCATGGTCCCCCCTTCTCCCTCCGGATCAAATTTCCTCAGCGTCGTCAGGCTGAGCAAAATCAGCACCATCATGATCAGGCTCAGCGCGCTGCCCACATTCCAGTTGTCCGCGCTCAGGAAGGTGCGCTCAATCAGGTCGCCGAACATCTCGGTGTTTCCTCCGCCCAGCACACGCGGGATAAAGAAGGTGGTCACAGAGGGCATGAACACCATGGTAATGCCGGAAATAACCCCCGGCAAGGACAGCGGGAAGGTCACCTTCCAGAAGGTCAGCGCGGAGTTGGCTCCCAGATCCATCGCGGCCTCGGACAGCTTGGGATCCTGCTTGGAAAGCGCGTTATAAATCGGGAAAACCATAAAGGGCAGATAGTTGTAGACCATTCCCAACAGCACCGCCCGGGAATTATACATCAGTTGCATCCTGGGCAGGCCCAGGGCGCTGAGCAGGGTGTTGATCAGCCCGTTGTCCTCCAGCAGGCTCATCCAGGCGATGGTGCGCAAAAGGAAGTTCATCCACATGGGAATAATGAACAGGATCACCAGGGTGCTGCCCAGCTTAAAGCTGCGGTCTGCCATGAACAGCGCTGCCGGATAGCCTATGCCCAGACAGATCAGCGTGCACAGGAAGGCCATCCACAGGGAGTAGATCAGGGTGTCCATATTGACATTGCCCCGGGCGATGCCCAGTTCAGCCGGATCAAAGCCCATATTCAGCATCTGCTTGCGCATTTCAAAGTTGCTGTCCCAGAAGGTGCGGAAATTGTCCAGCGTGAAGGCGCCGGAACGGTCCGTAAAGGCATAATAGCCAATCAACAGCAGCGGAATCAGCGTAAACACCACTATCCACAGGCTGTAGGGAAAGGCGAACAGCGTACGGCGGATACCGCGGTTGCGCCTGATGGACAGCACGATCATGCCGATAAATGCCGCAAGCCCCAGCAGCATCAGCCAGATCGCCCAGGGCGGGAAGGCCATCGCGTTCATTCGGTCTCCTCCAGCGATTGCGTTTCCTCCTCCACAGGCATGGGCTGCATGATGTGGATGTTGAAGGGGATCACATCCAGCCCCACAGTGGAGCCCTCCGGCTGCATGACGGTGGAATGCACCTTAAAGCGCATCGGGCCGGAATCGATGATCATCTCATAATGGACTCCCTTGAACAGCACGCTGCGCACAATACCCTTGAGCCGGCCCTCGTCCTCAGGCACAATCTGCAAGTCCTCCGGGCGTATCAGCACATCCACCGGGGCGTTGCTGCCAAAGCCCTTGTCCACGCAGGGGAAGTCCGCGCCGCAAAAATTGACCAGGCAGTCGTGTACCATGACACCGCGGATGATGTTGCTCTGGCCGATGAAGTTGGCGACAAAGGCGCTTTTGGGCTCGTCATACACGTCCTTGGGCGTGCCGATCTGCTGGATGTAGCCGTCCTTCATAACCACGATGATGTCCGACATCGTCAGCGCCTCTTCCTGGTCGTGGGTAACAAAAATAAACGTGATGCCCAGCATCTGCTGCATGCGCTTCAATTCAAGCTGCATCTCCTGGCGAAGCTTGAGGTCCAGCGCCCCAAGCGGCTCATCCAGCAGGAGCACCTCCGGCTCGTTGACCAGGGCACGGGCAATGGCGATGCGCTGCTGCTGCCCTCCGGACAGGCTTTCCACGCTGCGCTTGCCGTAGGAGCGCAGGTTGACCAGGGCCAGCATCTTTTCTACTTTCTGGCGGATTTCATCCCTGGGACGCTTGGCTACCTTCAGCCCGAAGGCGATGTTCTCGTATACGTTCAGGTGCGGAAACAGGGCATATTTCTGAAATACGGTGTTGACCTTGCGCTTGTAGGGGGGCAGGTCAGTTATATCCTGTCCGTCAAACAGCACCCTTCCGGTGGTAGCCTTTTCAAAGCCGCCAATGATGCGCAGGGTGGTGGTCTTGCCACAGCCTGAAGGACCCAACAGGGTAACGAACTCATTTTTGCGGATGTACAGGTTGATATCCGACAGCACCCGCACCCCGTCGTATTCCTTGGATATGTTTTCCAGGTTGATCAGCCGTGGTCTTTCTTGCATCATAACCTCCGGAGCCGATAGGAGCCGATAGTAAACAGAAATCAGAAAGTAGGCGGGGTGGAAGTCCACAGGAAGCGCGCGTCATGCTTTCCCGGGTTGGTCACATGGTGGGGCGCATCCGGGTGCAGGCAGAAGCTCTCCCCCCGGGAGATCCTGTGGGATATGTTCCCGGTATGCAGGACGATCTGCCCAGAGAGAACATAACCAAACTCCTCCCCGTCGTGAGCCGGAAACTCCGCCGTGCGGCCTCCCGGCCCAAGCGTGACCAGAATATGCTCCATGCGGTTCTTCTGGGCATTGGGCACCAGCCACACGATGCTGCCGCGCAGCAGCTCGTCATCCTCCTTTTCAAACATGTCCGAACGCGAATAGACAATCTTTTCCTGCGGGGCCTCGCTGAAAAACTGCTTCAGCGTGGTGCCCAGGCACTCGATCATGTCTGTCAGCGTAGCGATGGAGGGCGAGGTCAGGTTGTTCTCCACTTGCGAAATAAAGCCCTTGGTCAGTTCGCACCGGTCGGCCAGATCCTCCTGGGTCAGGTTGCGTGACAGCCGCAGTGCACGCAGGGTAGCGCCAATGTCCATGATATCCTCCGGCCAGTAAGTTTAGCGTTTCTAAACTTTACGGCAAGCAACATTAAACCACCGTACAGGCGGCTTGTCAATCCTTTTATTTGGCGTTGTGAAAACTATTTCATATTGACCGCCCAATCATCAAGGCGCTCAAGGTTTCCCGCGTGTTTGGGCGATGTTGTTCCTGGCTTGTTCCCTGTGCCCTGCCATCCGCCGCAATCCCACAAAAAAGCCTCCCAAACCAGGGAAGCTTTTGATGCGCTGAACGTTCCGCCCGAGACCGTCCCGGGGACCTTCAAGCGCCGGCGCGGAATGATTTTTTATGGAATGCCCGACCTGTCCCTACATCCTAAACCAAACATAGCTGGTAGCCAGATCCAGGTCATACAAGGTCAGCTGATAGCCCTCCAGATCGAAATAACGATACAGCTCATTGTTGCTGGTGACGCTCAGGGGCATGGCGGAGGCCGGCACGCCGATAATGGAAACCATGACGCCGCCGTTGGTGGTGGTGGCCCTCAGGCTGTTTTCCTGTATGTATTTTTCGTACCACTGCGGATGAAAGGGGTTGGGGCCGTCATGGATCACCAGGGGATAGTCAAGGTAATCCTTCAGTTCCGGCGCGTTCTCCACTGTAAAACCATAATCAGCCAGGGTGCCGATATACATCATGATATGGCGCGCGCGGATTTTTGCCACCAGGAAATCGCCTACGCGCAGGTGCTCGTGCAATTCATCGGCAGGCAAATCCTTGATGGGCAGATGGTTCTTGGCATACTTGACATAGTGCAGGATCATGGAGGACAACTTGTCATGCTTCGGCTTGCCCACCTCGCTGTTGATCCACTGGGTGTAACCAGAGCAGTCAAAACCGTACACATACTGCTGGTTGGTCCGGTAATACCTGGTGGTTTCCAGCGGCTTGCGCAAGGTCATCAGGTACTTGGTGTCCTTGCCGCCAAAAAAATACGGCAGGCCGTATTTGTAACGCGCCTGAATGCCGGCGCCGGTCAGCTCATTGTAACGCTCAAGGAAAATATTGCCTTCCTCGATCATGGAAAAGGCTGCGTCCAGTTCGGGCAGCCGCTCCAGTTTGGCAGATACTGACAAAGCCCCTGCCAGCAGGCCCAGGACCAATATCATGAGTACTGTTCTTTTCATCGTTATGTAACCTTCCCAAATGATAGTTTGCGCCTTACGGCACAATCAGGTCGATGCCGGTTGGTGTCAGGGAATACCTGCTTTTGGAGTCGCCGTGTCCCAACTGCCCGAACTTGCTGATGCCGGCAGACAGCAGGGAACCGTCGCCGGTCATGGCCACCACAAACAGGCTGCCGCCCATCACCAGCGCCACATCGCTGTCCCAGGCCTTGCCCGGCAGCACCCCCTGGGATGCCGCGGAACGATAGCCATGGCCCAATTGCCCATAGCTGTTGTTGCCCCAGGACCAAAGGGCGCCGCCCTCCAAAATGGCATAGGTCTGCGAGCTGTAGGCGGCCACGGAAATCACCTTGCCGGGCAGGTCCACACTGGCGGGCCGAGTGGTCAGCGCGCCCTTGGTGTCATAGCCCAGCTGGTGCATGTCATTGCGGCCCCAGGTCCACAGCACGCCCTGCGTATCCAGCAACACAACGCTGGCGCCGCAGGCGTCAAGCGCCGCAATGTCAATGCTGCCGTAATCGACCTTAACCGGGCTTGTGAAGTCCGTTTTGCGCTCCGGCGAAAGCTGGCGGAATTCGTTGTCGCCCCAGCCCCAGAGCGTGCCCTGGGCATCCAGCGCCAGGGAAAACTTGCCGCCTGCCGCGATGCTCACAATGTTTTCAAGCGGCAGCTTGTAGGGAGTGAGGGTGTTTTTGCGGTTGCCATTGCCCACCTGGCCGCGGTTATTGCGGCCCCAGGCATAGACCTCACCCGCCTGTGTCAGCGCCAGCACATGGCCAAAACCGGTTTTAAGGTCTTTCAGGTCGGCTTCAAAGGACAGCCTCACATGGGTTTTGTGCGGGGTGCCCTTGACCCCCAGGGGCAGGTAGCTGTTGTTGCCCACGCCCCAGAGGCTGTTGTCCTTCATCCACAGGAAGCTGTAGTCGCAGGCGGGCACAATGTCCAGAATCTGACTGATATCCAATTCCGTCCGGGGGCTTTTGAATTCCCTGACCTCAAAGGACTGGCGCAGGCTGCCATTGCCCAGCTGGCCGTACTGGTTGTCGCCAAAGACATAGATCTTGCCCCGGTTGTCCCGCGCGTAGGCAAAGCTGCCGCCGACAGCCAGGATCACCGGGTCACCGGACTGCACAGGGTAGGTCACCGCCATGGCGGTGGAGCTGAAGGCAAGAATCAATGCCAGCAAAAAAATCAATCGCTTCATACGGGTTTCCTTTCCATCTGTTTCCAGGTCATCACTGCCAGCGCACACAGGGTGACGGCAAAGACCAGGTAAATGGCCAGCTTGGGATAATTGGTCTTGTCCAGGGCAAATTCACAACCGATACATACCGCGATCAGGACCAGGGTGCACAGCCCGCGCAGCGCCAGCCGCGCAGCCGGGACACCACGCTTCCTTTGGCGAAGAAGCACATAAAGCGTTGTGCCCGAATAAATCAGCATGTACCCCACCTGGGTGACCCGGGCAAAGATAAAGATAAACAGGACATCATCCCGGCGCAGGCTTTCAGGGATGATTTGCGGAATGCTCAAAAAAACCAGCGCGAACACAGCCTTGAAGCCTTTGCCTGCCAGTCCCCTGCGCCACAGGACCAGCACCAGGAAGACGGCCAGCGCCAGGAAAGCGGACAAAGAGCTGACGGACAGCAATCTTTCCCCCATGTCGTTTTCAAGGCTGAACGGGAAAAATTGCGGGAAGGGCGCCTCAACGATTTCACCATAGCCCTGACCGCTCAGGGGCTCCAGCAGCCGCGCCAGCCCAAACAGCAGCGCTAAAGGGGCTGCCGCCTGATCCAGCAGGCTGATCATCCGGCTTCGCGTGATTCCGCTCACCAGAAACGCCGCCGCCAGAATACCCGAAATGACGCCGATAATGCTGAAACCATGGGGCGCGGGGACAAAGAAAGCCGACAGGCCGCTATAATCGCCCAATTCATCAAAAAAAATGGTTTCCCGGTTGACAAAAACATAAATCAGGCGTCCCAGGAACAGGGAGAACAGCACCGCAGTCACCAGAAAGGCGATGATCCTCCCCGTTGCCGTCCCCTGCCGCCTGGCCTGGCGGAAAAACAGAGCCGCGCACAGCAGCAGGGCAAGAAAAAGGCCCGCCCAGTATGCAGGCAGGGGAAAAGCTGATTCAGCAAAGAGATACAGGGGCTCAGTCATTGGGCACCAGGGTGGAAAAATAGATGATGTCGCTGAGGAAACGCTCGATTTCCGGGGAGTTGACCTTGGTATACAGCAGGCCTTCTTTGCCATCCTTTCTTTGCTGCTTGAACACCAGGGTGGTGCTGTTGCCGCCGTCCAGATTAAACGCCAGGGAACTGCCGGTGGGCGAGAACTTCAGGCTGAGCTCCTCCACCAGCTGGGCCAGCTCAGGAATGGTCATGCCCTTGCTGCCCTTGCTCTGGGGGCCGGCCGTGGTCACCAGCAGATACTCCAGCTCGCCCAGCTGGGCGATGGCGGCGCGCTGGGTTTTGTTCTGCGCGCCCACCTCGCCGTTGCGATAATCCTGCGCGATCACGGAGACGCCATCTTCCACAAGCACCGGGCCAAAGCAAAAGACCTGGTACATGTCATCCTGATGCCGGGTGTAATACTCCTGATAATCCTGCTTGGTGCACTGCTTGATGGCTGAAAAATTGCCGGACCTGTCAATGATGAGCACATCCATGTTGCCCCGGGCAATGTTGCGAACCTGGTGGGTCATGCGCATGACCACCTGGCATTTGTCAGACTTGGTGTAGTAATCTCCGTTGAGCGCGACCACAGCGTCCACTGCCCTGGCCACAAAGCGTCCCCTGGCGGTGGAGGAGCTTTTAAAGGTTGCCCTGTTCGAGTTCACAAGACCGGCCGGCGCCGTGCGCAGCTGGGAGATATTGGAAATTTTGACATGGGCATAGGTATAGTCTGTATCAGCCGCGTGACCGGAGAAAATCTCCACCCGGATGGTATCATCCTGATACAGGGTGTCGGACAGGTAATGCTCATCCCGGGGGGCGGGCCCGCCCTGGAAAGTGTCCAGCGGCAGGGTTGGAAAAGCCTGCTCCGCCACTGCCCCAAGTGAATATGCCATCAGGAAGCATACCAGAAAAACAATCATCAGGTGCAATCGACCGCGCATTAGAAACCTCCGCATTGTTAAGAATCTCAAGACTTTTTACAGTTTAGCAAGCCTGCATACATCCGTCAAGGCATCGGCATTCGCAACGGCTCAAGTTGACAGCGCAGGCAGGATATGCGATATTTGCGGCGGATCTTTCACCGATTGAGAAAGACAGGTACGATTGATGAAAAAGCTGTTTTTATTTGTTTTGATTGCCCTGTTGGCCGGCTTTAGCTTTTGCGCGGCTGCCGGGGAACAGGTCATCACCCTGACTGTCCTGGGTGACACGCTGTTTGGCAGCAATGACACGGTCAGCACCAGGGAATATGCCTTTCAGCGCTACATTGAGCAATACGGAGCGGACTATCCTTACCGGGAGCTGCAGCGCCTGATGGGCAATGATGACATCACCCTGGTCAACCTGGAAAATGTGTTCAATGACGATGCCCCAGCATCCAAAAGCCGCTACGCCTTCAGGGGGCCCGTCAGCTATGCGGCCCTGCTGCCCGCCAACAGCATTGAAGCGGTCAACCTGGCCAACAACCACAGCGGCGATTATGGTCAGGAAGGCTATGACAGCACCATCGCCGCCCTGAAAGAAAACAATGTCCTGTTCAGCGGCTCAACGGAGCACGGCAACCACTACGCCATCTGGGAAAAGGGCGGCATCAGGATCGGCTTTGTGGGCGTGCTGCCGATGTATTACAAAGACCACGCCAGGGAAGTCAGCGATTGCTTTGACGCCCTGCGCCAGGCCGGTTGCCAGGTCATCGTGGCCTCGGTGCATGCCGGGAAAGAATACCGCGACACCCACGGCGACATGCAGGTGCGCTACGGCCGGATTTTACGAAACCTGGGCGCGCACCTCATCATCGGCCACCATCCCCATGTGCCGCAGGGCGTGGATGTGACCAAGGGGGTCACCCATCTGTATTCCCTGGGCAACGGCTCCTTTGGCGGCAATACAGGCGTGGATGAGAAGCTGCACAACATCACCAGCATCGCTGCCCAGTTTGCTTTGCACTTCAAGGATGGCGCCTACCAGGGCCACCAAATGACCATCTGGCCCATCCATATCAGCGGCACCCAAAGCCACAACAACTACCAGCCGGTGCTGGTGGACGGGGAGGACGCCCGCAAGGTGATGGTCCGCGTCCAGAAGGACTCCAGGATCAGGCTCAACCCGCATGTGGATGGACTGGGCGCCGTGCAGGAATTTGTGCCCTGGCAGCCGTAAAAGCAGCCTCTCTTACGCAAAACAAAAGCCGTTCTTCCGGGAGCGGCTTTTGCTTGGTCGAATCTCCTGATAGGAGGCGGTAACAGATTAATACTGATGCAAAGCTTGTTTGCATCCAAAGCGGCGAGGGATTTTATTGGCCTGCAAAGAGCGTAGCCTAAGCCGCGTTGAGGATGGCTGACACAGAAGGACGACCAAAGACCCGGCGCGACGATGCAATAAAGATTGGAATAGCGTAAAAATGCGTTTTCATCTCTATTGTGTCGCTCTATGCGACATGAATATAAGTATAATCAATCCTCTTCTTCCTCATCCTTCTTGGCTGCGTCGACAATCTTCTTGGCGACATCAGCGGGCACCTCCTCATAGCGCTCAAAGCGCATCGTGAAGGAGCCGCGCGCCTGGGTCATGGAGCGCAGGTCGGTGGCATACTTGAACATCTCGGCCTGGGGCACCTCGGCCACCACCTGCTGCATGCCGTCCACCTGGTTCATGCCCATGATGCGGCCGCGGCGCTTGTTGATGTCGCCCATGATGTCGCCCATGTACTCATCGGGCACCAGCACCTTGACATGCATGATGGGCTCCAGCAGCGCGGGGCTGGCCTCCTGGCAACCCTTTCTGTAGGCAATGCGCGCAGCGGTCTTGAAAGCCATTTCAGAGGAGTCCACCGAGTGGTAGGACCCGTCATACAGCTTGGCGCGCAGGCCCACCATGGGATAGCCCGCCAGCACGCCCTTGACGATGTTCTCGCGCAGCCCCTTCTCAACCGAGGGGATAAAGTTGCGCGGTACCACGCCGCCCACGACAGCGTCAACAAACTCAAACTCGACCGTGGTATCGCCGATCGGGGAAAACTCAATCCACACGTCGCCGAACTGGCCATGGCCGCCGGACTGCTTCTTGTGGCGCCCCTGGGCGGACACTGTCTTGCGGATAGTCTCCCGGTAGGGCACTTTGGGGTCCTCCAGCACGGCGGTGGCGCCGAACTTGCTGGCCAGCTTGGAGCGCACCACATCCAGGTGCAGTTCTCCCTGACCAGACAGGAGGGTTTCGGTGGTCTCGGCGTTTTTCACGATCTGGATGGAGGGATCCTCCTCTTGCAGGCGGGCCAGGCCGGTAAAGACCTTGTCTTCCTCGCCCTGCTTGCCGGCGTAAACGGCCTTGGAGAAACAGGGCTCCGGGAAATCGATGCCCGGAAAACGCACAAGATTGTTCGGATCGCACAGCGTATCCCCGGTCACGGTGACATTCAGCCTGGACAGGGCGCCGATATCCCCGGCGTTGAGCACGGGCACGTTGGTCTGTTTCTTGCCGCGCATCACAAACAGACCGCCCGCCTTTTCGGCTTTTTCCTGGTTGGCGTTATACAGCGCGGTGCCCGGGGTCAGCGTACCGGAAACGACCTTGACCAGGGACAGTTTGCCGACAAAAGGGTCGGCCACGGTCTTGAACACGAAGGCGGAGAAGGGCTCCCCGTTGTCGCAGGTACGGTTTTCAGCCTCGCCGGTCTTGGGGTTGACGCCTTCGGCGACGCGCCCGGTGGGGGAGTTGAGGTAGTCGGCCATCATATCCAGCAGCTTGGCTACGCCAACGCCGCTCACGGCGGAAACCGCCACCACGGGCACGATCTTGCCGGCCTGCATGCCCTTGCGGAAGCCCACCAGGATGTCCTCATGGCTGAGCTCGCCTTCATCAAAATATTTCATGAGCAGGTCGTCATCCGCCTCAGCGGCTGCCTCGGTGATTTCCTCGATATAATGCGCCACGGCATCTTCCAGATCCGCGGGCACCGGCACTTCCTTCAGAGCCTTGCCCGCGCCCTCAAAAGCCTTGTTTTCCAGAAGGTTGACTACGCCCTTGAATTGGGACGCGCTGCCAATGGGTGCGATCAGCGGGACCACGCTGGTGCCGTACTGGTCGCGCAGGGCATGAAGCACCTTGTCATAATCGGCATTTTCACGGTCCATCTGGTTGATGATGAACATGCGCGCGCAGCCCTGTTTGGTGGCCGCGTCCCAGGCCTTCTCGGCGCCTACGGACAAGCCGCCCACGGCGGATACAACAATGCCCACGGTATTGGCCACGCGCATGGGGCCGATGGACTCGCCGATGAAATCAAAGTAGCCCGGCACGTCGATCACGTTGATTTTGACATTCTTCCATTCCACAGGCGCCATGGCCGCTGAAATGGAAATGCCCCGCTTGGTCTCTTCGGGGTCAAAATCGGTGGTGGTGCTTCCGTCCTCCACCTTGCCCTGGCGGTCGATATTGCCGGCAGCGAACAGCATTGCCTCCGCCAGGGTGGTTTTGCCCTCGCTGCCATGTCCCATCAAGGCGATGTTTCTGAGATCCTTTGTTAAATATTCAGCCATGTAGTACTCCCCCCGGTTTCATTTGCGATCCTTCGCATTATGCTTATAACAAATTGTATTTTACCATATCCTCCGGCCTGTGACAAGCCGACGGGCAGGTCAGTTTGCCTTCCCAACAACGGGTAGGTCAGTTTCCTTGTGTCCGAGATTTCGCATCCTGACGCGCGGCCAGCTCCTGCACGGCGAAGGAGGCTACGTCAGAAGCATAGCTGCCCGGGCCAAAGCCCGCGTCATAGCCCAGCTCCTTGGCCAGCTCATGGGTGATGCGCGCGCCGCCGCACAGCAGCAAAAAGCGCCCGCGCAGCCCCTCGGCCTCCAGCAGCTCCACCAGCTCCACCAGGTTTTTCAAATGTACGTCCTTCTGGGTGACCGTCTGGCTGACCAGCAGCACATCAGCGTTGACCTCCAGGGCCTTGCGGATCAGCACAGCGTTTGGCACCTGGCTGCCCAGGTTGTAGGCGCGCACGCCCTCATAGCGCTCCAGGCCGTAATGCCCGGCGTAGCCCTTCATGTTCATGATGGCGTCAATGCCCACCGTATGCGCGTCCGTGCCGGTGGAGGCGCCTACAAAGACGATCTCGCGCCCCAGCCGCTCACGAATAAAGTCCTCGACCTCGGCCATGGTCATGGCCTGCGTCTCCACCTGGTGCACCTCAACCTCCTCCGGATCGACCGAGAAAGGAACCATGCCGTACACCACATAAAAGCTGAAGCCCTCTCCCATCTGTTCGCAGTGCACCACCTCAGGGTTGGGCAGGCCCATCTGCCGGGCCAGTTCCTTCGCGCAGGCGATGCCATGGGCGCCGGCCTTCATGGGCAGGGTGAAGGACAGCTGTACCTTGCCGTCATTGAGTGTGTCTCCGTAGGGCCTGATACTCATTGAAGCGCCTCTCTGATATGGTCCATTGCCGGGTTGCAGTACCCGGGATGCTTGGGCAGCACACCATCCAGGCCCTTGCCGCCGTCGCGCCGGCGTTTGACATCCGCGAACACGCCCTGCTCCAGCGCGTCAAACAATGAGCCCTCCGCGATTTTCCGCAGCAGCGCGGCCGCCTGGCGCAACACCGTTTGCGCGCGGGTCTGGATCAGCCCGCCTTCCTTAAAGGAAATCTCGTCCGCAAAATGCCGCAGCGCGGAATGTACCATGCGCGCGTTTTTGATGGCCAGGTGGCGGTCGGACAGGAAGGGGGTATGGATGGCCTCGGTCATCATGGCCAACAGGTGGATGGATTGCCCGGTCATGGCGGTAGCGGCGTTAAAGAGGGTGTCCACCGCCTGGGTCTGGAAGATGTTGCCGGTGGAGTGCTTAGTGGGTGGCATGTACTTCAGCGGCGCTTCCGGGAAAATCTCCCTTGCCATTTGCGCCTGGGCAATCTCCAGCAGAAAGCTGTCCTCCATTTCCGGATTGATTTCAAACGCATGGCCCAGGCCCATTTGCTTTTCAGTCATGCCGGCCAGCAGCGCGAAACGCTCATTGATGAACTGGGAAGCCAGCACCGTGTGCGCAGCCTCCACGGCATCGGCCGTCGTCAGGTAGTTGTCCTCTCCGGTGTTGATGACGATCCCGGCCAGCGCGTTGAGCGAGCGGGAGAAGTACTGGTCCACAAAGGTGCGCTGCATGTTGATGTCGCGGAAAATGATGCCGTACATGCTGTCGTTGAGCATCATATCCAGCCGCTCCAGCGCGCCGATCGCGGCGATCTCGGGCATGCACAAGCCCGAGGCGTAATTGACCAGCTGGATATAGCGGCCGCATGCCGCCCCCGCCTCATCCAGCGCTTTGCGCATGATGCGGAAATTTTCCTGGGTTGCCATGGTGCCGCCGAAGCCCTCGGTGGTCGCGCCATAGGGTACATAATCCAGCAGGGACTGCCCAGTGGAACGGATCACCGCGATAATGTCCGCCCCGGCTGACACGGCGGAGCGGGCCTGCTTGACATCCTCATAGATGTTACCAGTAGCCACAATCACATAAATCTGGGGCTCACGGTGGTTCGACCGCGCCAATTGCTCCTCACGGCAGCGCCGGTTGCGCGCGATACGCTCAAAGGTAGCGGACAGGTAGGGCGCCAGGACGCGGGCGGTCCGCTCCTGATCAGGCAGGGGATGCCCCAACAGGCTGACCTTCCCGGCCAGATAAGCCTCGCAAAAATCCGGCAGCGAAAGCCCGCTGGCTTGCAGGGCGCCGGCCAGGTAAGCGCAGATGCCCAGGGACAGGCCGCCTTCCTTTCGCACCTCTTCCACCATCAGGTTGGGCAGGGGCACCTCAAAGTCATCCACGCCGTCCACGCCCATCAGCCGCAAGGCGGAGCGCTCCACTGACACGGTGGTGTGCCGGTCGATCATGGATTGCACCTCCAGCGCGATGGTGTTGGCGTCAGCACGGCACTGAGCGATCAGCGCCCGGTCCAGTTTGAGCTTGTCGGTCATCAGCTTGCATCCTCCGCGACATTGATGAGGGGCAGGTCAGTCACCCCGCGCATAGCCTGCTTGAAGGCCAGGCTGTCAAATTGGTGACCTGCGGGCGAAAACGGGTTAAGGGCCACAAAGGCCAGGGTCAGGGGGCGCAGCACACGGATGTCCCGCCCCAGGCGGAACAGCCCGCTCAGGGCCGCATCGGTCAATACCAGCGACAGCGCGCTTTGCACAATCAGGCCAAAGGCCTGTTCGCGCCGCCTGGCTACCAGGGCGTCCGCCAGCGCGGTATCCACAGCGCCGGGCAAGTACAGCCAGCATGCCTTGGCGGGCACAGCGTCCAGCAGCGCCGCCGGCTTCCCCAGGGCGGTGGCGGACGCCAGCGCCGTATAGCGTCCCTGCCCGTCCAGCCAGCCCGGATTGGAATGTGAGAGCAAAGCCTGCCAGGCATCCGGCACGCCGGGCAGGGCAAAACGGCGCAGCGCCAGACCGGCTGAAGCGACCACCCTGCTTTGGAACGGGGAGGCGTGCGCGCCTACCACATACACCATGGCCTGGGCAGCCGCGGCATGGGACTGGCGGGAGAAAGCGCCGTCAATAAACATTTTGTCCGCGCCCAGGCGCAGCAGGCTGTCCCGTACCGCAGCCATCCCCGATACAGTGGAGGGACCGCCCAGCAGACAATTGCCCGGCCGGGTCACTGTGGCGACCAAGATCTCCCCCAGCCCGGTGCGGATGCCGGTGCGCGCGGCCACCCGGATTTGCGCCTCGGTTCGCGCCAGGCATTCCTCCGCCGTGGCCAGCAAACTGCCACCAGGCAAAAAAACACGCGGCTTGGGCAGCCTGCTGACCGCATCAAGCTCCTCCCCGTCCAGGCCAATGGAGGTTACTCCAAGCCGGGCCTGCGGATGAGCCCTGATCAGGGCATTGAGCACGGTGGTCTTGCCGGCGTTCTTAACGTTGCCCGCGATGCACAGGGACTGCCAGGGCGCGCACAGCGATGCTAAGCTTTGGATGCGCGCTCCCTTCTGCCCAGTCTCTTGGGCTCTATCGCCAGCTGCTGACCCGACAGCAGCTGGGCCACGCCCTCACGCGGGGTGGCCTTGCGGCAGGCCTCACAGCGGCATACATCATTGTACTCATCCGGTTCGGTATAGGTGGTGATGACACCCTCATAGTTGCGCAGCACGGTGCGCGAGGGCGAAGTGGACAGCACGTAATTGGGCATGACCGGGATCTTGCCGCCGCCGCCGGGCGCGTCCACTACAAAGGTGGGTACGCAGAAGCCCGAGACATGGCCGCGCAGGCCTTCTATGATCTCGATGCCCTTGCTGACCGGCGTGCGGAAATGCTCAATGCCGGTGGACAGGTCACACTGGTAGAGGTAATAAGGCCGAACGCGGATAGCCACCAGGCGGGTGACCAGGGCGCGCATGATATTGACACAGTCATTGACATTGCGCAGCAGCACGCTCTGGTTGCCCAGCGGAATGCCCGCGTCCGCCATCCTCGCGCAGGCCGCGGCGCTTTCCGAGGTGATTTCATTGTAATGGTTAAAATGGGTGTTGACCCAAATGGGATGGTATTTCTTAAGCATCGCCACCAGATCTTCCGTAATGCGCTGGGGCATAACCACCGGCGCGCGCGTGCCGATACGGATCACCTCCACATGGGGGATCTCCCGCAGTTTGGAAATAATACTTTCCAGCTTTTTGTCCGAAAGCAGCAAGGCGTCACCACCGGATAGCAGCACATCGCGGATTTGCGGGGTGCGGCGGATGTACTCAATGCCGTCCTGAATACGCTTGGGCGGCGAATCGCTGTCCTTTTGCCCGGCAAAGCGCCGCCTGGTACAATGGCGGCAATACATCGCGCACATGTCCGTCACCAGGAAAAGCACACGGTCCGGATAGCGGTGGGTCAGCCCGGGCACCGGCGAATCCTTGTCCTCATCCAGGGGGTCAAGCATGTCATTTGCCCCGACATGGGTTTCCGCCAGCGTCGGGATGCATTGCAGGCGCACGGAATCCTCAGGGTTGTCAGGATTGATGAGGCAAAGGTAGTACGGCGTGATCGCGATGCGGAAGCGCAACAGCACCGCATGGATGTCCTCCATTTCCTGCGGGCTCAGATCGATATACTTTGCAATGTCCTCCGCTGTGGTCAGGCGGTTTTTGACCTGCCAGCGCCAGTCAGCCCACTGGGCGTCAGTGACCCTGGGGAAATACCTGGCCCTGCGTTGCTTGTATTCCTCATTGGTAAAATGCATAGCGTTATTCCTTTCCGCCGTATCTGCTGGTAAACAAAGCCGCCAGACCGGGATGGTTCCTGATCAGGTCCAGGGTGAACTCCGCATGCCCGGGCGTATAGCCGTTGCCAATCAGCATGCGCGCATTGCTGGCCACGCCCTCTGCTCCCAGGGCAGCCTTGGCAAAATTGGTGGCCATAGAAAAAAAGTATGCTGTGCCGCCGTCCCTGACCGGCAGGATGGTAGCCATCTCGGTATCAGGGATATTGACTACGTTGATGGCCACATCCACCTTGCGCCCGTCGTTCGCAGCCAGCACCCGGCTGTATACATCCATCGGGTCACGGGCGTCAGCCATGAGAATGACATCACAGGCATCCAGCGCCCTGAGCTCCTCCGCCTCCCGGGAATCATAGCAAAGGCCGATGACCCTGCCCTGCGCCCCGGCATTCAGCTTGGCCTGCACACAGCACAGCACGCCGGATTTGCCGGAGGCGCCCAGCACCAGCACGCTGTCCCCGGGCTTGACCAGCAGATGGGTCTGGGCGGGCGCGCCGGCCACATCCAGGGCGGAGAGCGCCAGCTTGCGGTCCATGTCCTGCGGGATCCTGGCGAAGATGCCGCTTGCAAAGAGGATGGCCTCCCCTTCCACATCCACCTGGTCGGTTTCAAGGTGGATGGCTTTGATGCGCCTGATCAAAAGCGGCGTCAGGGAGAGGGACACCAGGGTGGCTACCTGGTCGCCCACCTGCACCCGTCCGGGAAAATCCGGCCCGATATCAAACACACGGCCCAGCAGCATGCCGCCTGAGCCTGTGACAGGGTTTTGCAGCTTGCCACGGGTATTGACAATATCCAGAATCATCGCGGCCATCCTGTCGGTGTCGCCGCCGCAGGCCTCTTTGATTTGGGTAAAGGAGGCCGAATCCACGTTGAGCGTCTCCACTGAAATAAGCAGTTCATTAGCCTGCATGGGCAGGTGGTTATCGATACGGTGCGCTGCCTGAGGCAGGGCGCCCTTGGGCTTCAGCACGCGGTGGGTACCATAGGGACAGGGTTTAATTGTCATTGCTTGCCCTCCATGCGCAGGATGCGCCGCGCTTCCGTGGGGGTGGCAATGGCGCGGCCCTCGGTTTTGGCCATGCGCGCCACCTTTTCAACCAACTGGGCGTTGGAGGCGGCCAGCACGCCTTTTTCAAGGTAGATGTTGTCCTCAAAGCCTACGCGCACATGCCCGCCATCCCGGATGGCCAACAGCGCCAGAGGGAACTCGAAGCGACCGATGCCTGCCACCGAATAGGTGGCGTCCTGCGGAATGCTGCCGCGCAGAAAATGAAAATCCCGTTCCTCGCCCGTCATGCCGCCAATGACCCCGAGAACAAAGCTGAAATGAAGGGGCGCTGTGATATAGCCCTTTTTGTGCAGGCGCAGCGCCATATCCACATGGCCCTTCTCAAAGCACTCCAGCTCCTTGTAAATGCCGCGGGACTGGATGCCTTCCGCGAAAGCAATGATGTCATTCTCGGTGTTGATAAAGATCTCGTCCCCGCCAAAATTGAGCGTGCCGCAGTCCAGCGTGGCCATTTCGGGATGCAGGGTGAGCGGTGCCATGCGCTCCCGGCGGCTCATGCCGGTGGCGCCGCCGGTGGACACCTGTAAAATAGCGTCCGGGCATTTGGCGCGAATGGCTGACAGCACCTCCTCATAGCGCGCGGCCTCCTGGGTGGGCGTGCCGTCATCACGCCGTACATGGATGTGCAGGATGCTGGCGCCGGCCTGTACCGCCTCATGGGCGGAACAGGCCATCTCAGCCACCGTGTAGGGAACGGCCGGGTTGTGCTCCTTGGTGACCTCAGCGCCGGTCAGCGCGCAGGTGATGATCAACTTCTCCATTCTATTTCCCCGCCTTGCGTTGGTTTTGCCGGGGCACCACGCAGGTGCCGCTGGCCCTGATGCACAGGACCGGCTCGCTGAGCGCGTCCGCGGCTGAGGGGCTGATGTCCCCGCGGGGCGCGATCACCTTGTAGCATTCAAATTTCATCGTCCGGGAAGTATTGCCCGTCTTGACGATCTCCGCGTGGATTTCCACGAAGTCACCCGCGTTCAGGGGCGCCAGGAACTCCACATTGTCATAGGCGCGGAACAGGCCCTCATCCCCATCGTGGCGGATCAGCAACTCGGTGGCGGCGTCGCCAAACAAAGCAAGCGCCTTGGCGCCGTCCACCAGGCCGCCCCCGTAATGGGCGTCCTGCTGGGACAGACGCAATCTCAGCATCGTTTTCACGTGGCGTTCTCCTTTTACCCACGGGGCGGCAGCACGGTGGCCTCCCCTATAATCACAGTCTCCCCTTGAGGGTTGACAGCTAAACAATCCAGCACAACGCGGTTCTTTTCGGCGATGATTTCCTTGACTGTCACGGTAGCGGTGATGGGCTCATCGAAATGGACTGGCCTGCGGAATTGCAGCGTCTGCCCAAGGTAGATGGTGCCCAGACCGGGCAGCCTGGTGCCCAGCAGGGCGGAGAACAGCGAAGCGGTCAGCATGCCATGGACGATCCGGGTCTTGAACATCGTGCCTTTTGCGTAATCCTCATCCAGGTGCGCGGGGTTGCAATCCCCGGATACATGCGCGAAGGCCTCCACATCGGCCTGCGTAAAGGCGCGCGTCATGGATGCCTGGTCCCCGGTCTTGAGCTGTTCGATCGATTTTGCGGTCATGTTTCCTCCTCCAAATCCTTTAAAATAATAAAACTGTCACGCGACTTGCATGACAGCGCTCCACAGCGGCATATACCACCACGGCAGTACCGGTCCTTGTGTGCCGGTACCTGAGCACGAGCGCGCGGGCGCGTCCGCCTCATCGGCAGCGCCGCACTTTGACCGCCGCATCCGGAACCCGCTCCGTTGCCAGCGCCGGCCTACACGCGGCACCGCTCCTCTGTTCTGAATCCACTTGGAATCCAAGTAAATTGTATTGATCATGTTCCTTTTTGTCAAGGAAGATTCGCACGATTTCCGGCAGAAATCCGTCATGTTTTATGCCGACGCAAAGCTTGTTTGCATCCGAAGCGATGAAAGTTTTAATTGTCATGCTAAGGAAGGAAATTGATGGCGTAGCCTGGATCTGCGTTGAAGCTGACTGAGGCCAAAGACCCGGCGCGACGATGCTATAAAGATCGAAATCAGTATCAGCAACACAGCAATAAAAAAACGTTGCCGCAAGATAACCGCAGCAACGCCAGCTTTTTATCAGCCAGGCAAAGGGCGCGCCGGAAAACGCCCCGGCGCGCCCCTGAAGGCTTCAATCAGTACCCAAGCGCCGCAGCCGGCACAAAGCCGCGCATCAGATATGTTGAACCTGTCACCTCAACATAGGCCCACAGGGTGCTTTGTCCGTACACCAGGCCGTTGGTAAAGCCAAGGACGGTCACTGAGGTACCCCTGGGCAGGTTCTGCACCGCGGTGACTCTGATGACAATGTCGTCAGTAATGAAGCTGTCCGTTATTAGCGTTCCGTACTCATTGATCAAATCCAGGTAGGGAATACTCAGCCCCTCCTCGGGGATGGCGGACTGCGGAATATAACCAAAGCGGAACAGGCCGTTGCTCAGCTCGTAGCCGATCAGGGCCCAGCCGTTTTCCACCCCATACAGCCGGCAAAGCCCGCCGCCCATGGTGGCCTTGCCCTGGTTGGCGCGGTAGTAGTAGTTGCCCGGGCCTGAGTAAACCTCCTGGGCGCCATGGAAGTACACCGTCTGCCACTGCGGCAGGCTGCTGCCTTTGTTGGAGATATGATAATAGGTGTTGGGAGCGTAATTGTTCTGGGATGAAGAATCGGGAGAGGGGGCGCGGCCGCCGGTGGAGGTGATGAAATTACTTCTGACAAAGCCGCGCATGAGGCTGCTGTAGCCCATGACCTCCACAAAGGTCCATTCAGTGCCCATTGTAGCCAGCACGGTCAGCTGCGTTCCCGAGCCCAGGGATAGAATCGGCTTGGTGTTGATGATCGGGTCATCCGTCAGGTTGCAGTTGGCATTGGTATAGGCTGTAAAGCTGTCAAGCCGCAGGTCGTAGTTGATCTCACCCTTGACGTCATAGATATAGCTCAGGGCGTCATCATAGATATAGCCGATGCGGTAATCGCCGCTGCGCATCTCATAGCCGATCAGCAGCCAGTTTCCTTCCAGGCCGTAGACCCGCGCGACGCCGCCAGCGCCATAGGTTGCCTTGCCGTTATTGGCTCTGAAGTAGTGGGTTCCCGGCCCTGAGTACACCGGATAGCTCTTGCTGAACCTGGCGGTCGCGAAGCGCGTCAGGCTGGCAGCTGCCGATGCCGGCAAGGCCATGGACAGAACAAACATAAACAAGACTGTCAGAATCAGGCATCTTCTTTTCATAGCGTTCCTCCTTCGGGACATTTTGTAGTTTTCAGTATAACTCCCTTACTATTATATAGGAATCAAAGCGTTATATCAACTCAAACAATGCGCCGCTCATGCGAACAGATGCATGGCCGCGCGCACAAGCAGCTCAACCCCCACGCCGGTAGCGCCCTGCGGGCCTTTGGAAGTGGGCTTGTCCTGGTATGCTGTGCCTGCAATGTCCAGGTGGCCCCAGGGCACCCCACAGGCGAAGGCGCGGCAGAACAGCGCCGCGGTGGCGGTGCCGGCCGGGCGGCCGCCGGAGTTTTTGATATCGGCACGCTCGGATTTGTTGGCCTTGGCCAGGAAGTCATAATGCGGCAGGCGCCAGATTTTGTCGCCGCTTTGTTCAGAAGCCAGGGACAGCGCCCGGTAGATGCCCTCATCATCGCACACCACTCCGGTGATCTCGCGGCCCAGGGCCACGCCGACCGCCCCGGTCAGGGTCGCGATGTCGATGATTTTGTCGGCCTTGACGACAGTCGCTGCGTAGGTGATGGCGTCCGCCAGGGTCAGCCTGCCCTCCGCGTCGGTGTTGACTACCTCGATGAACTTGCCGGACAGGCTGCCGATGATGTCCCCGTTGTGGTAGGCATGTCCGGAAATCATGTTTTCACAGGCAGCCACAATCCCTACCACGTTGACCGGGGCTTTCATATCCGCCAGCACGGCCATGGCGCTAATCACCGCGCCCGCGCCGCCCATGTCGCAAAACATCGTCAACATGCTGTCCGCGGGCTTGAGGGAGTAGCCGCCGGAATCATAGGTCAGCCCCTTGCCGACCAGGGCCAGCACCTGCTGGCTGTCAGGCCGGTTCATGTAGCGCATGACCAGGAAACGCGGCGGCGCGTCAGAGCCCTTGGCCACGCTCCAGAAAGCCTCCAGGCCCAGCTGCTGGATTTGCTGCTCGTCATACACCGTGATCTCAAAACCGTGTTCCTGCGCCAGAGCCCGCGCTTCCCGGGCCAAACGGTCAGGCGTCATGACATTGGCCGGCTCGTTGACCAGGCGCCGCGCGGTGCGGATGCCCCCGGCCAGCGCCGCCGCCTCCCGCAGGCTTGCCTGGGCTTTCTCCAGGTCATGTTCCTCCGGCAGGCAGAGGGTAAACTCCGGTTTGAAGCAGTCCGGCCGCTCCGCCTCCTTCGCGGGATCCAGGGGCGCGATGCCGCTGGTGCGGTAAAGGTCAAAGCCATCGTCCGCCAGGAGCAGCTGCTTCATCAGGGCGCTCAACAGCGCGTCAGGGAAGCCGGACGCAAGCAACACATCCACCGCCCCGGTTTTTTGCGCCTTGAGCTGCTTGATGATGTCGCCGGTCACTTCCTCCAGGTCGTCATAGGCCGCCTTGTCGGGCAGCAGGGCATACAGCGCGGCCGTCAGCTTGTCCCCGTCAACGGCCCTGAGCGCCTCCACGCTGCCCGGCTTGAGCGCCAGCGCCGCCAGATTGTCCTGATCCCGCTGCGGCAGGCCAGCGGATGAGCCGCCCGATATTTGCAAAATGACGCGCACGGCGTCCCCCGGGCGGTAGGATGACAGTTGCTTGAGTTGTATCATATTTCCCTCCAAATGCGGTTGTTTATACCAGCATAACAGACACCGCGGCGCCGGTCAAAGAAAAACCTATCAAGAACATCCCCGGCGCGAAAAAACACAGGGAGTGGATCTTCGTGAAACCGCCCCCTGTGTCCTCGAACCGATATCGCTATGCCCAAGCGATGATAAAATCTGTACGCGGTTACGCCGGCAGCTGGATGCCGGCCTCCTCCGCCGCCTCCAGCAGGGCGTCCAGCGCCCTGACGATCTGCTCCGGCTTATGCTCAGAGACCACGCAGAAGCGCAGCCGCGCCTTGCCCTTGGGCACAGCGGGAAAGACCGCGGGAGGCACAAAGACGCCCTTGTGACGCAGCATGTTGCTCAGCAAAAAGGCGTTTTCGTCCGAGCCTACCAGGATGGGGACGATGGCGGTATGCCCCGCCAGGCAGGTATTCAAATGGCGCTTGTGCGCCTCGCGCACAAAGGTGTTGATGGCATTCTCCAGCGACCGGATGATGGAGGGGTCGCGCCGCAGCAGGCGGATGGCCATGAGCGTGCCGGCCGCCAAAGGCGGGGAGATGCCCACGGAAAACACGAAACCGGGCAGGTTGTAGCGCAGGTAGTCAATGATGACGCGCGGCCCGGCCAGGTAGCCGCCGCAGGTGCCCAGGCCCTTGGACAGGGTGCCCATCTTGATATCGATGTCGCCCCGCTCCAGGCCGAAATACTCATCCACGCCGCCGCCGGTCTTGCCGATGACACACGCAGAGTGCGCCTCGTCCACCAGCAGGAAGCAGCCGTATTGTTTCTTAAGCGCCACAAAAGCCGGGACATTGGCGATGTCGCCGTCCATGGAATAAGCGCCCTCAATGATAATCAAACACTTCTTGTACTTGCTGCGCTGGTTTTTCAGGATGCTTTCCAGCGCCACATGGTCATTGTGCGGGAAGGGCTTGGCGGTGGCCTGGGACAGCCGGGTGCCTTGATCGATGGAGTTGTGAGCCAGGGCATCATATACGATCAGGTCATCCTTGCCGCAGAAATTGCCCACAAAGGTAACGTTGGTGGCGTGGCCGGATACCAATACCAGGGCGGCTTCGGCGTTTTTCCAGTCCGCCAGCTCGGCCTCCAGCTCCTGATAGAGGGATTTTTCGCCCGCCAGCAGACGCGAGCCCGAAGCTGAGGTGCCATATTTATCGATGGCGGCCTTGGCAGCTTCCTTGACTTCCTTGCGGCCGGACATGGCCACATAGTTGTAGGAGCCGAAGTTGAGCACTTCCTGCCCCTCCATCAGGCTGATGTCCGTCAGCGCGCTGTCATGCTTGACAAAGTAGGGGTTCTCCATCCCGGCGCCCAGCAAAGCCTGCTGGCGCTGAGCAAAGGCCTGGAACTCCTCGGCGTCCTCAAAGCGCGTCACCGGGGTGACCTCGCCGCGCGGCTGGGCAGGTTCCGCCTCCCCGCCGGTCAGGTGCTTGTTGATGATGGCGGTCAGGTCATTGACGGTGGTGCACTGGCCGTATTCTTCCGTAGGAATCAGGACGGAGAACATCTCCTCCACCTTCAGGGAAACGCTGAGCACCTGGAGCGAATCCCCGCCCAAATCGTTGATAAAATGGGCGTCATCTCCGACCTTGTCGGGCGTGGTTTCCAGCGCCTGGGCGTACAGGGCGCGCACTTTCTCCTTGATTTCATCCCGGTTGGGCTCCTGTACGGGAACCACCTCTTCCACCACCAGGGGCTGGGTGTCCGTCAGCGGCAGGGAACCGGACTTCAGGTCCAGATCCCGGTAAGGAATCCTGTTCTCCTCCAGGGATTTTTTCAGCGCCATGCGCTTGACCTTGATGCCGTTGGCCAGTTCAAATGGCACGCGGGTAGCCAGCACGCGGGTGATCTGCTTGAGGACGGGCAGGCGCCTGTTGCTCTGGGCGATCTGGCGCATCAGTTGAGTCAGAAAGGCGTCATCGCGGTAGCGATCGCCCACGTTGAGCACCAGGGTGATGTCCTCATAATCCGGGCGTACATGGCGGCGGCGCTTAAGGCGGTTGACCCGGCTGGCGCCGGTGTTGCGCAGGCCCAGCACGCAAAACTGCTCCACGCCCTCAAGATTGGCAAAATAGTCCTCAATCTCGTCAGGATAGACGTTTTCTCCGGATTCATTGATGATGACATCCTTGCTGCGGCCTTCGACATACATGCGCATGCCCTTTTCAAGCCGCACCACATCCCCGGTGCGGAACCAGCCCTGCGAGTCCAGGTCCGGCGGGATCAGGCGCCCATCCTTGAGCTGCCCGGTATGCACGCTGGAGCCGCGGATCAGCATCTCGCCGGTGTTGGAGCGCTTGCCGTCGGAATCCACCTTGTACTCAACCGAGGAGAAGGGCCGACCGACCGAGCCCGAGACGCGGGTATGCAGGTTCATGCTGGTCTCGCATGAGGTAATGGCGGTTTCGGTCATGCCAAAACCGCAGATGGTATAATAGCCCAGCGCCGCGATGTTGCGCATGTGCTCGCGCGGGGTATGGCTGCCGCCCAGGATGATCACATTGACATCGGGGCCCAGCAGCTGGGCATTGACCGACTTGAAGAGCACCTTGCGGCTGAAATCCATGCCAAAGCGCGGCGCGACGCTCTGCAGGCCCAGGCTTAGGTACTTCATCAGCCTGAAGGCAAAGCGCCTGAGCGGCTTTTGCTGCGCGACCTTCTTGTTGAGCCCGTTGGACAGGCTGTTGGCCAATACCGGCACCGCGCACAGAAAGTTCACCTTGAAGCGGCGCATCGCGCCCAGGATGGTCTCCGGCGCGCGGTCCTTGATGTAGACCGTTTCATAGCCTCCGAAATTGCACCACATGACGCAAACCATGAAGCCAAAGATATGATGGAAGGGCAAAAAGGCCAGGTTGCGCTGCATTTGCGTGTTCACAATGCGTGGATTGGCCTTGCGCAGCAAATCGGAGTTAAGCACCTGCTCACACACCGCGACCTGATCATAGACAAAAATGCGGCTGGTGGCCGTGGACCCCGAGGTGCACAGCGCCACCTTGTCCGCCCAGCAGGGTTCAAACGCTTCAACGAAGGGAGAGCGGAACAGGGTTTCTGCATCCACCTGCACTACCTGCCCGGGCAGCTTGCGCCGCCCGCGGTAGACCACGCCGCTGGCGCCGGCTTCCTCAAGCATGAAGGCGGTCATCTCCTCATTGAGCCCGGCATTGAGCAGCAGCGGGTTGTACCCTGCCATAAGCAGGCCCCAGAATAAGGAAAACCATTCCTTGCAGGTGTCCACCTGGATGGCGACAAAGCTGCCCTGGCGCGCCTCACCCAGTTCATTGCGAAGGACCTGCGCGTAATTCATGGCCATCTGGCGGAAGTCCGCGAAGGTTGCGCTGCGCTCCTCATCGCCCTCCAGCCAGTGCGCGGCAATGCGCTCGGGCTGGTTGCAAGTCAGTTCAAAGATGGTTTTGAAGGTCTTGTCAGCGCGAAGCGCCTGGCAACGCGCCGGGATATCTGTAAAGAGCTCCATGATGCGCCCTCCTTGCGCGGTATGCGGTCAGACCCTGTAATAGCCGGACAAAAACCGCTGGAACAGCCGTCCGGGCAGCAGGTCATGCAGCACCACCGCCGCGTATTCCTTGATGGTAGTCACCCGCAGCCGCGCGGGCAGGCGTTTTCTTTCCACTACGCGGACCAGCTTCCCGGCAAAAGCCTGCGGCCGTCCGCCTTGTGATTCATCCCGGTTAATCGTTTGGCACACACGCTCAAAACTCTCACGGTACATCTCGGCGCATACAGCCGCATGGGCGCGGTAACGCGCGCTGCCACCCTGATGATCGCCAGGCTCCACCAGCATCACCTGGACGCCCGACCCGCGTGTTTCCAGCATCAGGCATTCCGCCCAGCCCTCCAGCGCGTGCTTGCTGGCTACATAGGCGCCCTGGTAGGGAGTGGGCATCAGCCCGTTGACCGAGGACAGCAGCGCGATCTTGCCGGCGCCCCGTTCTTGCAGGAGGGGCAGCACCGCCTGAACCAGGCGCACCGCGCCAAGAAAGTTGGTGTCCATGACCGAACACAGTTCCTCAGGGCTGGTAGTCTGCGCCGGCCCCAGGGTGATGATACCCGCCGCGCACACCAGCGCGTCCGGCGGCCCGCTGCGCGCCAGGGCGGCCTCAACAAAAGCAGCCACGCTGTCCTCCTTTGTCACGTCAAGCGCGAGGCAATACCCCATAGGGCCCTCACCCTGCCTGCCCTCAAAGGAGCGCGCGCCGGACACCACCTGCCAGCCGGCGCGGTGGAAACCCTCCGCCGCCGCCCTGCCCAGGCCACTGGACGCGCCGCTCAGCCAGACTACCCTGCTTGCCAAACCAACCTCCAAGCCGAAATTCTTAAACATTTTATCCGATTCTGTCCATGAATACAAGCAGGCGTACCTTTTGCCCGGCATACCAGATTTTACATCCTCCGGAACAGCGGCGCCGGTCAGCCGGGCAGCAACGCTTTCCTTTGACACCTGCCGGGCCCGGGGATATACTAAAAACAACAAAAGCGCAAACAGCTGTGCAAGAAAGGAATTGCCATGAAAATCGGTGTCAGCAGCTACAGTTTCAATCGCCTTCTCAAACAGGGGATGACCTATTGCGAGGCCTGCGACCATGCCCGGGAGATGGGGTACGCGGGCATTGAGTTTATCGACCTGAACCTGCAGCATGGCCGGGGCGAAAGCGCCATTGAGGAGCTGGCCCGCAACCTGCGGGCCCATTGCGAGGGCATCGGCCTGGCCATCCCCGCCTATACGGTTGGCGCGGACTTCCTGAACAGGGAAGGCGAAGCAGCGCGCGTCAAGGCCTGTGTGGACATCGCCGGGATCCTGGGCGCCGGGGTGCTGCGGCACGACGCCTTTTGGTCCATGCCGGGCTTGCGCGACTGGCGCCAGGCGGTCAGGCAGGTAGCGCCCGCCATCCGGGAGGTAGCGCAATACGCGCAGAACCGGGGTGTGCGCACCTGCACGGAGAACCATGGCATGATCATGCAGGATGCGACGCGTGTGGAATGGATGATCAACGAGGTCAGCCACAGCAACTATGGCTGGCTGGTGGACATCGGGAATTTCATGTGCGCGGACGAGGATCCCGCCTACGCGGTGGGCATCGCCGCGCCCTATGCCTTCCACGCGCATGTCAAGGACTTTCTGTTCAAGCCGGGCGCCTGGGACGCGCCCCAGGGGGGCTGGTTCCGTTCCCGGGGCGGCAACTACCTGCGCGGCACGGTCATCGGCGACGGCGTGGTGCCGGTGAAGCAATGCGTAAGCATTTTGCAGCGCGCGGCCTATGACGGCTGGCTGTCCGTGGAGTTTGAGGGCGCCGAGGAAGTGCTGCCCGCGCTGACGAACGCGCGCAAATTCCTGGCCGGCCTGGGGCTGTAGCCACAGGCAAAAATGAACAGGGCCACAAGCTTGCGCAAGCATGTCTTTCGCCTGATTCTTCATGCAAAGCCCGTCCATCCAGGGGGACGGGTTTTTGCACGCCACGATATTTAACCTGCATATTCTTCCATCAGCCGCGCGATAATCCGGGTGTCCGCCGGACAGAAATCATATTGGTTCAATTCCCCGGGACGTACCCAAAGCAGGTCGGCATGCTCCAGCATCCTTGGCCGGCCCCGCGCAATGCGCGCGTGGTAGAGGCTCAGCCGCACGGTCACGTCCGGGTAGGCGTGAACCTGGCACATGTATAAATCCCCCACCGCCAGGGTGACGGCCAGCTCCTCCTCGCACTCGCGGATCAGCGCCTGGGCGTGGCTTTCCCCCGCGTCCACCTTGCCGCCGGGAAACTCCCACAGCAGGCCGCGGGCCTTGTGCGCCGGGCGCTGGCAAATCAGCAGCCTGCCATCCTCCCGGATGAGCGCCGCCACCACCTCGGTGATGCCGCGGTCCCGGGTAGTATCGCCGCCTAAACCTTCCATCTGATCGCGGTGGGCTGCGCCTTAAAGCGGCTTTCAACCATGATGTTTTCCCTTCTTCCCCGCCAGCTCCAGGATCATCGCGTATACCGCCGCGGCGCCGTCGGCGTTGGGCTCCCGCGCCATGGCGTCGCGCAGGGTATCCGCCTGATCCAGCAAGCCAAGAATCCTCCGAGCCAGCGTCTGCGACGTCATCTCTTCCTGTGGCAGCACCATCGCCAGGCCGCGCTTTCTGAAGTCCTCGGCGTTGAGGATCTGATCCCCCCGGCTGGCGCCTTTGGGATAGGGCACCAGCAGCATGGGCTTCCTCAGCGCCAGGAACTCGCCGATGGCCGTCGCGCCCGCGCGGGAGAGCACCACATCGCTGGCTGCCAGCACATCGGGCAGCTCCCTGTCAACAAATTCCTTTTGCGCATAGCCCGGCGTGCCCTCAAGGGCCGGCGCCAGCTTGCCCTTGCCGCACAGGTGGCACACGTCCATCCTGGGCAGCAAAAAAGGCAGCGCCCCGCGCAGCGCCTCATTGACCGCCTGGGCGCCCTGGCTGCCGCCCATCATCAGCAGCACCGGCTTGCCGCCGTCAAAGCCCATAAAGTCCAGGCCCTTTTTACGGTCGCCTGAAAACAGCTCCGCGCGCATCGGCGTGCCGGTATGCGCTCCCTTTTTTCCAAGCGCTTCGGCGCAGGCCGGGAAGGTGGCCGCCACCCGCCTGGCAAACAGCGCGCTGATGCGGTTGGCCAGGCCCGGTGTCAGGTCGCTCTCATGCGCCAGGACAGGGATCCTCCTCAGCCACGCAGCCGCCACCACCGGCACCGCCACAAAGCCGCCCTTGGAGAACACCACGTCCGGCCGCACCTTGCCTAAAATCCTGAACGACTGAAAAAAGCCTGCCATCACCCGGAAAGGGTCGGACAGGTTGCGCCAGGAAAAATACCTTCTCAGTTTGCCCGAGGAGATCTCATGGTAGGAAACCCCGGGCCGGTCCGCCATCATGCCGCGCTCAATGCCCTGCGCGGTCCCGATATAGTGGATGTCAAAGCCATCCTGCTGAAGCCTTGGCATGAGCGCCAGGTGCGGGGTGACATGCCCGGCGGTGCCGCCGCCGGTGAGGACAATGGTTTTGTTCGTGTTCATCTCGTCTGCTCTGCCTTTTGGTTGGAATGAAAAACGGGGGACGTGGGGAAACGCCCGGAAACTTTCATCTTTATTTTCCATGCGCGTCCGCTGTCCGGCCATCCCTGTTGTCCCTTCTCTCCTGCCGCCTGAGCTTGCCGGACTGCAGCGTCTGGCTGAAGGCCACAATCAGGAAGACCACAGCCAGCATCACCGTGCACAGCGCGTTCACATGCGGCGGCACGCCCACCTTTACGGAGGAATAAATCTTTACCGGCAGGGTGTTGGTCCGGGGACCGTTGACAAAAAAGGAAATGACAAAATCGTCCATCGACATCGCGAAGGCCAGCAGGCAGCCTGAGACGACCGCCGGCATCGCAAGGGGCAGGGTGATCGTGGTCAGCACCTTCAGCGGTGTGGCACCCAGGTCGCGCGCGGCCTCCTCCAGCCCGGGGTCCATCGAGGCCAGGCGGCCGCGCACCGTGATGAAGATGTAGGGCACGCAAAAAGCCACATGGGACAGCACCAGGCTGAGCATGCCGAAAGGAATGCCGAACAGGGTCAGCAGCACCATCAGCGCGATGCCCAGGATGATCTCGGGGATCATGATGGGCAGCACTGCGATCTGTTCCCCCAGGGTAAGCGCCATACTGCCCGCCCGCCCCAGGATGCTCCGGCGCACCGGGCGCCGTACCAGGCCGATCGCGCCCAGGCTGCCCAGGAGCGCGGAGAGGGCAACGCTCCACAGCGCCACAGCCAATGAGGTGCGCAGCGGCTGGCCGTAGCCGGTGGCAGGATCAAACAGCGCCCGGTACCACTGCAGTGAAAAACCCTCAAAATGGAAATTGGCCGTGCGGCCCGGGTTGCCGTTGAAGGAGAACAGCACCACCACTAAAATCGGCAAATACAGCAGCACAAGCACCAGCGCCATGTACACACCGGCCCAGGCAGAATTCTTTTTCATGGCACCTCCTTGTGATGACCGGTCAAAACACCATATTCTCCGCCCGGCCGCCCATGCGCCTGTATAGCAGGATCACCATCCCCGTCAGCGCCAGCAGCACGACGGACAGCGCGGCGGCAAAGGGCAGGTCGCGGCTTTTCAGCAGCTCATTGTGCACCATGTTGCCCCAGAGCATGGTGTTGGAGCCGCCCAGGATGTCCGACAGGAAGAACAGCCCGATGGAGGGGATAAAGGTAAGCACCAGTCCAGCCAGCACACCCGGCAGGGTCATAGGTAGGGTGACGGTCAAAAATGCGCGCGCGGGGGTAGCGCCCAGGTCGCGCGCGGCCTCCACCATGGCCCAGTCCATGCGCTCCACGGCTGAATAGACCGGCAGCACCATGAAGGGAATCATCGCGTAAACCATGCCCACCTGCACGGCAAACTCGGTATACAGCAGCTTGAGCGGCCTGGAAATCAGCCCGACGGCCATGAGCGAGGCATTGATAGGCCCGTTGGCCGCGAAGAGGATTTTCCAGCCATAGATGCGGATGAGCGCGTTGGTCCAAAAGGGCACGATCAGCAGCAGCATGATCCAGGTGCGCGCCCGGGGGCTGGCCTTGGCCATAAAATAGGCAAACGGATAGCCCAGCAGCAAACAAAACAGCGCGGTAAAAAACGCCAGGCGCAAAGACTGCAGCAGGGAGCGCAGGTACAGGGGGCTGGCGATGCGGGCGAAATTGTCCAGCGTGTAGGGCGCGCCGGCGGAAAAGTCCTCACCGCGGGTCATCAGCGACAAGCCGATGACATACAGCAGGCTCAGCCCGACAAACAACACCGCGTATACTATCATCGGGACGGCCAGCACCTCGCGCGAGCGCTGGAACCTGCCTGTCACGCCATCCGGCTTCATTGGTTCCCCTCCCGGTCGTCACGCACGATGACGCCCGTTGTCTGCTGCCACCAGATACAGACCTGGCTGCCCTTGTCGGGCACCTGCTCACCCTCGGTGGTGCTGCGCACATGCAGGGCTTGCCCATCAGGCAACCTGACCAGGCTGGCGCGCTCACCGCCCGCGTAGTGACTTTCCACCAGCTCTCCCATGACGCGGCAGGGCGTGTTGACCGCCCGGGCAGACAGATGCAGCCGCTCGGCGCGCAGGGAAACCAGCAGCTGCTCTCCGGGGGTAATCCATTCCCCGCAGGCGCAGGGCACTTCAAAACCGGAGATGTCCAGCAAGACCTCTTCCTCTTTCACGGCGCTGGCAGTAGCGTTGATCAGGTTGGTCTCGCCGATAAAGCTGGCCGCAAACGCAGTCCGCGGCTGCTCATACAGCCCCTTGGGCGTGTCCAGCTGCACAAACCTGCCATTGCGCATGAGCGCAACGCGGTCGGACATGGTCAGCGCCTCTTCCTGGTCATGGGTAATATAGATAAAAGTAATGCCCAGCTGGCGCTGCATGCGCTTGAGCTCCTGCTGCATCTGCCGGCGCAGCTGCAGGTCCAGCGCCCCTAGGGGCTCATCCAGCAAAAGCAGCTTGGGGGAAAGAATCAGGGAGCGCGCGATCGCCACGCGCTGGCGCTGTCCGCCGGAGAGCTGGGAGGGCAGGCGCTTGCCATAACCCTCCAGCTGGACCATTTCCAGCATTTGAGGCACCTTCCTGTCAATCTCCGCCTTGGATACGCCGCGCATGCGCAGACCATAGGCGATGTTCTTCCAGACATTCATGTGCGGAAACAACGCGTAGTTCTGGAAGACAGTATTGACCTCGCGTTTCTCAGGCGCCAGATGCGTAATGTCCTGGCCGTCCAGAAAAACACGGCCGGCGGTGGGCATCTCCAGCCCCGCAATGATGCGCAGCGTGGTGGTCTTTCCGCAGCCGGAAGGCCCCAGCAGGGTGATGAACTCGCCCTCATATACGTCCAGGTCCAGGCCGCTGACGGCCTCCTGGGTATCAAAAGTCTTGCGCAGGCCCCTCAAGGACAGCAACACCTTGTTCTCCGGCATCAAATTCCTCCCGCATGACATTGTCCCTCACCGGCTCCATCCAACCGGGATCCAGGCGGTTTGTCACGCTTTCTCCCCAAACAGATCAGGCTTTGATACGGGCTTTGTCAAGCGGCGGCTGGCTGAAACCCACGGTGCGCGCAACCACATACAGCGGGCGCCCCTTGACCTCCTCATACACACGGGCCAGGTAAGCACCCAGGATGCCCAGGGAAACCAGCACGCTGCCGGTGCCCAGGACCAGCAAAAAAGGCACAGCCAGCGCGGCGTTGCTCCAGCCCAGAAAATGGCGCACCAGCAGCTTGACAACCATCCCGGCCGCCACGATTAACCAAATCAGCCCGCACCACAGCGGCCACAGCAGCGGTTTGTCTGAAAAGCTAAGAATGCCGTGAGACGCCAGCCTGAGCATTTTCTTAAGGGGATAATGGGTCTGCCCGGCAAAGCGCGCGTCGCGGTCATAGGGCAGCGCTTCCTGACGGAAGCCTGCCCAGGCAAACATGCCCCGCAGATAGCGCGCATGCTCGGGCATGGCGGTGACCACATCCACGACAGCGCGGTCAACCAGGCGAAAATCCCCCGTGTCCTCCGGAAAGGCGTCACCGGCCAGGCGGCGCAAAACGCGATAGTACCACTTGGCGGTCAGCTCCTTGAAGCGGCTTTCGCCCGCGCGCTTCCTGCGCTGGCCATACACCACCTGCGCGCCGGCCTTCCAGCGCGCGGCCATTTCCGGAATCAACTCCGGCGGGTCCTGCAAGTCAGCGTCGATGATAATCACCGCCTGGCCGGCGGCATAATCCAGCCCGGCCGATACAGCCATCTGGTGGCCGGCATTGCGGGCGAAATGAATGACGCGCACCCGGGTGTCCCGCGCGGCCAGGTCATCCAGCATCGCAGGAGTTTTATCCCGGCTGCCGTCATTGACATAAACGATCTCATAGGACTCACCCATGCCCTGCATGGCAGCGCTCAGCCGGGCGTGGGTCTGCTGCAGGCAGTCTTCCTCATTGTAGCAGGGAACAATGACGGAATATACCGGGTTCATGAGCAGCCTCCTTTCAACACGGGCAGATCAGCCTTCCGCGCAAACGGACTCACAGCATCTTGATGAGCATGTTGCGCTGCTGGTCCATTTCAAGCGCCAGCACCTTTTCCTTTTCCAGCGCTTTGAGCAGGTCCGAAAAGCGCTTGAAGCCCACGGACTTTTCCTGGAAGCCGGGATAGAGGCTTTGGATGTCGGCCTTGAGGATACTGGGGTTGATGCGCTCAAAACCGTCATCCTTGTAATGCTGGAGCTGCTCATGGAAGGCCTCAACCCAGTTGTCCGCGGTCAGCTCCCTGCTCTTGCTGGCGGCGCCTTCCTCAGCAGCCAGGGAAACCATCACGTTGTAGTTGTCCGAACGCACCTTGATGGTGCCATATTGCTGGGACAGGCGGCTGAGAAGCTTGAAAAAGGTGCTGGCGCCGTAGTTGCGCTCGTTGAAATCCGGGCGCAGGCGCAGCAGGATGCCCTTGAGCTCGCTGGCGAAGACTTCCTCCTCCTTGTGGTCGTCCAGGATGGACTCCACCAGCTTGAGCAGATCGGCGTCATCGCCGGCAGCGTTGTCGGCTTTCTTGGCTTTTTGCGGCTGGCGGCGGGGAGCCACTGACTCCAGAAACTGAAACTCATTGCAGGCGTTAATAAAAATGGTGCTGGCCACCTCAGAACGCGAGATACCCAGAACAAACTTGCCCATGGATTTTAGTTTGCCCACCAGCGGCGTATAGTCGCTGTCGCCGGAAACAATACAAAAGCTGTCGATCAGGGGATTGGTGTAGGCAATCTCCATGGCGTCCAGCACCAGCAGAATGTCGGCGTTGTTCTTTTGCGCCACCCCGTAGCGCAGGGAAGGAACGACCGTAAAGGTATTGGACAACAGCAATTCCTTCAGCCCGCCGAATTTTTCAGTATAGCCGTAGACCTTGCCAATCAGGATGTCGCCCCTGATCTTGACCTTCTCAAGGATGCTGTTGAGGGTCTCCGCCTTGCCGCCGGCATTCTCCAGGTCGACAAAGACCGCGAAACGTGATGTGCTCAATGGTATAACTCCTTACTCTTTTCACGCGCTGCCGGGCATCGGCTTCCCTTCAGGCGCCATGGATAAGTATAGCATAAGCCACCGGGCAATGGAAGAAATTGCTCCTGGCGAGCGTTGTATGTCCGGCAGGCTGTGATTGACACGGTAAAGAGTCTGTAATAAAATTGTAACAACATGAGGAGCATTGAGGAGGCAGGTCCATGAACAGAAGCCTAAAATTCACCATCCGCCTCGCAGCCGCAGCGCTGCTGTCCATGATGGTATTGCTGTCCCTGTCCGGCGGTCTGGCGGTGGGAAGGGGCACGCCCCAGCAACAGGCCATCAGCGTCACGCTTTACTATACACTGCCTGACGGCACGCCCATGACACTGCCGGCAGAGCCCCTGCCCTACCCCGGTTACGAGAACGCCTTCTGGCTGTACATCGATCCGGAAGCCCAGGCCGATGCCAACGCCACGCTGGAAGTCAGCGATGTGTCGGGTCAGTTCCTGTACGGTTTTTCTCTCCAGCCCGGCACACCGGCCAGCTCGCTGTATGCCTATAACGCGGACGGCATGCTGAGCGGCCAGTATCTGGCCTTTTATACTCTGGGGCCCGGCGGCGAGATGATGGATGAGTACAGACTCTATATCAGCCTGAGCGCGCCAGCCCCTCAACCTCCGGAAACGCCCGCGCAGCCGGCGGACATCACCATCCTGTACGTGGATACCGGCAACAACCAGCTAACCATGGAGACGCGCACCCTGCAGCCCGGCGACAACACTGTCACGCCGGACATATCCCTGGTCTCGGGCGACTACACCCTGCTGCCGCCCTATGAGGTCCAGGTCAACGTGAGCGAACTGGGCGCGGACCAGCCCGTGGTGACCTTCACCTTCGAGGCGCCGGCCCGGCCGCCCGCGCAGCCGGTGGACATCACCATCCTGTACGTGGATACCGGCAACAACCAGCTGGCCATGGAGACGCGCACCCTGCAGCCCGGCGACAATACCGTCACGCCGGACGCGTCCAGGGTAGCTGCCGACTACACCCCGCTGCCGCCCTATGAGGTCCAGGTCAACGTGAGCGAGCTGGGCGCGGACCAGCCCGTGGTGACCTTCACCTTCGAGGCGCCGGCCCGGCCGCCCGCGCAGCCGGTGGACATCACCATCCTGTACGTGGATACCGGCAACAACCAGCTGGCCATGGAGACGCGCACCCTGCAGCCCGGCGACAATACCGTCACGCCGGACGCGTCCAGGGTAGCTGCCGACTACACCCCGCTGCCGCCCTATGAGGTCCAGGTCAACGTGAGCGAACTGGGCGCGGACCAGCCCGTGGTGACCTTCACCTTCGAGGCGCCGGCCCGGCCGCCCGCGCAGCCGGCGGACATCACCATCCTGTACGTGGATACCGGCAACAACCAGCTGGCCATGGAGACGCGCACCCTGCAGCCCGGCGACAATACCGTCACGCCGGACGCGTCCAGGGTAGCTGCCGACTACACCCCGCTGCCGCCCTATGAGGTCCAGGTCAACGTGAGCGAACTGGGCGCGGACCAGCCCGTGGTGACCTTCACCTTCGAGGCGCCGGCCCGGCCGCCCGCGCAGCCGGTGGACATCACCATCCTGTACGTGGATACCAGCAGCAACCAGCTGGCCATGGAGACGCGCACCCTGCAGCCCGGCGACAATACCGTCACGCCGGACATATCCCTGGTCTCGGGCGACTACACCCTGCTGCCGCCCTATGAGGTTCAGGTCAACGTGAGCGAGCTGGGCGCGGACCAGCCCGTGGTGACTTTCACCTTCGAGGCGCCGGCCCGGCCGCCCGCGCAGCCGGCGGACATCACCATCCTGTACGTGGATACCGGCAGCAACCAGCTGGCCATGGAGACGCGCACCCTGCAGCCCGGCGACAACACTGTCTACCCGGACACGTCCAGGGTAGCTGCCGACTACACCCTGCTGCCGCCCTATGAGGTCCAGGTCAACGTGAGCAAGCTGGGCGCGGACCAGCCCGTGGTGACCTTCACCTTCGAGGCGCCGCCCGTGGCAACCCAGCCGGCCGTGCAGTCAGCGGTGATCACCGTTCATTACCGCGACGGGCAAGGCAACACAGTGGCGGATACCCAAGTGGTCATGCTGGGTGAAGGCAGCCATTCGCTTGCCCCCTCACCGGTCAACCTGCTGCCCGGACACGAACTGATCGGGCCGCAAAGCGAGCAGATTGAAGTCGGGCCGGACGGCGCCAGCCCTGAGGAAGTTACATTCGTCTACCAGTTGATTCCCCCGGTTTCCCAGAAAGTGAACGTGGTGGTCAGCTATGTTGATGAAGCCGGACAGCGCGTGGCTGCTGATACCGTCTTCATCGCAGGCGAGGGCAAGCACAGCGTGCCCGCCGCGCCAACGGACCTCCAGGAGGGCTACGCCCTGCTGCCCGGCGAAGACCCGGCCAAATATGTGACCATCACCCAAAACATCGCCACGCCTGAAAGCCTGCAATTTGTATACCGCAAGACCGAGTCCGCCACTGCCACGCCGCCAACTGCGCTCAAGGCGCCCCTGGTAAATATCACTTATAAAACCGAGGCGGACCATATCCTGTATACTACCACCGTTCCCTGCAAGGAGGGCGATGAGACAGAAATTTCTGTGGAGCTCGCCCGTGTGGACAGCGCTGTCTACCAGCTGGTGAACGAGCCTATACACATCATCACAGTGGACGCAGCGGGCAACCCGAGCCAGCGCGAGGTAGTCTTTGTATTCCGGGACATTACTGTAAAAACCGCCGTCATCACCATCCACTACCGGGATGACCAGGGGAAGACCTTGTCCCCCAGCCAGACGCTGACCATCCAGACAGGCACCCACACAGTTCCGGCCGCGCCGGACAGCCTGCCCGAGGGCTACCTGCTCATTGGCAACAATGCTGTGGAAGTGACGCTCAACCCCTCCGGCGTGTTAAGCCAGGACACGGTCATCTTCGTGTATGCAAAGCCGGCCACGCCCACTCCGTCTCCCACCGCCACACCGGTGGCCACCCCCATCCCCTATGATGTCACTCCGATGGACCGTTATGCCGTATCTACCAACGACAATATCAATTATCGCAGCAGTCCGGACACCGCACCCAAGGACAACATCCTCGGCCAGGTCAGCCAAAAAGACGTCCTGCATGTGCAGGGCATGGTGACCAACCAGAAAAACGAGAAATGGTATCTGGTGGAAATCTCCGGGCGACAGGCCTTCATCAGCGCCAACTTCACCCGGCTGTGGGAGTTCAACGAGGCAGCCGCCTACTTCGGCTGGACGCCTACGCCATCCCCTGAGCCCCAGCCCAGCCCGGACCCGTTCAAAGACGGCGAGATCATCGACCGCTGGGCCGAGGTCACGGATTCCAAGGGCGTCAACATGCGCGAAAAAACCAACACTACCTCCAAAAAGCTTGCCTCCCTGTCCGCAGGCACACGCTTTTGGGTCTACACCCAGCAGACGGTTGGCGAGGACGTGTGGTACAGCGTTATGGCCAATGGCAAGAAGGGCTTTGTGATGGCCAAATACACCCGGCTGTACAGCGCGCAGGAAAGCGCGCAGTACCAGGTCACCCTGGCCAGCCCTATGCCATATTCCGCCACTCCTACCCCCACAATACCCCCCGCAAGCGATGTACCCCCCACCCAAACCCCCGATCCGACCGAAACAACCCCTATCTCCACCACATCCCCTGCCTATATCGGTCCGGCGCTGACCATCCGCCAAACAGCGCTGAGAACCGGCGTAAGCGTGCAGGATGAGCAAATCATGGAAATGCTGGAGGTCAACACCCTGGTGCATGTGACCAGTCAAACCTGGGTCGGGCAGGAAGGCTGGAGTCTGGTAACGGTGGTGGCTGACAAGCAGGCAGGCTATGTGCCAAACGCATCCCTGCGGTATATCGATGAGTCCGAGGCAGCCTATTACCTGGCGCAGCTTCAGCCCCAGGCCAGCGCGACCACCAGCCCTACCCGCCAGCCGGACCAGCGCACGGGCTACTCCATCACACGCGGAGAAAACGTTCCGCTGCGCGCATTCCCGGATACCAACGCGCAAATTGTGACGCTGCTGCCGGAGGGCGCCGTGGTTAACGTGCGCGGGCAGGAATATACCGCGGGCACAACCTGGGATATAGTGCAGTACGGAGAGTCCTTCGGCTATGTGCGCTCCGACCAGCTGCGCATCTTCAACCAGTCCGAAGTGGAAAACTATCTCAATTCCCTGCGTACGCCCACTCCGGTTCCGGCCTATACGCCCGAGCCGGTCACCCTTGACAGCCCCTCCAGCTACGGCTACGTATCGGGCGACCGTGTCATCCTGCGCAGCGAGCCCTCTACCCGGGCGAAAGAGCTGAAGCTGATGAACAAATATTCCTTCGCGCTGGTGTACGGAAGCAGCGTGCAGAGTGACGGCATCTGGTATCGCATCAACCTGGACGGCACAGTGGGTCACGTGCGCGGCGACCTCTTTACGGTGCTGTCAATGGGCGAGCTGTCCAACTACCTTCAAAGCCCTGAATACCTCAGCGCCAACGCTGCCACCATCCCGGTCAGCGGCAACAACCATCAGCAAAGCCAGATTACCCCGTTGGAGAGTTTTAACAATACGGTATGGCAAAATCCGGCCCTGATCAGCGCTTCCTATGAGCCCTTCAATCCTCTGGGCACGCCCACCCCGCCGGTGGAAGCCATTTTGACCCCAAGCCCCAGCCCGTCCCCTTCCCCTTCCCCCACACCGCTGACCGTGGAGGGATTTAAGGAGCCGCCGCCCGACGAAAAGAAGGATTCCGGTTTCCCAACCGGCCTGCTGGCGGTAGGCCTGATCGCGTTGCTTGGTGGCGGTGGCTATTATGCCTATTATCTGTATCATCAAAATCAAAAGCGGGCGGCTGCCCGCGCGGCTCAGCGCAGAGCGCAGGCTGCCCGCCAGGCCGGCCAGCCCCAGACACGCCCCGCTGAACAGCAGCCTTCCCCCTATACTCCACCGCGCCCCGGCGCGCAAGGCACTGTACAATACCGCCCACAGGGCACCCCGCCACAAAGCGGACCCTCTCCCTACACCCCGCCCCCCCAGGGCACAGCGACCTACCGCCCGCAAAGCTTCCCTCCGCAGGGCGGGCAGCCCGGTATGGTCCACCAGCACAGGGCACGGCAACCTACCGCTCGCAAAGCCTCCCTCCGCAGGGCGGGCAGCCGGCGCGGTACCGCCAGCGCAGGGCATGGCGACCTACCGCCCGCAGAGCCTCCCTCCGCAGGGCGGGCAGCCCGGCATGGTCCCGCCAGCGCAGGGCACGGCGACCTACCGCCCGCAGAGCGTCCCTCCGCAGGGCGGGCAACCCGGCATGGTCCCGCCAGCGCAGGGCACAGCGACCTACCGCCCGCAAAGCGTCCCTCCGCAGGGCGGGCAGCCCGGCGCGGCCCAATCCAATAACGGAGGATCAACACCCGGAGACAGCCAGACCCGTACCGAACAAACACGGCGCCGGCGCAGCGACCGCCACAGCAAAACGTAACCCTCCCTACTGTCCAGGCGGCCGGGGGCAAGCCCCCTGCCGCCTGCGTCCTGGTAATACCACCTTGCCCCGGGAAAGCAGGACGGCTATAATCCATCATAGTGATAAATTCCTCATCACAGAGCGCATGAAAACAAGAAGGACAAACGTTTCATGAGTGAGAGCACCAACAGCCCCGGCCCGCAGGCGGTAAGCGACGAGGACATTGATCGGCTGTACAGACAGTACGGTACCGATGTGCTCCGTGTCAGTTATTTTTACCTGGGCAACCGCGAGCAGGCTGAGGATGTCACCCAGGACGTCTTTGTGCGGCTGATCGAAAACCGCCCGGCGCTCAAGCCCGGCAGTGAAAAATCCTGGTTGCTCAAAGTGGCGCTGAACCGCTGCCGTGACCTGTGGCGTTCCTCCTGGCACAAGCGCGTGCTGCTGGGCAGTAAAAAGCTGGAGATCATCCCCGATGATGACAAGCTGGATGACCGTCTGGAGAAGGAAGCCCTGATGCAGGCAGTCAACGCGCTGCCCGCAGCGGAAAAAGAGGTCTTTCTGCTATTCTACTATCAGGGGCTGTCCACCCAGGAAACCGCTCAGGTGCTGAACGTTCCGGAGGGCACCATCTCAAGCCGCCTGTCGCGCGGCAGGCAAAAACTCAGACAATACTTTGACGGAGGCGATGAACCATGATGAAGCCTGAACAGTTCAGGCAAGTGGCCAATGAAGCGCTGGGCGGACTGACCGCTGGCCCCGCGTTGCTCAACCGCGCGCGGATGAAAGCCGCGCAAACGCCTGTTCAGGCCCCCGCCCGGCGCATCCACCGGGGCCTTGCCATGGCAATGAGCCTGGTGCTGGTGATCGGGATGTCCGCCCTCCTGCTGCCGCGGCAAAGCCAGCCGGACATCCCGGTATTGGAAACACTGCAAGCCGGGTCCGACGCGCAAACCGGCATGCGCTCAACAGCCGACCTGCCCCGGGGCAGCCTGGTGCTAAAAAGCGGCAAGGCGCCTGCCTATCAGGGCGTCTGGGAGCGGGGCGCCGGCGCTAATTTCCCGCTGCTGCGCGTGGATGGCCGCTACTACCGCATGCTGACACATCCGGAGGATGTAAGCGCATTGGCAGGCAGCGTACTGGGCACGGTCAACGTGTTCATGGATGAACCCGCACTTGACAACTCCAGGGGCTTGCTGTCCAACATTGCCCCGATGGACGCGGCAGTGTACGCAGTTTCCGGTATGGGCAAGGCCGCTGTGGCCGCACCGGTCAACGGCCGCACCCGCCTGTTCCAGCGTGTCTCCTTCGCCGGCAACGCGCTCATTGGTGATGAGGGACTCAAGGATACCCTGCCCCGGGGCGCTGTCACGCTGCAGCTGTCGGATGTGGGCACCATCACGGACCAGGCGCAGGTTGACCAGCTCATGGTCATCCTGTATGACAAGGCCCATTACCTGGGCAGCAAGAGCCGCAGCGGCAGCCAGGCGCTGCTTGTGCAGTATGCCAACGGTCTCGTCCTGCAGATGGCTGTTTCCGGCGATACGCTCAGCGCCTGCGGAAGCTGGGATTGCCCGGAATTTATCCAGGCCTTCACTGACGCGGTGCAATAAGGCTGGCCGATCCATCCAATTTAAAAAGGCCCGGAGGCCTTTTTAAATTGTTGCAGTAGAGTCCGTTTCACTTAGCATTTTAGATAATTAAATCGATCATTCATTCTGGAAAACATAGAGAGGATGCAAAACTAAAGCTCTTTCATGCCCTGCTCACGCCGCGCCATCAGCCAGCGCGCGGTGTCCGCCAGTGTTTCGCGGATGGGCCGTGGAGCATAGCCCAGCTCCTGCCGCGCGCGGGAGGCATCAAAATGGCTGTTGGCATTGATGGTGTAGAGCGAATATGCGCTGAAAACAGGCTTAACGCCGCGTATTTTATAGCCCAGACTCATTAACGGCAGCGCTGCCCGGGCAAGCCACAGGGGCACCCTGGCAATGATGCGGCGGCCGCCGCTGACTTGATGAAAGACACTTAATATGTCCATGATGCTGATGTACTCGCCGGAGAGCACATAGTCCCTCCCCAGGTTGTCCCCTCGCGCCAGGGTCACGATGGCGGCCGCGACATCGCGCACATCCGCGAAATTGTAGCCGCCCTTGACCCCAAAGGGGATGCTGCCGTCCAGGTAATCCAGAAACAGCTGCGTCAGGTTGCCCCGGCCCTCATCCCCCGGGCCGCTCAGGCCTGCCGGGTACACGACGCTGGCCCTGAGGCCCTGCGCTTGCCTGGCCTGCATGACGCCGCGCGCCGCCATGGCTTTGGTTTTGGCGTAATAGCCCACCACCAGATTCGGGTCCACCGCTTCGGGTTCAGACATGACCCGGCCATGGGGCAACTCCGGAATTGCGTGGACCGAGCCCACATAGACCAGGGGAACGCCTCTCGCCATACAGCGCGCGGCAAGCTCCTGCGTGCCCCGGACATTCACGCGGTAGACCATTTCCTGCGGTTTCATGCTCATGGTGATCATGCTGGCGCAATGAATAACCCTGGCCTGTGTACCCGGCGCCAGGTCAAAGAAACGCTCCATATCCCCCGCGTTGAGCAGGTCGCCGGACACCTGCTCCGCCTGCGCGGGCAGCAACCTGCCCAAGGGATCCCCCGGCAGAATCAGGGCGCGCACCCGCTCGCCAGCCAAAAGCAGCTGCCGGACAATCTCACTGCCCAGAAAACCTGCAGCCCCCGTCACCAGAAACATCGCACAACCTCCCCGTTTACTCCGCGTAAAGCATTGACAAGCATCCATCCTCCATATTAAAATCAGACAACGAATTGTTCAATCATCAGTTTGTTGGAATATGACTGTTTTTTGTCGCGAAAGCAACATCCGTTTTAAAGGAGACAAAATGTCACAAGTTCCCAAGAAAAAGGAAAACCGTCGCGTACGCTATACCCGCCTTGCCCTGCGGGAGAGCCTGCTGGCCCAGATGGAGGAGCGGCCGCTCAATAAAATCACAGTGTCGCGCGTGTGCGAAACAGCCGATGTCAACCGCAGCACCTTTTATCTGTACTACAAGGATGTCTACGATCTGATGGACAGCATCCAGCAGGAGCTGTACGAGGAATTGGATGCCCTGGTATCCAAGAATTCCTCCGTCTTGCCCACCTCGGACCTGCTGCGCCGTATTTATGAGGTCATCTACAAAAACCGCGACCTGGCGCGTGTGGTATTCGGCAAGTATGGCGACAAGGAGCTCATGAAGCGCATCACCAATATTTACCGTGACCAGGCCATCAAGGGATGGAAAAAGCTGCTGCAGCCGCTGGACGCGGCCACGCTGGACTATCTGTACACCTTTTCCACCTATACACACATCGGCGTGATTGAGCACTGGGTAACCCGTGAATTCCACGAAACACCCGAGCAGCTGGCGCAGCTGACCAACCGCCTGCTGACCTACGGCATCTCTCCTTATATCAACAAGGGCTAATACTGAGCAAATGAGCAAATGCATTGATGGGGCGAGGATTTTTGATGGCTGCGCTAAGCCGCAAAAAGACCGCCCCATCGAAGCGTTTATGATTGGTTCAGTATGATATAGAAACCCCTTGCCGCTTTGAGAAAATCAAGCTTTACATCAGTACAGGCTTCTTAAAAATCATCCGCCTCACCACGGGCGTGGAATACAGCAATGCCTTTATCCGAATAAACGCGAAGAAGGCCCTTTGCTTTGGGCCTGCTTTGGTCTTTGTACTGTTTGACAAATTCTATAAACTCCCTGTCGACCCTGTCTTCCGGCTCGATCCATGGCATATCGCTTCCAACGCGTGTTCCGTCAGGATTCCAATAGAGCATATCCAGGTTGAATGAGCTGAATGCCCGTGATGTGCTCTGGAAAATGTGCTTTTGCCACTTCCCGGACATCTGATGATCATAATTTTCTCATCCCATGATTCTCCGTCAACCCCGGATTCCCTCCCCGGCATCCCGCATCAGAAGCGGCCGGTGGATTGGGGGAAGGGGCATAGCAGGGATCACCCCACAATCGCCTTGATGACCCACACAAGGTCCTGGATATTCACAACGCCGTCCTGATTGGCATCCGCATTGCGCATGGAGGGGCATTCCGTGCCGTTCACGATAAACTCAATAATGGACACCAAGTCCCTGATATCCAACCCGCCGTTGTTGTTGGCATCGCCTCTCAGCATTGTTTCGCCTTTCAGCAGCTGCTCGAGATTGAATTCCAGATTTGCATATTTTATTCGGTCGACTGAATCCATCACCATCACCTGGACACGGCCTGAATCGGAATAAGGTATCTTTTGCTCATGAACCATGGCATAGCTGCACTGTCACGTATACGGAAGCTTTTTACCTTCCTCGATCTTCCCGTTCCGCTCCACAAACCAGTGATATCCCGTCAAATAAGGCTTTTTGCCGCCTGTTATTTCCGTAACGACAACCAGTTCTTTCCCAGTTCTCCCTTCGCGCAATTCCACCCTGGAGTTCACCTTCAGCGGTTCTGCCTCACCGCCGATAATAGCAAAGGGCAAATTAATACTTACTCCTCGGCCAACTGAGTCCTTTACTCTGACAAGCACGGCCCCTGTCCGGCCAAAGCGAATCACCTGCGAGGCCTTTTGGCCAATATAATCAAGCTCTCCGTTCTCCTCAACACTCCACAAGTAATTGAGTTCATACGGCGGTTTTCCGCCTTTTGCGGTCGCGGTCACTGCCAGGCTGTTCCCCGCGTTCACCGTGTCCGCGCTGAGCTTGGCTTCCAACGCCAACGGCTCTGCCGTACCCCCGATAATGGTAAAGCGTAATTCCTTGTATGCTTCCCGGCCAACCTGGTCCTTAACACGAACACGCACAGAACCCGTTTGGCCAAAAGGAATCACTTGTGAGGCTTCGCTGCCCAAATGATGCGATTTCCCGTTATCATGTATTGACCAAGAGAAATCGTATGTATACGGCGCTTCCCCGCCTTTTGCGGCCGTGATCACATTCAGGCTGTTCCCCGCCTGCACCGTGTCCGCGCTGAGCCCGGCTTCCAGTTTCAGCGGCTCCGCAGACAATGGAGCGCCCGTGATGGTAAATGGTAATGTTTTATATGTTTCCCGGCCAACCCGGTCCTTAACGCGAACATGCACAGATCCCGTTTGGCCAAAAGAAATCATTTGCGAGGCTCCGTAGCCAACCTCCCTGCTCGCTCCGTTCTCTTCCACACGCCATGAGTAAGAGAATTCATACGGCGCTCTTCCGCCTTTCGCGGTCACGGCAGTCACCGACAGGCTGTCCCCTGCCTGCACCGTGTCCGCGCTCAGTGTTGCCTCCAACGTCAGCGGCTCGGCAACCGGCGCGCCTGTGATGGTAAAGGGTAATATTTCATATGCTCTTCGGCCAACTGAGTCTTTCACACAAACATGTACAGATCCCGTTTGGCCAAACAAAATCACTTGTGAGGTTTCGTAGCCAATGCAACTGCTCTTTCCGTTCTCCTCCACATACCACGAGTAAGAAAATTCATACGGCGCTTTCCCGCCTTTTGCGGTCACATCAGCTACCGACAGGCTGTCATCCGCCTGCACTGTGTCCGCGCTCAGCTTTGCTTCCAAGGCCAGCGGCTCCGCCGTACCCCCGATAATGGTAAAGAATAATTCAGCATCCGCTTTTTGGCCGGCCGAATCTTCCACCCGAACGCGCACAGACCCCGTTTGGCCATAGGCAATCACTTGTGAGGCTTCATGGCCAATCCCAAAACTTATCCCGTTGTCCTCCATAGACCAATAGTAATTGAATTTATACGGCGTTTTCCCGCCTTTTGCGGCCGCGGTCACTGTCAGGCTGTCCCCTGCCTGCACGGTGTCCGCGCTCAGTTTCGCATCAAGTGTCAATCCCTCCTCACCCAAAGGCATCAAGGGCGGCGCAATCAACAGCACAGCCAACAAGGTCAGCACAATCCGCTTGAATTTCATTTCTCTTTCCTCACAGCGCAGTTCAGATGATATTCACAATGTCGAACGCCTCTTGTTTGTTCCATCATCAGGCCGCCAAAGAATTCTTGACCCGTCAATTACATCAAGGTGTGTTTTGCACAGACAGAGTTTAACAAGAATACGCGGCCAATGCAACACGGCCCCTGCCGTTTTGCGCTCAAAGCATACACTCTGCATGCTGAAACCGCGGCTGTCATGAAGTTCATCTTGCGTCCGCCGCCTCCGCGTGCTATACTCAATACGCGAACAAATGTTCTCATTTTGGGGGTGAGGGCGTGCGAACCATCCTACACAGCGACTGCAACAGTTTTTACGCCTCGGTGGAGGCCGCGGAGGACCTGAGCCTGGCCGGCAAGCCCGTAGCGGTCTGCGGGGACCCGGCCCTGCGCCACGGCATCATCCTGGCCAAGTCCGCCCAGGCCAAAAAGTACGGCGTTATCACGGGCGAAGCCGTCTGGCAGGCCAGGCAGAAATGCCCGGGCCTGGTGCTGATCCCGGCCGACCAGCGCAAATACCTGCTCTACTCGCGCATGATGCGCGCCATCTACAGGCGCTATACCTGCCAGGTGGAGCCCTTCGGGCTGGATGAGAGCTGGCTGGACGTCACCGGCCATCCCCTGTGCGGCGAGGAAATCGCGGCGCGGATCCGCGTCGCCGCGCGGGAGGAGCTGGGCATTACGGTGTCCGTCGGCGTCAGCTTCAACAAGGTCTTTGCCAAGCTGGGCTCGGACATGCGCAAGCCTGACGCCACCACGGTCATCACCCCGGACAATTTCCGCGAAAAGGTGTGGCCGCTGCCGGTGGACAGCCTGCTGTATGTCGGGCGCGCCACCCAGCGCCGCCTGGCCGGCCTGGGGATGACCACCATCGGCGACCTGGCCCGGGCGCAGGACAGCATGATCCGCTCCCTGCTGGGCAAAAACGGGGAGACGCTGCAGCGCTTTGCCCGCGGCCAGGACGACAGCCCGGTGCTGGACGCGCAGGAGGCTGATGAAATCAAATCCATCGGCAATTCCACCACCACCCCGCGCGACCTGTGTGATGAGGAGCAGGCCAAGGCGGTGATCTACCTGCTTGCGGACAGCGTGGGCGCGCGGCTGCGGGCCCACCGGATGGCCTGCCGTACGGTCAGCCTGTGGATGCGCGACAGCGAGCTGGTCAGCCTGAACCGCCAGCGCCGCCTGGCGCAATCCAGCGACCTGGGCTCGGACATTGCCCGGACCGCGATGAACCTGCTGCGTGAACACTACGCCTGGCGGCTGCCCCTGCGCTCCCTGGGCGTATGCGGCAGCGACCTGATCAGCACGCGGGAATTTGTGCAGCTGCCGCTTTGGGTGCCCCCCAGGACGCGCAAGGAGCGCGCGCTGGAGGGGGCGCTGGACGGTATCCGCGCGCGCTGGGGCCATAACGCCATCCGCCGCGGGCTGCTGCTGTGCGGGGAGGCCACCCGGGAGCTCAACCCGGTGGACGACCATGAGCTGCAGCCCCTGGGAATGATGAGAGGAAGAGGGTAAAATGACAACAAGGACAGCCGTCTGGGTACGCGCACGCGCTGATGAGCAGGGCCGCGTCACCCCGGAGATGCTCAGGCTGCGCGGGCAGACCCTGAAGATTGACCGGGTGGTGGATTGCCGCCCGGCGCGGCAGACCCGCCAGGGCGGCAGCGGTATTCGCTATACGGTCCTGATCGGCCAAACTTCTTTGCGGCTGTTTTGGGATGACCGGCGCTGGTATGTGGAGGAGGAAACCCATGTGCGGGAAGTACCATATTTCTATGGAGGATGAAAACCTCGTTTTCCGGGAAGCGATCGCTGAATTGATGCTGGAGCACCCGGGGATGGACATCAGGACAGGCGACATCCTGCCCGGTCAGATCGCGCCGGTCTATACGGCCCGCGGACTGGTTCCCCTGCGTTTCGGGTACAAGCCCTCCTATATGAAACGCCTGCTGATCAATGCCCGCAGCGAGACCGCGCACGAAAGCCCGATGTTCGGCCCTCTGCTACGCCGCTCGCGCGTGCTGGTGCCGGCCCGGGCCTTTTATGAATGGTCATCCGCCAAACAGGCCTTTCTGTTCGGCAGGCCGGACGGCGGGCTGATCTATATGGCCGGCCTGGCCTTTCCGGGCATCCCTTTGGGCAGCTTTGTCATCCTGACGCGGGACGCCGCGGGCGCCCCCGCGCGGGTGCACCCGCGCATGCCGGTCATGTTCGACAGCCCCGAATTGCGAAGCGCCTGGCTGCGCCAGGACAGCCTGGCCCTTCATTTGCTGCGGCTGCCCGACCAGACCGAATACAGCGCCGTCGCGGGCTGATGTCCAGGCTTTGTTCCGCTGTTTGTTCAGCATTTAAAACATGGTATAATGGGCAAAACACCATAAATAGGAGGCAGTCGGATGAAAACAGCATGGATTGTGCAGGGCGGATGGGATGGACATGAGCCTCATCTGACCAGCCGCCGCTTTGAGCGGATGCTCCGGCGTCACGCGTACGGGACGCAAATCATGGACAGCCTGGATTGCCTGGCGGACGAGGATGCGGTCATGGCCCTGGACCTGCTGGTGTTTTGCTGGACGATGGGCGACATCAAGCCCGAGTACACCAAGGCGGTCGCCAGGGCAGTGGGCCAAGGCACCGGCCTGGCAGGCTGCCACGGCGGGCTGTGCGACGCCTTCCGCAGGGACACCCAGTGGCAGTTCATCACCGGCGGTCAGTGGGTAAGCCACCCGGGCGGCGACGGCGTCGAGTACACCGTGAACATCTGCCACGGTTCCTCCCCGCTGGTGGAGGGGCTGGAGGATTTTGAGGTGACCAGCGAGCACTACTACATGCACATTGACCCCGCTATCGAGGTGCTGGCCACCACGCGCTTTCCGTCCGTGCACTATTACCATATCAGCAACAAGCCGGTGGACATGCCGGTGGCCTGGACCAAGTTCTGGGGCAACGGCCGGGTGTTTTACACCTCCCTGGGGCACCATGACGATGTGTTTGACAAATCCCCCACGGCCGCCGTATTGATGGAGCGCGGGATGCTCTGGGCCGGCGCGGGCAAAGCCTTTGCGCGCGAGAGGGGCTTGACCACGGAGCGCTTTGAAAACAAAGCGAAAATGTATTGATGATGAACAGCAGCAAACAAAACAATCCAGGTCTCCTGGAGACCATCCGCCGGCTGCCGCTGAAAGACAAGATTTCCCTGCTCTCCGGCGCGGATTTCTGGCACACCCGGGCGCTGGAGCAGGCAGACATCCCGGCGCTGACAATGTCCGATGGGCCCCACGGCCTGCGCCGGCAGGGGCAAAGCGGCGATCATCTGGGCTTGAGCGCGTCCGTCAGCGCCACCTGTTTTCCCACTGCCTGCGGGCTGGCCTCCTCCTGGGACCGGGATCTTCTCCGCCGCGTGGGGCAGGCCCTGGGCAGCGAGGCGCGCGACCAGGGCGTCAACATCCTGCTGGGCCCGGGCGCCAACATCAAGCGCAACCCGCTGTGCGGACGGAATTTTGAATACTACAGCGAGGATCCCCTGCTTTCGGGAGAGATGGCCGCGGCCTGGATTTCAGGCGTGCAATCCCGGGGCGTGGGCGCCTCCATGAAACACTTCGCCTGCAACAGCCAGGAAACGGCGCGCATGGTCAGCGACAGCCTGGTGGATGAGCGCGCGCTGCGGGAAATCTACCTGACTGCCTTTGAAATCGCGGTCAAGAAGGCCTCGCCCGCTACCATCATGTGCGCCTATAACCAGCTCAACGGCACCTATTGCAGCGACAACCGTCGCTTGCTGTGGGACATCCTGCGCGGGGAATGGGGCTTTGAGGGCGCTGTCGTCAGCGACTGGGGCGCGGTGCACGACCGCGTGGCCGGCGTGCGGGCCGGAATGGACCTGGAGATGCCCGGCAGCCGCGGCCGCTTTGACCGGGAGCTGCTTGAGGCGGTGCGGGAGGGGCAGCTGCCGGAAGAGCTGATCGACCAGATGGCCCTCCGGATAGCGGAACTGGCCATGCGCTGGCATCAGCAGGCGCCTGCGCAAAGGGATGACGCGCTGTACGCCGCGCACCACGCCCTGGCCCGCGAGACAGCCGCCCGGTGCGGGATCCTGCTCAAAAACGAGGGCGGCATCCTGCCGCTGGCGACTGATCAGACATTTGTTGTGCTGGGCGAATTGGCCCGCACGCCGCGCTATCAGGGCAACGGCTCCTCCCTGGTGACGCCCACACAGGTGACCAGCCTGCTGGACGGCCTGGCGGAACACGGCATTTCCCCCAAGTTCGCGCCGGGCTACAGGCTGGATGGCCGGACGGACCAAAACCTGATCGACCAGGCGCTCAGCCTGGCTCAAACGGATGGCGCCCTGCTGGTCTGCCTGGGGCTGACCGACCTGGATGAGTCCGAGGGCTATGACCGGTCTCACCTGTCCCTGCCGGAAAACCAGCTGGCGCTGCTGGAGGCGCTGTACCATGAGCGCCGGGACATCATTGTTGTGCTGTATGGCGGCAGCCCGGTGGAGATGCCGTGGCTGGGGCAGGCAGCCGCACTGCTGAATATGTACCTGCCGGGGCAGGCAGGCGGCCAGGCTGCGGCCGATTTGTTGTTGGGATACGCCAATCCCTCGGGCAAGCTGGCGGAGACTTACCCGCTGGCTTACAAGGATGTGGCCAGCAGCGCGGTGTATGCTGTCCGGCCCTGGCAGGCGCCTTATGTGGAGAGCATCTATGTGGGCTACCGCCACTATGACACTGCCGGGCAAAAAGTGCTGTTTCCCTTCGGCTACGGGCTGTCCTATACAAGCTTTGACTATGAGGAGCTGCGTGTCACACCACAGGGCAAATACAGCTATGAGGTGCGCTTTACCCTGCGCAACACGGGCAGCAGGGCCGGCGCGGAGGTGGCCCAGGTGTATGTCGCGCCCCAAACCAAAGGCGCCTTCCGCCCGGCGCATGAGCTGAAAGGGTTTGAAAAAGTTGATCTGCAGCCCGGGGAGGCCCGGGAGGTACGCATTGCCCTGGACCGGCGCAGCTTCGCCCTGTATGACGCGCAGGCGGCGGACTGGGTGGTGGAGGAGGGAACCTATCTGATCGAGGTAGGCGCGCACAGCCGCGATATCCGCCTGTCGCAGGCCTTGGACCTGCCTGGCCGGCCGCCGCGCCGGGACAGTGAGACCAACTGGTATCACCGGCCGTCAGGCCTGCCTTCGAGCAGGGATTTTGAGGCGCTCTACGGGCCGTATGCCTGGATCGCGCCCGCCGCGAAGGGCGAGTATACCATGGACAATTCCCTGAAGGAGCTGGCTGCCACCAGTCTGCTGTGCAGGCTGCTGCTGAGGGTCATGGAGCGCCTGATCGCCAAGGGAACCGGCGGCAAGGTGGACTATGGCAACCCGCAGTTTAAAATGATGATGGATACCGCCGCGGGCAATCCCATGCGCAGCCTGCCGCTGTTCAGCCCGGAGCTGATGCCGCTTTGGCGCGCCAGGCTGATCGTGGATGCAGCCAATGGCCACCTGCTGCGCGGGCTGTGCCGGTTTTTGCGCCGCAGATAACGCGGCGGTGCGAAGTTTGACCCGGTAACGCGCGAGATCGCGCAGATGTCGAATGTCAGGAGGAGGGATAAAGCTGGGTTTGATCATGTCATACTGATGTATAGCTTTATTGCATCCAAAGCGGCGAGGGATTTTATTGTCCTGCAAGGAAGAAAACCGATGGCGTAGCCTAAGCTACGTTGAGGTTGACTGACACAGCAGGGCGATCAAAGACCCGGCGCGACGATGCAATAAAGATTGGAATCAGTATCACACATGAACAGATCGCAAATCCATTTAGCATCCTTGCGGTCGGTCTTGTTGCCTTTTTGCGGCTTGGTGTACTTGGGGTGAGCAAGTGTCACCAGACAGGATTTCTCCAGGATGCTGAAGACGGGAATCCAGTATTTACCGGCTGACTCCATGCAGGCCTCTTTGCAGGAGTAAAGAGCAAGCCAGTCGACGAGTTCCCGCAGGCCTTTGGAGAAAGAGGAGAAACGCGCCTGCTTGTATTGGGTGATGCCATGAGGGTCTGTGATGCCAATACAAGCAAAGATCCAGGTTTTGTGTACGTCCAGTCCACAGCAGTTTTTGCGGAAGATTTTGAACATAGCTCACCTCCGAAAGAATTGCAGGGTCGGCAGGGACTGGTCATCCGGCAAAATCGAGCCGATTTGTAAGAGATAAGTTTACGGGCTATGGTTTGCGCCATTCGTTGATACCTTAACCGGATAACCGACACCAAATAAAAATGCGGGGTTGCCGCTATACAGCTCCGCCAATCACCTCCACGGGTTCTGTAGTGTGCCGACCCTGCAAAACCACCTTACAACATAAACGCGTTGGGTGCGACATGGTTTCATAACCCCGTCGGTGCCTTTCGCAGAAAGGCGGATTAATAAAAATGAAAAAGCTGATCGCGTCCCTGTTGACCATCGCCCTGCTAATGTCCTTTGCCGCCGTTTCCCTTGCTGACATCGCCCTTTCTCAAGAATACGAAACGTTCAGGTTTGAAAACTATCTCTATCAGGTGCCAAGGGGCTGGATGCACGAGGAAGAGATCCGTACGGATGAAGATCATTTCACGTACCTCACCAGGGCGCACTTCGCCAAAGAGAAGGAGAGCCTGTCAGGCGGAGCCCTTGTGGCAATCATAGATTACCCGGATTACGACAAGGTAGACCTGGAAAACAATGAGCCGGTCCTTGAGGAATGGGCCGCTGAAATGGCGAAAGCGGATGGGATGGACCTGAGAAGAGAGGAAAAACTGCGCATCGACAACGTATACGGGCTGCTTTTCACGGGTTATCTCGGGGATACCCCTGTCAGTTTCACCGCCTGGGAAGACCTTGGTTTTCTTTACGGTTTGGTCTACGCCAATCCGGAATACAGGCTTGAGCAGGTTATAGAGTTTACCAAATCGCTTCTCTCCCGCGTCAGGTTTGATTACCAGTATATGGACAATATCGGCTATGAAGTTGTCAAAGAATATCTGTGGGATTCGTCATTGGGGCAACACAACGACCTGGTCATCAGGAACACCGTCGGGTACGATGCCGTCATCTATCTGGACGTCCAGTTCTATGACTGGGACGGGAACCTTGTGGATCGGAAAGAAGACGGGAAGAGGGCATGCCAGGACGGCTACGAAACCTTCTGGATGGTCTGCAGCGAGAAGCCTTACAGTCACATTGAATATAACTTGGAGTTTGTTCCGGACACCCAGGACCAGGGCCTGCAATCCATTCTGGAGCTTTCCAAAGGCATTCGCGGCAACACGGCGATTATCACCGCCAAAAACACAGGGGACAAGCCCATCGATCTGCTGGAATACTACCTTCTTTTCCTGGATGAAGATGGGGATGTCGTTGCCTGTGAATATGATTTCTGGGGCGATGAAGACGGCGAGCTCAAGCCCGGCATCACCATGACCAAGGAAATAGAGTGCCCGATGGACTTTGTGTCGCTTGAGTTGTACGCGACAAGCATGTGAGATGAGACAGCTTGGTTGTATGTGGAAAATGCGTGCCGATTCGCAGGCAGAAGGGCATGAACTGTCTGGATAAAATCTGCAGTCTGAACTGATGAAATTCCGGACACGCTCTCCCTGTTCCAATACCATCTCTCAATAAGCCTCGTTTCTGAAACTGACCGCCACGCGACGAGAGGACGCCAAGGAAGTCTTTGGCCTTGAAGTATCTGATCGGGAATGGAGCCAAATTCTGTGGTATATGCTTGTGACCGGAGCGCATGAGCGGAAGCCGTCTAAGTTGGTTAACAGCGTATATCATTTCCCGCCGGTGAAGATCAAGAGCGGACGAATGTATAAAGGACATAAGAAACCGCTTCGGAGGAAGAAATGAATAGATTAATCGCGCTATTCCTTGCGGCCATGATTTTTATGCCGCTAATCGCAATCGCATCGGAACCACTTGGTGGTGCATCGTCTCCACAAATACCAGTTGATGCAGTTCTATTTGAAGTTGGTGAATATGCGTGCCCTTCTGATATTGCGCCCGGCATATATGCATTATACGCAGACACATCACAACGCTCGTTTAAGTACAGTTCGATCGCCGTCCGTAAAGAAGAAGAACTGTTAGAATTTGCCAGCGCTGGAGAGGGCGGGCTTTGCGTTTTCTCAATTAACGAGGGAGAAAGCTTTGAATTAAAATACCGAAACGGCTTGATAAATCCGATTAAAAACGAAAAAACGTTTATCCATTCTCCGGGAGATTGGTACAAACTTGTTGACGATAGTGGTGTATTGGTTGGAGTGCACATACCACCTGGAGAATACCTGCTTGTATCAAACTCGCAAAAACAGCAAGGTATATTGAGAATAAAAGAAGGAAGAGACAATCTAACAATAAATAAGGTGGATATTGGAGACGCTGTTACTCTTGTTTTGAAAGACGGACAAGTCGTTACTTCATATTTTCTTAATATTATTCTCATCATCCCTGATAAGAACCAATGACCACGCCCGTTGATTTAGTCGCCGGAGCCATTGGCCGATCAGTGCATAAGGAGGCGTTGCAGGATAATATGACGCACAAAAGCAAACTTCTTATTTTCCTGGCTGTGTTTTGCCTGGCGCTCACTGCGTTTGCCGCCGGTAGCAAGATCACGCTGGACAGCAGCAAGGAAATGCAGCCGCAGATTGACGAGTTCAAGGAGTGGTACAGCAAGCTCAGCGTCCCGGAGCAGGCGCAGTGGGATGAAACCTTTATAGAGCTGGCAAATCAAGAAGCTTACCAGCTTGCAAGCCTGACTACAAACTACAGCGGCAACATTGTCTACGTCACGCCAAACGGGGGCGTTTACCACCTGGATCCCAACTGCAGGCATATCCGCAACAAGGACAACATCATAACGCTGGACGCCTCGCAGGTACCGGACCGTCAGTACAAAAAGCCATGCTCAACATGCGGAAAATAATCGTCATCCTCCTTGTGCTGCTGGCATTGACCGGCACCGCCCTGGAGATCTGCCCGCCGATGCCAGAGGGCTTGATCCCGGCTGTGGTTGAGAAGGTCGTGGATGGTGACACCATCTGGGCGCAGGTGGTGGAGGACGGCATCCCGGTCACCCATAAAGTCCGCATGCTCATTGTGGACACGCCGGAGACCGTCCACCCGCAAAAGGGTGAGGAGCCGGGCGGGATCGAGGCGTCCGAATACACACGCCAGATGCTGGACGGCAAGACTGTGTATCTTGAGTATGACAAAGAAAAAACAGACGTATACGGCCGCCAGCTCTGCCATGTTTGGCTGGAGGACGGCACGCTGTTTACCCTGCATTTGGTGGAGCAGGGTTACGGACAGATGAAGATTTACCCGCCAAACATTAAGTACCAGAAGTTTTTCGTGGCAGCGCAGCAGTACGCGAAAGAAAACGGGCTGGGCATCTGGGAGCAGCGGTTGCGGATCCATGATCTTGTCGGGGTCCGCCCGAGCCAGGAATTCACCGTTGAGACGGAGGACGGCCCGGTGATCTACATGCTTGATCCCTCCGGCTCGCTATTTTACAAGCAGGGCTACACCTGGCGCCCGGCAGCAGCTGACGAGCTGATCTACATCGTAAATTATCCAGAAAGGGTGATAAAATAACAATAGGAGTAAATAATCATCGATAAGTTAAGTCGGTTAACAGCACAAAAAATCCCAGCAGCCTTAAAACTGCCGGGATTTGGCGGAGAAGGAGAGATTTGAACTCTCGCTACGCTTTCACGTACTACTCCCTTAGCAGGGGAGCCCCTTCGGCCACTTGGGTACTTCTCCAAGCCGGGCTTTGCGAGGATGGCGGAGAGAGAGGGATTCGAACCCCCGGTGCCTTTCGACATCACTGGTTTTCAAGACCAGCGCCTTCAACCGCTCGGCCATCTCTCCGCGTAAACGCGTCAGGGCTTCGCAAAACGCTTATGCATTATAGCAAGCGCAAGTCAGCCTGTCAATCACGAATCAGCCGGTTTCCGCGCGGGTCAGCCCGCCGCTTCCTTGCGGGCGCGGGCGCGGTCCTGCAGGAGACTGAGCGTCAGCCCGGCCAGGACGAGCAGCCCGCCCAGTGCGATGCGCACCGGAAAGGCACCCAGCAGCATCATGTCCAGCAGCAGGCTGGCCATGACTTGTCCCACAAACATGACCAGCGTCATGTAGAAGGAAGCGATCCTGCCGACAACAAAATTGCTGATCAGCACGATCAGGGCGCCAAGCGCGCCGCCCAGATAGTTGGTAAAAGGGCCGCCCAGAGCAGGCAGGGGATGAACGCCGGAGACCAGCAGAACAAGCAGCGCGCCCAACAAACCGACCAGGTAGTTGACCAGCGTTGTCGAGTAGATGCCCACGCTGCGTGCCAGCCGCGCGTTGACCAAGCGCGACCAGAGCACGTTGATCCCGACCAGCAGGGACAGGATGACCGCCAGCAGCTCAAAATCGGTCAGCATGATGAGGATACCGGCCAGGATGACCAGCCCGCCCAGCAGTTTTTCCGCGCGCATCGGCCGGCGAGGCAGGCCCATAAAACCGACGTGGTCAGCCGCCAGGCTGGCCAGGCTCTCCCCCAGCAGGGCCAGGGCCAGCATGGCTGAAACGCTGATGCGGCCGAAGGCGTACAGGTTGAACAGCGTGGTCACAATGCCAATCAGCCCGCCGATGTACCACCAGGGCGGGTGGCTGCCCATGCGCGGCCTGTCTTTGCGTAGCAGCATGGCCAGCCCGACGGCCAGGATGCCTGAGACATGGATAATGATCAGGGACCAGCCCGGGCTGGCCATTTCGCTGAGGCGGCCGTTGAAGACCACCATGACCGAAACAAGCATCCCGGCCAGCATGCTTAAAGCGTAATACATAAACCTTCCTTGTCCTTAGAGGATTGCGCCTGTGGCGCCAGACCATCATACCACATTCTTTTCCCGCGGGCAGCGGTTGGCGTGAAAAACAAGCCGCGCTTGCGGGCTTTGTCAAGGGATGCTATAATCAATTTATCGCGATGACCGGGAAACTGCCGGACAACCGCTTCAAGAGAGCCGCCGGATGGTGCAAGGCGGCAGCGGGGATGGCTTTCCGCCCGTGAGCGGGCCGTGAGGAGCGGCCGGGGTGCGCCCCCTGCAGCGCAAAGAGTGGCCGTTACGCTGAAGAACCTCGGCGCGGCAATCTGGGTGGCAACGCGGAGCCTTCCGTCCCATAAGGACAGAAGGCTTTTAATTTCGGAAGGAGAGAACAATCATGATCGACATCGCACTGCTCCGCAACAACCCTGGCCTGGTCAGGGAGAACATCAAGCGAAAGTTTCAGGACCAGCGCCTGCCCCTGGTGGACCAGGCGCTGGAGCTGGACAAGCTCAACCGCGAGGCCATCCTGCGCGCGGACACCCTCCGCGCCCAGCGCAACAGCCTGTCCAAGGAAATCGGCGGGCTGATGCAAAAGGGAAAAAAGGAAGAGGCCGAGGCCGTCAAGCAGCAGGTCAGAGATCTGCAGCAGGAGCTGGCCGACCTGGAAACCAAAGAATCGGAGTATGAAGCCCAGCTGCGCGAGGTCATGCTGCAAATCCCGCAGATCATGGACCCGTCCGTGCCCCTGGGACGGGACGACAGCGAGAATGTGGAAATGCAGCGCTTTGGCGAGCCGCTTGTGCCCGCTTATGAGATCCCCTACCATGTGGACATCATGGAGCGGCTCAGCGGCATCGACCTGGATTCGGCGCGCAAGACCAGCGGCAGCGGTTTTTACTACCTCAAGGGCGATATCGCCCGGCTGCACTCCGCCGTGCTGTCCTACGCGCGGGATTTTATGATCGACCGCGGCTTTACCTACTATATCCCGCCGTTCATGATCCGCTCTGAGGTAGTGACCGGCGTCATGTCCTTCGCCGAAATGGAGAACATGATGTACAAGATCGAGGGAGAGGACCTGTACCTGATCGGCACCTCCGAGCACTCCATGATCGGCAAATTTATCGATACCATCCTGAGCGCCGATGAGCTGCCACAGACGCTGACCAGCTATTCTCCCTGCTTCCGCAAGGAGGTAGGCGCCCATGGCATTGAGGAGCGCGGCGTTTACCGCATCCACCAGTTTGAAAAGCAGGAGATGGTGGTGGTGTGCAGGCCCGAGGACAGCATGATGTGGTATGAGAATCTCTGGCAGAACACCGTGGACTTCTTCCGCACCCTGGACATCCCCGTGCGCACCCTGGCCTGCTGCACCGGGGATCTGGCCGATCTTAAGGTCGTCTCCTGCGATGTGGAGGCCTGGTCGCCGCGCCAGCAGAAATATTTTGAGGTGGGCTCCTGCTCCAACCTGGGCGACGCCCAGGCCCGGCGGCTGCAAATCCGCGCCAGGGATGAGGAAGGCAAGCGTTTTATCCCGCATACCCTCAACAATACGGTGGTCGCGCCCCCGCGCATGCTGATCGCCTACCTGGAAAACAACCTGCAGGAGGACGGCAGCGTTCTGATTGCCAAAGCCCTGCGTCCCTACATGGGCGGCAAGGAGCGCATTGGCTGATGCCTTGAGCACGCAGCGCGCTGACGGGGGCATTCCGCAAGGGGTGCCCCCGAGCCTTGAGGCCGTTTGATTGAATTCAGCCGCCGCGCTGTGCTACACTGTATACAGATCAAAACAACGAAGGAGGACGGTATGGCTTTGCCCTTTGAAGGCTTTTACAGCCTTGCCCAGCTCAAGCGCTGGCTGGCCGCCATCCCGCGCCGCTTCAGCTGCAGAGATTATTTGGCACCCGCCCCCGCCGCCGAGTGGGCCGCGATGGAATATACCGCCGCAAGCGTGTGCCTGCCCGGCATCCGCATCGCGCTGGAGCGCGAAGGCGCGCAGGATCTGATTTTTCCCGTGCCGCTGTTTCCGCAGTTCAAGGGCCTTGCGCAATACGCCGTCATCCTGGCGGACAAGGCTGCCCGGGACAACGCGCTGTTGGGCGGCATCAGCGGGCAGGCTTTCCAGCTGGAGCTGGTCCACCAGGGCCTGCAGGGCTGCTGGATCACCGGCAATTACCGCCGCCTGGTCGCCGCGGCCAGCGCCCGGCCAAACGAAAAAATCCTGGCTGTCATGCCCTTCGGCCTGCCGCGGGATCCAGAGGGGGCGCGCAAAAGCCGCCGCCGCATCCTGACCTCTTTCAGCCCCGATGATCCCACCCTGTGGCCCTTCTGGGCCTACAACGCGGCTGAAGCCATGCGCTTCGCGCCCTCCGCCGTCAACCGCCAGCCCTGGCGCATCAGCTTCAGCGGGCGGACACTGCGCTTTGAGGGCAAAAAACGCGACAGCATTGACACCGGCATCGCGCTGATGCACCTGGAATGCGCCCTGAACGAGCAGGCGCGCGCCTGGCGCCAGGGCGCCGACAACAAAAGCTTTTTGGTGCAGATCAAAGATGAGCATGAGCCTGTTTGACTTCAGCCAGTCCGCGCAGCAGGGCCGGCCGCTGGCCGACCGCATGCGCCCGCGCAGCCTGGAGGAGTTTCTGGGCCAGGAGCACCTGGTGGGCAAGGGCCGCCTGCTGCGCCGCGCGATTGAGGCCGACCAGCTGACCTCCAGCATCTTCTACGGGCCCCCCGGCTGCGGCAAGACCACCCTGGCCTATGTGATTTCCCAGACCACCAGGGGCCATTTTGAGCGCCTCAACGCGGTCACCAGCGGTGTGGGCGAGGTGCGCGAGGTCATCAGGGCCGCGCGCGAGCGCCGGGACATGTACGGCCAGCACACCTACCTGCTGCTGGACGAGTGCCACCGCTGGAGCAAGGCGCAGTCGGACTCCATCCTGCCCGCGATTGAGGAGGGCCTGATCCGCTTCATCGGCTCGACCACTGAGAACCCCATGATCGCGATGACGCCAGCCATCGTCAGCCGCTGCCGCGTCTTCCAGTTTTTCCGCCTGGGCGACAGCGAGGTGCGCCAGGCGCTAAACGCCGCCCTGAAGGACGCCCAGCGCGGGCTGGGCAGCCTGAACATCCGGGTGGAGGAAGAGGCGCTGGAGCACTGGGTGCAGGTAGCCGCAGGGGATGTGCGCACCGCGCTCAACGCGCTGGAGCTGGCAGCGCTGAGCACGCCCACAGGGGCGGACGGCATCCATATCACCCGGCGGATTGCCGAGGACAGCATCCAAAAACCCATGATGCGCGTGGACGAGACGCTCTATTACGATATGCTCTCCGCCTTTTGCAAATCCCTGCGAGGCTCCGACCCCGACGCCGCCCTGCTGTGGGCGGCGCGCCTGCTGTACGCGGGCTGCGACCCGCGCCTGATCGTGCGGCGGATGATCGCCCACGCCAGTGAGGATGTGGGCCTGGCCGATCCCCAGGCGCTGGTGCAGGCGGTCAGCGCGGCGCAGGCGCTGGAATTTGTGGGCCTGCCCGAAGCCCGGCTGGCCATTACCCAGGCCATTATCTACATTTGCATGGCGCCCAAGTCCAATACCGTGGTCAACGCCATGAACGCCTCCATGGCCGATGCCGAGCGCGGGCAGCTGGGCGAGGTGCCCGTCGCGCTGCGCGATACCCACTACCAGGGCGCGTCCCGCCTGGGCAACGGCGCGGGCTATCTCTTCCCCCACGATTTTCCCGGGCACTGGGTCCGCCAAAATTACATGCCCGAGGGCTTTGAGGACAGGGTCTACTACCGCCCCGGGCAGCTGGGCTTTGAAAACGGCCTGAAGAAAAAGAAGGATACCGATGAATAACAAGGCAGCGATTTTAGACGCGCTCACGCGGATGGGCATTCCCTACACGCTGTTTGAGCATGAGCCCAAGTGGACCATTGAGGAGTGCCTGACCACCCCCGGCCTGGACCCGGAGCGCGCTACCATGCCCAAGAACGTCTTTTTGTGCAACCGCCAGCGGACAGCCTTTTACCTGCTGCTGCTGGCGCCCCGGCGCGCCTTCCGCACGGCCGTGGTCAGCAAGCTGCTGGGCGTCTCCCGCCTTTCCTTCGCGCCTGAAGAGAAGCTGCCGGATTTTCTCGGCCTGGACAAAGGCGCGGTCAGCCCGCTGGGCTTGTTGTTTGACGCTGAAAAGCGCGTACAGCTTGTGGTGGACGCGGAGCTTTTGGATTATGAGCGCCTGTGGTTTCACCCGGGCGTCAACACCGCCTCGCTCGAGATGAGCAGCCAGGATTTCACGCGGCGCTTCCTGCCGGGCATCGGGCGTGAGGCCACCCTGATCAGGATCCCGCAAAAGGAAGAGTAGCGGGCGCCGGGAGGTCTTATCCTGACGCCAATCGTTTCAGAAACATTGACCCCGGGCGAAAAATTGAATTCCGCGCCCCGTATGCGGTTGATGTTTTGAAACGGCAAACACCACGATTTGAAACCAAAGGAGAAAACGCCTTGGCATACCATTTTTTCGCCTACCTGTCCCGGATGAAGCTGATCCGGCGCTGGGGACTGATGCGCAACCTGATCCCCGAGAACGACATGGAGCATGCTATGCAGGCAGCCATGATCGCGCACGCCCTGGCCCTGATCGGCAACACGCGCTACGGGCGCAGCTACAATGCCGAGCATGTCATGGCCCTGGCGCTCTTTCATGACATTTCAGAGGTCATCACGGGCGACCTGCCCACCCCGGTCAAGCACAACAACCCGCAGATCAAGGCCGAGTACCACAAGATCGAGCGCATCGCCATCCAGCGCCTCAAGCAGATGCTGCCGGAGGATTTGCAGCCCGCTTACGAGCCCCTGCTCAACCCCGACCAGGACAGCGGGGAATGGCGCCTGGTCAAGGCCGCCGACCGCCTCTGCGGCTACGTCAAGTGCCTGGAGGAAACCAAGGCCGGCAATAACGAGTTTCTGGAAGCCAGGGACAGCATCATGGCCACCCTGCACGCCATCGACCTGCCCGAGGTACAGGACTTCATCCGCGAGTTTGTGCCCGGATTTGGCATGAGTCTGGATCAGATTTCAAGGTAGGCGGGCAAACAAGAGGGGACGCCAGGGACGGGAAAAGCGCCGGGGATTTTTCTGAAGAAAAATTCCCGGACCCCTTAAAAGACCTTAATACTGAACTCCATC
>JBMNLV010000001.1:0-331169 GCA_050953005.1 Christensenellales bacterium | reverse complement strand
TATATGCGCATTATGCTGTGCCGATGCCTCTTTGCTTGCCCCGCCAGGGGCTTTGGCATATAATACACAGCGAGGTGAGCGGATTGACGGAAGAGATCAGAATGCATGACATTGTAGAGATGCGGAAAAAGCATCCCTGCGGCTCCGCTGTCTGGACAGTGACCCGTATCGGTGCGGATATCAAAATGAAGTGCGGGGGCTGCGGCAGAGTGGTCATGCTGGACCGTGTGGAATTTATCAAGCGCCGCAAGCGAGTCATCACCCCTGGGCCTGATGCGCCGGAGGTTACCCTGGGTCTTGTGCCGCCTCAATCACCGCAGAATCAATCAAATCTTTCAACAAAAGAAGCCAAAGGAGAACCAACATGATCGACCATGATCAGGATGTCAACAAAGACGCCATAACGCCGCAGCTTCAAGAAGAGGAAATCACCGCGGCTGATGAGAATACCAAGGGAAGAAGAACTTCCAGGTTATCGTTCAAAAAAGGTAAAAAGGAAAAAAAGAAAAAGACAGTGGGACAGGAAATCCTCAGTTGGATCGGCACTTTGCTGCTGGCTGTAGTTATTGCGATGACAATCCGTATTTTTCTTGCCGAACCCATTCGGGTCGATGGCCGAAGCATGGAGGAAACGCTCCATAACGGCGAGATCGTCCTGGTCACCAAGCCCGCAGTGCTTCTAGGGAATTTGAACCGGGGAGATGTCGTTATTGTGCGTTATCCCGGACGCAACAAGATCAACACCCTGCGCATATGGGGCCCCCTGGACATCAATTTCGTCAAGCATGAGATGTTTGTAAAGCGCCTGGTTGCTTTGCCGGGGGATAGTGTCGCAATTCTCGATGGCATCCTGTATGTCAATGACAAGGCGGTAGATGAGCCCTATATTGTTTATCAGCCGCGCGCTGATTTTCAGCGAATCGTGCTGGGTGACAACCAGTACATGGTGATCGGGGACAACCGCGCCAACAGCCACGACAGCCGTTCCGGCGATGTCGGACCGATTTCAAAGGACATGATTGTAGGCAAAGCCAGCCTGGTTCTGCTGCCGCTCAATCATATACGGCCTGTACATTGACACGGTGATTGATCTTGATGCCCTTGTGCCTCAGGGTGTGCCTGAGGCACAGCCTTATTTCCGGAACACATAAGGAGCCAGAGCGTGAAGCGTCTTAAAACCCGGTTGAGCAGACTGCTGCTTGGTGATCATCCCGAGCTTTTGCGTCCCTTATACATCCTGGCGCTGACCATTTCCTGGCCGGCTGCGCTGGAAGGTCTGCTCATCAGCGTGATCAGCTCAGCTGATACCATGATGGTAGGCGGTCTTGGCCCGCAAGCCATTGCCGCGGTTGGGCTGGCTGCGGAGCCGCGCATGATGATGCTGATATTGTCTCAGGCGCTCAACATCGGAACCACTGCGCTGGTAGCCCGCCGCCATGGCGCGCGCAACCACCAGGGCGTCATGGCCTGCCTGGAGCAGGCCATGTGGATCAACCTTGGGATCGGTGTGCTGACAACGTTGCTGGGTTTCACTCTGGCGAGGCCGTTTATGCAGCTGGCTGGCGCTAATGAAGAGACCCTGGAGCTGTCCGCCTTATATTTTCGCATCATTGCGCTGGGCTTCATACCCAACAACCTCCAATTATGCGTTTGCGCGGCTTTCCGCGGCCTGGGGAAAACGCGTGTGACCATGGTGACCCATCTGACCAGCAACGTGGTGAATCTATTCTTCAACTATTTATTGATTGAGGGCAGGCTGGGCTTTCCCGGGCTGGGGGTTGCCGGCGCTGCCATCGCCACCAACCTGGGCACGCTGACGGCCTGTCTCCTGTCTATCAGGTATGCGATGAAAAAAAGCTCGCCCTTCCGTTACAGAATTAAAAAACCCGCATTTGATCATGAAACGATTCAAGGGCTGCGGCGGATTGGCGGCTCCACCCTGCTGGAAATGGGCACTTTGCGCGTTGGTTTTCTGGTCACAAACCGTATTATCGCCACCCTGGGTACCAATATCTTTGCTGCGACGCGGATTGTCAGCCAGGTGTCCGGCTTGTCTTTCACCCTTGGCGATGGTGTGGCTGCTGCCGGGGTCGCTTTGGTCGGACAGGCGCTGGGCGCGAAGGATGAGCGAAGAGCCCGTGAGGCGGTTTCTGTGACACGCCGCATCTCCTTTGTGGCCTCACTTATGCTGGTGGCTGCTTTGTTGCCCTTCCGCCACGAGCTTGCCAACCTGTTTACCCAGGATGAAACAGTCATCCAGGCTGCTTCCGCCGGATTTTTGGTGATGATTCCCGCCATCGTACCACAAAACGCGCGGGTCGTATACGCTGGCTGCCTGCGTGGCGCGGGCGATACACGCTATGTGGCGATGGTATCCCTGATAAGCGTGGGTATCCTGCGCCCGCTGCTGACCTGGCTGTTTTGCTTCCCGCTCAATCCGCTGCTGCCCGCTTTGTATCTCACGGCCACCGGATCCTGGTGGGCCTTTATGATGGATGCCCTGGTCCGCAGCACCATGCTGAGATGGCGTGTGCGCGGCGGAAAATGGACCAGCGTGCAGCTGCATTAATAAAACACAAACGATGCACAGCAACCCGAGCCTGTAATCAACTGCCCGGGTTGTTGTGTTTTTATCTGATTTTGAAGCGGCCAGGATTGGGAAATCGGATCAATCCTCGCTGATATTTCCTTCGTCCTCGCCTTCGGTTCTCGCGTTTTCCGGCTGCAGGGTCTCACGGATAGCGGCTTCAATCTCATTGGCGACTTCCGGGTTATCCACAAGGTATCTTCGGGCGTTGTCACGCCCTTGGGCGATGCGCAAATCCTTATAGGAGAACCAGGCGCCCGATTTTTGAACAATGTCGCGCTCCACTGCCATATCCAGCAAGGAAGATTCCCTGCTGATGCCGTAGCCGTAGAGCAGGTCAAATTCCGCAACGCGGAAGGGGGGGGCCACCTTGTTTTTGACCACCTTGATCTTGGTGCGGTTGCCGACTACCTCGGCTCCGTTTTTCAGCTGCTCACCGCGGCGCACATCCAGGCGCACAGAGGCATAAAACTTCAGCGCGCGGCCACCAGGGGTGGTTTCCGGGTTGCCGTACATCACGCCAACCTTCTCACGGAGCTGGTTGATAAAGACAGCGACCGCGCTGGTTTTGCTGACCACGCCGGCCAGCTTGCGCATTGCCTGGCTCATCATGCGCGCCTGCAAGCCTACAAAGGTATCGCCCATTTCACCATCGATTTCGGCGCGCGGAACAAGCGCAGCCACTGAGTCCACTACCACGATGTCAATCGCGCCGGAGCGGATCAGCGCCTCAGCGATTTCCAGGGCGTCTTCACCGGTGTTGGGCTGGGAGATATACAATTCATCAATGTTCACGCCCAGCCGCTGGGCGTAGGCGGGATCCAGCGCGTGCTCAGCGTCAATGAACGCCGCAAGCCCGCCCGCTTTTTGCGCTTCAGCGATCAGGTGAAGCGCTACCGTGGTTTTGCCTGAGGATTCAGGCCCATAGATCTCAATGATTCGTCCGCGCGGAATACCGCCCACGCCCAGGGCGATATCCAATTCGATGCAGCCTGTGGGAATGACGTCCACCTGCATCTTGGCCTGTTCTCCCAGCTTCATGACCGTACCGCGGCCAAACTGCTTGTCCAGCGCAGCCAGGGCACGGTCAAGCGCCTGAAGCTTCTCACTGTTTGCGGCTGCCGCCGCGGCATTGGTTTTGCTTGTCTTTGTTGCCATTGGTTATGTTCCTCTCTTTATGGTGTTTGTTGATCTCATGCTTTGAACGTGAACAATTGCCTGGACGCGGAGAAATATTGGATGCCTGAGATGACAGTCAGAACGGCCATGATAATGCACAATGCCAGGGTTACGGCCGCGGGCAGGCCGAACAAGGCGCTGAGCACGCTGAAAAACTGGAAATTGGTCTTGATTTTGCCCAGTTTGCCCGCCGGAATGACAAGGCCTTGCTCCACGGCGACCAGGCGAAGGCCGTCCACCGCCAATTCACGCGCAGCAACGATACAGGCTCCCCACCAGGGATAGGCGCCTGACGGAATCAGCGCGATCATGACCGCCAGGGAAAGGATTTTGTCCGCGACCGGATCAGCAAATTTGCCAAAATTGGTCACGATGTTGTCGCGCCGGGCGATATAGCCGTCCAGAAAGTCTGTGAGGCTGGCGATGACAAACACAATTCCTGCCAGGATACTCATGTTGAGAACAATGAATAAAACGCACAGGGGAATCAGCGCAATGCGCAGCAAGGTGAGGCGGTTGGGCAGGTTCATGGCGTTTTGTCCTCCTCAAGAAGCAGGCAGGCCTGCAGATCATAATCCTGAGCGCCGGTAATTCGTACACGCACAAAATCACCCTCCCCGGCTTGTCCGCGCGGATTGGGAAAGGCGATCAAACCGTCGCTGTCCGGCGCTTCCCAGGCTGAGCGGCCATAGGCCATACCGCTGCGGGTACCGGTGACCAACACTGTTTCCAGGCTGCCCAGGCGCGTTTCATTGCGTTTGCGGGAAATGTTCCGCTGCTGCCGCATCAGTGTGTCCAGCCGCTCCTGTTTGACCCGCTGAGGGATGTGCCCTTTCATCGAAAATGCGGGGGTGTCCTCTTCCCTTGAGAAGGAGAAGGCGCCCAGACGGTCAAAGCGCACGCGGGCGCAAAACGACATCAGCTCCCGGAAGTCTGCTTCGGTCTCCCCGGGAAAACCCACGATCATCGTGGTGCGTAGCGCGAAACCAAGGCTGCGCGCGTAGGACAGCAAACGCTCTACCTGGCGGATATCCCCGCGCCGGTTCATCCGTTGGAGGACAGCCGGCGAGGCGTGCTGCAATGGCAAATCCAGGTAACGGCATACCTTGGGGTTGGCCGCCATCGCGTCAATCAGGGCGTAGTCAGTCTCATCCGGATAGCAATACAAGACCCGCAGCCAATCAATTCCGGGGATGCCGGCTGCCGCTTCAAGCAGCCCGGCCAGAGAAGCGCCCTTGAGATCCGTTCCGTAGCGCGAGGTGTCCTGCGCTATTAAAATCTGTTCCCTGACACCCTGCTGCGCCAGTTTGCTCATTTCCTCCAGGATGTCCGCCTGGGGGCGCGAGCGGAACGGCCCGCGAATCAACGGGATGGCGCAGTAGGTACAGCGATTGTCACATCCTTCACTGATGCGCACATAGGCGGTGCAGGGGGCGGTGCTCAGCACACGCCCGACGCTCGCAAAGTCTTTTCCGCGCTGTATGCTGCCGCAGCGCCGGCCTTCCAGGGCGTCGCGGATGTACCCGGCCAGGGCAGGGTATTGCGATACGCCGGTGAGGACATCAATCTCGGGGATTTGATCCAGCAGCTCCTTTCCATAGCGCTGTGCCAGGCAGCCTGTGACGCAAAGCACCCGGCACTGGCCTGTTTGCTTGTACCGGGCCATTTCCAGGATGCTGTCAATGGATTCTTCCTTGGCGGAGGCAATGAAGCCGCAGGTGTTGACCACAAGCACCTGAGCCTGGTCTGGGTCCGTGACAAACGTAAAGCCATCCTTCTGCAAAAAGGACAACATTTCCTCGGTATCCACGCGGTTTTTTACGCATCCCAGCGAGACCACTCCGACCTTCATTGACACATCCTGTAAGCTCTGTTCAGCGGCTTGCCGACAGGCTTATTTTACCACAGGCCATCAACGGCATACAAGGCTTCGGGCATCAAAATAAGAACAAAAGTTCCCCTTTCGCGCCTGGACAGCGTTCCAGCCTCTCGGGGCAAGGACGGGGCCGCTGCGGATCCTGTCGCTGTCCGCTTATTCCGCGCGCGCTTCAATGCCCTTGAGCACCTCGGGTTCACGGATGTCGCGCGTACGGGTGAACATGATGCGTGTCATGATGGCGCCGGAACGGTAATACATGCTGATAAAGGGGCAATCCTCAGTATACAGCGCCTGGATCTCGTACAGCTTATTTTGATAGGATTCCTTGGTCATTGCGGTGCGCAGTTCCTTAAAGAGCTTGTCCATGTCTTTGGATTTATAACGCGAATAATTGCCCGTGTTGCCGGACATCAGCAAGAAACCCGGGTCGGGCGTATAGTCCATGTTGAAGCTGACGATGGCCATGTCATAGCTGCCTGCCTCCAGCTTTTCACGCACCTCCTTGAAGCTCATTACACTCAGGCGGGCTTCAATACCCACCGCAAGCAACTGGGAGGCAATCTGGGCAGCCGCGTTGAGGCGTACGGAGTTGTCCTGCTCCTCATATGCGTAAAAGCGCAGGGACAGCTTGACAGACTTGCCGCCGCGCACCATATCTCGGATGCCGTCGTCATTGCTGTCCACCCAGCCGGCTTCATCCAGCAGTTGGTTGGCCAGCTCGATGTTTTGCCGGTAAACCGTGTCATCAGCGGAATACATCCAGGTGCCGCTGGGCAGGGGCGTGTCCGTGCGCATGGCCATGCCCATATAGGCGTTTTGGGCGATGGCGTTCAGGTTGAGCGCTGCGCGGATGGCCTTGCGAACCCGGACATCCTCCAGCTCGTAGCTGTGGTGGTTGAGCATCAGGGCTTCAAACTGCTTTGTGCGGTAAGTCAGATTGAGGGAGGATACGCTGGAGCGATATTGAGCGGCTGTCATCGAGCGCGTCAGGATGGCGTCCACCCGGTTATACTCATAGCTGGAAATCAGCTCGCGGTTGGTGGCATGAAAGAGGGCGCTGATTTCTGTAATAGCCGGTTTGCCTCCCCACCAGGAGGAATTGACGGACAGCCAGATATAATCCGCGGGCTGGAACTGCTCCACCCGGTAAGGGCCGGAACCCGCAGGGTTGTCCAGTTGAACCTGCGCAGCCGGCAAAACGGGAAAATTCATGGCATACAGGAAGCCGAAGTTTTGCCGGCCGGTGGTGATGACTACCGTGCGCTCATCCGGAGCGGAAATCTTGTTGATAAAATAGCGCAGAGAGGAATAGGCACCCTTGTTGGGGTTGGCCTCATCATTGGCCAGGCGCAGGATTTCATTGACGGTTGCGACAACATCAGCGCTGGTCAGCGGCGTGCCGTCATGGAAGGTGACACCCTCGCGCAGGGTGAAGGTCCAGGTTCCCCCGTCACCGGAGGATTCCCATCTGTCCGCCAGATGCGGCTTTGGAAGGTAGTCGTCATCCAGGACAATCATGGACTCATACACCAGCGCGGTCAGGGACATGAACTCACGCTCAACAGGCATCAGGGGATTGGTACGGTTTGTGGTGGCTGAAACAATGCCCAGAATCAGGCTTTGCCGGTCATTTCCCCGGGCTGTCGCCCCGGTCAACAGGAGGCAGGCCGCCACCGTCAACAGGAGCATTGCCCTTGTCTTTCTCAAAATAAATCGCATACGCGTCCATTACCTTTCTGACATAGCTTTTGGTGTCACTGGTTGGAATTTGCTCCAGCTCAATGGTCTTTTTGTCCTGCGAGCGGTTGAGCGCCCAGCGCTTGACGTTGTTGTCGCCGGCGTGGAAGGCGGCAGCCACCATAACGGGCGAGCCGGAAAATATATCACTCAGATAGGACAGATAGGCCGTTCCAAAGCGGATATTGATTTCAGGGTCAAACAGATCGTCAGGCTGGTAGCCGCTCATTTTGAGCCGCTTGGCCATCCATATCCCTGTATCAGGCATGATTTGCATCAGCCCGCGGGCATTTACCCGGCTGACTGCGTCCGCGCGGTAGCTGCTTTCGCACTTGATAATGGCTGACACAAAAGAGGGGTTGACGCCATACTCCTTTGCGTATTTCTCAATCAGTCCAAGGTACCCTGAATTGGCCCGGGCCCTGTAGTGCTCCTGCGCCACCCTGTGTTTAATCATCAGGGCATCCAGGCGCTGCTGTTTGTCATGCATCATCACTGCAGTGGCGACAAGCAGCAGTATCATTGCGGCCAGCAGCGCCACCGAGCGGATGGACAAATGCCTGTCAGCCTTGGCGGCGCGGCGCCTCTGCCGCTGCGGACGGGCAGGTTCAGGCTGGGGTGGAGGCTGCTGGCGGGGGGGCTTGCCAACCATCCTGGCTTGTGGGCGCGGCCCTGCCGGCGCATGGCGCGGCACATGTCCCGCCTGCATGCCCTGGGGACCGGGGTGTCCGGGGGTGCCGCTCCTTGTATGTTTGACGTTCCATGGCGATTCAGACAATCATATCCTCCTCATCAGCGCATCCCATAAACGGATGACGTTGCCGGCGCTGTCCTCTTTGTCCCCGGTGGTAATGATGACATGGTCGCTTTTTTTGGCTTTTTCCATCGCGGGCATCTGGCAGCCAATGCGCCGGAGCGCCTCCTCGTTTGTCATCCCGCGTGAAAGCAGGCGCTGTACCTGATGATCAAGGGGCGCATAAGCGCACCAAACCTCGTCACAGCGTGCTTCAAAACCTGTTTCGTACAGCAAGGGGATGTCGATCACCAGGGCGGCCTGATCAGGGTGCCGGGCAATCTGGCGGTCTATTTCCTCAAATATCATTGGATGGAGAATGGAATTCAAATCCGCCAGCGCGCGGGGATGGCCGAACACCGCATCTGAAAGCGCCTTGCGATTGAGGAACTCATCTTCAAACACCTGACCGCCAAAACGGGCCCGAATGGCCGGAAGCGCGCGGCCGCCCGCAGCAGTGAGCGCGCGGGAAATCTCGTCCGCGTCCACGACCACAGCGTTACGGCTTCTCAGCGCTGCGCTCAGGTTGCTTTTTCCGCAGGCGATGCCCCCGGTCAAGCCAACGATGTAAGGTTTACTTGGTGTCATACCAGCTGTATCCGATCTTGATATCCGTCTTCAGCGGCACATCCAATTCGATGACGTTTTCCATCACGTCCCGTAGCAGCTTTTGTACCTGCCCGGCCTCATCCAGGGGAGCTTCGACAATCAGCTCGTCATGCACGGTCAGAACCAGCCGCGCTGCGAAGCCGCGTTCCTTAAGCTTCCGGTGTACCCGGACCATTGCCAGCTTGATAATGTCTGCCGCCGTGCCCTGAATGGGCGTATTCATGGCGGCACGCTCACCGAAGTTGCGGGTGTTGGCGTTGCCGCTTTTGAGTTCGTTCAAGAGGCGCCGCCTGCCGAAGAGGGTAGCAATATAACCTTTCTCATAACCGAAGCGCACGACGCTGTCCATAAACTCGCGCACGCCGGGATAGCGCTCAAAATAGCGCGAGATAAAGTCGCCTGCCCGCTTGCGGCTGGTGCCGATGTTGCGCGCCAGGCCATAATCCGAGATGCCGTACACAATGCCGAAGTTGACCGCCTTGGCGTCCGAGCGCATGGCCGGGGTGACTTCGCTGAGCGGCACATCGTTGATCTCGGCCGCGGTGCGGGTGTGGATATCCTGCTCCTTGATGAAAGCGTCGCGCATGGCGGCATCCCCGCTCATGTGCGCCAGGATGCGCAGCTCGATTTGGGAATAGTCCGCGTCTACCAGCACATGCCCGGGTTTGGCGATAAAGGCGCGGCGGATCTCCCGGCCCATGGCTGTACGGACAGGGATGTTTTGCAGGTTGGGCTCATTGGACGAGATGCGCCCCGTGGCGGTGCCTGTTTGGTCAAAGGTGGTGTGTATGCGTCCCTGCCTGTCCATTTTGCGAAGCAGCGCGTCAATGTAGGTGCTGTTCAGCTTGGAGACCTGCCGGTACTCCAGAATCTTGTCGATGGCAGGATGCATGGGCGCGATGGCCTCCAGCGCCTCGGCGTTGGTGCTGTAGCCGGATTTGGTCTTGCGCTGAGTGGGCAGCCCCAGGCTTTCAAAAAGCACGCGACCCAGCTGCTGGGGGCTGTTGAGGTTAAAGCCGGACACGCCGGTCAGGTCATAAATGCTTTGCCGCAGCTGCTCGGTTTGCAAGGTAAAGTCGTCCCCCAGGCGCCTAAGCACCTGCGCGTCCACTTGAAAACCGAGGGATTCCATATCGTACAGCACCCTGGTCAGGGGCAGCTCAATGTCGCGGAACAGGTCTGCCATGCCATCCGCTTCCAGCTGCCGTGCCTGGCTGCGATACAGCTCCATCACACCGCGCGCGTCTCTGGAGGCGAAGTTTTGCAAGGCATAGCTTTTCTCCTGGGGATTGTGCAGATAGGCGGCGATCATGGTATCAAAGACCAGCTGGTCCGGGCTGTCGGGCGCAAGCTTCATCAGGTGATAAACCTGTTTGGCGTGATGGGTGACATATCCCCCTTTCATCATGGACAGGGCTGCTTTCAGCGCTTCGCCGCTGTCCATGCCCTGCACAGTGTCCAGCAGGCTTTGCTGGCCTGAGTTGATCGCGACCTGAGCCTGGCGCTCGTCATCCAGCGCGATGGAGAGCTCTTCAAAGGTGGCAAAGACAGCGGACGGGCGTTCAGGCGCCGGGCTGAGAAAGGTTGCCAGTTCCGCGTGGTTATGAATTTGCGCCCACTTTGCCGGGGCAGCTGCCGGCTGGCCTTCCGCGATGCCGCTGAGCCTTCTAAGCCGCTCCGATGCGGTGTTGAGCTTATATTTTTGAAGTGCAGGCAAGCCTTCAGCCAGGCGGTCCAGAGCGGCTTCCCGGGGGCTGAAGACCAGCGGCAGATCGCGTTTGATGGTGGCCAGTTCGCGGCTGAGCCGCGCCAGATCGCCATGCTCGCGCAGGCGTTCTCCCAGCTTGCCCTTGATGGTGGGGGCAGCCTCAAGGACCCGGTCCAGGCTGCCGTATTCCTGCAGCAATTTGGTGGCGGTCTTCTCGCCAATGCCGGGAACACCGGGAATGCTGTCACTGCTGTCGCCCATCAGGCCTTTCAAATCGGTCACCTGCTCAGGCGCCACGCCAAAGGCAGCCTTGACGCCGGCAGGGTCAAAGCGCTCGATCTCGCTGATGCCCCGCTTGGTAAACAGCATTTCGACTCCGTCATCCACCAATTGCAGGTCGTCCTTGTCGCCGGTCAGAATCAGGGCCAGCACGCCTCTTTGCTTGCACTGCAAGGAAAGGGTACCGATGATGTCATCCGCCTCAAAGCCCGGCAGGCTCATCACCGGAATGCCCATGCCGGAGAGCACTTCCTTGATCACATCAAACTGGGGCCGCAGGTCATCCGGCATGGGCGCGCGCCCTTCCTTGTACTGCGCATATTGCTCATGGCGAAACACCGGGCCGTGCTCATCAAAGGTGACCACGCAGTACTGGGGGGAGATGTCCTCAATCACTTTAAACAGCATTAATAAAAAACCATGCACCGCGTTGGTGGGTATACCGCTCCGGTCCATGTCAGGCAGGGCAAAGAAAGCCCTGTACATCAGGCTGTGACCATCCACCAGCACACAGGTCTCACGCATACAATCACCTCATTTCCCATTATATCACAGGCGTAAATTACGGCAAAACAAACAATGCATACCTGCGCATCGCGCGGCTGTTTGAGATGTCCGCCGTTGGGGTATCATGTGTCCTCAACGTAAAAAAGCCGCGACCTGCGGCTTTTGGAATGATCAAATCCGGTCTCAGTTGAACAAGGGGTGTTTTTCAGTCAATTCCGCGACCACCTTCAATACCGGCGCGATCGCGCCCTCGCCCTCACGGATAATCCGGGCGATGGCCTTCGCGATGCGCTGCATGTCCTTTTCCACCATGCCCCGGGTAGTGACCGCCGGCGTGCCGATGCGTACACCGCTGGTCTCCGCGGGCTTGCGGCGGTCCCTGGGCACCATGTTTTTGTTGACAGTGATACGCGCCCGGCCCAGCCAATCCTCCAGTTGGCGGCCGGAAACATCCAGATCCACAAGGTCCAATAGCATCAGGTGGTTGTCTGTGCCGCCGGAGACCATCCGCACGCCCTCCTGATGGAAGGTTTGCACCATCGCCTTGGCATTCCTGACAATCTGGCCGGCATATTCCTTAAAGGAGGGTGACAGCGCCTCAAGGAAGCACACGGCTTTGGCGGCGATGACATGCATCAGCGGCCCTCCCTGCAAACCGGGGAAGGTGGCTTTGTCAATGGCCCGGGCATGCTCAGCTTTGCACAGAATCAGCCCGCCGCGCGGGCCGCGCAGGGTTTTGTGGGTGGTGGAGGTAACAACGTCCGCGTAAGGAACCGGGCTCATGTGCAGCCCTGCGGCCACCAGACCCGCGATATGGGCCATGTCCACCATCAGGATGGCGCCGCAGGCGTCGGCCGCTTCGCGGAATTTTTTAAAATTGATCTCCCTGGAATAGGCTGAGGCACCGGCCACGATCAGCTTGGGCTTGACCTCCTGCGCTTTTTTGATCAGCGCGTCATAATCGAGGATCTCGGTATCCGGATCCAGGCCGTAGGAAACAAAGTTGTACGTGAGGCCTGAAACGTTGACCGGGCTGCCGTGGGTCAGGTGACCGCCATGGCTGAGGCTCATGCCCAGCACAGTATCCCCCGGCTTGAGGAAAGCCATATAGACGACTTGATTTGCCTGAGAACCGCTGTGGGGCTGAACATTGGCATGCTCAGCGCCGAAGAGCATCTTGGCGCGCTCGCGCGCGAGATTTTCCACAACATCCACATGCTCGCATCCGCCGTAATACCGCCGGCCCGGATAGCCTTCGGCATACTTGTTGTTCAGCGGGGTACCCATGGCTGCCATCACTGCGTTCGAGATAAAGTTCTCGCTGGCAATCAGCTCCAAATGGGTTTCCTGGCGAACGCATTCGTCATGGATGCTCTGTCTGATTTCGGGGTCAATGTCCAGCGCCGGGGGAATCTTCCACATGCCTGTTTCCTCCATGAAAGTTTTGACTGTGTTATTTTGCCTGCTGCGCATGCAAATACCGCATGCAACACCGGGTGGGCTCGCAGCACATCCCAACTTGCGCTTACTGCTGCTACCTTCCGGTCCTGACAGGGTTCACACCATGGAATCGCACGAGGCCCGACATCACATACGGTATGATTATCATAGCAAAATCGGCATCCCTTTGCAAGGATTTTTACAAACACAAATTCAACATTCGGCATGCGTATTTTCATGCAATAGCCGTGCTGACGCTGCGAAAACCTTCTGTGTTGAACGACAAAGCGTAGTCCTGTTTTAGCGGTTGATAATTCGGGAATGTTAAAAGGCAAACAGTATATTCTTGCATTCGTGCCTGTATTTGCATCCAACCCGTGCCAGCCGGCTGCTGTTGTGATAGAATAATGCAAGAAAACCCGCGGGCTGCTTGCCCGCAAGGGACGAAACCGGCATCATGACAGTAATTGGCTTAAAGAGGTGGCTTCAATGGCAACAATCTGGACAGTAGAAGACGAAGAGACCATCAGTGTTCTGCTGGTAAAAATCATCAAATCCATGGGGCATGAAAGCGTGCATTGCTATGATGGCGCTGAGCTTGCGCAGCAGCTTAAAAAGGGATTGCCGGATTTAATGCTTCTGGATTTGATGCTGCGCGGCCGCAGCGGATATCAGATTCTGGCTGACTGGAAGGTGGATCCGCGCACCCGTGATATTCCGGTCATCATCCTGTCCGCCCGCTCGACGGAGACCGACAAGGTCAAGGGCTTGGAATTGGGCGCGGAGGATTATATTACCAAGCCCTTCAGCGTGCGTGAGCTCAAAGCCCGCATCAACACGGCGCTGCGGCGGGTCAGCCCTGCTGCTTTGCAGATTGAGCTGGGCGGGCTGCTGCTGCGGCCTGATGAACGCCAGGTTATGCTGGATGGCCAGACCGTGTCGCTGACCGCGCAGGAATTTGAACTGCTGCACTACCTGGCCAAACATGCCGGCATGATGGTCACGCGCGCGCAGCTGCTGCAGGATGTCTGGGGCTATCAATCCCAGACCGATTCCTCCCGCACAGTGGATTACCATATTCGTTCCTTGCGCAAAAAGCTGGGGGACGATGCGGCCAACCCGCGCTTTATCCAGACAGTTCACGGCGGTGGGTACAGGCTGATCAAGGAGGGCTGAGCATGCGCAAGAAGCTGCTGCGCGCCTATTGGCTGGGCAACGTGCTGACACTGCTGATTGTCACCGCGTTTGCCGCCATCACGATCGCTACCGACATTGATGCTGACCGCGGCAGCCTGATGGCCATCCTGAACACCGCCTCCGCCTGGACCAGCGAGGCCAGCAGCAATTTGCAGGAGCTGGCGGACAAGATCGCTCACTCAGCGCCGCCCTTGCGGGTCACGTTTTTGATGCCCAACGGCATCATTTTGGCGGACAGCGGCGATGACATTCAGGACGGAAGCCGCCTGGTTGCGCAAGAGGAGGTTCTCGAAGCGCTGCGCGCAGGCGTAGGGGACAGTTTTTCCCTGGAGCGCGGCGTGTTTTACCCGGCTTTGAGGGCTGCCCTGCTGATGGAGGGACGGCTCCTTTTGCATTTGGACAGGCCCTACCGTGAGTTCGAATACCTTTTGACCATTTACCTGCCTTTGTTGCTTTTGATCAGCCTGGCGATGGTGGTGGTCGCCCGTTGGCTGATGAACCCGCTGACCAGCAAAATGGTGCACCAATTGGAGCAGGTGCGGGATCTGCTGGAGGGTACCCTGGTGCGCGAGACCATTGATCCGGATGCTTTTTTTCCGGAGCTGCGCCCTGCCATGGAAAACATCATCTACCTGATCGACCGCATGCGCTTTGACCTTGAGCAAATCAGCAAAACACGCGATATGCAGCGTGATTTTGTGGACAACAGCTCCCACGAGCTTAAGAGCCCGCTGACCTCCATCAGCGGCTTTGCTGAAATGCTCCTGGAAGATCCGGACCTGTCCAAGCAGGAACGCGAGGAGTATCTGGGTTATATTCTCAAGGAATGCGAGCGCATGGCAGGCATCATCAATGACATCCTGATGCTGGAACGTCAAAGCCAGGCGCTGGGCCCCCCCCATGAGACAGTGTCCCTGGACAAGGTGGCCAACCAGGTGGCTGTGGCGCTCAGCCCACAGGCAGCGGCTCGGGACATTTCCATCCAAATCAAAGGGAAAATGCAGGTCCATGCGGTGGAGCAGGACATGTGGGAGCTGCTGCGAAACCTGATGAGCAACGCCGTGCGCTATGGCCGGCAGGGCGGCTGGGTATTGGTGGAGATGGATGGGAAATGCCTGAAAGTTTCAGACAACGGTATTGGCATCGCGCCCGAGCACCTGCCGCGCATCTATGAGAAATTCTACCGCGTGGACAGCGCCCGTGCGCGTGAGTCCGGCGGCACCGGCCTGGGACTGGCCATCGTGGCCAGCATTACCAACCGTTACAACGCCGCCCTTTCAGTGGACAGCAAGCCCGGTGAAGGCACCTGCTTCTCCGTGCAATTTGTAAGGGATTTGTAAGGAATAAAAACAATGCATTTATTGTGTTTTTGACCTGTGTATACTGGTGAGTAAGAGGGAGGTGAGCGCGTGAAACGTGGCTGGCTGGCCTTGCTTTGTGCTTTTGTGCTGCTGGGCTGTTGGATGGGTGTCCTGGCGACGGATCCCGTCGCAGCTGCCTGGCGCCTGGCTGCCCTGTATGTGCCCGGTTCCGCGCTGCCGGAGGGTATGGAGGACAGCCCGGAGGGGATGACCTTTACTTTTTTGGACCAGCGCAAGGCTCATCGATATGAGATCATTATCTCTCCGGATGGCAAAGCCTTTCGCCAACTGACACTGGACGCCTATCAAAAGCAGGGCGCGCCGCAGCTGCTGCTGGGTGCCGCCGGTTTGCGGGCGTCATTGCTTCAAACGAACTCCGGGCTGATGATTGAGGGGGTGTTTTCCTCCAAACTGGATGACGCCTATACGCTGACTGCGGTATATACTGATCCCTTGCGCGGCTATTTTTTCCGGGATGTGTACAATGCTGCGGATGGCGAGACCATTCACCGCGTGATGAAGCCTTTGTATGATACCGTGGAGGGCATTCTGCCATATGAACAGGTGCGCGGGGCGGTACAGGCTTATCTGCCCGGCGGGGTGATGCTGGACATCAGCCTGGAGAAGCTGGGCGCGGGCATGCTGTATTTTCTCAATGTGTTTTCAAACGGTGAGGAACATTATCTGATTATGGACGCTTCCAGCGGACAGTTTATCTCCAGCAACGCGCAGCTCAGCGACCTGAGGGAAATGGATGATGATACGCCGGCAGCTGCTGCCCGCCAGACTGCGACCCCGCGTCCTGCGGGGCAGGCTACACCTCCTGTAACATCCCCATCTGTTACGGAGACGTCCGCCCCGCCGTCTTCAACCCCAATTATCACCCCGTCCGCGACACGGACGCCTTCTCCAACAGCGACGCTTGCGCCAACGGCAACGCTTAAGCCAACAGCGACGCCTTCACCGACAGCAACGCTTAAGCCAACAGCAACGCCTTCACCGACAGCGACGCCTTCGCCAACGGCAACACCTTCACCGACAGCAACGCTTAAGCCAACAGCGACGCTTTCGCCAACGGCGACACCTACGCCCATCCCCGATGACGATGATGACGATGATGACTGGGATGATTGGGATGACTGGGACGAATGGGATGATTGACAAGTAGGGGCTTTCGAACACTTCCGGGCTGCCGCGATTATGTGGCAGCCTTTGTAAGAGAGTTGTAAGACAAGAGGGATATTGCTTATCAAAAGAGCTGGAAACGCTTATCTTCCGAACATCACATGGTCGCGGGACGCTGGCCGGAGGAAGTATATGATGAAAAAGAAATGGTTTGCTGTTTTGATGGGAATTGCAATGATGCTGTGCCTGACAAGCGCTCTGGCACAGGAAATTCCCGGCGCGCTGGCGCTTGCCCGGGCACAGGTGCCCACAGATGCGGAGTTGACTTCTACCGGAGAGGATACTTGGCAGCTGGAAGTGACGTTCAAGGATGGCGAGCAAAACCAGTACCGTGTGGTTGTCAACAAACAGCCCTTGTATATTGTGCGCGTGAACATGAAGTCTGCAGATGAGTCAGGCGCCGCCCAAGCCACGCTGGATGAGGCTGCTGTACGCGGTAAAATTTCAAACCGTTTCCCGGGTGCTGACATTAAGGGCATTTACCTGGAAAAGAAAGGTGAAAAAGAGGTTTTCTTCCAGGTTGTCCTGGTACGGGAAGGCTTCTTGTACAAGGTACGCTTGAACGCTGACAGCGGCAACATTACACATTTTGTGTTGCGCGGCGCTCCAGCATCCGGTCAGTTTCAACAGGAGCTTTTATCCCAGCAGCAGGCGATGGAAGCCGCGTTGAAATATGCCGGTGGCGGATTTGCGACTGATGCGCAGTTTGGTTGCTTTGGGCAGATGTATTTCTACCAGGTTGAAGTCTATCAGGAAGCATCCGGGATGCTCATGGTGATCAACGCGGTGGACGGCAGCTTGCTCCGCAAAAAAGCTTACGCGCCCGGCCTTCGGGTTTATCAGCAGCCTGATATGGTGGCCGGTACGCCGGTTAGTCAGGATGATGACTGGCTGTTCGAGAAGGACATCCCTGTACAACCGGGTCATGATAACGATGCCGCTCATGATGAATGGGAAAACTGGATAGCGGACGGTTGGGATGATTATAACGATATTGAGACCGACAAGCCCGCCTCAAGCCCTGAGCCGGCCGCGACCGCCCGGCCGACTTCAGCGCCCTCATCAGACGATGACGACGATGACGAGGCAGCCGTGACTGCCGAGCCGACTTCAGCGCCCTCATCAGATGATGATGACGACGATGACGAGGCAGCCGTGACCGCTGCTCCGACTTCAATACCCTCAGCAGATGATGATGACGATGATTCGGATGACTAAGGCATTTCACTGAGCGCGCCTGTGTTCCAAACTTGATCAAGCCACCTTCGGGTGGTTTTTTGACAGGCGCATATCGGGCAATTGTAAGGGATGTGTTAGGAAAGCGCCCAAAAGGTTTTATTGTCTGTCTGACCTGTGTATCTTAATGCCAGAGCTTGTAAGACAAGCAAATCAGGAAGGAGAGAAACTACTAATGAAAAAACTGTTGTCACTTTTGATCGCGCTGGCCATGCTGGTCACCAGCCTGACCGTGCTGGCAGACGCCCCCAAGGAGGCGGTCGCGGAGGCTTCCAAGTTTGTGCCTGCGGATGCCAAACTGACATCGACCGGTGAGGATGCCAATACCCTGGAGCTGACCTTTAAGGACAGCAAAGAGAATCAGTACAGGGTCTACCTGAGTAAGTCCCCGCTGCTGGTAATGCGGGTGAATATGAAGTCCGCTGACGAGGCTGGCGGCAAGCAAATCGGTTTGGAAGAGCCGGCTGTTCGCGCCCTGGTCGAGCAGAATTTCCCGGGCAGCGTTGTATCCCGGGTTTTTGTTGAGACCAAGGGCGAGGATGAACTCTACTTTGTGGTGCTTTTTGAGCGCCAGGGACAGTTTTACAAGGTCCGCTTCAATGCAGCCAACGGCAGGATGACGCACTATGTCATGCGCGGTGTACCGCAGATGGAGAAAATGCCAGGCGTTGGCATCAAGGCTGCCCAGGCCATGCAGCTGGCTCTGGAGTACGCCGGAGGCGGCGTGGTAACCGATATCCAGCTGGGCCGTGTCAAGGCGGGGGCTCAATACCTTGTACAGGTACGCAATCAGGACAAGATGTATGCCGTTCTCCTCAACGCTCTTGATGGTTCGCTGGTGCAAATGCGCGTTAAGGACAACACGCTGATGGATCTTCCCCAGCTTGGCACCACCCTGCCTCCCGCTGTGGTGATTCCCGGACAGTGGGACGCGGACTGGGGCGATGATGATTGGTATGATGATTTTGATGACCTTGATGATGACTGGGATGACGATGACTGGGATGACTGGGACGACGACCGGGACGACGACGATGATGACGACGATGATGACGACGACCGAGACGACGATGATGACGACGACCGAGACGACGATGATGACGATGACCGGGACGACGATGATGACGATGACCGGGACGACGACGATAACGACGACCGGGACGACGATGATGACGATGACCGGGACGACGACGATAACGACGACCGGGACGACGACGATAACGACGACCGGGACGACGATGATGACGACGACCGGGACGACGATGATGATGACGACCAGGACGACGATGACGATTAAATTAAGTCTATAAGAAGCAGTCAGCCCGGCGATTTCAGCCGGGCTGACTGCTTTTGTTGGTAGCGTTTAATGTTTTACGGAAAACTTACGCTGGAACAGCTTGACGATTTCCACAATCGGGATAACCAATACAGCCAGCAGCATGGAGATGCTGAATTCCTGGAAGCTGATATGTTCAAACTTGAAAGCATCCCGCAGGAAAGGCACATAGATCACCGCGGCCGTTAGCAGGAAGGAAACTCCCATTGCCATATACAGGTGTTTGTTATGGGTTTTCAGGGAGAAGATGGAGTTGCGCGTGGAACGCATGTTGAGCGAATGGAAGACCTCCGCCATGGACATCGTCAAAAAAGCCATTGTGACGCCATCGTGTGACAGCCCTTTGCTCAATGGCACAAACTCCCATACGCCGGCTTCAAACCAGTGGCCGATGAAGTAGGCGGCCAGCGTCAGCAGGGACACCATGATGCCTTGATACAGAGAGTCCAGGCCCAGGCCGCCGGCAAATATGCCTTCGTTTTTGTCGCGGGGCGCGCGCGTCATAATATCCTTGTCCGGCGCTTCAAAGCCCAGGGCCAGGGCCGGGAAGGTATCGGTGATGACATTGATCCACAGCAGATGGATCGGTTCAAGGATGATGAAGCCCACCATGGTTGCCACAAAGATGGACAGCACCTCGGAGAGGTTGGAGGATAAAAGGAACTGGATGGCCTTGCGGATGTTGTCATAAATACGCCGGCCTTCCTCAACGGCATGGACGATGGTGGCGAAATTGTCATCCGCAAGCACCATGTCCGCCACGTTCTTGGTTACATCCGTGCCTGTGATGCCCATGCCCACACCGATGTCAGCTTTTTTGATGCTGGGCGCATCATTGACGCCATCGCCTGTCATCGCGGTGACCTTGCCATTCTCCTGCCAGGCGGTCACAATGCGCACCTTATGCTCAGGCTGTACGCGCGCGTACACAGAATAGTTGCCAATGTTCTGCTTGAGCTCCTCATCGCTCATCTGGTTAAGCTGGTTGCCTGTGATGGCCTGCTCGTCTGAGGTAACGATCTGCAGCTGTTTGGCGATGGCAACCGCGGTATCCTTGTGGTCGCCGGTGATCATGATGGGGCGGATGCCGGCAAGCTTGCACTCCTCCATCGCGGGGATGACCTCCGGACGCACGGGGTCCAGCATGCCCACCAGACCGATAAAGGTCAGCCCCTTTTCCAGGGTTTCAGGTTTTTGGTCCTTAGGCATGCCGCTCCATTCGCGGGTTGCGGCGGCCAGGACACGAAGCGCCTGGTTGGCCATGGCAGTGTTCTGGGACAGGATCTCCTTGCGTGTACTGTCATTGAGCGGCTGGGTTTTGTTTCCGTCCCACCAGGAGGTGCAGCGGTTCAGCAGCTCGTCCGGCGCGCCTTTTGTAAACTGGATCAACTGACCGTCCGGCCCCTTGACAATGGTGCTCATCAGCTTGCGCATGGAATCAAAGGGCGCTTCGCCCACACGGGGATATTCCGCTTTCAGGGCGGGTTTTGGCATATCCAAACCGGCTGCGTAGGCAACCAGCGCGTTTTCAGTCGGCTCGCCGACCGCCTGGCCGTTTTCCCATTCAGAGTCCGAAGACAGGGCCATGGCACGGGCCAACAGCGGTTTATCGTGAGTGTATTCCGCCACCACGGTCATCTTGTTCTGGGTCAGCGTGCCGGTTTTGTCAGAGCAGATAATCTGGGTGGAACCCAGGGTTTCCACCGCTGTCAGCCGGCGGATGATGGCGTTGCGGCGGCTCATATTGGTAACGCCTACGCTGAGAACAATGGTGACCACCGTGGCCAGCCCCTCCGGAATGGCGGCTACCGCCAGGGACACCGCGATCATAAATGTGCTCAGGATGGCGTCCAGGTGAAAGTCCCTGGTCCGGATGACACTGAAAATAAAAATAAACGCGCAAATGGCCAACACCAGATAGGTCAGCACCTTGCTGAGCTGCGCCAGCTTGATCTGCAGCGGTGTCTGGCCTTCCACTGTCTTTGTGATGGCATCGGCGATCATGCCCATTTGGGTGTCCATGCCGGTGGCGACGACCACAGCCCGACCGCGGCCATAGACCACGGTGGAGCCCATGTAGCACATGTTCTTGCGGTCGCCCAGTGTGATGTCCCCTTGGTCGGGCGCAGTCAGTGCGTCGATTTCCTTGTTGACCGGCACTGATTCGCCTGTCAGCGCGGCTTCTTCTATTTGCAGGCTGGCGCTTTCAATAATCCGGCAGTCGGCAGGCACGGCTGTCCCGGCGTCCAGCAGCACGATGTCGCCAACCACCAGGTCCTGCGAGGGGATCTGGACCACATGGCCATCGCGCAGCACGCTGGAGGTGGCTGCGGACATGGTTTGCAGGGCTTCAATCGCTTTCTCGGCCTTGCTTTCCTGGTAGACGCCCAGGATCGCGTTGAGCAGCACCACAATCATGATGATGATGACATCCGTCAGGCCTTCGCCCTCGGGGGAGAGCAGGTTGGTGATGCCCGACACCAGGGCTGCCGCCATTAAAATCAACAGCATCGGGTCTTTGAGCTGCTGGAAAAAACGATGGAGCAGCGTCTCCTTCTCAGCCTCTTTCAGCTTGTTTTTGCCGTTTGTCTCCAGTCGCTTTTGAGCCTCAACGGCGCTAAGACCTTCCACAGTGCTGTTTGTGTGCGTCAGTACGCTTTCAATGGGCTCCAGATACGCTTTCATTCCTCCTGCCTTCCTGCCCGGCGCGCGGGCTGTCAATGGATGTGTGCGTGCAGATAAAAAAACGCTACGCGTCTATGATAAGAACTGTGCCCAAAGCTGTCAATAAAGGAAAGGCATAAATCTTGATTTTCTATAGAGCTGTTCTCTTACTTGACTGCCTGCGAAAACAGGAACAAATGTTCTTTTTTGCGCCCCGGATGCTTGTGCCTGTCCGCGGGCTTTGTTATACTGCCATCAACTGGAGGAACAGCGCATGAATGTGGATCAACTGATAGACAGCCTCAGGGAGGATCGGGATTTCCTTTCCTGCGTCAGCAACTGGCAGGTGCTTCCGGCGCGCGCGGCAAGCTATGCCGCCTGGCCCGGTGGCGTGCAGGAAAAGCTCATCAAGGCGCTGGGCGCGCGCGGCATCACCCGGCTTTACACGCATCAGGCCGCCGCGGTGGACAAGGCGCTTCGCCGGGAGGATGTCTGCGTGGTTACGCCGACCGCTTCGGGCAAGACCCTGTGTTACAATGTGCCGATTCTCAGTGAAATATTACGCAATGATAACGCGCGCGCGCTGTACCTTTTCCCAACCAAGGCGCTTTCCCAGGACCAGGTGGCCGAGCTGTATGAGCTGATCACCCAGATGGATGTGGATATCAAAACCTATACCTATGACGGGGATACACCGGCTGCGGCGCGCAAAGCCATCCGCCAGGCCGGCCATGTGGTGGTCACCAACCCGGACATGCTCCATTCCAACATCCTGCCTCACCACACCAAGTGGGTCAAGCTGTTTGAGAACCTGCGCTTCATCGTCATTGACGAGATTCACAGCTACCGCGGCATCTTCGGCGCCAACCTGGCCAATGTGCTGCGGCGTCTGATGCGGCTGTGCCGCTTTTATGGCAGCGACCCGCAGTTTATCCTGTGCAGCGCCACCATTGCCAATCCGGGTGAACTGGCCGCTCAGCTGATCGGGCGTCCGGTCAGCCTGGTAGATCAGTCCGGCGCGCCCATGGGCGAAAAACACATCGTTTTTTACAATCCACCCGTGGTCAACCGGCAGCTGGGCATCCGAAAAAGCGCCCTGAGCCAGACCCGGACGCTGGCCTTGATGCTGCTTAAAAATCAGATCCCCACCATTGTCTTTGCCAAAAGCCGTGTTCAGGTGGAGGTGCTGACCAAAGCGCTCAAGGAAGAGCGCAGTGACACGCTGGGCCGCTCCGGTACCGTGCGTGGCTACCGCGGCGGCTACTTGCCCCGGGAGCGGCGGGAGATCGAGCGCGGCCTGCGCTCCGGCCAGGTCAATATGGTGGTCACCACCAACGCGCTGGAGCTGGGCATTGATATCGGCTCCCTGGACGCCTGCCTGCTGTGCGGCTATCCGGGCACCATCGCCAGCACCTGGCAGCAGGCAGGCCGCGCCGGGCGGCGTATGGGCCGCAGCCTGACCATCCTGGTCGCCTCCAGCGCGCCTATTGATCAGTACCTGATTACCCATCCGGAGTACTTCTTTGCCCAGTCGCCGGAAAATGCCCTGACCAACCCGGACAACCTGTATGTACTGCTCAACCACTTCAAATGCGCGGCTTATGAATTGCCTTTCAAGCAGGAGGAGGACTTCGGCAACGCGCCGGGCAGCGAGAGTCTTAAGCGGTATTTGCAGGAAGCCGGCATCGTGCGCAGGGTTGGCGACAGCTATTTCTGGTCAGCGGAGGATTTTCCCGCCAGCGAGATCAGCCTGCGCACCGCGATGACGGAAAACTTCCTGATCATGGATATCACCGACCCTGCCCGGGTGCGCATGGTGGGGGAGATGGACCGTTTCACGGTGCCCATGCTGCTGCATGAAAACGCCATTTATCTGCATGAGGGCACCCAGTACCAGGTGGAGAAGCTGGATTTTGATGCCTGCAAGGCTTTCATCCGCCGGGTCAGCGTGGATTATTACACCGATGCCGACCTCAATGTCAGCCTGAGCCTGCTGGACATCACTCAGCAGGCCCCGCACGCGGCGCATGGCGAAATCAAGGTGACATCGCTGGTCAAAATTTTTAAAAAAATGAAGTTTGATACCGGCGAGTCTCTGGGCTACGGCCCTGTGCGCCTGCCGGAAACCGATATGCATACCACCGCCATGTGGCTGACCCTGCCGGAGGAGCTCAGCGCCAGCTTCAGCAACGACGCGCTGCAAAACGGCATGCTGGGCATTGCCAATCTGCTGCGCACCGTCTGCCCGCTGTATCTGATGTGCTCCCCGCGTGACCTGGCGGTCAGCTACCAGGTCAAATGCCCCTTTACCGATTTGCCCACCCTGATTGTCTATGACAATTGCCCTGGCGGCATCGGGCTGAGCGAAAAGGCCTTTTTGATGCGCAGGATGCTTCTGAGCCACGCGCTGAACCTGGCGCGCGCCTGCAAATGTGATGCTGGCTGCCCCTCCTGTACGGGGCCGGTCAACCAGATCGGTCCGCAGGGCAAGGAGACCGCCATCCGTTTGTTGGACGGGCTGACAGCGCTTCCGGCTCAAACTCAGGAGGTGTAGGCATGCCGCCGCTTGCGCCGTATTCCCGGCAGCTGGACTACTCCTACGCCCCGGGCCTGTATCCGGCGATGCAGGCGCTGACATATCAGCCGGGCCTGGTCAGCCGTGTATTGGTGCACAGCAGGCTGGCGGGCGAAGGCGCCGATGCCTTGCTGGCCGCCTGCAGCCGCCTGGGCATCCGTACGGAAACGGCGGACAGGGCGCTGCGCCGCCTGTCCGGCAAGGACAACTGCTATGCAGCAGCGGTCTTTCGCAAGGCGGTCAATGATCTTGATGCGCATGGCAACCACCTGGTGCTGGTCAACCCCATGGACGCGGGCAACCTGGGCACTATTCTGCGCGCCGCCTTGGGGCTGGGCTATTCGGATATAGCCTTGGTGCGCCCCTGCGCCGATCCTCATGAGCCCCAGGTGGTGCGCGCCAGCATGGGCGCGCTGTTCCGGTTGCGTCTGGTTGAATACGTTTCCTTTTCGGATTACCAAAGAACGCAGGGGGAGCGCCAGATCTATCCTTTCTTGCTCTCAGCGGATGCCTGTCCCCTGTCTGTGGCGGCCAAGCAGCAGAAAATCCCCCACAGCCTGGTCTTTGGCAATGAGGGCAGCGGCCTGCCTGCGGAGTTTGAGCAGCTGGGCCAGCCTGTCATGATTGAGCAATCCGCGGCAATTGATTCCTACAACCTGGCTATCGCCGCGGCGATCGGGATGTACGCGTTTAAGACGTTTTAAAGCGCAGGGGATCCTTGCCCGGCATGCCCGCCTTGCGCGGGTACTGTTTTGGTGTCGCGGATTTTTTATGGATGATCTGGACATAATGGCTTCTGTCCGGGATGCCCAGATCCACCAGCGCGCCCATTTGGCCTCCCAGCAGCCGCGCGGCGTAGCGCCCGTCTTCCAGCTCCCCGTGCACTGCGGGCCCCTTCCAGCACAGCGCCAGTCCGCCCGGGCGCACAAAGGGCAAAAGATATTCAGCCAGCACGTTCAGCGGCGCAACCGCGCGCGCCACCGCATAATCAAAGGCCTCCCGATAGGAGGGCAGGGCCAGCTCCTCTGCCCGTCCGCACAATATGCTGACGCCGGGCAGCTTGAGCGTGTCAATCACGGCTTGTAAAAAGGCGCATCGTTTTTGCCGGCTGTCCAGCAGCGTTATCCGCAAATCGGGGCGCGCGATGGCCAGGGGCAGGCCAGGGAAGCCTGCCCCGCTGCCCACATCCACCAGGGAGGCGCCGGGTGAAAGCAGACCATGACGCAACACCAGCAGGCTGTCGGCATAATGCCGCAGTGTCATTTCCTCCTCCGGTACCGTGGTCAGGTCCATGACCTTGTTGTGCCGGAGCAGCAGCTGATGAAAGGCGCTCAGGCGGGCGGACTGCTGCTCATCCAGTGTCAGGCCCAGGCTGGCCAGGGCACTTAAATCAAGCATGCCGGCGCGCCTCCTCTTTTATCCTGATGTTCAGCAGTGCCAGGATCAATTGTTCCAGGCTGCCTTCCTCAGCAATCTGTCCGCTTTTGACCAGGTATTCCTGGCGGATGCATAATTGATAAGCTTTTTGAAGTTCCTCCACCCGGTAGGCTTGCGCTGATTGCGCCAAACGCCGCACAACAAAGGGCGGCACCCCCAGCACGGACGCGATGGCAGCCTGCGACAGGCGCTGTTGCGTCATCAGGCGCGTCAGCAGCAGCTGGCGGTAATGCCGCTGCAGCAGGGCGAGCAGCATTAAACGCTGCTCGCCGCCCCTGAGCATCTCTTGCATCAGCGGCAGCGCCTGGCTGGCCTGGCCGGCAGCCACCTTGTCGGACAGATCAAACACCCTGTATTCTATATTCTTTGTGGCGATGGCATCAATGTCTTGCGTTGTCACGATCTGGCGTCCCTGCGCGTAGGCGGCAAGCTTGGCCACTTCCTGTTTGAGGGTCATCAGCTCCCTGCCGCAGGCAAAGATGAGCTGTTCAGCGGTGTGGCGGTCAATTCGCAGGCCTTCGGTCTTGAATTCCCGCGCGATCCATTTGATCAACCGCTCCTGGTCAAGCTGGTCAAAGCTAACGATGCCGCCTTTTTCCTTGATTTTTTTGTATAGCCTGCGCGTGCCGTTGGACTTGCCGCGCACATAGAAGACCAGGCAGACGCTGTCCGGCAGGCGGTCCATGTAGGCGGTCAGCTGATCTCCCCGGCGCGCAGGCGCTTCAATCTCCGCTTCTTCCTCTGTTTGGCTGTCAGCGCCGGCTTTGGCCTTGCCTGCCAGATGCTGGCTGTCGCGCACAATGACCAGCCTGCGTTCCTCCATGACGGGCAGCGTTTCACACACCGCAATCAGCTCGCTGTCAGGCGGATCGGTCAGCACGCTCTCGTTCATCAGGGCCATGGGCCCCTTGAGCAGTTCCCGGCGCAGGGCCTGCAACGCGCTTTCCTTGACATACTCCTCTTCGCCTTCAAACAGGTAGAGCTTTTGCAGCTTGCCGTTTTTGAGCTGGTCATAAAACTCCTGGTGATCCACTTAATCCCTCCCCGGAAGGTAGGTGGACAGCCGCAGGCTGCCCGCCTGGTCAAAGGACAGCGTGATGGCGCCCGTTTGCCCGGTAGCGTAGACTTTGGCGCCCATCGCTTCCAGGCGCTGCGCTGCTGCCTGATAGCGCTGCGGATGCAGGCCGGATGATGTGACCAGGGCGATCTGCGGGCAGATCATCTCCAGTGCAGCAGGGCTGTTGTCATCCCGGGATCCGTGGTGGGATACTTTCAGCACCTGGGCGCCTGTATAGGCATACGGCGCGTAATCAGCGTGCAGGTCGCCCGTGGTCAGCAGGCTGGTGCCATTCAATTCCCAGTATATCACCAATGAGCCGCGGTTGGGGTTCATCCCGGGATACAGCCCTCCCTCATAGGGCCACAGCACGCGGCCTGTGACGCGGCCCTCCTGAAGCACCTGCCCCCGGGCCAAGGTTTTAACAGGAATGCCGGCTGCCTGCGCCTGATGTATTGTTTGCAGGCTCTCATCGGTGATTTCCGCCTCCCGGGCGCCTTCCGGCAAAAGGATCTCGCCAATCCTGATACCGGCTTCCAGCAGCTGCCTGAGCCCGCCTGTATGGTCATTGTGCAGGTGTGTCAGGACCAGCCGGTCAATATCACGCCCTTCGCTGAGCAAATAACTGACCAGGTCGCCGCCATGCTCGCCTGTGTCAATCACCCAGGTATATCCCTCGTCCAGGAGCAGCGCGCAGTCGGATTCTCCGGTGCTCAACTGCATGTATCGCAAGGGCAGGGGTGATTTGATGAAGGGGAGCGCCGCCAGCGCTATGGCCAGCAGGCCGGACAATATCCGTCTTGGCGCCCGGCGCAGGGCGCTGTAGCGTGACAGCAGCCACAACAGGCTGGAATAGGGGAGGAACCAGGCGGCAGGCAGGGCGCGCAGCCGTATTTGAGCAAGCGGCGCGCTGGCCGCAAGGGAGATGCCTGCCTGATAGGCGCCGGAGATCAGCCCTGCCGGCAGCGCCATTAGGCGCGCCAGGGGCAGCCATAGATACGAGAGAAGCAGTCCGGACACAAACAGGCCCATCACCACGGCGACGCCCGCGATGGCCACCGGGCTGATGACGAGCCCGATCAGGGAAATCCGGTGAAAGGCGTTGACCAGCGGCACCAGCGTCATCAAACTGGCGGACAGCGTGATAAAGTAGGCTTGCAATGCTTTTTGCGCCAGATTTGGCAGGCGCTTGAACCAGGCCCTGCCGGCGGCCCGGGACTGGAGGCGGTCACCCAGGATAATGATGCCGAACACAGCCAGGAAGGACAGTTGAAAACCGATGTTGAACAAATCCAGCGGGCGAAACAGCAGAATCACCAGCATGGCGGCAGCCAGGCTGGTCAGCGGATCCACCCTGCGCCGCAGCGCTTTGCCTGAAAGCACCAGCATTGTCAGGATGGCGGCGCGCACGATGGAAGCGCTGAAGTCCAGCAGCCGGCAGTAGGCCAGCAGCATCCCGCCCAACAGGATTGCCAGGGCCTTGGGCGAGGGTGAGAAGCGCCGCAGGACTGCCACCACGCCCGCTACCAGGAAACCGACATGCAGGCCTGACACCGCCAGGATATGAGCGATGCCGGCCGTACGGAAGTCTGTGGTGATTTCCTCCGCCAGGCTGTCGCGCACGCCCAGCAGCAGGGCTTTGGCCAGCGCGCCATGCTCAGCGCCAAAAATTGTGTCCAGACGTTCAGCCAGCGAGGTTCTGACGCGCAGCCAGAAGCTCTGCGGCCGGGTCAGGACGGGATCGGTGAATACCAACTCCTTCGCGCCGGACAGGCCGGCCGGGATGCCCCGCTGCAGAAGATAGTTCTTAAATTCAAATCCATAAGGATTGACACGGCTTTGCGGGTGATACAGCCGCGCGGAAAAGCTCAGCTTCTGTCCGTCCTGGGGAAGCGGGGCATCCGGTTGGGCATAATAAGTCCAATAGGCTTTGGGTAGTGAAGCTGTCTGGCCGCTTTCGTCAGCCAGCTGCACATCGCCAAGCAGGCTTTTGATGCGCTGACCGTCCTCGCTCCGGGCGCTTTGCCCGACGACCCGCGCATAGACCTTGTAGCTGCCTTCCGCCGGCAAGGGCGGATGAGCCGCCCGGCCGCCCAGCAGCGCGCCCAGGAAAAGGAGGCATAACATCCCGGAGACGGCGCGCAGGGCCGGCCGCGTACGCAGCAGCAGGACAGCGGCTCCTCCAAACAAAATGCCGGCAAGCGCGACCCGGGGCATGTATACTGCGGGCCAGGCGCCCAGCGGGATACCCAGCGCGTAAGCGGCTGCCAGGCAGACCAGAGGCCGCTGCGCGAAAAAAGCCCGCGGGTTCACGGCCTGTCCTGCCTGTGCCCGGGCGGATTGCCGGGGATCAAGGCTTTAGTACCTGGCGCGGTCCGCCGCATCGTTTTCCTCCTTCAGCAACAGCCTTGCAGTGAAGACAAACAGGCCCACACACAGTAAAATCATACCGAAGCCGGGTGTTGCCTCTTTATGGTTCATGACCAAAACGGAAAAATTGTACATCGCGTGGAAGAGGATAGGCAGCAGCAGGTTGCCGCGCCTTGCGATCAGATGATGCGCGAACAGCGAGAAAATGAGCAATGTTGGGAATCCGATCAGGCTGAAGTGCATCAGCGCAAACAGCAGGCTGCTGACAAGCGCTGCGGTTCTGCGGCTCAAACGGATGCCCAGCAACTCCGGAAGCGCCAGGCGGAACATCAATTCTTCGCATACAGAGGTCACGCCGCCTATGGTCAGCGCTGCGACAGCCAGTTCCGTCAGGTTGGCCGGCGCGATGACATCAGGCAGGGTGAGCTCCAGCCCAAGGCTGGTGAGCATGGTATAAAAAAGCGCGCCGATCAGAGAGCCGGCCAGGGTAAAGGACACCGCAGACACCATGGTCAGCCCTATGTGGTAGGGATTTGTCCGGCCCAGACGAGCCTTCAGCTGCTCGGCGCCGCATCCGCGCATGCGCAGGAGCATCAGGGCAGGCAGGCCAAACAGCAGCACCTCCTGTACGGCGGAGATCAGGCAGGCGGCAACAAAAGAAAGATGGCTCTGCAGCAGCCAGTGCGGCAGGAACCACCCGGCAGCGGCGCTGAGAAAGGCGCCGCCCAGCAGGGAAACGCCCCGCTTATTCAAGGGTATACACGCCGCCGATGCGGTCGCGCCAGGCCATATCCAGCCGGATGTCCGTCCCCGGGCGCACACCGCGCAAACTCAATTGCTCAGTGACTGTTTGAAGGGCCAATTCCGGGGTGTTGTTATCATGGCTCAAATGCCCCAGCACTGCGTGCTGCACGCCGGTCTCCACCAGCGACAGCAGCGTCCGGGCACAATCCAGGTTGCTCAGGTGGCCGTTGCCGCCCAGGATGCGCTGCTTGAGGTGTGCGGGATACAGGGCGTTGTGCAGCACCATGTCCGGGTCATGGTTGCTTTCCAGCAGGATCAGGTCCGTTCCGCCCAGCGCCCTGAGTACCCTTTTGGGCACCTGCCCCATATCGGTCGCCACCGCAACGCTGCGGCTGCCGGCATACAATCGGAAAGCCACCGGATCCACCGTGTCATGGGGGATGGGGATGGTCTGAATGCCAATGTCTCCGATAAAAAATTCCTCCCCGCTGTTGAAAATACGCAGCAGACCGGGCGGCACCTGCCCTACCAGCCGGCGCATGGCGTCAGTTTGCCAGGCGGCCTGCGTGGCATAGACCGGGATGCGGTATTTGCGGCTGAGCACACCCGCCCCGCGGATGTGGTCGGAATGTTCATGGCTGATGACAATGGCGCTGATGGTTTCAGGCAGCACCTTGAGCTGGGCCAGCCGGCTGCTGATAGCCTGTCCGGATAAACCGGCGTCTACCAGCACCCGGGTGCTGCCTGCGGCGACGTAGGTCGCGTTTCCGTTGGAACCGCTGTTGAGCGAGCAAAATTCTATCTTCATCGGTCTTCCGTTCAGTGCATTCTGACGCTAGCGCGCCATGAGCACATTATAGGCTCCGGGGGCTGCCTTGACAAGCAAGGCAGGGCCAGTAAACTGTTTCAGCCGTCCTGGCACAGGGATTGACTTTCGCTTAAGTTATACTAAGGAATCGCTGATTTAAGCGACTGCAGCCTGTTCATACTAACAATGCATCAACAATCATTGCGAAGTAGATGAAGCCGCTATACATAATGTTGAGTTTGTCAAGTTTATCAAGCAAGAAGATAAAACCCCGATATAACCCCTCCGCCCCCGTTGCGGGGCATCTCCTGTGAAAAAAGAAAAGTTTGAGCGCCTCAGCGGCCCATGGTAAAATGGGGCCAGGTACCGGAAGGCAGGCTCATGCCGGCATAGTTTTTTCTCGATATATCAATATGAGGATTGGAGGCAAACCGCCATGAAGAGGATCGGGTCAGGCAGCAATCAGGTTCATCAATCATTTTCGTTGAAAGATAAACTAAGGAGAACAGTAGCTTTGGGTTTGACAGGATTAGCGTTGTCGGGGCCGATGGCGGGTGAGGTAAGGGCAGAACAAAACCCAATGAATCCATCAACGACAACGACAGAAAAGGAGTAATGCCAAGTCAAGAGACGGAATTGGTATCTGAGGAAGAAAAAAAACAATTGAGAAAAATGATTATGGATTTTGAAGGAGTCAAAAGCGAGGATTTGCCTTATGAAACGATCAGAAAATTGATGGTGGAAAATGAAGACCGTAAATATGGAGATTACCGACAACAGTTAAGAGAGGCAGGCTGTGAGGATGAAGACAGAATTACGATTTGCGCCAAGTGGATGTATGCGGTGGATAATAATTCGGCTGAATATGGTGGGGTAAGAAGAGGGAGTCGAGCTGACGGCAAATATGGTTTTTTAGAAAATTATGTGAGCAACGAGCAAATAATCAATTATGCTCTGACGGGAGAGGGGTTGAACGTGTATTGCGACAAAGAAGGCAAGCCAAGATTTTTGTTGGTGCATACCGACAAACAAAATGAAAAGGCTTTTAGGGCGGCGATAGAGTGGTATGAGAAGCACGGGGCGGAAAATGTGGTGGAAGTATTAAGTGATAACGGTTTTTGTGTTTGGTTTCCGTACGTGTTTAATGAGGATGTCGGATTTGGAGCGGCGTTGTTGAGACCATCAACCGGGGTAATCAGTCAAAATGCCGATGAGGCTTCAATTAAAAAGTTTAAAGATGAGGGTTTAAGAAACGGAGCTATTAGTATATTAGCAGTAGAAAGTATGGGTATCGGTCATGGACAGGTAATGCGTAGTTTAGTAGATCATAATGCGGGGTTATATTATGAGTTTAGTTATGATGGGGCTCATTTAGAAATAGTTAAAGCATTGATGATGGGGTATAATTATGATCTTCTGTTTAAACAAACTAAAGAAAAAAGGTATCAAATGTTGAGTGAGAGTAAGATGGGTATGGCTGAAGATTGGGCTCAGAGATTGAATAGCAGTGTGAATGATCCCTATGTAATCAGGCAGTTGGAGATGATGACTTTGGGGGGATTGAGTGAGCCGTTGGGAGGAGATAATTGGGAGTTTGCCAGAGAGGCGATTGAGGGATTGAAGAAGTGACCCGATGTTCTCCTGCCGCGGCGGAAGCCGCCTCCCGGCAGGGGCGGGGACAGCCTCTGCGCGCCTGTCTCCGCGCTGGTAGGCCCGGGCGCGGACAGCTTCCTTTTCCTTATCAGGTGTTGAGCACTGAAAACTGAATCAGTCCGCAAAGGGCCATTATTGCTGGCTGTTTCATGGCGCCCTTCCCGAGTCGTCTACTGTCAGGCGCCAATCCTTTTCAGAATTTCCAAGATATCAACTGGTTGCAATGTCCCTATCCGGCGGCGCATATCTTTCTCTGTCAAGTTAATTTGTTTGGTCAGACGCACAGTAGATGGTACATCAAGCCCTGCTGATTTCCACATCACTAATTCATACTCACCCCAAATATTTCTTGGTTCTGATTTTGTAATTTTGAAGGCGACAATGACTGCTTTATTAGCGCTGGTAATTAGTACAGGCCTGTCCTGAACGGTTGGCTCATCTTCATATCTGACGGCGGCATACCATATCTCCCATGGTTTCACGTTCATTAGTCAATCCCAGTTGTCAGCACTTCCAGGAAGCACCGCATTTCCTTCCTCATCCCGTCTGGGTGTGATAACTTCAATTCTTTGCAGCGCATCCTCAAAAGAATCAAGCGGTATTATCGAATCAAAATAAGACCTTATTGCTGGGATTGGTATCACTTCATTTGTTTTGGATTGCGCCCATGGCGTTCCGGCTTGATGTGTCATGTTAATAAGTTTAGATGTGGAGAATTTGTCATATTTGCGGGCAACATCCAACAACAGAGCAAACTCATCCGGCGTGAGGGTATCCGGATCGAATGGTTCTTCAGCAGGAATACCGCCGTTTCCATATTTCTTGTATTGCCTGTATATTTCCGGAACCACCGGGCCAAGCTGCCACGCATACATCTCGTTCTCAAACAGCAGTTTTCCATATCTGGCAAGATGACATCCTTGCGCAAAATAAAGAAGTTTCTGCAGACGAAGGTGAGATACCTGGTCTCCTATTTCATTGTCTGCCTGCTGCTGACCAAGCGTGATAAAGAAACTTGCTACATCCTCTACTCTTGCCACACCATCACCTCCTTTTCGGTTGTTGCAACTCACCACATTTAACACCTATCATACGTAGTATAAACTATAATTGTTACAAATCTATGAATTTTTGCGCCAACCAACTTAAATTTTCATAAGCTCTCGTCAATTTCCTCCTGGATTCTTAGATTCGGGACTTAGGTTTGTTTAAGTTCGGGACTTAGGTTTGTTTAAGTTGGTGCTTGATTTTTTAATCCGTGTGCATTACAATTACCACGAAATAAAGTGCGAAAGCACTGGAACGGAGGGGATGTGCATGGCATACAAGATTTCGGATGCTTGCATCAGCTGCGGCTCTTGCGAAGCCGAGTGCCCGACCAACGCGATTTCGGAGGGGGATACCCAGTTCGAAATTGATGCGGATGTCTGCATTGAATGTGGTGCTTGCGCTGACGTCTGTCCTGTGGACGCTATCGCCGCGGAGTAAGCAAGGTCCGCCGCGCTGCGAAAGCAGCGCTTTTTTTGTTCCCTTGTTGAATGTCAGGAAGGTTGGTTCATGAAACTGATTGTCGCGGAAAAGCCCAGCGTCGCGCGGGACATTGCCCGTGTGCTCAAGTGTTCCCGCAAAGAAGACTGGTTTGAGTCCGAGGCCTGGCGTGTCACCTGGGCGCTGGGCCATCTGGTCACCCTGAAGGAACCTGATGAGATCGATGAGCGCTACAAAAAATGGCGCAGGGAGGATTTGCCCATCCTGCCCGAGGAGATTGGCACCAAGGTGATCCCCAAAACCCGCAGCCAGTATGCCATCGTAAAAAAACTGATGCTGGACCGGCAGACGGACTCCCTGGTGTGCGCAACGGACGCCGGGCGGGAAGGTGAACTGATCTTCCGCTTGATTTATGAGCATGCCGGATGCACCAAGCCGGTTGAACGGCTGTGGATCAGCTCCCTGACCGATGCCGCGATCCGCGAAGGTTTTGACGCGCTTGTGCCTGCCAAGCAGTATGACGGTTTGTATCGCAGCGCGCTGTGCCGCGCGCAGGCGGACTGGCTGGTCGGCATGAATGCCAGCCGTGCCTTTACCCTGCAATATAACGCCCTGTTGTCTGTAGGGCGTGTCCAGACTCCTACCTTGGCCATCCTGGTTGAGCGTGAGAAGGAAATCCGCGAGTTTGTTCCTGTGGATTTCTATGTGCTTACAGCGGACTTCGGGGATTATCAGGGGCGCTGGTTTGATGAGCAGGCGCCTGATGAGCGCATTGCCCACCGCATCCTGGACAAGGCGCGCGCCCTGGCTATCCGCAAGCAGGTATCAGGCCAGCCCGCCAGGGTGACCCGGGCGCAGACCCAGCCTAAGCGCGAGCTGCCCCCGCAGCTGTTTGACCTGACCAGTCTGCAGCGGGAGGCTAACCGCGCGCTGGGCTTTACCGCGGACAAGACCCTTAAAACCGCCCAGGCCCTGTATGAGGGGCGCAAGGCGCTGACCTATCCGCGCACCGACAGCCGCCACCTGCCCCGGGACATGGTGGGCCGCGTCTACAAGGCCATGGAGATCCTTCCGGCGGCCTACGCGCCATATGTCAGCGGCCTGCCCCGCAAGAATGGCAAGCTGCCTTTTTCAACCCGTGTTTTTGATGACGCCAAGATCACGGACCACCATGCCATCATTCCCACCGGACAGCAGGTGGATCCGGACAAGTTCACCCCGGATGAGCGGGCGCTGTACGATCTGGTGGTGCGGCGCTTCCTGGCCGCCTTTTATCCGGCCTTTGAGTATGAGCAGACCACGATCATCACCCATTGCGCGGGGCAGGCCTTTCGTTCCACCGGGCGCGTGGTGACTGCCCAGGGCTGGAAGGCGGTGACAGGGGAACCGCCCAGGGCAAAGGGAAAGACGGAGGAGGACGAGGCGCAGGCCAGCCTGCCGCCGCTGAAGGAAGGCGATGAGCGCACGGTGGAGAAAACCACGCTCAAGCAGGACAAGACCAAGCCGCCTGCTCCGCATACGGACGCCAGCCTGCTGCAGCGCATGGAGCGCCCGGGCATCAAGACAGAGGATGAGGAGCTCATGGAGGTCCTCAAGGAGGCCGGTCTGGGCACCCCGGCGACGCGCGCGGCCACCATTGAGCGCCTCATTCAGGTGGGCTACGCCGCGCGCAGGGGCAAGGTGATCTACGCTACCCCCAAGGGAGAGAAGCTGATCGAGGTTGTGCCGGAGCAGATTGCTTCCCCCGTGATGACAGGCAAATGGGAGCAGGCGCTGGATGAGATTGCCCGCCAACAGCGCGATCCGCAGCGCTTTATGGACGGCATCCGCAAGATGACCGTTTTCCTGGTTCAATCGGCATTCACACAACAAAAGGCAGTGACGTTTGACCGGGAGGTACGATCCTCCCGGGGCCGTGTGCGCCCGGCAACCAGCGTAAAACCGCTGGAGGACCTGGCTTGCCCTTTGTGCGGTCAGCAGGTGCAGGAAAGCGACCGCGCCTTTGGCTGCAGCGCCTGGAAAGGGGGCTGTGCCTTTACACTGTGGAAAAACGCGCTTATCCGCGCCAAGGGTCCCATGCTCAATGAGGCGATCATCCGCTTGCTGCTGACAAGCGGCCAGGCGCGCGGCAGCAGCGGGACAGTGACGCTCAGCGAGGGCCAATTAAGCTTTACGCCCAAGGGAACTGACGAGCCGGTGATCAGCCTGCCCATCGCCTATGTCAAAAAGGACAAGCCGGCTCCGGCCCGCAAGGCAGGCAGCAAGGGCAAGTCCGGGCATTAATGTGGATATTGTTGACCGTGTTTGATATAGTAACGCCATAGGCATTGTTTGACATTAAAGTCCTGCAGGAGAAAGGCATGCGATATATCCACGAAAAGTATCCGAAGCGGTTTTTGAATCTGCCGGAGAAAGTGCTGCAATTTGGCGAGGGTAATTTTTTGCGGGCCTTTGTTGACTGGATGGTCGAACTGAGCAACCGGCAAGGCGCTTTCAATGGCTCTGTTGTAATATGCCAGCCGATTGAAAACGGCATGTGCGAGCAACTGAATGCCCAAGACTGCCAATATACCGTTGTGATGCGCGGCATCGAGAACGGCGTGCCTGTCCAGAGGGCGGATCGGGTATCTTCCGTGTCAAGGTGTATCGATCCCTACAAAAACTATCAGGAATTGCTTGATGTTGCCGGAAACAAAGACCTTCGGGTCGTTGTTTCAAACACGACGGAAGCCGGCATAGCGTACCGTCAGGGCGACCGCCTTGATGACAAGCCGCCCCGGAGTTATCCGGCCAAGCTTTGTGCTTTTCTGTATGAAAGATTCAAAAGGTTTTCCGGCGCTTCCGACAAGGGGCTCTTGATACTTCCTGTTGAATTGATTGACGATAACGGTCCGCAGCTCAAGCGCATCGTGCATCGCTACGCAAAGGAATGGGGGCTTGCGCGGGCGTTCACGGAATGGCTGGATACAAGCTGTGAGTTCGCTTCCACCCTGGTGGACCGTATTGTAACGGGATATCCCCGCAACCAAATTGAAGAGCTGCAGGCTGAATTGGGCTATACTGACGACTTGCTGGACACATGCGAGCTGTTCAACCTGTGGGTGATCGAAGCCGACAGAAAATGGATGAAGGAATTTCCGGTAGGCTCGCCGCAGGCCAATGTGATCTGGACGGATGACGTGACACCTTACAAAAAAAGGAAGGTCCGTATTTTGAACGGGGCGCATACGGCGACTGTTTTGGCGGCCTACCTGGCAGGCCACAATATCGTATCCGATTTTATGAACGATTCCGTGTTTAAAGACTATCTGAACGCATTTTTACTGAACGAAGCTGTTCCCACAATTGATTTGCCGCGCGGGGATCTCCTTGCTTTCGCAAGCGCGGTGAGCGAGCGGTTCGAAAACCCGTACATCGCGCACAGATTGCTGGACATCGCGCTCAATTCCTGCTCAAAATACAATGCCCGGTGTGTACCCACGCTGATTGATTTCCTGGCCAGGTTCGGCCGCATACCCCAAAACCTGGCGTTTTCAATGGCGGCATTCATTCGTTTTTATCGCGGCGGCCGGGTGAATGGCGGATACATTGGAAAGCGCGAGGACGGCGCCGAATACGAGGTTCGGGATAACCCGAGTGTCCTGGATTTCTTTGAATCGGCATGGCAAACAAATGATGCCTTCAAGGTGGCGTCTGGAGTGCTGTCCAACAGGGAGTTCTGGAGCGGGCGCGATCTGACGGAACTGGATGGATTTTTGGATGCGGTCGCGCTCAATCTTTCCTCAATCATGGAAAACGGCATACGTTCAACGATGGGAAAGCTCTAACATGAAGAAGACCAAGCTGATAAAGATCATGCCTCAGGACGATGTGGCGGTTGCGACAGAAGACCTGTTGAAGGATGATGTCGTTGATGTTGAAGGCGGGGAAATAGCGCTTATTGAGGATATTCCCTTTGGGCACAAAGCAGCATTGCGGGACATTTCCAGGGATGAGCATATCATCAAGTACGGTTATCCAATCGGCCGCGCGACAGCGCATATCAAACGCGGCGAATGGGTGCACACCCACAATGTAAGGACAAATTTGTCCGGCAAAACCGAATACACATATAACCCTGTGACGAAAAAAAAACGGGGAGCCGGCCGGCCTTTCGTTTGAAGGGTATCTCCGTGATGACGGGCAGGCAGGGACACGAAACGAAATATGGATTCTGCCAACGGTTGGCTGTATCAACGCGACGGCACAGCGCCTGGCAGAACAGGCCAATGCGCTGTTTCAGGGAAGGATCGATGGAGTATTCGCGTTCCCGCATAATATGGGCTGCAGCCAAACAGGCGACGACCAGAAGCGGACAATGCGGATCTTGGCGGGGATCGCCCGCAACCCCAACGCCGGTGGCGTATTGATTTTAAGCCTTGGATGCGAAAACAATCATTTAGAGGTATTTAAACCCTATTTGGAGCCCTTTGATCACAACAGGATGAAATTCCTTGTTGCCCAGGATGTTGAGGATGAGTTTGCGGCGGGGATGCGCTTGCTGGAAGAACTTTGTGAGCGCATAGAGAAGGACAAAAGAGAGCGTTTACCCGTCTCGGCATTGACGGTGGGGTTTAAATGCGGCGGTTCCGATGCTTTTTCCGGCATCACTGCCAATGCTTTATGCGGCAGGGTCAATGACGCGCTGTGCGGGGAAGGAGCGCGGACCTTGCTGACAGAGGTCCCGGAAATGTTTGGCGCTGAAACAATCCTGATGAACCGCGCCAAATCCGAGGATGTGTTCCATGAGATTGTTCATCTTATTGATGAGTTTAAGGACTATTATTCACGGTATGGGCAACCGATCTACGAAAATCCTTCTCCTGGCAACAAAAAAGGGGGAATAAGCACCCTTGAGGAAAAATCTCTGGGGTGTATCCAAAAGGGCGGGCAGGCAGTTGTCAACGGGGTGATCGGTTATGGGCAAAGGGCGATCCATCAAGGCCTGAATATCCTCGCCGGGCCGGGAAACGACCAGGTCTCCTGCACCAATCTTGTGGCAAGCGGCGCCGGGTTGATCCTGTTTACTACCGGAAGGGGAAACCCGCTTGGCGCACCGGTTCCAACCTTAAAGATCGCATCCAACAGCCGTTTGGCGGAAAAAAAGGCCAACTGGATTGATTTTGATTCGGGGAGAATCATTTCGGGGGCGACCTATGAGGAAGAAACGGTAAAATTGCTTGACATGATCATGGACATCGCCTCAGGGCGCAAATCTGCCAGGAACGAAGTGAACGGATACCGGGAAATTTCTATTTTCCGTGACGGTGTTATTCTGTAAGCCCCATAAGAATTCGCTGGTATGGAATCCTTGTAAAAACTTTTTCAGTCCGCTCGTTGCGCAAACAAAACAACCGATGAGGAGTAAGCCATGAATACCGTAATAAAGAATCTGTCAATGGCAGGAATTATCCCTGTCATCAGAATTGATGACGCCAACGACGCGGTGCCCTTGTGCAGGGCGCTGTGCAGGGGCGGTTTGCCGGTAGCGGAGATCACCTTCCGTACCGACGCAGCGGAGCAGGCGATTCGAAATGTCCACGCTGAAATGCCTGAAGTGATCCTGGGCGCGGGAACCGTGTTGAATGCCGGACAAGTGGATAAGGCCCTGGCAGCGGGAGCGTCCTATATTGTCAGCCCTGGCCTTAACCCCAAAACGGTAAAGCACTGCCTGAAACAAAATGTGCCGATCATCGCAGGCTGTTCCAGCCCGTCAGATATAGAGCGGGCGATTGAGCTGGGGCTGAAAACTGTGAAGTTTTTCCCTGCCGAAGCACTTGGCGGGATCAAAACCATGAAAGCCATGAGCGCCCCCTTTCCACAGATGAAGTTCATGCCGACAGGGGGCATCAATGAGAAAAATTTATTGGATTATCTCAGGGATGAGCGGGTTGTGGCCTGCGGCGGGAGTTGGATGGTTCCTTCTGGCGCGGTTGCCGGTAAAGACTGGGCAAGCGTTGAGGAGCTGACAGAATCGGCTGTCAACCTGATGCTGGGGCTGGAGCTGCGCCACCTTGGCATCAATTCCGGCACGCTGAATCAAGCCGGCCGGGACGCCCGGGATTTTGCGAAGCTGATGGGCGCCCCGGTCATTGAGAAAGAGACTTCATTTTTTTCAGGAGTCAATTTTGAACTGATGAAAATATCCGGACACGGCGAAAAAGGACATATCGCCATTGCCTGCAATGACGTGGACAGGGCTGTCTGGCATCTGGGCCACAGAGGTTACGCATTTGATGAATCAACGCGTATCACGCGGGGCGGCACGACTGTTTTTATCTACCTTCAGCACGAAATAGCCGGATTTGCTGTTCATTTAATGAAGAAGTAGACAGGATCCACATGCATACGCGATGGAAATGACTTTTCCGGGAAACACAGCCTGCCGGGCATGGCGGACCGGGCACACCTGCGCGAATGAACAGGAAGCATTGGATTTTCGTGGGCAGCCGCTTACCTGAAGCGTTCCACACCGGATGGCTTTAGCGTGTTAATATAAGATAAGCAAGACAGATCGCCTTATGAAGGGATCTGCGTCCGGCAGGGGTGTCGGGTCAGCTTTCTGGCAAACCCAATCCTTAGCGGTGAAGATTGAATTTGACCACAAGAAATGGTAGAATACGCCTTGATATGCAGGGCAGAGCCCGGCAGCAACAAGAAAAATAAGCACCTTGCTGTGGATGGAGGACAAGATGGCAAAAGGGAAATTCGGCGGTATGGGCGGTATGGGCGGCAATATGCAGCAGCTGATGCGCCAGGCTCAGAAGATGCAGGAGCAGCTGGCCAAAACCCAGGAGGAGCTGGATGAGAGGGAATACGAGGCCCAAAGCGGCGGTGGCATGGTTGCCTGCAAAATCAACGGCAAGCGCGAGCTGGTCAGCCTGACCATCAATCCGGAGGCGGTTGACCCGGAGGATGTTGAAATGCTGGAGGACTTGATCATGGCGGCGGTCAACGAGGCGCTGCGCCTGGGAGAGCAAACCCGCGAGCAGGCCATGGCTTCGGTGACCGGCGGCATGGGCGGCCTGCTGTAAATGAACAAACAAGCGGAACCCATCCAGCGCATGGCCGAGGAGCTGGCTAAGCTGCCCGGCATCGGGCGTAAAACCGCTCAGCGTCTGGCTTACCATCTTGCCGCGCAGCCGCTGGAGGCGGTGCGCGCCCTGGCGTTTGCGCTGGTGGACGGCAGGGAGAGCATCCGGCTGTGCACGCGCTGCGGAAACTACACCGCGGGCGAGCTGTGCGCGGTATGCGCCGATCCCCGCCGGCGGCAAGACATCCTGTGCGTCGTGCGTGACCCGCGCGACGTGGCCGCGATGGAGCGCATGAATGATTATCACGGGCTTTACCATGTGCTTCACGGGATCCTTTCGCCCATGGACGGCATCGGCCCGCAGGATATCCGCATTAAGGAGCTGATGGACCGGTTGCAGGGCCAGGCGGTCAGCGAGCTGATCCTGGCTACCAACCCGGACATTGAGGGAGAGGCCACCGCCGCTTATATCGCGCGTCTGGCAAAGCCCCTGGGCATCCGGGTCACGCGCATCGCGCACGGTGTGCCGGTGGGAAGCGACCTGGAATACACGGATGAGGTAACCCTGTCCAAAGCCATGGAAGGCAGGCGGGAGTTGTAATGCTGCGGTTTTATTATGGTGTCATGGGGTCGAGCAAAACTGCCCAGCTGCTCATGCAGCGTTATAATTTCCAGCAGCTGGGGCTGCGGGTTGCGCTGGTCAAGCCCGCTGTGGACACCCGTATCGGGGAAGGCATCGTTTATTCGCGCGTGGGCCTGCAGGCACAGGCCGAACTGGTGCTGGAAAGCGGCCATTCCGCGCGCGAGCAGCTGCTGTGGCTGGCGGCGCGCAACGCCAGCAGCGGGTTTGAGTATGTATTCATTGACGAGGCCCAGTTTCTGACGCCCGAGCAGGTACAGGAGCTGGCTGACATGTCTGACCACCTGGAGATCTATTGCTATGGTCTCAAGACCGATTTCCAGGGCAATTTCTTTCCTGGCTCAGCGGCGCTGTTGCGTCTGGCTGAGGAGATCAGGGAAGTTCCCGGCGGGCTGTGCTGGTGCGGCGCTAAAGCCACCATGAACACGCGCATTGACAAGGATGGCCGTGTCATCAAGACGGGGGAGCAATTGCTGATCGACAACCAGCAGGATATCCGCTACATTGGGTTGTGTTACCGTCACTGGCGGCAGGGCATCAGCCATGCCTGAAGGGCTGCTTTCGCCCTGGCTGCCGCTTGCTGCGCTCCTGGGGCTGTTGCTGGTAATCATGGTATTGCTGATTGCCCTGCTGGTGCGCCAGGGGCGCGCCCGGGAGGAGGGACGGCGGCTCAGCCTGCAAAGTGAGGATACCCTGGCTGAGTACATGGAGCGCCTGGTGCGCGACACCGAAGCCCGCCTGAGCGCGCAGACCGGCCAGCAGCAATCAGCGTTGCAGCATCAGCTTGGCGCCCAGCAGACCGGGCTCTCCGCCTGGCATGAGCGGCTGGACCAGCGCCTGGGCAGCGCCCTTGCCAACCAGGACAGCCGCCTGAAGCACCTGGATGAGGTGCTTAATACGCGCCTGGGACAGCAGGACCAGACGGTCACCCAGATGCGCGAGACGCTGTATACCTCCCTCAACCACATGCGGCAGGACAACGCCCTCAAGCTGGACGAAATGCGAAAGACCGTGGATGAGCACCTGCACACCACGCTGAATCGCCGCCTGGGTGAGAGCTTTACCCTGGTCAACGAGCGACTGGAGGCGGTTTATAAGGGCCTGGGCGAGATGAAGACCCTGGCCAGCGGCGTAGGGGATCTGAAGAAGGTGCTTGCCAATATCAAAACCCGCGGCACCTGGGGGGAAACCCAATTGGCCATGCTGCTGGAGGAGGTCTTGGCGCCCGGCCAGTATGAGGTCAACTGCGCTGTGGTTCCCGGCAGCAATGAGCGGGTGGAGTTCGCAGTCCGCCTGCCCGGGCATTCGGAGGGCCAGCCGGTCTTTCTGCCCATTGACGCCAAGTTTCCCCTGGAGGATTATGAGCGGCTGCAGTCTGCCCGTGAGGGCACGGACAAAGCCCTGGTGGATGCGGCGCTTGGCGCCATGGAGCGCGCCATCAGCCGCGAGGCGGAGCGGATCGCCGGCAAGTACATCAAGCCGCCTTATACCACGGATTTTGCCATTCTCTATCTGCCGGTGGAAGGTCTGTACGCCGAGGCGCTGCGGATCAGCGGCCTGGCTGAACGCCTGCAGCGGACATACCGGGTATCCCTGGCGGGCCCTACCACGCTGCTGGCCTTGCTCAACAGCCTTCAAATGGGCTTTCGTACCCTGGCCATCCAGCAGCGCAGCGCCGAGGTTTGGCAGCTGCTCAGCCAGGTCAGGGAGGATTTCGCCGCCTTTTCTGACATCCTGGAAAAGACCCAGAACCGGTTGCGCCAGGCCAGCGAATCCATTGACCTGGCCAACCGCCGTACCCGCAGCATCGCCCGGCGCCTGCGTGCCGTGGAGTCTGTGGACGCGCATGAACGCGCGGCAGTATCACCTCCGGATGCCCCGGATTTCCAAAACGAGTTGGACGAGGACCTTGAAGTATCAACTGAATGGACTGAAAGAATTGTAAAGGAGAAAGAAGATGAGTGAGAACACACCGCGCCAGCCCCTGCAGTTTACCTTTGCCCACAACAACTTTAATGTCATCGACCTGGACAAGTCCCTGGCTTTCTATAAGGAGGCGCTGGGCCTGGTCGAAACGCGCCGCAAGGAAACGGAGCATTTCACCCTCGTCTACCTGGGTGACGGGCAGACCGGCCACGCGCTGGAACTGACCTGGCTCAGGGACTGGGGCAAACCCAAATACGACCTGGGCGACAACGAATTCCATCTGTGCCTGCGCGTCAACGATTATGACGCCGCCTACAAAAAGCATAAGGAAATGGGCGTCATCTGCTACGAGAATCCGGGCATGGGCCTGTACTTCATTGCGGATCCGGACGGATACTGGATTGAGATCGTCCCCCACCGCTAATCATTATCGGGTTTAAACTTGTCTTTTCATTGAGCCGCACAAAATGCCTGTGCGGCTTAACGTTATAAAAGGCCGATTTATCTCAGCCCGCTGTGCCACGCGGCCGGAGCGGATGGTGTATGCTTGTCCGGTCTGTGGTATAATTATAACAAACAAAGGAGGACGCTGACTTGTTTGAGATTAGAAGCGGGATCTATTCCGTAGGAGTTCAAAACCCGGAACTGGAAGTTTTTGATATCATCATGAAAACGCCCCGGGGCACCAGCTACAACGCCTACCTGATCAAGGGCAGTGAAAAAACAGCGCTGGTGGAGACGGCAAAAGAAGGCTTCCTGGAGGAGTACCTTGCCAACATCGGGAAAATCCTTCCCTTTGAGCAGGTGGATTACCTCATCGTCAGCCATACTGAGCCTGACCATGCCGGCATAATTCCGGACCTGCTCTCGCGCAACAGCAAGCTGCAGGTCATCGGCACCAACAGCGCCATTACCTTTGTCGGTCAAATCATCAACCGGCCCTTCAACAGCCGTGTGGTCAAGGCAGGCGATACGCTCAGCCTGGGCGACCGTACCCTGACTTTTTATCCTATGCCCAACCTGCACTGGCCGGATACGATGTTTACACATGATTCCCTGTCCAACGGGCTTTTCACCTGCGATTTCCTGGGCGCGCACTATTCCTTCGCGCCGCTGTTGATGAGCAAGGTCAAGGATATCCCCGACTATATGGAGGGGGTAGAGAAGTATTATCAGGACATCATGAGCCCATTCAGCCGTCCTTTTGTGGTCAACGGCATCAAGGCGGTGCGTGATATCAAGCCGGACCTTGTCCTGCCCGGGCATGGCGCGGTGCTGGACAGCCACCTGGAGCGGATGCTGGAGATGTATGAGCGCCTGTCCGCGCTGCCTGAAAAACCGGGCAAATCCGTGGCGGTGATTTATGTCAGTGCCTATGGATACACCCGCGCGCTGGCGCAAGCCATCAGCCGGGAACTTGAAAAAACCGGCATTGCGGTCAACCTGATCGAATTGGATGAGCACAACAAGTCTGAGGCGCTGCAGGCCATCGCCCTGGCTGACGGCGTGCTGTTCGGCTCGCCTACCTTCCTGGGGGATGCCCTGCAGCCCATTGGTGAATTATTGGCTGCCCTGCACCCCTACAATGTCAAGGGCAAGCTGTGCGCTGCCTTTGGCTCCTATGGCTGGAGCGGTGAGGCTGTAGCCAACATCACCGGCAGGCTGGAGCAGCTCAAGGCCAGGACCATGCCGGGCGTGCGTGCGCGCCTGCGTCCCAGCGCGGAGGAGTTGGCCGATGCGCGGGCATTTGCGGATCGCTTTGCGAAAGAGCTTTAGGCTGGACGGATAAGAGAGGAGGGTTTTTATGGCTGAGAACGCGCGGTATGCCTGTTATCCCGTGACGCTAAAGGGAATGCCTGCTGCCGGTGATGCGGCTTGGGACAAGGCGCCCGCAGGCGAACTGCTTGAGGTGGAAAGCGGCCAGCGTCCCTTCCTGTACACGGAATTTCGTATCCTGCGCGATGACAGGGCCGGGATGATCTATGTGCGCTTTGTTGCAGAGGATGATTGCCTTCATTCCACCTACCGCATGAATGATGAGCCCCTGTATACCCAGGATGTGTTCGAACTCTTCCTGGCGGATACCGGAACGTTGAGCGCCTACCATGAGATTGAGGTCAGTCCCTTTGACGTGATTTTTACCGGGGATATCCACTATACCCCGCAGGGTGAACGCGTGCTGAACATGGACTGGGATGCTGCGGGCATGAAAACCCTGACCCGCCATGACCGTGCCGCCAACCGCACGGAGGCTGTCTGGCAATTGCCCTATGCCGCCTTTGCCGCTGCGCCCAAGGCGGGGGATGCCTGGCGCTTCAATGTGTTCCGGGTGGACCACAGCCCGCGGGGGGTGGAACTGCAAGCATGGCAGGCGACCGGCGTGCGCAATTTTCATGTTCCCGAACGGTTTGGATGGCTGGACTTTATCGCATGACGCCCGCTCAGGCTGACAGCGCCCTGCGGGCTTCCATGGATGTCCTGGTTCATGAAAAGGGCTGGCTGACCGGCGCGGCGGTGTGCTATGGCACAAGCGATGACCACCGTGTCTTTACCTGCGGTCTGCGCCGTGAGACGCGTTTGGCGCAGGGAGATTTTGTTCCTGACCCGCAGCCGCTGGATTTATCCACTGTTTATGACCTTGCCTCGCTGACCAAGCTGTTTACGCTGGTCAGCGTTTTGCAGCTGATGGAGCACGGCTGCCTCCGCCCGGGAGACAGCCTGGCATGGCTGGACCCTCGCTTTGCCGGGCTGAAGGAATGCACCCTGGAGGACTGCCTGTCTTACCGGGCCAACCTGCAAACGCCCCGGCGGGTGGATGCCCAGGAGGACGCGGGCGCCGCGCGGGAGATGGTGTTTCAGACCTATGCCGCGCCGCTTGCCGGAGAACGGCTGTATTCGGACATGAACGCGCTGGTGCTCAAATATATTCTGGAGGCCGTCAGCGGCCTTTCTTACATTGAATACCTTACATCACAGGTTTTCGCGCCCGCGGGCATGACCCAAACCTGGGCGCAGGTGCCTGCGTCCCGTCTTCAGGACGTGATGGACTATGGTCTGGAGCACAAGGTCATCAACGGCAAATATCATGTGATGGATGAGATCCCGCCCGGTCAGCCGCATGACCCCAAGGCCCGCCTGCTCGGCGCCGCGGGAGATGTGCCCAGCGGTCACGCCGGCCTGTTTTCCACCGCGCAGGACTTGTGCCGTTTTGCCCGGGCGCTGCTGTCCGGGCGGCTGCTGCGCATGGACACCCTGCGCAGCATCGGTGTCAACCGTACCGGTTATCTGCTTGAGGATGGCAGCTACAGGCAATTTTTGGGCCTGCTGTGCTTTTCCAAGTCGCCTGTGCAGATGAAAAGCGAGGTGCCCGAGTGGATGGGCCTGCGCGCCTTTGGCTTGGCCGGCTACACCGGCAATCACCTGGCGATTGACCCGGACGCCGGCGTGTTTGACCTGCTGCTGGGCAACCGCTGCCACAACCGGGTTTCCCTGGTTGCCCCGGAGACGGCCGCTGCGGGTCTGGGGATTGATTTGGACGGCTCAGGCGGCATGAAGTGGCCCGATGGCCGGCTGGTGCGCTCCAGCTTCAGATTCATACATCAAAAGGACAAGCTGGTCCACGCGCCGGTCTATGCCTGCCTGCGCGCCCGGGGCTGGCTGCCGGATTAGGTTTTTTTATGTATTGCAATGGCGAGTCTTGTCAATATAAGGATATATTTGTCCATAGTTTGGTAGACGCTCTGCTTGTCATTGTGTACAATAAAAGAGGAAAGCAATTCTCTGCAGCAATGGGGGATTGAATTCTCTGCAGCAATGGGGGATTGAATATTGATATATGGAGGATGAGAATGCAAACTGTACCTTTTGGCAAAACAGGTAAAATAGTCTCCAGGCTGGGTTTCGGCATGATGCGCCTGCCCACCGTGAAAAAGGATGACGGCAGCCAGCCCATTGATCGCGAGGAAGCCATCCGCATGCTGCGCTACGGCATAGATCATGGCATCAACTATGTAGATACTGCTTATGGCTATCACAACGGCGAGAGCGAAATCGTCACAGGGCTTGGGCTCAAGGACGGCTATCGCGAGCGCGTGATGCTGGCCAGCAAGCTGCCTCAGTGGCTGGTCAATAAGGAAGAGGATATGGACCGCCTGCTGGATGAGCAGCTGAGCAAGCTGGATGTATCACATCTGGATTTCTACCTGCTGCACGCGCTCAATGGCGCCGCCTTTACCAAGCTGCAAAAGCTCAACTACAAAAAGTTCCTTGAGAAAGCCAAGGCGGACGGTCGCATTCGCTTCGCGGGCTTTTCCTTCCACGATGAGAAGGCGGAATTCCTGCGCATGATCGACGATTATGACTGGGACATGGCGCAAATCCAATTCAACTACCTGGATGATCAGTACCAGGCCACGGTTGACGGGCTGCGCTACGCCGGGGACAAGGGGATCCCGATTGTTGTGATGGAGCCGCTGCGCGGCGGCGCGCTGGCCAACCCGCCCCGGAATGTCAAAAGCCTGATGGATGCCCACCCAAGCGGCCGTAGCGCGGTTAACTGGGCCTTCCGCTATGTGGGTGATTTCCCGCAGGTGGCTACCATCCTCTCAGGCATGACCACGATGGAGCAGCTCAAGGAGAACCTGAGCGTGTTCGAGCAGGTATTGCCCAACAGCCTGACCAGGGAAGAGCACGATTTTATCGCGCAGCTCAAAAAAAGCTATCTGGCGCGCGTCAAAATCGGCTGCACCGGCTGCGACTACTGTCAGCCCTGCCCCCAGGGAGTGCTGATTCCGCGCATCTTCGCGATGTACAACGAGTCCTACATGCTCAATCAGCCCGGCAGCCTCCACTTTCGTTACAGCGGCGTGATTAAGGACGGCGGTGATGGCTCCCTGTGCGTTGAGTGCGGCCAGTGTGAGGCGGCCTGCCCGCAGCAGCTGCCCATCATTGAGACGCTCAAGGTCATCCACGGGGAAGCTGCCAAGTAAATCCGGAGCGATGCGCCTGAATCTTTACGGTCTGCTGATTGCCCTGGGCGTGCTGGCAGCGGTGTATTACATGAGCAGGGAGAGCAAGCGGCTTTCCCTGCCTGTTGATTTGGCGGTGGATATGGCGCTGTGGGCTGTACCGCCCGCTGTTGTTTTTGCAAGGCTGTACTATGTGGCCTTTACCTGGGAGCGCTATCGGGCCGATCCTGTCTCCATCCTGCGCGTCTGGGAAGGTGGGCTGGCCATCTACGGCGGTGTGCTGGGCGGCGCCCTGGGTGTTTTCTTGTTGTCCCGGCGCAGAAAGCTCTCATTTGCACTGCTGGCTGACCTGGTAGCCCCCGGTTTGATGCTGGCCCAGGCCATTGGACGCTGGGGCAACTTCTTTAACAGGGAAGCTTACGGCCTGGCGGTCACCAACCCTGCCTGGCAGTTTTTCCCTGTGGCGGTTTTTGTGGATGGCCAGTGGCACCTGGCAGCCTTTTTGTATGAGTCGCTGTGGAACCTGGCAGGTTTCTTTTTGCTGCTGCGTCTGCGAGGTCCTTGCGCCCAAAAGGGGAAGGGCACGCTCTTTTTGTGGTATCTTATCTGGTATGGCCTGGGACGCATGATGATTGAGGGCCTGCGCACCGACAGCCTGATGCTGGGCAGCCTCAGGGTCTCCCAGGGGCTGAGCGCGCTGCTGGTTGCGGGGGCCGGCAGCTACCTGCTGGTGCGTTTTGCTGCGCCGCTCGCGGTCCGCATGCTGCTGCCCCTGGGGCTGATGCTGCTGCTGGCTGCGGTTACCGGTCAGACCTGGGCGCTGTTTCCGGGGTTTATCCTGATGGTCCTGTTTGTATTCGCTTTGGCCATGGTTTTTATCAAGGCCCCCAAGGAGGACGGATGAACAAACGCGTGCTGTACCACCGCCTGGTGCGGCTGGTGCCCGGCGGCCCCCGGGAGTTGACGCCGCTGATTAAAAGCCTGCCCGATAACGCGTGGGCTGCCTGCCGGGACATCCTCAGAAGCCACAGGGCACAGGCAGGCGCGCTGGCGCTGTTTGACCGGGATGGCCTGCGTGATCACTTTGTATATGGCCAGGCCAGGAAAGGCTTGCCTGTGGGCGCTGAGACAGCCTTTCGCCTGGCGTCGGTCTCCAAGCTGGTCACCTCAGCGGGCATCTTGGCCATGCGTCAGCAGGGCCTGGTGGATCTGGACGCTGACGCTGACGCCGGCTTGCCCTATTCCCTGAGGCATCCGGAGGCTCCGGACCGGCCTGTCAGCCTGAGGATGCTGCTGTCCCACACCGCGGGCATCAGGGACGGCGGCGCCTACACCAGGAGCCTGAGCGGCAGCGCCGGCGCGGGGGAGCTGCTGCAGGCTGACAGCCACACAGCGCACCTGCCGATGGAGGGCTGCGAGTACAGCAATTTCGGCTTTGGCCTGGCCGGCTGCGTGGTGGAGGCGCAAACCGGGCTCTCCTTCCAGGCGGCCATGGCGCGCTGTTTATTTGAGCCATTGGGCCTGCGCGCGGCCTATTACCCTCAGTTGCTGACTGCCCAGGTCGCGGACGCGCGGCGCGTGCTGCCGCCGCGGCGGAGGCCCAATTATGACGGCGCAGCCCGGCAGGCGGCGCCGCTTGCCGGCTGGCAAACACCGGACCTTATGCGGCATCACCTGCTGGCCCACGGCAACTGCTGCACTGATGTGGGCAGCCTGGCGGCGCTCGGGCGCGCGCTGCTGACACCCGGTCTGTTCACCGGGCACACCCTGGAGCTGATGCGCTCGCCGCACGCCAGCCTGGGTTCGCGGGATCCGTATCTGCGCCAGGGCCTGGGCATGTTTATCCTGCGTGACGAGCGCATCGGCCCCATGACGCTGTACGGCCACCAGGGCATGGCCTATGGCGCGGTACACATGCTGTTTCTGGATCCGGACGCCGGGCGGGGCATTATCAGCCTGACAGTCGGCGCGTCCGAAGCGCGTGAATATATCCTGGCGGACCTCAACCGTGACCTGCTTCGCTGGTGGACGGCCTATGCGTGATGTCGTTTCAGAGGTTCTCAAGCGCGCGGGCTATCGCCTTGTCTGTTTGCAGGATGGCAGCAGCCTCAGGGTTCCCACGGCGCTGTTTAGGCAGTTTCCCCTCAGGGCCTGCGAGGCGGTGGATGTGGAGGAATACAGGCGGAAGCTGGCCGCGCATGAGCTGCGCTTCGCGCTGGAGCAGTCCGCGCGCCTGCTGGAATCCCGCGGCAGAAGCGTCCGGGAACTGACGGACCGGCTTGTCCGGTCCGGTTTTTCTGAGGGCGCGGCAGAGGACGCCTGCCGGAAGCTTCAGGAGTACGGTTATTTGGATGACCGCCGCTACGCGCAGGAACTGGTCATGGGGCTGGGGAAGAAATATGGTGAAATCCGCGTCCGGCAGGAGCTGCGCCGGCGTGGCGTCTCAGAGGATCTGATACGGGAAACGCTGCCGGAGCAGGATGAAGAGCGGCAGCTGGACGCTGCCATTGCGCTGGCGCGCAAATCCCTGCGCGGAAAGCAGGCTGAGCCTGCCGCACTGTACCGCCGGGCCTATGGCGCCCTGGCCAGGCGCGGCTACCCGCCCGACCTGGTCAGGCGCGCTCTTGAGGTTGTGCTTGAGGAACCTGAGGAAGGATCGGAATAAATGCCGCTTGAAAACCGCGAAAGACCAAGGGGTTCAGGATTTAGTCTGTTTCCATTTGTTTGTTTGACATCAGTAACTTTAATAAACCAAGTTTCTGCGAGCGGATTATTTAATCAAACTCTATACTTATACGTATACCATTTTGGTATATATGTCCTAAACCCTTCATAATCCTCAAATGCTTTATGGTATCTTTTTACCATCCCGTCGATTTCTTCCTGACCGAACTTCTCCGCCCATTTAATCGAATAAAGAGAAGCGTGGGCAACATAAACGGCAAGCGCGGCCCAAAAATCCCCCGGTATATTGTCATCAAAATAAGCGTATTGCATGTTCCGAAATCAATCGGCCGGGACATCGGAAAGCCCAAGCATGAATATTTTGATATGATCTCATATTCTTTTTTCTTTGCATCATACAGCTCGATATCGGACACCCTGAGCAGCAGGGGTTTGCTGTTTGCCGTTTCAATATAATACTTGATATCGCTTGACCAGCCTTTTGAAATCTTTTTTGCGGTTTTCCAATTGCCGCTTATCCAGATATCATCAAACATTTCTGTCCATCCCGATTGATGCATAGTCTCTGTTTCCCTTCAAATCAGAAAATATCTCTGTTCAAACAATCCAGCATATGCTGATTCCATTCTTTGAAGGTACTCTGAAACCATGCCGTATACGCTGTTTACTTCAGCGAGCTGATTACATCCTCTCGGGACGCATGCCCGTCAGATGCGTGACGATGTCCCCGGCCATCATCATCCCGGCTACCGGCGGCACAAAGGCCATGGCGCCCGGCGCGTGGCGCCCTTGTTCTGCCTGGGTGATCACGCGCAGGGGCTCCTCCCTTGAAAACAGCACGCGCAGGTTTTTGATGCCGGACACCCGGCAGGCCTTGCGCATACGCCTGGCCAGGGGGCAGGTGTCCGTGCGGTAAATGTCATCAAATATCAGCTTGCCCGGATCCAGCCGGTTGCCCGTGCCCATGCAGCTGACCAGGTAGGCGCCCGCTTGCGGGGCCAGCTGCGCCAAAAGCACCTTGGCGGCCAGGGTATCCACGCAGTCGGCCACCGCGTCAAAATCCTCAAGATGAATGGCGCCGGCAGTATCCTGTGTATAGAAGACCGGATGCTCTATCACGTTGATTTCCGGATTGATGTCCCTTAAGCGAATGGCGCAGGCGCTTGTCTTTTGTTGTCCCAGGGTGGAGTTCAGGGCAATCAGCTGCCGGTTGATGTTGCCGGGAGAGATCACGTCATGGTCCACCAGCGCCAGGGTGCCTACCCCGCTGCGGGCCAGCGCCTCCGCGCAGGCAGCGCCCACCCCGCCCAATCCAAAGACTGCTACCCTGGCAGCCTGCAGGCGTTCAAACGCCTCCGGACCGATGAGCGCGATGGTGCGGGCAAACAGTGTCAGCGCTTTGTTACTGGCCATCGATGCCTCCCATCCGGGCAACTGCGGCGCAAAGAAGGCAGACCGACCGCGCCCCGGCTTCGCGCAGCACGCGGGCGCATTCCCGCGCAGTCGCGCCTGTTGTGCGCACATCGTCCACCAGCAGTACGTCAAGCCCTGCGACGTCTCCTGTCACCTTGAACGCGCCAATTACGTTGGTGGCGCGCCGGGCGGCCGGCAGGCCGGACTGCCGGGCAATCCTGCGGGTTTTTGCCAGCGCCTCCATGACCGGGATGCCTGTTTGCTCACACACCAGGCCGGCCAGCACCGTTGACTGGTTCATTCCCCGCTCACGCAGCCGTGAGCGGTGCAAGGGTACGGGAACCAGCATATCAAAGCGGATGCCGCTGACGCACAGAGCCATTTCAATTCCCAGGGGCGCTGCCGCCGCCTCCACCGGACCGAATTTCATGCTCACAATCAGCTTGCGGACCAGGTCTTTATAAACAAAGGGGGCGAAGGCCTGGTCCAGGCCCGCCATACCGCCATGAGCGCAATAGCTGCATGGCTGCCCGTAGCGCACCGGGGACAGGCAGTGACCGCAGGCACTGTCAGGTACCCTCAGCCTTTCCAGCTCCTGACGGCAAACCGCGCACAGCGGCGCCCCGGCGTCCAGTTGCCGGGGCTCATCACAGCCCAGACAGCGGGCAGGCGGGAAGAATAAGTCCGCTGCCTTTTTCAACAGGGCAGCTATCATGTCTCTGCTCCGGCGGAGAGCACCGTCAGCCAGTGCAGCAGCAGAGAATAGCGGCGGCGCTCCAGGTTGTTGCTGACCATCATGGACAGCACCTCCTGCCGCCCCACCAGTACCACCAGCTGCCGCGCCCGGGTAACCCCGGTATAGAGCAGGTTGCGGGTCAGCAGCATCTTTGGCCCGCCCACCATGGGCAGGATGACCACGGGAAACTCGCTTCCCTGGCTTTTATGGATGGACAGGCAGTAGGCCAGGTCCAGCTCCTCCAATTCGCCATACTCATACGCCACGGTTTTTTCATCGTCATACAGCACATGTACCAGCTTGTCTTCCGCTTCAATGCCGGTGATAAAGCCGATGTCGCCGTTAAATACGCCCTGGCCGGTGCTTCCGTCGCGCTGCTCCCATTCCAGCTGGTAATTGTTTTTAATATGCATTACCTTGTCGCCCTGGCGCAGGGTGGTTTCACCAAACTGCAATTCAGCCTTGTTTGGCGCGGGCGGGTTGAAGGCGGCTTGCAGCCTGGCGTTGAGCATCTGTACTCCGCACACACCCTTGCGGGTAGGGGAAAGCACCTGGATATGGCGCATGCTGTCCTTGAGCCCCAGGTACTGGGGCAGGCGGCTCATGCAAAGGTTAACGATGCTTTGCGCTGCCTGGCTGGCCTCGGGTTTGTTTTCAAAGAAAAAGTCGCTGCCGGGGCTGTTGAGCACCGGTTCCTGCCCCTGATTGATGCGGTGCGCATTGAGCACGATCATCGAATCCTGCCCCTGGCGGAAGATCTCGCTGAGGCGGATGCGGGGGATCATGTCACTTTTGAGCACATCATGCAGCACGTTGCCCGGGCCAACGCTTGGCAGCTGGTCCGCGTCGCCCACCAGCACCAGCCGTGTGCCCGGCTGAAGCGCGTCCAGCAGGCTTTTCATCAAAAAAACGTCCATCATGGAAACTTCATCCACAATGACGCAGTCACAATCCAGCGGATTTTCGCGGTTGACCTGGAAGACGCCTTCCTCCCCGCCATATTGCAGCAGACGGTGGATGGTGCTGGCCTCCATGCCGCAGGCCTCGCTCATGCGCTTGGCGGCGCGGCCGGTTGGCGCGGCCAGCATGATTTTGCTCTGGCCGCCCAGGACATAAATCAGGCAGTTGATCAAGGTGGTCTTGCCTGTGCCCGGGCCGCCGGTGATAACCGCCAGGCCATGCTCCGCGGCCTGGCTGACCGCCTCGCGCTGAGCTTTGCTGAAGCGGATCCCGTGCTCGCGCTCAAACTGGCTGATCTTGCCTTTGATGTGGTGGGGCATGAACTGCTGACTGACGCCGCACAGGGACAGCAGCCGCCTGGCGATGTCGATCTCGGCCTTGCGCAGGCTGGGAAGGGAGACCCAGCGCGTGCCCGCTACCGGATCCACCCACAGCTGCCGCTTTAAGGTCAGGTCGTCCAGCAGCCGTTTGATTTCAGCGCCGGGCGCCTTGAGCAGCTCAGCGGATTTTTCTATCAGCTCATCCTCTGTCAGGCAGGTGTGGCCGCCGGTGACGGACGCGTCCTGCAGGGCGTACTTGATGCCGGCCTGCAGGCGGAAAGGGCTGTCCTGCGTGATGCCCAGCGACAGGGCGATGCGGTCAGCCGTCAGAAAGCCAACGCCCTGGATGTCATCAATCAGACGGTAGGGGTTGTCCCGGATGATGGCTTCAGCGCTTTCGCGGTAAGCCTTGTAGATCTTGGCGGACAGCGCGGGGGATACGCCGTATTGCTGCAAAAAGATATAGGTGCTGCGGCTGGCTTGCTGCTCCAGGAAGCTGCGGGAAATTTGCTTCATGCGGATCTTGCCGATCTTCGGCACCTCTGTCAGCCGCTCGGGTTGGGTAGCCAGAATTTCCAGGGTGTCCTTGCCAAAGGTCTGGACAATCAGCCGCGCGGTGCTGGGGCCTACGCCCTTGATCAGCCCGGAGCCCAGGTATTTTTCAATCGCGCTGAGCGTCTGGGGTTTTTGGATGCGCAGCGAGGACATCTTGAATTGCCGGCCATACTGCGGGTGCTCGGTCCAGCTGCCCTCCAGCTCCAGATGCTCGCCGTCCATCAGCGCGGGCATGGTGCCGGTGACCGTGACCAGCCCTTCCCCCGTGCGCAGGGAAATCACGCTGTAGCCATTGTCCTCGTTGCGAAACAGCGTGCCTGCGCTGGTCCCTGTTAGAGTGTCCATGTGCCCTCCGTTCATGACGCTATTATATCAGCCGGGTGATGGCAAGTAAATCTGCTGCCTGCTAGCTTTATTCATAGCCTTGAGAATGTGGTACAATAGGTGCACCGTGGAAGGAATGGAGGACAGCCATGGATTTGCGTGACATCCGCGAACCGGCGGATTTGCGGCAATTGACACAGCCGCAGCTGGAAAGCATCGCCAGCCAGCTGCGTGAGGAGATTATCAGCGCGGTCAGCAAAAACGGCGGCCACCTGGCCAGCAACCTGGGCGTGGTCGAATTGACTTTGGCTTTGCACCGTGTGTTTGACAGCCCGCGGGACAAGTTGATTTTTGATGTCGGGCATCAGTGCTATGCGCACAAGATGCTTACCGGCCGCCTGGCCGGCATGGACAGTCTGCGCCAGTACGGCGGCATTTCAGGCTTTCCAAAGCGCGCGGAGAGCCCGCATGACGCCTACGACACCGGCCACGCGTCCACCAGCATCTCGGCTGCCCTGGGCATGGCCCGCGCGCGGGATTTAAAGGGCGGCAAGGAGCATATTGTTGCGGTGGTGGGCGATGGCGCGATGACCGGGGGGCTGTGCTATGAGGCGCTCAATGACGCCGGTCATCAAAAAACCCGGCTGATTGTTATCCTCAATGACAATCAGATGAGCATCGCGCCCAATGTGGGCGCTCTGAGCAACTACCTGACCCATATGCGCACCAGCAAGGCATGGATCTCCCTCAAGCGCGCGCTGTCTGTATTTTTTCTCAAGGTACCGCTGATTGGCGGATGGCTGTTCGACCTGCTGCAGCGGGTCAAGGATTCCATCAAAAACATCTTTGTCCGCGACCGCGTTTTTGGCGCACTGGGGTTCCATTACCTGGGCCCGATCGATGGGCACAACCTGCGCCACATGGAAAAAATCTTCCAGCGCGCCAAGCGTTTTGATGAGCCGGTCATCATCCACGTGATGACACAAAAGGGCAAGGGCTATGATTATGCGGAGCAGGAGCCATCGAATACCCATGGTGTCAGCCCCTTCCATCCGGAGAACGGCCAGCCTAAATCAGCCGCATCCGCGCGTTCCTTTGGCAAGGCGGCCGGACAGCTGCTGGTGGACTTGGCGCGCGCGGATGAGCGCATTGTGGCCATCACCGCCGCCATGGCTGAGCCCACAGGGCTTGCGCCCTTCCAGGAGGCGTATCCCGCGCGTTTGTTTGATGTGGGCATCGCCGAAGCCCACGCGGTCACGCTGGCAGCCGGGCTGGCAGCCGGCGGCCTGCGCCCGGTGGTCGCCTTGTACGATACCTTTTTGCAGCGCGCTTATGATCAGGTGGTGGTGGATGTCTGCCTGCAAAACCTGCCGGTCACCTTTTTGATTGACCGCGCGGGCATGGGCGGCGCGGACGGGCCCACCCACCATGGCGTGTTTGGCACCGCATTGTTGCGCCATGTGCCCAACCTGATCCTGCTCAACCCCAGAAGCATTGAGGAAATGGAAAGCATGCTGCGTTTTGCCGTGTCCCATCCCGGCGCGGTGTTTATCCGCTACCCGCGTTTGGAAAGTGCGCGCATGCAGCAGCTGCCGGCAGCCGCGTTTCATCCGGGCGTATGGGAACGCCTGACGCCCCCGGGAGACATCTGCCTGGTGGCGACAGGTCCCATGGTGTCGGAGGCGCTCGCCGTGCGGGAACTGCTGTCTGATCGGGGGCTTCAGGCGCAGGTGGTCAACGCCTCCTCCATCAAGCCGCTGGACATGGATTTCCTCAGGGAGCTCACTCGTCTGGGCACTCCTTACTATGTCCTGGAAGAGCAGGCTCTGGCGGGGGGGCTTGGCAGCGCCATCAGCGAAGCCTGTGTGCAGCATCAGCTCAAATTGCCTGACCGCCTTTATGCCCTGGAGGATTCATTTATCCCGCATGGCAGTCATGACAGGCTGCTGGCGCACTGTGGGCTGGATGCGCGCAGCATTGCGGACAGCCTGCACGGACTCAGAAGGATGGTCTCATGAAGCAGCGCGCGGACCTGGCGCTGGTGGCGCGCGGCCTGGCGACCAGCCGGGAGCGCGCGCAGGCCATGATTCTGGCCGGGCGCGTGTTTTGCGGGGAGCGGCGCGTGGACAAGGCTTCCTGGATGGTCATGCCGCAGGACAGCCTGATCCTGCGCGGCGAGGAGCAAGCCTGGGCTTCCCGCGGCGCCCTGAAACTGGAAAAAGCCCTGCAGGCATTTGAGGCGGATGTCAGCGGCTTGGTCGCGATGGACATCGGCGCCGCCAGCGGCGGCTTTACCGATGTACTGCTGCGCAATGGCGCGGCGCATGTGTACGCGATTGATGTGGGCTATGGCCAGCTGGACTGGCGTCTGCGGCAGGATGAGCGTGTCACGGTCATGGAGCGCACCAACGCGCGGCTGCTGAAGGCGGAGCAGTTTTCGCTGCGGCCTGCCCTGACGGTCATGGATGTGTCCTTTATTTCCATCCGCCTGATCCTGCCTGCCGCCATGGACATCATGGGCGAACAGGGCCGCTTTTTAACCCTGATCAAGCCGCAGTTTGAGGCCGGGCGCGGCCAAGTGGGCAAGCATGGCGTGGTGCGTGAAGCGGACACCCATGTCCGCGTGCTGCGCGAGATACGCGATTTTGCTGATCGCCGGGGCTGGCGGGTACAGGGAATGACCTTCTCTCCGGTCAAGGGTCCCAAGGGCAACATTGAGTTTCTGGCGGACATTGTCCGTGGTCCGGACACCTCTGTGGATGATACGGCCATTGTCCGCCTGGTAGAGCAGGCGCACACCGAATTGCGGTAAGCCCCAAACAAACAACGCCGTCCCGCGGACTGAGCGCCCGGGGCGGCGTTTTGGTATTAATCCACGCGAAAGACCGCGATGGTCAGGGCGCCGTCCTGGGCAGTGCCGTCTATGCGGATGGGGAAACTGTATCGGTTGCGGATAATAAAATTCTGGGTTTTGTTGCCCACCGCGGCATCCGCGCCATGGGGCAGATAGGATGCTGCGGAAGGCCCGTGCGGCCTGCGGTGCAGGATTTCCACCCCGGGCAGCTGCAAGATGACGTTGTAAAGCGTGCTGGAGACCTGGCAGGTCCCTCCGCCGTACCCCTGGATGGTTTCTCCGCCCACCAGGGCGTTGGCAGGCAGGTAACCCACACTGCGTGAATAGGGGCCGATGTGCTGGTTGAAGTCAAGCTTGTCGCCCTGTTGCAGTGTATACAGGGAAAAGCGGTCGCAGGCTACCTGGATGTTGATCATACGGTTGGGGTTGCTGCCCTCCTGGGAGGTGCGGTAAAAGGAGGTATACGCCGCGATGGGCGCGTCCGTTCCGGGTGCGGCCGCCTGGTTGACAGGCTGGATTTCGCTGAGCAGGTTGGTGTTGATGTAGGCATACTGCCGGTGGTAGATCAGCCGCCCCCAGCCATCGTTTATATCCAGCAGCGCCAGGCGCGCGCCTTTTTGCAGGGTGATCAGCGCCTTGGCGTCCGCTCGCGGCTCAGCCAGAACAGGCGCTTCCCCGGCGACCCAGGCCAGCCATTCACATTCCACCGTGCTGTAGGGCGGCGTGGTGTGCGGGTTAACGGTTTTTACGCTGGCGTCAATCATGTAATGCCGCCGCATATAGCCGGTAAATCTGTCGGTGCGGACCTTGAGCCAGGCGGGCTCAACCTCGAGGATTTCAAGCGTTTTGTTTTTGAGCGCGTAGCCCAATCTCTGGGCATCAAGGGATGCCTGCGCGTAGATCTGCGCATCATGGCTGGGCTTTCCGGTATACAAAGCGGGCTGATCCTTTGCCATGGCGGTTGCCAGCGGCAAAAAGGCAAGAGTGATCAGCAGGGACAGCGCGCGTTTCATCATTATAATACCTTGTAAATAGCGATAAACAGGGAACCATCCTGCGTGTGGGCAGCGATGGAAATCGGAAAGGGATAGTCATTGCGGAAAACAAAGTTGAGCATGCCGCTGGAGGCGTCCACGCCGTGGGGCAGGTATTTGGCGCCGTTGGCGCCGTGGGGCGCGCGGCGAAGCACCGTCAGGCCGCTCAGCTGCAGCACCACATTGTACAGCGTGCTGGATACCTGGCAGGAGCCGCCGCCGTACACGTCAAACACCAGCTCTCCGTCCACCAGCGCGCCGGCGGGCTTATAGCCGTTGCTGGCCTTGAAAGGACCGACCTCGCTGTTAAAATCCAGTGTCTGGCCGGGCTGCAGAATTTTTGACATACGCTGTCCGCCTACCACCAGGTTGTTGATGCGGTTCAGGTTGTTTTCGCTGTCGGAGATGTCATAAAAGGAGTTGTATACCGCGATGGGGATTTCACTGGTACCGGCATCCTCAGTGGCTGCCACCATTTCAAGCTCGCTTAAGGTGCGTGTGTCCACATAGCCGTATTGACGCTTGAAAATGGTGCGCGCCCAGCCGTTGTCCGCGTCCAGGAAGCCCAGTTTAGCGCCCTTGCTGAGCACAATCAGCGTCTGGCTGTCAGTGTCCGGGGCGGCCTTGATCTCGATGGGACTGTCCACGGTGGTAAACAGGTGATTGATCGCGGTACCGAACTTGGGGGTGCTCACAAAGTCCAGCGCCACCGGGTCCATGATGCGGTGGCGCAGCACCCAGCCCGTTTTCTTGCCCAGCTTGATCTGTACAAAATTCGGCTGAACATCAACAATCTGGATGTCCCGACCGGGCTTGTAGTTGGCCAGCACCGTGCTGTCGGTGTCCGGCTTGGCGTACACCCTGGTGGTGCTGTTGGGAAAGAGATTGGTAATTTTGGCGTTGTAGAGCACCTTGCCGCCATCGGCATGCGCCGGCAGCAGGATGATGAGCAGCAACAGGGCTGCCGTCAGCGCGATCGGGCGCCTATTGCTTTTTTTGAAGCTTTTCATAGACACCATCCTCATTTTCTATCCAGATTTGTTCCAGGGTAGCCTCCAGGCTGCTGCGGAATGCCTGCAGGTATTGCGCGCGCAGCGCGGCCTGCTCGGCCAGTTCTTCCTCGCGAAGGCCGGTTTCTTTCTTTTTTCGCGCCAGTTCGTTGATGCGCTTGATGAGGTCCTTATCCAAGGCTTTCCTCCAGTTTGATCAGACGCATGCCCATTACCGCGGGCAGCGCCAGCAGCGGCAGATACAAGCTGTAGCTGAACAGTTTGCCCTGTTCCGAGCGGTCTATCAGGAATTCTACTCCAACCAGTGCCGCCAGCACAAGCGGAAGCGCCGCCAGGGCCAGGATGGGCAGCCGCTTGCTGCCCTTTCCGCGCAGCGCGCGCACGGCCAGCGCGATCAGCGTCAGCCCGAACAGCGCTGCGGACAATACCTGCTGCACACCGATAAATCCGTAGCGCAGGTGGCCGTCATAGCGCAGGCTTTCCATCAGGGTCTGCGTGATGCCGTACAGCAGGCAGAAAGTTGAAAAGACCAGGCCTTCCTTCTTATTCTGGCGAAGCATTCGGGTCAGGAAAACCGCAAGAACCAGCGCGGCCGCGGCCTCCAGCAGGTAGGTGCGCAAATAGGAATCATAGGTGTCCCTGCTGGCCAGAAAGCTGTCCGTCAGCCAGGAGGTGGTCAGGGGGCGGCTGATGCCCAGGGTGGTAAAGCCCTCGCCCAGCCGGGCAGGCACCAAAAAAACCGCCAGCGCGGGGGAGAGCAGGTCCAGCATGCGCATTTTGCCCGCATTGCCCAGCCTGGCCCCGATGAGCGCGGCCAGCACCGCGCCGGTCAGCGCACCGTACATGGCAAAACCGCCTGTGTGGACATTGAGCAGATTGCTCAGCGTCAAAATGGGCCTGAAAGCGGGATCCAACAGACAGTACATCACCCGCGCCAGCGCAAAGCCCAGCGGCAGGGCGAACAGCGATGTGAAGGCGGCGGCCCGGACAAGCCGCTCTTGCCGGGAACTCAGCCGCCACAGCAGGATGATGGCCAGCCAGCAGCCCAGCATCAGCGTCAGGCCATAGGCATAGATCCGGGTGCCAAAGACGGGCAGGCTGACAGCGTCCTCGTACATCTGGCTCACTCGCCCGCCAGGCTGGCAAAGTAGATCATGTCAGTTTGCGCGCGCTCGTTGGATTTTGTCTTGTTCTGGTAATACCCCCCGTTGAACACCAGGGTGGCCGAGTTGCCGCCGTCCAGATTGAAAGCCTGCCGGGCGCCCAGGTCAAAGAGAATCTGCGCCATCTCCTGCTGCGTCACGCCGTCGCGGCCGGTCAGGCCTTCGACCAGCACCACAATATATTGAAGCGGCGCCAGCTGGCCGATGGCCAGCCGCGGCTCCCTGCCGTGGGGGTTATAGCCGTAGTTTTTATCTATGGTGAGCAAAACGCCGTCCTTGACCAGCGCCGGGCCAAAGGTGAAGGCGTTGACAATGGTATGGCCGGCCTTCTCAAAGGCCGCGATCTCCTTCTTGTTTGACTTTACAAACAGGTGAAAATCCGCGTTTTCATCGATGATCAGCAGGTCCTTGATGCGGTTTGGATCTTTACGGATCCGAACGCCCATGCGGTATTCAAAGCTGTTTTTGACCGGATCATGGTTCATGTAGTTGGCGTTGAGGGCCAGCACGGCGTTGTGTTTTTGGGCCATGGAGGAAATCAGCGCCACTTTGCTGGAGGTGGGCTTGCCCGCGGTAGCCGTGCGCAGCTGGCTGGGGTCCGAGATGCTGATGGTGGCGATGCGCAGCCTTACGCCATCTTCTTCCCGGGTCTGCAGCTGTACAAGGATGCTTTCATCCTCATAGCCCTCCGCGGTAAAACCGGCAGGGTCCAGGGATCTGCCCGGGGAGAAGTCCATGGGCAGCGGTTCAAGGGCCGGCTGCGCGGCGGCGGAAGGAATCAGCCAGCTCAGCGCGCCGCTGTCTTCCTCCTCCTGCCAGCGCTCTTCCAGCAGCTGATAGTTAGCCTCGTCCAGCAGCGCGCCGGAGGGCACCAGAAAGGGCAGGGCCAGACTGATGAGCAGGGCCAGCGCGAGGATTAACGTTGAGGTTTTCTTCATACTAGGTTCAGGGCCTTTCTTCGGGTGATCTGAATACCCAGGATTTCATGACGCGGTAATTGATAAAGAACAGGACGGTATCCACCAGGATCTTGGCCAGGCCACTGTCCATGCCCAGGAGCTTGTGGAAGGCGTCGATCAGCAGACTGGACGCCAGGTAGACTAGAATGGCCAGCAGAATGTAGCGCAGCAGCGCGCCCTTGGACTTGTGAATGTTGAACACAAACTGGCGATTGACCCGGTAGTTGAACAAGGCGGAGCACACCCTGGCGATGCCGTTGGGCAGCAGAGCGCTGCTGTGGTGCATATTGGGGGAAAAGGCCATAAACAGCGCGGGCAGCAGCCAGCGGTCCAGCAGGTTGAACAGCGCATGGTCCAGCAGGGTGGACAGCGCGCTGGCGGAGGCGAATTTGAAAAAGTTGGAAAACAACAGCTTGTAGATGCGCCATGAATCTTGAAAGGGCCGGAAATGCGTACCGGCATTGGCATCATGATAGATGGTTTGAATGGGCACCACCTCAAAGCCGATGTTCCATCCTGACATGTGGATGAGCATGTTCATCTCATATTCAAAGCGGCTGCCCGGGATGTCGATCATCTTTGGCATCAGCTGGCGGCTGATGCCGCGCAGGCCGGTTTGGGTATCCGGCAGCCAGTGGCCGTACAGCAGCATAAAGAAGAAACTGGTCAGCCGGTTGCCGGCTTTGCTCTTGGATGGCACCCCGGGAACTGAGAAATCCCGGCTGCCGAGGATCAGCCTGTCCGGCTTTTCCTGCATGGCCCTGGCAAGGCGCAGGCAGTCCGGCGCGGTGTGCTGGCCATCGGAATCCGCGGTGATGACGCCGATGGCATCAGGGTATGCGCGCAGGATGTGCTGCATGCCGAACTTGAGCGCGAAGCCCTTGCCGCGGTTGTCCGGGTAAGACAGCACCTCGCAGGCGGGGTTGGCGCGCAGCTCGTCGAAATAGGAGGCGTAATCCGGCCCGGAGCCGTCATCTACCACAACAATGTGTTCAAAACCTTGAGCGACAAGATCCCGCACATAGGCTGTCAGCCGATCGTCCGGGTGCAAGGACGGGATAAGTACCACTGCCTGCTTTGATGCCAAGCGGACAACCCTCCTTACCATTGATTCATTTTCATAGTATACCTTGCCCGGTGGCAGATTGCAAAACTATTATGAAGCAGATTTTAGGGTGCAGATTTTAGGGTGCCAGGTTTTTGGATGCGTCGCTGTTGTTTCCGATTTTGCCCGGGGGATGCTGCGCCGCCTATGCGGGTTGTGGTATGATGCAGGGCAGGACCATCATCAGGAGGTGCGGCACATGCTGACGTATGGACAGGCGAGGCCCGATGAGGAAAATGACCTGATTGATTTTGCCAACTACGTGTTCAGCTATTCTGGCGCCCCGACAGATTTCAAAAAGCTGCACCCTTGGGTATATGGCAGGCCAGGGTTTTCCGCCATCACCCAGGTAGCGCGTGAGGACGGGCGTATCAGGGGCATGATCAGCGCGGTGCACGATGTGCTCAGCCTGAACGGGCAGGAGCTGAAATTCGGCTATATCGGCACGGTGTCCACACACCCCTATGCGCGCGGCCAGGGCATCATGCGGCAATTGATGTCCCGGACCCTGGACAACCTCAAGGCGCAGGGGTGCCAGCTGGTGGTGTTAGGCGGTCGGCGCCAGCGCTATCAGTATTATGGATTTGAGGATGCCGGCACGCGGGTGACGCTGAACCTGACAGGCGACAGCCTGCGTCATACCCTGGGTGACCGGCATCATGGCCATACCTTTGCGCCGCTGGATCAGGCGGGGGAGGACGCGATGCTGGCCGCCAGGACGCTTTACAGCCGGGGCAGCTATATTTGCCTGCGCAGCGCGCAGGCGTTTGAAACCAAACTGCATACCTGGGACGGCCAGGCATGGGCAGTCTACCGGGATGGCGGGATGGCAGGGTATTTCTATATGGTCAATGGCCAGGTCGCTGAGTTCTTCTTTGAGGAGGACGTGCGCCTGCCGGACGTGTTCCAGGACTTTATGGCATTTAACAAGCTCAATCAACTGCGCGTGGAGCTGTCGGTGACACAGATGGAACGCTGCAGCGGCCTGTTCGCCGCGGCCAGCAGCTTCAGCCAGCATCCGGCCTGTATGCTGCGTGTGACGGACTGGCAGGCCTTTTTGCAGGTTTTCCTGCGCTACAAAGCCTGTCATCAGCCCTTGACTCCCGGGCGGCGGGTGCTGGACATTGCGCATGAAACCCGGCTTTCCATCGTTTGCGAGGGGACACAGGTGTGCGTGCAAGCCTGCGCTAACCGTGCTGACATGTCCCTGGATGCCCAGGCGGCAGTGCGCCTGACGACCCTGCAGCTGTCCAGGGCGCTATACCCGGATCACCCCTTTCTGGATTGGTTCCCTGTGGATTTTTACCTGCCGCAGGCAGATAGCTTCTAAAAAATCAGACACTACAGGACATTGTTAAACATTGTGTCTTAAAATAGACAGACTATGGTTTTGTGGGATGCAAGCCTTCTTATTTTCACGTATACTGCTATCGAATCAGTTTTTGTGCGAGGAGGCTTATGAAACGTATTTCTGAGGCGGTCATTCGCCACCGCCGGTTGATTGTTCTGATTACTTTGCTGCTGTGTGTGGTCAGCGTTTTTGCCGCGCAGTCCGTCAAGGTCAATTATGACCTCAGCGTTTATCTGCCCAAGGGGGCGCCCACTGCGATGGCTCTGGACCGGATCAAGACCACGGTGCCCAACTTGCAGGTATACCTGCCTGGCCTGAGCATAAAGGAAGCCCTGCTTGAGAAGGAGCGTATGGCGGCATTGCCCGGGGTGGAGAGCGTCCTGTGGCTGGACGACATCACCGATTTGCGCGATACCCCGCTGGACATGCAGGACGAGGAAATGCTGTCGCAATACTTTAACGATGGCCCGCTTTTCCAGCTGACCGTCCTTGAGGCGCAGCAAAGCCAGACCGTTCTGACCCTGCGGGAGATGTATCCCGACGGCTACCTCAAGGGGACAGCTGCGGACAGCGCGCAGCAAATCAATGTGACCATGGGGCAGGTTGCCTCCATTATGTACTATGTTGTCCCGCTGTGCCTGATCATCCTGACGCTGGCCACGCGCCACTGGCTGGAGCCTGTGCTTTTCCTGCTGGCGATCGGGGTGGCGATCCTCCTCAACGAGGGCAGCAATTTCTTTCTTGGCAGCATATCCTTTATTACCCGCGCCTGTTCCGCCATTTTGCAATTGGCTGTATCCATCGATTACGCGGTTTTCCTGCTGCACCGTTTCAGCGAGTTCCGCGACGAGGGAAATACGCCGGTTGAAGCGATGAAAATGGCTATGCGCAAGGCCTCCAGCGCTATCGCGGCCAGCGCCATGACCACGGTATTCGGTTTTCTGGCCCTGCTGCTGATGAACTTTACCTTGGGGCGTGACATGGGCATCGTGCTGGCCAAGGGTGTTCTGCTGAGCTACCTGAGCGTCATGATCGTTTTGCCGGCAGTCGCCATCAGCTGTGTCAAGTGGATTGACAAGTCCCGCCACCGCAGCTTTATGCCTTCCTTTGGCCGCTTTGGCAAGGCAGTGGTCCGCTTTGGCGCGCCGCTGGCCATCGTGATGCTGCTGGCCTTGCCGCTAGCCTTTATGATGCAGCAGCAAAATACCTTTATCTATGGCTCCGGCGGCATGCACAGCCCGGATTCGCCGCTGAGGCTGGAAGCGCGCAAGATAGAAGACCGCTTCGGCGGCGAGCGCATGATGCTGTTGATGGTGCCCGAGGGCGACAGGGCGCAGGAGATTCGCCTGGGCCGCGCGCTGCGTGAGGTGCCCGGCATCCTCTCAGTGATGTCCTATGTGGACACCGTGGGCGCGGATATCCCCCCGGAGGTACTGGATACGCAGATCACGGAGCAGTTTTACGCGGACGGCTACGCGCGGTTTATTCTTATAACGGACCGGCCTGATGAGAGCCCTGACGCGTTTGACATGGTGGAGCAGGTCCGCGCAACAGCTGCTTCATATTACCCCCAGTCCGGCCATCTGCTGGGTGAGGCGCCGGTCAACCTGGATTTGAAAACCTATATTTCAGCGGACAATCTCAAGGTGCTGCTGGCCGGCATCATTTCCATTGGCATGGTGCTGCTGATTACCTTCAAAAGCCTGTCCATCCCCATCATTTTGCTGATCATCATCGAAGGATCCATCTGGCTGAACATGGCCGCGCCCTATGTGGCGGGAATGCCGCTGAACTACATTGGCTACCAGATTGTCTCCTCGGTGCAGCTTGGCGCGACGGTTGACTATGGGATCCTTTTGTCCCAGCGCTATCTGGAGGGCCGCGGCAGAAAGCTGGCTCCCCGTGCAGCTGCTGCCTGGGCGCTGGAGGTATCCACCGGCTCCATCCTGCCCCCGGCTTCAATTCTGACGATTGCCGGCTATGCTTTGGGCATACTGGTGCGGGAGAATGGCATCATCTCCGAAATGGGCATCATCATCGGCCGCGGCGCTGCGCTGTCGGGCGTGATGGTACTGCTGGTGCTGCCCAAGGTGCTGGTCTGGTGTGACGGCTTGATTCGAAAAACCACATTGAAAAGCAGGGAGGCGAAAGAATGATTCGTAAACTAGTGTCTGCTGAACAACTCCAAACACAAGACAAATCCACATCTTCCGGCCATTTTCTGGTATCATGTGTGCAAGGATAATTGCAGAAAGCACGCAAAACCCTTGCACTTGAACTGGAGATGAAACGGTATGTACGAGAAGAAAGCACGCCAGGCGACCTTTTTTGAAGACGCGACGCTGTTTGGTGGCGTCAGGCTGAATTCCGAGAACAGATGGGTAAGGATGTCGGAGCTCATCCCCTGGGAAGTCTTTGAGGAGCGGTATGCTGCACTGTTTAGCAACCCCCGGGAGGGGAAGCCGGCAAAGTCGGCCCGGATGGCCATCGGCTCTTTGATTATCAAGAAGCGCTATGGTTTTTCAGATGAGGACACGGTGGAAGAGATCCGGGAGAACCCCTATCTGCAGTACTTCCTGGGGTTTGCGGAATATACCAACGTCAGGCCCTTTGACCCCAGCGTGATGACGTGGTTTCGGGAGCGGATCACGCCGGAGATGTTGTCAGAGTTGAATGACTATGTGATTGGCCGTAAAAAGGTGAAAGCAGAAAAGGAGCCTGGTTCCGATGACGACAATCATGATGACGCTGACAGTGAGGGAGGAGGCCCGGTCAACCGAGGGACGCTGATCCTGGACGCGACCTGTGTTCCGCAGAACATCCGTTTTCCCACCGATGCTTCGCTGCTCAACGAAGGGCGGGAGCTGCTGGAAGGGATGATTGATACAGCGCACAAGGCAGGCGCAACGGAAGGTAATAAGCCCAGAACCTACCGGAACCTGGCCAGGCGGGACTGGCTGCGGTTTGCCCGGGACCGGAAACCAACGCGCAAGAAGATTCGCAAAGCGATTCGTCAGCAGCTGGGCTATGTCAAACGGAACCTCGGTTATCTGGAAGCCATCCTGAGCAAATATCCGGACGCGCTGAGCGCAAAGGAGCTGGAGCGCATGGCAGTGATCCAGCTGCTGTACGCGCAGCAGCAGGAGATGTATGACAGCAATACGCACCGGGTGGATGACCGGATTGTAAGCCTGCACCAGCCCTGGGTGCGACCGATTGTTCGGGGCAAGGCGGCAGTGTCGGTGGAGTTCGGTGCGAAGGTGGCGCTGAGCCTGAGCGATGGCTATGCGAGGATTGAGGAAATCTCGTGGGATGCCTTCAACGAAAGCAAAACACTGATGGCTTCGATGGAGCGATACAAGGAGCAAACGGGCCACTATCCGGAGCGGGGACTGGTAGACAGGATCTACCGAACGAGGGAGAATCTCACCTGGTGCAGGGAGCGTGGCATCCGGTTGAATGGTCCCAAACTGGGACGACCACCCAAAGACCGACAGGTGTATGAGGAAGCGCTGGCACTGGAGCGACAGGAGTCAGGAGAGCGGAGTCATATTGAGGGATGTATCGGTGTTTGCAAGCGCCGATATGGGCTTGATCTGGTGATGATGCGGCAGAAACACACCAGCGAGGTGGACATTCATGCCGCCATCCTGACCCGGAACCTGTTCAGGCGGCTGAGGCTCTACATTTGGCTCTTTTTGGCAGCGCTATTTCGCCGGTCGGAAAGCACAAAAACAGACACGCCGGTACCGTTGGCGTGCCTGTGTGGCTGAATTGTTGGTTATTCAGGAGACACTAAACTATCAGCGCTTGCATGCGCTTTGATTATGCTGTTGACATGTCTGGCCGCGCAGGCTGAGCTCATAAAGGATGAAGTTGTTTATGCCAGCCTGGCTGCGGACGGTCAGGTAAAGGGATTATATGTCATCAACGCCTTTGAGGCGGACGCGCAGGAGACGGTGACTGACCTGGGGGACTATACCAAGGCTTTCCCGCTGGGCGACGCTGAGAATTTTGTTTATGAAAACGGCGAAGTCAGCTTTGTTATGCAAGCGGGACGGTTTTCCTACCAAGGCGATCTGGAGGGCAAAGAACTGCCCTGGACGATTGGGATAACCTACTCCCTGGATGGCAATCCCGTGGCGCCCGAAGCGCTCAGCGGCGCCGCCGGCCATCTTGAGGTGCGCTTGACTGTCCTGGTCAATGAAGCGATGCGTACCTTCGCGAATGGCATCTCCCTGCAGGTGACTGTCACCCTGGACGGTGACAAGGCGGCCAACATCCGCGCGGACAAGGCCACCTATGCTTTGGCCGGCGGCAATCGGACCCTGGCTTATGTGGTTTTGCCCGGCCAGAACGCGGACTATACCTTTTCTGCCGACATTCAGGACTTTTCCATGCCCGGCATCCAGGTGGCCGGTGTGCGCATGGGCATGGATGAGCAAATGTACCAGGAGGCTGCCGCCCGGGTGATGGCCGGTTCTCCGCTGGAGAGCGCTGTGAGCGGGCTGATGGGCAACTTCATCCGCAGCATGCAGGGACGCGTGCCTGACTCCTTTACCAACAGGAAAAACAGCGTGCGCACTGTCCAGTTTGTCATGATGGCGCAGGGGATTCCGGCGCCTGAGGCGCCCGCGAAGCCGGTGCCGGAGCCGGAAAGCCAGAGCCTCTGGGAGCGCATCCTGAAGCTGTTTGGCAATTAATATCCGCCGCGTTCCGCGCGTGCAAGAAACATACCTCCTCAAGCGTTTGATGGATATACTCCCCCAGCGCTTGAGGAGGTGATTTTCTTGTCCCTGAAGCAATCCGGGGCGCAACGATTCATGGAACTGGTCGCGCCGCTGGAAAAGAAGGTTTATTTTACCTGCATGCGCATGATGGGCAACCGTGAGGATGCCGAGGACTGTGCCCAGGAGGCCCTGTTGAAGGCTTATGGCGCTTTTTCCACGTTCCGCGGCGAGGCACGGTTTTCCACCTGGATGTACACTCTGGTGATGCGCACCTGTCTGGACGCGCTGCGCCGGCGCAAAGACTATGTTTCTTTGGATGCGCTGCAAGAGGAAGGCTATGAGCCCACCGGCGAGGTGGCAGAAACTTACCTGAAATTGGAACAAAAGGAACGCCAGGCCGCGCTGGCAGCCGCTTTGAATACCTTGCCGGCGGATTTCCGGGCGGTTGTGGTGCTTTTGGACTTGCAGGGCCTGACCTGCCGCGAGGCGGCCAGGGTGTTGGAAGTTCCGGAGGGCACGGTCAAAAGCCGGGCCAGCCGGGCGCGCAAAGCGCTGTACCGGGAATTATCAAATCAAAGGGAACTGTTTGCGGATGAGGAGCGTCACAATGATGAAAGGAGGAGCCGAAATGACCTGTAAAGATATTGAGATCCTCCTTGACAGCCTCCGGGAAGACCGGCTTACACAGGAGCAGCGCGCGGCGATCGACGCGCACCTGGCATCCTGCGAAATATGCCGATTCAAGATCCGGGTGCTGGACGACCTGCGCGGGTTGGATGAGGAGGAAACGCTTCCCGAAGCCTTCCGTGCGGCCTGGCGGCAGGGCATCATCGTGAAGGAGGAAACCTATGTGAAACAATTTCCCCGGTTAACAAAGTTCATTGCGCTCGCAGCATCACTGCTGGTGCTGGTGGGTGGTATCTGGCTGGCGGGCCGGGAGCGCCGCCAGGCGGATTCTTCCGCCGTTTATGCAGGCTACGACAGCCCGGCCAGCCGGAGCAAGGGCGCCGGCCTGGACATGAAAAGCCTGGAAATCCCCGCGGCAGCGCCCTACGCCGAAGATGTCGCGGCTGAAGCTGAGATGAGCGTGTGCGGCATGGGCGAGGACAAAGAGCTGAAAATCATCCGTACCGCCAGGATGGAACTGTCTACCCGGCAGTTTGACGCGGATTATGAAGCCATTCTGGCCAGGGTAGCCAGCCTGGGCGGGCGTGTCCAGAACACCAGCCTGTATAACAGCCAGGGCAGCCTGCGGTCCGTATACCTCTCGCTGCGGATTCCCGCCGGTCAATTTGACCAGGCCATCGCTTCCTTCAAGGGAGTGGGGCGGCTGGTGTCCTTCAATGAATCGGCAGATGATGTATCCGAGCGCTATTATGACACCGCCAGCCGCCTGAACACGCAACGGCTCAAGATGGAGCGCCTGCAGGACTTGCTGGCTAAAGCCCAGTCAGTGGAGGATCTGATCGCTATTGAATCCGCCATCACCGATACCCAGCTGATCATTGACCAGTTGACCGGCAGCCTGCAGGGCATGGACAGCCGTGTCCGGGATGCCACCCTGGACCTTACCTTGAATGAGCTGTCACCCTCTGAAACCGCGCAAAACCAGGAGGAGACGCTGTCTGAGCGCATCGCCGGCGGCATGCGCGCCGCCCTTGAAGGTTTCAAACTGCTTATGGGCGACCTGATTGTCTTCCTGGCTGTCGCCTTGCCCTACCTTATTGTTCTTGCAGTGATTGTCCTGTTGATTCGAATCGTGATAAAAAGGAGAAAAAAGCAATGAGAAAAACCCCGCTTCCGCTTCTGACCCTGATACTGCTCCTGTCTGTGACAGCGCTGCCGGCGCTGGCGGAGAGCGCACTCTCCGCGGGGGCAGACAGGTTGCTGGTCGTCACCGGCACTGCCACGGTTTCCACCAAGGCGGACATGGCTACCATTGAAGTAGGCGCTACCACCAGGGGCGAGACAGTTGCCGCAGCCCATCAGCAAAACGCGGCCATCATGGAAAAGGTTCTTGATGAAATGCGCAAAATGGGTATTCCGGATGAGGATATCCGCACCAGCCAATACAATGTATATTTTGAGATGGATCCCAACACCTACGGTATGCCGGAATATGACGCCAAGGGCGTGTACGTGGTCAACAACATGATCTTCGTTACCCTGCGCGACATCGGCAAGGTCTCCGCCGCCCTTGACACGGCTGCCGCAGCGGGCGCCAACAACATTTACAACCTGATGTTCCAGTCCTCCCTGTCAAAGGAAGCCTACCACAAGGCGCTCGCCCGCGCGGTGGAGGATGCCCGCGCCAAGGCGGAGGTGCTGGCCCGGGCCGGCGGCAGGCAGCTGAGCGAGCTGGTCCGCATCGAGTCCAGCGATTATGCCAGCGAATCCTATGGCATCCAAAACCGGGCGGATTTTTCTGTGGCTGAGGCCAAAGGCACCACCATCCTTTCAGGCGACGTGTCCGTGACCGCCTTTGTTACGCTGAGCTTCACGCTTGAGTAAATCTCATATTAACAGTCTCCGGTTCCTTGATCCAAGCGCTGTGCCAGGCCGACAGGTCTGGCTTTTCTATGTCTTCAATTGAGCGCGCATCCGGGCTGTGGTATAGTAAGGCATCCGAATTCAGGGAGGAAAGCTTGTTTCGACGATTGTTTCATCCGTATGCGCTGCTGACCGGGGAGGGCCTGGAGCTGCGCTTGCGCGAACGCACCACCCGTGACAGGCGGCAGGGGATCCGGGAAAACATTATCTATGACATTTGTCCCTTGGGGGTGCCGTACGCCGGATATATCAGCCTGCGCCTGGGGGAAAGCCCGGAAATCTTTTATCTGGGGCATATCGGCTATCGGGTGGAGGAGCCTTTCCGCGGCCAGGGGCTTGCGGCGCGCGCTGTCCGCGCGCTGGCTCCGCTGATCGTGCATGAGGGCCTTCGCAGCCTGACAATCACCACGGATACGGACAACCTGCCCTCCCGCAAGACATGTGAAAATTTGGGCTGCATTTTGGAAAACATAGTTTCTGTGCCGCGGCGCTACCGCGCGCTGTGCATGAATTCCCCGGCCAAATGCCGCTATGTCCTCCTGGTGGAGGAGCTGAGCAAGGAAAGGGTCAGGCGCCATGGTTTTGCAGGTTGACGGGATTAACGCCCGCGTTGAGCAGCTGGGCGAAGGCGCGCAGGTGTTGCTGCTGCATGGCTGGGGCCCTGGCGCGGTGTCGCTTGAACAGCATCTGCTGCCTCTGGGACACGCGCTCAAGCGGCGCTACGAGGTGACCATGCTGGAGTTTCCCGGGCATGGCGATACGCCTGCCCAGCAAGGCGCATGGGGTGTCCCGGACTACGCCGGATGGACCTTGCGCGCGATGGATCAATTGGGGCTGCACAGGCCGCACATCGTTGCCCACTCCTTTGGCGGGCGAATCGCGCTGTGGCTGGCTGCCAACCACCCCGACCGCGTGGGCAAGCTGGTCATCACCGGCGGAGCCGGGCTGCGCCCCAAGAAGACGCTGCAGGGCATGGCCCGCAAGTGCCTTTATCAAACCGGCAGGGCATTGATCCGCTTGGCCGGGCGGGTGCCGAGCCTGAAAGAGCGCTCAGGCTGCTGGCAGTCGGCCCTGCGCGATGCCTTTTCCTCGGCGGATTACCTGGCAACACCCGAGGGCTTGCGCGCCAGCTTCAGCCGCGTTGTAGCATGTGACCTGCGCCCCCTACTGCCAGGAATCACCCACAAAACTCTGCTGGTGTGGGGGGAGAAGGATACCGCAACGCCATTGTGGATGGGCCAGGTTATGGCGCAGGAGATGCCGGACGCCCAACTGCTGGTGTACCAGGCGGATGACCATTTTGCATACAAACACCAGACCGCGCGTTTTGCGACGGCTGTGGATGCCTTCCTCGAGGAGGTGGGGGATCAATGAACGTGTTGAGCAGGCTGGCGTGGCTTTTGTTGTGGATCAGCCCCATCATCGCCATGCTTCTGGCTGCCCGGCAGCTGATGCAGTTTGCGCAGCTGAGCAGCTACCAGGCCGGGGGCTATGTCCGCGCGGTGTGCCGCCTGCCGAAAAAGAGCGCCTGGCCGGGCCTGGTCCTGAGTGCCGTTGCCGTTGTGCTGATGCTCTTTGGCACTCTGGCCATGTACGCCCCGCCCTTTATAAGCCTGATGGCGGCTTTGCTGCTCGCCTGCCTGTTGCTTGTCGCAGGTTGGGTCATTGGGCGGATCGCCTACCATGAGAAAACGGTCAAGGTCAAGCTGGTGATGACAGCGCGGATCAAGCGGCTTTACCTGGCCACGGCGCTGGTCGCCTGCCTGATTTGCTGGCCGATGTATCGCGCCGGCTGGTCACTGGGCTTTGGCGCCCTGTTGCCTGTCTTGACCCCTGTCCTCCTGCTAATGGGTTTGTTCCTGGCTTATCCGGTCGAAAAGGCAGTTCAACTGATCTACCGCGAGGACGCCAGGCGCATTCTTGAGGGCTATCGCAAAACCGGCCTTGACGTGATTGCGATTACCGGCAGCTATGGCAAGACCTCGGTCAAGAACATCCTAGCCGCCATGCTGTCCCAGCGTTATCCTACGCTGGCAAGCCCCGCAAGCTTCAATACGCCCCTGGGCCTGGCCCGCTGCATCCGTGAGGAACTGGGCCATCAGCACCGCTTCTTTATCGCCGAAATGGGTGCGCGGCATCCGCAGGACATCCGTGTGCTGTGCAGGATGATTCATCCCCGGGCCGGCATCCTGACGGCCATCGGGCCCCAGCACCTGGAAACCATGGGCAGCCTGAAACGTGTACGGGAAACCAAGTATGACCTGATCCGCGCCCTGCCCGGAGACGGCTATGCGGTGTTCAACGATGACGGCAAGCTGGTCAGCGAGTGCTTCTGTCAGACAACCCATCTATCCAAATGCCTGGTGGGCAGCGCGGGCAGCGGCGCCTGGGCTGAGGAGGTGGAATATTCCGCCGAGGGCAGCAGTTTTGTCCTGTGCTTTCCGGACGGCAGCCGCCAGGCGGTGAGCACCACCTTATCCGGTGAGCACAATGTGCGCAATATCCTTATGGCAGCCGCCATGGCCAGGCATCTGGGCATCAGCCCGCGTAAAATCGCCCTGGCGCTGGAAGAAGTCCATCCCATGGCTTCCCGTCTGCAAATGAGCGTCCATCCGCGCGGCTACAAGGTGATCAACAACGGTTTCAACTCCAACCCGGACTCCAGCCGCAAGGCGCTGGAGGTATTGGCTGCGCAGCCGGGGCGGCTGGTGGTGGTAACGCCGGGCTTTATCGAGCTGGGCAGGCAGGAGGCGTCCTCCAACCGCCGTCTGGGCAGCGACATTGCCGCTGTCGCGCACACGGCGCTGCTCATCGGCGAAAAACGCACCCGGCCCATCAAGGAGGGCTTGCTGGGAAGCGGCATGCCGCCGGAAAACATCCTTGTGTTTGCCAGCCTGAATGAGGCCAACCGCTATATCCTGGAGACCTTTGGCCCCGGGGATGTGCTGCTCTACGAAAATGACCTGCCGGATCATTACGCTTGAGGAGGGAATGAGTATGTCAGGAAAGATTCAGTTAGGCATCCTCTTTGGCAGCAGAAGCTGTGAGCATGAGGTGTCCATCATCTCGGCGCTTCAGCTGGCGGCCATGGCCAACCCCTTCAAATATAACGTTATCTTGGTGTATATCACCAAGCGCGGGGAATGGTTCATCGGCGGGGCGCTGTGGAAGCTGGAAACCTATGAGCGCTTTGACCCGCGCAAAAGCGGCCTTACCCGTGTCTTTCCGGATTTGACTGCGCGCTCCGGCGCCCTGATAGCCTTTGAGCGCGCCAAGCCTTTTCTGGGCGAACGCCGCTATGTAGCCGCGCGGCTGGATTGCGTTATCCCGGTTTTCCATGGCCTGCATGGGGAGGATGGAAGCATCCAGGGCATGCTGGAGCTGATGGATCTGCCCTATGCCTCCACCGGCATTCCCGGCAGCGCCGCGGGCATGGACAAGGTCATGATGAAGCGCCTGTTTGCCGGTTGCGGTTTTCCCGTGTTGCCGGATACCTCCCTGACGCGCGGAGCTTTTGAAATGGATCCGGGCGCTGCTTGCCTGCAGGTGGAAGCGCGGCTGCCCTATCCGGTTTATGTCAAGCCCGCTAACCTGGGCTCCTCCATTGGCGTCAGCCGCGCCGGAAACCGGGAGCAGCTGATGAGCGCCCTGCAGCTGGCCTTTGAGCTGGATCGCAGGGTATTGGTGGAACAGGGCCTGGATAATCCGCGCGAGGTCAACTGCGCGGTGTTGGGCTTTGGCGAACAGGTCAGACCTTCTGTGGTGGAGCAGCCGGTGCGCGAGGGCGAGCTGCTTGATTTTGAGACCAAGTACCTTCAAGGCGGCGATGAGCATACCGGCATGGCTGCGCTCAGCCGCATCATCCCTGCGCCCATCAGCCCGGAGGATACCCGGAAAGTACAGCAGATCGCCTGCGACATCTTCCGCGCCCTGGATTGCAAGGGCGTGGTCAGGGTGGATTTTATGATGGACCGGGCGTCAGACGGGCTGTATATCACTGAGATCAACACCATCCCGGGTTCATTGGCCTTCTATTTGTGGGAAAAGACCGGCGAAGGACTCAGCTACCGCAAGCTGATAGACCGCATGGTGGATTATGCCATGAAGGCCTACGGGGAGAAGGATCGCAACATCACATCCTTCCAGTCCGACATCATTTCCAAGGCGCTCAAACGTCAGGTCTCCGGTATCAAGGGCGCAAAAGTATAATTTTTCAGGAGAAAAAATCAATGAATCCATATGTCAGCCGTGTGTTGGAAGAAGTCAAGGCGCGCTACGCTCATGAGCGCGAGTTTCTCCAGGCTGCCCAGGAAATGCTGCCCAGCCTGTCAAGCGTGTTCGACCAGCACCCCGAGTATGAGCAGGCAGGATTGCTGGAACGCTTTGTCGAGCCTGAGCGCGTCATCATCTTCCGCGTGCCTTGGTTGGATGATCAGGGCAAACCCCGGGTGAACCGGGCCTACCGGGTGCAGTTTTCCTCCGCCATCGGGCCTTACAAGGGAGGAATCCGCTTCCACCCCAGCGTCAACCTGAGCATTCTAAAATTCCTGGCGCTGGAGCAGACCCTCAAAAACAGCTTGACCGGGCTGCCCATCGGCGGGGGCAAGGGCGGCAGCGATTTTGATCCCAAGGGCAAGTCCGATGGCGAGGTGATGCGCTTTTGCCAAAGCCTGATGAACGAGCTGTACCGCCATATCGGCGCCAGTGTTGATGTGCCGGCCGGGGACATCGGCGTGGGCGCGCGCGAGGTCGGGTATATGTATGGCCAATACAAGCGCCTGACCGGTCTGTATGACGGTACCTATACCGGCAAAGGGCTTTCCTTTGGCGGTTCCAGCGGCCGTACCCAGGCCACAGGCTACGGCCTTCTCTATCTGGTGGACGCCATGCTCAAGCAGAATGGGCTGGACATCGCCGGTATGCGCGTCGTTGTTTCCGGATCCGGCAATGTGGCGATCTACGCGGCTGAAAAAGCCATGCAGATGGACGCGCAGGTCATTGCCATGAGCGATTCCGACGGCAGCGTCTACGACAGCGACGGCATTCAGCTGGAAGTAGTAAAGCAAATCAAGCTGCAGGAGCGCGGACGCATCAGCGATTATCCGCAGCGTGCCGGAAGCGGCGTTTACCGGGAGAGCGCCGCCGGTATTTGGCAGCACCAGTGTGATCTGGCCCTGCCCTGCGCGACGCAGAATGAGCTGGATTTGGATAGCGCCAAGGCTTTGGTCAAGGGCGGTGTCAAAGCGGTGGCCGAGGGGGCCAATATGCCCGCTACGCTGGAGGCTACCGCGTTTTTCCAAAACCATGGCGTGCTGTTTGCCTCCGGCAAGGCGGCCAATGCCGGCGGCGTCGCGGTCAGCGCGCTGGAGATGAGCCAAAACGCCATGCGGCTGAACTGGACCTTTGAGGAGGTGGACAGGCAGCTCAAGGATATCATGGAGCGTATCTTTGAAAAGATCAGCCAGACAGCGGCGCGCTATGCCCGGCCAGGGGACTATGTGGCCGGCGCCAACATCGCGGGCTTTCTGAAGGTGGCTGAAGCCATGATGGCGCAGGGAGTGGTGTAGTGCCTGGCGGTGAGCAGGCCTCCGGGCGCATGAATCATCAAAAGCGCCGTGTGCCCGGCGGCCGCGCGGAACGCTCCGCGCTGCTCAAGGCCCTGGTGATGATTCTGGGCATCGTGGGTCAGGTGTTGGGTTTGTCCCGTTCCAATTTTATGTCCGGCACGCATTTTTTGTACTATACCAATATCAGCAATCTGTTTGTCATCGCGCTGATGGCCGTGCTGCTTATCCGGGTATGGCGCGCGCCGGACAGGCAGCTGCCCCCCTGGCTGGCAGCTGCGCGCATGGCGCTGTCCGCCGGCATCCTGCTGACCTTCGCGGCCTTTACGCTGTTACTCTTGCCCCTGCTTAGCGCGGACTATCTATTGAGCCCGGACAACCTGCTGGTGCATTACCTGGTGCCCCTGCTGGCCTGTCTGGATTTTGTGCTGTTCCCGGACAGCCCGCCGCATCCGCGGCCCCGCTGTGCGTGGGGATTGCTGCTTCCCCTTACATATTTTTTGTTCTCCATATGTCTGACACAGTCAGGCGTGCGTATGCATGGCGGTTATGCGCCCTACGTTTTTTTGGACTATAAGACCTATGGATGGTTTGCCGCCGGCGGCGGCAACCTGGGGGTTTTTTGGTGGTTTCTGATTTTGCTGGGCTTGCAGCTGCTGCTTGGCAAGGTGCTGCTGGGCTTGCGCGATCTGACAGCGCGAAGCCTGAGCGAAACGCAGCTTACTTGATCACCTTTCTTCCCCGGACCCCAAAGTCCCCCTAAGTCCCCCTAAGTCCCCCTAAGTCCTTAATTAGCCCTTGACAAGGCAGGCACCTATCTTTATAATCACCTTTGCGCTGTCGCGTTGGGGAATGGTGTAACGGCAGCACCTACGACTCTGACTCGTATAGTCTAGGTTCAAATCCTAGTTCCCCAGCCAGCCCCCATGGTCTAGTGGCCTAGGACACCGCCCTCTCAAGGCGGCAACACGGGTTCGAATCCCGTTGGGGGTGCCAGTCAACAAACGCTGATGTGATCAGCGTTTTTTCTGTTGTGCGCTTCAGCCCATAGAATTCACCAGCAGAGCTGGTGGAATAAAAAAGCTTTAGCTACCAGAAACCTCCTTTGCTACAATCGAGCCGGTCTGGCAACCGTAGCAGCAGGGACGCGTAGTAGTGGCGCGGGTCGTGAAAGCGAAAGGATAGTCCCGGCCTTTCACGCAAGGTAGCGAAACTGCTGAAACAACCCGCGCCAATGAGCGTGCTGGACGACCTTCGGGGGCGGCTGGCTACGATCACCGACAAGCGGGCGAGGCTATCCCTTGAGGCCCGGCTGTCAGCGCCGGCGTACGCGGCCCGGATCAACCGCATTCAGGCGATCCGCGAGAGCGCCAGGGTTAACGCTGTGCAGGCCGCCGATGTCGAGAGGACAGTGGGACAGGTGCACATGCGTGACGTGCTGTTCGAGGGCTACCAGCGCACGATGTTCGACATCCAGCAGTATACCGGCCTGGGTTTCGGCTTTACCGGCGTGGATAACAGGAGGCTTAACCAGATCCTGCGCTACAACTGGAGCGGCAAGCATTTCTCACAGCGGGTGTGGGCGAACGCCAACGTGACCGCCCGGAACCTGAGCCAGGCGCTGACCGAGGTCATCATGCAGGGCAAGACCAGCAGGCAGACCTTTGACGCGCTGATGGGGGAGGCCAACGGCTCAAGGTTCGCGGCCAATCGGTTGCTGCGGACCGAGACCAACTACATCAGCAACCAGGCGACCGCAGAGGCATACGCGGACGCGGGCATTGAGCGCTACAGGTATATGGCGGTGCTGGATGGGCGCACAAGCCGGATGTGCCAGGAGAAGGACGGGCAGGAGTACCTGCTGAGCGAGAAAGAGGTGGGCGTGAATTATCCGCCTCTGCATCCGTGGTGCCGCTCATCCGTGGAGCCTGTGATCGACGGCATCAGCCGGGAGCGCATGCAGCGCTGGGCGCGCGACCCGGTGACGGGCGAGGAGATGAAAGTGCCGCGCACCATGACATATCAGGAATGGCTAAAGACCATGCAGGACAAGCACGGCACAGCCACCGTGGAGCAAGGACGCAGGATGCTGCTGAACAGGAGCCGGGACATGAAGCAGTATCAGGATTACGCAGCAGTTATTGGCAAAAAGGAGCTGCCCAAAAGCCTTGCCGGCTTCCAGAGCATCAAGTATAATGAGCCTGAGAAGTGGCGGCTGTTGAAAGGCTATGTGGGCGGCGTGCGAAAAGGCGATCTGTCGACCTTGACAGGGTTCGCGCACTACCAAAGCGTGGCTGAAACAGTGACAAAATCTCTTGTTGGTGTTGCTACATCTGATGGCGTGGAGATTAAGGGTTTTAAAACGCATTTTATTGACCGCGTAATTGGCACTTACAAGGACAAAGAAGGAAAGGTGCGTAAGGGCGTCGATATCGCATTAGCCAAAGAAACTTTGGTCACTTCGACCAATTTCAACGAGAGAACAAACCCCGATGGAACAATAAGCAGGTATTACAAGGGGGATAAATGCGGTGTAACGATTAATCCTGCTACAGGCTGGTTAATCCAGTTAAATCCAAGATAGGGGGAGAATATGATCATTACCGAAGAACAAAAAACACAGTTAAAAAAACACCTGCCAAACTATAAAGAAATTTTAAGAACAGGCTCTTTTACTGATATGTTAGACGAATTGGCAATGGAAATAACAGCAGCCTTTGATAGCAACGACAACCCAACAGACCGTAGCCGTGAAATTGAGCGACTTTATGACGCGTTGTTCTATCAGAACGATAAATAAGCAAAACGAACGGAAAGCATAATTGGGCAGAGCTGAATAAACGAAAGGAGTAGACATTATGTGGTGGCTGTTTGAACTGCTGGAAAAAATCGGAAGCCTATATCGCTATGCCTATTCCTGTGAAGACCGCTCTTTAGATGGAATAGTTGAGTACGATGAAAACACAAAAGAAGTCGTATTGACTAAACCATGCAGTTACGATGCAGATAGCAAATGGGCGCAAAACAGAGCGACCGGGAAATTTATTAGCTATGTTGTCGAGGAAAACCTTCCGAATCGGCGTATGATAGCCTGCGGATAACAGGCGTAACGAACCCCACACCCAAGCACCCGCGCAAGCCGGTGCTTTTTGATTGGCAACCGGCCGCCCGTAACAAGGCGGCTTTTGCATACAAAAAATGAACGGGCTGGCATGAACGGCCTGGGCAAGGAGAAAACACATGAATAAGAACCTTTTACCCCTGAACCTGCAACTATTCGCTGACCCTCCGGCTGACGGAGACAAGGGAGCGGACACCCCGCAGACCTTTGACGATCTGCTCAAGAACAAGGATTACCAGTCGGAGTTTGACCGGCGCGTCACCAAGGCGCTTGAAACCGCGAAAGCCAAGTGGCAGACCGAACAGGACGCGGCGGTTGAGGCCGCGAAGACCGAGGCTGAGCGGCTGGCCAAGATGAACGCTGACCAGAAGGCGCAGCACGAGCGCGAGAAGCGCGAGAAGGACCTGGCTGACCGCGAGGCTGCGCTGACCCTGCGCGAGCTGAAGGCGCAGGCCGCGACCACACTGGCTGAGAAGGGCCTGCCCGCCGGCCTGATTGACACGCTGAACTACACAGACGCTGACGCCTGTCAACAACAGTTTATACAGCGGCGTTGCGCCGCTCTTGAATTCTCCGACCCGGATTGATATTCTAAGAAAAGGAGAGGATGACCTGGGGCTGGCCTATTATGTGTCCGACACGCTCTACATCATGGAAAACGGCGAAACGGTGGAACGGGGCGAAGTGAGCGAGGTTATTATTAACCCTCAGCATCCTTACACCAGGCGCCTGGTCAGCGACGTGCCCAAGCTCAGGGAGGAGTGGGATCTGGAGCTGGCCTGAATACCCGCTTCTATGACGGGCAGGGAGTTTCCCTTGGGTAAAATGATGAAGAAATCATCCCCGGCGCTTGGAGAACCAATAACCGGTCCGGCAGCCGGGCATGTGAAACCCTTCAATAAGTCCGTTTGAGACGCGCCTTCACCAATAAATACAAATAAAAGGAGAAAACCCATGAAAATCGGAATCGGCACCTATTCTTTTGGCGGCGTTGCCAGCTATCTTGGTTTGGGGCCAACGCTCCCGGAAAAGCTGGCGCAGGCAAAAAGCCTGGGCTTTGACTGCGTAGAGCTGCTGCCCGTTGAGCTTTCTGAAAGCGCGGAGGATATCAAACAATGGCTTCAGGAGACCGGGCTGTCAGTGATTTCCGTGCACGCGGAGCCCAGCGAGAACATAGTGAAAAAACTGGCTGCCATCGGCGGCAAGGCTGTCATCTGGGCAGGAACGCCCTTTAACAGCAAGAAAGAAGCCATAGAGGTCGCGCAACAGCTGGATGAGATGGCGGAGATGGCCGCCCCTTACGGCATCAAGGTCGGCTACCACAACCACAGCCAGGAATTCTATGTCGATGAGGGCAAAGCGCTTCTGGAGCATCTGGTGGAGAACGGCAGCAAGTTTTACCTGCAGCTGGATTGCGGCTGGGCGATGAACGCAGGCATGTACCCGCCCTATTTCATCCGCAAGTACAAAAACCGCATCCTGTCCATCCATGTCAAGGAGAACGACAAGGTGAACGGACCGGGCGAAAAGCCCGCTTCCCGGTATGATGAGAAACCGGCCTACCAGGCGGCCTTCGCGAACGCCAAAGCGCTTCCGCTTCAGGAGCGGCAGAAAATGCTGGAGCAGTTCAACGCCTTTTTGGAAGCCGGCAAGGACAAGATGAGCAACCAGTGCCGGATGGGCGCAAAAGAATCGAACCTCAACTGGATTGAGATCAAAAAAGCCCTGGACGAGCAGGATTTTGAGGCCTTCTGGATTGTGGAGCGTGAAGGCTTTTATGATGAGCCCGACAAGTGCCTAAGGGAAGATGTCGAATGGCTGCGGAAAAACGTGAGGTAGAAGTTATCTGAAAGGAAGAAAGATAAATTTCTGCTGATGCAATAAGGATTGGAATCAATATAAACCTGTTGATTGCTCTTTAAGCGCTAACAGCTCGTTGCGGCGGGCGAGAAGATGATTGAGGAAGCGGGCAATACCCGTTTCAAAGTTGCGGTAATTCCAGATTTCGATGTGCTCAGGAAGGATGCGGTCAATCAGCATGACCAGCTCATCCACCTGATCCAGGGATTCAGCAGGATGCAGTTTTACTTTGCACACTTCACTGCCCAGCTCGATCAGCCATGCCGTAAGACGGATTTCCCGCTTGAGCCGATTGTCAAAGTCAAGCTTCTCAATGTCCGCCATGACCTTCCGGACATAGGCTGTCACATTGTCAAAGTAGAAGTCATCGCCGCTGTCCTTCATGTCAAAGAGGTGGGCGTACTTTGTTACGGACATGGGGAGTGTCAGCTGCTTGGCGCACATCGTGCATACATGCACACGCTCGGGCTCTAAAAGATAGTAATTGGCCATGCGGTACATCAGGCGGGAGACCTTCGCGCCTCCAAAAAACACCTCATCCGTGAAATCCTCTGCCGCACGGATGAATTCCGCCTTGAAGCTTTCGCCGTCCTGCTGCTTGCCGGCATTCCAGCCGTACTGACCGCCCAGGGCAATGGGCTGCATGCTCCAGCACCATTGCTGGTAATGTCCGCCATCGCCCCAGTCGGTGACGAGGTAGCCCTCCGCTCCGTATTCCACCGCTAGCTCCGCGCAGGTGCGCAGGTTGAAGGTGGTCACGTCCATGCGGCTGGTCAGGCTGCCGTGGGTATTCACCGAGGGACAGACGTAATAGCGCACGCCCGCGTCCCGGTAAGCGATGCAATGGGCGGTCATCCGCTGGGACTGGATCAATTCATATCCCCATTCCAGAGCAATGGCGTCCTTGGGCACCATGTGGTAGCTTTGCGGGTAGTTATAGATCATGTCCGCCCAGAACATGACCTTCTTTCCGTAGGTGTCGCGGATGTGGTCGCTCAGCTTGTTCAGCCACTCCATGAACAGCACGTCCTTGCCCTTTTCGCGGCAGTATTCCTCTGTCTGGTAGCGGCCCAGACCATAGGCTTCGTCCAGGCCAATGTTGACATACCCGGAGGAAAAGCAGGGCAGCAGGGATTTGTACAGGTTGCAGACAAATTCGAAGCTCTCCTCCAGCAGAGGGTTCAGAGTGGAGGGCACCTCGTCCTCTCCTTCAAACAGGCCCAGGTGGCGGAAGCCGGGCTTTCGCAGCCAGGTGTACATGTGTCCGAAGGAATTCTGGTTGGGCACCAGATCAATAAAGCGCTCCTGGCAGTACCGGTCCAGTTCAAGGATATTTTCGGGCGTAAGGCAATCAAAACCGGCCGTCTCCTCAGGATAGGCGGCATATTTGAAGCAGTCGCCCTCCATGTACAGCTGAAACTCGTTGTATTTCAATTCCGCGAGGAAATCGATCATCATTTTGATCGTCTTTACGAGCGGCATTTTCCCGCGGCTGATGTCGATCATATAGCCGCGGCGGGAAATAGAGGGCTTGTCCTGGATGCGCAGGCAGGGCAGATGGCCCCCGTCCTGACGAAGCATCTGGCGCAGGGTGGTCGCCGCGCGGAAAAGCCCCTCGTCGCAGGAAAAAGCTATCTCCACACCATCTTCTGTAACAGTAAGACGGTATTCCTCGCAGTCCAGCAGGGGAGCCCGGATCAGGCGGACGCCATCCACACCTTTCTTGAGGCAGCGGAAGAATTCCGTCAGTTCAAGGCCGCCAAGGGCTGAGGATAAGAGGCATCTGCCTTGGAATAATTCCAATTTTTGAGGTTGGGGAAAGATCCTCATGTGCGTTCCTCCTGTGTAATATGGCCTGCATGCAAGTAAATGCAAATCTCTTTTTCGCCGGCAAAAGCGCGGAGAGCTGCAGCCTCAAAGGGCAGCCTGATTGTTTTTTCCTCCCCGGGAAGGACGCCGCACTCTACGGTCACACCTTCATCCCCGCGCCGGACTTCGATGCGGGTGGTGGTTGCGGCCAGCGGGCTATACAGATCGATCGGAGAGCCGTCCGCAAAGGCCATGGCGCCGGCTCCCTCGCGGGAGAGGCAAACGCCCTCCACAGGATTTCTCCTTGCGGCGGCGATATCATTGCGCAGGGTTTTTCCGGTCCTTCCCCGAAAGCATGCACTCCCACAATGGTTTTCAAGCCCCGCTCCATGATACCCGGGGCTATGTCCCGTGTCCAGGCGCTGTCTTTGCCATGGGCCTGGGAATAAGCCATGGGCAGGGTATAATCGTAAAGGCGGGCCGCATCCTCATAGTTTTGCCCGTAATGCACATCAAAGAAGGCGATATCATCATAGGCGCCCTCCGGCATCAGCGCGGCACTGAGGATTAAACCCGTTTTTTCAGTCCGGTCGGCGCTGGTCAGGGCAGTGGCGAAATGTTTCATGTCCTTTCTGCGGGCGCGGGCCAGCGCGTGAATATGCTTGTCCCCGGTGCGATAGGCATCAGAGAAGATCTCTGCTTCCTCTTTCCTTGATATAATGATACCGGCCGCTGTGCGGGTGTCGTTCCTTGTAAATTTCATCTTTGGCAGAGGTATACCAGGTATGCACGCGGATGCCATGCTGATGGGCAATGTCCAGCAACTCACCCAGCAGGTCACGCCCACAGTCCACAGGGGCGATGTGGTTGCTGAAGGTCGCCTTGCCGCTCATCCCTTTGGTGAGAAAGTAGATTTCCGTCACACCTGTCCGTTTGCATCGGGCGGCCGCGGCTTTCGCGCCGCCTTCCCGCACTGATCCGGGCCACATCCATACGCCGAGGATCGCCATGGTCATCCCCCGCGTCAAAGCAAACCGTTCTGCTTGTCCAGACGGTAGTTGCGTACATACAGACACAGATCAACAGAGACCATCGTCAGGTTCAGCACATAAAAGAGCAGGACATACCACTTGAAATGACCGCTAATCAGCTTGCCGGTAATGCCGAACACATAACCGGTGATGATGAACAGCAGAAAAAGAAGACTCTTGCCCTTGGTTGTGCGCACGCGCCAGGATTTGATGACGTTAATTGGCCAGGAAAAACCGAAGCAGACGATCATCATAATCTCAAAGAGTTCAGCAATCATAGATACTTACCTGTTCCTTTCAAAGAGGGAAAACGGGCGGCCTTTCGTGTATTGAACACAGTTTACGCCATATACAAGTAATTTTCCACTAGCGGCCTCTCATCAAGGGGCTGTAACAAAAGCCCCTTGATGAGAGGCCGGGGTTCGAGTACGCTTGCTCCGGGGTGAGGCAGATAAATAGCCGAATTATCGAGAAAACGGGTATTAACAAGAACTCAATATTTTGGTAAATGTAAATGGAAAGCTATGGAGGATGAATGGACAAGGGCAGGAGACCGTTTTAAGCTTTTGGAATACTGATATACTGCGACTGGCGAAGGGGGGCAGGATGGCTAAAGCGTGGAAGTATAGTGCTCTGCTTAAGCGCGCAAAAGATATACACAGTGAGGATGAAGGCGTACGCTTCAAGTTGAAAGCAAGCGCTTGGGCAATTGAAGAAATTGAGCAGTTAAAGACCAAGACCGTACATCAATGCTTCTACAGGCTGAAAGTGTTGAACGATCGGCAAAAATGGCTGGCTCATCAACTTGAGGAAGATTTGCTGGAGATTGAGAAGGATGCTTTATAGCCTGGTTCCCGGAGATATATTGAGAGTGCAAAAGGTCGCGCAATGGAAAGCGCGGCTTTTTTGCTATAGGCAGCCGGAATGATTCAAGAATGCGAGTGAATAGAGACTGCCCAACAGCGGCCCCTTTTGTTTATTCGGCTCACCGGCTGAATGACTGTCAGCGCGAAAAATGGTATTTGCCTATTTCCCGATTTGCTCTGTCATAAATACCGCAAAGTCAATGGCGAGATTTTGATCAATCTCAATAAGAGCATCTGATGAGCACATGGATAAAGCCTGTAAAACCAAGGATTCGTACTTTCCGGGAATCTTTCCTGCTGCCCAATTCGCGCCTTCCGTTTTCGACAGGATCAGCCCATCCTTTTTATACGCCAGCACCCTGCATAAATTCAGGATATAATAGGTCGGGTTTTTTGTGATTTCTTCCTCGGCGTTTTTTATATCATGCCAGATACTGTCAAAATAAAACTCTTCCCGGACTTCTCCAAAAATCTCTTCAATCTTTTCTCCCAAAAGGCATTTTCCTCTGTGCCGGATGATCGTGAAATGCGCTGCCAGGTCCTTGTCCGTGCCCTTCATTTTCTCGATATAGTCAGACGGATCTGACTTGTACCAATGTAAATGTGCATTGGAGAAATGCAATTCAAAAGGCGTGGGGTAAATGAACGGATTGCATGCGCTCTTTTTGACAACGCTTAATTCCAGCCCCTTTTCCGGAGCGGCCGCGTTTAATTGTACAACCATGTCCATAAAACGGCGCTTTGATTCCTGTGACATTGACTTATAAACAACAACCATCAAATCAATGTCGCTCTTCTTTTCGTTGAAACATCCCATGGCTGCGGAACCGTGAAGATAGATCCCCGCCAGATTGTCTCCCAAAACCGCCCGGCTTCGCTCAACAAAAAAGCTTGTTAAATCCTCTAAAACACCCATGCATTTTATCCTGCCAGATGAAAAATCCAATATGTTCAGCGCTTGATCAGAGTTGTTTACGCAATTCCAAAGCATCAAAGACGATATCTGCGCCTGATTTTTTACAGGTTATTTCGGACGCGGCAACTATGTCACAGTCATCCGCATTCATATCACGGACGATTAAACGCTCCGTTCAAAACCTGGCCTTATACATCCATTGCTTCTTCAGATTCATCCATTATTACGCATCTTTGCCCAATGACGGCGTCTCCGCCTCCAGCAGCATTATCAGCTGTGATGGGGCGGTGATGACCGCGTCGGGCCGTTCGCCCAAAAGCATTTCCTCAGGCTGGAAGCCCCACAGCACCGCCACGGAGGGAATTTCCGCGGCCCTGGCGCACTGCATGTCCGTAACGGTGTCGCCTACATACAAACCCTGGCCGGGCGACAATTCATGTTCCTCCAGCAAGGCCAGCAGCGCGGTCGGATCAGGCTTGAGCGGCACCCCGGGCTGGCTGCCCAACACGGCTGTAAAGTGAATGTCCGGGAAATAGTGCGCGATAACTGATTTGGTTTCCGGATCATCCTTATTGCTGAAAACAATCAGCTTGATGTCAGCGTCCAGCAACTGAAGCAACATCTCCCGGATCCCCTCATAAGGACGGGTGTCCACCCTGCTGTTGCGTGAATACTCAAGCAAATACGCGGAATATACATGCTCCAGCATGTTTTCCTGGCCGGCCAGCGCGCGCTGGGTCAGCACCCGGGCGCCGTCGCCGGTAAACAGCTTGTAGCTTTCCTCCGGATGCTGGGGCAGGCCATAACGGAACAGCACCCTGTTCATCGCGCCGGCAATATCTGGCAGGGTATTCAGCAGGGTACCATCCAGGTCAAAAACAATAAAACTACGCATACATCCTCCTTTATCTAAATTATAGTCTACCTTTTCAGACCAGGCAAGGCGCGTTTGACAGTGATCCGGCGGGGCTCTATACTGTTTTTGTCAAAAGGAGGGTTTATGTCACAGGGGAGCACGCGCAGGAGTTCCAGGCGGCTGCTGATTGTATCGGTGGCCCTGTTGGCGCTCAGCCTGTTTTTTGTATACCGCACCATTCAACTGGAAAGGGAATATCAGTTGCTGTCCGCGCAGACGCCCGTATCCTCCCAGGCGCCGCCGCCATTGGCCTTCAGGCCTCTCGCGCCCTTGTACCGGCATGGTTCCGTGGGGCCGGAAGTGATAGATTTGCAGGCACGCTTGCAAAACCTTGGCTATTATCACGGCGAGCTGGATGGCAAGTACTATGAGGAGACCCAGGCAGCTGTCAAGGCTTTTCAGCAACAGCATGGTCTTGACGCGGACGGCGTCGCTGGCGAGATGACGCTGAGGGTGCTCAACAGTGAAGAAGCGCAACCTTGCCGGCAGACCACGTCGCCTGACATCTCATCCGGCACTTACATTAAACCCGCGCCCTGAACCCGGACCTCATGTTAACTTGACCATAGAAAAGCCGCCTTTGCCGGGCGGCTGATACATTTGGGACAAGGATGCCTCATTGTGATGATTCCTGCTGTGTTTCGGCGTCCTCCTGCGCTTCCAAATCCTGGGCGGTCAGGGTCATCAGTTGCTCGCGCGTGAGGATATCCAGCTTGGCCAGGCGGTTGGCCTGGCGGGAAATGGCTTGCTCAAAGAGGTTGCGTACGCCCCTTGCGTTGCCAAAGCCGATATTGTCTCGGCTCTCCTCTTCCAGGATGTGCCGCAGGATTTCCCGCGCGCCTTCCTCAAGCTGATAGCCGGCTTTTTGACAGCGCATCTCAAAGATGGCCAGCATCTCATCTGCTGAGTAATCCGGGAAGTATAAAAAGCGGTTGAAACGGCTTTCAAGCCCCGGATTGCTGCGGACAAAATCGTTCATCAGGTCTACATAGCCGGCGACGATCACCACCAGGTCATCGCGGTGATCCTCCATGCTCTTCAGCAGGGTCTCCACCGCCTCCTGGCCATAATCCTGCGGGCCGCGTGTGGTCAGCGCGTAGGCCTCATCAATGAACAGCACACCGCCCAGCGCCTTGTCCACCACTTCCTTGGTTTTGATGGCGGTTTGCCCCACATAGCCCGCCACCAGCCCGGAGCGGTCTACCTCCACCAGGTGCCCTTTGGAGAGGATGCCCAGGCTGTGGTAGATTCGGCTCATCAGCCGGGCAATCATGGTCTTGCCGGTGCCCGGATTGCCTGAAAACACCATGTGCAGCGACAATTCCTGAGTGGGCAGATCGTGTTCACGGCGCAGCTTGTTCACCTTGACCAGGTTGATCAGGCTCTCCACCTCCGCCTTGACCACTTCCAGGCCGATGTAGCTGTTTAACTCTGCCTTGAGTTCCTCTATATCCTCCCTGGGATGTGCCGCGTCTTCCTGCCCGGTGGCCTGTGCCTGGGCAGGCGCGGCCTTGCCGGATGCCTCGCCAAACACATCCGGCACCTCAGGGAAGCCGGGCGGCGGGCTGCTTTCCTCGCCATCCAGCCGCGGCGGGCCCCAGAGATCCTCACCAACCCGCTTCAAGCTGTTGCGGGTCAAGTCCCGGATGATCTGATTTTGAAGGCGGATGATCTCATTGGTGCGGTCAGTCATGGTGTCCACCTCTTTTACGTTGATTGGCTGATTGACCAAAGTATAGCATGTTCCGATGCTGCCCGGTCAAGCCCGCGTTCTTTTTACAAGGCGCGCTAAAACCAGGCGCTTGGATCATGTATCCGCGATGTATTTTCATGATGCCAAACTTGACGGAATGGCGTATGATGATATCGGGTTGTCAATCCCATTCGCCCTGACCTGTTCGAAGGAGGCCCTTATGCGTTTTGATTGCCTGCATCCGGCTGATCAGCTGGTGATGATGATGCAGCGTATTTACCGGTATGGCATGACCACCACGACCGGGGGCAACCTGTCCGTCCGCGATGAGAACGGCGACGTCTGGATCACGCCTTCAGGCATTGACAAAGGCAGCCTGACGCGCGCGGATATGGTTCAAATCAAGCCCGATGGAACGCAGGCGGGGATTCACCGCCCCTCGGTCGAGCTGCCCCTGCATTTGCGGATTTATCAGCTGCGGCCTGATTTGCGCGCGGTGCTGCACGCGCATCCGCCCACCATGGTTGCCTTTTCTCTGGTGCGGCGCCCGCCCAGCCTTCGTTTGATACCCGATGTGCAGGACATCTGCGGTCGGGTTGGAGTGGCGAAATACGCGGTTCCGGGCAGCGAACTGCTGGGGGAGAACATCGCCGGATGCTTCGCGGATGGCTGTAATACCGTGCTGATGGAGAATCACGGCTGTGTGGTGGGAGCAGGGAATCTGCTGGAGGCTTTCATGGCCTTTGAGACGCTGGATTTTTCCGGACGGATGGAACTTGAGGCGTTGAAATTGGGATTGCCGCGTTTCCTGAGCGACAGGCAGCTTCAGGAATATGTTAAACTGAAAGACTCCAATCCGGAGGCATTCGAGCCTGAAGTGGCTGCCAGCGCCGAGCGCGCCGCCCGGCGCGATATGTGCGGCTTCATTCACCGCTCCTATGACCAGCGGTTGTTCACCGCTGCCCAGGGCGCCTTGTCCCTGCGGCTGGACAAGAACGATTTTTTGATCAATCCTTTAGGGCGCGACCGCAGGACTCTCCAGCCGGAGGACATGGCGCTTATCCGGGACGGCCTGTGCCAGGCTGGCAAGGCGCCCAGCCGCTGCATGCCCCTGCACCGTGCCATTTATGACGCGCACCCTGACATCGGCTGCGTGCTGACCGCCCGGCCGCCCTCTATTATGGCCTTCGCGGTCACGGGCACCCCCTTTGATTCCCGGCTGATTCCTGAAAGCTACATCGCGCTTCGCAGCGTAAAAAAACTGCCCTTCCTGTCATCCGTCAAGGATGTACCGGGCACAGTCGGGATGCTTGGCCCGCGGAGCCCGGTGCTTCTCATAGAGAATGAAGGCGTGGTAGTGACCGGGCGTGACCTGCTCAATGCCTTTGACCGCCTGGAGGTGCTGGAGTATTCCGCCCGCGCGGTGATTGCTGCCCGCGACATTGGCAGGGTGGTTCAGATCGATGAGGCCCAAGTCAGGGAGATTGAGCAGGTGTTTCATTTGGAATGAATTCTGGTCATAGCTAGCGAATACTGAACTCAATCATAAATGCTTCGATGGACCGGTCTTTTGCGTCTGCGCGCTGCCTCTTTCATTCGGCGCAGGCTCCGGCTACGCCTCATTCTTTCGGCTTAGCGCAGCCATCAAAAAGCCTCGCCCCATCAGTGCGTTACTCATTCGTTCAGTATAAGCTTGCGTATTTTGATTTGCGCAGGCTTTTATCAACCCCCGGCAGCGCTGTATTTAGAAACAAAGTATGTTTCAGAACATCAAAGGTACCGTAAGTCTGTTCATATCCTGCTGGGATTCGCCTTGAGAAAGTCAATGAAAGCGACTGCTCCCGGCAATATGCCAGGCAGGCATCTCATACTGATTCCAATTTTTATTGCATCGTCGCGCCGGGTCTTTGATCGCCCTGCTGTGTCAGTCAACCTCAACGTAGCTTAGGCTACGCCATCGGTTTCCTTCCTTGCAGGACAATAAAATCCCTCGCCGCTTTGGATGCAATAAAGCTTTACATCTGTATCAGATGACCGGATTTAATCCATCCGTTGCGTTGCTTCCTTTCTGATATGACCCATAGCCTAGACCGTTCCGCGTTCAAGGGCAAGCGCGGGGAATCTATGGGGATTGAAAAAAGGGCTGCCGGTATGGCAACCCTTCGGATCGTTTCAGGAAAGGCGTGCTTAGGCTTTTGCCATCTTCTCGTTGATGGCTGCGTGGGCAGCCGCCAGGCGCGCGATGGGCACGCGGAAGGGAGAGCAGCTGACATAGTGCAGCCCAACCTTGTGGAAGAACTCGATGGAGGACGGGTCGCCGCCGTGCTCGCCGCAGATGCCCAGCTTGATGCCGGGACGTCCCTGCTTGCCCAGCTTGACGGCGGTTTCCACCAGCTTGCCGATGCCGTCCTGATCCAGCTTGGCAAAGGGGTCGGCCTCCAGGATACGCTTCTCGTAGTAGGAATCCAGGAACTTGGTCGCGTCATCGCGGCTAAAGCCAAAGCCCATCTGGGTCAGGTCGTTGGTGCCGAAGCTGAAGAACTCGGCTTCCTGGGCGATTTCGTCCGCGGTCACACAGGCGCGCGGAATCTCGATCATCGTGCCCACCATGAAGTCGATCTTGTCGTTTTGCTCCTCAAAGATCTTCTTCGCGGTGTCCATGACAATCTGCTTGACATAGGCCAGCTCCTTGCGGGTGCCGGTCAGGGGAATCATGATCTCCGGCACAAAGTCCATGCCGGTGTCCTTCTTGACCTTCAAAGCAGCCTGCAGGACGGCGCGGGTTTGCATCTCGGCGATCTCCGGATAGGTGACGCTCAGGCGGCAGCCGCGGTGGCCCATCATGGGGTTGAACTCATGCAGGGCTTCGATCTTCTCAACGATCTTTTCCGGCGTGGTTTTCAGCTGCTTGGCCAGGGCGTTGATTTCCTCGGTCATGTTCTTCTGGGGCAGGAACTCATGCAGCGGCGGATCCAGGTAGCGCACTGTCATCGGGCGGCCTTCCAGCGCGATGAACATCTCCTCAAAGTCCTTTTGCTGCATGGGAAGGATTTTGTCCAGGGCCTCGCGGCGCTGCTCCTCGGTATCCGCCAGGATCATCTCGCGCACCAGGGCGATGCGGCTGGCTTCAAAGAACATATGCTCTGTACGGCACAGGCCGATGCCCTCAGCGCCGAACTCTACCGCCTGCTTGGTGTCACGCGGGGTATCGGCGTTGGTGCGCACCTTGAGGGTGCGGGCCTTGTCCGCCCACTCCATAAGGGTGGCGAAGTCGCCGGACACAGAGGCATCCACCGTGGGGATCAGGCCGCGGTAGACCTTGCCGGTGGTGCCGTCCAATGAGATGGTGTCACCTTCGTGGAAGACCTCGCCGGAGGTGGTGGTCATCTTTTTGGCTTCATCATCGATGAAGATATCATGGCAGCCGACCACTGCCGGACGGCCCATGCCGCGGGCGACAACGGCGGCGTGGCTGGTCATGCCGCCGCGCGCGGTCAGGATGGCGCGGGACAGGTCCATGCCCTCGATGTCTTCAGGGGTGGTCTCCTCGCGCACCAGGATAACGTTCTTGCCGGCCTTGGCGGCCTTGGCGGCATCGTGCGCGGTAAAGTAAACCTCGCCCGCGCCGGCGCCGGGGGAGGCCGGCAGACCGGAGGCGAATGGCTTGGCGGCCTTGAGGGCCTTTTCATCAAAGTTCGGGTGCAGCAGGGTGTCCAGCTGGCGCGGGTCAACCTTGAGCACGGCCTCTTCCTTGCTGATCAGGCCTTCATTGACCAGGTCGACCGCGATTTTCAGCGCGGCGTTGGCAGTGCGCTTGCCGTTGCGGGTCTGCAGCATGTACAGCTTGCCACGCTCGATGGTGAACTCCATGTCCTGCATATCGCGGTAGTGCTTTTCCAGTTTGTCGGCAATGTCCACAAACTGCCGGTAAACTTCGGGCATGCTCTCGTTCATGGTGGAGATGGGGTGGGGGGTGCGGATGCCGGCGACAACGTCCTCACCCTGCGCGTTCATCAGATACTCGCCGTAGAGCTGCTTTTCGCCGGTGGAAGGGTTGCGGGTAAAGGCCACGCCGGTGCCGGAGTCTTCGCCCATGTTGCCAAACACCATGGCCTGAATGTTGACCGCGGTGCCCCAGTCGCCGGGGATATCGTTCATGCGGCGATAGTAGATGGCGCGCGGGTTGTTCCAGGAACGGAACACGGCCTTGATGGCCTCCATCAGCTGCATCTTGGGATCCTGGGGGAATTGCTCGCCCTTTTCCTTGAGATACAGGGCCTTGTAGCGGCGCACCACTTCCTTGAGATCCTCCGCAGTCAGCTCGGTATCGCCCTTGACGCCCTTTTCCTTCTTGACCTGGTCAAACTCCACGTCAAACAGCCGGCGCTCAACCTCCATAACGACGTCGGCGAACATCTGGATAAAGCGGCGGTAGGAGTCATACGCGAAGCGCTCGTTCTGGGTCAGCCTGGCCAGGCCCTCGACCGCGGAATCGTTCAGCCCCAGGTTGAGGATGGTATCCATCATGCCGGGCATGGAAGCGCGGGAACCCGAGCGCACGGAGACCAGGAAGGGGTTGTTAAGGTCGCCGAATTTCTTGCCGACAATGCCTTCGGCTTTCTTCAGCGCGTCTAAAATCTGTTGTTCTACTTCCGGTGCGATGGTCTGGCCGTCTTCATAATACTTGGTGCAGGCCTCGGTGGTGACAATAAAACCCTGGGGCACCGGCAGCCCGATATTGGTCATTTCTGCCAGGTTGGCACCCTTGCCGCCCAGCAGGTTGCGCATCTGCGCGTTGCCTTCTGTGAACAGGTATACATACTTCGGCATATGATTCCTCCTTGTGATAAATCTTCTTGCAGTCAGCGCCTGCCGAGGCGCAAACCACTTATCATTATACATAAAATTGCCCATATTTTCAATGCTTCCGCAAGGATTTGTCTTCCAACCCGGGAATTAAAACGGCTTTGGCTTGTACGCGGATTGTTTTTTAAATATAAGCTGCACGGAAACCGTGACGGACGCGATTTTGTAAAGAGTGTTGCAAATGTTGGTCAAAACTTGCATTTTTGTTGGAAAAAGACTACAATAAACAGGCCGATATGGCATGAAATTCTGACAGGAGGCTGCTATGCCCAAAGAATACATCATCATGAGTGACAGCGACAGCGATCTGTATTATGAGATTGCCCGGGAAAAGAAGATCCCTATCGTTCGCATGCCTTATACCCTGGACGATGTTGAATACTATGATGACAATGGCGCCTCCGGTGCGGAGAAGAAGCTGTTTGACCGCATGCGCAACGGCGCCAAACCTTTTACCTCGTTGTTGCCTACCGCGGTTTATCTGGAGCTTTTTGAGCCGGTGCTCAAGGAGCGCGATCTGCTCTTCCTGGCTTTCTCCTCAAAAATGTCCAACACCTTCCAAAATGTTCTGGAAGCCCAAGAGATGCTGCAGGCAAAATATCCGCATCGCCGCTTTGTGGTGGTGGACACCCTGTCTATTTCCGCGCCCCAGGCCTTGCTGATTTTGGCAGCCCATGCAATGTATGAGAAAGGTAGCAGCATGGATGAAGTGGCCGCCTGGGTGACCGATAACCGTTTGAGGGCTCATGCATGGTTTACAGTAGGCGATTTGACCTACCTGCGCCGTGGCGGGCGCATCTCCGCGACCAGCGCCATCATGGGAACGATGCTGGACATCAAGCCTATTTTGACCATTACCCGCGCAGGCAAGCTTGAGGCTCACTCCAAGGTCCAGGGCCGTAAAAAAGCCTTGAAGGCCCTTGTTGACAAGACGGCTGATAATATTGGCGATCCGGCCGGGAAAAACCTCATTCTGTTGCATGGCGATGTCAAGGATGAGGCTGAGATGCTTAAAAAGCAGTTGCTCAACCGCCTGCCCAGCCTGGGTGAGGTTCGTATCCAAATGATAGGTCCGGTCATTGGCGCTCACGCGGGTCCGGGCACCCTGGCGATCTGTTTTATTGGCAACGAGCGTCAGATTTGATGCCGGTGAGCGAGCAAAGCCCGCGGCAGGGGCGGATTCTTGTTGTAACTGACCTGTCCGGTGTGGGGCGCTGCGCAGCGATGGTTGCTGTGCCTGTGATTTCCCTGTCGGGCAGCAATTGCGCGCTGCTGCCCACAGCGGTTTTCAGCACGCATACGGGCGGTTTTGGCCAGGTGCACCGCCGCGATATGACTCCGGACATGAAGCCCATCCTCGCGCATTGGCTGGATTTGGGCCTTCGGTTTGATGCGGTCTTTGTTTCATATGTCGCCAATGAGCGGCAATTGAACCTGTTGGAGGATGCGCTTCCATCCTTATTGGGGACGCAGGGGAAATTGTACCTTGACCCGGTCATGGGAGACCATGGCCGGCGTTATGCGTTTTGCGGCGAAGCCCTTGTGGAGGGGTTCGCGCGTTTATGCCGCGTGGCGGACACTATTTTCCCCAACCGGACGGAGGCTGCGCTGCTGATGGGCGTACCGCTGCGGGCGGGAGAGGAACCCCCGCCGCCGGCTGCGGAGGACATCCTGGCTCTGGGAGCTAAAAACGCGGTGGTAACCGGCGTCAGGGACGAGACCGGGCAGGTGGGGGTAATGGCGGCTATGTTCGGTTCGCCTGATGTCTATCAAACCTTCCGTAAACACTATGAAGGCGCCTATCCGGGCGCCGGGGATTTGCTGGCATCCTGTATTGTTTCTGCTCTTGCCCTGGGCGCTGCATTGCCGCGCGCCTGTGACATTGCCTGTGATTTTTTGGATGAGTCACTGTCCCATACCGCGCGCTACCGTATTCCCTCCCGTTTCGGCCTGGTTTTTGAACAGGCTTTGCCCCGTCTTTCACGCGTGTTTGAGGCATTGAAACCAACATGAACCGACCGAGGAGCGACCTATGAATACGGCAAGCAACCTGCTTGAAGCTTTTTTTCTGACCTTGCTGGCCGGTTTGTCCACAGGGATCGGCGGCGCGATTGTATTTTTCGCCAAGACGATCGACCGCCGGCTGCTGAGCGGCAGCCTGGGCTTATCAGCGGGGGTGATGATCTATGTCTCGCTTATGGAAATTCTTCCCGAGTCTGTTGAGATGCTGAGCGAGGCCTATGGCGACAAGAACGGGATGCTGTATGCGCTGCTGTCATTTTTTGGCGGTATCCTCCTGATCGCTGTCATTGACAAATTGATTCCCTGCGAAGAAAACCCGCATGAAATGTCCTGTGCGGTCAAGCAGGGCGCTGAGGACAACCGCCTCAAGCGAACCGGAGTGCTTACGGCGCTGACTATCGCTATTCACAATTTTCCCGAGGGCATGGCGTCCTTTGTCTCGGCTACCCAGTCTTTGCGCCTGGCTATCCCTATCATCGTAGCCATTGCCATCCATAATATCCCCGAGGGTATCTCCATTTCCATGCCCATCTTCTATGCTACCGGCAGCCGGAAGATCGCCATGCGCTATTCGCTGCTTGCCGGCTTGGCGGAGCCCCTGGGCGCTCTGGCGACTTATTTGGTTTTGTTGCCCTTTATGTCCCCGGTGCTTCAGGGGGTGCTCTTTGGCGTAGTGGCTGGTATTATGATCTTTATTTCCCTGGATGAGCTGCTGCCCAGCGCGCAGCTGTATGGCGAGCATCACTTGAGTATGTACGGCCTTGTGCTGGGCATGGCCATTATGGCGCTGAGTCTGTGGCTGTTTGTATAAGCGGGCTGTGCCGGCGGAAGGGGGTGACAGCTGATGCAGGAGCGAAGCAAGCGCTTGGTTGATGCGCAAGCTCTGCTCGATGTCGCCCAGGGGGTGCTGCCTGAGGGCAGCGCCTTTGTGCTAATGCCCGTGCTGCGCCTGATGGATGGGGCAATCAGTTTGAGCCTGAAGGCAGGGGAGACCCGCTACACCTATATTCGCGATATTCCGGCCTTTCTTAAGGCGCTGTCCTTGCGTCAGCCATACCCGGTCAGCAAAAGCTTTATTTATTCACCGACCTGGATGCGTCTGGATGCGCCTTCCCAGGCGCTGCTGGAGGTGCTTGAAGCCCATCTCCAGACATTGGCGCAAGGAGAGGTCACTTTGCTGTCACGGGATCGGCGTGATTTGCCTTTGACGGACGGCCTGTTCAAGCTGCTTCTCAAATCTTTGTCGCAGATGAGGTTCATCCTGATTCGCGATGGCGCTCAGACGATTCAGGAAGGTATATGCGAAGGCGGTCTGCCATTGCTGTTCAGGCTGGGCTATGATATCCGGGGCGTCATCCTGATAGGCAGCTGGCAGGACGCCATAAGCCCGCTGTGTGACAGCGGTGAGTATGCTTTGATTGGAGACACACTGGTCAGCTTGAGCGTGTCAGAGGCTGCATTGCTGCGCGTTTTGCCAATCCTCCCTCAGGGGGAAGAGTTTACTTTTCATTTTTCCCGTTCTCAAACACCGCGCGTTTTCGCCGAGCTGCTGCCCTTTTTGCAGTACAGCCAGGCGGTGGTCATGGAGGAGGCGCTGCAGGAACGGCTGCACAAGCATCCCCTGAAGACCAAGGTTTATCTGGACCGCGAGGGCAACGGCATCGCGGCCCGGGTGGCGTTTTCCTACGGGGAGTGGACAGCCGATCCCTTCCAGTTTAATCAGAACCTGCCTGCCTACCTCTTGCGCGACGCCCAAGGAGAGCGCCAGGTGATGGATTTGCTGGCGCGCTATGGTTTTCGTGCGCGGACAGGACGGGCGGATTTACAGCAGACGGACCTGATTTTTGAGTTTTTAATGAAGGGTGTGTCTGAATTGCACCGTCTGGGTGAGGTCTACCTCAGCCAGGCATTCCGCCAGCTGACTCCGCGAGCGCCCGGGCTGAGCGCTCACCTGCGCATGCGCTCCGGGCGAATCAGTCTGGAGCTGGCAGACCAGGGCCAGCCCAGTGAGGAGATGCTGGCGCTCATGCAGGCTTTGAGCAGCAAAAAACGCTATTTCCGTTATAAGAATGGAGCGTTTATCACCCTGGATGACGCGCGCGAATGGCAGAATCTCGCGGACGCCTACTTGGACAGTGTGCGTTACAATGATGAGGATAGCCGGGATCTGCCTGCTATGCGCGCCCACTACCTGGCTGCGCTGGCGCAGCAGGCCGGGCTGCCGGTTACCATGGATGAGGGGGTGCGCTCGGCGGTAGAGCTCAATCCTACCCAGCTGGACAGCCCGGTATCTGGGCTGTTCGATTACCAGCTGCGCGGTTTTCGCTGGATCGCCGCTTTGCATATGCTGGGATTGGGCGGCATTCTGGCGGATGAGATGGGCTTGGGCAAGACCGCGCAGATGATCGCGGCAATCGAATACTTTGTTCGCAGCGAGCCTGTGCGCCTGCCCAGCTTGATTGTGGCGCCGACCACACTGCTGTACAACTGGCAATCAGAAATAGAGCGCTTCGCGCCCGGCCTGCGCGCTACAGTTATTACCGGCAGCCGGGCGTTGCGTGAAAAGACGCTGGAGGAGGCGCTCCATGAGGAGGGAGAGGATGTCATCATCACCTCTTACCCGCTTTTGCGCCAGGATATCGTGCTGTATGAGAAAATCCGCTTTCGGTTCGCAGTATTGGACGAAGCGCAAAACATCAAGAACTTCACCAGCCAGACAGCCCGGACTGCCAAGCGGCTCAATGCGCACACGCGCCTGGCCTTGACAGGCACCCCCATGGAAAACAACGTCACGGAGCTGTGGTCGCTGTTTGACTTTGTGATGCCAGGATATCTGTATTCCGCGCGTGAATTTATTAAACGCTATGAGGATGGCCGCCATGCAGATGAACTGCGTATGCGCATCCGCCCTTTCCTGATGCGGCGGCTCAAGGCCGATGTCATGGCTGAGCTGCCTGACAAGCTGACCACTACCCTGTATTGCGAAATGGGTCAGGAGCAGCGCCGTGTTTATCAGGCTGCCCTGCTTCAGGGCCGTAGCCGGGTTCATCATTTGCTGGACGAGAAGGGCTTGGACGGCAGCAGGATTGAGGTGCTGGCCGCCATAACGCAGCTGCGGCAGATTTGCTGTCATCCTGTACTGGCTCTGGAGGATTATACGGGGGAATCAGCCAAACTGGAGCTGCTGATGGACTTGCTGCCCGAAGCGCTCAGAAACGGGCGGTATATCCTGTTGTTTTCACAGTTTACATCAATGCTGAGGATTATTCGTACCCGGCTGGATGAGGCTGGCATCCCCAGCCTGTATCTTGATGGAGAGACCTCCGCACAGGAGCGCATCCACCTGGTTGAACGTTTCAACCGGGGGCAGGCACCAGTTTTTTTGATTTCGCTCAAGGCGGGCGGAACCGGGTTGAACCTGACCAGGGCGGACATGGTGGTACATTATGATCCCTGGTGGAACCCTACCGCGGAGGATCAGGCCAATGATCGCGCGCACCGCCTTGGACAGGAGCGGACGGTGCAGATCTTTCACCTGATCAACCGAAAATCCATCGAAGAAGCTGTGGTCGATATGGGACGGCGCAAACGGCGTTTGTTTGACCGCCTGATTACCCCCGGGGAACTTATGCCCCAGAAACTCAGCCGTGAGGATGTGCTCAAACTGTTTGAACGGTAGATATTTTTTGAAAAATTGTGTAAAATTCTTATGATTTTCTTTCGAATTCCCGAAATTGATGAACTGAAGGAGGATACACCATGTCTTTTTGGATAATAACGGATGTAGGGTCTGATATGTCCCTGGATTTTTTCAAGCGATATCAAAAGCTCGCTGTACTGCCCATGCCTTACCGGGTAGACGGTGTTGAGAAGCTCTACCATGTGGAAAATGAGGGCGACTTGGAAAACTTCTATATGGATTTGCGTGCGGAGAAAGTGGCTACCACAGCGCAGGTTACGGTGGACAGCGCTTACAACAGGTTTGAAGAATTGGTGACGCAAGGTGAAGAAATACTCTACATCGGCTTGTCCAGCGGACTGTCGGGCACGGTGCAATCGGTCCAGACCGCCAGGGATATGGTGCTGGAAAAGTATCCCCACGCTAAAATCGCCGTCGTGGATTCGTTGTTGGCTTCCGGCGGTCAGTCTCTGATCATTTATTACGCGCTCAAGCTGCGCGATGAGGGCAAAAGCCTGGATGAAACCGTGCAGTGGCTGGTGAACAATCGTCAGAGCATCGTTTCATGGTTTACCGTGGATGACCTCAACTTTCTTTTCCGGGGCGGGCGGGTCAGCCGTACCTCAGCGCTGCTGGGCAGCGTGATGCGCATCAAGCCTATTATGCATGTCAACTATGACGGCAAACTGATCCCGCGGGAGAAAACTACGGGGCGCAAGCGCTCACTCAAGGCGTTGGCGGAGAAGTGCATCACACTGGCCAAGCCGCGAAGCGGCCAGATGGTGTTTATCAGTCACGGCGACTGTCGGGAGGATGCCGAGTACCTGGCCGGCCTGGTGAAAGAGGGCATGAGGGATTTGATCGGCATTGATTTCTTTACTCTGGGCCCCATCATCGGCGCGCACGCCGGTCCCGGAACCGTAGCCATCTTCTTTCTGGGAGAGGGGCGTTAGGTTCAGGATAATAAAAATGCATATCTGCAGCCCGGCCACAGCCGGGCTGCTTTATTGACATAGCGGTTTGCTGCGGATATCCTGACCTTGTAATGAAGCCTGAAAGGAATCACCTTGCCGTACATTACCACCCAGTGCATTGTCTTGCACCGCACGGATTATCGTGAAGCGGACCGCATCCTGACCCTGTTCAGCCCCGACAGGGGTAGGATGGACGCCATCTGCCGCGGCTGCCGCAAGCCCAAGAGCCCCCTGCTGACAGCGGCGGAGCTGTTCACCCTGGGGGATTATGTGCTGTTTACCGGCAGGGGAAGACAGATGGTACATTCCTGCGGCGTTATAGAAACCTTTTATCCCCTGCGTTTGGATTACGCCAGGCTGTCCCATGCCGCTGTGCTGGCTGGCGCGTGCCTGAAAGTGATTCAGCCGGAAGATCCCATGAGCCACCTGTTTATTCTGCTGGCGCGCTCATTGCGCCGGCTGGCTTTTGAGGAGATATGTCCGGAGGCGGTCACGGCAGCCTTCCTGCTTCATTTTGTCAGCCTGCAAGGTTTCCAGCCTGACCTGGACCATTGCGCGCGCTGCGGGAGGGCACTGGTTGATTCGGGCGCCGTTCTGCTCGCGCAGGAGGATGGTGCCTGTTGCCTTGATTGCTATAAGAACGCACCCCAAAGAGCGTGGTTGACTTCCGCGCAGCTGTCCTGGCTGCGGGCAATATTGACGCGTGGCATTGACAAGGCCGGCTTGCCGCCGGATTCAATCCCTCTGCAGGTTTTGGTAGACTACGCTGAGTACAAGCTGGAGACCAGGCTGCCGGCTTTGCCCGGATAAGCAAGAAATCGCTGTGCAAAACAAAACCGGCCCCACAAAGGCCGGTGAATTGTCAGGTTTTCAGTATCAAATCAATGAATTCGCAGCTGTGTCGGGTTGCGCTGCGCGAGCAGATAATCCTTGTAGCCCCGTCGCATGATGAATGCATAGGCGCGCTCGGCCTTGCCGTTTACGCGATACACACGATAAGCGCGCAGCTTGTAGGCCTGTCGATGGGTGAACAGCGGGAAGTCCTGCGCGATCAGCTGGGTGTACAGCCGGGTAAAGCAGTCGTTTCTCAGGCTGTTGCCGTTTTGCTTAAAAGCAAAATTCAGCACGACATGGGCGGGGCAGACACTGGTGACCGTGATGCCGCTGCACTCCACACGGATTTCATCGATGTCCAGGTGGTTCAGCTGTGCCAACATTCGGTACAGTTGTTGGTAGGCGGCGCTTTCGCGCAGCCGGGCCATCTGGGTTTTGTCCTCATGTTCAGCCTTGGCTGTATAGGCGTACACAAAAGCTGCCGCCACGACGCAGGCTGCGAGGCCGAACATCGCCAAAGAATTCATCCGGAACATTCACTCCCTACCACAATATATGGTGGATTGTACAGGAGATTCCCACAAATTGCAAGTATTTTATCGTATATTTCTGAATATTTCCCGATTTTTATACGGTTTTTTCAGCCAAAGAAATTGATGCGTATACCCAATATATGGCATATTGGTATCAAAGCACAAAAAAGGAAGGCCGAAGCCTTCCTGAAAGGGATGAAACCGGGTCTTAGTACATGCCGCCCATGCCGCCGCCCGCTGCGGGCGCTGCGGGTTCAGGCGCCGGGATGTCCGTTACAAGGGACTCGGTCGTCAGCACCAGGGCCGCGATGCTGGCTGCGTTTTGAAGCGCGCTGCGGGACACCTTGGTCGGGTCGATGATGCCGCGGTCAATCATGTCCACATAATCGCCACGGACAACGTCGTAGCCATAGCCTTCCTGTCCCTTGCGCTGGATGGTGTCAATGATGATGGATCCATCCACGCCGCCGTTGGAAGCGATCTGGCGGATGGGCTCTTCAATGGCGCGCGCAATGATGGAAACGCCGGTGCGCTCATCGCCCTGTGTGGTTTCAAGCAGCGCGCGCACCTTGTTTTGCACGTTCAGCAGGCTGACGCCGCCTCCTGGCACGATGCCTTCTTCAACTGCTGCGCGGGTGGCAGCCAGGGCATCTTCAATGCGCATCTTGCGCTCCTTCATTTCCACCTCGGTCGCGGCGCCGACCTGGATGACTGCCACGCCGCCGGCCAGCTTGGCAAGGCGCTCCTGCAGCTTTTCGCGGTCGTAATCGCTGGTGGTATCTTCGATCTGGGTCTTGATGTTGGATACGCGGGCCTGGATTTCCTCCTTGGAGCCGGCGCCGTCAATGATGGTTGTGTTTTCTTTGTCAACCTTGACTAAATGCGCGCTGCCGAGCATGTCCAGCGTGGTTTCCTTGAGCTCCAGGCCCAGTTCCTCGGAGATGACCTGGCCGCCGGTCAGGATGGCGATGTCGCGCAGCATTTCCTTGCGGCGGTCGCCAAAGCCGGGCGCTTTGACCGCCACGCAGGTGAAAGTGCCGCGCAGCTTGTTGACCACCAGGGTGGCAAGGGCTTCGCCCTCAACATCCTCAGCGATGATCAGCAGCTTCTTGCCGGATTGCACAACCTGCTCAAGCACGGGGAGAATTTCCTGAATGTTGCTGATTTTCTTGTCGGTAATCAGGATCAGCGGATCTTCCAGCACGGCTTCCATTTTGTCAGCATCCGTAACCATGTACGCGGAGGCGTAGCCGCGGTCGAACTGCATGCCTTCCACAGTGTTCAGCTCGGTCTTCATGGTCTTGGATTCCTCAACGGTAATCACGCCATCCTTGCCCACGATGTCCATGGCGTCGGAAATCAACTGGCCCACGGTCTCATCATCAGCGGAGATGGAAGCGACCTGCGCGATGTCTTGCTTGCCCTTGATGGGGCGGGACATGGTCTTGAGCGCCTCAACGGCCGTTTCGGTCGCCTTTTCGATACCGCGCTTGAGGCCCATGGGGTTGGCGCCGGCGGCCAGGTTCTTCAGGCCTTCGCGCACAATGGCTTGCGCCAGCAAGGTTGCTGTGGTGGTGCCGTCGCCGGCTATATCATTGGTCTTGGTGGCCACTTCCTTGATCAACTGGGCGCCCATGTTCTCAAAGGGGTCTTCCAGATCGATTTCCTTGGCGATGGTCACGCCGTCGTTGGTAATGGTGGGTGCGCCGTACTTCTTGTCCAGCACAACATTGCGGCCCTTGGGGCCCAGGGTAATCTTGACTGTATCCGCCAGGGTGTTCAGTCCCTTTTCCAGGGCGCGGCGGGCATCATCGCCAAATTTTAACTGTTTTGCCATTTTGTTCGCTCCTTTATGCTTTCTTATTCAACCACTGCCAGGATGTCAGACTGCCGGACAATGATCAGTTCCTCGCCACCCAATTTGACCTCGGTTCCGGCGTACTTGGAATAAATAACCTTCTGGCCAACGCTGACGTGCATGGTGATCTCCTTGCCGTCTACATTGCCGCCGGGCCCCACCGCGATGACCTGCGCCATCTGGGGCTTTTCTTTGGCTGTACCGGTCAGAATGATTCCGCCTTTGGTGGTTTCTTCACTTTCTACGTTTTTGATGACCACACGGTCACCCAAGGGTTTGATGTTCATAAAATTCCTCCTCGATTTCTCTGGTGTTGTTAGCACTCAAGCGAGATGAGTGCTAAACCTGTACATAATATACCCTATTTCTTGGAACTTTGCAAGTGGTAATTTCAATTTTTTGAAAAAATCTCAGAGAAATCCGTAACCCGCAGGCTTTCACGGACAAAATGCGGTAAATGATATGTCGCTCGCTGTGGAAGACCAAAGAAATATGATGCTCGTTGTGGAAAGACCAAAGAGAAAATCATCAGGCGCCGGTGATGAACCTGGCGCCTGATGGATGCTGATATCTTTATGTTAATGTAAAGACCGGAATCAGCATTACATATCGGTTTTATCAAGGACGAGCAGCTGCACCTTGATATCCAGATACTCACCCTTGCCCAGATCTGACAGCCTGTTGCTGTTTTGCAGGGCGTCAAGCAAGCCGGTCACCCGGTATACCTTCAATTGTACATAGTCGCCCTCCTTGAGGGTTTGCAGTTTTTCAATCAGCTGGGTCTGGGTGGTGATGATCTCGTCATCGGCCTCAACGATGATATCCCCGACCTTCAACCCCGCTACCTGTGCCGGAGAGTTCTTTTCAACCTCAGCGATGAAGGCGCCCTGGGGCACAATGCCCTGGCTGGCGGGCAGATATCTGCCGACTGTGTCGATTTTGACGCCGATGCGTGGCCTGGGCTTGCCGGCCTGCTCAGCCTTCCGGGCTTCCTCTTCGCGCACGCGGGCCGCCTCGGCTTCCACAGCCTGGGCGTCATAGCTTTCCAGCACTGAGCGGATCAGCGGTTTTGCTACATTGATGGGCACGCACATGCCGATGTTATCCACGGAATAGCTGCTGCTGGAGAAAAAGCTGCCTATACCGCCGTCCACCAGTTTCAGGGTGGGAATCCCCTGCAGCTGACCCAGGGTGTTAAACAGGCCTCCTCCGGAGTTGCCAGAGGAAATCGCGGCATCCACCTGGATCATGCTGTTTTTGGTTTCTGTGCGCAGGCCATAGCGGTCGCGCCCGGTGGAGGTCATTATGCGTGACACAGCGGATACGACGCCCAGGGAAACGCTGCGCTCAAACTGCTGGCCCAAGGGGTTTCCGATCACAATGGCGTATTCGCCTACCTGAATGGCATCGCTGTCGCCCAGCGGCACAGCGGGCAAATCCAGTCCGGGAACCAGCAGCACGGCGATATCAAGGTCGGAGTCGCTGCCAACGATCGTTGCGTCCAATTCTCGTTCGCCCACACTGATGCTGGTGCGTGTAGCGTCCTCAATTACATGGTAGTTGGTCAGCACATGCCCGTAAGGGGAGATCACCGTACCGGAGCCTGTGCCCGCCTTGCGCTCCTGGCTGGAGCTGTCCGGGCGCTGCTCAAAGGGAAAGCCGAAGTTGTAGCCAAACTGGCTGACGCGCCTTGTCTGGTAATTGTTGACGCCTACCACGCTTTGCTGGGCGTTGCGGGCGATCTCAATAAAGGGGCTGGTCACCTTGGTTTGATCGGTGGTGGTATTGACAATCGCGTCAACCTGATCAGCGGTCAGCGTTCCTTGCGCCGGGCTGGCAAGCATGCTGCTGCCCAGCCCCAACGCAAGGCTTATTGACAACACAATGGCGAACAGGACGGTCCAGAATCTGTTGGTTTTCATTATTATCATCCTTTCTAAATATAACTGGTTTGCGGACTTTGCCGCACCTTTATCTTACGCTGCGAGTTTGTTGAAATCTTTACAGTTTGGTAAACGAAATGTGAACGTGTTTGGCAGGCTTCAAACAGCATGAGAAACAAGGTTATATGAAGAAGAGTGATATATTTTGGCAATCCCAAAGGGCTGTGCATGAAACCCTGTACCTGCTGCGTTGTATGGATAAGCCCTTCAACGGGGCAATCAAGGTTTTCAAAGGAGAAATGGTTGGATTATGAAAAAGTTGCTAAGTCTGTCACTGGTTTTGGGGCTGATGCTCAGTTTGCTGCCCGGTGTGGTTTTGGCGGCGGACACCTTAAAAATCAGCAAGGCTGAGGAATTCCGTTTTCCTCAGGACAAAAGCCCCCAGACTGCTTTCACCATTGAGAACACCAACGACTATGACGTGCAGGTCAATATAAAGGTTTTTGACCAGTTGGAGCGCAAAACGGTCCAGAGCATGACCTACACTATCCTCAAGGGCGATGCGCCCTTGCAGGTGCCTGCGGAAATCTACCGCACCCTGACAAAGAATCGCGAGGTTCGCACCTACAGCTACAAGATCACCACCCCGGGCGGCTTTTGTCAGTATGTTTATATCGCGCAGAAGCTGACCATTGAAAAGGATAGCAATAACAAGGAAATCCACCATTACGACCAGCTGCGCAACACGCGTTTCCCCAACAACACCGTGTCGTCCTTTGGGCCGCACTTCCGTGACGTGACCCCGGAACTGACCGATCTGTGGTATATGTTCACCCCGATTGATCTGAGCATTCAGGGCCGCCAGACTTTTGAGCTGGTTGCCAGCAACATCTATCAAGTGGGAGAGGTCTATGTGGATGTTTATCAGGACACCGTGGTGGTCAGCTACAAAATGTTCTATGATACTCATGGCTACTACAGCACCGAGCGCCTGAGCGATTACCTCAACTTCTACAATTCCTACGCCGATGTGGGCATTGTGGAACCCGAGGATATGCCGCAGCCCAATACCATGTTTGCTTTTGACCAGCCCTTCAGCATCCTGAACCACCTGGGCGGGGACACGAATGTGCTGATGTTTGTCCGCAACCGGATCAGCTACTTCCGCTTTCCCAGCCCGAAGGCTGAGTACACGCGCTTTTGGGAAAATACCCCGCAAAACAAGGACAGGCGGGAGGCTATGCTGCAGCTTATGGATCCCTTGATGACGGTGGAGGAAAACAAGTAAACCAAAACAGACTTAATCATAATCCGGGGCTGACGCATGCCGTGTCAGCCCCGAATTTTTTATCCCGCTACAGGTTCACACCCTTCCGGCCAACACCTCGGCAGCCCGGCTGATGGTATCGGCCACTGCCTCCTCCATGCTCAATTGCCTGGTGCCGGCGATGATCAGCCCGCAGCGCTGCGAGGGTATCAGGATTTTAACCGCAGGGCTTTGACTGACGGCGCTTGCCATTGCGGGAGAGATCTCACCCATCATGGCGCCCGTGATCAGGATGCCTGCCGCGCCCAGGATGAGGTCAGCGTCCCTGGATTGCCAGATGATGGCGTGCTCCCCGGTCGCTCCGGCAGCCGCGCCTGCGCGCAGCATGGCGCTGGTAGCCAGGGAATTTGTGCCCAGCGCGATCAAGGGGACTGATGGCAGGGCCTTGATAAACGCGGCAATCAGCGCCTTGCCCAGGCCGCCTCCCTGCCCGTCAATCACTAATACCTTCATGGCTTTCCGGACCCGTTCAGGGTTATTTGGGGGACTTTGTTGTTTTTCATAAAAACTCCTTTCCGGAAGCGCGCCACAGCCTGCTTCAGAAAGGCATTGGTGCCTGCATGGCGCCTGTAGACTCAGCGTATTACAGCTTTATCCTACCGGAGTTTTGAAAAGGCGTCAAGCGTTTATAAGACAAAGAAATATGGTATGATACCGTCATGATGGCTGAAAGGCGGACAGGATATGAATCAGGCAATGGTGCTTTGCTACAACATGGATGGAGACCGCGCGCTTGCTGTGCGTGCCCTGGCGCAGGCCGCTGGAATCCAGCCCTTTCTGGTGCCCCTGGAGGCTTATTTGCAAACCATCGGCACCTTGTGCGGCCTTGAGCCGGGCAGCGGCCAGGCCTATGAAGGAGAGGGCTTCAAAGAGGAAATGATGCTGATGGCCTTCCTGAAAAAAGGAATGCTGACCAGTTTCCTTGACAGTTTTCGTCATCAGGGGCTTGCGCCGGTGCAGCTCAAAGCCATGCTGACTGACAACAACAGCAAATGGAATTCCCTTGAGCTGCATGCTGAGCTGATGCAGGAGCTTGCCTGCTTTAAAAAGCTCAAGCGGAATCAAAACGCGCGGTGAGCGTTTCTATGACCTGCCGGGCTTCTGAGATCATCCGCAAGCTGCTGGACTGGTATGACCGTGAGCAGCGCGTCTTTTCTTTTCGCGGCACCAAGGATCCATACCGTGTCTGGCTGAGCGAGATCATGCTTCAACAGACGCGCACTGAAACCGTGGAACCTTATTATGAGCGCTTCCTTGATCAGTTTCCGGATGTATTTTCCCTCGCGGCGGCGCAAGAGGAGCAGGTGCTCAAGGCCTGGCAAGGTTTGGGATACTACACCCGGGCGCGCAACCTGCATAAAACAGCGCGCATCATCGTTCAGGAGCACAACGGGCGTTTTCCGGATGACGCCAGGGGTCTGGGCAAGCTTCCGGGCATTGGCCCTTACGCGGCCGCGGCCATCGCTTCCATCGCCTATGATGAGCCGGTGCCGGCCATGGACGGCAATCTCAACCGCGTGATAAGCCGCCTGTATCACTTCACTCATGAAATTACCGCTCCGGACGCCGCGCGCACGCTGCGCAGCCTGGGACAGGGGCTGATGCCGTCTGTGCGCGCAGGGGACATGAACCAGGCGCTGATGGATCTGGGCGCTACCATCTGCCTGCCCGGCACGCCGGATTGCGAGCGCTGCCCGCTTCAAACGGAATGCCTTGCGCGCTCCCAGGGGGATCCGGCGGCGCTTCCGCTCATCAAGGCCAAAAAACCGCCGGTCCAGGTCCCTGTCGCTGTTGTGTTGTTGGTGTGCGGGGACAAAGCCTTGCTGGTACGGCGGCGGGAAGCCCTGCTGCGGGGCATGTATGTGTTTCCCTTGAAGGAAGGAGACGATCGGCCGGAGGCCGCGCTGGCGCTGGCGCAGAGGGTGGAGCCGGGGCAGACCTCAGTCAAGGAGGAAATGACAGCCCGGCATGTCTTTACGCACCGGGTGTGGAATATGCGCGTGTACAGCGCGCGCCTCATGACCTGCACAGCCTTGCCTGGCGGGATTTGGGCGGATATGGATACCTTGGAGACGCTGCCGCTGCCTGTAGCCATGACCGCAGCCAAACAAGCGGCCGGACGATTGCTGCTTGCCGGCGGCGGTTAGCGCTTTTTACCGCTTTTTAATGGCAATACTTTTATACAAGGCTTTGAATATGATAGAATAAACAAAAAGGAGGTATCGGAATGATAAGGAAATTATTCGCGGTGGCGCTGGCAGCATTGATTTGCCTGACCGGCTTGGTGGGTCTGGCTGAGGAGAGCGCCAAAGAGGAAACCATTGCCCAGCTGGTTCATCTGATGGAAGAGTATTTCGAGAGCGAAGGATATCGTTATGATTTTGATGAGAACACCTTCAATCTTGAATTCAACCTTAAGGGTTCACTGCCCTCCTGCAGCGTTGTGGTCAATGTGTATTATGATTCCATTGAGGTCATTTCCACCCCGGAGGTTCGGGCGCTGGAGAGCAACAAGGAAAAGACGGCGCTGCTTTTAGCCATGCTGAACTATGATATTTTTTACGCGCAGTTTGGGATGAAGCTGCAAAACGGCGCCTTTTATTCACGTGGGGTGCAGCTGGTGGAACGAACGCTGCCCGGGCTGGAGGAGATTGACGTGCTCTTCCACATGACACTGAATTACATTGAAAAGTACGGGGATCAACTGGTGCAAGTCGCGCTGGCCGGTGCGGATCCCTATGAAGTGTATGAGCGGATGAGGTCCGAATAAGAGACTGATGCCATTGTGCGAAAGGCCGGAAAGACTTAGTTGATGAGAAACAGCAACTAACTAATTGATAATATGTTCTCAGAACAGATATGGTTTTGATTATGTCTGTTCTGATTCTATCAGCTCGCACATTGGATAAAGCCAACAAGGCAAAAGATAAAGTCAACAAGGCAAAAGATAAAGTCAACAAGGAAAAGATATTGATCTTTCGTTTGTTTGCAGATTTGTCATAATCAGAAAGCTTTACGATAAAATGCAGCAGGATTTGATCTTATGGATACTCTATAAGTATAGAAAAACGACCACATATACAAATTTGAGGGAAAAGAAATGATAAAATTCATGATTAAGAACGAAGAATTGATTGCATTAAACAGAAGCCAAACTTATGAATTTCCCAAATACACATCTCAATTGATTAACTGGGCAAATCAAAATGCACAAGGTACACGCCCCAAGGTTGTTGGACAGCTTTCTACTCTTTTCCCTGAATATGAGAAGGAGTGTAAAAATGTTTCTATAGATGGATGGCGCAAATGGTATTTAAAGCGTCACCCGAATGCTATAGAGACAGCAACCGAAAGAATCTTTATTCACGTAGAAAAACTCAAAGCAGCAATTAAACTTATTAATAAAGATATGGTTCAAAAATGGGTTGAAGACTTAGTTATTTCAAAAACATATAATGGATTGTATGTTCAAGAAGCTATTCTTGCTAAGCTTGCTGAAAAACTAAACGAGGACTATAGAATAGCTACGCCGGAAGAAGAATCTAATGGCATTGATGGCTATGTTGGAGATGTTGCATATTCAGTAAAACCTGATACATAGTGTCTGCTGAACAACTCCAAACACAAGACAAATCCACATCTTCCGGCCATTTTCTGGTATCATGTGTGCAAGGATAATTGCAGAAAGCACGCAAAACCCTTGCACTTGAACTGGAGATGAAACGGTATGTACGAGAAGAAAGCACGCCAGGCGACCTTTTTTGAAGACGCGACGCTGTTTGGTGGCGTCAGGCTGAATTCCGAGAACAGATGGGTAAGGATGTCGGAGCTCATCCCCTGGGAAGTCTTTGAGGAGCGGTATGCTGCACTGTTTAGCAACCCCCGGGAGGGGAAGCCGGCAAAGTCGGCCCGGATGGCCATCGGCTCTTTGATTATCAAGAAGCGCTATGGTTTTTCAGATGAGGACACGGTGGAAGAGATCCGGGAGAACCCCTATCTGCAGTACTTCCTGGGGTTTGCGGAATATACCAACGTCAGGCCCTTTGACCCCAGCGTGATGACGTGGTTTCGGGAGCGGATCACGCCGGAGATGTTGTCAGAGTTGAATGACTATGTGATTGGCCGTAAAAAGGTGAAAGCAGAAAAGGAGCCTGGTTCCGATGACGACAATCATGATGACGCTGACAGTGAGGGAGGAGGCCCGGTCAACCGAGGGACGCTGATCCTGGACGCGACCTGTGTTCCGCAGAACATCCGTTTTCCCACCGATGCTTCGCTGCTCAACGAAGGGCGGGAGCTGCTGGAAGGGATGATTGATACAGCGCACAAGGCAGGCGCAACGGAAGGTAATAAGCCCAGAACCTACCGGAACCTGGCCAGGCGGGACTGGCTGCGGTTTGCCCGGGACCGGAAACCAACGCGCAAGAAGATTCGCAAAGCGATTCGTCAGCAGCTGGGCTATGTCAAACGGAACCTCGGTTATCTGGAAGCCATCCTGAGCAAATATCCGGACGCGCTGAGCGCAAAGGAGCTGGAGCGCATGGCAGTGATCCAGCTGCTGTACGCGCAGCAGCAGGAGATGTATGACAGCAATACGCACCGGGTGGATGACCGGATTGTAAGCCTGCACCAGCCCTGGGTGCGACCGATTGTTCGGGGCAAGGCGGCAGTGTCGGTGGAGTTCGGTGCGAAGGTGGCGCTGAGCCTGAGCGATGGCTATGCGAGGATTGAGGAAATCTCGTGGGATGCCTTCAACGAAAGCAAAACACTGATGGCTTCGATGGAGCGATACAAGGAGCAAACGGGCCACTATCCGGAGCGGGGACTGGTAGACAGGATCTACCGAACGAGGGAGAATCTCACCTGGTGCAGGGAGCGTGGCATCCGGTTGAATGGTCCCAAACTGGGACGACCACCCAAAGACCGACAGGTGTATGAGGAAGCGCTGGCACTGGAGCGACAGGAGTCAGGAGAGCGGAGTCATATTGAGGGATGTATCGGTGTTTGCAAGCGCCGATATGGGCTTGATCTGGTGATGATGCGGCAGAAACACACCAGCGAGGTGGACATTCATGCCGCCATCCTGACCCGGAACCTGTTCAGGCGGCTGAGGCTCTACATTTGGCTCTTTTTGGCAGCGCTATTTCGCCGGTCGGAAAGCACAAAAACAGACACGCCGGTACCGTTGGCGTGCCTGTGTGGCTGAATTGTTGGTTATTCAGGAGACACTACATACAAAACCATGGGCAGATTATCTGAAACAATCAGTGTAAAGATGATTTATTACACCAAAAAGAAATCCGGAATGATTGTTGAAGTCGAAGAATAGGTGGTTTGTGGGCAGAAGTGATAAACTCTGCCCACCTTTTAGTTTGGTAAGGAATTCAAAAACTTTTTTTGACATGAGTAATCAATAGCAGTATCAACGTCTACATATCCGGTTCTGACCAAATGATTATTAATAAAAGTCTTATTGTCTAGATAAACGTAACATAGAAGGTTATTATCAGTATCATACTTAACAGCATCGTACTTCAAGAAAACTTTTCTCTTTTGAAATTTGTCCTGTAGAAAATTAATAGCTTCTCTTCGATAATGTGGATTGGGCTTAATCCCCAGCATACGAACAGTAAGACCATTATTCAGTTCAATTCTATCGGGAGCAATAACTTTCTTTACAATGAATAATTCGTCTCGTTTCGCCTCTGAATGATCAATTTTCGAGCCAAATTGAAGTTTTTTTACATCGACTTTTTTATCCATGCGGTGAGGATCATGGAAAATATAAGGAAGCTGGCTAAATGAAGAAATGTTACCGATTTTATCTTCGGAGAATTCTATTTTCGCTTCTTCCCCAATCATTATTTGGTCAGCTCCAAGTTTCTCTCGAATAATCGGTGCAAATTCTTTGTTAATTTCATAACCGATAGAGTTTCTACCAAGATTCTTTGCAGCAAGTGAAGTTGTGCCACTACCAGCAAAAGGATCAAAAATAGTCTCACCTACAAAGGAAAACATTTTAATCAAGCGTTTCGGCAGTTCTTCTGGAAACATGGCTATATGTCCCGTTTGCTTAACACCGTTAAAATTCCAATGAGAAGAAAAATACTCTCCCCATTCTTCCCTTGTCATAGCAGATAATTTTTTCTGGTGTTGAGTTGGTTTTGGAGCGTTTCCAAGTTTTTTAAAAAGCAGAATAAATTCATAATCTATTTTAAGAATACCGTTTCGTGGATAAGGGTAGCTTCCCATAATTGCTCCTCCACCGGAAGTATTCATCGTAGTTGTTTTCTGCCAAATAATGGCTCCCATATAATCCATACCAAGAGATTCACAGAAACGAATTATCTCTGTTCTAATAGGAATAACCTTATATCTGCCATAGTAAACAGAACGGGCGAACTGGTCTCCGATATTGATACATAATTTGCATCCATCAGAAAGAACACGATGGCATTCTTTCCATACTAAATTTAAATTGTTTATGTAGTTTTCATAGCTGTCATTAAAACCAATTTGTCCATCTGCGCCATAATCTTTTAGTTGCCAATACGGAGGTGAAGTTATAATTAACTGTACTGACTTATCTTTTATTTGATTTAGCGAACGACTATCGCCAAATATGATTTTGTGCTCACTCATAACCAAAACCTTTCTTACTTAATGAGATCACCGTTGCTTAAAATGAAGTATTGTTCGTATGTAACACCCAAAACTCTTGCAATCTGGTTAAGTTCGTCCTGTGATATTGTATTTCGTTTGAGTTTAGCATAAAAATTTTGCGGTGTTTGATTTATTCGACGAGCTAACTCCGATAAACTAACGCCTGTTCTAACGCACAAAACACGAATTTGTTCTGAAGTAGTCATAAAAACACCTCCTTAAAACTTCTAATTGATATTAAAAACTATTTAATTGATGTTGTCAATCTATTTATGCAATCAATAATGTAACGCTGTAGCAGGAAAAAAGCTGCAGCCCCTTTTAATTCTTTTGTCAAAAATGGTATGCACCACACAAGATAATATAAGTATATGTCTTTATTTTTCCTTGTCAGCCTGCAATACGCCGGTAATAGGCCAGCAGGTTCCTCCCGGCAATGTCCCGGATGGTTTCCTCCTGATAACCACGGCGGCGCAGCCCTTCCAGCAAGGCCGGAAAATCTGAGGGATTGTCCAGGCCTTCCGGTTTCTCTCTGATGCCGTCAAAATCACTTCCAAAGCCCACCTTGCCCTGTCCGCCCAATTGGTGCAGGTGGTCAATATGATCAATCACCGTGTCTATCGTGCAGGGCTTGTCAGGCGTAATCAGAAAATATGGCAGGAAGTTGACGCCAATATAGCCGCCGGCGGCAAACAGCGCCTTGAGCTGATCATCCCATAAGTTGCGCGGATGGTCCCGCAGCGCGCGGCAACAGGAGTGGCTGGCCAGGGGAGGCATGTCCGTTTTGCCGAGAATGTCATAGAAACCCTGGATGTTCAGATGGGATACATCCACCGCGATGCCCAGGCGCTGCATATGGCGCACTGCCGTCAGGCCGTAGGGCTTCAGCCCGTCATCCGGGTTGAGGCAAGCCGGGGTGCCCAGCTTGTTTTCATAATTCCAGGTAACTGCCGCCATGCGCACGCCAAGCTGGCGGTAGCGGTCAATGGTGTGCAGGTCTTCTTCGAAAATCTCGCAGCCTTCCACAGACAGCATGAACTGCGTTTGTCCGGCCGCGGCTTCTTCCGGATCGTCAGTTTGCAGCCAGCCCTCACGCAGCAGCTGGTCCTTTGCTTTAAGCATCCTGTCAAACAGGACGGCGAGTTTATCCGGTGTCGGGTCTTTTCCTACAAACATGGCCATAACCTGCAGGTTGACCCCGCCCGCGCGCAAGCGATCCAAACTCAGGTCATACTGCCCCCCGGGCTCCACTGCCATGCGGTGAAGGGTGTCCGCGTGCGTATCACATAGAATCATTTTACTCACCTCTGATGAGCCTTAATAAAGCCGAGCACTTCATCCACTGTGGTGAAGCACAGACCGGTCACGGTGTCTGCGCAGCCATAATAGATCGTGATGCGCCCTGTGGGCGCGTCAGTCAGCGCTGCGCAGGGAAAGGTGACGCCCGGTACGTCACCGGCAATTTCATAGAGCGTTTCCGGCCCCAGGAGGTACCAGCTGCCGCGGACGATGACTTTCCAGGGCTGCTCCAGGTCCAGCAGCGCCGCGCCAAAGCGGTAGACATAGCCATTGCAGGTGGTGATGACGCCGTGATAGATCATCAACCAGCCCTCATCGGTCTCTATCGGCGTGGGACCTGCCCCCACCTTGGTGGATTGCCAGCCGCCCGCTGTGCCAAACACATGGCGGTGCTTGCCCCAATAAACCAAATCCGGACTCTGGCTGATGAAGATGTCGCCAAAGGCTGTATGCCCGGTGTCCGAAGGCCGGCTGAGCATCATGTAGTGGCCGTTGATTTTGCGCGGGAAGAGGACACCGTTGCGGTTATAGGGCAAGAAGGCATTCTCCAGCTGGTAGAAGGTTTTAAAATCATCCGTATAGCCCAGGCCGATCGTGGGGCCATGGTAGCCGTTGCACCAGACCACATAATACTTGCCCTCCACCTGGCACACGCGCGCGTCATAGCGGTACTGCAGCCGGGTCACCTCCGGATCGCCCAGAAAGGTGATGGGTTCGTGGTTGATGCTCCAGCTGATGCCATCCTCGCTGAAGCCCGCATGGATGTTCATCTCCATGGCTTTATTATCGCAGCGGAATACGCCGGCGAACTTGCCGTTAAAGGGGACGGCGGCTGAGTTGAACACACTGTTGGAGGAAGGAATGGCATTTCTGGGGATGATGGGGTTGCGGCTGTAACGCCATACAGGAGCTGTGCAATCCTGGGGTTTGTCCTCCCAGGGGATGTTGGGCAGCGCCTGCCCGATGATGCGTGCCATGTCTGTCGTCTCCTTTATGAATGAAGAAAACCTGCTGTGCACATGTGTGTCATAGCAGGTCAGGGATGGAGCTGTCTTAGACGATGAACGGCTTCAGATCTTCAAGCAGGTCATCACAGTCTTCCGCGTACACCTCCAGGGTAATCGGCTTGCTCAAATCCAGGGAAAAAATGCCCAGGATGGATTTGGCATCCACTACGTGGCGCCCGGCGCGAAGATCCATGTCATAATCGTAGCGGTTGGCCACATTGACAAAGGTCTTGACTTCCTCGGCAAAGCTGAGCTTGATGGGTACGGATTTCATCTATTGTCACCTCCTGTTATTCTTGAAACAGTATACACAGTTTTACGGTACCTCACAAGGGATCGGGGGTAGAATATGGTCGGATTTTGGTTTCTTTTTACCCGGTTTTCAAAAACCATCCATATTATACCTGCGCGCGCAGGACGCGAAGGGCGCTGTCCAGACGGCGGAAGGTTTCCTCTCGTCCCAAAAGATAGGCGATCTCGATGGCGCCGCCGGGAGTGGACAGCTGGCCTGAGAGCGCAATGCGCAAGGGCCAGAGCACAGTACCGTTTTTCAGCCCCGCTGAAGCGATGCCGGTCAGCAGCGCGCCATGGATATGCTCCTCTGTCCATTCATCAAGGCTGTCCAGCAATGAGCGGGACAGCTCCAGCGCTCCGGACGCGGAAGCGATGGTGGATTTTTGCTTTTTGTTCTCATACAGCGAGACATCAAAATCCGGCCGCTCCCTGAGAAAGGAAACCATGCCCGGAATGTGGCTGAATACCTCAGTGCGGTTTTGCATCAGCTGCGCCAGGCGCGTGTAGTCGATTTTCACGCCTTCCAGGGCCTGGTCAAACCAGGGTTTTGCCATCTCCAGGTATTTGTCCGGATCCATCCGGCGGATGTACTCGGCATTGAACCAGGTCAGCTTGTTGATGTCAAAGATGGCGGGAGACTTGCTCAGGCCCTCCACGCTGAAGGCCTCGACCAGCTCTTCCATGGTAAAAAACTCGCGCTCATCGCCCGGGTTCCAGCCCACCAAGGCCAGGTAGTTGATCAGCGCCTCCGTCAGGTAGCCGTTTTTGATAAAATCACTGTAATAAGCATTGCCATCACGCTTGGACAGCTTGCGTTTGGCGTCGCGCATGACGTTGGGCAGGTGAATGTACATGGGGATGGACCAGCCCAGGGCTCTGTAGAGCAGGTTGTACTTGGGCGTGGAGGAAAGGTATTCCATCCCGCGGATGACATGGGTAATGCCCATTAAATGGTCATCAATGACGTTGGCGAAATTATAGGTGGGCATGCCGTCCGCTTTGATGAGCACCATGTCATCCAGCGTCTCATTGGGCGCGCTGATGTGTCCATAGACCAGATCATCAAAGCCGCTGTCGCCCTCAAGCGGCGTGTTTTGGCGTACTACATAAGGAAGCCCGGCTGCCAGCCTGCGCTGGATTTCGTCCTTCTCCAAGTGCAGGCAGTGCTTGTCATACTTCCAGGTCTGTCCCTTGGATTCCGCAGCTTCGCGCCTTTGCTGGAGCTCCTCCCGGCTGCAAAAGCAGTAGTAGGCATGACCGGAGGCGATCAGCTGCTTGGCGTAGGGCAGATAGGTATCCTTGCGCTCTGACTGGACGTAAGGTGCCACCGGCCCGCCGATGTCCGGCCCCTCATCCCAGTGTATGCCGCATTCGCGCAGCGTATCATAGATGACCTCGGTAGCGCCTTCCACAAAGCGCTCCTGGTCGGTATCCTCGATGCGCAGGATGAACTTGCCCTTGTGCTTGCGGGTAAATAAATAGCAGTACAGGGCGGAGCGAAGGTTGCCCAGATGCATAAACCCGGTGGGGGAAGGCGCAAAGCGCGTGCGAACTTCGGTCATGTTTCTCCTCCATCCCGGTCAATACATCATGTGATTGTTCGACCAGGGTTATTATTCAATCGTATCGGGATGCCGCGAGACTGCTGCTGGCAGGGGATTGTCCGGCATGCCGTTCTGTCAGGCTTTCTGTTGCGGCCTGTAGCTGTCCTTGAGCCCGACGACCAGGTTGAAGACTGCAAGCTCCGGAGTGGAGTCCCTGTCCTTGCAGAAATAGCCGTTGCGCAGGAATTGGAAGGTATCGCCCGCCTGCGCGTCTTCCAGGCCGGGCTCCATCAGCCCCTGCATGACTTTGAGGCTGTCAGGGTTAAGCCGGGAGATAAAGTCCTTTTTATCGGTATCGTCGTCGATATCATCCGGGTCAGCCAGCAGCGGCTCGTACAGGCGCGCTTCAAACGGCAGCGCGGTGCTTGCGTCCACCCAGTGCAGGGTGCCCTTGACCTTGCGCTTGGACCCCTCGGAGCCCGAGCGGCTGTCCAGATCCACGGTGCACACCAGGTGGTCAATGCTGCCATCCGGCCGCTTGACGACCTCTTCACACTTGATGATATAGGCGCCCTTCAGGCGAACTTCACCGCCCGGCTTGAGGCGGAAGAACTTTCCGGGCGGGTTTTCCATAAAATCTTCCTGCTCAATGTAGATCTCGCGCCCCATACGCACCTGTCGGCTGCCGAACTCCGGATGGTCCGGATGGTTTTCCTGCTCCAGGATGTCCACCCTGTCCTCAGGCCAGTTGCTCAGGACTACCTTGAGCGGGTTGAGCACCGCCATCACCCGGGATGTCTTGTTTCCCAGGTCGTTGCGCACACAGAATTCCAGCAGGCCAAAATCCACCACGCTGTCCGCCTTGGCCAGGCCTACGCGGACGATGAAGTCCCGGATGGCTTCGGGCGTATAGCCGCGCCGGCGCATGCCGATCAGGGTGGGCATCCGCGGGTCATCCCAGCCGGTGACATAGCCCTCGTCCACCAGGCGGCGCAGATGGCGCTTGCTCATCACGGTGCGCGTCAGGTTGAGCCTGGCAAACTCAATTTGCCGTGGACCGAAGGTTTTGTAGCCATGTCTGTCTGAATGCGGCTCGCGGAAACCCGCGTTTTCAACCGCCCAGTCATACAGCGGCCTGTGATCCTCATATTCCAGCGAGCACAATGAGTGCGTGATGCCCTCGATCGCGTCGCCCAGGGGGTGGGAGAAGTCGTACATCGGATAGATGCACCATTCATTGCCTGTACGGTGGTGTTCCTTGTACAGGATGCGGTACATGACCGGATCGCGCATATTGATGTTAGGCGAAGCCATATCGATCTTGGAGCGCAAAACGTAGCTGCCCTCCGGGAACTCTCCCGCGCGCATGCGGCGGAACAGGTCCAGGCTTTCCTGTGGCGGGCGGTCGCGGAAGGGGCTGTTGCGGCCGGGCTCGGTCAGCGTGCCGCGGTATTCGCGGATTTGCTCCTGGCTCAACTCGTCCACATACGCCAAACCGCGCTTGATGAAGTCCTCAGCGATATCATAGCACTGCTGGTAATAATCGCTGGCGAAATACAGCCCGCCGTTCCACTCGAAGCCCAGCCAGCGGATGTCCTCCATGATGCCTTCGACATATTCGGTTTCTTCTTTTTCGGGGTTGGTGTCATCAAAGCGCAGGTTGCACAGCCCGCCGTAGCGCTCAGCCGTGACGAAATCCGCCACCATCGCTTTACAGTGGCCGATGTGCAGGTAGCCGTTGGGCTCCGGCGGAAAGCGCGTGTGAACCCGCTCCACCCGTCCCTCTTTGAGATCCTGGTCAATAATATCCCAGATAAAATTGGATTTTTCGTTTTCTACGCTCATGTCTGCCCCACCCTTCACGATATGTGTCTATTATACTCATGAAAGCAGCCTCCCGCAAGGCAAGGGGCCCAATGGCTCGGCCAATTGTCTATCAAGCCGAACGAAAGCCGGTATAGGCCGGATCATCCTTAACAATGACCAGCCGGTACAACTTAGCGGAGCACCCGGAAGATACCGCATTTGAGGTAATTGGTTTCGGGTGCGGCCGGCAGGCTGGGGTGGTCACGCCCCGGACCGCGCCATTCCAGCTGTTGCAGTGTTACCCGCGCGTCCCCGGCGGCTTCCTGGATGGTTTTGCGAAACAACTCGGGGACCATGGCTTGCGAACAGGAGCAGCTTACCAGGATGCCGCCATCGGCCAGCATTTTCATGGCGCGCAGGTTGATTTCCTTATAGCCTTTGGCAGCGCCGGGCAGGCTGGCCTTGTTTTTGGCAAAGGCTGGCGGATCCAGCACGATCAGGTCATAGGTTTCACCCATGTCGGACTGTTGGCGCAGGTAGTCAAAGGCATTGGCGTTGACAAACTGTATTTTACCAAAATTGTTGAGCCGGGCGTTTTGCGTTGCTAAATCCAGGGCCGGAGCCGACAGATCCACGGCTGTCACTTCCCTGGCGCCATATAATGTTGCGTGCAGGGCAAAGGAACCTGTGTGCGTACAGATATCCAGCACGCGCGCGTTCTCGCAGTAGGGGGCGATGGCTGCCCGGTTCTCCTTTTGATCCAGAAAATAGCCGGTTTTTTGACCCTGCCTGACATCCACCAGCATCCGCACACCGTTTTCGATGATTTCCACAAGTTCGGGCACTTCACCATATAGCAGCCCGGTGGACTGTTCCATGCCCTCCAGTGCCAACACCGGCACATCGTTGCGCTCCCATATCCCCCGGGGCCTGATCTCCTCCACCAGGGCGTCTACGATATCCTGACGGAAGCGTGACATGCCCAGAGACAGGATTTGCAATGAGATGACCTCACCGAACAGGTCGGCGATCACTGCCGGCAGGCGGTCGCTTTCAGCATTGATCAGGCGGCAGGCTGTTAAATCACCCAATTGCCGGCGCAGCGCAACGGCTTGAGCAACACGGCAGCGGATGAAGGCGCCATCCACCTGCTCCTGTATCCCGGCCAGCATGCGCAGCCGGATTTGAGATTGCGCGTTGTACAGGGCCTGACCCAGCGGTCTGCCGCGCGCGGACAGCACCTGCACCACATCGCCCGAAGTCACCTCACGCTCAACCCGTTCAACATCACTCGCAAACACCCAGGGATGTCCGGAAACAACCCGAGCCTCCTTGGCGGGTTTGAGATATACGCGTTTGATCATCAGATTCCTTTCCTTATATCAGATATCAGCGTATCACGCGCGTGCTGCCCTGCTCAGCCTGAAAGCCACGCAACAGGCTGTAAAAGCGGCCCGCTGACAAAGCCGGCGCCGGCAATGTTTACTGATACCGGTCGCCTCAGGGCCTGTCCTGCCTTACCTCAGACCCCTCAAAGGTGATGTTGCGCCGGCGCAATTCTCCTTTGATGAAGTTTGGCGACAGGGCTTGTTTGATGAAGTTTGGCGACAGGGCTGTCCTTGACAAATGCGGTCAACACACGGGCCTTGAGATCCAGGGCGGCGGAGACATTCAACACATTGCTCTCCGCGCGCTGATAGAATACATGATGTACAACCTGGTGAAGCCTACCGGCTGGCGCTCCCGGGGGCTTAGCCGGATACCCGTGCTGGCGGACGCGATTGAACTCCCTTTCTTTCAGAATAACCGTTTTAATGTATCTTATCCAGCCACGTCTGCCTGCTCAAGCGGCCTGGGGGGAATGTTCATCAGCTTCCAGGTGAGCAGGCCCGACAGCGTTGAAAAGCCCGCCATGATTCTGAAGGCATTGTCCAGCTTCCACGCATCGATTGCCATGCCCATCAGGATGGGGCCCAGCGTCATCCCGACGCCATAGACCGCCTGGTAAAAGCCCATGCCCACCCCGCGCAGTCGCTGGGGAATGTCACGGATGCTCTGGCCCATCAGCACGGAAAAGGTTAGCGAACTTGAGAAACCGGCCAGGATTTGGATCAGGAATAAATGCGTCAGACTGCTTGCCAGGGGCACCAGGATACAATAAACCGCTGACAGCATAAAACCCAGGAAGACCAGGGCTCGCACGGGAAAGGAGCGCATCAGCCGGCTGGTGATCAGCAGGTTCATGGCCAGGGTAGGAACCAGCAGCGTGATGTTCAGCCAGGTTAATTCTGCGCTGGCGGCGCCAAGGCGCTTGGCCGCGTTGACTGCAAAGCCGTAATAGGTACTGAAGGCAACCACCTGGGTCAGAACACCGATGATTGAGCAGGCCAGCAGGTAAGGATCCCGCGCGGCTTGCCTGATATCACGCAAGGTAATGCCTTGTGTGCGCTGGCGGCTTTCCCGAAGCGGCAGGCTCATCATAAACGCGATTCCCCCCGCAAGGGCGCTAAACAAAAAGGCTGATTGAATGCCCATCAGCGGGACGATAAGGATGATCAGCAAATAGCCAACCAAGCGGCCGCCCATATTGGCAACGTTAAGCCGAGAGATGCGCCGGGGCCCTTCGGTATGGGGGAAATAGCTGCTGTACAGCACCGTAAAGGATACCCAGGCTGCGGAGGCTACCCCGGCAAGACTCCGGCTGATGAGGAAACCCATGGGTTTGTAGTAGATCAGGAAGCCCAAACCCGCAAGCATGGTCATCAGGCAGCCAGTGACAACAAAGGGCTTGTGCCGCTGCAGGCGGTCAGACAGGATGCCCAGGGGGATGCGAAGCACCATTTGCGTAAAGCCGTACGCGCCCGAGACCAGCCCCATAAAGGCTGCGTTCATGCCCATGCGTTCCAGCTCCGGGTTGATAAACTGCGTATAGCTGTATTGAGCACACCAAAACAGCGCGGTTACCATAAACAGCAACCTGGCCGATACGCCCGGCCTTTGCGAGTCTTCCATACTCTGCCTCCGGTATTCGGTGCGTCTATCATACCAGATGCGTCTGTCTACGCTCAATAAAAATACCGATAAAACATCAAGAAACCAGCCTGCATTGCCCGTGGTGCGGCACCGTTGTGCACATTGACAGCGTATTCATGCTGTGATAGCATTTTGTTGCGGTATTTGCATAAGGAGGGTTGCTGTTTTGGACATTCAACAAGAAGCGCTGCGCCTGCACAAGGAGTGGGGCGGCAAGATCGAGGTAATCGCCAGGGTGCCTGTCAACAATGCCCGGGATTTGTCCCTGGCGTATACACCGGGCGTGGCTGCGCCCTGTCTGGCCATCAGGGACAATGCGGACCTGTCCTTTGACCTGACCCGGCGCAACAATCTGGTGCTGGTGGTAACGGATGGCACGGCGGTACTGGGGCTGGGTGACATCGGACCGGAGGCGGGCATGCCGGTCATGGAGGGGAAGTGCGCGCTGTTTAAGACCTTTGGCGGCGTGGATGCCTTCCCGTTGTGCATCCGCAGCAAGGATGTGGACGAGATTGTTCGCACCATCTACCTGATTTCGGGTTCTTTTGGGGGAATCAATCTTGAAGACATTGCCGCTCCCCGTTGCTTTGAGATTGAAAAGCGCCTGCAGGAAATCTGCGATATCCCGATTTTTCACGATGACCAGCATGGCACGGCCATCGTCGCGGGCGCTGCGATGCTCAACGCGCTCAAGCTGGTGAATAAAGACATCGGACAGGTCAAGATTGTCATTTCCGGCGCAGGCGCCGCCGGTATCGCGATCGCAAAGCATCTGCTCAATATGGGCGCGGGCCCGCAGATGTATCTGGTCAACCGCAAGGGCATCCTCTATGATGGCCGCGAGGGTCTGGCGCCGGATCAGGTCGCGCTGTGCAAGCGTATCAATCCAGAAAAAAAGCAGGGCACGCTGGCGGACGCCCTGGTGGATGCCGATGTCTTCCTGGGTGTGTCCGGCCCTGGCTTGGTGACAGGCGACATGGTGAAGACCATGGCCGGGGACGCCATCCTGCTGCCTATGGCAAACCCGGTGCCGGAGATTTTCCCCGAGGAAGCCCTGGCCGCGGGTGCGCGTGTAGTGGGCACTGGACGCAGCGATTTTCCGAACCAGATCAACAACGTCCTGGCTTTCCCCGGGATTTTCCGCGGCGCCCTGGACGTGCGGGCTGCCTGTATCAATGATCAAATGAACATGGCTGCCAGCCGGGCCATCGCGGGCTTGGTCAGTGACAGCGAATTGACAGAAAACTACATAATCCCGCATGCCTTTGACAAGCGTGTGGGCACAGCGGTCGCGCAGGCAGTGGCCCAGGCCGCGCGGGACAGTGGTGTCGCGCGGAAATAACCATATTTGCTGACATTCATACTTCTAAATAAAGCATCCCCAAGCCGGACACGACCGGGCTTGGGGATGCTTCCGCAATACTGCGGTAAAATCATGCTTCAGGTTCTGTAGTACACCAGCAGCATGATGACACTGAGCGCGATGAGAATCAGCCCCTCGAGCAATGCCGAATAATTCGCTTTGCCGCGTTTTTTCATTCGCATCATTTTGTAGTCGTAGAACTTGGGAAAGTTCTCTGGCTTTATGAAGGGCGTGAAAGTGACCAGCATGCTGCGGACAGCGTAGGCAAAGATGTCAAAAAAGCCCGTGGTGGATACCCAGAGGAGGGCGCCTACACCGGTGACCACAAGGCCGGTCACAAAAAACCCGTCGCTGAGGTAGCGGGCGTTTAAATTCAGGGGCCCGTCCCAGTGAAAGCCCCGGCCGAGAGCGATGCCATAGGAAACAGCCAACAGGACGGCCATGGCGATGGCGTGTGCCAGCCATTTGCGCTTCATGGGCCTGGGCGCTGGTTTCCTGTTGCGGTCCCGGGGATTCACAGGGGTTTGCTGTGTCATGGTCTGTCAGCTGTTGTGCGCCCCGGATAGCCGAGCCTTGTAGGCTGCCAACTCCGCGTCATTGCAATAGACGTAGTGGCCGGGCTTGACCTCCTGCAAGCTGGGTTCCTGTTGTGAGTAGTCATGGGAAACCAGCGGGTCATACTTGATGCGCTTACGGTTCCTTTCGTACAGGGGATCGGGCAGGGGAATGGCGGACAGCAGCGACTGGGTATAGGGATGCAAGGGGTTTTTGAACAGCTCGTCCGCGTCAGCCATCTCTACCAGCTTGCCGTAATACATTACGCCAATGCGGTCAGAGAAATACTTGATGACCGACAGGTCATGCGCGATAAACAGGATGGTCAGCCCCAGCCTGTGACGCAGGTCATTCATCAGGTTGATAACCTGCGCCTGGATGGAGACGTCCAACGCGCTGATGGGTTCATCAGCGATGATCAGCTCTGGCTCCATGATAATGGCACGGGCAACGCCGATGCGCTGGCGCTGGCCGCCGGAGAACTCATGGGGATAGCGGCTGGCGTGCTCACGCACCAGGCCGACCAGCTCCAACACGCGAAAGACCTTCTCATCAATGATGGATTTATCCTTTTCACCAAGGATTTCCAGGCCCTCTGCAATGGTTTCGTATACGGTCATGCGGGGGTCCAGAGAGGCGATCGGATCCTGGAAAATCATTTGGATCTGTGTGGTGAAGAGCTGTTTTTTGGCGATGCTGCGGTCATGGGCGTACTGCTTTTGAAGTACCCGGAGTTCCTCGCCGCTGGCGTTCTCAAGCAGGGGCTGATACTTTTCATCCACTTCCTTGAGAACCAGGCCGGCATACAGCTTATTGCAGTTAAAATGGTCGTTATGGGCCTTTTTGATTTCTTCCCGCTGGGTCTTGATGAAAGCCCGAAGCTCTTCCCTGCGCTGGGGGGTGGCGCCTTTCATTTCCTTGCGGGCTTGAGCGATGGCATCCTTATAGGATTTTGTGCCTGCTGCGATGCGCTTGCCCTTAAAGTAAATGCTGCCGGAGGTGATATCATACAGCTTGATAATGGAGCGGCCTGTGGTGGTTTTTCCACAGCCTGATTCGCCCACCAGACCAAAAACCTCTCCCTTGTTGATGTGGAAGCTGATGTCGTCCACGGCCTTGGTGGTTTTGAAGTACTGGCAGAGGTTCTCTACCCGAAGCAGTTCAGTGGCTTGTTGATTAGGCATGGGCTCGTTCCTCCGCTCTGGCTCTCATTTTTGCGATGCGCTCCATCACCACCGCCGGCGGGCTTACCTCGGGCGCGTTGGGGTGCAGCAGCCAAGTGGCGGCTGAATGGGTGGGGGTTATCTCAAACATGGGCGGCTGCATCTCAAAGTCGATCTCCATGGCATAACGGTTCCTGTCCGCGAAGGCATCGCCCTTGGGCGGATAAATCATATTGGGCGGTGTGCCGGGGATGGCTTCCAGCTTTTCCTTGGTGTCCAGGTCAGGCATGGAGGACAACAGCGCCCAGGTGTAGGGATGCGCGGGGGAATAGAAGACCTCTTCCGAGGTGCCTTGCTCCACAATCTTGCCCGCGTACATGACGGCGATCCGGTCAGCCATGTTGGCGACAACGCCCAAGTCGTGGGTGATGAAGATGATGGACAGGTCGCGCTCGTCCTTGAGCTTGTTGATCAATTCCAGGATCTGCGCCTGGATGGTCACGTCCAGCGCTGTGGTCGGCTCATCGCAAATCAGAATATCCGGATCGGCGGCCAGAGCGATGGCAATCACGATACGCTGGCGCATGCCGCCGGAAAACTCAAAGGGATACTGCCTGTAACGCTGGCGCGGCTCAGGAATGCCAACCTCTTCCATCAGCTTGATGGCCTTGGCCTTGGCGGCGTATTTCGTTACCTTGTTGACAATACCGGCCGCGCTTTCATTCAGGTGATCCAGCAGGGCAACAGCCTTTGCGTGCTTGTCCTCATGGGGTTCCTGCGCGTTCATGGCCTTGTATTTTTCCATCAGGTTTTCCATTTGCCTGAGGATATTGGACTGTACCAGCTCCAGATCCACCACGGCGGGCGGAATCACCTTCCAGCCGGGATCCCTGCCCTTTTGGATGAGCCGGTCGTGCTTGGCCTGCTTGCGCTGGTAGGCTCTGACACGCCTGTCGTTATTCCTGACGCCGTCATCATACATCTTCAGAAAGGATTTGATGGAGCCGGAGAAGGTCCAGGCCGCGCTGTCCTTGACCACCATGATGGGCTCAATGCTGGCGTCGACCTTTTGATAGATGCTGCCCGCGACAGACTTGAAGCCTTCAACGCCGCCGGAATTCAGCGTGTCAATGCCCTGTTGCAGCGCATAGATGGCCTCCTCGCGCAGCTTTACATGTGACAAGTCTGAATGCGTGAGCGCGCTTTCCACCTTGTCAAGGAACTGGGCAGCGAATTCCCGTTCATAATACTCCTGACAGCGTTTGTTATTTTCTTCCACACCGCCGCTGTGGGGCTGCCCGCGCATTTCGCAATAGACCATGGGCAGCAGGTCGGGCTCCGGTCTGTCAAGGATGGTCTGTACCCCCTGGCGCAATTTCTGTAGTTTTCCCTGCAGGACGGCATAATCCCTGCTGCGCTCCTGGGCGTTCAGGTCGGCTGTCAGATTGTTGGAGATCTCAAGCAAATGAGATTCATGCTCAGAGAGCACATAGGGGTCTGCCGCGTTTTTGATCAGCTGGCGCACCTGCTTGAGCTGCTCCCGGGGCTTCTTGACAGCTTTCTTGTCAATATGGAACAGGAGGTCATCAATTTCCTCTGCTGCGCCGGAAACAGCTTCCCTGGCTGTGATGTAGGAATGCTCTCGGTTCATGTACTTCATGATGATCTGCTTGTAATCATTGCACATCTTTTTGCTTTCTTCTGTCATCGCGGGGTCAGAAGCCAGCATGTATTTTTCCAGCAGGGCCATTTTTTCGTCGAAGTTTTTCTTGCTGGCCGCCTGGCGGGCTTTGCCCTTGAGGATCATGGCCTCGGTGAGCTGTTTGCCGATGCGCATGATGGGATTCAGGCTGGACAGGGGATCCTGGAAGATCATGGCTACCTTGTCGCCGCGCAGCTTGTGGAAATCCTCTTCCTCAATTTTCAGCAGGTCCTGCCCGTCATAGAGCATCTCGCCGCCCTCGATGATGGCGTTGCCCGCCAGGATCCCCATAATGGCTTTGCAGGTGACCGATTTGCCCGATCCCGATTCGCCCACGATGGCCAGGGTTTCACCCTTGTTAAGGTGGAAGGAAACATCGCGCACCGCCTGCAGCTTGCCGTTGACCGTCCGGAAGGAGATGCGCAGGTTATTAACTTGCAAAATCTTGAACATTATTCTTCTACCCCCCGCAGTGATGGATTAAAGGCATCCCGCAGTCCATTGCCGAACAGGTTGAAGGAAATCATCAGCAGTGAAATGAACAAAGAGGGAAAGAAGATGATGAACGGGTAGGTGGACAGGAATTGCCTTCCGTTGGCCAGCATGGTGCCCACGCTGGTCATGGTGGAGGATTCCAGGTTGACAATGCCCAGGTAGGTCATGGAGGACTCGCTGAAGATAACACCGGGAATCGCCAGTACCGAACCGGTGATGATGGTGCCCATGGAGTTGGGGAAGATATGCTTGAACATCAGCCTGCTGTCGCTGGCGCCCAGGGTTCTGGCGGCCAGGATATACTCCTGCCGCTTGAAGCGGTAAAACTGCATTCGCACACGGGAGGCCATGCCAATCCAGCCTGTCAGCAGGAAGGCAAAGATCAGCGCGCCGACCACGCCGACCTGTTTCGCCAGGTGCAATTGGAACAGCGTAGTGGCCACAATGAAGGGGATGCCGTACAGAATGTCGGTAATACGCTCCATCATCAGGTCGATTGCGCCGCCATAATAGCCCTCAATCGCGCCGTAAATGGCGCCAATGAACATATTCACGCTGGACACCAGGATGGACAGCACGAAGGAGAAGCGCGCGGCTGCGGCCAGGCGTGTAAAGATATCCTGCCCCCGGTCTGTGGTGCCAAAGGGGAAGGCCGGCTCAAAGCCATAGCGGTAGATGAAATAGTTGTACTTGCTCACCCGGCAGACATAGGAGCGTGCAGTGCTGGTGCCGGTTACCCTCGCATAGGCGAAAGGCTTCTCCGGGTTGTTGTCCGAGGCGATGCGCAGGCTGTTGTAGCTGGTGTCGGAGGGGCTGGTCGTGCGGTAGATGGGAATAAAGTTCCCTTCCTTGTCCAGCGTCGGGACGCCTTTGTTGTTGGCTTTATACCAGATATTGCCATCGTTTTGCCTGGCGTCCGTAATTGAGGGAAAGATGACCTGGATGCCGCTTTTGTTCTGCCAGGCCTGCAGGTCTTCGTATTGCTCGGGGGTGAAGGTCAGGTGGAACATGCCCATGCGGTAATAGTTGTCCAGCCTGATATCATAGAAGCGGGCATTCGGGCTGGCCGTCGGGTCGGTATAGGCCTCGCGGTAGATCTCAACAACCGGGTCAAGCCCGGTCTCCACCGCGATGGCGCGCAGGGCAAGGTATTCCGGTTCATTCAAGGTTACTTTGGACGTACCGTCCATGCCCAGAAAAGCAAGGTACTTGCTTTTGGGAGGCAGTTTGCCGTAATTGAGATACATCGTATCCGTCAGCGACACGGTATACTGATTGCGGCCGATCATCGGGCCGAAAACGGCATACAGGAAAAGGAACATAATGATGATGGCCGCGGCTACGGAAGCCCTGTTGCGGCTGAAGCGCATCATTACGTCCTTGAAATAGCTGATGGGCTTGGTATCCAGCTTTTTATCATGAAGCCTATCCGCGTTATCCACAAAGACGAATTTTTCTTTTGGGATATCTTGATAATACTTGTTCTCGCTCATTATTTTTTGCTCCCCATTCTGATTCTCGGATCGACAAATCCATAGCTGAGGTCGATGATAATCCCGCTGCATAAGCCAATAAGCGTATAAAACGCGGACAGGAGCATGAAAAAGTTGTAGTCTGGGCTGGCAGCAGTGATGGAGCTGATGTACAGTGGCCCAACGCCCGGTATTCCGAAGATCTGCTCAATAATCAGCGAGCCACCGATGATTCCGATAAATTGTCCCAGGATCATGGGGAAGATCGGAACCATGGAGTTGCGCAGGGCGTGCCGGACGGTTGTTTGGGCTCTTGTCAGCCCCTTGGTGCGCGCCAGCAGGAGGAACTCACTGGTCAGCACCTCGGTCAGCTCTGCGCGGGTATAGCGGGTCAGACCCGCTACAATGCCAAAACCAAGGGAAATAATGGCCGGCACAAGGGAAACGAAGGTTTTCCAGCTGAGCAGGTCATAGCCGGGCTCCATCTGGAAGGGGAACCATTTTAATTTGAAACACAGGAAATACTGCACCAAAAAGGCGTATACATAGCTGGGCACTGACACGAAGATGATGACTGCGGTCGATATAAAGTGGTCCTGCCACTTGTTTTTCTTCAGCGCCGCGTAGATACCGAACAATAGCCCGAGCGGCACGCTGAAGATCATTGTATACACGTTCACCACAACGGTGGCGGGCATTTTTTCCATGAATTTGTCCCAGACATTCTGCCCGAAATACAGGGATTCGGAGATCCCCCAGTCTCCGCCGATGACAGACCGCCGCAGAAAAATGATGTACTGCTCAATCAGAGGCTTGTTGTAGCCCAGAGCTTCCCTGCGCATTTCTACCAGCTGCATGTCCTTGCCAAACTGCTGAGCCGGTTTGGTGGGCAGCAGCTTTACCAGGATAAAGCAAATGGAGACGATGATCAGCGTCACCACGAGCATGAGCAGGATACGTTGAGTTACGTATTTAAGCACGAGTCTCTCCCTCTTCCATCCTGCTTCTTTTCTTCAGGACGGGGATGTAATGTGTAAGCCCGGGAGGAGTGGACCTCCCCCCGGGCTGCTGATCACAGCGAAACCGGTCTTACTTGTAGTTCAGCGTGCCGCCCTGCTCCTTGACAAAGGCGTCCCAGGCAGCGTCGTCATAGTTGTAGGTCATGTAGCGGATGCCGCCGCGGCCCATGGGGAAGATCTGGTCCTCGGTGTAGTACTTCACCTGCATGCCCTTGAGAGCGGCGGAGTAGTTGCCCATCAGCGGGATGAAGTCGTACAGCTGCAGCACGGCGCCTTCCAGGGTGCCAAGCACCTTGATGCGCTCAGCGGCCTTTTCGGCATCAGTGCTGTAGGGGAAGGACCTCACGACGGTCTCATCAGAGCCGACCACCTTCAGGGTGACGGCCTTGCCGTTCATGGCTTCGTACCAGGCGAACATATCTGTTTCATAGGTAACGCCGCCCAGCTCGATCTGGATGATGTGATCCTTCGCGTCAAACGCGGCGTCATACTGGTAACTGGGGTTGACAAACACTTCCATCAGGCCATAGGGGTCAAAGGTGGAACCGGTCCAGCCCACACCAAAGAGCATGTCAACGTTGTTGTTCTTGAGCGCGTCGGCAAAGCCGTTGCCCAGGGTGCCGTCACGGGAGAAGGTCAGCTTGCCTTCCAGCTTGGTGCCCTTCACAGCCTCGGTGTAGTTGTTGACGATGAAGTCATAGCCGTTGTTGTAGAAGGCGGAGGTCATGTTCGGGGTACCGATGATGATTTGCACCTCATCGCCTTCCTTCATCATGCCTTTCTCAATGGCTTCGTCATAGGCCTTGTTGAACAGCTCCTTGGCCATTTCCAGGTTGTAGCCGGAGATGCTGTCAATGGCTTCGTCCGCTGTGGCGTACATCTTGCCCTCGCCGATCTCATCGCTCAGGCCCCAGAAGTCGACCACGACCTGCTTTGCGACATCGGTGTTGCGGTAGAAGATACCGTTGTCCGGGTCAGCAACGATCTGGCTGGAATAGATGGCCAGGGCGGGCAGGCTGACAGGGTCGGCAGCCAGCAGGAACTCGGAACGGTTCATGCCAAGGCTCATGGCCATGCGGAAGTCTTTCAGGGTGATGATGGTCTTGTTGACGTTTTCGCCGGCAATAGCCTGGTTGGCCTCAAGGGCTTCAAAGTTGGGGTTGAACACCATGGCGAACACGGAATCGCCCTCGGTGTAGTAGGTGTGGTCGGACTTGCCGTAGTCTTCTATATAGTCCTTGTCCAGGCCGAAGGTGTCCAGCTGGCCGTTGAGGAACATCTCATGACGGGTGGACGGCTCCTTGACCAGGTTGACGTTGACGCGGCTGGTCTGGTAACGGCCCTCGTTTTCGGGCATGTTGTAGCCGAACCAGTTGTCGTTGCGCTCGACCGTATAGATCTTGTCGGACTGGAAAGTGGTCAGCTTGTAGGCGCCCCAGGACTTGGTGGTCTCAACGGAGGTGCCGTAGGTATTGGTGTAAACGCCATCCACCTCGGTGGTGCAGGCTTCGTAGAGCTCCTCGTTCACCAGCCAGGCGCTGGTCAGCGCGTAGTGCAGGTAGAAGCCTGACAGGGGCTTGTCAAGGATCATCACGATGTCATGCTCGCCATCCGCGAAGAAGCCGACAGTCTCCCAGGAGGTTTCCGGCCAGGTGTACTTGCCGTATAGCTCTTCCAGGGCCCATTCCTTGCGGGTAGGCTCGTCAGCCCAGGTGATGTACTCGCCGCCTGCGCCGACAGTATAGAAGTCATACAACTCTTTGATGGTCAGGGGTGTCTCGACAATGGCGCTTTCCGCTGCGCCGGTCCATGTCTTGGTCTCAAAATCATAGGTATCGCCAAAGGAATACTTCCAGTTGACATATCCCTTCGCGTCGCCCTTGCTGGCCAGCCACTCCTCTACGTCTTCAACGCCGTCAATGTCCATGTAATCACAATATTTGGTGTTGGCGGGCACGCCCTGCTTGGCGTAACCTTCGGCATTGGTGATGCGCAGTGAGCTGGAGTACAGGGAGTCAGCGCGGTAGTTTTGCGCCTTGGGGTCAAGCAGGAGCTTGGCGGAGTTGACAAAATTCTGCGCCTTGATGGGGGTGCCGTCTTCCCACTTCAAGTCGTCGCGGATGGTCAGCTTCCAGGCGCGCGCTGTAGTGCGCTCCTCGGTAACTTCGCCTGCGTCGGAGACGACAAACTCACTGATGCCCCACTTCTCGCCGATGTACTGCTCAGTGACATCTACCGGGAAGTCCACCGCGGCCCACGGAATGATCTTGTAGCCATCCATGGCCTCGTTGTAATCGAACGCGAAATAACCTGATCTGAGATAGTTCAGCAGATCGGCGTCCGTCGCGGTCTGGTAGGTCATGGGGCTCCAGGTGGTCGGGAAAGCAGTGACAGCCAGGTCATAGGTGTAGGAAGGGGCTTCCTGCTCTGCAAAAGCGGTCAGACTAAAGACCATGCACAGCATCAGAACAAGGGATAGAATACGTTTCATGAGTACCTCCTTACTATTTAATAAGCCTAATTAATAAGCATCTGTTATTCTATAGTTTTATAAGATTTCTGTCAAGATTTGACCGAAAACTCCGGAAGACTATTTTATTTTATTTCACAAGCATTCTGTCTGGCCTGATACATGATAAACTGGTGCAAGGGAAAACCCTGAAATCGTCTAAAACCTTGTGCTTTATCCGGAGGATGATGGCGTGTATCGACCACAAAGCAAACAAGTCAGCGTATTTGAGAACGAATGTTTCTTCCGGTTTCAAAGTCTGAATCCTGACAACGACTGGGATTAGCATTGCATCATATTAAAAACTCCTCTCTGAAAGCAGGAAATTGCAGGAAATTGTTTCTAACTCAAACAAAACCTTTCTGTGTTTTATACATAATTTATAGTATACTTACGGATATGGTTTCCGTAAACTTGAAAGAATACACCGCCTAAGGAGGATTAGCATGGCAGGATTTTTCGCCCGGCTCAAACAGGGTCTAAGCAAAACCCGAGGGCAGATGAGCAAGCAGATTGACCAGCTGACCAGTACGACCCAGGCGATTGATGAGGATTTTTATGAGGGGCTGATGGACATCCTTGTTTTGTCGGACGCTGGTGTAGCTGCATCAGAGCATATCATCAATACGCTCAAGGAGCAGGTGCGCGAGCAAAAGGTTCGTGACGCCGCGCAGGCCAAGGATCTGCTCAAGAACATTATGGTAGAGGAAATGGACATCCCGCGCCCGGCGCTGCAATGGCCCATGGTTATGCTGGTGGTCGGGGTTAACGGCGTTGGCAAGACGACTACGGTTGGCAAGCTGGCGCTGCGCTTCCGTGAGGTAGGCCGCACTGTCACTCTGGCAGCCGCTGATACTTTTCGTGCCGCGGCTGATGATCAGCTGCAGGTTTGGGCTGATCGTGCTGATGTGCCGCTTATCAAGCAGCAGCATGGCGCCGACCCGGCTGCAGTTGTGTTTGACGCCATCGCCTCGGTCAAAGCCCGGAAGACCGACCTGCTGATTGTAGATACCGCCGGACGGCTGCACAACAAGAAAAACCTGATGGACGAACTGGCCAAGATCCGCCGTGTCATCGCGCGGGAATACCCGGAAGCCACTGTGCGAAGCATGCTGGTACTGGATGCAACTACCGGACAAAACGGTCTCAATCAGGCCAAGATGTTTAAGGAAGTTGCTGATATTAATGGCATCATCCTCACGAAGCTGGACGGCACCGCCAAGGGAGGTATTGCGCTGGCCATCCGCAGGGAGCTGAACGTACCTGTGTGGTACATTGGGGTGGGCGAGGGTATAGACGACCTGCAGGCCTTCAACGCCAGGGAATTTGTTGACGCCTTGTTCTAAGGATGGGCCCATCCACTTGATTTTGTGTATAGAACAACCCGCCGCGGTCACCGCGGCGGGTTATATGTGACCCATACTGATTGATTGTCGTTCATTATGATCCTGGCGGGAAACTGCCCTGATAGAGGTAACGTTGGGTACCCCGGCCGGCTTCGCCGTCCTGCGAGAGACCCCTGGATTTCTGGAAAGCCTTGACTGCCTCGGTGGTTCCAAAGCCAAACAGACCATCCACAGTACCATTATAGAAGCCCTGATCCTTGAGCGCCTGCTGCAAGCGGCGCACCAGGCTTCCGCTGTCACCCTCCCTTAGGGTAACAATATCGCCGTCAGGGTTGGGCGTGACGTTGGTGTAGAAGGGAATCCGCGTGGGCGGTACAGTTACCTGGCCGGGGACAGGCGACGCAGTCGCAGCACCGGATGAGAACAGCGCCTCATAGGTGTTGCTGCCTACCTTGCCATCCGCTCTGAGACGGTTGGCGGCCTGGAAAGCTTTGACAGCAGCCTCGGTGGACGCGCCAAAATCACCGTCAACGCTGCCTGTGTAAAAACGCAGGTCCTTGAGTTTCTGCTGGATGCGGCGCACGATTGGGGAATCCTTCAAGCCCCGCTGGATGGAGGTGCCGATAATGCCCACGGCGCTGGATGTTTTGCGCGCCGAGGAGGAATACAGCCTGCGCAGGGTGTCCGGGCCTGCGATGCCATCCGAATAGGAAGTGTGACGGTTTTGAAAGGCGATGACCGCCTCCTGCGTCATCTGGTCGAACTGGCCGTTGGCCTTGCCCATCAGATAGCCCAACTCAATCAGGCGCTCCTGAAGCTTGCGAACATCCGATCCGGAGGAGCCCAGCTTAAGGAAGACATTATCGCTGATGCGCGGCGTGGCTGTTGCGCGCGGAGTGGGTGTTGCGGTAGGACGCGGCGGCAGGGCGGAAGAGGAATTGAGTTTGTTAAGGGTGGAAGTACCGGCAATGCCGTCCACATACAGCTTGTTGCGCTCCTGGAAAGCTTTGACCGCCGCTTCAGTCGAAGGGCCGAAATCGCCATCCACAGAGCCGATGTTATAGCCCAGATCCTTGAGTTTACGCTGCAGGCTGCTGACTTCAGGCCCCTTGGCGCCAAGTTTGAGGATCATCGGTGTGGGTGATGGGGTTGCCGCGCCTGGAGTGCTTGTAATCACTGAGATGCCGCCCCATATGGTGGCGGTGGGAGAAACAAAGGGTTGATTGCTGGTGAGGATATTGCCCCAACCAGGCTGAGTGGAGGATGGTTGATTAATCAGCGTAGTGCCCTCAGGCAGATTGATTATCAGGCCGTTGGTGGTGGCTGGGGCGCCACCGGTCGGGGTGGGAGGGGATGTTGTGCCACCCAGGACAGGAAAATCCGGGAAGAGGTTATCATCAAGGGTGCCTGCGCCGCTGTCGTTATTACCGGTGGTATCGGGCGTGGCGGTGCATCCTGCCAGGATGGCAGCAAACAGCAACAAGGCTGCCAGCCGGGCAAATTGCTTAAATTGTTTGCGCTTCATTCCTACCATCCTTTTTACGATACTTGTTCGTTTGTGAACGTGTTTCACTTGATCAAACGGATGGAAACCATGCTTTCATCCACAATAAAGTGGCTTTATCATTCCATCATCGCAAGTTTACCACAGTCGGTCGTGTTTATCAATGAAATTGATAAGAATTCTTCATCAAATTGACACAATTATAACGCTTTGCTACAATACGCCAGAATTAACAGTGGGGGAAGTTCATGAGGTACGCGGAACTGATTACCCTGGCGCTGGCTTTGTCCATGGACGCGTTTGCGGTGGCGGTGTGCAAGGGGGCCTGTCTGGCCGGTCAACGAAACCGGGGTGAAGGCTTGGCTATCGCGGTATCTTTTGGCTTTTTCCAGGCGTTGATGCCCCTGATAGGATGGCTGTTGGGCAGTCGCTTCCGGGTATATATCGAGTCGGTCGATCACTATATCGCTTTTGCTCTGCTGGCCTTTATAGGCGGCAAGCTGTTTTTTGAAGCCGTCAAAAACGAAGGGGAGGAGATGGTGTGCACTCCGCTGCGCTTTGTGGAGCTACTGTTGCTGAGCATTGCTACCAGCATTGACGCGTTGGCGGCAGGCATAGCCCTGGCAGTGCTGGATACTGGCATCTGGCTGGCAATCACGAACATTGGCGTGATTACTCTGGTGTTGTGTTTCGCTGGATTCTTTATTGGAAAGCGCTTTGGCGCCAAGCTGTACACCAAGGCGCAGTTGGTAGGGGGAGTGGCGCTGATTGGGATTGGCGTCAAAATCTTAGTGGAGCACTTGAGCGCTTAATATCTCCTGTCATCAGGTCTCCAGCGAATCGCGCAGGTAACCGGCCAGGATTTCTACAATCCTGGCGTTTTTTTCCGCCGTGGGTAACAATAACATCAGCCTGGTGGATATAGTTGCGGATATACTTGTCATACATGGGCTTGACAGTAGCCAGGTATTGCGCGGATATGCTGTCAATGCTGCGCGCGCGCTCCTTGATGTCACGGTTGATGCGGCGAAGCAGGCAAATGTCCGGTTCCACGTTGATAAACAGCTTTAAGAACATCTTTTCATACAGGCGTTTGTCGAAAAAAGCATGGATGCCTTCAAGAATCAGCACTTTTCCGGGATGGATTATCTCAGTGCTTTGGGCACGCGCGTGACGGGTGAAGTCATAGGCGCGCCGGGGGATGCTGCGGCCGGCCATCAGCTGAATGATGTCTTCCAGCAGCGCGTCATGGTCAAAGATGCGAGGCTCATCAAAGTTGAGCGCACATCGCTCCTCAAAGCTTAAATGCGGGTAATCAAAGTAATAGGCGTCTTGGTTGATGACAGTACAGTTCGCGCCTACTGCGCGCACCAGTTCCTCCGATAGCGTGGACTTGCCTGAGCCGCTTGCGCCGCATATGCCGATAAAGAGCATGAGCTTCCTCCCAAATTGTAAAATTCTTTTTGTCCGGGGCTTGACGCATATCCCAACTTATCATATTGTATAAGCAAGTGAATACACTTATCAAGAGTGGCGGAGGGACTGGCCCGATGAAGCCCGGCAGCCTGCAGACGCAAGGTGCCACATCCTGCGGCGAGAGCCGGAAGATAAGTTCGCACAAACGGGCGCTTATCGCAAGCGCCCGATTTTTTCAGGAGGAAAATCATGAGAAAACTGTTTACTGCCGAATCTGTTACTGCCGGGCATCCGGATAAGATGTGCGACCAGATCTCAGACGCTGTGCTGGACGCTATCCTCACAGAGGATCCGGATGCGCGCGTTGCGTGCGAAACCTGTGCCACCACCGGGCTGATTTTGGTTATGGGAGAGATCTCCACCAATACTTATGTGCCCATCCAGGATATAGCCCGGGGTGTTGTGCTTGACATAGGCTACAACCGAGCCAAGTTCGGCTTTGACGGTCATACCTGTGCGGTATTGACCGCTGTCAATGAACAATCCCCGGACATTGCCCTGGGTGTCAGTCAGGCGCTTGAAAGTCGCGCAGGCGGCAAGCAACAAACCGGTGCGGGCGATCAGGGTATGATGTTTGGTTATGCTACGGACGAGACCCCTGAATACCTTCCGATGGCCTATTGCGCTGGCTCACCGCCTGGCCCGGCGAATGGATGAGGTGCGTAAATCCCCGCTGCTTTTCCTGGATGCGTCCTGATGGCAAAAGCCAGGTCAGCATGGTGTATGAGAACGACCGGCCTGTATCCGTCAGCAACGTGGTGATCTCTGCCCATCACGCTGAAAAAGCAAGCCAGTCGGAAATCCGTGAGGCGATGATCGAGGAAGTCATCCGCAAAACCATCACTGAAGAGCTGTTCACCGCGAATACTGAGATTCTGGTCAATCCTTCCGGGCGTTTTGTCATTGGCGGTCCGGCTGGGGACAGCGGGCTGACCGGTCGTAAAATCATCGTGGATACCTACGGCGGCTTCGTACCGCACGGCGGCGGTTGCTTCTCCGGAAAGGATCCCACCAAGGTAGACCGCTCCGGCGCATACATGGCGCGCTATGCCGCCAAGAATGTCATTGCCGCGGGTTTGGCTAAGCGTTGCCAGGTGGCTCTGGCCTATGCCATCGGCCGCGCGCAGCCGGTCAGCTTCACGGTGGATACCTACGCAACCGGCCAGGTGCCTGATGAGCGCATTGAGCAAGCCCTGCAAGAGGTGATGGATTTTACGCCCGACGGGATCATCAGCGCGCTGGATTTGCGCCGGCCCATTTATCGCCAGACGGCTACCTACGGCCATTTTGGACGGCTGGATTTGGATCTGCCCTGGGAAAAGACCGACCGCGCGGAGGCGCTGCTCAGGGCGTTGCGGTAAGCCGAGAGATGAGATCATTTTGGGAAGCAGTATTAGCAAGACGAATACTATTGGCAGAAGCTATAGATTATATTCTATACTAAAACGTAAATGCATCGATGAGCCATCTGCGATGAGTGATGGAAGCGACACGTTGGATATCCTCTGCCAAATCCTTCACAGTCCGGCATAAGCGGTCTATCACCGCTTCCAGGTTCTTAAAAATCTCATCGTGAAACCCTTTTTCCCGCGCCTCATCCCATATCATCTCAATGGGGTTGAGTTCCGGGGTATAGGGCAGCAACGGAAACAGTTCTACGCGGTCCGGCACCACCATGGCGGATGAGTGGCGCCAGGCCGCGTTATCCAATAACAGCAGGATATATTCATCAGGATAAGCCTTCGAGAGTTCCTCCGGAAAGACATTCACGCAGTCCGTGTTTGCGTAGGGCATCACCAGGCTGAAACCTCTTTCTTTTTGTTTAGCCGAGTTTTTTGTGGCGAGTTAATTCTACTGCAAAAAGACGGATGATTCCTCATTTTTGATGCCTGAATGGACGAATTTCATGCAATCTTGGGCGATGATTTCTCGACTTGACCAAATTCACCGGCTTCACTGTGTGAATTCTATGAGCCAGTTGAGGCTATATGGAAACTCAAGGGCAAACGTGCAAAAATCAATGTAAAAAGCAAAAATCAAAGAGACATTCGCCTGATGAAACACATTGCAAAACTATAGAACCATAAATCGATTTTGTACGTTGACAGCGTATCCAAGCTAAGTTAGCCTGTTATTTATAATAGGAGGATTTCGTATGAAGCAACGTCTCGCCTTGTTTGATTTTGACGATACAATGTGTAAAGGAGACAGCATCGTCGCCTTTATTCGTGAAATGGCCAGTGAGGATCTTCTTACAACTTTTGGGATGCTGAGGATATTGCGGAATACAATCAAGTGGAGACTGGGCAGGATTTCTACTGAGGAGATCAAGAGTCTCTCGTTGCAGCCTTTATTGAAATTATCACCTGCCGCGCGGCAAAATTTTTGCCGGCGATTTACTCAAAAACGACTTGTTCCATACCTGTACTCTGATGCAGTCATAACTATGGAACAACATGCCTCACGTGGAGATTGGGTGTTGGTAGTATCCGCCTCTCCCGAGATTTATTTGCAATATCTTTCAGAAGCTCTGCCAGTCAATGGTATATTGGGAACCCAAACTGATGAAGGAATGACCATCCGGCATAACCTGGCCCGGGAAGAAAAGGTCCACCGTATTCATCAGTGGCTTTCACAAAAGGATATTGATATTGACTGGCCTGGCTCCAGCGCTTATGGTGACAGTGTCAATGACCTTCCCATGCTGCGAATGGTTGGGCAGCCATTTCTGGTAAATCCTCATGCAAAAGTTCGCGCGCTGGGACAAGATATCCCTATAAAACGCTGGCAATAGGTTAGCGGCAAGCATTTAAAAACGGCCTCGAAGGGCCGCTGTTTTTTAGGGCTACGTTTACCGTGTTAACGACGCTGTGAGGCATCCTTGATCTTTGCAGCCTTACCCTGGCGGGAACGTAAATAGTACAATTTGGCGCGGCGCACCTTGCCGGGACGAACCAGCTCAATGCGATCCACACGCGGAGAATGCAACGGGAATGTGCGCTCCACACCAATACCATAAGACACACGGCGTACGGTAAAAGTTTCACGGGTGGAACCGTTACGTTTGGCAATCACAGTGCCCTCAAAGGCTTGCAGGCGCTCTCGGCTGCCTTCTACGACCTTGACAAAAACACGGACGGTATCACCAACACCAAATGCGATGCGGTCATCACGCAACTGCTGCGCTTCAATGGAACGGATAATCTCGCTCACAGGGGTTTCCTCCTTCTTTTCCAGGCGTTCATGCGTCCTCAAAACACAGCGGACCGCCCAATGTCACAAAACATATATTACCATGTTGAGAGGATAAATTGCAAGCTTTTAATCCCCGAGTTGTAGAGTTCCCGAGTTGTAGTCCCCGAGTTGTAGAGTTGTAGAATCCCCGAGTTGTAGAACTTCCTGTTTGCCAATGTACCCAAGGGCGCGAAAGCCAGCGCCATCATTTATAGTTTGGTTGAAACCGCGAAAAAGAGAATGGCCCGTTATCTGACCTGGCTGATGCGCGAGGCGCCCAAACTGGATCTGAGCGTAGAAAATCAGGTAGCGCAATTGTTGCCGATCAATGCGCCGGAGGTGTGTAGGGTGGTAAAGAGCGTTTGACGCTTACTCTGAAGATTATACAGGCGAACAGAGTCGGCACCAATGAACTGCCAACTTTGTTCGCTTGGGGGATGAGGGATGGGGATATATGTCAAGATTATTCAACTATCATTTCCCGCATGGAGCCTTTTCGGGCCATTTAATCATACCGCGGCCGGGCGTATCCTACAATCCGCTGATCATTCAGGGCATACATCCGGGTGTCCACACTGCCGCCGGCCGCTCCTTCCAGTGTGTACACATACTGCGTGTCCACATCATAAACAATGCCGATATGGGAGAAGGTGGTCTGGGCCTTGGCATTGCTCCACAGGAAATAAATCAGGTCTCCCGCTTGTGGAACGTAGTCGCTTCGGCTCATGCGGCTGGCAGGATTCAGGCGCTGGGCCTGCGCCTGGGCAGCCTTGGGAGTGAAGAAATAACGGAAGGCTTGCTGGGCATCATAAAACACACCGTCCACATCCCTGGCGTTGTTGATGATTCCTTCTCCAATGCCCGCCTTCCTTGCGGACCAGGACACAAAGTAGGAGCAGTAGGACTCGCCGGGATCCTGGTAATATTCGCCGTATTTGGAGAAGGGGCCGCCGGGACCGGTGCCGTCCAGGGTGGGGTTGGCGCTGGTGCCCCCTGAAAAACCCAGCTGGGTGAAGGCCACGCCCAGTAAATCCGCCTTCCTGTCCCCTGTAAGGGTGTAGACGTTTTCTGAGAAGCCTCTGGCAAGATTGACCAAGGGGGCGGGCCAGCTTGTCAGGCGAACTTGTTCTTTTAGTACATAACCGCTTTTGTGCTTGTAGCTGGCCAGGTACCATTCTCCCTGCTCCAGGAGGATGGTAATCGCCGCCCCGGCAGGTACGGTTTGTACTGAGCCTGCTCTTTTTCTTGCGCCGGACTGAAGGGAGAGCGCTTTACCCGTATGGTTGACAGCGGTCTTCAGCAGCGCGTCATTGCCGGTACCGCTTTTTTGGTACAGTAAAGCCAGGGTGGCAGGGTCGGCGCTACCGCTGGCAGGCATGCCGTTGCTGCTTTGAAAATTGCGCACGGCGGCAGCAGTTTGGGTGCCAAAGACGCCGTCTGTTTCCAGATTGCTGGTGCCTTCTTTCAGCAGAGCTTGCTGAAGGTAGGCGATCTGCTCCGGAGCGCTGCCCCGCCGCAGTGTCTGGCCTACGCTGGCGCCGGCTGTTTCCGTAGCAGGCTTGGTGCCGGGCGCAGTATAATCAGAATCCGGACGATCAATGGCGCCGCCGGCGTCCTCCTCGCTGGCTGTACTGCCAAGCAGCAGGCTCAGGGTCTGGTTGCCGGCGACGCCATCCACCCGCAGCTTGTTTTGAATCTGGTACCTCCGTACCGCCTGGGTGGTGGCACGGCCATAAATACCATCCGGTTTTAAGCCAAAGCCATGCCGGTTCAAAGCTTCCTGCAGGGCTTGCACCGCCGTGCCGCGCATGCCCGGGCGCAGGGTGGCGGATGTGGCAGAGACGGTGGGGACGGCAGAGGTAGCAGGGGCGGCATCTGCCCGCGGGGTTTTGTTTCCATACAGCCGGCTTAAAGTCTCATTCCCGGCGATGCCGTCCACCTTGAGCCCCTTGGCACGTTGAAACAGGGTCACCGCACGCCGGGTTTGCCTGCCATAGATGCCGTCCACAGCAAGGGAATAGCCTTCCGCAAGCAGCGCCTGCTGAAGCCTGGCCACTTCCTCTCCCCTGGCTTCCGGGCGAATGGTTTCATAAACAGTGGCGCCGCTGGTTAAACACGGAATCAACAACAGGACAGCCAACAAAAGGAAGGTAATTTTTTTCATCACGGACCTCCGCCACGCATCAAGAACGAACAAGCTTCCCATTACACACAGCATATCAAAATGGCGGTCTTTGGCGCAAGCTTTGTTTGCCTGAAACAGAAAAGGCTTTATGATATATTAAGCGACGTTCGAAGCTGCGAATTTAATTTGTCAGCACCTGTTATCCTGAGGACTTAACATTTCTTGTCTTTTTCCCAATTTCAAAATACTCTTGAATATCATCTAATAATTTTTGATTCTCATATCCCATGTTTTCCAGCTGGTTTTTCAGGTACCCTTGGGCACGTTCAAGTCCGGGGCTGCCCACGCTGTGCACTTCCCCCGCCATTTCCCGGATGTGGGTCAGCATCAGCTGAAAGTCGGGCCCCTGATCCGCCTCGTTGATAGCAATGGGCGTTTCATCCATATCCACGGGGCTTTCGGGGGCAAAACCTGCCGGCATCCCAACAATATACCCAAGAAAACCGACACGAGCAGCAGAATGGCACGCAAAGACTTGTTTATCATCTCTTAATTTGCAGTGTTAGCTTGCTGAGCGCTGAGAAGGGTCTCTTCCAGCAGCTGCTGAAGCTGAAGGTCAGCCTCCTTCAAGCGTTCCAGCTCTGTGAGCACAGTTTCACCTTCCCGTACGGTACCTTTGCTTCCTTCCCGGAGGGCTTGCCTGGCTTGACCCATTGCTTCCGTTGTCTGCCGGGCAGCCTTGCGATAGGCGGATAATGCCTCCTGCTGACGGCTCATGTTCAACGCCAGGGCCAGCTGGTTTTGCCACAAGGGGAGAGCAAAGTCCGTCATCTGTTTGAGCTTGTCGGCCACCAACTGCTGGTTGTGCTGGGTCAGGCGGATCTGTACAGCCAGCTGCATGCTGATGGTTTTGGACTGGCGCAGCTGGTGAAGGCGGTTTGAAAACAGATCTGCAAACGACTTTGAAGCCGATTGATCTTCTGCTTTTGTTTCCTGTTCCGCCATGACCAGGGCTTGTTCTCCGGCCAGGATTTTTAGTTCCAGAGCGTGATAGCATGCCTGGTTGGTCTCATACAGGGTATCTAACAAGCCGATTTCCTTTTGAATCGCCAGCCTGGCCATATCCATTTGATTGGCCAGGCGATCCACCAGATAGGTGATTTGCGTATAGTCCCGCCGCAAAGCATTGTACTGCCGCTTTTCAGGTGAAAAGAGTGAAGCAAAAAAGCCCCTGGGCTTGCCAAGGGAGGCAATGTCAAGGCTGGCAATCTGCTCCTGCAAAGCATAGATGGCAGCTACTGCGTCCTCCAAAGCGCCGCTGGAAGCTCCTTTTGAGCAGGAGGTCCGATACATCTCCCAAGTCGCGCTGTTCCTTAGCGCCATAGCCGGTTGCGGTAAGGGCGTCCTTCAGGTCAATGCCCTGGGCTTGGGACAGAATATCTTGCTTCTTTTTCGGCGTAAGCTGTGCCCGGGTTTCAAAATCCTTTGCAATTTGAACAGGGTCAAAGACAGTCGTCATGCTGCTCAATGCTCCAGGGACTGGATGAGTTTCTCCATTACTTGGGAATCCGGCATCTGGATGATTTTGGATATCACCGGTGTAATGCCCGGCACAGTGATTTTTGACACGTCCATGTTGGCAGCGTTGATGCCCGTGCGGAAGCCATGCTTCTCCCAGGCCAGGGCCTGAATTTCCGGCGTAAGCAGCGCCTCCAGCCCAATTTTGCCCTTTTCGCTCAGAGCGATGTACACATGGCTGGACCACACGGTAGGCACCGGGTACAGCAGCACCACATCATCTTTGATTTGTTGGTAGTCCTCCGGATTGGTGTGCGCAAACTCCAGCAATTGGCTTTCATAACCGGCCACCAGAGGCCGGGCGCCCACACCGGTTTTCAAAAATTGGCTAAAGATATCCGCAGAGCTGGTTTCCATATAACCCAGCCGCTCAATCAGCGCCTTGAGCCGGGGGATGACCGCGTCCACACCCTCCTGGGTCACCACATTGCCACCGTTGATCATGTTGGCCAGCAGGCCAGCGAACATGTTGCCGGAATTGGACTTGGTGGGGTTGGTGGTAGACACCAGCACAGGGCCGTACAGGGGAAGCCCCAGGCTTTCCCAGCGCTCGCCTTTTTCCAATACCGGCAGGAAGGCTTTCATGTCCAAAAAATACACACCGTCCTGCTGGGTAACATAGCCTGCCTTCATCAGCGCATCTGCCACCATCTGCCGGGTGTACAGCACAATGGGAGTATTGAAGACAATCTCGCTTTGGGGCGGCTTGCCAAAGGTCTTTTCGTATAATTCAAGAGCGGTCTGGCTGGAGGGCCATAGGTAGTCCCTGCCGTTATGGTCCAGGCGGATCATGTCCAGGGAACCGGCCTTCTGATAGTGCAGGGTCAGCTTTTTATTTTTCAGCAGAATCTTTTTTACTTCCGGGTCATCCACCAGGCCAATCTTTTCCCCGCCGATATACCCCGTGATTTCCACCTGCTGGGCTTCCTTGCCTTGGAACCAGGAGTAAACTCCGGCAACGACAATTACCAGCACCAGCAGCAACAATCCCCAATGTTTTGCTTTCACAGCCCACCCTCCAGATGCAATGTTTTCTCCAGCAAATCAATATCCGCCTCCACGTCCATCACCTCATTTTGCATCAGCTTATTGAATTGCTTCATGAAAGCGTCATGGAGGATGTCCAGCGCTCGGGCTGTTTCCGGTGTCAGCCGCTGCACCTGCGGGCTGTCCGGATTGGAGGCGATGAGGTTCATGTATTTGCTGAGGATGTTGGCTCCTGTATCCAGATAAAAGCTGAAAAAACGCCTGGCAGATGAAATTTTCTCCGGGTTGTTGCCCAAGTAGGTGAGCAGGCGGTTGCCAAGCTCATGCAATTTTTTCGCCTTCACGTCAATCTGAGCGTCCATGGTGACTTGGGAAGCCCGATAGATCACCTGCATGTCTTCATGAGCGTCTGACATGATCTGCAGCAGTTCCTGCCCACCCTTAAGACTGTCCACCCGGGTGTTGCCGATGCGCTTGACAGGTTTGGTCAGGAGGAAAACTGCCCCGTATATCAAAAGCGCAATGAGCCCGCTGACCAGAATATGCCAGGAAGCCAGGAAATACAGCAGCGCAAAAACAAGAATCCCTGCCAGAAAAGCGATAAAGGAACGCATGCTCTCTTTCATTTCTATGCTCCTGCCATCAGTTATAGCCCTTGGCCTTTCTAAAGGCATCAATCAGGTCTTTGTCACCGTCGAACACCCGGGCATGGGTCCGTTCCGCCAGGCTGTTCAAAGCATCTACATCCGCATTGCCGAAGGAAATACAAAATACCGGGATATCCTGTCCATATCTGGCGTAGGCCTTCAAGAAGTCATCCAGCCGCATATTGCCGTTGGCCTGGCCGTCCGTCATGAGGATTATGGCTGGGGTATAAGCCTGAAGATCATAGCCTGCCATAATTTGAAGGGCTTGGTCAAGCGCTTCAAACATGGCGGTTCCGCCGTCAGGCTTCTCTTTTTCCACCACAGGGTAGAGTTTTTCAATGTCCTGATTACCTGTTTCCGTATTGATGCTGATGACCTCACTGCTAAATAGGATCACGATATTTTCTTCCTGCTGGGAGGCCTGCAGCAGGTTCTTGCTTGCCCGCTGCTGCAGCAGGATTTCACCCATGGCATCCTTTAGCTTCCGGCTGGGCTCCCCGAACATGGAACCGGAAAAGTCCAGCACGTAGGCTGTCAGGGAGGGCTTGCGGAACTGGGTCTGATACAGGTCAAGAGCTTCCCAGAGCACCTCACTGTCGGGCATGCGGATAGGGGAGAGGATGCTCTGGGTGTCAGCACCCCATTCCTTGCGCCAAACATCCAAGTTCTCAGGCAGGATGCCCACATATCCTGTACGCCGGCCATAGCGTTGGATTTCTTTCTGGATATTGCTTGACATTAGGAAATCCCTGAGCTTCAGAAAGGCTTCCTCTTTCTTCTTGTCACCCTGATCCACATAACCCAGGGGCGCATCGGAAATAGAAAGGCCGTCGTAGGGATATACCAGGTACAGGGGCTCCCGTCCCTGTTTTATAAGCTCCTCATTGGTGCTGAGAATCAGGCTTTCATAGTTGACCATGGCATCAAAATTCCCTTGCAAAAACAGGGTTTTAAGCCATTCACTGCTGCCGGAAGAACGGTCCACCCCCTTGAGCAGGGCTTGGATATCGGCCCTGAGCCCATCCTGCTGAAGGCTCTCTGAAGTGATAATTTCAGGGTTGTCCAGCAGCGCATACAGAAAGCCGATGTAGGCGGAACAACCGGAGTTGGATTGGGTAGCGCTGGTCATACAGAAGGACAGCTTTCCGTTTTGAATTTGGGCAAGAATGTCCCTGACGGACACCTGCTTGCCTACAAAGCCCAGCTCTTCGGCCAGGGATTTCCGGATACCGAACACGACCGGCGTGATGGAAATGGACTCTGTATACTTGACCCGGTGCTTGATGTCCCCGATGGAAATCCACATGCTGCTGGCCGGCCAGACAGCGTCATAGGGCACCTGGTCCCGCCCTAAAATTCTCGAAATCTCCACAGACCCCTGGTATTTCATATCCAGCGCAATGCGGTTTTCCCTGGCAAAGCGTGAAAGCAAAGGCTCCAGCTCCTTATTTTCAGAGCCTGAAACGATGCGCAAAGTAACCGGATACGAGGCTTCCCCCAGGGAAGGCTTTCCATCACTGCTGTCCGTTTTCTTTGGTGAGCACGCGCTGAGGAGCAGCAGCGAAGCCAACAACAGCATGAAAGCCAGGCGCCATTTTTTGTTTGAACGAATCCCAGGTAAATTCATGTTTCCCTCCAGGCGTTTTATAAGTCCATAACGCCCCTTTTAGCGTAACACAAAGCCAGTCTGCCTGTTGGCAGCGGAATGTAAAGCGGTGTTCAAATCTATGTAAAATTATGTGGGAAGTTGAGGAGGAATCCTTTCGTTTGATTTTCGTGTTGAAACGCAAATGACAGAAATCATTCAGGGAAGGACGGCTGAAGGCTGTTTCTTTAAGCTCCTGTCAAAGAACGCAAGGGCTGCCCGATTGATTTGCTTGAGGCTGTCCTCACCTGCTGTATGATAATTGCCGCCAATCAATCTACACATCAGGGGAGAGTCTAAAACCAGGTCTGTAAGGGTAAAGTGGTTGGCGCCCTGGATGTACAAATAATCCAGCTTGTCATGATGCACCAGGTGTTTTTTGTTTTGTGCGTATTTGTGGTCCTTTTCTACCAGGGGCATGCCGGAATCACTGTAGATGTTTAAAATTGCCGCCTCATACGGCGCCTGGTTCCAGGTAAAATCCCCGTCCGAAATGCCGGCAATATCTGCCAGGTAGGGAGACTCCAAGACCAGTACCGCCTTGATGTCGGGCCGCAGGCGGGCTGCGCCCAGGGCAGCGCTGCCGCCCAGGGAGTGTCCTGCTGCAGCAATAGCCTCCGGGTTGATGATCGCAAATGCTTTTTCTCCCTGCGTTGCCCTGTCTGTCAGATAATGGATGGCGGCATCCATGTCCTGAATACGGATGTCCATCCAGCGTTGGAAGCACTCAAAGGAGTTCTCAATGTCCCGGCGAGAGTTTTCTCCCGTTAGTTCACGGAAATATCTGCCGTCCATCCATACCTTGCGGCCGTTGATGGTTGTAAACAGCGCTTGATAAGGATGATCCAGGCTGGCCACAGCATAGCCATGGCTGGCCAGCTCCGAAAACAAAGAAACATTGCCCGTTTTGGAGCTGATTCCGCCATGGGAAAAAATAATCAACGGGACAGAATGGCGGGCCAACTGGTCAGAAACCGGGTGGTAATAGTCAATCACCAGCGTGCGGCTTTGATCAGGGTGGTAGGGATCTTTACGGTCAGGCTGGGTAAACTGGATGGTCTGCACCCGGTAGGCATAAGGGCCTGTCGCCGGAATGGGCGGATAAGAAGGGAAAAGTATCACCGCCAGCAGTAGCGGCAGGGTAACCGTCCACCCCAGTATTTGAATCGTTCTGCGCTGCCATTTCCTTTGAATGAGTTTGCGCTTTCTAAGGCTGCGCAAGCCAAAAATGATAAGAACCGCAACGATTAAAAACAAGTAGTTGATGGTGCGTATGTTTATCCCTCTTTCTGACTTGAATTAATGTGTACAATATCCGGAAGAAATCTCTCAGGGCGGTAACGCTCCTTGCCCACAGTGCCTTTGCCGTATTCAATGGCGGCTGATGGGCAACGATGCACGCAGCGCAGGCAAAGGGTGCACTGCGGTTTGATCCATTTGGGGTAACCGTTCAGTAGGTGGATCGCCTGGCTTGGACATTCTCTTTCACACAGCCCGCAGCTGACGCACCGGGGGGTAGCGTAAAAATGCCGGGTGTGGCGCGCTTTGTCATACATTCGCTGGGAAATGGGCAAATCCCATTCCAAAAATGAAGAAGTATGGGCGCCGCTTTTCTGCCGGATATCCGATGCAATCTCCGGAAGCTTATCCAATGCGGCCCGGATGGCCTTTGCAGCTGCATCCGGGCTTTGCACCTTATGCAGGGGAATATAGTTGGTGGTCATGATGAGGGCATGCACATACACCCGCTTAAAACCTAAGAGGCGCAGCTGTTTCGTGATCAGTGAAGCTCCCGCGCCCATGGCCCCGCCACAGGTCATTACTGCGTGCAGCTCTTTTTGGTTGAGCTCCTGGTGTTGCGCTAAATACGACAAGACTAAATGAGGCAGAGTCCAGAAGTACAGAGGCGCTACCAAAATCAATGCGTCCCGTTCCTGTAGGCCGAGTGGTGCCCCCTGCTCTATGTTATGAAGCTTTTGTTTCATCAAGACAGCCAGCTTTTCTGCAACCAATTTGCTGTTACCGGTTCCGCTGAAATAGCAAACCACACATCCACCCCTCTTTACAATCACATATATATTAATATAACCAAGTATAGTAACGCTTGTGTTCGCTTGATGTAAAATCTCAGTTCACCGTTTGTTCAATGTCCAAGATAAACTGATCCAAAGCGGCTTCCACCTCGTGCCCATGTCCCTGCATCAAATGCCCTCCACTTTCGAACAGCAGCAATTGGTGGTTTTGAAACCGGGGCGCTGCCTGTTCCATGGCGGACGCATCCACCAGCTTGTCATCCTTGGCGCCGATGATCAGCACCGGGCAGGCAATCTCTTCAATAGGGTAGTCTATAAAATTTTTGGCCATATCCGGGTTGGTCACCTGCGCGTCCAGCCGTATGCCGTCCGTGCGCAGATACAGGGGCAGCATGCCGTTCACCGTGTCCGGTTCCATGCCCATCAAGGGTGAAAACAACCCCCGGAAGGTCCACATCACAAAATCGTTCAGCGTAAATGCCGGAGGCCCCTGCCAGGTACTGAACGTTTGCGGTGGGCTTGTCTCCGGCATGGCTGAGGAATACAGGATGAGGCCCTTGCAGCGCTCCGGATAATCCAGTGCAAAGCGAATGGCCGGCGTGCCGCCGGCGGAGGTGCCCAGCACATAGGCCTGCTCTATGTCCAGCGCGTCCAGCAGCTGGGCGAAGGCGGTCGCCTGCGCCTTGACGCTGGCATTCTCCGGCATGAGGCTGCCCGGATAGCCAAAGCGGGAAGGAGCCAACAGCCTGTATTTGTTTTCTTTTCCCTTTACAGCGTCATAAGCCTGGTCAAATCCACCGCTGATGCCATGGGAGACCAGAATTACCGGTCCTTCCCCCTTGTCCACATAGCTGATCTGCCCCTGGGGCAAAGCCACAGCCTGTGCCCCATAGGATGTCAGCCTGGCTTCCGCTTTCCTCAGCGCATCCTGCAGGGTAATCCCTTGTATTAAAATCCATATGCCAGCCAGTATAACCAGCCCTATAGCAACAAACGGTACCATACGGCGTCTCTTTCTTTTCATTTCTTATCCTTTCTGTTTGGTCCATATCATGCAGAAATTGCGCACATGATCAGCCAGCATGCCCCGCGCCTCGGCTTCGTACTCCGGCTCCCGGTCGCAGCGAAGCAGCAGGAAGTAGATGGGAGCGTAAAAAATCAGCGCCATAGCCTTTGAGTTATGGCTTGCGCTGTTTGCTGCTGGAAGCATGGAGGCAAATAACTGCTCCTGGTAGTGGAGGGGATCGTCCATATACAACTTTGTCAACAGGGAAGCTGATTCACTGTCCTCAAACTGGGAAAGGGTCAACATGCGGCGCAGACCGCTAATGGTCGGCTCATGTAAAAACCAGGAGAACAGGTTATTGACCATGGTCAACAGTTGCTTTTCATCCATGCCGGCGAACGTTTGCGCATCCTGACGACCGCTTTGCCAGCCAAGGCCGATCTGCGCCGCCTGCTGCCTGTATGCTTCTGTCATATCATGGATGATAGCGTCAAAAATAGCCCGTTTGCTGTCAAAATGGTTGTATAAGGAAGGCGCCCGGATGCCTACGGCATGGGCGATCTCCTGTACGCTCACTGCTTGGTATCCTTTGCGGGAAAACTGCAAAAGAGCATGCCTGATAATTCTGTCTCGTGTAGATTGCATAAAGCGCTCCCTCCAAACTAATGGTTGTTAGTCTTGTGTTAAAGATAACTAACGTTTATTAGTTTGTCAAGGGAAGGAATATAATATTCAAATGAAGTTTGTTTTTAACTATTGCATGAAATGCTGCGGAATTTTGGACATTCATTTCTTACCAAAGCCATGTCCACACGGCGGTAAAGGCGTTCAGCGCAAGGCTCAGGCCAATGAGTACCCGGTCAAAAAGCCCGGAATAGCTGGCGACACCAAATACATTAACAATAAAAAGCATGAGGGAGCCGATAATACCAATCCACCTGGCGAAGCCGCGGGGCAGGAAGACCATTCCCAAGGCCAGCAGAATAGGGATCACCATCATGAGGGCGGCCATCAACAGATGGGCCTGGGTCATGGGTTTGCCGTCAATGAGGGCGGCGGCCTGGCCTTTTTCGTACAGGCGCAGCACATCCCCCAGCAGATAGATCAGCATCAGCGTCACCCAGCACACGGAAAGCTGGACGCGGTGGGGGTCCATGGGGATTATATCCTGGGTCATATGCGTTCCTCCTGATCCATCATAAGAATCACGCTGCCCCGTTTATGCCCGGTATCCACGATGTGATGGGCTTCACGGGCTTCTTCCATGGGCAGAACCTTGTCGATCACAGCCCTGATGCTTCCTGCTTTAAACCACTGCGCCAGTTTCTCCACCTGCTGTTGGTTTTCCCTGGCGACATCGCTGCCACAGACATTGATGAACCGCCCGCCAGGTTTCAGCGCCGCCTTTACCCGGGCTTTATCCAGCTTGCCCACCGTGTCCATCACCAAATCATATTTGACACCGGGTGAAAAGACGCGGCCCAGGGTGTAGTCAATGAAGTGACTGGCGCCCAGTTCCGACACCAGCGTCTTATTTTTGCCGCTGGCAACCCCGGTTACCTCAAGGCCAAGGATGTTGGCGATTTGCACCGCCATGGTGCCTACGGTTCCCGTGGCGCCGTTGATCAGAATAGATTCTCCTGTCTTTGCCTCATGCTTTTTCAGGAAATATTGGGCAGTGTTTCCGCCAAAGGGCAGGGCGGCGGCATCTTTAAATCCCATGGATGAAGGCATAAGGGCTACAGGGCCTGAAGCAGGGACAGCGACATACTGGGCATGACACCCATAGCGCATGCCGGGGGAGGAGCCAAAGACCGCGTCCCCTACCTTGAAAGAAGTGACATTTGTTCCTATGGCAGCCACAGTACCTGAGAACACGGTGCCCAGGATGGGCCGACGGGGCTTGCGCAACCCCAACACAAGCCGTATCAGTGTTTTTATAGGTTCTTCCACTTGTAAGCCCCTTGTCCTGGCATCCCCGGAGTTGACTGCGCTGGCTGCTACGCGCACCATGACCATGCCTGCATGTAATACCGGCAGAGGGACTTCCACAATTTTGATGACTTCCGGGCCGCCATAGCGTGTTGCCAAGGCAGCACTCATTCGTTCCGGCAAGCCATTATGAAAGCTACTCATTATCTTTCCTCCATTTTTCGCTTATTCATTCTCAAACGAAAATACCTCTTCCAAGGATTTACCGAATACCCTGGCGATGGCAAACGCCAGTTCCAGCGAAGGTGAGTATTTGCCGTTTTCCACAGCCAGAATGGTCTGGCGGGTAACTCCTACTAAATCTGCCAGCTGTTGCTGGGTCATTTCATTGGCCAGGAAGCGGAGGGTACGAATATTGTTGTTGATGCGGGTTTTCTTTGCCATGATTACAGACCTCTTTCATATCCGATGATGTAGGCCGTCCAAATAGCGAGGTCGGAAAGAAGCATCGTGAAAGCCAGAGCATAAAAGAAAGTGTTCAGCCCCAGCCCCAGCGCCAGCAGGAAGGCCGATACAAGGAAAGAGAGGGAGGATACCGCACTAAAGACTTTCATTGCAAAGCCCTCGATATGGCGGTCACGTTCATCGGTTTTTTCTTCAAAGCCCTGCCCGCCGGATCGTTTTTCCCTTGACATGATCAGGATTGCGCTGAGCGCGTTCAACACAAGGAAACCCGCCACCATCACCAGAAAGCAAATGCCCCACACCCTGGCCAGCGCCTCGCCATCGAGGGGCGCTGCCCTGGGACGGTTCCAAAATAAAGTCAGGACGAACCAAATCAAGTTGGAGATGGCTGAAAGAACGGCTATCTTTGTACGGTTGTTCATATTTTCCTCCTTGCGCTTGATGGAGACTTCTTTTGTTTCCGTTCGCGACGTTAAAATTTTTGGACTCGATGTTAAAGATACCATACATAGATTACCATGCTCCCTTCCCGGATGTCGAATATTTTTAACATCATTTCTGAAAATTTTACAATTCGGCTTGATTTCTAATGCTTTTTTGTCTTGACACGCATTCTTTGCTGCCTTATCCTCAATTAAGTAACACATTACCTAATTAAAGGAGATGTTTCAGTGAGTATGAAACGGTTTGCCATGTTGCTTGTAATCTTGTTGTTAGCGGCTGGCATCATCCTTATCGGATTGATGGTAAGGCAGGTCAACAAGCTTGAGGAACAGGACTTTGGATTGGTGGATATGGCCGGTGTACCCGATGGGATCTATCAGGGCAGCGCATCTGCAGTTTTAGTTAAGGCGCAGGTTGAGATTTCGGTAAAGGACGGGCGTATCCTGCAGGTCAAGCTGCTGGAACACCGGCATGGGCCCGGCTATGGCGCCCAAGAGCTTTGCGACAGGATGGTAGAGGCAAACAGTCCGGATGTGGACAGCATCAGCGGAGCTACCGCCTCCAGCATAGTGGTCAAAACTGCGGTTTTGGAAGCGCTTAAGAACGCAGTTGCACAATGAAGCGGCATCAGAGGCTGCCGGAGGAAGCAAATATCGTTCCTGACCTGAGCAGCATTGAGGACCGGTATTATTTGTTTGGCATGTTGACTGCTATCGCAAACCGCATGCAAACTGTTGGTGACAATGTTTTTGAGGAGGTGACATGGAAACAATGGTTTGCCCTGCTATGCGCCGGCGTTTTACAGCCCACCCCCTCTGTTTCCCAGGTAGCTGGTTTAGTTGGCACATCTCATCAAAATATGAAGCAGCTGTTGTTGCGTTTGCAGTCTGCCGGATTGGTATCCCTTGAAAAGGACAGGAGTGACTTGCGCCGAACCTTGGTGAAGCTTACCCCGGCGGCAGAGATGTTTGAAATGAAATACCGTGAAAGCGGCAGCCTGTTCATGGATTGCCTGTTTGAGGGAATTTCTGTCGAAGCCCTGGCAACAGCCCGGCAGGTAATCAATCAGCTGGATCAGAACTTGAAGGCCATCGCAAAAGGATTCAATCGGCAGGAGGACAGCGCATGATCGTAATCATTTCAGATGAAAGCAACGGACAATTGGGCATTGCTTTCAAAGAGGCTGCCAGCCGCGCAGGCGCGCAGGTTGTTTATTATGCTGCCAACGCCCTTCATATCAAGCCCTGCGCCGCCTGTGGCAGTTGCAGCGGGAAAACCTATGGCCGCTGCGTCATCCAGGATGATATGCAGCAGGTGCTGCCTAAAATTGCGGGCTGTCGGGCGCTTGTACTGGTTTCCCCCGTAGTGTTCGGCGGTGTCAGCCATCATATCAAGAAGGTAATGGACCGCATGGCAGCTGTTGGCGATCCCCGCTACCGGGTGAGCGGCGGTGAGCTGGTGAAGGGCATGAATGGGCAGGGCATGAACTATTACATGGTGGGCATTGGAGATAACCTAAGAGAGATTGAGCGGTCCGCATTTTTATTCCTCCATGGAGAAAACCGAAACATCATGAACACCAAAGGAAAGGCCTTTCTCCTTCACAGCAGTCCGGATCAAGCCATGATTGACAAAATCGCTCAGGAGATTGCCCATGAATAAGCCAGAGATTATGCTGCTTTGCGCCAGCCCCAGGCGAAAGGGCACCAGCGCCATGCTGCTGGAGCGCATCCGTGTTGTCACCGGCGGAGAAGTGATTTTTCTGCCCCAAAAGGGCAGCCTGAATGAGGTGGTACTGGCCATGCAGCAGGCTGAAACCATCGTGATATCCGGGCCCTGCTATATCAATACCTATCCGGCCCGGCTGATTGAATTGCTGGAAGCGGCTTCCTTGGCAGGCGGATTCTCAGGGCAGAAATTATATGGCATTATCAACGGCGGCATGCCTTATATGCACACCCACCGGCATGGGCTGACCTGTCTGCAGCTGTTTGCAACGCAAAATCAACTATTATGGCAGGGCGGCTTTGTGCTGGGCGGCGGCGCCATGCTGGATGGCCGGCCCCTGGAAAAGCATATGGGCCGCAAGAAAGTTGTGCCTGCCTTTGACCGATTTGTTCAGCACATCGCAGCGGGCAGCCCATCGCCTGACAGCCTGTACGAACAGATGCAAACGTCCATGAGCCGCATCATGACCCACGTGTTTGCCAGGCTGCTGACCTTCATGGTGGTGCGGCGCATCAAAAAACATGGGCACGACCCGGATGCACCCAACTGGTATCTGCGGAAAAAAGAGTAACACGCACAACATTAGTTTTCCATTTGATGCTTCAAGTCCAGCAAAACCTTGATATACTCGTTGGGCAAATCCGCATGGATGTCGTGGCTGGATTGAAAACCCCCGATGTAGGTGCCACGGGGCAGCAAATCCACCACTTTTTGCGCATCCTTTTCGTCCATGGCAGCAAGCAAAACTCCGTTAGCATCATAATAGCTGGGAGCCGTAAGCTTGTTAGGCGCTACATGCATCACAATGATAGGAGACTGTATATTTTTTAGTATTTCTTCCTGGTCAAACTCTTCAAACCAGGAAAAATCATAGAATGTAACGCCAAACCGTAAGTCGTAATGGCTTGTTCCATCCTGCATGTTGGCATTGATGGCATAGATGGAGTTAATCCCCAACTCCGGCGGGAAGTACCACATTTTAGGGACTTGCCCGGGATGTTTCTTTATATGCTTTAGCGCAGGGTTTTTGATCAGCCTGTCCCACAGCCATGGCGCTTGGGCGTTAAAGATTTCCTGCATATAGTCATGCTCTAACGAATACTCCATAAAGGTTTCGATTTCATGTTGATTCAAATAGTCATGCATGTTCTTGAAACCTAACCATGAGATAGTCTTTTCCGCCCGCCCAGGCAGGGTGGCAAAAAACGGCCCATCCTCTAAAACGGTGGCGATGATGCAGTCTGGCGCCTTGGCGGAAACATACGCGGCCAGCAGCGCCCCGGAAGAGTGGCCGGATATATACGCCTTTTCCCTGATAATGTTTCGGAGAAACCAGATGATATCCTCCCCGATGGCTACCGCCTGATACTTGTCAGGGTTTTTGGATGACCGCCCATGGCCATAGTAGTCCAGGGCATAGACATGAAATTCTTTGGATAGCTTGGGCAATACCCTGGCATAGTCGTAGCAGGTTGCTTGCTGGCCATGGAGCAATAAAAGCTTGGGGCCATTGTCCGGGCCTTCGATATAATATATTTCTGACCCATCATCCAATTGAGCCATGCCCTCCTTAAAGCCCAATTTGAACCCCTTTTTTTGCAAAAACTGCTCGTTCAAAATGTCATGGTTCATGTTCCTGTAGGCAAAAATGCCGACTCCTATCAGGAGCACCACAATAACAATCCCCACGATGATGAGTACCCGATGCATTACACGCATATGTTCTTCCGTTCTATCCGGTGTAGCGCCTGCTCAGGCCTTGCCTTTCCAAGGAAAATGACCGTCCAGCCATCCTTCTTTTTGCCAGAACAGGTAATCGCTGGTAGCAGGCTGGTTCTTCTTTTGCAGCATTTTGTGAATTCCTTTTTGACCAAAAGCCATGGCCCGGTATAGCAGCTTTGCAAAAAGGCCTGGAGAAGCATCCTGCTGTTTTGCTGCAATTTTGCGGATTGTTTTTTCTATCTGCCGGTTCAGTTTTGTTTTTACTTTCTGGTCTACCAGGTCATAATCCGTCATGGCCAGGCGCGCTTTGATACTATACACGCGCCGTACACCCCAGAAACGCAGGCTGTGCTTCAGGGGGATCAGGGTACTGCGAAAGCCCGCTCCCACGGCTTGATTGATAATCAGGGCTTGTTTACCCAGCATTTTGGGGCTGGGCTGATGCACAATCCACCGGCTGCCAAAGTGATCCAGCAAAGCTTTTAACTGTCCGGGAATGCTGAATACATAAGTAGGGGTAATGAATACCACCAGGCCGGCCTCCTCCATGGCTTGCCAGATGGGCAGCGTAGCCTTCAGGTGCGGGCAGGCGCTCATGTCCTTAAAAAAACAGGCTTTGCATCCCAGGCAATACGTCGGCCCGTCCTTGGGGAGGATAAACTGCCTGATCTGCGCCCCGGGGATCAGGCCGCTTAATTGTCTTACAAGCGCTTCCCGGATATGCGCCGTGCAGCCGGGATTGGATACAGCCGTGATCAGGCAGATGTTCATATATGCTCCTCCTGTCAGGGACAAGACTGATGCTCCTTGGTTCTTTTCGCACGCAATTGCTGTTATGATCCCTCTGGTAAACTGCTTTTTGCTTTCAACACCTGATGCATCCTCAAATAACTCCCCGCACAGACCACTGCTAGCACCCAAAACCCCCAGTTGCCAAAGATGCGCTGACAGGAACTTTGCGCATCGGGCAGCGCGGGCGGCAGGAAACGCGCTGAGTTGAACGCTAACAGCACAAAGCCCACCGTTCCCACCAGAATCAAACCGACAATATATGTCTTGTGCACCTTTTGAGAGGTTATCTCTTTCAGGCGTTCCGGAATGAACACCATCATCAGGTTAAACACTATATGATAGGCTGTGCACAGCAGCAGGCTGCCGCTGCCGGCATATACCCAGGCCCACAAAAAACCGGTATAGAACATGCTCACAGCTACCGCGATCCGGCCGGTTTGCAGGTGGATCAGGGAAAATACCAGGGCGGACAACCAAAGAAAGAGCCCGGTCTGACTGCTGCCCAGCAATTCACCCAGCAGCTTTCTGCTCATCAGCTCCTCCAGCAAAGGCACCACTGTCATTACCATGAAAGCGTTTATGCCCTTGTTGTCATCTTCTGGCTGCTCCAATGCCTGCTGGCTGATCAGGCCCAACTTGACTTCAAGAATGGAAAACAACGCTATCAGCACAAAGGCAAAAAATTGCGCCGCAAACACCACTACATAATCCGCCACAACAAAGCCCTGTGAAGAAATCTGGAATGTCGGCAGATCCTTGATGAACAGCAGCAGAAGCCCCAAGCCGGGCAGATAAAGCAGGGCTGTGCTCAACAGCTGTTGGCTTTCTTTTGGCAGTTTACGCTTGGCAAGAAGCGGCGAAACAACAAAGTGCGCACACAGCCAATAAAAGCTGAACATCGCACTCACGCCGAGGGTATACCGTGTGACGGGTTCATGCCACATATACTTTCTCCTTTCTGACTACAAATGGCAATGCTCCGGATTCCGCATCATTTTGCTGTCAGGCGCTGAAAAGCCGGCAACTTCCTTCCCAGGGCCTTTGACTGGGCATTGTTGTGCAAATCCCTGCCAACCATTCAGGGAAATGACTCTTCTGTGACGGGTTGACAACTTGTCTGATACCATCGCTCGAAAATATTCGGAGAGATTATCTTCTTTCCGGCGGATACTGTTTATTGCGGGCTTCCGCTGTTGACAACGGGTTGGGCGTCCCGGTTTCCGCATAGCACCACCAGAAGGTTGGAAACCATAGCGGCCTTGCGTTCCTCGTCCAGGGTGACGACTTTGTTTTTGGCAAGCTTCTCCAGCGCCATTTCCACCATGCCAACCGCTCCGTCTACAATCAGCTTCCGGGCGTCCACAATGGCGCTTGCCTGCTGGCGCTGCAGCATGACAGCAGCAATCTCCGGCGCATAAGCCAGGTAGGTAATTCGGGCTTCCAGAATTTCAAGCCCAGCTTCATGTACCTTGCTTTGAATCTCATCCTTGATGCGTTGGGCTACCACCTCGCTGGAACCGCGCAGGCTGCCCTCATCCGGCTCGCCGTCGCCTGTGGTATCCACATTGGGAGCCACATCATAAGGATAGATGCGCACAATGTTGCGCAAAGCGCTGTCACACTGCAGGGACAGATATTCTTTATAATTATCCACATTGAAGACCGCCTTGGCAGTATCGACTACCCGCCAGATCACTGCAATGCCTATTTCCACAGGGTTGCCAAGGCAGTCGTTGACTTTTTGCCTGGCATTGTTCAGTGTCATCGCCTTGAGAGAGATCCGTTTGCCAAGGGCTTCCACATCCACCTTGGCGCCATCGCTGGAGATGATGATTCCTTGCTTGCCTGTTTGCACATCACCGCTTTGCCCCAGCTTGGTCTTGGCAGCGGGGTTCACGGCTACTGAAAAAGGATGAACAAAGTAAAAACCTGCTTCTCGCAGCGTACCGTTGTATTTTCCAAACAAAGTCAGCACCAGGGCTTCGTTGGGCTTTAGCACTTTCAGGCCAATGAAAGGGATGAAGCCGACGATCAGCCAAAGGGTACCCAGCACCAAAGGAAGGGCGCCAATATTCTTTTCTCTTTCCAGCAGGACGCCTCCCAGCACAACAAGCCCGATGGCAACAAAGTACAGCACAACGGACAAAAGCAGAACCGGCATGCCAGGTCTGGCTTTGATCTCTTGTTCCTTCATTAAGACAGGCCTCCTTTTTTATAATTTTTCCTTCGGATCCCAACAAAAGAGTACCGAATTTTTATAACGCTTTTGTATAGACAGTGTAAAGTTCTATTAAATTCTATGTTATTTGAAGAAGAAAACAGATGAATCCGGGCAAGCTTATTCATTACAAGAAGACAGTTTCTACCGGGATTCGTCCGGTTTGTCATTAGAGCAAGCGGCTCCAAGATGGATACTGCTTCAGATTCTGCTGATATATCAACGGAATTAAAAATTGGCAGCACACCTGTTTTTTACAAGTATTATGCTACATATCATTGGCGTTTTTTCTTTTCCACAGGCTGTCCATTCGTTTGGAAAAAAATGTCCAGGAGATTTATGAAGCGGAAGAAGAGGAAAAACGATTCTTCTTCAGAGGTTTGGCCCACGATATTAAAACGCCGTTGGCCGCGATCATGGCTTACAGCCGGGCATTATCGGATCATCTGGTTCAGGCTGAGCAATTTGACCAATATTTGAATACGATTTACCGGCAGTCCGGTTTTCTCAAAGACCGGCTCGATGACATGATAGCTTACGCGACCCTGGAGGAACAGCTGAACGAAAATATGATGGAGGGAGACTTGCTGGAAGCAGTCCGTCGATATGTGGGAGAGAGTTTTACCTGGTTCAGCGAGCATGAGGCTGAGATCGAGATTCGTTTTCGTGATGACGAAAGCTGTCTGACGACCTTTGACCCGACTTTATTTGCTCGTTTATTGCAAAATATTCTCGTCAATTCTGTCCATCACAATGAGCCCGGCGTTTCCATCTATATCGATTGGGACGCGAAAGAAAAATGCCTTCGGCTTGGAGATGATGGGCTGGGAATACCGGAATCCTTGCGGGACACTGTCTTTGAGCCCATGGTGACCGCTGATCCAAGCCGCACGGGAGAACGCTTCCGGGGAATGGGGCTGGCTAACGTGAAGCGGATTGCCCAGTTGCATGGCTGGGAGATTGAATATGACGGGGAATTTAAAATATGGATCAATGGCTGCTGACCGGAGTAAATCAAGGGTTGATTCGTGTAAAACAGCACCCCAAAACAAGAAAGAGTACCTATCTTTATCTATGAAGTCTGGTCAAAGCCAAATGACTCAACAAGTATTTTACTCATGCCTCAAGGCCAGCACAGGCAGCAGCCTGGAAGCCTTGTTCGCCGGATACAGGCCAAACACGACGCCGATCGTAAGGGAGAAAGCAAGCGCCACTGCCGCGATAAAGGGTGAAATTTGAAGCGTCATCTTCAGCATGGGAGACAGCAAATGGGTGCCCAGAATGCTAACGCCAAGGCCCAGCAAGCCGCCAATCAGGCTGACCACCAGGGCTTCTACCAGGAACTGGCTGAGGATATTGCGCCGGGAAGCGCCGATGGCTTTGCGGATGCCGATCTCGCGCGTACGCTCGGAAACCGATACCAGCATGATGTTCATGATGCCAATGCCGCCCACCAGCAGGGAGATCGCCGCGATGCCGCCCAGCATCAGAGTCAGCGTGGCCGTGGCTGTGTTCAGCGTTTCCAAAGCAGTGGTCTGGTTATAGATATTATAGGTGGTTGAGGAAGAAGCGCCGACCATCAGCGCGTCCATGTAGGCGGTCAGGCTTTCCTGCGCGGTATCGACTTCCTCTGCCGATATGGCGGACACATATACACTGTTGATGCCCTTGCGCTGGAACAACCGCTCCCCGATCGTATAAGGAATCAGGATCAGGTTATCCCCTGAACCTGCCATGCTGGTCCCGATTTTATCCAAAATGCCCACCACCGTAAAAGGATATCCTTTCCATGTGAAGGTCTCGCCCACGGCTCTGATGCTTCCGAACAGCTCCTCCGCCGCTTCCTGTCCCAATACCGCGACAAAGCTGCGGTTGTTCACATCAGGCTCCGTCAGAAAGCGCCCCTGCGCCAAGGCGTAATTGCGTATCACATCATAGCCGGGGGTGGTGGCAATGATGGAGCCGTCCTCATACTGCTGGAGGCCTGCCTTGAGCGTGCCTGAGCTCATGGAAACCGGGCTTGCCTGCGCCACGCCCTCCAGGGTGCGCATCTCTTGCACCCGCTGCAGGGTAATAGGGTTGTTGCGGCGCATGTTGATGTTGACGCTCAGCAGGTTGGTGCCCATTTTTTGAATGCTGTCGCTGACAGATTGATTGGCGCCCTGGCCAATGGACACCAGAATCACCACGGACGCGACCCCGATGATGATGCCGAGCATCGTTAAAAAGGAGCGCATTTTGTTGCTCAGGATGGATTTGAACGCCATTTGAATTGATTGCATCGTTTCTTATCCCTCCTGGTCTTCTTCCTGTTGGATTTTACCGTCCACAATGCGCAGCGCGCGCTGCGCGCGGACGGCAATCCCCGGGTCATGGGTAATCAGAACAATGGTGTTTCCCTGCGTGTGGAGCTGTCCAAACAAATCCATGATCTCCGACCCGGTGCCCGTATCCAGGTTGCCGGTGGGCTCATCCGCCAAAATCAGTTTCGGCTTTGCTACCAGCGCCCGGGCGATCGCCACCCGCTGCTGCTGGCCGCCTGAAAGCTGCGCGGGCCGGTGCTTCATGCGGTCAGCCAGGCCGACGCTGCCAAGCGCTTCCTCAGCCCGCTGCCGCCTCTGCTTGCGGCCGATGCCCTGATAGACGAGCGGAAGCTCCACATTCTCCAGCGCGCTCAACCTTCCCAGCAAATTAAAGCCCTGAAAGATGAATCCGATGTGTGTGCTGCGAAGCCGGGCAAGCTGCCTGCCGGAATATTTGCTGGTGTCCGTTCCCGCCAGGCGGTAGGTGCCGCTGTCCTGGACATCCAGGCAGCCGATAATGTTCATCAGGGTTGATTTCCCGCTGCCGCTGGGACCGATAATGGCCACATATTCGCCGTTTCCAATGTCAAAGCTGACCTTGTTGAGCGCGTGGACCTTCTCTCCTCCCAGCTGATAACATTTGCTGATATCCCGTATTTGGATCATGGGCGCTGCCCTCCGCTGGGCGGCTGGAAATTGCCGCCCGGCCCGCCTCCGGGGAAATCCATCTGCCCAAAGTCAGGCATCTGTCCGAAGTCCGGCGGCATCCCTTGCCACCGATTGTTGCCCGGCTGCAAAGCGCTGGTCCGCACCAGCACCACGTCCCCCGCCTGAAGGCCGGAGGTGACCGCCGCGTGGGTGGCATCGGAAAGCCCCAGCTGCACATAGGTCTTGACTCCCGTTTGAACAGCGTCGGCAGCCAGCGTTTTATCCTTTAACATCACGTAATTTCCCTGTCTGTCGTTCATGATGGCGGACAAGGGCACCAGCACCGAACCCGCTTCTTCGCCGACAGTCAAGGTCATGGTACCGTTCATACCGCTCAACAGGCGGCTGTCCTCCCGTACTGACAGCGTGACCGTATAATTGGTGATGCCTGACGTAGTGTTTCCCAAACGGGAGATGCGCTCCACCCTGACTGGCAGCGGAATATCTGACAAGGCATCCAAAATCACCGTTCCTTCCTGCCCTTCCATCACGGTCAGGATATCCAGTTCGTCCACCGATACATCCATCATAAAGGCCTGCTCAGGGTACAGCTTCAGCAGGCAGTCGCCCTCTTTGAGCGCCTGTCCCGTCTGCGCGATGACCTCTGCTACGATGCCGCCCATCGGGCTGCGGTATACAGGATCCTTCAGCAGCGCCTGCAAGTCCAGAAGGTGCTGCACCATGTCTTCACGCTCTTTCACCGCCTGCCGGTATTCCGCCGAAGGCTCGGCATACTTGACTTTAGCAATTGTGGAGTTTCTGGTGACAGCAGCGTTCACTTTAACGGGAATGCTGTCCACCACCCCTTCCACATCGGTGTACAAATAATAGGGTTGGCCGATCTGCGCGCTGCCCTCGCCCACGACCACTCCGCTGAGGGTGACCTGCACCGTTTCATCCGCCAGCACCCGGGTGTCAGGAAAGAAAATCAGCGCGCTGCCGTCATCCATCAGGCGCGCCACGTTGCCTGCCTGATTTTGTGTGCCCACGATGACACGCACCGTCTGCCCCAGAGACAACTCAGTTGTGGGCTTGATGCTTACCTGCATCAGACCATTGGTTGAAAGGACGGCAAGCGGCTGGCCCTGCAAGGATTGCTGCACCATCTGCCCTTCCTGAAGGTTCACTGCCTTTACAACCCCTGCCATGGCTGGCTTGATGTTCTGGTCGCTCCGCTGCTGGCCGAGCAGCGTCAGCAGGGTTTCATCCTGTTCGTCCAGCGCGGTCTGCGCCGCGTCGGTGGCGTCCTGAAGCGCCTCGGCGTCATAGCGCGCCAGCACCTGCCCTGAGCTGATGGCATTCCCTTTCGCAGCCTCAATGGAGCGCAGCGTGACATCCTCCGGCAGCGTCAGGCTTTCCATTTTGTCAAAGCGCAATGAGCCTGTGGCAATCACCGTTTTGGTGATGTTGCCCAGGTTCAGCGTAACCTCAGTATATTCCGGCGTCGCCTCCGGGCTTGTAGCAGCGGCCAGAACCGCCACGACCGGCAGCAAACCGGCCAGACAGAGAATCAGGATTCTTTTTCCAAGCTTGAATGGTTTATGTGTCATATTGCCTCCTTTCGGGGAATGCCCCTTCATGCGCATCCTATCAAAGCAAACTGAAATGATACTGAAAACCGGCGCCATAATTTTTCAGGTTCCTTTCAGAATTGTTCCGTATCATATAAAATAGGACGGGGAGGAAAGCAATTTGCGGATTTTGATTGTCGAAGATGAGAAAAACCTTGCCAGCGCCCTGGTCAAGCTGCTTGAGGGGCAAAAATACGCGGCGGAGGCAGTTTATGATGGCCAGACCGGTCTGGACTACGCCCGCAGCGGGCAGTATGACGCGTTGATTCTGGATGTGATGCTGCCGGGCCTCAACGGATTTCAGATCGCTTCCGCGCTGCGCGAGGAAAGGCTTGACATGCCGATTCTGATGCTGACCGCCCGGGAAAAAGTCGCAGACAAGGTGCGCGGCCTGGACAGCGGCGCGGACGATTATCTTACCAAGCCTTTTACCACCGAGGAGCTGCTGGCGCGGGTACGCGCCCTGCTGCGGCGGCAGGGCGCGGTGCAGATGGATGCTGTCTCCTTCGGCGACGTCACCCTGTCCCTTGCCACCAGCACCCTGTCCTGTCAGGACAAGCAGGTGCGCCTCAGCCGGAAGGAGCAGGAGGTAATGCGCATCCTGATGTCCCTCCCGCCCGGATACATCATCAGCAAGGACGATCTCATTATGAAGGTGTGGGGAGCGGACAGCGAGGCGGTTGACAACAATGTGGAGGCCTATATTTCCTTCCTGCGCAAGAAACTGCTCTATCTGAACAGCGCTGTCCAGATTGTTGCCCAGCGGCGTCTGGGCTATCTGCTGGAGTATGCCGCATGCTGAAAGCCCTGCGCCGCAAGTTCGTACTGGTCAGCATGGCCTTGGTCGCTTTGATTTTAACCGCCGTGCTGCTGGCGGGCATTGTTTCCACCCGCGTGCAGTTTGCTCAGGATTACCAGGCCGCCCTTGCGCTTGAGCTGTCAATCGATGTAAGAAAACAGCGCTGGGAACCTTTCCGAACCATTCTGCCGCCACCGGGCCAGCTGCCGCAGCCTTCCAAGATCACCTTCACAGCCACCCGGAGCAGCGCCGGTGACTGGGAGCTGGTCACCCCCTGGATGCAGATGGATACGGACATGCTTCTGACGCTTTGCCGCCGCGCGCAGGCCGCGGCCTCAGCCACCGGCTTCTGGAAAGATCTGGGCATCGCCTATGCCAGGCAGGATGGGCGGATTGCCTTTGTCAACCTGCAAAACGAATACGCGCAGCTGAGAAACAGCCAATGGGCCTGGGTCTTGGTCTATGTCGGAGCGCTGGGCTTATTTTTTCTGCTGGCCCTGCTGCTGTCAAGACGCGCGCTCAAGCCCGCGGAAATCGCCTGGGCGCAGCAGCAGCGCTTTATCTCCGATGCGTCCCATGAATTGAAAACGCCGCTGACAGTGGTGCTGGCCAACCTTGACATCCTGGAGAGTGAGCAGGGCGGCAGCCAGTGGCTGTCTGCCGCGCGCTCGGAAGGGCTGGTCATGAAACGGCTCATTGAAAACCTTCTGTTTCTCGCGCGGACGGATGAGGCGCGGGAGCCTGCAGAGCATGAAGTCATCAACCTGTCCAACCTTGTGGATGAGACAGCGCTGGCCTTTGAAGCGACCGCTTATGAGAAGGGATTGACGCTCAGTGTCAGCGCCATGCCCGATCAGATGATGCGGGGGAATGCGGATCTGCTCAGGCAGCTATTGTCCATCCTGCTGGACAACGCAGTGAAATATACCCCGGAAGGGGGCACCATTCAGGTGGCGCTGAAGAAACACACGGATAAACTGATGCTAAGCGTTCACAACAGCAAAGCTTATATCCCCCCGGAGCATCTGAGCCATCTGTTTGACCGGTTCTACCGCATTGACCAGGCCCGCAGCAAGGAGGAGGGAGGCTATGGGCTGGGCTTGCCCATCGCAGCTGAGATCGCCAGGCAGCACGGGGCCTCGCTGAAGGTGTCCAGCCAGCCGGAGGAGGGGACCAATTTTATCCTTGTTCTGCCAAATTAATTAGAATTTTGTGGTTTTAATCGGATAAGATGCCTGATAAAGACCTCGTCTTGGTTCTTTGCCTTGCAGCCCGTCGCTTTCTGATATCCGTGTTTTAGATAAAAACGCTCCGGCGTATCGCTTGTTAAAATGCTTGTGTAAATGCAATGTTCCTTAAAGTAGTCCTCTGCGCGCCTTAGCAGCGCGGCGCCATGACCGGTGTTTTGATGCGCCTTTGAGATCCAGAACTCCTGAATAAAACCGAGGGTTTCCTCAATAAACCAGTTTGTGAATTTCGTGGGTTGAAACAGGATGAATCCGATGGTGCCGCCGTCTGCGCAGGTACGAACATAGGCGCGATTGTTCCCCTCATCATTCATCTCCTGGAACAGGCTGTCCCAATCCGGCACCGTGATTCCAAGCTCAGAAAAAGCGTTTTAAACGCGGTTTGGAACTGAGGATCGGAAAAAGATCTCTGCGCAATCATATTTCCACTCCTTTTCAAGCTCGGAAAGTATCATGCACAAGGCTTTTGTGCCATATCCCTTTCCTTGATGCCGCTGGTTGATCATAAACTGCTGCACATCGTAACAGGCAGGTTCCTCGTCCAAGTCCTTCACCAGAGCGACGCCGATCATCGTATCATCGTCGGCAATCCCGATAATCCTGGCACGGCTGGAGCGGTAGGCATAGCCTCTTGCCAGAATGCCAACCGCGCTGTCAAGAAAGCCTTCCTGGGCTTGGCTGACTGACAGCTGTCTGATCTTCAGCCAGTTTTGTTCGTTTACATCAACAAGTTTGAGCAATACCCAATCTTCCATATACTATTGGAGGGTCAAATCTCGTGGCCCCTCCAAACACGATCTCAACAAACCAACGTACTAGACAGGCCTCTTCTTGCATTTCGCTTGATACGCATCAATTATTTGAACTGTTCATTACCTTGCTTATTATAATAATGACCGGATAATACTGAAACTAAAAGGAATGAGCCCGGCAGAATACCGAACTCATTCCTTCCCGGCTGCTTGATTTCACTGTCCAACTTCCGGGATACAGTACATCGTCCGATGGTTTTGGTTGTTGAGCCTAACTTTTTATTTACGGTTTTTATCAATCCACAAGCCCAGTGCTGGATTGGAAATGTAGTAAATTTCCTCCCCGTCCTCCATGGTGTTAAAACCATCTTTCATTTTGGCAGGCGTATAACGGGCGATGGCTTCTTTATAAGGCAGATAAGAGAAGCCGACACCTTCCACTTCTTCACAGCTCAGATGCTGGGTTGCATAGGTGATTTTAAAACGGCCATCGCTGCTGCCGTGGATAAGGTGCGCGGCAGCAGACAGGTTCTGCCCCAGATCGGGCGCGCTTTTGAGGGTGTCAATTACATATTTACGCCCCTTGTATCCGTATTTACGGATGAGGATGTCCACTGCATCATCCTCGCCAAACTTGTCTACGCCCGGAGCCAGAACCAGCAATTCTCCCCCGTCGGCGATGGCCATGCGGGTGCGGTAAACTGCCTTGTTTCCCAGCCAGGTTGAAGCAAACTCATGCTCATCCAGGTAAACCACCGCTTTTTTAAGGGGTTTATCCAGCCAGATAATATTTTTTTCCTGCGCCAAAGCTACTGCCTTCTCAAAAAAGCAGCGCTGTGGCCCGATGAACAGGCCATGAGTCCGGATGGTGCCGCCGGGGGCATCGGTAACCGTCAGGATATAATTGAGGGGAATGTCTTGAATCAGGTGTTCTGCCGCATAGTCCAACACCTTGCGTACGGGGCTGTGGTCACGCCCCATGAGGCGTTCCATGCCGTACACCGCCCCCAGGATATGGGTCGCGTTGATAATATCAGGGCCGCCGCAGCCCACGAAGATGTTTTTGCTATGGTTGGCCATGCCGATGACCTCATGGGGTACCACCTGGCCAATAGACAGCACCAGGTCATATTCAGGATCCAGCAAATGGCGATTAATGGAGAAAGGGATGGCTTCTTCCATCAGGCCCTCGGAGACTTCCTTTACAAAACCGGCCGGTACCTCGCCGATGGGAATCACATCCTCCCGCCAGCGGTGCACCAGCATATGCCCGTAGGGGACGTCTCCGAACATGAGCTGCCACTGTTCCTGGGACATGGGCACATGGGTACCCAATGCGGGCAGAATATCTACCTGACAGGTAGGGGAAAGCATGTGGTAGAGCAGTTGGGTAATGAAGCCTGCGTTGGAATGGAAGCGAGTGAAGTCTGGCGGTATAATCAATACCTTGCGCAGGCTGTCTTTGACAGGCTGCAGAGCCTGTGCCAGGGCGTCCTCAATGGCCGTCCTGGTGATGCCCTGTTCAGTCTGTGCGTACAGTGACAGCGTATTCATCTTTTGTTCAAGCATTGTAATTGCCTGCTGCGGTATTACCGCCCTCTCCTGTCCAATTGGTGTGAAAAAACTGTCCGCGGGGATGGTCCACCCGCTCATAGGTGTGGGCGCCGAAATAATCCCGTTGGGCCTGGATCATGTTGGCGCCGCTGTCTTTGGTCCTGAGGCCATCGTAATATGCCAGGGCGCTGGTCATAGCCGGCAAGGCAAGGCCGGACAGCACAGCGGTGGAAACTGCAGCGCGCCAGGCGGGCAGGCTGTCAGCCACGGCCTGGGCAAAATAGGGGTCAAACAGCAGGTTTTCCAAGTCAGGGACAGTTTTGTAAGCTTCCATGATCTTGCCCAGGAAGGCGCTGCGGATGATACAGCCGCCTCGCCACATGAGGGCGATGCCGCCGTAGTTCAGATGCCAGCCATGGGTCTGGGCCGCTGCTTGCATGAGGAGATAGCCCTGGGCGTAGGAGATGATTTTGCTGGCATACAGCGCCTGTTGGATTTGCTTTAAGAAGGTTTCCTTGTCCCCGGAAAAAGCGGATGCGCTGCCTGGCAGCAACCCGGAAGCCTTTACCCGCAGATCCTTGTTAGAAGATAAAGCGCGCGCAAACACCGCCTCCGCTATCAGGGTCAGGGGCACGCCCTCATCCAGGGCGTTGATGGCGGTCCATTTGCCGGTGCCCTTCTGCCCGGCGGTGTCTAAAATTTTGTCAATCAGCGGGCTGCCGTCGCTGTCTTGCGCAGCTAAAATGTCCGCCGTGATTTCTATCAGGTAGCTGTCCAGTTCGCTTTGATTCCAATCTGCGAACACCCGGGCCATCTCATGGGGGTCCATGCCCAGCAGATCGCGCATGAGCAGGTAGGCTTCGGCAATGAGCTGCATGTCCCCGTATTCGATGCCGTTGTGTACCATCTTCACAAAGTGGCCTGCTCCTCCTTCACCTACCCAGTCACAGCAGGCTTGTCCATCCACCTGGGCGGAGATGGCCTGGAAAATAGGCTTTACATACGGCCAGGCCGCGGGGGAGCCCCCGGGCATGATGCTGGGGCCCTTGAGCGCTCCTTCCTCACCGCCGGATACTCCGGTGCCAACGTACAACAATCCCTTGCTTTCCACATACTTCACCCGCCGGTCGGTGTCAGGGTAATGGCTGTTGCCGCCGTCAATGATGATGTCGCCTTTTTCCAAATAAGGCAGCAGCTGTTCAATAAAATCATCCACAGGCTGCCCTGCCTTCACCATGAGCATAACCTTCCTGGGTTTTTCCAATGCGCCTACCAGTTCTGCCACGCTGTAGGCACCGATGATGTTTTTCCCCTTGGCGCGGCCTTCAATAAAATTCTTTACCTTCTGAGTCGTGCGGTTGTACACCGCCACGGTAAAGCCTTTGCTCTCCATGTTCATCACCAGGTTTTCGCCCATAACCGCCAGGCCCACCAGGCCGACATCTGCTTTTTTCATCTTATGTTTGTCCTCCTTCTTTTAGCGCACAACCCGGGCATTTCCCTGCCATACACTCCACACCTGGTTTTCATCCGCTGGGGAAGCGTAATCCTCCAGCATGGTCACAGCCATGGCGCCGGTAGCCCAACCAAACTGTACGCATTTTTCCCCATCCCAGTCTTTCAGCAGGCCGTACAGCAGCCCGCCTACAAAGCCATCCCCGCCGCCAATACGGTCCAGCACTTGAATGGTGCGTGGCGGCGCCAGGTGCCACTGGCCGTCCTTGTACAGGATGGCTCCCCACAGATGCTCGTTGGCGTTGTACACTTCCCTGAGGGTGGTGGCGAACACCTTCACATTGGGATAGACCCTGGTTGCCTCCATGATCATATCCTTGAACTCTTCAATCTGCGCGTCAATATCCTGACCACCGGCATGAGGGCCTTCTATGCCCAAGGCGAGTTGGTAGTCTTCCTCATTGCCGATTAACACATCGGATACCGAGGCAATACGATGGAAGGCCTCGCGCAATTCCTTTTCGCGCCCCTTCCAGAAGGAAGCGCGGTAGTTCAGGTCAAAGCTTATGCGGGTGCCGTGGGCTTTGGCCTTTTCTGCCAATGCCAGGCACAGCTGTACGGTATCCGGGGAGAGGGCTGCAAAGAGACCGGAGAAATGCATCATCCTTGCACCATCCTTGGCGAAAATCCTCTCCAGGTCAAAATGCTCAGGCTTAAGCGTCCGGCCTACTTCTCCCGCTCGGTCATTATGTACGCGGGGGGCCCTGAAACCGTATCCCGAGTCAGCGATGTTGAACTGGTGCCGGTAGCCCCAAGGTCCGCCCTGGTCAATTTGCGGTCCCTCTGATTCAATTCCCCGCCTGGCCAGGTCCCGCTTGATGAAGGCCGCAATGGGGCTGTCCTTGACAAAAGCGGTGAGCACTTTGGTTTTCAGCCCCAGAGAGGCAGAAACGTTGAGCACATTGCTTTCCGCGCTGGTGGAATGCATGATATATGCATTGCCGATACCCACCGGCTGGCGATCCGGAGGTGTAATCCGTACACCCATGCTGGTGGCGGTTATCAGATCATACATAAAACCCCTCCTTGATTATTGTCAAATCACACTTATACACCGGAATATGCGGTATAACCGCCATCCACAGGAATGACTACGCCGGTGACGAAGCTTGCTGCCTCAGGCGACACCAGGTACAGCAGCGCGCCGATGAGCTCCTCGGATTCGCCGAACCGCCCCATGGGAGTAGCGGCAAGGATTTTTTCAGTCCGGGGCGTAGGCTGTCCATCCTTGTCAAAGAGCAGGCTGTAGTTTTGCTCTCCCACAAAGAAGCCCGGGGCAATGGCGTTTACCCGGATGCCGCTTTTGGCGAAATAAGTAGCCAGCCACTGGGTGAAATTGCTCACTGCCGCCTTGGCGCCTGAATAGGCCATGACCTTGGTGAGGGGCAGATAGGCACCCATGGAGGACACGTTGATGATACAGGCCCCGGGCATGCCCACCATCCGCTTTGCGAATACCTGGGTGGGCAGCAGGGTACCCAAGAAGTTCAAGTCAAAGACAAACCGTATGCCCTCATAGTCCAGCTTGAAGAAATCCTTCGCATCCTTTGCCGCCTGATCATACTGTTCATCATCCGTGGTGGCCATGGGGTTGTTTCCGCCGGCGCCGTTAACAAGGATGGATACCGGTTCCCATTTTTCTTCTATGATATCCCGGGCCTTCTCCAGGGCTGGCTTGGACAGCACATCCGCTGAGACTGCCATGGCGTTGTCGCCGATTTCCCTGGCCAGCTTCTGGCCGTTTTCCAGTTTGCGGTTCAGGATGGCGACCTTGGCGCCGCAAGCGGCCAGAGCCCGGCAAAACTGGGAACACAGCGCACCGCTGCCCCCGGTGACCAGGGCTACCTTGCCTGACAGATCCACATGAAAGGGTAGTTTCATCGTTTTTCTCCTTATATACTATTTAAGCAGGACTGCCTGAAAATCTGTATGAAGACATCCCGGCTGCTCAGCCTGATATCTCAAGACCCAGGTAGTTGACCGCATTATTAAAACAGATATCCTCCACCATCTTGCCCAGGGTGCTCATATCATCAGGGTATTCCCCGTTTTCCACCCAGGTTCCCAGCAGGTTGCACAGGACCCGCCTGAAATACTCATGCCGCGTATACGACAGGAAGCTGCGGGAGTCTGTCAGCATCCCCACAAAATTGCCCAGAACAGAGAGGTTGGCAAGGCTTTTCAGCTGGGCTGTCATTCCCTCTTTGCTGTCATTGAACCACCAGGCGCTGCCGTGCTGGATTTTGCCGGGGCAGTCATCATCCTGAAAACAAGCGATCATCGCGTCAATCTGCGCGTCATCAGCCGGATTTAAGGAATAGACGATCGTCTTTGGCAACCCCACCTGTTCCTCAATATAGCCCAGCAGCCTGCCAAGTCGATATCCCGTGTCCGCCGGACCCCAGATGGCGTCATATCCCGTGTCCGGGCCAAGTTTTTTAAAGTTTTTCGGGCTGTTGTTGCGCACCGCGCCGAAGTGCAGCTGCATCACAATGCCATGCTCCCGGTAAAGGCTTGCCAGGTAACATAGCAGGTCTGTCTTGAAAGCATCAGCCTGTTCCCGGGTCGGTGCTTTGCCTGCCAATGCGTTCTTCAGCACCTGGTCAGCGTCATGTCCCTGCTTGAACATCACATAGTCCAGCCCGTGGTCTGTGATGCGGCAACCCGATTCCACAAAGAAAGCCAGCCGCATGCGCAAGGCTTCTTTCAAAGCCGCCAGGCTGTCAATCTGAAAACCACAGACCCGCCTCAGTCTGAGCAGGTATTCCGTATAACCGGGTTTGTCGATGTTCATGGCCTTGTCGGGCCGGAAGGTCGGCAGCACCAGGCAGGAAAAGCTCTTATCCTCTTTGATCAGTCGGTGCCACTTCAGGTCATCCACCGGGTCATCCGTGGTGCAGATGGCCTTGACTCCGGATTTTTTGATGATGGTTCGGGCGGACAGCCCGGGCAGCAAAGCGTTGCCCTTTTCCCATATTGCCTGTGCGCTGCATGGACTCAGCGGCTCAGAGATGCCAAAGTAACGCTGTAATTCAAGATGGGTCCAGTGGTAGAGCTGGTTGCCGATCATCCGCGGCATCACCTTGGCCCAGCGCTCGAATTTCTCATAAGGAGGGGCATCCCCGGTGACATAACGCTCTTCCACACCGTCAGAGCGGAGGACACGCCATTTATAATGGTCGCCTCCCAGCCAGATTTCCGTCATATCCCGGAAGACTTTGTCTTCGTAGATTTCCTTGGGGTCAATGTGGCAATGATAGTCGATAATGGGCATTTTGGCGGCATGCTGATGGTATAGCTTGCGCGCCGTTTCATTGCCCAGCAAAAAATCCTTATCCATAAAGGGCTTTTTCAAGGTTGCCTCCCATCCGGCCGTTTTATGCGGCCAAGCTGATTTAAAGAAAAATGGAGCCCGAGGGCTCCCGGGTGATGGATAAGCTTAGAGTTTGGTATCCCAGCGTCCGCACCAGACATTGTCGTTGTATCTTCCTGTGAAGGGACTTTCGCCCACGAGCTTGTCCACGAAAGAGCGGATCTGGGGCTCGCCATCCATGTAAACATTGATATAGGTGCGGCTCATGGTCAAGTCGATGAGCATATTGGTGCCGGCAAAGGATACAAACACGGTGGGCAACTCGCGGACATACCAGGGCTGGTCAATGGGCTTGGCCCATTTGAGACGCACCGCGTTGTACTGGGCGAAACCCACCACATCCATGGCTACCAGCACAAAGTCATAGTTGTTCCTAAAGTCCTCCATCTTGCCTTTGATTTCCATGTCATCGCTGTAGACCTCAAAGCCCTTCTCCTCGAGCACTTTGGTGAGTAGCGCTTTGACTTCCTCGCTGTTGCCCTTGGTCAATTTGCCTCCCACCACAGAGCCTTCCCCGCCGATAAATACCAGTTTGCAGCGCTTCTGGGTTTTAGGATCAATGGGCAGGGCCTTTTGGGTATCCTTGACCAGCGTGATGAACTGATCCGCGAAGGAACGCGCGGCCTTTTTATGCTCCTCACAGCCGATGACAGACAGGCTGGCTTTATCCGGCATCAAGGTGCCTTCCGCCTGCTTGGTATGCAGGCCCAGGGCCGCCTTCATGCCCAGGATGCGGCGCAGGGCGTCCCCCAAGCGTTCCTCGCTGATGATGCCGCTGCGGTAGCCCTCCAGCATGAAGTTGAAATCTTCTTCCTGATCGTTGGAAAAGAGGAACATATCGCAGCCCGCGGCGATGGCGGTGGGCACCTGCAGGCGCCTTTCCATGGGATGCCACATACCGATCATGTGGCTGGCATCGGTGAGCACCAGACCGTTGAAGCCCAGTTTCTCCTTAAGCAGGCCGGTAACCAGCTCCTTGGAGAGGGTGGCGGGTAGGATCTCACTGTCGCTCAGCTCGCGCCCGGCCAGCTTGCGCTGATAGGCGGGCATGGCGATATGTCCGACCATGATGCTCATCACGCCATCGTCAATCTGCGCCTGGTAGACCCTGCCAAAGGTTTTGTCCCAGGTCTCACAGTCCATGTCGCATAAGCCCATCATCAGGTGCTGGTCGTTTTCTTCCAGCCCGTCCCCGGGAAAGTGCTTGGCGCAGTCGCCCATGCCGCCTTCCCGCACGCCCTTCCTAAAGGCGTTGGCATAACGGATGGTGTCCTCCGGGCTGTCGTTATATGCCCTGTTTTGCACGATGGTGTTGCGCCAGTTATACAGGATGTCCACCACCGGTGAGAAGTTCCAGTTGCAGCCCACGGACGTGGCTTCACGGGCAGCCAGCAGGCCTACCTGATAAGCCATTTCCGTGCTGTCCGCTGCAGCCACAGCGGCGCCGCAGGCCATGGGCGTGCCGCCCTTGATCCCGCCATTCCCGCCGGCTTCGCAGTTGCTGGCAATCAGCAGGGGAACCTTGCTGTGAGACTGGAAGGCGGCGTTTTGCTCCCAGACTTCCTCGCCGGACACACTGGGATAGCGCAGGGCGCCGGGGCGATAGGTGGTCACCACCTCGCGGATGTCCTCCGGGTCGCGGCTTTTGACCATGTTGACAAATAACTGACCGATCTTTTCCCGCTCGCTCATCCCGGCGATGGTTGTCTCCACCCAGGCGATCGCCGCCTCATCCAGATAAAACGGTTTTTTCTTCAGGTCTACCATTGGTCGGCCTCCTTCCTCGTGCGGATTACTCTGCTGTCTTGGATAAAATCAACTGATCGATGTCCCCCAGCTGACTCAGCTTGTCCTCCATATCCTTTACAGTGATATCCGGCTTATTGGTGACCAGCAGCTTTTCCAGGTCTTCCCGGTCAATCACATAGCTGGTGCCCTGGCTGGTTTCCAGGCCCTCAACCTTGTCATAGGTCTGCGCGTCCAGGCACAGCCAGGGAACGACAAACAGCTGGGCGGGAGCGCCGTCCTTTTGCATGACTGCAGGGTCGCCGTTCAGGGCGTTGTACATCATGGCCGCGCTGATGCCACTTGCCACGTTCAGGGGGTTGATAATGGCGGTGTTGAGCACCGGGTTGCCAAAGACATCCTTGGAATCGAAACCTGTTTTGGTGTTTCCGCCCGTGTTGACGGTGGCAATCACCTTGATGTCCTTCTGGTAGATTTCCTCTACTTCGGCAACGGCGCCCATGAAGAGATGGAAGTTGCTGAAACTTACAAACACGTCATAATCCCCAGTGTACAACGGCACGTTAACATTGCTCTGGGCGGCCTCGATGTTGGAGCCGGGGCACAGGTAGATTTTGACATCCGGGTTCCCGGTCTCAATCTCCCCGGGGATATAGTTATTGATCAGGGCTTCAATGCTGTCTGAATACACCAGCCCGTAATGCGCCTGCATGGTCTCAAGGATGGCCTCGGTAGAGTAGTAATGGGAGGCTGCCCGCTTGTCCGGCGCCAGGATGGTATAGATAATGACACTGTGGTTCTTCCCGTCGCTGAGCAGGGCCTCAAAGGCTTGCTTGTAGGCGCTGCCAACGCCGTCTACAGAAGCGCCCACATTGCCCAGATTATAGGCCTGGGTACTGTCTTCCTCAAACTTGGGAAGCCTGGAAGCCTGGGTTGAAAAGAACATGCCCAGCTCTTCAGCCAATTCGGCTCCCTTCAGGGTGCCGGGGGTGTAATAGTTCAGCACGCCCTTGGCGCCCATGGCATAGGCATTTTCCATGAAACTGAGCAGGGTTTCCAGATCGTCCACGCCCTCATAGAACAGGAAGTCCCAGCCAAGCGTGGGGCCGACCACGTTCACGTAATAATTTCGCTCGTCGGCAAATCTTGCCCCGGCGCGCATGGAAGCCACGGCAATCAGGGTCTTCTCTTTTTCCTCGGCTACGGCTGTGATTCCAATGATCCCCAGCACCATCCAGGCCGCCATCGCAAGGCATAACAACTTTTTCATACAAAGACTCCTCTATCTGTTCCGGGGCGCCTCTCAGCCACCCGCGTGAAAGCTGTCCTCAAAAGCCTGATCCAGCGACTGCTGGTAGGCCTGGTCATACTGTCCCTTGAGTATTTTGGGCAAAGCCTCCTCCAGCAGCTGATTCCAGGATTCCACCTCATGGCGCACCCGGATGGGGAAGAACCACACGCCGTTTTCCCGGGCGGCGGCCTGGTCGCCAAAGGCGTCGCCAACCATGACGACCTTGTCCTTGTCATAGCCCTTCCTGAGCAGCTGGGCAAGACAGTGGGCCTTGCTGCCGTCATTTTGGCTGGTCAGGCAATCCACATGGTCCAGCAGGCCAAAATGCGACCATTCTTCTGTGATTGCCTCCAGATTGGAGCTGGAAACAATGCCAACGTCCACCTTCTCCTGCACGGCTGCCAGCTTCTCCGGCACACCGGGGTAGGGCGGCTTGTCATCCATGGGAATCTTGTCAATTTCCCGGTTCAGGGCATAGGACCAGCGCAATGCCTTTGAGAACAGCTCCTGGTTCTTCCTCTTTGCGATTTCATCCTCCAGGGAGGCATTGGTCAGCATAGGGGTGGTGTTGACCCAGGTTTTAAAGGCTTCAAGCTCCGGGGTATGCAGCAGCTTGCCTTCCAGGCGCTCCAGCATGATCACCAGGGCTTTGTAGCGGTGAATCCCCCGGGTGGTCTCATACAGGTTGATTTCGCACCACTTATCCATGACCTCATCAAAGTGGTCCATCAATCCCCATTCCCTGATGAAGCACAGACCGTGGCAACGGCGGTGCTTGACCTCCATGGCGTCCAACACACAGCCGTCAGAGTCAAAACAGAACAGAATATCCCTTTTCTTTTGAAAATCACTTAGTGTTTGCATATCTCAAGCCTCCACCGGGATGCCCATCTCGCTCTTCTTTTCCCGAACCTGTGCCAGGCGGTCAGCCCAGGCTTTTCTCTTTTTGAAGTAATTCTCATTGGCGAGATAGACCAGGAAGGCCAGGTAGAGGAACATGTTCACCACGTTGCTCATGGCTTCAGACAGCTGCAGCTTGGCCAGGCCCATCGCGAAAATCCTCAGGGTGAGTGTAGCCACCAGAATGCCCACAGCCTGGTTGGACCAGCGGCCCAGGAAAATGCCCAGGAACATGGGGAAGGTGTTGGAAACCACCGGCCCGCTGCTGGCATTGCCGCTGGTTACGGCCATCTGGGTCTTGTAGGCCGCGTCCAGGATACCCGCCACGCCCACCAGGCCGCCGGCAAAGGTGTAGCACAGCACGGCATGGCGGAAGATGTTGATGCCGGAATTCTGGGCGATGCGCTGGGAGCCCTGGATCGCACGCATCTGGTATCCGAACTTGGTGTAGGCCACCAGGTAGAGCACCAAAACCAACAGGATGGCCACCACGAAAATGGTGAAATAGGCCTCGCTTAAAATTGTAATGCCTTGAACACCGAACAGGTTCAAACCGATGCCCCCGGAGGTCACATACACCAGGCTCTCCAAAATCAGGCCCATGCCAATGCCCAGTACCATGGGAGGTACGCGCACCCAGACAAAGACCAGGCCGACCAGAAGGCCAAAGACCAGGCCAAAGGCCAGGGAGAAAAGCAATAGCCACACTCCGGAGAGGCCCAGGGACAGGGCGATGTTGGAACCGATCACCGTGCCTGCCAGGCGCTGGGCGCCCAAAGACAGGTCCAGCCTGCCGCTGGTCAGGTTAAAGGACAGGGCGTAGGTGATGGCACAGGCGATACCCGTGTTGCGCACCAGGTTCACCAGGTCCAGGTTGGTCGAAAAATCAATCACATGTCTCCCCGCCGCGACCAGGCAGACAGCCTCCATGATCAGGAACATTGCCACGGGGAAAGCCAGGGTAATCAGCGTATTCTTTAATCTGCGGTTCATATACTCCTGGTCGGGCCAACTGGATGCCCGCTCACACCTGCCTTTCTGGGAATTTCCGTACCGGGCGCTGCTGTGCCCCCGGTACGGATGAAGGGTTTTGAGTCGGAATTACTTGATTTTCCTGGCGATGATGTCATCGATGTCGGCCAGTTCCATCAGGTATTCGGCATAGCTGTCATGGCTGGCGTCAGGGTTGCTGGTGATCAACAGGCGCTGGAGGTCATCGGCGTTGAGCACATAGGTGTCATGCTCAGTGTCCAGCTTGGCGATGTTGACATAGGTCTCAGCATCCAGGCAGGGCCAGGGGTTGACAAACAGCTGGGCCGCGTTGCCATCGGCATCCTTGAGCGCTTCCGCGCCGCCGTTGAGGGCGTTGTAGATGGCCGAGGCACAGAAAGCATTGGCCACGTTCAGGGGGTTGAGGATCACGGCGTTAAGGATGGGGTTGCCCTGAGGATCCAGGGTATTGAAGCCGGTCATGGTCTGCTTTTCAATGGAGGCAGTGGCCACGATCTTGATGTCCATGTTTTTGGCGCGCTCCACCTCGGCAATGGCGCTGGTGTAGCTGGCATAGGAAGATACCGCTATAAAGATGTCATAATCGCCGGACTGCAGGGGAGTGGAGATGGTAGCCAGGGTCTTGTCATTGTCGGTACCCGGAGCCAGGAAGATCTTGATATCGGGGTTGCCGGTGTCCACCTCGCCGGGAGAGTCGGTATTGATGATTTCGTCAATGCTCTTGGAGTATGTCAGGTTGTACTTGTTTTGCATGGTCTCCAGCATTGCTTGAGTGGAATAGTAGTGGGAGGCCGCCACCTGGCCTACAGCGGCCGTGGTGCACATGATGACGCTGTGGTTTTCCCCGTCAGCCAGCACGCTTTCCATGGCGGCGGTGTAGGCGCGGGCCATGCCGTCCACGGAGGCACCGCAGTTGCCCAGGTTGTATTCCAGGTCAAGCGTGGCGTCGTCCAGCTTGGAGGCCTGGGTGATGAAAAACATTTCGTACTGATCGGCTACCTCGGCACCGCGGCCGCGGCCGGCGGTGTAATAATTGATGATGCCAACCGCGCCCTTGGCGTAACAGTTCTCAATGAAGGTTACCAGGGTTTCCGTATCCTTGATGGCTTCGGAGAAGATGAACTCCATTCCAAGGGCCGGAGCCAGTTCATTGGTGTAGTAATCTTTCTGGATTTCAGTGTCGGAGCTCACCGTCTGAAAGGCAACGCCGACGATGTACTTTTCCTGAGCCAGGGAGGTCAGGGGGAGTATGGCCAGGATCATGGCTATACTCAGCAGCAGCGCGAAAAATTTTTTCATGTTAAAACCTTCCTTTCTTAAATCCATCACAGTCCTATCCGGGCCGTTTTGATGAGTAAATGGCGCGATTCCGGGCAGATCAACCCTCCGGCGCCGGCAGGCCATGCGGCCGTTTCTGGGCGGCTGCCACCAGCAGCAGGAAGAGCAGCCCGCGGACACCCTGGATGAGGTTTGAGTCAACGCCCACCATCACCATGCCGTTTTGCAGGGCGGTGACGGTTACCGCGCCAATGACGCCGGCGTAGACAAAGGACTTGCTGCCGCCAAACACGCTCATCCCGCCCAGCACGATGGCCAGCATGGTATCCATGTTCAGTGAGCTTAGGGTGGTGATGCTGACTGAACCCGAGCGGATGATGGCCACCATGGCGCCCAACCCCATGCCCAGGCCACCGATGAGGAAGGCCAGCAGCAGATAGTCCTTTTTGAACTTGCCGGTCTGATGGGCGCAAATCTCGTTGGTGCCGATAAAGCGCAGGGTGCGGCCGATTTTGGTGAAATGAAAGATTACCACCGCGATGGCGAAGAACACCCCGAAGATGATGTAGTGAACGTTGTTGTTGGCCAGCATCCGGGTGATCTTGCTCGGGATGGTAAGGGTGCTGCCTCCCAGCAGCGCCTGCTGGATGGCGGCCAGCAGCGTCATCATGACGATAGTAACGTACAATACACGGACGTTGAGCTTGGTGGAGAGGATGGCGGAGAAGCCCATGATGAACACACCCAACACAACGGAGATGACAAACATGGCTGTCAGCCCCAACCCCACCGAACCGCCTGCGTCCATGATGGCCAGAAAGGCCATGGCCGATACGGTTTCACACAGCACGGTGGTAGCGCCCATGGCCAGGTTCACGTTACCCGTAGCAAAGATAAAGGTACCGCCGGTCGCCACCGTGGCCACCACCAGGGCCTGGTTCAGGATAATGGTCAGGTTCCTGCTGCCAAGAAACCTCCCGCCGGTGGCAAGGGAAAAGACAATGGCAATCAGCAGAAGAATAACAAAGGGCATCAGACGCGTAGTCCAGCGGTTCTCCCACATAGCCAGCAATTTATTTCGGAGACTGGACGGCTCCCGGATCGCAACATCTGTCATGTGAACACCTCCTCTCCTTAAATCATGTACTCGATGAGCTTTTGCTCTGTCAGGCCTTCTGTGCGCATCATCTCCAGGCGTATTTCCCCATCTTTCATAATCAGCACCCTGTCACTCATACCGATCAGCTCCTGGAGCTCTTCGGAAATCAGCAGAATGGATTTCCCTGCCTTTTTCATACGGTACATCAGCTGGTACATCGCGGCTTTCACCCCTACGTCTACGCCACGGGTGGGGCAGTCCAGAATAAGAATCTCGGAATCCGGCGCAATCCATTTTCCAAAGACCACCTTCTGTTTGTTGCCGCCTGACAGGGTATTGACATTATGATATTTGGATGCGCATTTGATGGAAAGCTCCTTCACCTGCTCATCCACATATTCCTTTTCCTTGCGGTTGGAAATCAGGGGCCCCGGACCTCTCCAGCGGTTGATGCTGTAGCCTGTGCTGGCGATGTTTTCCATGATGCTTGCCGACAAGCCCAGAGATTCGGTGTCGCGGTTCTTTGAAACATAGCCCATGCGGTTGTTGATAGCGGTTCTGGTGTTGTTGATCCGGGTGCCGTCTTTCAGGGTCACCTTGCCATCCACCAGTTTTTCCAGACCGAACAGCGCCCTGCCCACGGTGTGCATGCCGCACTGGGACAGGCCGCCGATACCCAGGATTTCACCCTTGTGCAGCTCCAGATCAAAGCACAGCAGATCCTCCATGGTGGTGATGCAGTCGGCCTTGAGCACCACTTCGTCATCATAGCCGTCAAAATCATCACGGTAATAATTGCCCTGGATCTCGCGCCCGATCATCATCCTTCGAATGAGCGAGGGTTCATAATCAGCCTTTTGCACCGTGCCGATGATGACGCCGTCCCGCAGCACCGTGAGTTCGTCACACTGCTCCATCATCTCATCCAAGTCATGGGAAATAAATATCACGCTGCGGTTGTTGTCACGCTGGGCGGCCATGATGCTGTACAGGAACTCGCGTCCGTCCTGTGAAAGCGCCGTAGACGTCTCGTCTACGATCAGGATTTCCGGCTTCCAGTACATGCACTTGGCAATTTCCACCACCTTGCGCTGCTGCATATCCAGTTCGCGCACAGGCTGGTCTGCCTGGATGTTCGTGATACCCAGGCCTTCGAGCAGCTCCCGCGCGGCAGCCATCATCTTTGCGCGGTTGATGATGGGGCCCTGCTTAAACATACCTTCGTGGCCAAGAAAAATATTCTCGGCCACCGTGATGTTGGGGATGGTGCCCGCCTCCTGCACGATCATACCGATGCCGTGTTTCTCAGCGTACAGCATGCTGGGCGGCGCCCATGGTTCGCCCTTGAACTTCATGCTGCCCTTGGTGGGCGGCTGCATGCCCGCGGCAATAGAAGACACTGTGGACTTTCCACTGCCGTTTTCTCCGATCAGTCCGCAGACGACGCCGCGGTTGAGGGTGAAGGACACATTGTTCAAAGCCACGGTTGCGCCAAAGTTTTTGTACATGTTTTGAACTTCGAGCAATACTTCTTTTGTTGGCACGCTTTTCCTCCCCTGGGCCTTCTGAGTCTGAAAGCCCCTTTTATCTGAATGGTTCCCGGACGTGTTTCTTCATAGTCGATTCGGTGCTGTTCGCAAGAATGTAGGATCTTGGTGCTTACAAATCGCTATAAAATCAGGACCTTCCTGTTGATTCAAGGGAAAAACCGTTTGGCGCTTATTATTATACAAAGAATATAGACCATTAAGTACAAATGCGCTATAATAAAACCATGTTTTGTGGTACATTTCTACGATAATTGTTTCTGTGAGTATTGCTGATTCCCTAAGACATGCGCACTCCCCCTGACAAAGAGAGGTTTGAGAATCGATGGATAATTTGTATCGTTGTTGTTTGATGATAACAAAAAGAATACTTGGCGTCAATGCCGTCTGTTTTCATCGGGAGGATGATATCTATGAGACACTCATCCGTCCTCACCTGTTTTTTGCCAGCCAGTTTACCCGGAACAGCGGAGATTTCCGCCAGATGATGCGGGGGATAAGCGAGGATGCCCTGTATGAAATTCTGGACCGGGCTGAGATTTTCTGGCTGATATTCTCTTCTCAGGGCCAGGTTTTTGTCATTGGTCCTTATTTGGACGAGCTCCCGGACCGTGACAGCCAGCTGCGGATACTGAGCGCCATTGGCCTGGATGAAGCTGCCATGGATGGCTTGCGCGATTATCACGCCTCAATTCCCGTCGGCATTCGTTCCCAGGCGCTCCTGGCGGCAGATGCCATCATGGACTGTTTGGATATCCCCTCGGAACGTCCTCCTCTGACCCGGGTTGTCATTTCGAACACGGACAGCCATACGGATGAACAGGGCGCTGAGTATCAATATCCCTCAGGCTTATTCATTGAGCACACGCACGATTTGGGAAGCAAGTTCATGGAAGCTGTCTCCCTGGGCAACCTGAGCGAGGCCTTGTTGCTCCTCCAGGAGGTTCTGGTACGTAACCGGCCGAGGGATGGCAAGGTGACCCTTTACAGAAAACAGGTCAGCAATACCATTATCCGCACCATGGTACGCCTTGCGGCCCGCGGGGCCGGTGTCCCTTCCCCGGAGTTGGATGCCCTTACCCAGGAATACTGCCTGCGAACGGAGACAGCCCGCAGTATAGAGCAGGCGGATCGCCTGACGTTTGAGCTGACCGAACGCATTTGCAGCCTGGTTTCAAAGCAGCGGCTCAGCTCCTACTCCCCGCTGATTAAAAAAGCCATGCATCAGGTCAATCAGCGTCTTCATGAAAAGCTGAGCGTTGTTGGAATCGCCCGGGATATCGGCGTTTCTCCCAACTACCTTTCCGCGCGCTTTCATAAGGAGTACGGACAGAAACTCAGCGCCTACATTACCGATATGCGCATGCAGCGCGCCGCCAAACTGCTGCGCAACAGCAGCTTGTCCGTTCTCGACATCTGCATGTCCGTGGGCATCTCCGACAGCAGCTATTTTTCCCGCCAGTTCAAAGCAAAGTATAAGATGAGTCCTTCAAACTACCGGAAAGCGCCGCTGAGTATGGAAGAATGAGGGACAAGCGGCAGCGCCATCGTATAAATTTCTAAAAAAGTGAAAGATGCGGTTAACAAGCATATGGCGTCAGACCGTATCCTGCCTTTGGCATGGAAAAGACTCTTTGTATATTTCACTTCCGGTCCATATCAGGCTATATTACACAAGGCTTTGTGTAGTTTTTTTGCAGGCATCATTGATTATTTCCTTGCGGCGGGTAAAGCTGATTAATTATTATAAAACTCAATGTCTGTATTGGCAAAAATGCAGCCAGGTGCTTTATCCCGTTTAAAACACCTGATTCCTTTCCTGTCCTGGCGCAAAAGAGAAAGGAGGATGCTTCTTTACCGGCGCATTACCGCTATTCTTTTTATATTCGCACAGCAAGATAAAGGAGAAACGATACGATGGATCGTGCAGAGCTGCGCTATATTGCCCCCACCTTTACTGAAAATAAGGAAGGTCCCACTATCGGTACTACAGTAAAGCCGGTCATTGAGGTGGACGGCAAATTTTTCAGGGATTCCAACGGAAACGGGACGCTGGAGCCTTATGAGGACTGGAGACTGGATTCACGGACCCGCGCAGAGGACCTGGTAAGCCGCATGAGCATCGACGAGAAGGTCGGCATGATGGTCATCAACAACCGCGGCATGGGCAACGAAGTTGAAAACAAGGCGGAGACCGCTATGGATGGCCTGCTGGATGAGACAACCAGCGCGGCTGACCAGAACCCTCTTAGCGCCACGGAAAAATATGGCACCATCGACACCATCCAGAAGCTGCACCTGCGCCACCTGCTTCTGCGGCAGAACCCCTTCCCGGCAGACCACGCCCAGTGGATCAATGCCATGAACCAGGTCGCTGAAATGACGCCCAACGGCATTCCGGTCATTGTGGGCAGCAACAGCCGCAACGAGAACGCCAGTTTTGGCGCTCCTTTGGAAGTTGCTTTCAACAAGGACAGCTCCAGCATCGTGTTTTCCTGCTATCCGGGCACCCTGGGCCTGGCGGCCGCCGCCATGGGCGATGTCAAGGCGGGTGGCGATGCCGGCCTGATCAGCGAGTTTGCCGAGAAGGCCCGCGGCGAGTGGGACGCCGTGGGCATGAAGAAAGCCTATATGTATATGGCTGACGTGGCCACCGATCCCCGCTGGCAGCGCACCTACGGCACGCTGGGCGAGCGACCTGATTTTATTGCCGATGCCATTGGTCGCCTGGTCAAGGGTTTCCAGTGCTCCTCAGAGGGTGTGACCTGCGAAGGCATTGGCTTGACCGTAAAGCATTTCCCCGGCGGCGGCGCCCGTGAAAACGGCTTTGACCCGCACTATGTGCAAGGTCAGTGGAACGTGTATGCTACTGAGAATTCTCTTGAAAAGTACCAGCTGGCGCCTTTTATGGCGGCGGTTGAAAACAACCCGTCCTCCATGATGCCCTACTATGCCAGGCCCTATTCCAGCAAGTCAGCCCCCCAGACTTACAAAGGCGCGCCCCTGGATCTATCGGAGGAGGTGGGCTTTGCGTACAACAAGGCCTTCATTACTGGCCTGCTGCGCGGTCAGATGGGCTTTAAAGGTTACATCAACTCCGACAGCGGCGTGCTCACCAGAATGGCATATGGAATGGAAGCGCACGATGTGCCCAGCCGCGCTGCCTATGCGGTGCACGCGGGCGTTGATATGTTCTCAGACACCAACGACGTCTGGTCTTTGAAGGAAGCCTGGCGCCGCGGACAGGAGGAGATGGACAAGCATGAGGCCAGGTATGTGCTCAGCGATGAGGACATCAACCAATCCAATGTGCGCCTGCTGAAAGAGATGTTTGATACCGGCCTGTTTGAGAACCCCTACCGGGATCCCGACAGCGCCGCCAAATTTATAGAAAGCGCCCGCGCTGACGAGTTCCCTTACCGGGTGCATCTCAAGAGCGTTGTCATGCTGAAGAACGAAGGCGCCACGCTGCCGCTGACCAAGGAAAAAACGGCGGGCAAGAAGATCTATGCCCAGTACTTCAACAAGTCCGGCGACACCGCCGAAACCAGGGATAAATTCTATGCTGCCCTGGAAGCCCGTGGATTCACCACCACCAGGGATTACAGCGAAGCCGACCTGGCCTTTCTGTATGTGAATCCCACCAGCGGCAGCTACTGGAATGCCACCCCGGGCTATCTGGAGCTTGACATTGTACAGGGCAAAATCGTGGTGGAAACCAGGCCCGATGGCAGGCCCGCCAAAACCAAGCATGTGGAAACCACCCTCACCGGAGCTGCCCTGATTAAGGAAATTGCCGATACCGTGCACGCCAATGGCGGCAAGGTTATCAGCAATGTTAACTTCAAGCTTCCCTGGATGCTGGGCAATGTGGAGCCCTACTCCGACGCGCTGTTGGCCGGCTTTGACACCTTTGTCGATGCCACGCTGGATGTTGCGGAAGGCAAGTACAACCCTACCGGCGTGCTGCCCCTTACCCTGCCCAAGGACGACAGCGTCCTTGCAGTAGATGCAAATGGCGACTGCGTCTCTCCCAATGATGTGCCCGGTTACGCCAAAGACGATTATATGCCGGATTCCATGAAGGATGAGAACGGCAAGGCATATGCCTACCGTGATGCCGCCGGCAACTACTACGAGTCTGAGTTTGGCCTGAGCTACTGATCCTACGCTGAGCCCTTTATCTCCACGGAGAAAAGTGATATCGGGATGCCGTCAGCCATTTGTCCGATGAAATGCTGAACATTAAGCAATCCATTGAAACCCTGGAGTATGGCGACGCGGCGCCCTTCACGGAAGAAGCCCCAAAAAGAATTGCAAGCGCATGGCAGTAAATGATGATGTTCCACTCATAGTGATTTTCTCTTTCGGTGCAGATCCAAGTGATTTTTTCCTTTTCGGGGCGCTCTTTTGCGCGGGCAGCGCGACTTTTCAGGGTTGTACAAACGTGATATAATAAGAGAACGCAGGTGAGGAGGGTAAAGGATGCGCAGCATGACCGGTTATGGCAGGGGACATTCCAGCAAAGAGGGCGTCAACCTGACCGCAGAAGTCAAGACGGTCAACCACCGCTACCTGGACATATCCGTCCGCCTGCCGCGGCCGTTGCAAGCCCTGGAGGTGCCGTTGCGTAAGCGCCTGGCGGAACGTTTCTCCCGAGGACGGGTAGAATTGAGCATCACTCAGGATCTTGCCGGTGCCCAGGCCGCGCTTGTCAGCGCCAACCTGCCCCTGGCGCATGAGTATGCCCAGGCCGCGCAGCAGATTGCGCAGGCTGCCGGCATCAAGGGCACGCTCAAACTGAGCACCCTGTTGACGCTGCCGGAGGTGCTCACCTTGCTTCCGTTGGATCCTCAGGCCGATATCCTTTTGGATGCGGCAAACGAGGCGCTGGACTTAGCCTGTGACGCGGCGCAGGAGGACCGTGAGCGAGAGGGCAGCCAGTTGAAGGCTTTCCTGGAACAGCACCTGGACGCGCTGGAGGAAGCTGTGCGTGAGCTTGTGCCGCAGGCTGCCCAGCAGCCTGTATTGGCGCGAGAGAAGCTGCAAAAGCGGTTGGCCGCCATGCCCGAGGTACAGGCTGATCCCCAGCGCCTGGCCCAGGAGATTGCTTTATTTGCCGATCGCTGTGATATTACCGAGGAGATCAACCGCCTTGGCGCCCACTGCGCCCAGATGCGCACCCTGCTTGAGAAAGATGGATCTATCGGACGCGATTTGGATTTTCTGTGTCAGGAAATGAACCGCGAAGCCAACACCATCTGCAGCAAATCCGCCTCGCTCGCAGTTACCCGGCTGGGCCTGACCTGCAAGGGAGAGGCGGACAAGATCAAGGAACAACTGCAAAACGTGGAGTGAAACAATGAAACAAATCCCGCCTTGCATCGCCCAAAAATCTGATGTTGACAGCTGCCGGCTGCTCGGCCAAACGCGCAAAGGCATGCTGATCATTGTGTCCGGTCCCTCGGGAACAGGCAAAGGCACACTGTGCGAACGCCTCCTGGCTTGGGATCCCAACATTGTTTTTTCCATCAGCGCCACGACCCGCGCGCCCAGGGACAACGAAAAGGAAGGCGTGCATTACTCTTTCATTACTGAGGAAGAGTTTGACCAATTGCTCCAAACCGGCAACCTTCTGGAGCATGCCACCGTACACGACCACCGCTATGGCACACCCCGGCCGCCGGTGGAAGCCGCGCTGGAAAAGGGCCTGGATGTTCTGCTGGATGTGGACTCCCAGGGCGCGATGAGCGTTATGAAGCAAATGCCGCATTGCGTATCCATCTTTATCCTGCCTCCTTCCTTTGATGCTCTCAGGCAGCGCCTGCGTACCCGAAACACTGATGACGCAGATGAAATCGCCAAGCGCCTGCGTAATGCGCGCGATGAGATTGCTCGCTACATCCATTACGACTACACGCTCATCAATGATGATCTGGAAAGTGCCTTCAAGCGCCTTTTGTGCATCATCGCGGCGGAGCGTATGCGTACCTTGCGCTATCACCCGGACATCCCGGAACAATGAATTTGGAGGACCTGTATGGCCATCAACGAACCCGGTATCGAATCCTTGATGAAAAACGTCGACAGTGCTTATACCCTGGTGGAAATGGTCGCCAAGCGCGCCCGCCAGCTGGTTGACGGAGCCCAGCCGCTGATTGAAGGCGAGGAGAAAAAGCCCATCGCCGCCGCGATTGAGGAAATCCAGCATGGCTTGATTACCTACCACCGCAACCTCGAGGACGAGGAATAAAGCATGAGCGCTGTAGGCAAGACGGTTGTTCTGGGCATCACCGGAGGTATCGCGGCCTACAAGGCGTGCGAGGTCGCTTCCCGCCTCTCCAAGGCAAACTGCAAGGTGCACGTTATCATGACGCGCAATGCCTGCCAGTTTGTTCAGCCGCTTACCTTGCAGACGCTGTCGCACAACCCGGTGGTGGTCGATACCTTTGAGACACCCAGGGTTTGGGAGGTGGAACATGTCTCCCTGGCCCGGAAGGCGGATGTCCTGCTGATCGCGCCTGCTACAGCCAATGTGATTGCCAAACTGGCCCATGGCCTTGCGGATGACATGCTGACCACAACGGCTTTGGCCACCCAGGCGCCGCTGCTATTGGCTCCGGCGATGAATGCCGCCATGTGGCAGCATCCGGCTACCCAGGCAAACCTTGCGTTGCTGCGCCAGCGCGGCGCGTCCACCGTTGGCCCAGAGGGCGGTTTGCTGGCTTGCGGCGATATAGGGACAGGCCGTATGAGCGAACCCGATGAGATTGTGACCGCCTGCCTGAGACTGCTGTACCCTCTGAAGGATTTGCTGGGAAAGAAAGTCCTGGTTACAGCCGGCCCCACCCGTGAGGCGATAGATCCCGTGCGGTTTATCACCAACCGTTCCAGCGGCAAAATGGGTTATGCTATCGCGCAGGCAGCGCTTTTGCGTGGCGCGGCGGTTACGCTGGTATCCGGGCCGGTTCGCTTGGCTCCGCTACAGGGCGCTGAGATGGTGATGGTGGATAGCACGGGGGACTTGTATGACGCAGTTACGCGCCTGGCGCCCGGGGCAGATCTGCTTATTCAGGCTGCGGCGCCCGCGGATTTCAAGCCCCGCTTGTTTTCAGAGGAAAAAATCAAAAAGCAGCCTGATAGCCGCCTGTGTATTGATTTGGTGCAAACCCCGGATGTGGCAGCTGCCGCAGGGGTCAACAAACGGGCCGGGCAGGTATTTGTAGGCTTTGCGGCCGAGACCCATAACCACTTGGACAACGCGCGGCGAAAGCTGGACAGCAAGCGTCTGGATCTGATTGCCCTCAATGATGTCAGCCGTACGGATGCCGGCTTTGACGCGGATACCAACGCGCTGACGTTGATTTCCCATCAGGGTACGGTTGAGTTGCCGCTAATGAGCAAGCTGGATGCCGCCCACAAGCTGTTGGATGAGGCGGTTCTTCTGATGCGGGGCGTAAAGGATGCCTGAGGGCAAACTCTATGCCCAGGTCATCGTTGACATTGCTTCCGCCAACACCGACCGGGTTTTTACCTACCGTGTTCCCGAGGACATGAATGTCCAGCCGGGCACGCGCGTTTCGGTGCCTTTTGGTTATCAACGCCTGGAAGGTGTGGTGCTGCGCCTCGCTCAAACGACGGACTTGCCGCAGGAACGCATTCGGGACATTCTTGAGCCGCTTGAGGACTATCCGGCTATCCTGTCGCCCCTGGTAGACCTGGCTCAGGAGATCGCACGGAGATCACATTGTCCTCTGGCGCTTGCGCTGCGTTTGATGATTCCCGCTCAAATGCGCTCGGGCCGCGTCAAGGTTAAGACACAAATGATAGCCCGTCTGGCGATAGATCCGGGGCATCTGGACGCAGCGCTGACGGCCAACAGCCGCTCTGCCAAGCGAAGGCTGCTACTCACCTTGCTCAGTGACGGCCTGGCTCACCCTGTGAGCGAGCTGCGTGCCTTGGTGCGCGATCCAATGCCTGCCCTGCGCGTGCTGGAGGAGGCGGGCAGCATTGTCCTGAAGGAGGAAGAGGTTTACCGCTCTCCATACCAGCATACGGAACCCTTGGGGGAGGATCCGGTGTTGACAGCGGCCCAGCAGGAGGTGCTGAGTGAAATCCTGCCCGCGGTGCGCTCAGGCAGTGGTCGGTTTTTATTGCACGGCATTACGGGCTCTGGAAAAACCGAAGTCTATATCCGCGCCGCGCGGGAGTGCCTGGATCAGGGGCGAGGCGTGATTGTATTGATCCCTGAAATCGTTCTGACGCCGCAGATGGTCAGCTGGTTTCGCGGGCGTTTTGGCAAGGAAGCCGCGGTGCTTCATTCCCGGCTGTCCGCGGGGGAACGCTTCGACGAATGGCGGCGCATCCGGTCAAGCTGCGCGCGCCTGGTGATCGGGGCGCGCAGCGCGGTTTTTGCTCCGGTTAAGGACCTTGGGCTGATTGTAATCGATGAAGAGCATGAACCCAGCTACCAGTCTGAGAGCAACCCGCGCTATGACGCGCGGGAGGTGGCTTGTTTCCGGGCGGAAAATGAGCAGGCCAGCCTGCTCTTGGGCAGCGCGACGCCCAGCATTCTCTCGTTTGCCAAGGCGCAGCGGGGAGATTATATACTGCTTGAGATGCTCTCGCGGGCCAACGAGCAACAGTTGGCTACAGTTACATTGGTTGATATGCGCGAGGAGCTGCGCTTGGGCAACCGCGGCATGTTTTCCCGGCTGTTGATTCAGCGGCTGAAAGCCTGCCTGGACGCAGGGGGTCAGGCAATGCTGTTTATCAACCGCCGCGGCTACGCGCCCAGTGTCATGTGCCGAAAATGCGGTGAGGTTCTCACCTGTTCGCAGTGTGATGTCAAGATGACTTTTCATCAGGCTGACCGGCAGATGCACTGCCACTACTGCGGCCAGTCCGTCTCTCCTCCGGCTGCCTGTCCGGCTTGCGGCAGCACATTCCTGCGTCCGGTGGGTGCGGGCACCCAAAAGGTGGAGGAAGAGTTTCTCAAGCTGTTCCCAAAGGTGCCTCTGATCCGCCTGGATGCGGATACCACCACCGGAAAGGATGCGCATGAGCGCCTGCTCAACCGCTTCCGTTCCGGACAGGCGCGGATTATGATTGGCACCCAGATGATTGCCAAGGGCCTGGACTTTCCCCAGGTCACCCTGGTGGGCGCGGTGCTGGCGGATTTGACACTCAACTTGCCAGATTACCGCGCGCAGGAGCGTACCTTCCAGCTGCTCACCCAGGTTGCCGGGCGGGCTGGCCGGGCGCAGATGCCGGGCGAGGTTGTCATACAGACCTACAAGCCCGAGCATGAGGTGATACAGGCGGCTGCCGCCCAGGATTTCCGGGGCTTTTTCAACCAGGAGTTTGCCCGGCGCCGCCGACTGCTCTATCCACCTTTTACCGTAATGGTAAGGCTTTTGTGCGAGGCCAGGCAGGAGGAGCAGTCCCGCGCGGTTTCCCGGCAATTGCAGCAGCGCATCACGCAAAAATTGCTGGAGCGTCCTTCACTCAAACGCCGGGTACTCTTTGTCAGGGAAGATTCTGCGCCCATTAAACGTATTATGGGTCAATATCGCTCCCAGGTACTCATGAAGCTGCTGGAGCACCGTGACAGCGAGGAGTTGTTCGCTTTTTTCAATGAACTGGTACAGGAACCGTGGCCCTGCAAGGTCAGCCTGGAAATCAACCCGGGCAGCCTTGCCTGATGCCTGGTTTAGGAGAACAGGATGTCAAGAAAACGGATTTTTACAATCGGCGCGAAGGAATTGCGCATCAAGTCCAACCCCATCACCAAGTTTGACGGCCGTCTGGGTGTGATTTTACGTGACATGGCCGATACCATGTATCATGCGGAGGGTATTGGCCTGGCCGCGCCGCAGGTCGGCATTACCAGGCGTTTGGTGGTGGCTGATGTGGGGGAGGGCCTGATTGAGTTTGTCAACCCTGAGATTTCCGATGCCGAAGGAAGCTGTGGCATGGTGGAAGGCTGCCTGAGCGTGCCCGGCCGGCGCGGCTTTGTCACACGTCCTGAGAAGGTCACCATTAAAGCCCAGGACAGGACCGGCAAGCCTTTCACCATGGAGGCAGACGGCTTGTTGGCCCGCTGCATTCAGCATGAGATTGACCATCTGGACGGTGTGCTGTACGTGGACAAGATGGACCATGAGGTCTTCCCTGAGGACGAGGAAGAAGACAAGCCCTCAGAGGGCGGAGAACAATAATGCGCCTTGTGTTTATGGGCACCCCGGAGTATGCCGCAATACATCTGCGGGCCCTTCTTAAGGCTGGGCACAGTGTGGCCGGCGTGTTCACGCAGCCCGACCGTCCCAGCGGCCGCGGGAAAAGGCTGGTGCCTTCCCAGGTCAAGGTACTGGCAGTACAGGCTGGCGTTCCCGTGTTTCAGCCCGGGCGGATCCGTGTTCAGGGGCTGGAGGATTTACGTGCGCTCAAGCCGGACATTTGTGTTACCGCGGCCTATGGCCAGATCCTCTCTGAGGAGATCCTGGCTGTTCCGCCGTTGGGCACAGTCAATGTGCACGCTTCGCTGCTGCCGCGCTACCGGGGCTCTGCGCCGGTGAATTGGGCCATCATCAAGGGTGAGAGCCACACCGGTGTAACTACCATGATGACTGACAAGGGGATTGATACCGGGGATATCCTGCTGCAGTCCGAACTGGCCATCCATCCTGTGGAGACCGCTGGCGAATTGACCGTGCGCCTGGCGTACGCCGGCGCGGAATTGCTGCTGGAAACCTTAAAGCGCCTGGCGGCAGGCGATTGCCCCCGTGTTCGGCAGGATGAGCAGGCAATGTCCTATTATCCGCTTCTGACCCGTGAGCTTGGAAAAATCAACTGGCAGGAAAAGGCCAGTGACTTGGTCAACCTGATCCGGGGCACCCAGCCCTGGCCGGGCGCCTACAGCGACTCTCCCTGGGGCATGCTCAAGCTGCTGTCCGCGCGTGTGGAACCGGCTCCTTGCCTGGTTGCGCCGGGAACCATTTTGGAAGCGGATCCCAAAACCGGCTTGCTGGTACAAACCGGGGATCAAGCCTTGCGGATCATCACCCTGCAGGCGCCGGGCAGCAGAGCGATGGCCAGCGCCGATTTTTTGCGTGGACACCCGCTAAGCGCTCCGGCTGTGATGGCAGCTAATGAGGAAAGACAATGAGCGATACCAACAAGCACGACAAAAAGCCACGCAGCCCAAAGCCCCGCGCTTCTTTTCGGCAGTCAGGCAGTCCCGTATCCCGGGGCCCATATGGCAAGCTTGCTTCTGCCCCGGAACGCCGCTATGGCCGCCCTGCGCCTTCACAGCCCGGCGAGCGAGAGCAGCAGCCTATGCGCCGCTATGGCCGCCCTGCGCCTTCACAGCCTGGCGAGCGAGAGCAGCAACCCGTGCGCCGCTATGGCCGCCCTGCGCCTTCGCAGCTAGGTGAGCGAGAGCAGCAACCCGTGCGCCGCTATGGCCGCCCTGCGCCTTCGCAGCCTGGCGAGCGTGAGCAGCAGCCTATGCGCCGCTATGGCCGCCCTGCGCCTTCGCAGCCTGGCGAGCGTGAGCAGCAGCCTATGCGCCGCTATGGCCGCCCTGCCCCGCCACAGCAGCGTCAGGAGCGCGAGACCGTCCTGAGCCAGGATGCGCGCCGGGCAGCTTTGCTGGTGCTTAACAGGGTGCTTCAGGATGGCGCTTATGCTTCCCTGTCTCTGGATGAAATTTTTACCAACATGCGACTCAGCCAGAAGGACAAGCGCCTGGCTGCTGTAATTGTTTACAAGACCATTGAGGACCTCATCAAACTGGATTATGTACTGGATCAGTTCCTGCAGGATGCACAGGCTCTGAATGGCAAGATTCGCAACATTCTGCGTCTGTCTGCCTGTCAGATTCTGCTGATGGACAAGATTCCCGATTTTGCGGTGGTCAATGAGGCGGTCGAGCTTGCGCGCGCCAGCGGCTTTGAGGACATGACCGGTCTGGTCAACGGCGTGCTGCGCTCTTTGATCCGTCAAAAAGATACCCTGGTCTGGCCTGCGCCGGAGGATCCAAACTATCTGAGCGTTACCCATTCCATTCCGCAATGGCTGCTGGATGTTTTCCTGGCTTCCTATCCGGAGGATACCGCGCTTCAGATCATCGCTTACCGCAATCCGGACCACGCAACGGTTGTGCGGCGCAACCGTATTCTGGTACGCCGGGAAGAATTTGACGCGCTGCTGCGCAGGAAGGCTTGGGAGATATCCCCGGGTATGCTGGAGGGTGCCTACCGAATCAAAGGCGCCTCGGAAATCGGGCGGGATTTGGATTTTCAGGGCGGCAAGTTTTCCATCCAGTCAGAGGGTAGCATGGCTGTTGTATTGGCGCTGGCGCCCATGCCCGGCATGACCGTACTGGATTGCTGCGCTGCGCCGGGTGGCAAAGCCTGTCTGATTGCCGAGATGATGCAAAATACCGGCCGCGTGTACGCCTGGGACATTCATGAGCATCGCGTCAACCTGATTTATGCCCAGGCTGAGAGACTGCGCTTATACAACATCCGCCCGGCGGTGCGTGATGCTGCTGTCTACCAGGAACGTTTTGAAGGTACCATGGATGCCGTATTGCTGGATGCTCCATGCTCCGGCACCGGCGTGATGGATAACAAGCCGGATATCAAATACCGTCTTACCAAAGAAGGGCTGGATGAACTGGTCGCGCTGCAATCTGATCTGCTGGAGACAGTTTCACGATACGTGAAGCCCGGCGGGACGCTGGTCTATGCCACCTGCAGTCTGCTGCCCGCTGAGAACGAAGCGCAGATCACATCTTTCCTCAGCCGCCATACGGACTTTGCCATGGATGAACTGCCGGCAGGTTTTCCTGATGCCTTCAGGCCTCATTTGCATACGCACGGGCTTCAGCTGCTGCCGCACCGCGATGGCGTGGATGGTTTTTTCATCGCGCGGATGAAAAAGGCACAGCATGATTAAGCCCTGCTTGAGCGGAATGAATCTTGAGCAGCTGACTGGCTTTGTCACCGGCCTGGGTCAGCCGGCTTTCCGTGCCCGGCAGCTGATGGCCTGGCTTGTCAAAGGCAAGGATTTTCCACAAATGCACACCCTGCCTGCCGCCTTGCGTAAGCAGCTGGACATGGTGGCCATCGCGCAGCCGGCCCGCGTGGCGGAACGCCATGTATCCGCCCTTGACGGGACAGAGAAGTATCTTTTTTGCTTGCCGGACAATCACACGGTCGAAGGCGTACTCATGTGCTACCGGCATGGTATCACCTTTTGCCTGTCCACCCAGGTGGGGTGTGCCATGGGCTGCGCCTTTTGCGCCAGTACGCTGGGAGGCAAGCTGCGCGATTTGAGTACCGGGGAGATGGCCGGCATGACCTACGCGGCCAATGCCCTGTGCGCGGATGAAGGCATTGATAATATTGTGCTCATGGGCAGCGGTGAGCCGCTGGACAACTATGAGCAGGTGATCGGTTTTCTTCGCCTGATCTCCTCACCCGACAGCCTTCACATTGGCCTGCGTCACATTTCGCTGTCTACTTGCGGCTTGCCCGCGCGGATGCGCCGTTTGGCGCGGGAGGGGCTGCCGGTTACGCTGTCGGTTTCCCTGCACGCGCCCAATGACGACATCAGGCAGCAGATCATGCCGATCGCGCGCGTTTACCCAATCAATGAGGTTCTGGATGCCTGCCGCGAGTATATCCGGCAGACAGGCCGACGGGTTGTGATTGAATACGCCTTGATCGACGGCATCAATGACCGGGTCGATCATGCGGAGGAATTGGCGGTCAGGTTGCGCGGCATGCAGTGCCATGTTAACCTGATACCCTTGAATGATGTCGCTGAGCGTGATTTGCGCGCTGCTGGCCGTGGACAGGTCAGAGCCTTTGCCGGTCGTCTGGGCGAACTGAACATCTCCGCCACAGTACGCAGGCAACTGGGCGACGACATCTTCGGCGCTTGCGGTCAGCTGCGCGCACAACGGCTCAAAATGCCGTTGATCAGTGAAGAGGAGGCGGGAATATGATTGCCATTGCCAAAACACACCCGGGCAAGGTGCGTTTAAGCAACCAGGATTCCTACCTCGTACGGGAAGAGGCCACCTGCTTGTATGCCGTAGCTGATGGCATGGGCGGGCATCGGGGCGGCGATGTGGCCAGCGCAATGGCGGTGGAAGCGCTTCAGCAGGTTGATTTGTCCGAACAACCCAATCCGGCACGGCTTCGTGAAGCTGTGGAGGCAGCCAATACTGCCATTTGGGAACGTCAGTTGGCTGATCTCAGCCTTTCCGGTATGGGAACTACCCTGACTGCGCTGTGGGCAGGCAAGGACAGCCTGCTGATTGCCCATGTGGGAGACAGCCGCTTATACAGCTACGCAGGGGGAATAATCCACCAGGTAACTACCGACCATTCCCTGGTAGGCGAATTGCTGCGCTCCGGCGCCATTACACCGGAAAAAGCGCGCAAGCATCCTTATCGCAACATTGTGACGCGGGCTGTAGGCACGGATGCCACTGTAATGGTAGAAATACTGGAGATGGACAAAAAACCGGACACCCGGTTTTTGCTGTGTTCTGACGGTTTGACGGAATATGCGCCGCCGCAGGTATTGCGCGACAGCCTGGCCAAGGATTTGGACACAGCCGCGCAGGAATTGCTGGATATTGCCTTGTCAGGTGGCGGACGTGACAACATCACGCTGATTATCCTGGAGGTATCGGCATGAGCATGATTGGCACGCTGCTGATGGATCGTTACCGTCTGGAGGAGCGTATTGGAGAGGGCGGCATGGCCGCGGTCTACCGTGCGCTGGATCTGCGCACCGGACACAGGGTAGCAGTTAAGTTCCTGCGCCAGGAGCTACAAGCCAATCAGGAATTTCTGGACCGCTTCCGCCGTGAGGCTACTGCAGCCAGCCGCATGTCCCATCACAACATCGTCAACCTCCTGGACATTGGCGATAACCCTAGTGCGCCTTATCTGGTTTTTGAGTTTGTCGACGGCAAAACACTCAAGGAGATTATCACTGAACATGGCAAATTGCCCCAGGGTACCGCGGTGCAGATTGCTATACGGATTTTATCGGCTTTGCGCCATGCGCATGAGGCTGGGGTCATTCACCGGGATATCAAACCCCAAAATGTGCTGGTGGACCGGCAGGGTTATATCAAGGTGTCCGATTTTGGCATCGCGCGCATGGTGGACACCAATACTCAGGATGGGGAAAGCAGGCAAAGCGTAATGGGCTCCGTTCATTATTTCTCGCCGGAGCAAGCGCGCGGGGAAACAGCGACCGCAGCGTCGGATCTGTATTCAGTAGGCTGTGTGCTGTACGAGATGCTGACCGGCAAAATGCCGTTTGAAGGGGAAACCCAGGTATCTCTTGCCATGCAGCACATTCAGGCGGAACCCAGGCCGGTGCGCGAACTGGCACCGGAAATCTCCGCTGCGGTGGAGGCTGTTGTGCTCAAGGCGCTGGCCAAGGATCCGGCCGCGCGGTATCCGTCCGCCTTGCTGATGGCGCAGGCGCTGCATGACGCGCTGCTGCCTGAAAAGGAGGACAAGCTTGCAGCAGTGCTGGAGACCCATAAAAAGCCCAAACCCAGGATGCGCGTGCGAACCCGCCACAAGCTGCTGACCGGCCTGATTGTAGCACTGCTGGGAATCGTGCTGCTGCTGGGCGTGTTTGGCGGCGCCTATCTGATTTACAGAGATGTGGTCAACACTACGCGCACGCCGTTGCTGACCGGTTATTTGCTGGAGGTTGCCGCTCGGGAGGCAGAGCGGGAAGGCATCATTATCCGCGTGGTCCGCAACCCCAGCGATGAGCCCGTGGACACAGTGATTGACCAAAGCTATGATGTTGGCATGCCCATCAAACGAGGCGATGTCCTGCTTTTGGTGGTCTCTTCAGGCCCTGCGCGCAAGCCGGTCCCGAATCTTTTTGGGGAAACTGTCAAAGTGGTCAAGTCACAGATGGAACGCATCGCACTGGAAATCCTGGTTGTTGAGGAGATGGTCAACCCTGCGCCCAAAGGCACAGTTCTTTCCCAGGAGCCGCAAGAAGGCACGGTCGTTGACGCAGGCAGCATTGTACAGTTGGTGGTGTCAGCGGGCCAGGCTGTTGTGCCCGAGCTGAGCGGCAAGGTTTGGACGGAAACAGCGGATATCCTCCGCAAGGCCAAGCTGGTTCAGGGCAAGGTGAGTGAGATTGAAACCGAAGATGTCACGCAGCATGGCAAGGTGGCTTCGCAGCTGCCGGTGGCCGGTGAGAAGGTGGGGGAGAATACCTCAGTGGATATGGCGGTATATGTGGCTCCCGCGAAGCCATCACCCAAATCTCCAAACGGGGGTGGTTTATGAACTTGCGGGGCCGTATTATTGAAGGCCGAGGCGGATTGTACACAGTTCGGGACACACAGGGACAGAGTTATGTCCTTCGCGCAAAAAATCGTTTCCGCCGTGAGGGAATCAGGCCGCTGGTAGGGGATGAGGTGCTTTTCATTCCCGGCCAACTGGAGGAGCATGGCTGGCTGGAAGAGGTTCTGCCGCGCCGTTCAGTCAGTTTGCGGCCGCCCGTTGCAAATATCACGCAGCTGATTATTACCCTGGCCAGTGAGCCGCTACCGGATTTGATGCTGGCGGACAAGCTGCTGGTCTTTGCTTTCCGTCAGGACATAAAAGCGCTGATGGTCGTTAACAAGTCTGATTTGGATGCGTCCCTGTCCCTGGAACTGCAGGAAGCGTATGCGCCTGCCGGTGTACAGGTGCTGGCGCTCAGCGCGCTTGAGGGGATCGGGCTTGAGACGCTGCGCGCTGCCATGAGGGGTCACATCAATTGTTTTGCCGGGCAGTCCGGTGTAGGAAAGAGTACTTTGATTTCATCCCTGACCGGACTGGATCTGGAGACAGGCGCGGTCAGCCACAGAACCAGGCGCGGCCGGCAGACTACCCGTCACATCAGCCTGATTGAACACCAGGGCCTGGAGGTACTGGACACCCCGGGCTTCAGCCTGCTGGAATTGCCCGCGCAGCTGGAACCTGAGCGACTGCGTGAAGTCTACCCGGAATTTATCCCGTTGCAGCCGCATTGTCGTTTCGAAGTTTGCATGCATGATCAAGAGCCGGGTTGTGCGGTGGAAGAGGCGCTGGTAACAGGCCGGATAAACGGCGGACGTGTTGCGCGATACCGTCAGCTGTTGTCCGAGCAAAAAGAGAAATGGAGTAATCGATATGATTGAAATCGCCCCATCAATCCTGGCGGCCCATCCGCTGTACGTCGCACGCGATGTTGATCGCCTGCTGGATGCGGGCATCACGCTTTTGCACCTGGATATTATGGACGGGCATTTTGTGCCCAATATTTCTTTTGGGCCGGCAATGGTCAGCGCCCTTCATCAAAAGTATCCTGACATCCGTCTGGATGTCCATTTGATGCTCTCCCGTCCTGAAACGATGCTTGATGATTTTATCAAGGCTGGCGCAGATGAGATCACGCTGCATTCAGAATCCGAGGGTGACCTGCGTACCTTGCTGCAAGCCATCAGGGCTGCCGGGCTGCGCGCGGGTCTATCCGTCAAACCGGCTACTGACGCGGATGTGGCGCTGCCCTATCTGGATGTATTGGATCTGGTGCTGATCATGTCAGTAGAGCCCGGTTTTGGCGGTCAAAAGCTGATGGAGGATACCCTGATCAAAATGGGGCAACTGCGCCGGGCAGGTTTCCGGGGTGTCCTCAGCGTGGATGGCGGGGTAAAGCAGGATAACGCCGGCATGGTCAAGCGTGCCGGCGCCACGCGCCTGGTCATGGGCACGGCGGCTTTCACAGCGCCTGATCCCCGTGCTTTTTTGATTGCGGTGCAGCAAGCATGACACAAGGTCTGCCTGCTTTTGAGTATAAGATTTCACTGGGACAAAATTTTATATTTGATGAGGCTTTGCTCAACCGCCTGGTGGACAGCGCCATGGTCGGCCCTGGGGATACGGTGCTTGAAATCGGCGCCGGGCGGGGTGATTTGACCTGGGTGCTGGCGCAGCGGTGCAAGCAGGTAGTTACGCTTGAAATCGATCATCGTCTCTTGCCTGTGCTGGAGACGCGATTTGGTCATCAGGAAAATGTGCGCCTGGTTATGGCTGATGTCATGCAAACTGATCTGAGGAAACTGATGTCGCCTTACGGTGCCTATCATGTGGTCGCCAATTTGCCTTACTATCTGACAACGCCCATTTTGCACCGCCTCTTTACCATGCGAGCGCCCATCCGAAGCGTCAATGTCATGGTGCAGGCAGAAGCTGCGCAGCGCCTGACAGCGCGGCCGGGCACCCCGGAGTACGGCCCGCTGGCAGTTCTCGCGGCTTACCGCGGGATTCCGCATCGCGCGGTAGAGGTGCCCGCCGGCATGTTTACCCCGCCGCCCAAGGTGAACAGCACCTTTATGACCATTCCCTATCGCCCGCAAGTGTCGCTGGCGCCACAGGATGAAGAGATGTTTTTCGCTCTGATCCACGCGGCCTTTGTGATGCGGCGCAAGACGCTGGCCAATAACCTCATGCGCGCTTTTTCCATGCGCCGCGCACAGGCGGTATCCTGTCTGCAATCAGCAGGCTTGCCTGAGCAGATCCGCGGCGAGCGTTTGAACGTGCGCGACTTTGTGGCATTGTCTGATGTGCTGACCGAAAGACAGGGAAAACCCTTAAAAGAAACACAATCGTAACGCTTTCTTGAATTTCCGTATCCGAGGAAGAAATTTGTACGGAAACTAAAGGAGACATTTGTACGGAAACTAAAGGAAACTAAAGGAACTAAAGGAAAAATTTTGCTTGACAGTTCCTGAATACTGTGCTAATTTTACACAGGCTTTGAAAGTCGGTGCCCAAGACAGCAGGTGCGCGTATCGCGCGTAATGGCGAAAGCCGCCCGCCGAGGCGCGAGAGCATGGTTTATAGTGCCCTTGTGCCAGCATCACAAGGGCTTTTAGTATAAGCCGGAAAGCGGGTGAATGAAAAAGTATGGAACAAAAGATGAACAAGAATTTGGAAAACAAGGTGCTGAAAGTCTCTCAAATAACTGATCGGCTCAACACTTCCAAAAGCATGGTCATGGTCGATTTCAAAGGCATCACAGTAGAAGAAATTACAGCATTGCGTGTCAAATTCCGCGAAGCCGGCGTAGACTATGTCGTGTTAAAAAACTCCTTGATGAAGCGCGCTCTCAACAACCAAGGTATTACTGAACTGGATGAGTTGTTGGTAGGGCCTTCCGCTTTCGCCTTTGGTATGAAAGATGAAGTTGCCCCCGCAAAAATCATCAGTGATTTTATCGAACAGACCAAATCAGACAAAATGACCATCAAAGCAGGCATTGTTGAAGGAAAGGTAGTAGACACCAACGCTGTCATTGCGCTTTCTAAACTGCCGCCGCGTGAGGTGTTGATTGCCAAGATGATGGGCAGCTTGAATGCGCCGGTCACAAACTTTGTTGGCGTCCTCAGCGCTATCCTGCGCTCCCTGGTCTATGCAGTTGATGCTATCCGCAAGCAAAAAGAAGGCATCGAATAACCGGATCAATTAATCATTATTAGAAAATTATGGAGGAATACCCAATGAACCGCGAAGAAATCATGTCTGCAATTGAATCTATGACCGTGCTAGAGCTTGCTGAACTGGTTAAGGCACTTGAAGAAAAATTCGGCGTCTCCGCCGCTGCCCCTGTCGCCGCAGCCGCTCCCGTCGCCGTAGCCGCCGCTGCTCCGGTTGAGGAAAAAACTGAGTTTGATGTCGTACTGACCAGCGCCGGCGCCGAAAAGATCAAGGTTATCAAGGTTGTGCGCGAAGTCGTTTCCGGCCTCGGCCTGAAGGAAGCTAAGGAATTTGTCGAATCTGCTCCCAAGGTCATCAAGGAAGGCCTGCCCAAGGCTGATGCCGAGAAGATCAAGAAGCAGTTTGAAGAAGTTGGCGCCACCGTCGAAATCAAGTAAGGGCTTACATGCTTAAAAAGGGGCTGTAGCAGAATAGAAAAATGCTATAGCCCCTTTTTCTATGCCAACTCTCCCTTCAATGTGCGTCGTATTAACTCTGATTCTTTTCAATTATCTCTGTTTTCACGACAATCCACGCACCCTAACCGGAAGTGCTGTTCTCCACTTCTGGTTCCGGCGCCGCTTTATTCAGTTTTTCCGGTCTTAAGCCGACCGTTTTTCAAACTGCTGCGTTCCCGTTCGGTTTTGCTGGATTTTGGCGTGCAATTTGTTGATGTTGCAGGCCATCGAGATCAGGAAGATTTCTGTTGATACCTTCCTGTGACACGCAGCAAAAACTGCCTGAAAGCATAGTTCTGCTTGATTACTCAAAACGTTTCCTCAACCTGGATCGAGCGGTTCATCCTCAGCATAATACCTTTCCCGCTGATAATTCTGGCCAGGGACTCCGCTCGCTGGGCGATGAACCTCTTGGACACCTGAAGCTTCCGATTCCCCCTGGATCTGGCGCATTGCTTCTTCCCGGGACAGCCGTCACAGCCTTCACACTCATAGTAACTGACCTGACTTTCAAACCCGCTTTTGCTTCTGCGTATCCCCTCGTATTGCAGCTGGAGTTTCTTGCCCTGCTGACAGGTATACTCGTCCAACAAGGAATCGTAGGCCATGTTTTCTCTTAACGCCATGTTGTTCTTAACAAATCTCTCCCTTTTCGCCAAGGAGCTTTACCAGGGTATAAAACAAGGCTTCTGAACAGCCGGCCAGCCGCTGGTTGCGAAACCTTGCGATTTCATGATAATTGAGCGCTTTCTTTTCATTGAGTAGCCGGATAAAATTGATGTCCCGTTTGCAGGCGCTTTCTATACCCCGGCAGGAGTAGATGCCTTCCATGCCGGCATACAGGAGTACCTTGAGCAGCGTGATGGGATTGATTGCGAGGCCTTACGGCCGAGGCGTTTGCAGGCATTTCTCAGTGAACTCAAATCCATCTCATCCACTGTTTGATCTAAGAGCCGCACACTGTCGTTCGCCGGAATGATCCTTTCAGCAAATGCGCAAATGCCTCGTCAATTCTTAGTTGCACATTTCGCGCGCCTGTACGATAATGTGTCTGGTGGCTATTGTTTTCCACATATCAATTCTACTAAAAAACAGAGCCGGTGTCGCTGCTTTCGCTACTTCCAGGCCCTGTTTTTTTCCTTAGTTAAGGGGCCGTAAGTTTTGCTACAGCCCCCTGCAAGATAAATTCTTTTAGTCTTCGATGACGCGGGCGACGGCGCCGGAGCCAACAGTGTGGCCACCCTCGCGGATGGCGAAACGCAGACCCTGCTCAATCGCGATGGGCGTGATCAGCGTGACTTCCATCTGCACGTTGTCACCGGGCATTACCATCTCAACGCCTTCAGGCATCTTGATGGAGCCGGTCACGTCCGTAGTACGGAAGTAAAACTGCGGGCGGTAGCCGTTGAAGAAGGGGGTGTGGCGGCCGCCTTCCTCCTTGGTCAGTACGTACACTTCGCTGAAAAAGTGCGTATGCGGCTTGATCGAACCAGGCTTGGCCAGCACCTGGCCACGCTCGATTTCCGTACGCTGGACGCCGCGAAGCAGCGCGCCGATGTTGTCACCCGCCTGGCCCTTGTCAAGCATCTTGTGGAACATCTCAACTCCGGTCACTACGACAGAGCGCGGCTTCTCCATCAGGCCTACAATCTCCACAGTGTCGGATACCTTGACCTCGCCGCGCTCAACACGGCCGGTCGCTACGGTGCCGCGCCCGGTGATCGAGAAGACATCCTCTACCGGCATCAGGAAGGGGCGGTCCACAGCGCGGGCAGGCGTGGGAATATAGTTGTCCACTGTATCCATCAGTTCATAAATGCACTTGCACTCAGGCGCGTTTTGCGGATCAGAACCGTCCTTTTGCATATATTCCAGCGCCTTGAGCGCGCTGCCCTTGGTGATCGGAATCTCATCACCGGGAAAATCATAGCTGTTGAGAAGATCGCGAACTTCCATCTCTACCAGCTCAAGCAGCTCCTCGTCGTCCATCAGGTCGATCTTGTTCATGAAAACTACCATCGACGGCACGCCGACCTGGCGGGCCAGCAGGATGTGCTCTCGCGTCTGGGGCATCGGGCCGTCAGGCGCCGACACCAGGAGGATCGCTCCGTCCATTTGCGCCGCGCCGGTGATCATGTTCTTGACATAGTCGGCATGGCCGGGGCAGTCCACGTGCGCGTAATGTCGATTTTCTGTCTCATACTCCACGTGTGAGGTATTGATCGTGATTCCGCGGGCCTTCTCTTCAGGAGCCTTGTCGATCTGATCGTAGGCCATCGCCTGTGCATGCCCCGCCTTGGCAAGTACCATCGTTATTGCCGCGGTCAGCGTTGTCTTGCCGTGATCAACATGGCCTATCGTGCCGATGTTCACGTGCGGCTTGGTGCGCTCAAATTTCTGTTTTGCCATGGTTGTTTTGTCCTCCTGATTTTACGGTATTTGCCGGGCAGAAGCCGGCTGGCTGTTTGCCGGGAAACCGGCCTCCTGCTAATGCGGCGAACCGCAAAAAGCTTGTGGAGCGGGTGATGGGAATCGAACCCACGTGACCAGCTTGGGAAGCTGGAGCTCTACCATTGAGCTACACCCGCGAGTGCGGACACCCTAAATATTTTATCCAAGCTATCAAGGCTTGTCAACTGTTTTCACTATATCCAATCAGGGATATCCAATCAGGGCCCCGAGTTGTAGAATAAAGTGAAACAGAGAAGCTCATGAGAACCCTGTAAGATGGAATCACAATAAACACATCAGGAGGGGTAACATAAGCCACTGCAAGTATACCAAGAAACGCAAGAAAGGAGAACACTTTATCCACATCGACCAGAAAAATCTAAATCTGGTGACGAGGCAACAGACGAAGTGTTGACGAGCCGGGTTTGGACGAATCAATAAGCTGAAGGCCTGTTGGTGTGCCAAAGGTGTAAGGCCGTCTGTTCCATGTCTCCATATACGGGAATACCGATACGTGTATGGAGCAGTAGACCAACGGGATGGCGAGAATTTCTTTCTTATCATGCCCTACTGTAATACAGATTGTATGAATGTATTCCTGCACGAGCTTTCAAAAGCTTATGCTGATGATGAAATACTGTTAGTATGTGACGGCGCGATGTGGCACAGGTCAGGCAGTTTGATGATACCGACCAATATTCATATCATTCATATTCCACCGTACACCCCGGAAATGAACCCGATTGAACAGATATGGAAAGAGATACGAAAGCGCAGATTCAGGAATGAAGTATTCAAAACATTGGAACATGTTGTAGAGCGGCTATACGAAACCATCAAAAATCTGCCGATAAGCGTGATTCAAAGCATTACCGGCAGACAATGGATTTTAGATATCGTTTAGATGGAAATTATTATAAGGACATTTATAGGCTCTTTTAGAGTTTCGCAAGTATATCATTAGTCCCCTGTATCAAACCGAATACTATCAGCATTTCAACAAAATCCTGTTTTAATCCCAGAGTTCATCAGTGTCGCCCAAGTAGCGTATTGACCTTCAATTATTATGAACGACTATCATCACAAGTCATATCCTATGCTGGTTTTAAGTGCTCTGGCAACGCTGCCGCTGATGATACGCATCATGCTTTCCTGAGATGCCCCAAAACTTAGCAGATTAATACTGCCGTACCACACAACACGTTCATCTATAATAGCAAATTTTTGATGGATACCTTCTGCACAAATCACTTGAACGCCAATGGAAATCAATTTGCGAATCGCCGCATCAGATGCAACCTGGCTTCGGCCTTGAAAGGCCGATGAAGGTCGTGTGCAGACTGTAACGGAAACAGAGCGTTTGATTGCATCTGAAAACAACGTTTCCAGCCAGTGCACACGCGACGGAGTAGCAAAAGGGCTGATAATAATAATGTTGCTACGAGCAGCAGCTAAATCCGATAAAAAAGGATGCTGAAAACTGTCCTGATTATAAATGATATCACTGCCGACCGTCATATCTTGCGCGTCTGCCAGAACCTGATATCCTATTGCTGCATATCCTTTCAAGCGTTTATGATACATTCGTTCCAGCATTTCCGCATGGCTGTCAATATAGTCATATACACGAACCTCGCGCTTTCCTTCGTGCAGGCGGTGAAGCCTGCCAACATACTGGGCCAGCGTACCATGCCATGAAATCGGCATGGTCAGAAACAGCGTATTCAAGCGAGATTCATCAAAACCTTCGCCGATGTATTTACCAGTTGCACAGACAATAAGCGGCGTGCTGGAGGGGATGCGCTTGAGTGCTTCAAGCTGGCAAGGGGTATCTTTCTGATTCCTGCCTCCCATCAAAGTAATTACACTACCCACCTGCTTGCCCAGTTGTTCGGAAAGCCAAACCACATGCTGCTTTCTTTCGCTCAACACCAGACAATTTCGTCCTTCTTTCGCACAATCTAGAACATCGTCTACAATCATGTGGTTGCGCAGATCATCGGTTGCTATCTGGTTGTAAAGTTGACTGATACTGGGCATATTGTCTTCAGCCTGAAACTGAAAGCGCGTCCCAGTAAACCTGGGAATCATGAGGTGAGCAAAAGGACGCCGGGCAGCCTGGGCTTTTGCATCCACATGATAACGGATTGGCCCCAGATACATTTCCAGAATCGGATGGTGTCCATCCTTGCGCTTGGGTGTCGCGGTTAATCCATACACATATCGGGCTGATACCTTTTTCATAACCTGCTCAAAACTGACGGCTGGAACATGATGGCATTCATCCACAATCACCATGCCATATTCACCAATCCAAGGCTTGATTTCGTCCATCTTTCCCATGGATTGAAACAACGCGATGTCTATGATGCCACCGCGGGTGTCTTTCCCCCCTCCAAATATACCAATGATGTCCCGTCGTTTTTGACGCCTACGCTTCTTGGGAATTTCAGGAAGTACTTCCCGAATTTGTAAAAATTCCGATAAGCGCTCCTTCCATTGATGCATCAGTTGTGTCCGATGCACGAAAATCAGCGTGTTTGTTTTTCTTTTGCCAATCAGCGCTGCACCAATCACTGTCTTTCCAAAAGCAGTTGTTGCGGATAACACGCCTTCCTCATGCTCCAACAGCGCATCAAAAGCGCTTTGTTGCTCTTCGCGCAGCATGCCGCAAAAGTCCACATCTATTGGATGGCCTGAGCATCTTTCATCAGACCAGACGATCTTTGATGACACTGCCGTGACTAAATCGCACAAGGCGTTCGCACATCCTCTGGGTAAACATAACCAATTGTCCTCGTATTCTGCACAGCAGATAACGCGCGGAATATTCCATACCGGCATACGGATAGCCTGGGCTTTATAAAACTGGGGGTTAGCAAATGCAGCAAGGCGTTTAATCCGGTTTTGTGCCTTCTGGGGCAAGCCATCCGCCGGGATGTAGAGCCTGTCAGATTTTACGCAGTGAAGGAGTGGCGGGAAACCAAGAGTTGGCTGTGTAACCAAAGAGGAATTCAACGATAACACTTCTAATCCATCTTCTCTGCGCAAATCACCCAGTGCCGGAATGTGTTGTTGCTTTATCCATTCATCGATTTCTGACGGAGAAATCCGTGTAACAGAGGACAAATAAGTCCACTGATCCGGGTATGGAACAAGATTGTTATCTACAAAAACGCTGCCACCATTTTGGTAAGCGTTCCGCTGAAAAGGAAGAGCAATCAGGTTGCCAAACCCACCCTTTGGCAAGGTATCCTGATTGGGAAACATGCGATCATAAGAACGAAAATTTAATTGTGCATTGTCCCTCATTGACTGCGTTAAAAGCAATGAGGCAAACTTGCGAGCACGCTCTGCTTGTATTGCCTCTTCAAAAAAGAACCAGACATGTGCCCCGTTTCCGCTTCTGGATACTTCAACAGCGCAGGGGATTTTACTGTTTTCGCATGTTTGCCAAAACGCAATCGCATCCCGTTTCCAAGTCGCTTCATCAAAGTCAATTGCAATCAGATAGCAGGTGTCATCCAACAGAAGCGGATAGATTCCCAAAACTTCCTGCCCGCTTAAGTGACTGGACACCGCGTCCACATTATATGGATAATAGTCAGCATGGGCACAGTTCGCACATTTGGCATTTGGTTTAAGGCATACTCCGCGTTTCCATTCATTGCGACATGCCGGACTATAACCTATTTTTCCTTCCTTCCCGCGCCATTGCTTTGCATATACATCTGAACGCCCCCGAAATAAAGACATAAACAAGGCAATTCGCTCATTTAAGGGACTACGCTTTGTCAACGATTGTGCTGTGCCAGCAAACTTAACAGCAGATGAACTGACATTTCTGGGTTCCGGTATCGCTTCTTCTACCAAGCAATGTACTTCTTCACAGTTTGCTGTATATGGGATGCGATGATGCGCTAACAGCTGTTTTAACCGCCTGTTTTCTTCATATGTCAGCAAATACAAACTGCGCAGCGCATTATAGTCTTCAGGAATGTTCTGTTGTGCGTCATCTTGGTTCAAGTTCACACCTCAGGACAGTCATTTCATCTACCATAACGATAGCTATCTACCACGCCAACCACCATTATGGCATCAATCGCGGCAGATAGGGGTATCCAGTTCAAGTCACTTCAATTGATACACAGTCACGCCGGCTTGGAGGATGAGCTTTAATTCTCAGTACCAGGAGTTAACCGGGAGCTGTCTCGGAAAGGTCATATTTCCCGGTTTGGTCATACCGGATGATGCGGTTGACCATGAACTTTGCAAAAACCTGTTTGATGATCTACCGGTTCTGTTTCTCAGAGTTCCCCGCTCAGTTTGATCAATACCTTGCTGCGCTTGCGATAGACAGGGTTGACAAAAACATCGACAATATCTTTCAATTCTATCACATCACTGATAATATCGTTCATCACAAGGCGTTTCTGCGCCAGCAGGCGGATCGCCCGCGTAAAGGTATAGGGGTTGATAAAGGAAGAGGTGATAGTCAGCTCACGGTTGAACACCTCGAAGGTCTTCAGAGGCAGCTCGGTTTCCGGAGAGACCAAGCCAAAAAGCATCACCGTGCAGGCCTTACCCGCCAGGTCGATGGACTGGAGCTGGGTAACGGGTGAACCGGCCGCTTCAATGATGCAGTCGGTGTTTTCAAACTCACAGTTCAGCACAGACTTCAGGTCCTCAGCCATCGGGTCTATGGCCAGGTGCGCGCCCAGCTTCTTTGCCAGCGCACGCTTTTCCGGCATAATCTCGCTGACGATGATTTTGCCTGCGCCGCATGCCAGTGCCAGCTGCAGCATGATCAAGCCGATCGGACCCGCGCCCAAGATCAGTACATTGGACCCGGCGGTGATGCGGCACAGGTCAATGCCATTCACGCAGCAGCTCACGGTCTCGCATTGGGACGCGGACTTCAAATCCAGGCCTGCCGGCAGGCGGTATACCTGTTTCTCCGGAACGCACAGGTATTCCGCGAAACCACCGGGAAAGGTGGTGCCGTATCCTTTCATACGGGTGCAAAAATGAGCCTTGCCGTTCCTGCAGAAATAGCACTCGCCACACCAGTCGTTGGGGTCGGCGGAGATGCGGTCACCCGGCTTGACCGCAGTTACTTCGCTGCCTATCGCGTCCACTACACCGCTGAACTCATGCCCCAGGATGGTGCCCACCGGCACCGGCGCCGCGCCGCCATCGCCGTGGAAAATATGGTGGTCTGTGCCACACACGCCGCAATAGGCAACCTTCATACGCACATCATGTGGGCCAGGCTCCGGGATCGGCACATCCATGACCCGCACATCATGCTTTCCGAAGAAGACCGCTGCTTTCATTCCTCGTCCTCCATTATACATCCACGGTTCCAAACCCTGCCGCAGCTTTCTGTCACAATAATCGTTATTTTGTTTGCATTAAAAATCAATATCCAAATACCTTTGCCGCCTGGCTCATCTTTTCCATGATGGGCACGTCAAAGGGGCAGTTTTCCTCACACCGGCCGCAGGCGATGCATTCCCCGGCGTGATGGTCCAACAGGCGGTAATGATCCCGCACGGAGGCCGGTACCGTTTCCTGTGTACGCGTCAGGTCATGAAACTTGTTGACCATAGCGATGTTGATGCCAACACTGCAAGGCGCGCAATGGCCGCAATAGATGCACTTTCCCTTATAGTTATGCGGCACATTGGAAAGGAAAGGAGCATAGTCCCGCTGCTCATCGGCAAGGTCTGAATAACGGGCGGAAATTAGCACCTCCTCAGCGCTTCGGAACCCACCCACCACACAGCCGGCTGCCGGCCGCGTCAAGGCATAGTGCAGGCAGTGCTCGGGCTGCATGGCAACGCCAAACGGCGACCACCGCGCATCCAGCAAGTCGCCGCCGCCAAAAGCCTTCATCACGACCATGCCTACACCCTGCGCTTCACAGGTGCGGTACAGCTCCTCACGCGCAGGATCCCAAGTCAGTACGGTCTGATAGTTTTCCGGCTTCCAAACCTCGTCAAATTCCTCACGGGGCGGCTGCAGATCATAACAGGGATTTACACTGAACAGCAACACATCAATCAGCCCGGTTTTCACAGCGCGCAGCGCCGTGACCGGGTTGTGGGAACTCAGGCCGGTGTAGCGGATGCGACCGCTTTTTTTGAGCGCCAGCACATAGACGATGAACCAGCCGTTGAACACGGTGTCATAGTCCGGGTCGTTGTCCACATAGTGGATCATGCCGACATCCAGGTAGTCGGTACCCAGGCGGGTCAATAAATCCTCAAAAGCAGGCTTGACATGCTGAGCCTCGCGGGAGCGCAGGTATTGCCCTTCGCGCCAGCAGGAACCAATGTGTCCCTGGATGTACATCTCCTGCCTGCGCCCCTTTAGCGATACGCCCAGGTTTGTACGAACATCGGGCTCGGCACAGAAGTTATCAAGGAAGTTCATGCCGCTGTCCAGCGCTGTCTTTACCAGCGCATCCACCAGCTGGGGCGCCGCGCCGATCATCCCTTCACATCCCAGCGCCACCTCGCTGACCTTCATGTCGGTCTTGCCCAATAGCCTGTACTTCATGCTGCTCCCTATTTCTGCCTGTCAGGCTGTCAGCCTGTGCATATATCAGTTTCCCGCTCCGCCTTGTCCTGCATTATATCTGCAGTTGAGATATGTACCACAACATTGGTTATCCGGGTTTTGGCGACTTGATCAGCTTCTGTCCGCGCAACCTTCTTGCCTGATAGCCTCTGTAAAGCATAAACACCCTTGAGAAGAATCTGCTTCAGATTTTCCGGTCGAAAGGAACAAGACGTTCGTCCCGCTACATAACTGTAGTGATTGTTACTGTTCCTCAGATGGTAAACTGCTCGGAATCATTATAAAATGAACAGCCAGCGTGTCAAGCCGATAAACTTGATAACTTGAGAAAGCCTGGCGTTTGTCAGGCTTCCTCAACGGGACGTTTGAGTCATGGTATTTTTTAAGTTTGTCTAGATTCGGTCACCTTCCAATATAAATCAAATCGGTCGCGACTGCCATCCAGGTAAAGAACATCGAGTTGAAAACCGCCGGCAGGTAGAAGTTCTTGGTCTTTCTGTAAAGCGTACTGGCCAGAATACCGACCGGTATCATCATAATTGACGCATCGACCAAGGAACCGTTCGCTCTGGACATGCCAAGGCTTGTGATCGGCGTCGTGTGGAAGAAAGCGATCTTTCCATAAGCGTACACCAGGAACAGCATTGGAGGGAGACCGTTTGCCAGCCAGAAGAACACCGTCGAAAGAACGGGCTTATCCTTGATGTAGTAACTTGTTGTATGCAGATAGCTTGCAATAAGGAACGGAACCAGATACAACGGGAAATAAGTCAGGAACTTTTCCATCCTGAGCCGTGTCAAGCTGTTGAGCTGAACCTTCCAGAACCTCGGGCTGATCATGAACAGCTGCTCGCCGAAGGTGACCACAAAATAGATTCCAAGAAGGGAGATAAAGCTCAAAAGGAGCGCCTTCAGGAACATTCTTCCATTGTTCGTCCCGGGCAGGGTTAGCTGTTCTTTCAGGGCTCTTTTATCCGTCTTCAGAATAACTAAGTTAACCAACGCCCAAAGGGCAAGGCCAAACAGCTGCAGGCAGAAGAGCCAGAAAACAAGACCATTGACATTCTGGATGTTCGTTCCATGGATGAGATCTTCAGATACCCACTTGTTGAGGATGCCTTGTCCCGTGGGCACTGCCCAGGCGGCAATCGCGGCACCAAAAAGCGCCGGCAGAAGCAAGCCTAACCAGACAAAACCCATTTCCTCCGATTTGCCTCCAAAACAACTCTTTCCTTCGTGACAAGATCCTTCTTGAAGAAGTCCAAATCGACCAGCAGCAAAACCAGGCAGATCATCGCAGCAATGATCGCGACAAAGGCAAGCGCTGTCCCGAATTCCTTCCACAGGAACAAGAGCGGAGCATCATTTTCCAGCCCAAAGGTCGCTGTGAAGAAATGGCAGGCAGCTTTTACAAAAGAGTAGCTTGACAGGCCGATCGTATGCCCTGTCCAGCCCTCGTAGTAGATTCTTCCAGTCCCGTTAGCAGGATCACCATACCATTTCCAGAACTCAAACTGGTCGACGCCAAGAACATTGGTGTACTGTGGGTTCTTGTTCATCTCGCGCCGATCTCCCCTGTACAGGTTATCCCACTGCCCTTCAAACAAGGCGCTGTTGATTTGGTATTCATCCGTGAGCAACCCGCCGGCGCCAACATACATAATGCCCTTGACGCCATCCCTGATAACATTTTTAGGTACTTCATTGCCTCTCGCGTCTGTGGTCATCGCGCCCGAGGGATCGGGGACATACATCGCTGCATTGGCGCGCAACGCGCCCATTGACCAGCCAATGTAACCAATGTTGTTTGTGTCAATGAAATCAAGCCCGTAAACATAATTGGTTACATCAACAGAACCCAGCCCCTCGTTGTCCTTCTCAACATCGGATCTGCCAATTGTGTACGGCTCAATGCCAATGGCGATAATTCCCCTGCGGGCCAGCTCCATGCCAGCGTCAGACATGTACTCAACGCTGGCGTTCCCGCCAGGGATGAGCATGACAGCCGGAGCGGGATTCTCCCTTGTAGCTGTTTTGGGTTTGTAGACTTCCAGGCTGATTCCAACGCCTCGGTCTGTCATAACATACAGGCGTCTCATCTCCGTTTTGCCGTTATCGGTTGAGACCAATGAAGCAATCAGCAAGCCCACCAGAAAAACAGCCAAAGATACAAGAAGCAGCTTTTTCGCGGAAAACTTTTTCTTCATTTCCTATCTCTCCTTTGCAGTTTTGTATCAATTCATTGTTTGTGTTGTTCGCGGCAAAACCACCGCAATTATTTAGATTCATACTGATATAAAGCGTTATCGCATCCAAAGCGGCAAGGGCTCTTGTTGTCCCGCAAGGAAGGAAACCCATGGAGCAGCCTGAACTACGTTGAGGCGGACTGACACAGCAAGGCGACAAAAGACCCGGCGCGATGATGCATTAAAGATTGGAATCAGCATTAGTTTCTGGCCTAAAGACCACAATATAATTTAGACGGTAATCCTTCCTTTCATTTGCTAAGTCATAGGGAGTTTTGACATACACCTCAATCTGGTCAGGCTCTCTGCCCATGGCTTCTGCTAAAAGAACCTCTTTTGTAGCGCCTCCGTATTCTTTCGTAACACCATTGTCCGTATAATAAAAATGAGTGCCGTCAAAATAATCAATTAAAAACGTATGTGGCGCTGCATCTTTGAATAGTATAATGTCACCGGCGCGCAGCCCATCTGCATGTTCACTAATAAAATCGATCAGTTTTTCACCGGTAGGGCTGTTTTTATCAAGAAAGGAATTCCATGTTTTATTAGGTGTGATGCAAAAAACTTCATAGCCCTTGTATGTTTTTTTTGTTTTCCACTCAGCAATGCGCGGCACTTTACTCTCAGCAGATAGGCCAAAGTATTTGGCAAGTTTACAGTAGGAAAACCATACACAATTAATTGTGACATAACGATAACTGCCCTTAACAGTTTGTTTTGTTTTATTACAATTTTCGCAAATGTTTGGATGTTGAATATCACTATAAGTTATTCCATTTACAGTTAAGGCGTCTTTTGAAATTAATCTTCTATTATCAGAGGCATTTAATCGATGCGTTCCCTTTGAACATCCCCATTGAAACACTTTACAATCCCTCGCTTGAATCCACAAAACAATTTTGTCAGAAGCACTCGTAAGCATATCAATATCGTCATTTTCTTCAGATTGTACTGTATCATCAGAAGAAGATTCACTCATGATCGTTGTATCGGAAGAGCCGGATGTTGTTACCGTTGAGGCAGGGCCCAAGTCAGCCGTCATGTCCCGAATAAGTTCCACAGCAATGGGAAGGGGAGGCAGATACTCGCCGGCTCCTCCGTCTCGAAAGACAACGCGCGCTCTCGTCAGCGCCAGGGTATCGGCATCTACAAAGCCAAGATAGCCTTCTCCGTAGGAATCCCACCGAACAAAATGATCTCCAAAATCATAATATCCGTCCGTGTTAATTGTAAATACCTGAAGAAAGTTACCGAAACGCCCAAGAACAACAGCAGACTCATCATGCTGAATTTTATACAAAATTCTGCTGTTATGGTCCGGATGCTCATACAGCGGCACATCATATCCGATGACAACTGCCTGAAGAGCATCAGGATACCGCGAAAGAAACCCAAGGTATTCAACCCAGCAGGCATTCTCTTCCATGGTAATGGCTATAGCCCCTGCTTTGCTGTTTTCAAATTCCAGGTAATATACGTCCCCTTCACGATACCAGGTGAAGGACCTATGCTCGGTCTTTTCCGCTGCGCTTCTGTCGGGTTTAGGAACCTCCCTGGCGGCATACAAACCGCTGCCATCCGCCTTCACTGTAACTTCAACATACCGTATATACTGGTCATACCATTTGTCGTGTTCCATCATGTACCAGGTCCCCTCAAAGCTGGCCGGCATGGAGACGCGTTCGTAATCAGCAAAAGCATTGATCTGTCCAACTTCTTCAGGAAGCACCAGTTCTCGTTTGAACTCATTGTCCATACAAAAGAGTGTTTCAGCCTCCAGGATGTACCGTTCGCTGAACTGCTGGTCTTTTGCGCCCTTCTCTATGAACAGGATGGAATCATCTTCAATCCGCCAGTCGAAGAGCATGAGGTCCGTCGTTTCCTTTTTGTTCTTCGCTAAATCCCACATTTGGATGTAGATTTGCCCGGTACCATCCGCGTTGAGCTCCAAATGAATCGTCTCTATCCAGGGAACCTCATCCCTGCCATAACGCTGAACAGCATGCCAAGCGCCTGTCAGACCATTCCCCGCGTTGCATGGCTGGGCGGAAATCACCAATGTTACAACAACCAGCAAGAGCAACATGCGCGTTTTTTTCATCCTGATCCTCCTTGGGAAATCATCTTATTATAATCAATCAGAGTCATCTAAAATTCATATCATACTGTTTGAAAACTTTAACGCACCGATGGGGCGAGGATTTTTTGAGGCTCCACAAAGATGAGTGAAGGAGGCGCAGCCATCGCTGCGTTGACTGAGCGAATCAAAGGGGAGACCAAAAAATACCGGCTCATGAAAGCGTTAAAGTTTGATATCAGTATCAATGCGCCTAAGGGATGTTATCACAGCGTACCCATTAAGTCAAAAAAAGCAAACGCATGAACCGGCTTGAAGAAGATTGAAATTCCCGAGTTCGTGTCCCAAGCATTGACTGGTTTTGCTGTTGTCGTATCGTATCAAACAAAGCACATATGGAGGGCAAATTTACGAGGAAATAATTTATACTGATATAAAACTTGATTGCATCCAAAGCGGCGAAAGATTTTTCCGTCCTGCAAGGAAGGAAACCGAAGGCGCAGCGAAAGCTGCGGTAAGATTGACTGACACAGCAGGGCAATAAAAAATCCGGCACGACGATGCAATAAAGATTGAAATCAGTATCAATATAGCATTATAACCCGGTTGGCACAAGCGTTTTTGCGTGAATACAGCCATTTTTGTGCGTGAATACAGACATTTTTGCGTGAAACACAGCCAAAACACACATCCCCCCTGCACAGACTTGTCCTAGCTATTCTTCAAATACGTTTTGTGATACAATTTCACATCATCCGGCAACAAAAGGAAAGTGAGAGCTTATGAGTATCATCGGCGTCGATGTGGGCGGAACGCAAATCAAAACAGGTATCGTGAAGGATGGCCTTGAGGTCCGCTGCCGGGATGAAAGGCCCACCCCGGACACAGCGCAGGACATTGTCAATGCTGTATATAACATGGTGAATGAGGCTTGGCGTCACGCGCCGGACGCAGCTGTCGGCATCTCCTTTGCCGGTACCTGGGACAATGAAGGATGCGTCACCGCCAATCAGCTGGGGCTTAAAAAGGCACCGGTCAGACAGATGCTTCAGGACGCGTTTGGCATGCCTGTGCCTGTTGAGAATGACGCCGTATGCGCCCTGATGGCAGAGCACCGCTATGGCGCGCTGAAGGGCTGTGAGACAGGTATTTTGCTGACCCTGGGCACAGGGATCGGCGGCGGGGTGATCGTGCGCGGAGAGCCACTGCGCGGTTATCAGGGGCTTCATGGTGAATTGGGGCACATGATCACCCACCCGGACGGGCATCCATGCGGTTGCGGCCAAAAGGGATGCTGGGAACAGTATGCCGCTGCCCGGGCATTGGGTATAATGGCCGCACCGCTGACAACAAAGGAACTTGTTGACCGTGTCCGCAAAGGATACAAGTCGGATGTGTGGCAGCAGTATATCCGCGAGGTGACTGTTGGTATCCAGTCGCTGATCATGATCTTCATGCCGGAAATCATTGCCATTGGCGGCGGCCTGTCAAACGCAGGCAGCATTGTGGTGGATACGATCCGGGAAGCTGTCGAAAAGACCAGCGCATATCTCACCTATTGCCCCTTTACGCGCGTCGTTCCCGCCAGCTTCCGCAATGACGCGGGAATTATCGGCGCGGTGGCATTGGCGGAGGGAGTCTTATGAGCCCATATGAATATACCGGTCAAGCTGGAAACCGCACTGGATATCCTGAAAATCAAGTAACCGCTCATCTTAAGCAACAGCTTTTATCATTTTTCTTGTATGTATTCGGTGGATCAAATGTTATTGGCTTTGTACGGTGCGCTCATCACTCCGCCGTCCATTTCACGCACGCTGTCGCACAGCGTGGCAATATCCAGCGGGTTGTGGCTGGCTAATAATATGGTTTTGCCCTGGGCTTTGAGGCCCATCAGCAGGGCGTGCACATCCCGCACGCCCTGTTTGTCCAAGCCGTTGGTGGGCTCGTCCAAGATGAGCAAGCGGGGATCATCCAGCAGCGCCTGCGCGATGCCCAGCCGCTGGCGCATGCCCATGGAGTATTTGCCCACGCCTTTTTTTAAGTCCGGGTCAAGACCCACCATCTGGATGCACGCGCGCACGCGCTCACGGCCTTTAAGGCCGGACAGCCGCGCCAGCCACAGCAGGTTGTTCATGCCCGTTTCATGCGGCAGGAAGCCCGGCGCTTCGATCAGCATGCCGGTGTCGGGCGCAAAATCAACGTCCTTGCCGATGACGCGGCCAAACACGCGCGCCTGTCCCCGGGTGGGGCGCAAAAAGCCGCAGATGCACTTCATCAGCACCGTCTTACCCGAGCCGTTGCGCCCCACAATGCCGTGGATTTTACCGGCCTCCCATGCGCAGGTAATGCCCTTGACCACGGTATCGGCGCCAAAGCGCATGCGGATGCCCTCCGCCTGTATGGCGGGCGCAGTTGTATCAGTCATGGGCGATGCCTCCTGAAAATACATAGTTATAGTGCCGCATGCGCAGCGCCGACAACGCTAACAGCGCGGCGCTGACCCCGCCCAACAGCAGCATGGAGGTGGACAGGCGCGGCAGCAGGTCGTAGCCGAAGTTGTGCATCATGTAGGTGGCGTGCTGCAGCGGCGACAGCCACGCGGCAAGCAAATTGGCATAAAAGGTAAACTCCAACGGCAAATGGAGCCACTGCATAAACCGCTCCGGCGTGAGGATAAACCCAATCAGGCAGATCAGCAGCGCCAGCGCGGTGCCGGTCTGGCGGCTTTTGAACACCGTGAACGCTAACTGCACCGAGGACAGCAGCAGCATGAACAAAAACAGCAGCATGAATATCTGCGCCAGCGCAGGGTAAGGCAGCGTCAGCTTGACCATCTTGCGCGTGACGGCAAAGGCCGGGTCAAACCCGCCCGGCGAGAAGGACAGCAGCGTCGCCGTATCGCTCCAGGCGTTATGAAAATGCACGCGTCCCGCGCCCAGCAGCATGGAACACACCAGCAGCAGCAGGCAGTAGCCCAATGTGATCACCAGCACCGTCAGCACCTGCCCCATTAGCCATGCCCGGCGCCCGGCGCGGAAGCTGACATAGCTGCCCGCCGCGTCCAGCCGGGGGAAGGCCGACAGCACCAACATCAGCACCAGCGAGGCGTACAGGATACTGTCGCCATCGGCAAAGCACCAGATAAACGCCTCAAACACCTGCAAATCGGTATGAAAATCGCGCGATATGGCCAGCGTGCGGTCGGTCAGCATCCAGCACAGCAGGCAGCCCATCACCAGCGCCAGGTAAAAGCGCGGGTTTTTGCGCAGGGTGTACAGGTTCCACCCCGCGCACAGCCAGGCCTTGCGCAGGTCACACATGCTGGCGTACCTTTCTCCCCAACACCGCCCACAGCAGCAGCATAATAACCCCCAGCACCGCCCACGGCAGCCACGAGGCGCCGCCCAGCCACGAAAGCGGGTTGACCCACGCCGTGTCCGGGAAAAACCGCGTGCCCACCATCATCAGCCCATAGCACAGGCACAGCGGCCCCACCGTGGCGGCGCTGGCCGTACCCGTCAGCAGCGCCAGCAGGCTGCCTGCGCCCGACCAGATGCCGCCGCACATGATGCGCGCCAGCGCAGGCGGTCCGATGCCCTGCCACGCTGCCCAGGGAATGGGCGCGCCCAGCGCATAAAGCCGGATGGCATGCATCAGGCCCATCAGCAGCCCGATGCCCGCGGCCTGCACCACTATGCCGCCCGCCAGCGCGGCCAGCATCTTGCCCGCGCGATAGGGTTGCCAGCCCACGCGGAAAATGGCGCTGCGGGCAGCACCGGCCTGCAGCTCCAGCAGCGCCAGCCCTGCCGCCGGCAACGCCGACAGCGCCGGCAGGCTCAGCTGCGCAAAGCTGCCCTGCAACGCCTGATCAAGCATCCCCGCCCAGTGCGGCTCATCGTTGTACATCAGGTAATCGCCCATGCCCCGCAGCTGCTGCGAGATGCCCAGCCACAGCGAAAACAGCGTGGCCAGCACGGCGATGACAAACCACCGCCCCCACAGCGCTTTGGCCAGGTCCACGCGCAGGGCGCGGAAAAAGGCCCGCATATCAGTACCCATACGCCGGATCGATCACCGTACCGTCTAAGGCGTTGATGGTCAGGTGCGCTTCGTTCATCTCGCTGTGATGCGGGTCTTCCTCAAAATCCCGCTCGTTCAAACCGTAGAAATTCCACACCGGCGTCAGCTGAAAAGCCTGCCCGCTGTCGCGCTGCAGCACCGGCATATAGCCCAGCTGCCTGTCAAACAGCCACCGGATCCAGGCGGTGCTGCGGTACGCGCCGGTGCGCTCCTCATCGGCATCCTTTTGCCATTTGGCGTCCGGGTCAATCAGCAGGGCAAGGCGCTGCGCATCCTCCTCCTCAAACGCCCGGATTTCCACAGACAGGATGTACGCCGCTTCTGCTTCGGGCACCAGCACATTTGCGTCCACCTCAATCACCGTTTTGCCGGTGTTGGAGGTAAAGCGCCGGGCAACACGCACCGGCGCCTGCACCATGCCGGGCACCGTCTGCGCCAAAGCCGGCGCGCACAGCAGCCACAGGCAGGCTGTCAGCATCAGACAAGATTTCATATGTTTTTTCATATCAGTACCCAAACCCCCGGTCGATAATCATGCCGTCCGCCGCGTTGATGGTGAGCAGGCTGCCGTGGGCATCGTTGAATGCATCATCGTCCCCCGATTGCCAGGTGCCCATCAAGTCCCACGCAGGCACCAGCATGTAGCGGCCGGGGTCATTGCGCATAAGAACGCGGGCGTAGCCAAACACAAGCCGGTGCGCCCTTAATGTAATACTGCCGGAACGGGCCGCGGCGGCATATTTGAGCGGCAATGTTTTCGTGATGATCTCCTGGATATCTTTGAGCGGCAGGAGATGTACCCGCGTGATGGGATCAGGCAGCACCTCATAGGGGGATTGATAGGTGAACCCAATCACCCCTTCCGGGCTGATGACCATCTGCAGTTTTTCATAGGCGAACGGCACGGTGTAATCATCGCCCATGCTGTCCAAGCTTCGTCCGTCATGGGCCGATTCATAGGTAATCGGGATACCGTTCACCAAGCGGGTAAAGCTGAGCACAAGCCCTTGCCCGGCGATTTGATGCCGGTATTCAACGCTGCCGGTATCCATATAGCGGATCAGGGGCACCGTTTGCACCGCGCCAAGGGTCATCGCTTTGTCGATGGCCTGGGCGCAGGACAGCGCGCGGGCACGGGCTTCCTGCAAGGGCAAGGGGCCCGTTTGCTCCGGCACAGCATCCGAAAAATCGTATTCCCCCTGCGCATACTGCGCTGCCAGCGTTCCATGGGCGATATGCAGCTGCGCCGAAACCTCCAGCGGCTGCCCATTGGCCAGGGTTTGGTAGCTGCCTTCCACAAAACGCACGCCATCGCCTATGACCGCGCGATAGAATACAGGCTTGGCCGCGCTGAAAACATGAAACTCCTCCGATACATCCCGGTAGGCGGAGACCGGCTCGGGCTGCGGGGACAAGGGATTGCGGGAGCTGTCGGCAGCAAACAGTTTTTGCCCCGGCATGCAGCATTCCGCGATGCGCATCAGCTGCTCCCCGCTGACCATCGCCCGCTTTACCTCATACACGGGAATCTCTGCGAGCGCTGGCGCCTGTATGTCCGCATCGATGATCACATGCACATTCTGCTGCGTGCTGTTGTCCACACGCCAGCGTGCGGGACTTTCAGCGTGTATAACAGGCGCACACAGCAGCCACAGGCAGACTGCCAGCATCAAACATGTTTCTCTATGCTTTTTCATATCAATACCCATAATCCCGGTCGATTACCGTGCCGTCCAGGGCGTTGAGGGTGAGCAGGCTGTTATAGGCCTCATCCCATGTCACGGTAGGGCTCGCGTTTTTGAACCTGGCAAAGGTCGCGCCGCCAAAGAAATCCCACACCGGGATCAAATGAAACTGCCGCGGATGCGCCCGCTGCAATACGCGCATATAGCCCAGCCGGATATCGGACACAGCAATCCTCGTATCCGGGTACTCACGCTCATAAGATGCGTACTTGAGCGGCAGCAGCTTGCCTGCAATGTCCATCACCTGCTGGAAAGACAAAAGCTGCGCATCCTCCTGCAACATGCCGTTTGCCTGATGCGGCCAGTTGAACATCAGGTTTCGGATGCCCCGGTCATCCACCACCACGGTGATGAGCTCGCTCTGCGTGGTCTCCAAAAATTCCGCCTGGCTGATTTCTCTATAGGCATAGGTCACCGGCAGCTCCAGGGACAGCGTGTAATACAGCGCATAGCCTTCGCGGCTGCTTTCCGACACATGGCCGGAGCCGCTCGTAATAATCTCATCGGGCAGGAGGGCGGCGCCGGCCAGCTGCCGTCCGGGGGCGAAGGCAGCCACCGCGGCATCGGCGATGCGCCGGGCCTCTTCAAAGGACATCTGCGTGCCCAAGGGCTGCCTGTCCAATGGCCAGGCCAAACCGTTGGAAAAATAATACCCCTCGCCAATCACCTGCTGGGCGGAATATTCCGCACCGGCATGGAAAATCGACCCGTCCGGCAGTTCAGTCATCAGGACGACCAATTCAGCCGCGGGGAGGGGCTCCTCCGTCCGTCCCGTTGGGATGCGCCTTTGCGCATCCAATAACAAATCGTAGTCCCAATGTTCAAACGTGGAGTTGGGGCCAATCGTTCGATGGTGCACCTGAAACTCCCGTTCGCCCTCATACGGCTCCTGCCCAAAGGCAGCCTGGGCCAGGGCATCGATTTCCTCCAGGGTATACTTGCGGGGCTGGATCGCATACACCGGTATGCGCTGGGCGTCGGGCACCGTCACGGCAGCATCGATGGTCACCGTGGTTTTGCCGGAGTTGGAGCGGTACGTTTGGCTGATCCGCTCCGGCGCGTCCAGCCGGTTCGCCAGCGTCTGCGCATGGGCGGGCAACAGGCCAGCCGCCAGCAGCAGGACAAGGAGAATCAATCGCGCTCTTTTCATCGTTTCTTCCTCAATAGCCCAATTCCCGGTCAATCACCGTGCCGTCGATGGCGTTGATAGTGAACAGGGAATAATGTGTAATGTCATAGAACTCCCGGCCGATGGTGCGGCTTCCGAAAAAATCCCACACCGGCACCATCTGGTAGCGGCCGGGGCAGTCCTTCATTTGCAGGCTCATGTATCCCAGCACCACGCGGTTGATTTGGACGCCGTTGTTTTGCGCGCTTTCAGAGGCCGCATACTTGAGCGGGCCGATGCGGGCCAAGATGTCCAGCACCTGGTCAAAGGGCAGCAGGGCGGGGCTGTCCTGCAGCGTTTGCCCGATGCGCAGAGGATTATCGTATATCAACTGAAAAATGCCGTCCTCACCCACGTCCACAAACAGGCGCTCATACGGCAGCGGCAGGTGGTAGCCGGGCTGCTGCCTGCCCGGAAAGAGGTAGTTGGCCTCCTCCGCGCCCTGCTGACTGACCGGTGTGGCTACAGCCCCGCGCAGTTGCCGGGCAAAGTAGATGCGGTAGCCATAGTCAGCCGGCTTGCCTTCCCAGGAGGTGCGCTCGGTAAAGATGTCCAGATCCTTGTCAACAGAATGAAATTGCATGTCCGGCCAGATGCTGGTGACCACATTCGCAGCCAGCGCCACCGCGTCCTCCTGCCTGCCCACGTTACGCCCCAGGTTGTCCCCTGGCTTGAAAGAATATTGCAGGCCTACCAGCACCTTGGACACATCCGGGCCGCCCTGCTCATAATAGTTGGCAGAGACCATCTTGTTCGGTAAATCGTATATCCAGGCGCCGCCGCCCCCTAGGGAGAGTTCATACCGCGTTGCATAGGATGGCGTGGTTTCTGCCCGTCGGTAGCCTGGCTGCGGGTTGGTATCCGTGCACTGTCCGTATTTTCCCTGGTCGGTATACGCCTGCCATGCGCCGGGGCTTATCAATGCATCGGCCAGCGCGTGCACCTCCTCCGGCGCAAAGATGCGGGGGAACACCTCCACAATGGGCATGCTGTCCACATCGGGCACCACAACCTGCGCGTCCAGGCTGATCGTGGTGCGCCCCGTGGGGCTGTGCCAGGTGCCCTGCGCGCGCGGCGGCGCGGCCACCTGCTCAGGCATGGTCCGGGCATAAGCAGCAGCCATCAGGCAGCAAGCCGCCAGTATCAGCAACAGCAGGCGTTTCATCATTTGTTTAGCCCTCCTTTTGGGCACAAAACATGCCCCTGCCGCCCCATGATGGCAAACGCGGGTCGCAAAGTCCGCATCAAAACGTGAAATAGTTGTTATCAGGTTGTAATATCAGTAAAACACGCGGCTTACAGCCCCTCGGCCCACGGCTCTTCCGGGGGCATGGGCGTGGCGGTCACCTGCGGGTGCAGGGATATCTGCCGCTCAATCAGCAAATTGGTCATCTGCGGCAGCAGCAATACGGCCAACAACACCGCCGCTAACAATGCAACGATGGCCAACAAACCTTTTTTATGGCGCATGGGCATCCTCCTCCGGCAGCACCAGATGCACGGCGGTGCCCCGTCCCTCTTTGCTGTCCAATTGCAGTTGCCCGCCATGCGCCTGGGCAATCATACGGCACAGCGCCAGCCCCAGCCCCGCGCCGCCCAACTTGCGGCTGCGCGCCTTGTCCACGCGGTAAAAGGGCTCAGTCAGGCGCGGGACATCGGCCGCCGGGATGCCCCGGCCCTCGTCGATAACAGACAACACCACGTCCCTGCCCGCGCGCCGGGCGCGCAGCACAATGCACTGCCCTGGCTGCGAGGCTTTGACAGCGTTGTCGATCAAATTGGTCAGCGCGCTGTGCAGCAAGTCAGGGTCGCCCCACAGGGCAGGGATTTGCACATCGGGCGCGATGATTATCCCCGCGGCCTGAGCCGCCTGCCCCGCCGCGCGCGCGGCCCGCTCCAGCAGGCCGGCTGCGTCAATGTGTTTCTTCGTGATGCCCTGCTCGTGCCCCAGCGCAATCAGCTGCATCATTTTCTGGCTCAGGCGCTCGGTGCGGCGCGCAGCCTCATGGATTTCCTGCAGCGCGTCGGCGCGCTCGGCCTCAGTCAGCGGCATGGTCAGCGCGCTGTCGGCAAAGCCGATGATGGCTGTCATAGGGGTTTTCAGCTCATGCGTCAGCGCACCCAGCAGCATCTCCTGGCGGCGGTTGGTTTCCTCCAGCGTGCTGATCTTGTCCTCCACGGTGGCAGCCATGCGGTCAAAGGCACGGGACAGGTCGCCCACCTCATCGGCGGTGTCAATGCCGGCGCGCAACGCATACGCGCCGCCCGCGATTTTGTCGGCCACGCCGGACAGCGTTTCCAGCGGCGACAGGCTTTTGCGCACCAGCGGCGGCAGCACCAGCGCGCAGAACGCGAGGCTGCACACCAGCGCCAACTGCGCGATGCGCACCAGGCTGTTGATCTGTTCCTCCACCCGGCTGATGTTCTCGGTCAGGTACAGCGTAACGGGCACCTCCAGCACGCGCAGGCTGCACGAGGAGATCAGCATCAACTCCCCGCCCTGCCGCAGCATGCGGCTGGCGGTGATGACTTTGTCCGGAACGGGCAATCGCGCCGCCGGGTCCAGCGGCGACAGGTTATACAGGTAGGCGCCGTCCGCCCACAGGGAGTACGCCCTGTCCGCGTTTTGCAGCAAATGCACATAGGTGGCAAAGGCGTACTGCACCAGCGCCTGCCGGGTGATGTGCGCGGCATCGGCCTCCAGCGCCGCCGTGCGCTCCAGGGCGGTGATGTGCTCGGTAAAGGCGTCCAATTGCCATGCGCCGTTGCGCCGCGCGCCGGACAGCAGCCGGTCAGCCTGCAGGCCGGTATAGGTATACAAAAAAACGCCCATGACCACTAAAATGATGGCCAGCGGGATCAGCGTCTGCCGGGTGCGCAGCTTCATTCGCCCTGCTCCAGCCGGTAACCCACCTTGTACACCGTAACGATGACCTCCTGCCAGTTCAGTTTGCGCCTCAGCAGCGCCACATGCACATCGATGGTGCGCGTTTCTCCCAAAAAGTTTTCGCCCCACACGCGCCGCAGCAGCTGCTCGCGCGTCAATACCATACCGGGATAGCGCATGAACGTGCGCAGCAGATCAAACTCAAGCGGCTTGAGCGGCACCTCCGCATCGCCCTGCATCACCACATGCCTGCTTTCGTCCAGCACTACATCGCGGTGGGTGAGGATGGCAGCCTGCGGGCGGCTGCGCTCCAGCACCTTTTCCATGCGCACCAGCAGCTCCAAAATGTCAAAGGGCTTGACCAGATAATCCTCCGCGCCAAGGCGCAGGCCTTGCACGCGGCTTATCACATCGGCCTTGGCGCTGACGAATATCACGGGGATATCCTGTTCCCGCAAAAACGGCAGCAGCGCAAAGCCGTCCATCTCCGGCATCATCACATCCAGCAGCGCCAGATCAAACACCTGCGCGCGCGCCGCCTGCAATGCCTGCCGCCCATCGGTAGCGCACACTACCTGATACCCCGCCACCTGCAGGTTGGTTTCCATCAGTTTCAAAATGGACGGGTCATCCTCGGCAACCAATATTCTTGCCTTCAATTCATCCCACCTCAAAAGTATTATATCAAAATATGCAGGATTATCCGCGCTCCGGGTGTTAGCAAGTTGTAAATCCCTCTTTGCATGCTTACCGCACCGGCAGGCAACATTGTATACATAACGTTTTGAACGGCATCACCCTTGAAAACAACATTCCGATTGCGTATACTGTTATTAAGTCAATAGTAATTGGATGATTGCCCTCAGGAGAACGCGTGCCCCACGCAGCCGAAGGAATAAGCGGACAAGTGCCGACTGTCCGTGAAGATCTCAGGCCAAGAGGACTGAAGGCAGGACAAAACTCTGGAGAGCATTGCACCGAAGAAGCAATCGCGAAAGCGAGAATCTTTCAGGTTAGGTACAGAGTTCAGGCAAGCCGGCGGCTGCGGGCATCGCGTGTTGCAGGTATTTGAGGATCAATGTCTGACAGGAGGTACGCAATGCTGGTAGTAAGCAATAACCCGCTGGTACAATCACATCTGATGCGCTTGCAAAAGCATGCCGTGGCCTATGCTCCTGTCAGCTTCCGGGAGCTTTTGATTCTGGTCAGGGACAAGGTGCATCAGGGGCATGTTCTTTTGACCCATCCGCTGTCCGGTTCAGTCAAGCCCAATGAAACCCTGTATAAATCCATTGGCATAACGCAGCGGCCACAGGCAAGCTTGTGTGTGGACAGCTTGCTGCTAATTGAGGAAGCCATCATGGCGCACGACAGGTTTTCGCCCAGGGAGAGAGAAATTACGCCACAGATGGACGCTGACTTTCAACTGGTGGACTGGACCTTGCTCCAGTCAGCGCTTTTATCGGATTTCGCGCACATGCACGGGACACCCGAAGGTGAATGAGCTCTCATCACGCCGGCGTGAACACCGCGCTTTGCCCATTGTTCATCCCAACACAACAGGAAACAGGAGGTGCACGGCTTGAGACTGGAATTAGGCTTCATTCCCATTCACGACGTTCAATTCGCTGACACATCCAGGGTGAAGGACGGCGTGTTGTACATCAACGCGGAGGACATCAAAGCCCTGGTGCTCAAGGATGAGCATATCAGCTCTGTCGAGGTAGAGCTGGCCCGCCCCGGCGAAAGCGTCAGGATCACCCCGGTGAAGGACGTAGTGGAGCCCCGCGTAAAGGTGGACGGCCCCGGCGGGATGTTCCCGGGGACGGTGTCGCATGTGGACACTGTAGGCCAGGGGCGTACCCATGTGCTTAAAGGCGCGGCTGTGGTCACTACAGGCAAGATCGTGGGCTTCCAGGAGGGCATCATTGATATGTCCGGCATAGGCGCCCAGTACACGCCTTTCTCAAAAACCCAGAATGTGGTATTGATCCTGCGCCCCCAGGACGGTCTGAGCGCGCATGAACATGAAGTAGCCGTGCGTTTGGCCGGTTTGAAGGCCGCGGCGTACCTGGGTGAATTGGCCAGAGAAATTGTCCCGGAAAGCATCGAAACCTATGAGACCCTGCCGTTGCTGGAGGGATTGAAACAGTTTGGCGACCTGCCCCGCGTGGGTTATGTGCAAATGCTGCAAAGCCAGGGTCTGTTGCATGACACCTATGTCTATGGCGTGGACGCCAAGAAGATACTCCCCACCATACTCTATCCGACTGAGGTCATGGACGGAGCGATCATCTCAGGCAACTGCGTGTCTGCCTGTGATAAAAATCCCACTTATGTCCATCAGAACAATCCCATCGTACATGAGCTGTACGCCCGTCACGGCAAGGATTTCAATTTCTGTGCCATGATTATCACCAATGAAAATGTCTACCTGGCCGACAAGGTCCGCTCCTCTGACTGGACAGCCAAGCTATGCGAGTTTCTGGGCCTTGAGGGCGTGATTGTCTCGGAGGAAGGCTTTGGCAACCCCGATACAGACCTGATGATGAACTCCCGCAAAATCAGCGAGAAGGGCATCAAAATCGTGCTGCTTACGGATGAATACGCAGGCCGTGATGGTTCCAGCCAGTCACTGGCAGACGCCCATGTATCCGCGAACGCGGTGGTATCAGCCGGCAACGCCAATCAGGTTGTCACCTTGCCCAGGATGGAGCGGGTCATCGGTTCGGAGGCCTATGTGGGCATCATCGCCGGCGGCTGGGACAAAAACAGAATGGAAGATGGCTCCATCATGGTGGAAATTCAAGCCATCACCGGCGCGACCAGCGAGGTGGGCTTCGGCTACCTCAGCGCGCGATAAATCATCACAAAGGAGGGAGACAGCTTTTGCAAAAGATACGGATTGTTCATTATATCAACCAGTTCTTTGCCCAGATCGGCGGCGAAGAAATGGCACATATCCCACCGCAATGGCGGGAAGGGCCCGTTGGGCCGGGCCTGGCCCTGGGAGCGGCTTTCGGACAGACGGCGGATATTGTGGGTACGGTCATCTGCGGCGACTCCTACTTCAACGAGCATACCAAGCAGGCGCTGCCGGAGATTTTGGAGATGATCAAAGCCGCTGAGCCCGACTTGCTCATTGCCGGCCCTGCTTTCAACGCAGGGCGTTATGGCGTAGCCTGCGGCACAGTGGCCAAAGCCGCCCAGGAGGAACTGGGCATCAAGGCCATTACCGGCATGTACGTCGAGAACCCCGGGGCCGAAATGTTTGCCCGGGATGTATACATCATTTCCACACGCAACTCAGCCGCCGGCATGCGCGATGCTGTCAAGAAGCTGGTACCTCTGGCGCAGAAACTGGTCAGCGGTGACCCTATTGGCGCGTCCAGTGAGGAAGGCTATCTGCCCCAGGGCATCCGCGTCAACCTGTTTGAGAAGGACCGGGGCGCCAAGCGGGCTGTGGAGATGCTGGTGCGCAAACTCAAGGGCCAGGACTTTACAACTGAATATCCCATGCCCGACTTTGACCGTGTAGCGCCCCAGCCCGCCGTTAAAAATATCAGCCGCGCGCGGGTTGCCCTTGTAACCTCGGGTGGGATTGTTCCCTTTGGTAACCCGGACCGCATTGAATCCTCCAACGCATCACGCTATGGCCGCTATGACCTGGAGGACATCATGGATTTGACGGAGGGCAAATGGGCCACCGCCCATGGCGGCTATGACCCCTCCTACGCCAACCAGGATGCGGACCGGGTGCTGCCGGTGGACGTGATGCGTGAAATGGAAATGGAAGGCAAAATCGGCTCCCTGTTTCGCTACACCTATTCCACAGTGGGCAACGGCACAGCCGTCAAAAGCTCAAAGGCATTTGCGGATGAGTTTGCCAAGGAATTAATCAAGGAGAATGTTCAGGCTGTGATCCTGACCTCCACGTGAGGGACCTGTACACGTTGCGGCGCAACGATGGTAAAAGAAATTGAGCGCGCGGGGATTCCCGTGGTTCACATCTGCACGGTCACCCCCATCTCCCTGACAGTAGGCGCCAACAGGATTGTTCCGGCGGTCGCCATTCCCCATCCCCTGGGCAACCCCTCGCTCACCATGGCCGAGGAAAAGGCCCTGCGGCGCAAAATTATCCTGACCGCACTGAAAGCGCTGTCCACTGATGTCACCGACCAAACGGTGTTTGATGTAGAATGACGGCAAACGAGGACTGTATGAATCAAACAATCTATGATGTGCTCATTATCGGCGCAGGGCCGGCAGGCCTGTCCGCCGCCCTGTATGCAGGGCGTTCCCGGCTGTCCACACTGGTGATTGAGAAAGAAAAAGATGGCGGTCAGATTGTCATTACCGCTGAAATCGACAACTATCCCGGTTCTCTGGAACATGAGAGCGGCCCTTCCCTGGTAGCCCGCATGACCGGTCAGGCAGCGCGCTTTGGCGCTGAAAAGGTGTATGACACCGTGGTGGCAGTTCATTTGGAGGGCGATATCAAACGCCTGGTGGGTAAAAAAGGCGAGTACCTGGGCCGCACCGTGATTATCGCAACCGGAGCGCATCCCCGGCCCATCGGCTGCCCGGGCGAAAAGGAATTAATCGGTAAAGGAGTCAGCTACTGCGCCACCTGCGACGGCAATTTCTTTGAAGACATGGAGATTTATGTCGTCGGCGGCGGCGACACTGCGGTAGAGGAAGCGGTCTATCTGACCAAGTTTGGCCGCAAGGTCACGATTATCCACCGCCGGGATGAGCTGCGCGCCGTCAAGTCCATCCAGGAAAAAGCCATGAGCAACCCCAAGATCCACTTCATGTGGGACAGCGTAGTCAGCCAGTTGCATGGAGACGGGATTCTGGAAGCCATGACAGTGAAAAACGTCAAGACAGGCGAGGAGACCCTGATTGAGGCCGATGAGAATGACGGCACCTTCGGCGTCTTTGTCTTTGTGGGCTTTGTCCCGGAAAGTCAGCTGTTTGCCGACAAACTGCAGCTGCGCAACGGTTATATTGTCACCGATGCCACGATGCACACCGGCATTCCCGGGGTGTTCGCAGCCGGGGACATCCGTGAGAAAAGCCTGCGCCAGGTGGTGACCGCAGCAGCTGATGGCGCCATTGCCGCCATGGAGGCCAACGCCTACATCGAGGGGATTTGTCTGGCAAACCAGCCCAATCCATGAGAATTGTGGTATACTTTATGTAAGGAGGATTCCAATGAAAGAACTGACCAGAGATACTTTTGAAGCAGAGGTGCTGCAAGCTCCCGGCACTGTCTTTGTGGATTTTTATTCCGACGGCTGCGTGCCTTGCAAGGCGCTGGAACCCTTTGTCCGCGAAATGCATCAAAAGTACGGTGACCGGATGACCTTCGCCGGATTGAACACCACCAAGGCCCGCCGCCTGGCAATCAGCCAAAAGGTGCTGGGATTGCCGGTCATGGCCATCTATAAAAAAGGCGAAAAGGTTGAGGAGTTGGTCAAGGAAGACTGCACCCACGAAAACATTGAAGCCATGATCCAGCGTCATCTGTAAGCCGCGCCGACCCGGGCCGCACGCCCGGGCAAAACCAGCGTTTGCTTTTATCACGGAAGAAAGGAGGAAACCCATGAGCTTGCTGAAGAATAAAAAAGTAATTGTCATTGGCGATCGGGACGGGATCCCTGGTCCGGCAATTGACGAGTGCCTCAAAAGCACTGGGGCTGAGATCCTGTTTTCATCCACTGAGTGCTTCGTCTGAACGAGCGCGGGTGCGATGGACCTGGAAAACCAAAAGCGTGTGAAGGAACTGGCTGAGCTGCATGGCCCTGAGAACATCCTTGTAATCCTGGGCGCAGCGGAGGGTGAGGCCGCGGGCATCGCGGCAGAAACCGTCACAGCAGGGGATCCGACCTACGCAGGTCCATTGACCGGAGTCCAGTTGGGACTGAGCGTGTATCATGTTTGCGAGGACGCAATCAAAAGCGAACTCGACCCCACCGTTTACGATGAACAGATCGGCATGATGGAAATGGTGCTGGATGTGGATGACATCGTCAATGAAATGACAGCCATCCGGGAGCAGTATTCCAAATACTGATCATTACAGGGCGTTACGCCTCCCGGCCAGGGCTGCGCAATTGCGGCGCTGGCCTTTCTTGTTCTCATAACCGGGCAAGGCCGCAGCGCCGGGCCGGATCGAAAAGCCGGCGCAGATCACTATCAACCGACAGAAAGGGAAACCTGACATGAACAGTGTTTTAAAAGCTGCCAGCTATGTCCTGGTTCATGCTCCGGACATGGTGCTGCACAACGGAACGACCCAGACTACCGAGATGGTGGTCAATCCGGATTCCGAATACCTTAAAAACCTGCCCGGACATCTGCGAAGCTATGACCAGGTGGTGGCCTATGCCCCAAACCAGACTTACATTGGCAACATGACCCCGGAAGAACTGGGGCGGCTGGCCCAACCCTGGACGGACAAACCGGTTGCCGGGGCGACACGCCAGGGCAAGTATGGTGAAATCATGCCCCAGGATGAATTTCTGTTGCTCTTCCAGGCTTGTGATATGTTTGACCTGGTGCACCTGGAGCGTGATTTTGTTTCCCGCACCCGGCCGGCTTTTGATGCCCATCCGCTGATGGACGAATATATCCGCGGCCGTGTCAGGGAAGGAACCGACAGGGAACAGATTTCGCGTTTTGTTAACGAGGAGGGCGCGGAAGGCATTTACCATCAAGGGCAGCTGGTGGGCTATATCAAGCGCGCCCATGATGTGGATGCCAATCTCAGCGCTCATGTCATGATGGAAAACATGGCCAGCAAGGCCTCCGCCGTGCTGGCGCTCAAGCACCTGATCCGCGTATCCGGTGTGGCGGCTGAGCAGATCGATTATGTCATCGAGTGCAGTGAAGAAGCTTGTGGCGACATGAACCAGCGCGGCGGCGGCAATTTCGCCAAGTCCATCGCTGAAATCGCGGGTTTGAGCGGCGCCACCGGCTGTGATGTGCGCGGCTTCTGCGCGGCGCCGGCACATGCTCTGGTCAATGCTGCCGCCCTGGTCAAGTCCGGTGCTTTCAAAAATGTGGCGGTGGTGGCAGGCGGCTCCACAGCCAAGCTGGGCATGAACGGCAAGGATCATGTCCGAAAGGGAATGCAGGTGCTGGAGGATGTGCTGGGCGGCTTCGCCGCGCTGATCAGCGCCAATGACGGCCTCAATCCGGAGATCGACCTGGATATCATTGGCCGGCACACCGTGGGTACCGGCGCTTCACCCCAGGCGGTCATCACCTCCCTGGTGCTCAGCCCCCTGGAGCAGGCCGGAATGAGAATCCAGGACATCGACAAGTACGCAGCCGAGCTGCAAAACCCCGACATCACCAAACCTGCCGGCGCCGGGGATGTGCCTCAGGCCAACTTCAAGATGATTGGAGCCCTGGCAGTCAAAAGCGGTGAACTGGCCCGTGATGGTTTAAATGGCTTTATTGCCCAACACGGTATGGCAGGCTGGGCGCCCACCCAGGGCCACATTCCATCCGGCGCACCTTATTTGGGGTTCGCGCGTCAGGATTTGCTGGATGGCAAAATCCGCAAGGCCATGATCGTAGGCAAGGGCAGCCTTTTCCTGGGCCGGCTGACCAACCAGTTTGACGGCATCTCCTTTGTGCTTCGGACCAACAGCGGCGATGATCACAAGCAGCAGGACGGTCTCAGCAAGGAAGAGGTCCGCAGCATGATTGCCGAGGCGCTGCGCGCTTTTGCCGCCTCACTGGACGCTTAAGGAGGGCGCATGTCACAGACAAACACACAAAAGCTGATTCGGGATACCTTTTTGGATTTGGCCCGGGCGCTGGAGACCGGCAGGCTGGAGGACGCCCCCGGAATTGCTCTGAGTGCGCCCGGCAGCGAGCACGGAGAAGACAAAACCCTGGAAGCAGCCCTGCAAGCCAAGAGAAACGGGGTCAATGTGCATTATATCGGCAGCCTGACCCATCCGGACCTCACCTGCCATAAGGCGCAGGATGAGACGCAAGCGCATCAGATCATGGAGCAGCTGTTGGCAGACGGCATCTGTAAAGGGGCGGTCGCCATGCACTATCCCTTTCCCATTGGCGTGGCCACTGTGGGCAGGGTACCCGCGCCGGCCACAGGCAAGGCCCTCTACCTGGCAACGACCACCGGGACTGCAGCCACGGACCGCGTTGAGGCTATGGTACGGGGAGCCATCGCCGGCATCATCACCGCCAAAGCCTGTGGCATCGAGCAGCCGACAGTGGGCCTCCTGAATATCGATGGCGCCCGTCAGGCTGAGGGCATCCTCAAAAAGCTCAATGAGCAAGGCTATCCGGTCACCTTTGCCCAATCCGCAAGGGCAGGCGGTGGGTGCATCCTGCGGGGTAACGATGTGCTGGCAGGCAGCTGCGATGTAGCGGTGATGGACAGCCTGACCGGCAATGTTGTCATCAAAATGCTGTCCGCCTTCAGCAGCGGCGGTATCTACGAGACCACGGGCGATGGCTATGGTCCCGGCATTGGCGAAGGCTACGAGCGTCTGGTGGCGATTGTTTCCCGTGCAAGCGGCACAGCCGTAGTCGCCAATGCCCTCTCCTACGCAGCCCAGATAGCAGGAGCCCCTGGCAACAGATCGCTTCAGCGGAATACCAACAGGCTTATCATGCCGGTTTGAAGACCTTGCTGGATGGGCTGTCTTCCCGCAGGAACGCCCCTGCCCAGGAGGAGGTCCAGCCGCCGCCACAGGAGGTGGTTACTCAGGACATCGCCGGGGTCGAGGTCATGGAACTGGAAGAAGCGGTGCGCTTGCTTTGGAAACAGGGCATTTATGCCCAAAGCGGCATGGGCTGCACCGGCCCGGTGGTGATGGTATCTGATCAAAACCTGAGCCGCGCGCTCGCCATCCTCAAAAAAGGCGGCTTTGTCAGCAGCTGACGCAGTTTTTTGCGCTTGCCGAAGACAAAAAACGTAACTGATGCAAAGGAGGGTTTCCGGATCCGGAAGCCCTCCAGTTATGGCACAACAACGCCGGAGCTATTCAATGATGACGAAGTCCTCGCCGGGCGCCTCAACCACCCCGATGATGCGCGCATGCGGGCAATGAGGTTGAACCTCCTCCAGCAACAGCTTGGCCTGCGCCGGCGGCATGCTGATGAGCAGGCCGCCGGAGGTCTGCGGGTCGAAGAGGATATCACTCAAAGCTTGGCTGACGCCGGGCAGGATGGTGGTGGTGCCGCCCAGGTATTCACGGTTGCGGTAGGCGCCGCCGGGAACAACGCCCTGGCTGGCCATAGCCAAAGCGCCGTCCAGCAGCGCCACTTCCCTGGAAAAGATGCGCAGGCGCACACCGGAGGCCCGGGCCATTTCCGTGGTGTGCCCCACCAGGCCAAAGCCGGTGATGTCGGTGCATGCATTGGGGGTATAGCTGGCCATACAGCCAGCCGCGGCAGCGTTAAGCGCAGCCATGGTATGATGAAGACCGGCTATCTGCTCAGGGCTGAGCAGCTGTGCCTTGGCCGCTGTCGCCAGGATGCCTGACCCCAAGGGTTTGGTCAGCAGCAAGACATCACCGATTTGCGCCCTGTTGTTGGTCAGGATGCGCTGCGGACTGGCAAAGCCGGTAACGCAAAGCCCATACTTGGGTTCCTTGTCTTCAATCGTATGCCCGCCGCACAGATTGGCGCCTGCTTCGTGCACCTTGTCTGCGCCACCGGCAAGAATCGCCTGGACATCCTCGAGAGATATCCGATCTGATGGAAAACATAGCAGGTTCATAGCCAGTTTGGGACTGCCGCCCATGGCATAAATATCGCTAAGGGCATTGGCGGCGGCAATCTGGCCAAACAGGTAGGGATCATCCACCATGGGCGGAAAAAAGTCCACGGTCTGAATCAGCGCGATGTCATCATTTATCTGATAAACGGCTGCATCATCCGATGTATCATAGCCCACCAGCAGTTGCGGGTCTCGCGGCCCTTTTGGCAGGCGGTGCAATATTTCCTCCAGGACACCCGGCCCTGTCTTAGCCGCTCACCCACCGCAGGAGGTCATCATGGTCAGGCGAATGCGCTGTGCATCACTCACCAATACATCCCTCCCTTCTCATTCGTTTGTCTCATTATACCAAATCCTGCACGGGATACAAGGGCGCCGCAAGCCGTCACTCACCCCTGTGCCTGGCTGTACGGACTGTGATACAATAAGGCATGTCATCAAATGAACGGGGTATTGCCATGAGCCATGAACTGCACAACCTTCTCAGGCGCATTCCACAGGTGGATGCCTTGCTGCAAACCGCGCAGGGACAGGCGCTGTCTTCACAGTATTCACAGCAACTGGTTGCCCGAACGCTGCGCGAAATACTTGAGAAGACACGCGAGCGCATCCTGAACGGCCAGTCCTTTGTGCCCACACAGGCAGAATTGCTGTTAGCCTGCGCTGAGCGCATCAGCGAAGGTTTTCAGACTCGAAAACCTGTGGTGATCAACGCCACCGGCATCCTGCTGCATACCAACCTGGGCCGCGCTCCCATGGCAAAGAGGGCGGCGAAGGCCGCCCTGGACGCAGCTACCTGCTACTCCACACTGGAATTCGACCTGGATACCGGGATGCGCGGCAACCGGCAATCGCATGTGGAAACGCTGATCGGCCAGCTTCTGGGTGCCCGGGCTGCCTTGGTGGTCAACAACAACGCCGCAGCCGTGCTGCTGATGCTGGCTGCCGTAGCCAGCGGCAGGGAAGTGGTGGTATCCCGCGGGGAACTGGTCGAGATCGGCGGCAGTTTCCGTGTACCCGAGGTCATGACCCAAAGCGGGTGTATCCTGCGGGAAGTCGGCACCACCAACAAAACCAAGCCCGGGGATTACCGTGCGGCAATAGGTGAGAGCACCGCCGCGCTGATGAAGGTGCATACCAGTAACTATAAGGTAATGGGCTTCACCCAGTCTGTGGACATTCCGGAGCTCGCCGGGATTGCCCGGGAAGCAGGATTGCCCCTGTTGGCCGACCTGGGCAGCGGAGCGCTGTTGCCGTTATCCGCCTATGGCCTGCAGGAGGAGCCCGGTCCCCGGGAGACACTGGCACAAGGCGCGCAGGTCGTGTGTTTCTCCGGAGATAAACTGTTGGGCGGGCCGCAAGCCGGCATCCTGGCCGGAGATGCGGACTTGATTGCCGCTATGCGGCGTCATCCGCTCATGCGAGCCCTGCGCCCTGACAAGATGACCCTCGCCGCGCTGGAAGCCACCCTGCAACTTTACCGGGATGCCGGTCTGGCCCGCAGGCACATCCCGCTGTATCAAATGCTGGGCACCGATTTGGAGACGCTGCGCCAGCGCGCTTTTTCCCTGAGGGAAGACCTCAAGGATATTCTCGGGCTGCGATGTGATGTAGCGGACAGCGAGGCTCAACTGGGCGGAGGCTCTGCACCGGGCGAGTCACTTGCCTCTGTGGCCCTCTGCCTTACATCCAGGCTTGTGTCAGCAGACAGGCTGGCTGACCTTTTGCGTCATGGCAGCCCGGCGGTCATTGCCCGAATCCGGCAGGATGCGGTACTGCTGGACTTGCGCACCGTTTTCCCGGAGCAGCTGCCCGAACTGACCGGGGCGCTCAAAACAGCGCTTTCATCTTCAGGGGTACAGGATGCGTAATGTAATTATCGGCACTGCCGGTCATGTGGACCATGGCAAAACCGCTCTGATCCGCGCGCTGACAGGTGTGGACACCGATCGGCTGGAGGAGGAAAAGCGCCGGGGCATCACCATTGACCTGGGTTTCGCCTGGCTGGATCTGCCTGATGGCAGCAAGGCAGGCATCGTGGATGTGCCCGGACATGAGAAGTTTATCCGAAACATGCTTTCAGGCGCCGGCGGTATCGACCTGGCTTTGCTTGTAGTGGCCGCGGATGAAGGCATCATGCCCCAGACCCGGGAACACCTGAGCATCCTGTCCTTGCTGGGTATCCGCCATGGCTGTGTGGCTGTCACCAAAGCGGATTTGGTGGAGGATGACTGGCTTGAAATGATGCTGGAGGAACTCAAGGAAGGCTTGGCGGACAGCTTTCTGGCCAACGCGCCTATCCACGTCGTCAGCGCGCATACCGGCCAGGGCATCGGACCGCTCAAGGAAGCCCTGATTGACCTGGTTTGTCATATGCCCGCCAAGGACATTGACAGCCCTTTCCGTTTGCCGGTGGACCGGGTGTTCACCATGCCGGGCTTTGGCACGGTGGTCACCGGCACCATGATAGAGGGTAGCGTCAGCCAGGGCGAGGAAGTGACCTTGTATCCGCTGGAGGATTCCTACAAAATCCGGAGCCTGCAGGTACATGGCAGCCAGGTGGAGCGGGCCTGCGCAGGCCAGCGGGTGGCTATTAACCTGCAAAAAGCCAAGCAGGAAGACATTCCCCGGGGCAGCGTACTGGCCAGCCCCGGCAGCATGCAGCCCGGGATGATGCTGGATGTTGTGTTGCGCGTGCTCCCGGATACCGGGCGCATACTGGAAAATGGCAGCAGACTGCACTTTCACCATGGTTCCGCGGAAGCCCTGTGCAAGCTAGTTCTGTTGGGCGGCAGGGAGCAACTGCTGCCCGGCGAGGAAGGCTTTGGCCAACTGCGCTTTGAAGATGCCATCGCGGCAAAGGCAGGGGACGCCTTCGTGCTGCGGTTTTATTCCCCGCTTGAAACGGTCGGAGGCGGCACAGTGCTGGATCCCAGCCCCTACAAGCACCGCCCTTCCAGCATCAAAGCTGTGGAGAAGCTGCATGCCATGCATGGAGCGGACCTGCCTGCCCGCACCGAAGCCCTGCTCAAAAGCCATGGCACCCGCTTTGTTCACAGCGCTGCCCTCGCCCTGCAAACAGCAGTGTCCCCTGAGATAATGGACACCTGCCTGGACAAGCTGTTGTCGCAGGGAAAAGTCATCAAGCTGCAGGAAGGGCTGTATCTCCATCAGGACAATGTGCAGATTCTGGAAGAAAAAGCCAGGGATATCCTGGCAGAATTTCACCAGAAGAATCCTCTGCGCATAGGCATCCGACGGGAAGAGTTCCGGACAGCCCTGCTGCCCGGGCAAAGCCAGCAGGAAGCGGACCAGGTGCTGGATATCCTTCTGTCCCGCGAAGTGTTTGTTCGGTTGGGAACAGTGTTTGCCTCGCCGGAGCATGATATCAATTTCACCCCCAAACAGCAGGCGCTGCTGGAAAATTTGCGGGCCAGGTTTGAAGAAGCCCGCTTTTCCCCTCCGGAAAAATCGGCGCTCCTCACGGAGTTTGCCAGGGAAAAAGAGTTCCCCAGGGTGTTGGATTACCTGCTCGACCAGGGCAACCTGACCCCCGTGAGCCCGGACATTCTGTTTTTGACTGATGATCTCGCCCAAGCGCAGCAAGCCTTCCTGCAACTGCAGCTGGAGCATGGCGAGGTTACCCTGTCGGACTTCCGGGACGCGCTGTCCACCTCCCGCAAATATGCCCTGGCCATTCTGGAGTACTGGGATCGCAAAGGTTTGACCAGAAAAACGGGAGATGCACGAAAGATGGCCATCAGTTGACAACCGGCAGGGGTCTGTTATAATCCAGCTGGTGAGCCTTACAATTCACCAATAAGATTCAAGGAAGAAGTAGGTGAACATGTGATCGCGTTGGCCTTATTCTTTTTGTGGATTTTTTTTAATGCCAATATAACCCTGGAGCTGGTGGTGATCGGCGCCATCATTTCCATTGCCCTGGCATGGTTCGTGCAGCGCTTTATCACCCCCGGGCTTACGCTGAAAAGACAGTGGTTCATCATGAAGCAGCTGCCCGGTTACCTGCGCTTTGTCTGGCTGTTGATCAAGGAAATCACCTTGGCCAACTTCGCGGTGATGCGGATGATCCTGACCGACAGGGATATTGTTGTGCCCAAACTGACAGTTTTTCATACCAAACTCAAAACCAAGGCCGCGCGGGTGGCGCTGGCAGACTGCATCACGCTGACACCGGGTACCATTACCGTCCACCTGCATGGAGATGAATACTTGGTACACTGCCTGGATGAATCCTTGGAAAACGGTCTGGTCAACAGCGAGTTTGAAAAGCGCCTGCTAAAAAAAGAAGCTGACTGGATAGAAAGCGGGGTAGCCTGATGCTGCAGGATGCGTATAACATCCTTTACAGCGGCATCCTGGTGGTGCTGTCTGTGCTGATTATCGCCTGTTTCATCCGCGCCATCAAAGGGCCCACCATCGCTGACCGCATTGTCGCAATCAATATGATCGGCACCCAGATCATCATCATGGTGGGTGTGGTGGCGCTGATGCTTGGCGCGGGCTACCTGGTGGACGTTTCCATGCTCTACGCGATGATCAGCTTCCTGGCGGTGGTTGTGTTGTGCAAGATCTATATGGGCGTGTTCCTGGAGCGCCAGGCCAAAGCCCGGCAAGGAGGGCAGGGGCATGCTTGACTGGCTTCGTTTCTTGCTGACAACCGGCTTCCTGCTCAGCGGCATCATCATTCTGATCACCTCGGTGATTGGCTTGTACAAGTTTGACTACGTGCTCAACCGCATGCACGCAGCCGCGATGGGCGATACCCTGGGCCTCCTGTTTTGCCTGCTGGGACTGACTTTCAGCGCGCCGGATATCTGGACGGTGCTCAAGCTGCTGCTCATCATTGTTTTCCTGTGGTTTGCCAGCCCGGTCAACAGCCACCTGATCGCCCGGCTGGAGGTCACCATCAACCCGATGTGGCGGCAATTGCCCCCGCCACCCGGTACGCCCGCAGAGGAGGATGACGAATGAACTTTGTCCACATCGCTTTGCTGGGCATGCTGATTATCTGCTCACTGGCCGTGGCGCTCACGCGCAACCTGCTGACCTCCCTGATCGTCTACATGGCCTATAGCCTGATCATGGCGGTTATCTGGATGTTTCTGGAAAGCCCTGACCTGGCCATCACGGAAGCGGCTGTAGGCGCAGGGATTACAAGCGTACTTTTTTTCGTGACACTCAAGAAAATTCACGCGATAAAAGGAGACAGCGAGCATGAGCAAGCGCAGAAGTGACTGGGAGTCGCGCCCTCAGGCCCGCATCCGCCGGTGGTTTAACAAGGGCTTCCTGGCGCTGGATGACGAGATTGCTGAAAAAATCTCAAGCCCTCCACCGCCCCGGTTTGATTATGAGGAGGTGCTGGAAGCTCAACAGGCAGCTATCGACAGCCGCCAGCATGAGCGCAGCATTGCGCTTGAACGGCTGGACCAGCACAACCTGCTGGTATGGATGAGAACCCGGGGACGCAAGTTTATCTCCAGGCTATATGTCACCCTGGCGCTGGTCCTGGGACTGATGATGATGGTGTTCCTGCTGGAAACCGTGGCCCTGATGCCGCGCTTCGGTGACCCGGCCACCCCGGGCGCTAATGAGGTTTCCGCGCGCTACATCGAAAAGGGACTGGATGAAACCGGCGCGGTCAACATCGTCGCAGGCATGATTCTGGACTACCGCGCCTTCGACACCCTGGGCGAGAGCACAGTGCTATTCATCGCAGCCAGCGCGGTGCTGATATTATTGCGCATTGACCGTGACAAGGACGGCAACCCCGTTCAGGAGCTGATCGCCGCGGAATCCGATGACCGGCATTATGAGCCGCGCAATGACCGCATCCTGCAGGGCAGCGCGATGGTGCTGACGCCAATCATCTTGCTGTACGGTATCTATATCATACTCAACGGCCACCTGTCCCCCGGCGGCGGATTCTCCGGCGGGGCCATCATCAGCGCCGGTCTGATTTTGTACCTGGTTGCCTTCGGCTTTGAAAAAGCCGGGCGCTTTTTCACCACCAAAACCTTTACCTGGGTCAGCTTCTTCTCGCTGAGCTTTTACGCGCTAGCCAAGGCATACGCTTTTTATATGGGCGCCAATGGCCTGCCCAGCGGCATCCCGTTGGGTACCCCGGGGGCCATCCTGTCCAGCGGGCTGATCATGCCGCTGAATATTGCAGTGGGTATGGTGGTAGCCTGTACGATGTATATCTTCTACGCGCTTTTCCGCAAAGGAGGATTGTAAACATGTGGCAACTGCTGTATGAAAACCTGGAGCAGACAGTGTCCGTCATCCTGTTTGTCATCGGCTTTACCATCCTGCTGCTGCAGCGCAACCTGATCCGAAAAATTATCGGACTGAACATCATGGACACTTCTGTCTATCTATTTTTGGCGTCCATGGGCTATATTCAAGGCCGCAAGGCGCCCATTGTAACCGATGGGATCCAAGAGGTCACCGCTTATATCAACCCTGTCCCAACCGGACTGGTGCTCACGGGCATTGTGGTCTCCGTCAGCATTACTGCGATCATGCTGTCGCTGACCATTCTCCTGTACCGGCGCTACCATACGCTGGACATAGATGAGATCGCCCTGTTAGCCAGAGGGGAGGACGCCTGATGAGCCTAGTGCACAACTTTCCCTTTGCCTGCATCCTGCTGTGCATGTCGGCGGGCATCTTTACCTCGGTTTTTAAACCGCGCATCGCGCGTATGGTCACTTTGTTTGTAACCGGAGCGGTGCTGGTCCTCAGCGCGATGACCCTGTCCCTGACCATGTCGCTGGATGATTCATACCCCTATATGATGGGTCATTTCCCGGCCCCCTGGGGCAATGAGATTCGCATCGGGCGTCTGGAAGCCCTGATGGCCACCGGATTTTCCGCCGTGCTGCTGGTCAGCCTGATCCCGGGCTTTGGGCGCATGCCCTGCTTTGTCAGCGAAAAGAAGAGCAATCTTTACTGCATCATGGTGGATCTGGCCCTGGCTGCCGTGCTGGTATTGATTTATACCAACGACCTGTTCACTGTGTATGTCTTTATAGAAATCATGACCATTGCCTCCTGCGCGCTGGTGGCTGTACGGCAAAACGGGCATTCGCTGGTCGCCATTACACGGTACATGATCATGCACCTGTTTGGCTCGGGCTTGCTGCTGCTGGGCATTTCCATGCTGTACGGCATCACCGGACATTTGCTGATGGTGCCCCTGCGCGAAGCAGTGCGCCAGATTGTGGACAGCGGGCAGTACCTGGGGCCGCTGACCGTGGTCATCGCGCTGATTACCGCCGCTCTGGCCATCAAAAGCGCAATGTTTCCCTTCCATGTCTGGGCGCCGGATACCTATGCCTTCGCGCCGCCGCTGAGCAGCGCTATTCTCAGCGGCATTATCAGCAAAGCCTACATCTTTGTGCTGGTCAAGTTTTTTTACCGGGTGATCGGGATGGACGTCATCCTGTCCCAGCAAATCAGCCCCTTCCTGTTTGTGTGCGGGGTAGCCGGCATGATCATCGGCTCAATCATAGCCATCAGCCAGCATGATATCCGAAGGATGATCGCCTATTCCTCAGTCGCCCAAATCGGCTATATTTACATGGGCCTGGGCATGGGCAGCTCTGCCGGCACAGAGGCCGCGATGTTCCAGATGCTGGCACATGCCGCGGTCAAATCCCTGCTGTTCCTGTCCGCCTATGAACTGATCAATGTCTCCGGCGACCGCAAGCGTTTCCACTATCTGCACGGCGCCGGTTACCGCAACGTCCCTGCAGGCATCGTTTTTACCGTAGCGGCCATGAGCATGGTGGGCATTCCCTTTACGGGCGGTTTTATCGTCAAGCTGAACCTGGCCATCGCTGGCATGGCCTTTGGCGGGTGGATGCGCGCGCTGGTGCTGGTGGCTTTGGCAATCAGCACCCTGCTCAACGGGATTTATTTCCTGCACACGGTAGTATCCATTTACCGCAAACCCGCGCAGGATGTAGTGTATCCGCAGTCTAAAAAAATATCTCCGGCCGCTGCAGGCGCGCTTTTTGTTTCCATGCTGTATCTCTTGTACCTGGGGGTCGGTTCTGAGCCAATCATGCGCTTGATCGAAACGGGCTTAAAGACTTTTTCTTAAGGAGGATTGGTGAGTTATGGAAGGATTATTGCTGCTGGTCGCAATCCTGCTGCCTGCCATCGGCTCGTTGATGGTGGTTTTTCTGCCCTGGTTGAATCAGCGCAGGGAAGAACGCTGCTTCTTTGTTGGTGTAATCATGGTGCTGGAATGCATTGTCGTGCTGCTGATCGCGCTGGACGCAGAGCGCACCCTGGTGCTGTTCGAGATGACCAAGCAATTACCCATCGCGCTGCGTTCGGACGGCACCAGCAGGGTGTTCTCGGCTGTGATGGCGCTGATGTGGACCATCTCGGGTTTTTATTCCTTCAGCTACATGAAGCACGAACAAAACGAGAAAACCTATTACGCCTTCTACCTGATGACCCTGGCCTCCCTGATGGCGCTGACGCTGTCGGGCACGATGGTGACGATGTACCTCTTCTTTGAGATGATGACCTTCATCTCCATGCCCATGGTGCTGCACAGCCGTACCAAAGAGGCGGTTGCCGCGGGCATCAAGTACCTGATCTACTCGGTCGCCGGCGCCACCATGGGCCTATTGGGCATTTTCATGCTGACCCCCAATATTGCCTCGCCTTACTTTGTAGAGGGCGGTTCGCTCATGGCCGAACAGCTTAATCTTCCCCATACGGCCTTCCAAGTTATCCTGCTGGTTACCCTGATCGGCTTTGGTACCAAGGCCGGCATGTTCCCCATGCATGGCTGGCTGCCGACAGCCCATCCTGTCGCGCCGTCTCCTGCCAGCGCGGTACTCTCAGGCGTGATTACCAAGGCCGGCGTGCTGTGCATCTTCCGGATGATCTTCTACGTCATCGGCCCGGACTACCTGCGCGGCACCTGGGTGCAGTGGACCCTGCTCAGCTGCGCAACCATTACTGTATTCATGGGTTCCATGCTGGCATTGAGGGAAAAAGTCCTCAAGAAACGCCTGGCCTATTCCAGCGTTTCCCAGGTCAGCTACGTTCTGTGCGGCGTATTCATCCTGGACACCATGGCGCTGGACGGCGCGCTGCTGCAAATGGTATTCCACGCGCTGACCAAGGATGCCCTGTTCCTGTGCGCCGGCGCCATCATCCTCAAAGCCGGTATCACACGGGTGGATGAAATGCACAATCTGGGCAAGAGCATGCCTTGGACCATGTGGATGTTTACCATCTGCGCGATCTCCCTGGTGGGCATCCCGCCCTTAGGCGGCTTCATCGCCAAGTGGTACATCGCAGAAGGCGCGTTGATTACCAGCACGCCGGTGTTTAGCTGGATGGTTCCCGTTGTACTGTTGATTTCCGCGATGCTGACCGCAGCCTACCTGCTGCCGCCGAGCGTGTCCTCCTTCTTTGGCGGCATGGCTCAAAGTGAAGTTTCAGCCGTTGCGTATGAAAAGAAAGATCCGCCGCTGATGATGATGATCCCCATCACCATCCTCACATTGGCCATCCTGCTGCTGGGCATCTTCCCAGGTTTTATGATCGAAATGTTCACCAACCTGGCTAATACCCTGTTCTAAGGAGCGATATGATCCTGATCCTTGCAATCACTCTGCCCATTGTCACAGGGGCGCTGCTGCCGGCCATGCGGCTGAATACCGCGGCACGCAACCTGTACATGATGGTTTCCACGCTGCTGACCAGCGTGCTGGTTGCGGTGGCGCTGATGAGTAACGCCGCGCAGTTTGATATGATCAGCCTGACCAATAAGCTGACCATTTCCCTGCGACTGGATGATCTGGGAAAGGTCTTCAGCGCGGTCATTGCCCTGCTGTGGCCGATAACTTTGCTTTATGCGCTCAACTACATGAAGGACGCGGTCAACCAGACCTCCTTTTTCACTTTCTTTCAGATGAGCTATGGGGTGACGCTGGGCATCGCGATGAGCGCCAACCTGCTGACGCTGTACATCTTCTACGAGCTGATGACCTTGTCCACCCTGCCTTTGGTCCTGCATGGCGGCTCAGCCAAGTCGGTCAAGGCGGGATTGAAGTATTTGTACTATTCCCTGGGCGGTTCTGCCTTTGCCTTTATCGGTCTGGTCTATCTGGTGTATTTTGGCAGCGGTACGGACTTTTTGCCCGGCGGCCTGTTTGCCGGCGTGGGGTCTCAACATACCACACAGCTGCAGTTGGGCTACCTGTTGTGTTTTTTCGGTTTTGGAGTGAAAGCGGCCATCTTTCCGTTACACGGCTGGCTGCCTACCGCCGCAGTGGCGCCTACGCCGGTCACCGCCTTGCTGCACGCTGTGGCCGTGGTCAAATCCGGCGTGTTCGCAATCATCCGCGTGACTTATTTCAGCTTTGGAATCAGCGTGCTGGCAGGCAGCTACGCGCAGTATATTCCGCTGGCGCTGAGCGCTTTCACCATCGTGTTTGGCAGCGCCATGGCACTGAAGGAGAGACATCTCAAACGCCGCCTGGCCTATTCCACAGTTTCCAACCTCTCCTACATCCTCTTTGGCGCCTTGCTGATGAGTGCGCAAGGGCTTTATTCCGCTCTGATGCACCTGGTCTTTCATGCGCTGATGAAAATCACCCTGTTCTTGGCCGTGGGCGTGTTCAACCGGCGCGCCCACGCATATTATGTGGAGGATGTGCGCGGTATCGCGAAAGCCCTGCCGGTTCTGGCTGTGGTATTTGTCATCGGTTCCCTGTCAATGACCAGTATCCCGCCTCTGATCGGTTTTGTCAGCAAATGGTCCCTGGCGGGAGCAGCCGTGCTTTCAGGTGGGCTGTTACCGCACGTGGGCGTAGGCGCTCTGCTGGTCAGCGCAGTCTTGACCGGTATGTACCTCATGGTGCCTGCTGTAACCATGTATACCCAACCGTTGGCCATTCCGGCGCCCCAGCGTGTTGAGCCCGGATTTTATGTCGCGCTGGTTGTCCTAAGCGCGATGATTCTCGCGTTGAGCTTTTACAGCGGTCCCTTGCTTGATTTCCTTCACCGAACCGCCTTGGGCGCGATATAGGAGGTGGTGCGTAATGCCTTGGATTTTACCTGTCCTGGTCGCGCTGCCCTTCCTTGCAGCAGTTCCAGCCTATATGCTCAGCAGGCGAAAACCGGCACTTGGGCTGTGGTTCATGTGCGCGGTAACGCTGGCTGAGTTCGCCTTGACGCTGACGCTCTTCCTGGGGGATCAGACCGCCGCCTTCAGCGCCGCGGGCATTATCGGGCATGGGCTTTTCCTTCGCGGTGACGGCTTCCGCACGCTGTACGCGCTGGTAGCCGCCTTCATGTGGCTGATGACCTCGCTGTTCAGCCCGCAGTACCTGCGCCATGGACACGCGCAGGGCCGCTATGCGTTGTTTACCCTGATGACCCTGGGCGCCACCATGGGGGTTTTTCTGTCAGATGACCTGATTACAACTTTTATGTTTTTTGAAGTGCTTTCCTTCACCAGCTACTGCTGGGTCATCCATGAGCAAACACCCGGGGCGATGCGTGCCGGGCAGACTTACCTGGCCATTGCCATCCTGGGCGGCATGGCGATGCTGATGGGCCTGATGATGCTCTATGGCAAGGCCGGCACCCTGCGCTTTGAGAAACTGGCCGGTTCGCTTGAGGGGATGCCCAGGAAGAGCCTTTACCTTCCCGGCGCGCTGGTTTTGGCCGGTTTCGGCGCCAAGGCCGGTATGTTCCCGCTGCATGTGTGGCTGCCCAAGGCGCATCCGGTCGCGCCGGCCCCAGCCAGCGCGCTGCTGAGCGGCGTTTTGACCAAGGTGGGCATTTATGGCATTCTGGTTTTATCCATCCGGCTGTTTGTCGCTGATTTGATCTGGGGGCAAATGCTGTTGGGGCTGGGCCTGGTCAACATGCTGCTGGGCGCGGTGCTGGCGCTGTTTTCCATCGACCTGAAGCGCACGCTGGCTTGTTCATCCATGAGCCAGATTGGTTTTATCCTGTTTGGCATCGGGGCCTCCTGCCTGCTGGGAGAGCACAACGCCCTGGCCGCGCAGGGCACCGTGCTGCATATGCTCAACCACAGCCTGATCAAGCTGGTGCTGTTCATGGCGGCCGGCGTTGTCTACCTGAACACCCACACCCTGGACCTCAACGAGGTGCGGGGCTATGGGCGGCGCAAGCCGGGGCTGATGCTGATCTTCCTGGTTGGCGCGGCCTCCATCAGCGGCATCCCCTTCTTCAGCGGCTATGCGTCAAAGACCCTGCTGCATGAGAGCATTATCGAATACATCGTCCATGTGCAGGATCTGGGCCAGAATGCCCTGCCTTATCAGATAGCGGAATGGCTCTTTGTCATCACCGGCGGGCTGACCTTCTGCTATATGCTCAAGCTGTTCATCACCATCTTTGTACAAAAGCATCCAACCCGGCAGGCAGAATATGACCGGATGGGCGCATCCATGAGCCCGGCGTCAGCCTTTGCCCTGGGCGGCGCTGCCCTTGTGCTGTTCGCTCTGGGGCTCTTCCCCCAGGGTCCGCTTACAGAGCTTGCCAACCGCTCTTTGCCTTTCCTGAAGGCTCATGAGCCGGCGCACGCTGTGGATTACCTTGCCTGGGTCAACCTTTCAGGCGGCGGCAAATCCCTTTTGCTGGGCATCGCCTTCTATGCGCTGTTTGTGCGGCATTGGTTAAGCGGCAAGGATGACAATGGCCTATGCATCCATCTGAACCGCTGGCCTGCCTGGCTGGACATGGAGGACAGGCTTTACCGTCCAATGGTGCAGGCTGTGGTCAGGCTGGGCTATGTCATCGCTATCCCGCTGGACGCCATTGAGAAAGTATTTTCGTTTTCTGTCAAGCTGGGCTATGCCATCGCCATTCCGCTGGGCGCCATCGAGCGAGTCTTCCCCGTCCTGAACACGGTGATGACCTTTCTTTCACGCGTGCTGGAGTCGCTGGTAGACGCGGTGTCGCTGTTGCTGCTGCGCACAGTGTTTAAACGAACCTCCGAGATCCCTGTCTATCCCCCGGTGGGCAACCGCGCCACCTTCGCGCTGGGCCGCTTTGCCGGACGCGTCAACTACCTGTCACGCCGGGCCTTTGGCCTTGCGCCCAAGGATCCCAATCACTATATTTACCTGTACGCCGCGGTATGGACCACCTTCCGGGATACTACGCGCAGGCTGCTTCGCACGCTGTCCTTCGGGTTGATTCTGTTCGCTCTGGGCCTGGTGTTGCTGTTGGCGCTGCTGCTCATCAAATAGCTCCTGATCCTTCCCCGACAAACTGAAGCTGCGGCGGAAAAGACGAATACGCGCAGCTTTTTGTGTATACATCACCAGCCAAAGTTACCGCTTGCCCTGACACCGGGAGCCGATGGCGGAAAGGAGATGCAAGCAATGATCGTTATCAAAGGAAAGCACAACCAAGCCATCTGTTTTACTGATGAACTTGAAGCTTCCGCACGCAAGCAGATTGAAACCCTGTGCGACCAGGCAGCCTTCGCCGACAGCAAGATCCGCATCATGCCCGATGTTCATGCCGGCATGGGCTGCACCATTGGCACGACGATGACCATCCATGACAAAGTGGTGCCGGGCATGGTAGGCGTGGACATCGGCTGCGGTATGGAAACAGTGCGGTTGAAGGAAAAGGAACTGGATTTTGAGCGGCTTGACGAACTGATCCGCAGGGAGATTCCCTCAGGACGGCAGGTGCGCAGAAACGCACACCCGCTTAACGCGGACATTGACCTTACGCAGCTGCGATGTTCCGGATTTGTCAACCTGCAGCGCGCCAGGCTAAGCATCGGTACCCTGGGCGGGGGCAACCATTTTATAGAAGCGGGATATGATGAGGACGGTTTTTTATACCTGATAGTCCACTCCGGCAGCCGTCATCTTGGTCATGAAACTGCCACAGGTTATCAGCGACTGGCCCTGGAACAGTTAAGCCAGCGGGGAGATCGCCCCGGAAAGAGAAAAGCGGGGCGTCAAAAAGCAAAAGCCGGCTCACTGCCTGGCGGCCTGCCCCGGGATCTGGCCTACGTTCAAGGCCAGCTGATGGACGATTACCTGCATGACATGCGCCTTGTCCAGCGCTTCGCGATGCTCAACCGCAAGGCCATCATGGATGTGATTCTGGACGGCATGGGGCTGACGGTCCTGGAAGAGTTTACCACCATCCATAACTATGTTGACCTGCGTACCAATATCCTGCGTAAGGGCGCGGTATCCGCGCGGCAGGGCGAAAAGCTGCTGATTCCTCTGAACATGCGCGATGGCAGCCTGTTGTGCGAGGGCCTGGGCAACCCGGATTGGAATTTCTCCGCCCCCCATGGCGCCGGGCGGGTAATGAGCCGCCGTGAAGCGCGCCAGGCGCTGAACCTGGGCGACTTCAAAGCACAGATGTCGGATGTGTTTACCACCAGCATTTCCAAGGACACCCTGGACGAGGCGCCCATGGCCTACAAGCCCATGGAAGCATTGCTGAAGCAAATCACGCCCTCTGTTCGTGTGCTCAAGCGCATCAAGCCGGTCTATAACTTCAAGGCCGCAGAATAAGAATACCGCCACCTTGACAAAAGCGGTATACAATCAAATCTAACAGTCTTAGTTGACGGTTTCCCCTGTCATGGACAGCCAGGCTTTGCGGATGGCGCGCTGGTTGGAAGCGCCATAATCCGGGTCATTGCGCAGCACCTCGTCCATATCGCGCAGGAAATGGACACACAGGTGTCCCCCAAAGCCATTGTTGATGACGGCGCCAGTCAGATGCGGCCGGTTGTGCATGGCAGCCAATGTCCATTGGCCATCCGGTAATTTTACATACACCGTGTTGATGTTCCATGAAGGCGTACCGAAAGCGCGGTTCATCAGCTGAGTGTCCTGCCAGGTGGCGGGCTCGGAATCCGCATGGTTCCCCAGGGAATAAAAACGCAGCGTGAAACTGGTGTCACTGGAAGGATGATAGACCGTCACCCGCTGACCGGCGCCCACACGCGGCTTGATCTCGTTAAACCAGTGCAGCAGCTTGACCTGGGATGTTGAGGGACCGCCGCCCTTGCCCAGCTCGGCATCCAGACTTTCCACCGGCGTCGAATAAGGCTTGGCGGAACCGGAATATAGGGTGGATTGGGTAATGGGTGTGGCAATGCCTGAAATGGGCAGGCCATTGCGCTGCTGGAACGCGACAACCGCCTGGTGAGTGGGAATGTCAAACCGGCCGTTGACCGTGAGCGGATAACCCAAATCCGACAAAGCCTTCTGCATGGTGCTCAGGGAGCCGTCCGCCGGGTCGCGGTTATCAATGCGCAGGGTCTTATAGGACAAAGGCGGGCTGTCCGCGCTGCGCGCATTGCCGGACAGGAGCACAGCGGAGCTCGCGCTGCCAAAAATACCATCGCTTGTCAAACCGTTTTGCAGTTGGAAATGCGTAACCGCTTCGCGGGTCATACTATCATACACACCGGTGCGTGACACAGTATACTTAAGCGCGATCAAACACTCCTGCAGCAAGCTGACATCCTCGCCGCTGTCATTGAGTCGAAGCGTCCTGGAAAAGAGAGGCGCCTGGCTTGGCTGTGGGCTGGGCGTGGGCGATACGGTGGGCGTTGGAGTAACTTCCTGCGCGGGCGCAGGCTCCTGCGTTTGCTTTGTGTCAAAACGCAGGAAAGAACTCATCACAAAGCCGCGGCACCCGTTGTACTCCACCTCACACCAAGTCTCCCCCCTGCTTAACACTGACAGGGCTGCGCCATTGGGCAACTGTCCAATGATGTTGTTTCCCTGGCTGGGGGTACTGCGAAAATTGAGGGCACGTCTGTTTTGTGTGCTGACAAAGGCCATCATCCCCTGAACCGGCGCCTGAGGGCTCTCTGTCTGCGCCGGCTGTATGGTGCCGGCTGGCGCTTGGGTGGTTTGTGATATCTGATAGGTTAAGAAGCTGTCTACCACATATCCTACGGTGCCACGGTAGGATACCTGTGACCAGGTTCCCTTCCTGGAAAGCACCTGCACCACCGTGCGATAAGGAATTTGATACAAAACTTTTCCGGCATAGGAAGCGCGGTCCCGCAGGTTGAGGCTGCCGCGGTTGACAGTATACACCATGGCCTCGGATGATGTGGCGGTCTGTTCAACTATCGGTGGCGGGGTGTCCGATGGAGTGGGTGTTTCATCCCGGGATAGCTGTGGTGAGGCAACCGGGTTGGCAGGCTGTGTCCCAAAGCGCAAGAAGGAGGACTGCACATAACCATGCTGCCCCTGGGCGATGACCTGGGTCCAGGCGCCCTGAACACTCAGAACAGCAACCTGTGTGCCAAACGGCAGCTGCGCGATGGTGGTATTGCCACGGGAGGGACGGCTGCGAAGGTTGAGGGAACCTCTGTTGGCGGTATATACCGTGGCACTCTTGCCCCCATCCGGGGCTGCAGGCGCCCGGGATATGGGTATATCCGTGGACGCGGGTAGCTGTGTTGATGTGGGCGGGGACTGGTCTTCCGGCATAAACTGCGGCACCTGGCGATATAGCTCATTCAAGGTCAGGTTGCCGGCCAATCCGTCAGGCTTGAGACGGTTCACACGCTGAAAAGCGGTCACGGTCTCCTCAGTCTGCGGACCATACTTGCCATCCACTCCCAGGGAATAACCCAAATGGCGCAGGGCAGATTGCATCGCCCGGACCTGCTCCCCCTGATGGCCGGGGCGCAGTGTCTCAAAATCAACCGCAGCTCCGGGCACAACAGGCAACAGCATCAGAACGGCAAGCAGCCAGGCAGTGAGAGAATTCCGATCGCGCTTCACCAGTGCACTCCTTATCATTATTGGTGAGCACATGATACCATATTATTTCTTTATTGTAAACAATTGTTGCGATTGTGTTTCTTTTAAGGGTGTAGGAGTGTCAAACATAGGTAACACAATGGGCGCAATTCTGGCAGCAGCCCGGTGTCAAGGGAAAGGTGGAGATTTGCGAAGCAAATACTACCTGACCTTGACACCGCTTCCTTGGTAGAATTCAGGGCGGCTCAATGGCTCGACATTGAGCCTTGATTACATCACCCCATGATAAAGGCCCAGCACTTTATTGGGCGAGCTCATCCCAAGACAGGTCATGATGTAATCGTTAGACACAGCCTGGTACCTGGCCAACTGTTTTCTTCCATCCTCCAGACTGTACATCCGCATCTTCCGGTAGACCTTAGCTCATCCGTTCGGTGCTGACGCTCAACCTTGCCGTTATGCCGGGGTGTGGCGATCCGGATGCGGTGGTACGCTATCCCCATGTCCTGCAACGCCTGCTCAAACAGCGTCTTGTGTTTGGATTTGGTGACCAGCAGCGCATTCGTGAACTCCGTTCCATTGTCTGTCTGTATCGCTCTGATGGGGAAGGGTGATCGCCTTACCAGCTTCTCCAGAAAGTCCCGCGCGCTGTACGTGCTGTGCTCATCGTACATCTCACGATAGGTCCAGCGGCTGCATTCGTCCTTGGCCGTAAACTGATAGTATTTCCCGCCATCCAACACACAGTACGAAGGCACATACTTCACATCCAACTGCAGTTTCTGACCAGGATAGTCTGCGCGTTGGTAGGGCTTGGGCTTGCGTTCCTTCCGTTTCTTGACAGTCGATTTCCCAAGCAGCCTGTTCACTGTCCGTTTGAAGCAGCCATAGCTTCGTGTGTATCCATAGTTCGTGGCCTTTTGGTATCCCAGCAGCAGATCTTCACGGTACTTCCTTCCATAACGCTTTACCAGATTCTCCTCGCTGCGGCTTTGTTTGCGTGGGCTGGTATGGGGACTTCGCTTGCGCTCCACAAGGCTTTGCCAGGTCCCATCCCAGCGATTTCGCCATTTCCATACACATTTCCGGCTTACATGGTAGCGAATTGAGGTCTTTGTCAATCCATGGTTCTGGCAATACAACATCATCTGTTGACGCCAGTGCGCATCCTGAGTTAACTTGTTCATGCAGAGAGCTCCTTCAGTAGTTTTGTTTGGGGAAACCATTCTACCAAAGTCTCTCTGCTTTCTTTCCCCTAAGTGTTACCTATGTATCGTACCTCAACATCGGATACGGAAATTCAAGAAAGCGTTGGGTTTACAAGGGTGAAATGCTATGGTAGAATATCACGCGTGGCATTTATCCGCCTGCACGGGTCTGCGATTCTCCAACGCCTTGCTGTGCTCGCGGGGATTAAGAAGCGGCGCCATCCGCGAACAAGGAGGAACCCATGGATAAGGAAAAAAAGGCCCAGATTATTAGTCAGTTTGCCCGTCACGAGGGCGACACCGGTTCACCTGAGGTGCAGGTTGCTTTGTTGACAGAGCGCATCAACCATCTTAATGAACACCTCAAACTTAACACAAAAGATCACCACAGCCGCCGCGGCTTACTGCTGATGGTAGGTCAGCGCAGAGGTTTACTGGACTATCTGATGCGCACTGATATTGAACGCTACCGCAACCTGATTGCCGAGCTAGAACTGCGCAAGTAAAGGGAAACAAGCGGTCGAGACCCGGCAAAAGGGTTTCGGCCTTTTTGTATGGAAGGGCATGTAATGTGTGCAGGCCCAATTGAAGGAGAGAGAAAGAATGGAACACAAAACATATTCAATGGAGTTTGCCGGCCGGACACTCAGCTTTGAGTTTGGCCGCTATGCGGAACAATCTGCAGGTTCAGTGCTTGTACGCTATGGCGACACTGCCATTCTGGTCAACGCTACTGTATCTGACAAGGCACGCGAAGGAGTGGATTTCTTCCCGCTAAGCGTGGATTTTGAAGAGAAACTCTATGCAGTTGGCAAGATTCCCGGCGGCTTCATTAAACGTGAAGGCCGTCCAACAGAAAAGGCAGTGTTGACTTGCCGCTTAATTGACCGGCCGCTGCGCCCCCTTTTCCCGCAAGGGATGCGCAACGATGTGCAAATTGTAGCTACCGCGCTGTCAGTGGACACCAACAATCCGCCTGATATTCCTGCCATGCTGGGTTCTTCCATTGCGCTGTGTGTCAGCCAGATTCCCTGGAGTGGCCCAACGGGTTCTGTGTTGGTTGGCCGTGTCAACAAGCAGTTGATTTTAAACCCTGATGAGGAACAACGTGCCCAGAGCGATCTGCATCTTGTGGTATCCGGCACAAAGGATGCCATTATGATGGTGGAAGCTGGCGCCAATGAGCTCAGCGAAGAAGTTATGCTGGAGGCTATATTGTTTGCGCATGACGCCATTCGCGAACTTGTCGCATTTCAAGAGACCATCATTGCCGAAATCGGAAAACCCAAGCAGGAGTTTCCTCTGGTTACGACCGGAGATGACGTTATGCAGGCCGTAGAAGAGTATGCCTACGAAAAAGCAGAATATATCTTTTCTACCTTTGAGCGTGCTGAGCGTCATGAGCGGGAGGAGCAAGTCAGGGCTGAGGTCATAGCTCATTTTGAAGAGGTTTTCCCCGGGCGTGAAGCTGAGGTCTCAGAAGCCCTTTATGAGCTTAACAAGAAAGTAATGCGCCGCAAGATCCTCAACGAGAGCATCCGCCCTGATGGCCGCGGCGAAGAAGAAGTTCGCCCCATTTGGTGTGAGGTGGGTATTTTGCCACGGACTCATGGCAGCGCAGTTTTTACACGCGGACAGACACAGGCGCTGACAGTAACCACATTAGGCAGTTTGCGTGATGTGCAGATTCTTGACGGATTGTCCAACGAGGATTCAAAGCGCTATATTCATCACTACAACATGCCTCCATATGCCACCGGCGAGGCAGGCCGCATGCGTTCTCCTGGTCGCCGTGAAATTGGCCACGGTGCTTTGGCGGAGCGTGCGCTGGAGCCGGTCATTCCCAATGAAGACGAGTTTCCTTACGCTCTGCGGCTGGTGAGTGAGATTCTCTCCAGCAACGGTTCCTCCTCCATGGCTTCAGTATGCGGCAGCACCCTGTCATTGATGGACGCAGGTGTTGCCATCAAGGCACCGGTTGCCGGTATCGCAATGGGTTTGATCAAGGATGAACAATCCGGCAAGGTAGCAGTGCTCAGTGATATTCAAGGTTTGGAAGACTTCCTTGGTGATATGGATTTCAAAGTGGCCGGCACTATGAACGGCATCACTGCCATTCAAATGGACATAAAGATCAAGGGCATTGACCGCGTTATCCTCAAACGCGCGCTGGAGCAGGCACTTAAAGGCAGACTGCACATACTGGAAACCATGCTGCAAGCCTTGCCTGAGCCACGTGCGCAATTAAGCAAATACGCACCCAAGATCATTACCTTCTTCATCAACCCGGATAAAATCCGCGAAGTGATTGGACCGGGTGGCAAAATGATCAACAAGATCATCGCTGACACAGGCGTTAAGATTGACATTGAGGATGACGGCCGTGTAGCTATTGCAACTCCGGATGAAGAATCGGCTGCCAAAGCGCGCCGCATTATCGAAGGTATTGCCAAGGATGTAGAGGTTGGCGAGGTTTATGAGGGTAAAGTAGTGCGGATTTTAAGCACATTAGGTGCTTTTATTGAGCTGCTTCCAGGCAAGGATGGTTTGCTGCATATTTCTAAACTGGCCAATGAGCGTGTGGAAAAGGTCGAGGATGTGCTTTCTATTGGTGATATGGTCGAGGTCAAGGTTAGCGAAATCGACGCCCAGGGCCGTATCAATCTGTTGCGCAACGATATGGAATACAAACCGCGCAGCTTTAACCGTTCGGGTTCCGGTGAAGGAGGAGGCAGACCGCCGCGCCGTGACAGCCGCCCGCCACGCCGCAGTAGCTAAAATAATAACAACCATCTAACAAACGGCTTGCCCATGGCGGCAAGCCGTTTGAATCAGGAGACATATGATTCAAACACATATCCTGCCAAACGGCTTGGTCATCATGATGGAGCGCCTGCCTTACCTGCGCAGTGTGGCAATCGGTTTATTTGTCAAAGCTGGCTCAATTATGGAGGAAGCTGATCAAAACGGGCTGTCTCATTTCATTGAACATATGGCGTTTAAGGGGACATCACAAAAAAACGCACGTCAGATTGCCATGGAAATTGACCTGATCGGCGGCAATGTCAATGCGTCCACCAGCAAGACCGCTACTGTTTACTATGCACATACAACTGACAAGGATCTCAAAAAAGCTTTGGACCTATTGTCGGACATGCTGGTAAATCCGCAGGCAACTGAAGAAGACTTTGAGCGCGAGCGTCAGGTGATTCTTGAAGAAATCGACATGGAGACGGACAGCCCTGAGGATCTTGTTTTTAACCTTTTGCACGAAAAACTTTATCCTGGCCAAACACTTTCGCGCACCATCCTGGGCAGTAAAGAGGCCGTCTCGTCCTACACATTGGCAAACCTGAAGACCTTCCGACAGGCTTATTATATACCAGGGAACACTGTGCTGTCAGTTGCTGGTCATTTTAAACCCGAACAGCTGATTGCCTGGGCTGAGGAGGCTTTCTTGGGCTGGCTGGGAGAGGGCCGAAAGCTGGCGCCTGCACAAATCATGCTGACAGGCCCTGCGGTTTTCACCAAGGACAAGGATATAGAGCAGGCACACCTTTGTATCAACTATCCAGGCTTTCACGGCTTGCATGAAGACCGGCATGCCCTGGCTGCTTTCTCTGCCGCTTTTGGCGGCGGAGTTTCCTCACGGCTTTTTCAAAAGGTTCGCGAGGAACACGGGCTGGTCTACAATATCTACTCCGGACCATCCTTTTACCCTGATAACGGAGAGTTTACCATCTATGCAGCATGTTCGCCGGGGAAGGCCAATCGCGTATTGGGCCTGATTCAGCAGGAAGTAGCCGCTGTAGTAAGGGATGGAATCAGCCGGCAGGAGTTTGAGAAGACAATGGCACAAATCAAAACAGGTTTTGTATTGGGTATGGAAAGCGCCTACCAACGTATGGCGTCCATGGGCATCAACCAACTGCTGCATGAGCGAATTATCGCGCCGCGGGAACTGCTGGCAATGCTTCGAAAAATCAAGCGGAGCGACATCAACCGAGTTGCCAGGCAGGTGCTTTCTTCTGAGCCGGTATTAGCTGCGGTAGGCAAAAAAATTGGTCAATATTTGAATAAAGGAGGCGGGGGAGATGGACAGGCTTGAGCACATGCTGGCTATCCAGCAGATACTAAATGATACAATCAAACAAAAACGAGGTTTGACAGATATCACACCAATGATATGGATGCAAAAATACACTCTGGCAATGCTTAGTGAATTAGCTGAATTGCTGGATGAAGTTAATTTCAAGTGGTGGAAAAAACCCAAGGAGCTTAATGAGGCGGCACTCAAGGAAGAACTGGTGGACATCCTTCATTTCTTTTTGAGCATGTGCTTGACAGCCGGACTGGATGCCGAGGAAATGTACCGGATCTACATGGATAAGAATGCTGAAAACATTGCCCGCCAGGAAGGCAGAAGTCAGAAACCCGGCTATAGTTCCTTTTGAACACAGTTTGAGCTCATGACAAAATTGTTGCTTACTGTTTCATTCTTGCAACAACTATCGCATTGCGGTAGAATATGAGCAAGGAGGCAGATATGAAAGCACAAGTCTTATTGTTGATACTGGTATGTGCGCTGGCCTTTTCTGCGCCTTCAATGGCGGTTGATTCCATGACAATCATCAGTATACAGCGCGAAGAGGTTGGCGAATCTTATATAGAGATACCGGTCATTTCGCTTGCAAATACCTTTATAGCTGACACAGTCAACCGAGTGGTCATGGATGTGCTAAAAGAACATTTGAACACATTGGCTCAGTTGAAAGCCGGTACCACAGGCAGACTTGTCGTAACTGCGCGGACAGAAATCTTGCCCGCTATCAACGGCCATGATGTATACAGTGTGCTCTTGTCTGCTCAGGGACGTATGCCTAACGGACGGCCTGGACACCAGTACATTCCCTTGCAGTTCGACTTAGCCAACGGGCAGCCCTTAACGCTTGAGATGCTCTTTCACGATCCGGAACATGTGGCAGAATGGCTGGGAAAAATGGTGTTTGAGGCTTTGTCCGCTGATTTGTCCAACTATCTGAATCTGGACGCTTTGCATCCTTTTCCAGCGGAACGCTTTCTTCTTAGCAGTTCAGGCATTAGCTTTTATTATCCGACAGGAAGCTTGACTTGGCTGTCTGGAAAGAGCGCTTCTATATATTTTCACTATTTTGAATTAGAGGACATTCTAAATCTGGAAGATAACGCTCTGCTGACCGCCTTGGGCGTATCTTCCGGATTGCAACCTGACACAAATAGCCAAAACGCGATTCAAGCAGATATTACAGCCGGCAAGCTGCCCGGGATGGACGCTGTGTTGGGGGAAACCATGGCTGGTTTGATCGAACGGAACTCTTTGCAATATGACCCGGAAGGTTTTCCCGATGGTCAGGCCTACCAGCTTGAGGATGACAGCTTCCGAGGTACGTTGGCGCTGTCTCTTGATGGACAAAATTTGTCCGGATTGCTGTCACATCGCATGAACCTGCATGGCTTGATCACTGGGCGCACAAAAAGAGAAAAAGCCTTGTCTGTACTCGGACAACCGGCAGCCAGTCTGGATATGCCGCAGGTCGTTGCTGAGTTATATGGTCTGGAAACCGGGACGATGGACAGCTATCCAATACAGAAAAATGAACTAAGATTGTATTACGACTGTAACATGGTGCTCAGCGCTATATGGTTGTTGCAAACAAACTAAAAGGGAGAACTGATGACAAGCACTGCCAGAAAGAAAAGCAAACAAACCATCCGCTCTACTGACCGCGGTGGCGCTGTGCTGCTGCCTCTGGGAGTAGCGGCATTGGCTTTCGCACTGATGCTGTTTCTTGGTGCTACACTTCAGACCAGTTCAGCCGCACTCGACATGTTCAAGCGCATGGCCATCGGTTTGGGCGGTGGGTTGTACCTGTTGCTTCCCGCGATGCTGGCCTGGTTAGGCATACTGTTGGTGATATCAGCCAAACGCTATGTTTCCTCATACGCCTTTATCATCAGTCTTCTTTTGATTTTGTGTCTTGGTGCGTTTCTGACGCTTACCTTGCGCGTCAACGATCAATCCTATCCGCGTTTGATGGATTACATCAAAAACATCAATGCTCTGCGCGGTGCTGCCTATCCAGACAGTCTGGGCGAGTACATGAGCACGGCCTACCACCGCTATGCTGGCTTGCGTACAGATAACGGCCTGTATCCGGGTGGCGGCGCACTGTCAATGCTGGTTGCGTATCCTTTGTATATCTCTTTGGGAAACGCCGGGGGCATTGCAGTGCTGGTCATATTCATCCTGGCGCTGGGCTTTGCGCTGCTGCGAGTCAGTCCGATTAAGCTGTTGACACGGCTAAGCGACAGAATCAATCATCGCTCTACCCGGCCAGTCAAGCAGCCTGTAGAAAGCTCAAATATCGTTCAGCCTCAGAATCAAATTTATCCGGAAGAAACGGTATCAACCACTTCGCAGCAAGTTGCTGCATGGCCCGCGCAAGTTATGTATGAGCCTGAAACCGCAGAACAACCGCATTGGGGCAATGAGCAGCAAACCTATCAAGTATCTCCATCACAACAGACACAGGTGGAGCCCGGTTTTGTCGCTACCAACACAGCGGGTCAGATATATCATGAGACAGTTCAGCCGGTGGTGCAACGTCCGCAGCCGCAGAAAACCTATTCTCAAACCGCTGATCCCGTTCTCTGGTTTAGTTCCCGGGATTCCGGCAATACTACAGCCACACAGCCTCAGCCAACAGCAAAGCAACCTTCGGGGGAGAATACGCATGCTCAAGTTCAGCAAACTGCTGTGCTTGAGAGCGAAAAAACACCTCCTCGTACCACTATGCGTCGCGCGCGCCGCGCGCAGCAACAGGCATCAATACAACAGCCATTACAGGCTGCGCAAGCACCTGATATTCCCGAGACAAAGCCACCCTTGGAAGAAACATTTTCAACACAATCGCCCAAAGAGGAGATTCTTGCAAAACCAACAGCAAATGCGCCGGTTATGCCGTTAAAAGAAGAACGCGTAAAAAAACAACCGCATGGCGGCAATGAAGCTATCAAATCCGCAACACTGGACAATATGGTCAAAAGACCGGTTGCGACACAAATTCGTCTCGCGCTGGATGATTATACCATGCCACCATTGCGGCTTTTGACCGAGCCTCTTCAGGGTGCGCAAAATGATACGACGGAGGAGGACCGTATACGTGCCGAGAAGCTGATTGAAACTCTTGACAGCTTTTCAATCCCCGCTCATCTGCACGATATTGTTCATGGTCCGACTGTGACGCGCTTTGCTATTCGTTTGGCTGAGGGCATCAATGTCAACAAACTGAGAAATGTCATGGACAACCTAAGCATTGAGCTTAAAGCCAAGGGTGATATCCGCGCAGAAATCCCCATTCCCGGTACCTCCTTTGTAGGGCTTGAGGTCTCCAATGACAGAACCTCCAAGGTATATCTTCGGGAGGTACTGGAGTCCAGCAGAATGTCTGAAAACCGCTCGCCCACCGCAGTGGCTCTTGGCAAAGACATTACCGGCACGCCCATTATATGTGAATTGATGGATATGCCGCACCTGTTGATTGCCGGCGCTACCGGAAGCGGTAAATCGGTGTGTATCAATAGCATCATCTGCAGCATTCTCTACCGCGCCTCGCCACGTAATGTACGGCTTATCATGGTTGACCCCAAGTTTGTTGAGTTGCAACCGTACAACGATGTTCCTCATTTGATGATGCCAGTCATTACCGATGCTAAAAAAGCCACCGCTGCCTTGGACTGGGTCTGCCAAGAGATGGATCAGCGCTATCAGATTCTGGTAGAAGCCGGAGTACGTAATCTGGACGCCTATAACAAACGCCTGGGACCTGATGAGGAGCCATTGCCGCGAATTATCGTAATTGTGGATGAGATGGCTGACTTAATGACTACCAGCGGCAAGATGATTGAGGATCACATCAAGCGAATTACTGCCAAGGCGCGCGCTGCCGGAATCTGTCTCATTCTGGCTACTCAGCGGCCTTCGGTCAATATAATTACCGGCGTCATCAAAGCAAATATTCCCGGACGCATTGCCTTCCGGGTGAGCTCACCTTTTGACAGCAAGACAATCCTGGACAGTCAAGGCGCTGAAAAGCTGCTGGGATATGGCGATATGCTCTATCGCTCACAGATTCGTGAGCCTATACGTGTTCAGGGGTGCTTTGTATCCGACCACGATGTGGAGCAGACGGTTGATTACATTCGAAGCCGCAACAAAGCTGACTACAATTTGGATTTGATGGAGCATGTAGAGCAGTCAGACCAGGCAGACAGCGGCAGCATGGATACTCCCGCTGAGGGTGGGGATGCTGAGTTTGATGAATTGCTACCTCAGGCGATTGAAATGGCGGTTGAGTCCGGACAGATGTCCATCAGCATGCTCCAAAGGGTATTGCGTGTAGGATACGCAAGAAGCGGCCGGTTGATTGACGAAATGGCGCGGCGCGGCATAATATCCGGCAACGAGGGTACCAAGGCTCGAAAGACCTTGATGAGCAGGGAGCAATATCAGGCATATCTGGAACAAAATAATCAATAGCATTATAGATGAATGAGCAAACTGCCATAAATGCTCAGCGCCAGTCCAGCCAGCATGACAATGATTTCTATTATGCCTGTTCTTGTTGTGTAACGATTTAATAAAAACAAAAGCGCATAAGGAATGAGATCCACTGCGTATCGCGCGCCATACTGGAAACCGCCGAAGGTACGGTGCAGCAGCAGTGCAAACAGGTGAAGAATAAAAAAAAGAAATGTCAAGCCGTGTTCAAGTTTGAAGCGGCGGAACCATAGAAGCCTGAAAACCCACGCAACCATCAATATCAGCACAGGATTGGATATAAAAAGCGAAAAACCAAAGGGTTTAAGCGTAAAACCTTCCTGCTCTTTTATGAAAGGCAACGCGAATATATACTTTCGCATGTTTTCACCTAAGTGACTCAGCGAAAACTGTATTCCGCCCTGACTGGAGAACTCCGGAAGATAGTTGTGCCCAAACTCAAGGGGGTGGTGGAAGCGGATCATATTGTACCATGCATATACAGCTGCGATAAGCAGCCCCCCAAGGATACCGGGCAGAAGTTTTGTCATCGTTGATTTTAAAGATATGCCTAAATCCTTTTGACGCTGTAAATACAAAAAAATCAGCAAGGGACCATACAGGGCATTAAAAGGCCGGCAGCCCACCGCCAGCGCGTAAAGTAAAAGACCTGCGAAAGGCTTCTCCGCATCCATCCGCTCAATCGCCCAGATCGTCAGCAAAAAGGCAAGCACCTGTGCTTGATACCAAACCGCACCAGTGAGAACCAAAGGAAGCATGGAGGAAGAGAAGCATATAGTAAATGCCCAGAAAGCGGCAGCAAATGGCGTAAAAGACTTTCGGAGAAATAACCGCCAGTGGATGATCAAAGCGGCAAAGGCATACAGCATGACCAACAGGTTGTCAGGAATCTGATCCTGAAATATAAAACTGAGAAAAAACAGAGGCACGCTGGGAACAGGCGGAAAACTGACAAAGTACCTGCCCTCATATATGGCCAATTCCAGGTGAGGTACATCTTCCGGAAGGTGGGTCATGCCTTTACGCCAAGCTAATGCTTGCCGCGTATAGCTGTTGTAAACTGAGGGATTAAGCAGCCCATATTGTAGCCGCAGATGCAAAAAAGTTAACAGGGCAAGGAAGCACAGGCACATTGCCAGCAGAGACAATAATAGCTTTTGCCTTTGAGTCACGTGCTTTCTCCTTCAAAAATACTAGAACCATTATATACTGGAATAATTATTGACACCAAAGGAAACTTTGTCATGCTTGTCTTGCCTTTAATCAGAAATTCATATTTAATCAAAACATAGAATTTCTCAATGAAATCATCAAACGTTATTTATTATCATCCTAAACTTCCCGCTGCTTTCCCTGGGAATCTCGTCGACATGTCGAATAGTAAATTTCGTATTCTGACCGAATTTATGTAAAAATTCCTGTCGGAGCTGATCATCGTATTCTGGTTTGTATAACTTCTTATCCACTTCTAACAAAACTGTAAAGCTATACTTGCGCAATACCCTTCCATACTGTGTAATCATTGCGTCTGGATCCTCTCTGCGATTTGTAGGCAGATTATGCGAAACATATGCATACATGGTACGAAATTTATAAATGTTAAATAGCTTTCCTCCTTTTCCTACACGATTCTGCCGAAAAATTGGTTTTCCTTTTGGATCGTCTACGCATATTTTAAATGCTATTATACCGAATAAAGGAAATAACATTAGCAATGCAGTAACCGATATCAAAACGTCCAACAATCGCTTTAGGTAAAGATAAGGTAATTTCTTCTTCATATCAGCTTCTAATTTTGAGAAATTATCGTAACGTGTAACAGAATTTAATATTTCTTCATAACGCATGTCTAATAGCATCTAAATCCCTCTAACTTGAAGTTTTACCTGTTTAGAGTAATAAGTTGTTAATTGCCGTATTCCGAAAGAGCTTGTTTACGTAATCAATACCTACTGATTTAAGCAAAAATATTCTAGCTTTCTGAAGGTTGGTACATCGACTGGTCGTATTATGCGCATCCGAGGCTATAATATCGATAATTCCCAGCCGCAGGGCTTTTTTTAAGAATCGCTTCACGTGAAAACGCTGACGGGAGAGAAAAGCTTCAGCATTAACTTGAATCAAGGTGCCGTATTTTTCTTGCAAGTACTTGGTTAATCGCAAGTTCCTGGTAATAGCAGGATAACGCTCTGAATGAGCCAACACCGTTACATGTCCGCCGTTTGCCAGGTGGCGCACAGCTTTCTCCAGGTTTTCCGCTGTTACACCTGGCATAAATTCTACCAACACATAATTGCTGCCAGCAAGGGTAGGGATGATACCAGCGCGTAATTTGCGACGAATGCCCTCGCCAAAAAGCACTTCGGCACCCAAATGGAGCTGCAAATCAGGGTACTCCTCAGCACAGATAGTACTTAGCTCCGCCAGGCGCTCTTGCAGCAAACCAACCTCAGGATAATGTCTCATTGGCTCAAAATGAGGTGTGGCGATGATATGGCGGGTGCCGTCTTCATATGCAAGGGCCAACATTTGCCGCGATTCCTCAAGTGTTTGAGGACCATCATCCACACCATAAATAATATGATGGTGGATATCGATGAATCCTTTTGTTTCAGATGTCATTTTTTCTTTCTGTTTCGTCTTTTTGATGGAGCAGGCAAGCTGCTGGTATTATCGCTTGGCTTGCTATAGCTATAGTAGGCTTTGTAATAATATTTCTTCATTCCGTATGCCTTGAACTCTACATTATTCAAAACCGCTCCCAGCACCCGGCCGCCAACTTTTTCAACCTGCATTTTAGCGTCAAGCAGCTCTTTGCGGGAAACGGTGTTAGCCTTCACTACTAAAGCTGTACCATCACAATGGCGCGCAATGATCGCGGCATCAATAATTGTTCCAACCGGAGGAGTGTCAAGGAGCACAACATCAAAATTGTTCTCCAATTGCCGTAAAAGATCGGAAAAAAAACGACGTGTCAAGCAAGGCAAAAGAGTTGATGACTTCATGTCCCGCAAGTATTAAACTCAGATTCGGAATATTGGTTTCATAAAGCATCTGCTCAATGGAACATTGCCCCGTCAAATAGTGCGCCAATCCCCAAATATCACCACTCATGCTGTTAATTCTGTAGCGCCCTGTAATGACTGATTTCCTCAGATCCGCATCAATCACCAGGACCCTTTTCCCGGTTTCCGCAATTGTCCTCGCCAGATTCAGGGTCACAAAAGTTTTTCCTTCATCCGGCCTGCAACTTGTGATGGCGATGGTTTTCATGTTGCTGCCGGAATAGGAGAGATTGGTCCATAAAGTGTTCATTGCCTCCGCTGTAGCATATTCCAATCGTGGAAAATGATTAATTGTCAATCTGTCATATGTCATGCTCTTACTCCTATATGGAAATACTGCAGTAGAAAAAAGAAACAAAGTTCAAAAAGATTGTTCTGGGTTTGGAATCTAAGTATGAACTTCATTTCAGTGATGAATGCCCGCTTTCGATTGGGCGAGGAATGATCGCCAGGGTATGCAAGCCTGCATACTTAAGAGCATCTTCAGGCGTCTTGATCTTGTCATCCAAAATATAAAGAATGAAAATAGCCAGGACGCTGACAAAACCGCCCAAAACAGCTCCAAACATGACGTTACGGGTATAGCTGGGGCTGTAACGCTGGGTAGGAACCCTTGCTTCTGAAAGAATATTGGGCTTTTCAGTTTCCATCACATTGACAACATAACTGCTGACCACATTCATTAACTCATTTGTAATCTTGGCTGCTTCCTGGGGACTGGGCGAATCAACGTAGATTTCAAGGATACGTGTGTTGGCTGGATTATATACCTGCACCATGCCGCGAAGCTTATCAAAAGAGTAATTCAGGTCCAGATTTTGCCGGGTTTGCTGCAGAACCTCCCATGTATAGACAACCTTTTCATAGTCTGAGGCAAGATAATTGCCGACTTGAAAATCCGACAAGTTTACAACAGAATCCTTGGAACTAACCACATAGATACTGCCTGTAGCCCGATAGATTGGAGTGATGAAGTAGTATGTGAAAACAAAAGCTCCAGCCGCAAACAAAAGCACCGCCGCAATAATCCAACGGATATTGTTCAGCATGACGTTTGCAAGCTCTAGCAGATCAATCTGGTCATTCTCACTTATGGCTTGCAGTTCATTATATAAACTAGCCGAAACGTCTGTATCCTGTGGCTTTTCTTTTTTTGCGCTCATCATATGTCCCTTCAACAGCAAGTACATCTGCATCTGCATCGCTAAATCAGGGCTTGTTAAAGCCCTGATTTAGCGTAGACGGTAAAATTTACAACCTTTTAACTTAACTGAGGAGACAGAGAATAAACGGTTCAACAGGGAAGTCTTTTAGCGTGACTGTTATGCTGCCATCTTCGTTGACAACGGCTTCCTGCACAGACCAGTCAAAAGGACCGGGCATTGTTCCTACGCCCATCAACAGCAGTACTTTTTCGCCTGCTTCATGGGGAACAGAGAAAGTCGCCGTGAAAGAGATTCCCTCAGGCTTTTCCTCATAACCACTGATTGCGATGTAAAGAAATTCATCAACGGAAATTGTTGCAGGGTCAAAGCCTGCTTCTACCAATTTTGCCATTTCGTTTTCTGACAAATCAAAATACTCTAATTCCGTTTTTTCCTTCTTTAACCGCATCCGCAAGTGACTGAGCCAGTTGTTCTGTTTGTTCTTTGTAGTCCATCGCAACAGCGACTCCTGGAACAGACACGTCGCTAACAACTGGGGGAACCAGCAAAGTCGGACTGTCTGCTGCAAAAGCAACTACACTTGCACTTAACATGAGGGCCGCGACTAGTACGAACAGTTTGTTCATTTTTCTATCTTCTTTAATATTGAATAACATGTTCACGATCAGGTCAGTATAAAAGAAAACTACTCCATTCTATCATAGAAAACTTCCAGCAAAACATCTTGCAATTGGAGCTCATCTACATAGAATTCCATCTTGTTCGTCTTAGAAATCCGCCACTCACCCCCAAGAGAAATCAACTCATTCACATTATAATTCATAATTTGATTAATTGCATTAACATTGTCCTTTTTTTGCGTTGCTCTCAATTACGTTGAAGATTTTGTCAGCGATTGTTTTTGCAGCTGTCTTATCATTGTTTATTATTGCGGACATTTTTTCAAATAAAGCGCTCAGGAAAATATTTTGTCTTTTAATTCTAGCCACATTCGACCCATCTCCAACATTCTTTCTTGCCCTGACAAACTTTATCGCCTGGTCATCCTGGAGAACGACTTCACTGCCCATAGTAAACTGTGGGTCAACTGAAGTCAGGTCTTCGCTAATACGGACTCTTACTCCACCAACCGCTTCATTTAACACACCTACTGTATCCATAGGGATAATATAATAGTAATCCACGGTGATTCCAAGCAAAAGATTCTCTACCGCATTGACTAAAAGCTGCGCACTAACTTTGGGCTCATTGCTATACGCATAAGACAGGGCGATCTGGGCTTTTTGTGTTCCTTTGGGCTTCCCCAATAAACTCATCACTGTAATATCAGTCATGGTATCCCTATCAATAGCGAAACGGTACAGCTTTTTTTCATTGTGGTCAGCTACAACCAGCATAATGAAATCTGCCTGGCTTCTTGATTGGTAGATGGATTTCTCATCATCAAAAGAGTCTTTGTCCACACCAGCGATCAGGTAGGAAGAAATCCCCCGCTTTAAAGCGTATTTATTTCCTGATATTTCAATCGTTTCGCGCCTGTCGATATATGAGATCCCTTCGCTTGCTGTTAAATTGGAAACGCCATTTTCGTTTTGGTATTCCAAATGTGTTCCTATGATATAGATAAGAACAAAAGCCATCATGCCTACTAATAATATAAGCATCAGCTTTATTATATTCAATAATTTTCTTTTATTCAAAACAGCATCCCCCTTTAATTAAGAAACAGCCAGGTGCTTGAAACAATTTCTACACATCAGTATTTTAACACACAATGAATCCTATTGTCTTGCCAATACAAAAATTCACCCTTGACTTCTTAACGCCCGGAGGATGTATAAATCTTAACGCCCGGAGGATGTATAAATTTTCTTGCGGCTGCCTGCTGTCTGTGTTATTATTACATGGGCAGATATGAATTCCTTTCTGCTGATCATCCGCTCAAGCTTGAGTGTGAATAAAAGGAGGAACACATGGTAAAAGTTGGTATCAATGGATTTGGCCGTATTGGCGGCTTGGTGCTCAGCGCTGCTTTGCAGCACGCTGACGAATTACAGGTAGTTGCCATCAATGATCCCTTCATCGATGTGGAATATATGGCCTACATGATCAAGTATGACACTGTCCATGGACGTTTTGACGGAGAAGTCAAGGTTGACAAGGAGAATAACATCCTGTATGTCAATGGCAAGCCCATCAAGGTTTATGGCAAGATGAATCCTGACGAGATTCCGTGGAGCGAAACCGGTGCAGAGTACATCGCAGACGCTACCGGCGTGTTCACCGACACCCCCAAAGCCAGCGCCCACTTTAAGGGTGGCGCCAAGAAGGTGGTTATCACCGCGCCTGCCAAGGACAAGGAGACCCCCATGTTTGTTATGGGCGTCAACCACAAGGAATATAAGAAGGATATGAATGTTGTGTCCAACGCTTCCTGTACCACCAACTGCCTGGCCCCCCTGGCCAAGGTTATCAACGACAAGTACGGCATCAAGGAAGGCCTGATGACTACCGTACACGCCACCACCGCAACCCAGAAGACAGTCGACGGTCCCTCGAAGAAGGACTGGCGCGGCGGACGCGCAGCCAGCGCGAATATCATTCCCTCTTCCACCGGCGCCGCCAAGGCCGTGGGTGTGGTGCTGCCTGCGCTTAAGGGCAAGCTGACCGGCATGTCTTTCCGTGTGCCCACCGTCAACGTATCCGTTGTGGACCTGACGGTCACGCTGAACACTCCCACCACCTATGAGGACATCAAGGCTACCATGAAGGCTGCCAGTGAGAGCGAGGAATACAAAGGCATCATCGGTTACACTGAAGACTCTGTGGTCTCCAGCGACTTCATCCATGATCCTCGTACCTCCGTGTTTGACGCGGGCGCCGGTATCATGCTCAATGAGACTTTTGTCAAGCTGGTTGCCTGGTATGATAACGAGTGGGGCTATTCCTGCAAGGTCATTGACCTGATTCGCCACATGGCCAAGGTGGACAAGGCTTAAGTAACCGATTCAAGCAACAGGGGGCTGTAGCAGAATAGTAAAATGCTATAGCCCCCTTTTCCATGCCAATTTACCCTTCAATGTGCGCCGTATTAACTCTGATTCTTTTCAATTATCTCTGTTTTCACGACAATCCATGCACTCTAACCGGAAGGCTGTTCTCTCCATTTCCGTTTCCGGCGCCCTATATTCAGTTTTTCCACTCTTAAGCCGTCAGTTTTTCAAACAGTTGCGTTCCCATTCAGTTTTGCTGGATCTTGGCGTGCAATTTGTTGATGTTGCAGGCCATCGAGATCAGGAAGATTTCTGTTGATACCTTCCTGTGACCACGCAGCATAAACTGCCTGAAAGTGCTTTGGGTATATGACAAAGAGATGTACAGAAAAAGAAACGAGATTGAGCGGTTCTTTCTGAGACTCATGCGATTTCAGAGAGTGTTTACCCGTTACGCCAAAATTGACCTTATGTTCAGCGGTTTCATCTACTTCGCTATGATTGTCGATGCTGTGTTAGCGTGAATAGGCTCTAAATAGAAGACCTTCTGTTGAACTACCAGTCATTAACAAATGGTTTTCCATCACTAAATCTTGATCCTTTAGTACGGTTGCATTGGCTGAGTTGTGTAGTTGCCTCATAATCACGAAGAATTAATACTATTCTAAAACGATAACGCATCAATTAACCACCTGCGATGAGTGATGGAAGCGACACGTTGGACATCCTCAGCCAACTCCTTAACAGTCAGGCACAGACGGTCAATCACTGCCTCCAGGTTCTTAAAAATCTCATTGCGGAAGCCTTTCTCCCGCACTTCGTCCCAAATCATCTCAATGGGGTTGAGCTCCGGGGTATAGGGTAGCAGCGGAAATAGTTCTATGCGACTTGGTACAACCATGGTAGATGAGCGGTGCCAGGCCGCATTGTCTAATAGCAGCAAGATATGATCATCCGGATAGGCCTTGGAGAGTTCCTCCAGAAAGACGTTCATGCAGTCCGTGTTGGCATAGGGCATTACCAGGCTGAACAGCTCGCCATCCTCTGGCGATACTGCGCCATACAAGTATCTGTATTCCCGGATGTGGTGACAAGGTACGCTGGGGCGAACACCCTTCCTGCACCAGCATCGCTTGGGCTTATTGATCCGTCCAAACCCAGCCTCGTCCTGGAACATTACCCGGAGTTTCGGCTGGCTCTTTTTCAGGATTTTTATCTTTTCGGTGATTTTTTTTATAAGCTTCGATCGCTTCTTCGCCGGCTTTCTTTTCATGCCTGCTGCGAGGCGCTATCTTGCGCCATTTGTGGCGATGAAGCAGGTAGTAGATCATGTTCCGGGTCACCGGATGACCAACCGCTTTTTCATAAGCCTGATGGATTTCCCTGGTCTCTATGATCTGGCCCGCTTCGCTCCGGCGCTGAAACTGCAATAGAAAGGCTGTTTCCTCTTCCCGGCTCATATAACGGTGTTCGTTGTGGTGTCGTACGCCTACGATGGCTTCTATGCCTTCTTCTTGGTACCTTTTGACAATCCGATTCACGCTCGTTCTATGCATCCCCGCAAGCTTTCCGGCCTCCTCACTGCCCAATCCATCCACCACTTTCAGTTTCAGGGCCAGCAACCGACGGGTAACATGAACAGGATGCTGTTTCTTTTGTGCCGCAAGAATTTCTGAACGCTCTGTTTCTTCAAGCACCGGACTTTTTCTGCCCATATCTTCCACCTGATTTCTTTGTAGACTGCAGATTCATTATATCAGGTTTCTTCTATTCTGTGAAGCATTATCGTTTGGAAGTAGTATAAATCACAATTATCCCATATTTACAGCTTATTTTGGCAGTTATCACAGAAACAACCAGCATTTGCCAATCATAACAAATTTCCTAATGTTGGTTTCTCATTTTGTATCCAATCCTTTGAGAACCACGGCAGTGGAATTAGTTTTCCTGGATAAAATGTAATTAGGACTTACTGAACAATAACCGTTTTCAAACTTCTGACCTTTCGGAAATACCCCGTCTATCACGCCTTCCAGACGTTCACGGGCTTCGTTCAGCAAACCGATGTCTGTGGAATAGCGGATGTCCTGCGGCACACAGGTCGCGTCCGAAATCAGTTTTCCACGGTTGGCGGGCTGTTCCTTTTCGTTTTGTTCTTGTGTGGCCGTGCTTTCGTTCGATTGTCCGCTTGGGGTATCACTTGGCAGAGTGTTCCCAGATGAATCACTGTTTGTATTCCCGTCCTCAGCATAAGGGTTGCGGCGGCCGGCGATGAAGTCATTCAAATCAGCTAACAAATCAACCGGGATGCGCTTGCGAAACAAGGTCATCGCGCTCGCGTCAAAGGGCGCTTCATGTTGAAAGGCGGGCAGACCAAGGAAGAACTGAAGATATGGATTCATCCGGGGATCTCCTGTACCGCATCCTCGTCTGAAAACCCGTATCGCTCCTTAATGATGAGCGCGCCCAGGGCCATGCGCACGGGCTTGTCCGTATTCCCCGGTTTGCTGTCAAAGGTCTGGGCATAACGGCGTTCCATCTCAGCCCAGGGAATCAGCTTGGCCAGCCTGACCCAGTCGTTGTCAGGATTCAGGCCTTGAAACTGGAAGAAACTTTCGTTCTCAAATACGCTAACTTGTTTGCTTTGTAGCCGATACACGCTGTCATCCTCCGGATAAAGCACAAGGGTTTTGGGCGATTTCAGAGGTTTTCCTTGCACCAGTTTATCATGTAATCAGGCCAGAATGTTTGTGAAATATAGGGAGTTGAGTTGTTCAGTGGATACTCTTTAGAATGCGAAAACTCAAGAAACCGTCCCCGGATGTTATCATCCTGTAGCTATCGAAATTAGTAGAATAAACCAATTTGAATGATTACCCATCATTTACGAGTTGTTTTGATTTAAAACAAGCAACGTGATGACCTTGTTTTTCTTCAATAAGTACAGGTTCGCTTTGAAGGCATCTCTCGTCTGCAAAAAAGCAACGTTTTGCAAAACGACATTCGTTTGGAAGGTTAACTGGTGAAGTAATCTCACCTTTAAGTATGATTTGCTCTCTTTTGGATCCTCCGACCATAGGAAGTGGAATAGCTGACAAAAGAGCACGCGTGTAAGGATGTATCGGGTTCTCAAAGATATCTCTGACGGGTGCCATTTCAACCACTCTTCCAAGATACATTACTGCAATGTCATTCGCAAAGTAGCTCACAACTGATAGATTATGAGTAATAAAGATGTATGTAAGCTGAAGTTTTCTTTGAAGTTCTTTCAGAAGATTTAAAATCTGTGCCTGAATAGACACATCAAGTGCCGACACAGGTTCATCGCATACAATGAAATCTGGATTAACAGCCAACGCACGTGCAATGCCAATTCGTTGACGTCGGCCGCCATCCAGCTCGTGCGGAAAGGCAGTTACAAGTCTATCTGCAAGTCCGACCATTTCCATTAATTCATGAACTCTTCTATTCACCTCATCTCCCTTGCTAACAAGCTTATTGGCAATTAATGGCTCGGAAATTGTTTGGTAAACCGACTTTCTTGGATCAATACTGGAATACGGATCTTGGAAGATTATTTGCATTCTCTTCCTATATGGACGCATATCTCTTGCACTTAATCTGGTAATATCATCTCCATCAAAAACAATTTGACCAGAAGTTGGCTCTGTAAGTTTAAGAATGGTTCGGCCAAGGGTTGATTTCCCACATCCCGACTCGCCAACAATTCCAAGAGTTTTTCCGCTTTCTACACTTAAACTTACCTTATCCACAGCATGAAGCATGCCTTTGGGAGTTTTGAAGTATTTACAGAGATCCTTTACTTTTAGTATGCTATTAGCCATTGTTAATGCCTCTCTTTATATGAAAATCTTCAGACTCATAGGCTAAACAGGCTACAAAATGCGTACCTTCATAAAAAAGCAATTCAGGTTCTCTATTCTTGCAGTTCTCAAAAGCATACGAACACCGCGGCCAGAAAGCGCATCCTGGTGGCAAATTTGTCGGATCCGGCATGAGACCAGGTATGGGTTGCAACTCTATATCACGCAAGTTAATATTAGGCAAAGAATTAAATAGGCCTTCAGTGTAAGGATGTAAAGTCCTGTTAAATACTTCTTCCAGACTGCCTTGCTCCACGATTTTACCAGCATACATTATCGCAACTTCATCACATATATCAGCAACAATTCCTAGGTCATGAGTAATCAATATCATTCCCATTTGATATTCATTTATAAGATTTTTCATTAGGGTTAGAACTTGTGCTTGAATTGTTACATCCAAAGCTGTTGTTGGTTCGTCAGCAATCAAAACTTTAGGATTACAGGCAAGTGCGATAGCAATACCAACTCTTTGCCTCATGCCACCGGAAAATTGAAATGGATAATCATTCCCCCTAGAGCGCGAAATGCCAACACGCTCCATTATTTCCAGTGCTTTTTCATGTGCCTGATCTTTTGTCAACCCTTCATGTAATCGTAAGCTTTCTGCAATTTGCTCTGATACAGTAAAAACAGGATTTAATGATGTCATAGGGTCCTGAAAAATCATGGAAACATCTTTGCCTCGGATATCTTCGAGTTTATGTGTTGGAAGCGCCAGCATATCATTATCGCAAAGCATAATGCTTCCTTCTTTTATTACACCAGGAGGAGATTGCACAAGACGCATAATAGAAAGCGCTGTTGTTGTTTTTCCCGCTCCTGTCTCACCTACAAGTGCAATGGTCTGCCCCTTCTTCAAACTCAAACTAAGACCGTTAACAGCTTTAACAGTTTCTTCTTCCAATTCATAATGAACTCTTAAATCCTTAATAGTTAGAATGGTATCGTTCAGCGTTTGCATCTAAATAGTATCTCCTCTAATTCTTTAGCTTTGGATCTAAAGCATCTCTGAGTCCATCTCCTAAAAGATTCAGCGAAAGGACCGTGATCATAATGGCAAGACCAGGGAACAATGTCATATATGAGTATTCTCGGATAAACTTGCGACCTGCAGATAGCATTGCACCCCACTCAGGTTTAGGAACCGGTACCCCTAAACCTAAAAAGCTCAGAGTGGATGCCGAAAGAATCGCTGTGGCGACACGTAAAGTTGCCTGAACAATAATTGGTGAAAAACAGTTAGGAAGAATATGGGAGACTATTGTCTTGAAGCTACCTAAACCAATTGCGCGAGAGGCTTCTATGAATTCTTGATCCTTGATGGTAAGAACAGCTACTCGTGTAATGCGAGCAAACTGGGGAACAGATGTCAAGCCAATAGCTAGCATCAGATTAAAGGTTGTCTGTCCTAAAACCACCACAATCATAATTGACATGATGGTTGCTGGAACAGCTTGAATTATATCTGTAAAACGCATGAGAACTTCTTCCAAAATTCCACCAAAATAACCAGCAATTGCACCAATAAAAACACCTATAACCAATGCAATAGATACAGCAACAATGCCAATGGAAATAGAATACCTGGTTCCATATATTATTCTAAAAAAAATATCTCTTCCGTACTCATCTGTACCCATGGGATGACGCCAACTCGGATGCTGCAAACGCTCAGGTGTGTTCTTTGCAATAATCTGTTTTTCATAATCCAATAATAACCCGCTGAATAACGCAGTACATACCAGCAAAACAGCAAAGAACAGACCGATCATCGCTCCTTTGTTTTTTTTCATCCTGCGCCAGATTTCGCTAATTTGACTTCTTTCTTTTCTTTTAACTATATCAGTGTTAAAAACAACCTCAGCATTTTCTGCTTTACCCATTAAAATCCTCTCCTATTCTGAAACATACTGCGCTTTAATTCGCGGATCAACCAATGCATACAAAATATCGATAATCAGAACAATAACACATAATCCGAGAGTTGTTAGTATTACTGTTCCTGTTACCTGAGGAGTATCTCTGGCATTTAAGGAATCTATAATCAAACGTCCAACACCTGGCCACGCAAATACCGTTTCCGTCAATATGGTTCCCCCTATCACAGTGGTCATTTGATTACCAATTACCGTAATTATAGGGATTAAAGCATTCTTCAGTGCATGCTTGTTTACTATAACTTTCTCAGAAACTCCCTTAGCACGAGCTGTTCTGAGATAGTCTTGATTCACTACTTCAAGCATAGAAGAACGGGTGGTTCTTGTCAATAAAGCCATATTTCCAACCCCTAAGGTTATAGCAGGCAAAATGACGCTCTTAATTCCCGAAATTCCCCCCGAAGGTAACCAGTTCAGTTTTAGAGAGAATAGCAAAATCAACATAAGCCCTAACCAAAACATTGGAATGGACACACCTATCAAAGCAATAACCATACCAATATTGTCTCTAATTGATCCCCTGTGCTTTGCAGTATATATTCCTAAAGGAATTGAAACAAGAGTTGACAAGAATACCGCTGTAAATCCAAGAAACAAGGTATTGGGAAGTTTTTCCATGTAGATATCAAACACGTCTCGTTTTGTGATATATGATTGGCCAAGATCACCTTTGATCATGTTTATCATATACTCAGCATATCGAACGAAAATATTCTTGTTTAAACCTAGTTTCTCACGTAATTCTAACTTATCTTCAATAGTTGCATCAGGTGATGCAAGAACATCCACGGCATCACCCGGTGCAAAGTCCATGATAAAAAAAACTAGAAACGACACTCCGAGCATAACAGGTATCATCAGAAGAAATCGTTTTCTTATATATCGAAACATATGGTTTCCCCTTTATTCGACAGCATTTATGATAATCAAAGAGTAAATTCGGCCTGCCACCAAACCCACACTACCATTTTGTGATAGTTGCGCTTTAATGTATGGGGGCAGGCTCGAATTAGCAAAAGTACTACAAATTACTCCAGAATCATGTAGATGTTACGGAGACTATGCTGTAGAGTAGGATAGAAGTCTATACCGCCAACGCCCTTCTTAACTGCCCAAGCACCCTTTGGATAGAAAATAGGGTTGTAAGGAGCATCATCATGCAGGATTTGCTGGACCTCAATATAAATCTCTTTGCGTCTATTCACATCCCCTTCAGCACATCCTTTGTTCATCAGATCAACGATTCTCTGATTATCATAGAAAGCATAGTTTGACGATCCAGGCATTAAAATACGGCGGCTATCATCTGCAAATGCATTGAAACCGAAACTGAAGAAGCACGCCTCATGCTCGCCGTTTGTCATGGCAGTAATCAAACCAGCGTGATCAACTTCTTTGAGAACAACCTCAATACCAATCTCTCGCAACTGACTCTGTACAATTTCTCCAAGTGCTTTGCGTTCACCAGATTGAGCGGTAATCTCAAACTTTGCTCCTCCATTCGGATAAGCTTTATCCAAAAACTCCTTCGCCTTTTCAGGATTATATTCAAAGTCCGTAGTTCCTCCATTATATCCAAACTGATTTGGTCCCCAGCAAGATTTGCAATCTACTCCGTATCCTTCTCTTATCACTGTGATGATTTCTTCTGCATTCACACCGTAACAAACTGCTCTTCGGAAATCCGCATTGTCAAAAGGTGCTTTCTGAGTGTTAAAAATCATGTACGCCATACTCTGTGTTTCATAACCTTGTAATTCCAATCCGGGAGTTTCTTCAACAAAATGCAGTTCTAAAAGCTCTGGATCTTGGCAAACATCAATTTCACCGGTTTGCAAAGCAATAAGACGCGTAGATCTGTCTGGCATATAGCGCAATGTTACCTTTTCTGGTTTTGCTTTCTCTCCCCAAAACTGCTCATTACGTCTGACGGAAAAGAAGTCTCCCCATTCATAAGAATCGATAACAAAGGGACCGGTTCCTACGCCAGGACCGTCAAGTTCATTCTCTTTGCAAGCTTTTTCATTCAAAATGGAAGCAGTGTTTAGTGTAAGCATGTATGGGAAATCATAGTTTACCAATGCCAATGTGATCTCAGCGGTAAAATCATCAACAACATTAATTGTCTCTATCATTTTCCCAAGTTGACTTGATGAACTTGTTCCTTTAGCTCTCTCATAAGTAAATTTAACGTCAGATGCTTTCAGTTGTTCACCATTATGAAAAAACACATCGTCACGTAAAACAAGAGTATAGGTTTGGCCATCCTCGGTATTCCAAGAAGTAGCAATGTTTGGAACTATGATTTGTTTCTCCCAATCAAAGTACATGGGACAATCAAAAATCATTCTCGCAATGTAGTTCATCGGAGCGATACTAGAATGCTGCGGATCAAAAGAAACTAGCTTTCCTTCGACTCCGATAATAATCTCCGCCTTATAAGAAGGTTCATTAGTTATTTTCTCTGCATAGGTGTCGCTTTTTACAACAAAAGCACTAAAGACCATAAATACACAAAGAACAAAAATAAGATACCTTTTCATCGATTTTCCTCCACTTATTTCATTTTTTGTTTGTAAAGCCTATCTTAGAGGGGATAATGAGTTCTTTCTTAAATAGATTTTATATTACACTATAAAGCATTCCTCCTTATTCGGTTTCGAGCGTGATTGGAAATCTCTTGCATCAGTCGTTTTAGATCATTACGCATTGTGTTAAAATTAGATGTTTTCTTAAAAGTTTTTATGTCAATGAAGAGTTTCTTGTTAATCTCTAACATTACGCTCTCCACACCAGCACTGGGATTTCCATAACGACGATTGAGTTCACCGCCTGCATATGGCTGATTTACAGTAACAGAATAACCCATGCCTTTGATGATGCTCTTTAAAAACTCCATAAAATCAGGACTCGCTGTCTGCCCATTAAGATTACCAATACAAAAATCAGCACGATCTTGGCCAGGGTCAGGATGCGTGGGAGCTCCCACTGCAGACATACAGTGGCAGCTTATTTGATAAACAAAGCCCCAAGCCTTCTTCATACGAGAAATAATATCCTTCAACTCGGCGTGATAAGGGCGATAGTAGTTATCTAAACGAGCCATCACATCAGCAACCGAAAGCTTACCTTCTTGAAAAGGTTCTCCGTAACGCGACTTCACTTTCAACAATCCAAGGCCAGTTGTAGATGTTAGTTGCAAAGGCACAGGCCATTCACCATCAATGATCGATGGATCAATATCCAATTCGCTCCGGTTTGCGTCAATATAGGTATTAGGAAACAATGCATATAGCATAGTAGCGCCATATTCTGGAGCTGCACAGTAGAATTCTTCAAGATATGAAGAGACATTATCATGCGCTACAGTAAATGGAATCGGTGAACGATAATCGACCGGGTAAGTTCGTCCGCTTCTGGATACATCATACACAACAGGAACAGGCGAAAATGTCGGATCAAGACGATAAAAAATACCTTTCAAGATAGCATCCATACTCATCAATTACCTTTCCTTTCCTTTTTTCGATAATGTTCTAGATAACATGGATATCGGTTTGTGTGAATGTTTCACCCACGAGACTATTTTCTTGATGCGGACAGCAATTAGAAAAATTGCGTTATAATACACCTATACTATGATACAAAGAATCAGAAAGAACACTGAGTTGATAAGTCGTCAACTATAAATAACCCCATCTTATTGTGAAAATTAGTGTGGCTTGATCAATGAATTATCATCTATGCTCGGAATTTATAAATACATTATATATTCACCCCTTAATTCATTAATCAAGCATTCTACATTATGTATACATTATATCAAAAGATAATCTTGTGTCAACGAGTTTTCTGTGTCAACGAGTTTTCTGTGTGTCAACGAGTTTTCTGTGTCAACGAGTTTTCTCTTAAACCCTAAGTTTTTCTCTTAAGCTTTTTTAAATCCGGAAAATTGATAGAAACAATCTCACGGAAAATTGATAGAAACAATCTCAAATGCTTGAACAAATTCCAGGATAATGGTAAAATAATTATGTTGATTTTTTCTTGGGGGGTTTTTTGAATGACTGCTGTACAGATTGTGTTCACTGTTTTGTTGCTGATTTCCTCGCTGATTTTAATTGTTTCAGTCCTGCTGCAAAAGGGCGATGCTGACGGCGTTGGGGCTCTGGCTGGCGGGAGCAGCAACATGGACAGCTTTTTTGGCAAAAACAAAGCCAAGACAGCAGAAGGGCGCCTGGCCATGCTGACCAAGGGCAGTGCGATCGCTTTTGTTGTTCTGGGCCTGATAATGATTTTCATTTAATGAAGATAAGAACAGAAGCTGGCGCAGTTGCGTCAGCTTTTATTTTTTGTTTATGGTAGCAAAGGTATGATCATTTTGGACGTAGCGCATGTGGCAAAGTCTTTTGGTACCGATGAGGTGCTCAAAGACGTCAGTTTGCGTGTCCAAAATGGCGAGCGTATCGGCCTGGTTGGCGTTAATGGCAGCGGAAAAACCACGCTGCTACGCATTTTATCCGGTGAGCTGAAGGCGGATGAGGGGATCATCAGTTTGGCGCGGGGCATCAGGACGGGCTATATGACGCAGATGTTTCGCCCAAATCCCGGTGTCAGTGTGCTGGAGGAAGCGCAAAGCGCCATGGACGATCTTCTTGGGCTGGAGGAGAGGCTGCGTACCCTGGAACTGCGCATGGGTGAGTCAGACCGCCATGCGGAGTTGCCCGCTATGCTGGAGGAATATGCCCGGCTGACTGAGCGCTATGAGCGTGGCGGCGGGTATGAGGTGAACTCACGTGTGCAGGGAGTGCTGGGGGGTCTGGGCTTTAGCCCGGAACAACAGGCGCAGGAGGCAGCAACCTTGTCTGGCGGGGAACTTACGCGGCTGGGCTTGGTAAAGCTGTTGCTTCAGAAGCCTGATTTGTTGCTGCTGGACGAGCCTACTAACCACCTGGATATGGCGATGCTTTCCTGGCTTGAAGATTATCTTAGGGAATATACAGGCGCTGTTATTCTGGTATCCCATGACCGCTACTTCCTCAATGCCGTGTGTACCGGCATATGTGAGCTGCTCTTTGGCGAGGCTGAACAATATACCGGCAACTATGATGTCTACATGAAGCAGCGTGACGAACGTTTTACCGCACGCAACAAGGCTTATCAGCTGCAGCAAAAGGAAATCATGCGACAGCGGGCGATCATTGAGCGTTTTCGCAGTTTTAACCGAGAGAAGTCACTCCGTGCTGCAGAGAGCCGGGAAAAGGCTCTTGAGCGCATGGATTTGCTGGAACGTCCTGAGGAGGAGAAGAAGGTAGCTTTCCGGTTTGAAGCCAGGAGCCTGTTGGGCGATATTGCCCTTGAGGCCCGGGCGCTGAGTAAATCATTTGGCGACAGGGTGATATTTAAGGATTTGTCTTTGTTGATTCGAGGTGGCGACCGCGTTGCATTGATTGGCCCCAACGGTGTTGGCAAGACCACGCTTTTGCGTTGCCTGATGGGGCTGGAATCTATTGATTGCGGCAAGGTTAATGTTGCCGCGCGGGCACAAATCGGCTACTTTGACCAGCGTCAGCAGGATCTGGACGATCAAAAGGATGTTCTTAACGAGGTATGGGATGAGTTTCCTTTGCTTAACCAAAGCCAGATCCGCGGAGCGCTGGGTTTGTTCCTGTTTCGTGGGGACGATGTGTTTACTCCGGTTGGCTTGCTCTCCGGCGGTGAGCGCGCCCGTGTCAACCTGGCCAAGCTGATGCTTCGCAGGGACAATTTTTTGGTGTTGGACGAGCCTACCAACCACCTGGATGCGGATAGCAGGGAAGCCCTTGAGCAGGCGCTGGACAAATATGAAGGCACCATCCTGGCAGTTTCCCATGATCGCTATTTCATCAACCGTTTTGCTAACCGTATCCTTGTATTGGAAGAAAACAGCCTGACTGCCTATGAAGGCAACTATGATGACTACCTTGCGGCTCTTCAGCGCATGATGGCTCCTGAGAATGTTGAGGACGGCCCTGCCAAAACCAGAACTGAACTGGCGAAAGAACGCCGTGCCGACCGGTTGCTGGAGGAAGAACGCAAATCGCTCGCGTTGGCTGTGCAGCAAGCGGAACTTGCCGTTCATCAGGCTGAAGCAGAGTTGAAGGATGCGGTCAACCGCCAGGCAGATCCTGAAATTTACGCGAATCCTGACAAGGCGGCGGCGCAGGCAGCCCTTTGTAAGCGTCTGGAAGAAAAGCTGGATCGCTTGTTTATCCGTTGGGACAGGGCGGAACAAGCATTGAAGAATGCTTATGAACAACTGGAGAGCAGATGAAAGCGCACTTCATGATGCATTAAATTATGAACTTTTCCATCATGCTAAATGTTTTATTGCTGTTTATGCCGTGTTATTCATGCCTATTGATGCCAAATCAGCTTGACAATTGACATTGCGATGAGTATTATGCAAATAATTGTTGGAAGGAGGGATTGGAATGCGCCGGATGATGATGCGAATGCCCATGATGTGCGTGATTCTAATCCCGTGCTTCTAAGTATGCGCAGTTTTTAGGCTAGTTTGCCCAATACGCCCGCTTGCTGAAGTGCGAAGCGGGCTTTTTATGTAGGGGGGGTCACAGTGTCTCAGCAGGTGCTCATCGCGGTTAAGGGCTTGTCCAAGGTTTTTCAGGATGCGGAAAACCGCGTGATTGCGCTAAATGACATCAACCTTCAAATACTGGAAGGCCAGATTTACGGTATCGTCGGTATGTCCGGTGCCGGAAAATCCACATTGATTCGCTGCATCAACCGTCTGGATACCCCTAACCAGGGGCAGATACTGTACCGCGGCCAGGACATCTTGACCATGGATCGGAAAACTTTGTTAAAGACCCGGCGAAAAATCGGCATGATTTTTCAGCAGTTCAACTTATTCATGCAGCGTACTGTTGCCCGCAACGTACGCTACCCCATGGAAATCGCAGGCGTACCTAAGAAGCAGGCCGATCGTCGGGTACGCGAGTTGCTGGAAATCGTAGGTTTGGTGGACAAGGCGGATGTTTACCCAGCCCAGTTGTCCGGCGGTCAGCGCCAGCGCGTTGGTATTGCCAGGGCGTTGGCCAGCAATCCGGATGTACTATTGTGCGATGAGGCTACCAGTGCTCTTGATCCGATGACTACCCAGTCCATCCTTAGCCTGCTGCAGGACATCAACCGCCGGTTGGGTATTACCATCCTGCTAATTACCCATGAAATGGCGGTTATCCGGCAAATCTGCCACCGGGTAGCCATTCTTGACGGCGGGAAGGTGGCTGAGGAAGGCGATGTGGATCAGGTTTTCCTCAACACCAAATCAGAGGCGGGTAAGCGGCTGTTTGGCGTGTTACCGGAGAGCAAGCTGGAGGATCCTGAGGTGCCTTCTTTGCGAATTGTATTTGACGGTGCTGCCGCTGAGCGGCCCATCATTTCACGGCTGTCTCAGGAAACCGGCGTGTCCGTCAACATCCTCAGCGCCAACATGAACCATCTACAGGGCAAAATGTATGGTCAGATGATCATCCAAAAGCCCGTTTCAGAAAATGAGAACAAGGCTGTAATCAGTTTCCTCAAGCAAGAGGGGCTGACAGTTGGGGAGGTGAATACACCATGAGCTGGGACCAGATTTGGCCGTTGATCCTGCAAGGGTTATGGGAAACCCTGTACATGACGATCCCGTCAACCGTTCTGTCCTATCTCGTTGGTATGCCCCTGGGCCTCTTGCTGGTGGTAACTGCCCGTGACGGCATCCGCCCGATGCCAAGGTTCAATTCAGTTCTGGGCGTTGTCGTCAACTTCCTGCGCTCGATTCCCTTTATCATCCTGCTGGTGCTGCTTTTCCCCGTTACCCGGGCAGTCATGGGCAAGGCGATCGGCACAAGGGCCATCATCTTTCCTTTGGTCATCAGTGCTTTTCCCTATGTGGCCCGGATGGTGGAGGGCGCGGTGCGCGAAGTGGATCGCGGTGTTATTGAGGCGGCACAGTCCATGGGCTCCACTGATTGGCAGGTTATTGTCAAGGTGATGATTCCCGAAGCGCTTCCATCCTTGCTCAATGGCGCAGCCATTTGTATGGTCACCATCCTGGGATACACTGCCATGGCCAGCGCTGCAGGCGGAGGCGGACTGGGCGCGATTGCCATCACCAAGGGGCTCAACATCCGAAAGTACGAAATCATGTATGCAGCAAGCCTGACCCTGGTTGCCCTGGTGCAGATCATGACCATTTTTGGCAGCCGTGTCAGTAAAAAGGCCGACCACCGTATTAAATAAACTATTATAACGAATAAAAGTTTAATGAAAGAAAGGAAAATCCCATGAAAAAACTGTTTGTTATCCTGAGCGTCCTGGTTCTTTTCCTTGGCAGCCTGACCGTCCTGGCGGAGAATCAGGTCATCCGCGTGGCTGCCTCTGCCAACCCCCACGAGATTATACTCAACTTCGTCAAAGACGACCTCAAGGCCCTGGGTTATGATTTGCAGGTGACCTGGGTAGATGGTTATGTGCTGCAAAACCCCGCCACCTCCGCGGGCGAATATGAAGCCAACTTCTTCCAGCACCGCCCCTATTTGAACGATTATAATGAGTCCGTAGACGATGCAGGCAAATTGGTCGCTGTCATCCCGGTTCACTATGAGCCCTTTGGAATCTATGCCGGTACCAAAAAATCCCTGGACGAACTGGTGGACGGTGACAGCATTGCCGTGCCCAATGACCCCTCCAATGAGACCCGGGCACTGCTGTTGCTGCAGGATGCCGGACTGATCGTTCTGCCTGAGGGTACCGATGGCAACAGCAAGGTCACTAAACTGGACGTTAAGCCTGGCAAAGTCAACCTTGAAATTGTTGAGGTGGATGCTGAGCGCCTGGCGGCTACCCTGGAGGATGTGGCTTTCGCGGTCATCAACGGCAACTTTGCCATCCCTGCTGGCCTGTATCCGACGCGTGACGCTGTACTGCTGGAGAGCAATGAAAGTGAAGCGGCCGTCACCTATACCAACTACGTTGTGGTGCGCGCTGACAATGTGGACGCTCCCTTTGTCAAGGCGCTGGAGCAGGCGCTGCATTCCGACAAGGTGCGTGACTTCCTGTTGACCAATGAGGAATTCAAGGGTGGTGTCGTGCCTAATTTCGAATCTGCACCTGCTGAATAGTTCCCAGTCTATCATTATTAGCCGCAGGACAAGCTCCTGCGGCTTTTGCGTATGGTGATCTTTGCGTTGATTGCCTTATTCGTTCAGTATTGGCGATACATTGCCAGAAAAAGGTTTTGCTTCTCGGGTCCTTTTGCAAACAACAGATTGCGTTTGACAATCGGCGATCAGTATGAATATAATACAAAGGACGTTGATGGGAAGAAGCGTATGGCGCCTTTACAGAGAATGTGGCCCCGGCTGAAAGCCGCCCAGGACAGCCTGACGCATGACACCCCGGAGTCTCCTGTGAGAACAGGCGTTTTCCGCGATAAGGAGCAAGAGAGGCGCCTGCACAAGAAGGCGCAAGCAGGGTGGCAACGCGATGCAATTCGTCCCGCGCAGCAGCGTGGGCGCGTTTTTTTAGGAGGATGCAATGCAAATTCAAAGCCCTAAGGGTACCCGTGATATGCTGCCAAAGGAGAGCTATCTTTGGCAGTGGATTGAAAGCGTCATGCGTGAGGAAGCAGCCCTGGCCGGCTACCGGGAGATTCGTACTCCCGTGTTTGAGTATACAGAACTGTTTGAGCGGGGTGTAGGTGACACAACGGATATTGTTCAAAAGGAAATGTATACCTTTATGGATAAGGGTGAGCGCTCCATTACGCTCAAGCCTGAGGGAACGGCAGGCGCGGTGCGCGCGCTGATTGAGCACAGGCTGTACGCTGAGCCATTGCCAGTAAAAATGTACTATCTGAACAATCCGATTTTCCGATATGAGAATCCTCAGCACGGTCGCTTACGCGAGCACCACCAGTTTGGCATGGAGTGCTTTGGCGTGAAAAGCCCAACTGCCGATGCTGAGGTTATTCTGAGTGTGTTGCGGATTTTGGAGCGTCTGGGGCTTGAAAATCTGCAGGTCCATATCAATTCCATAGGTTGTCCTGTCTGCCGTCCTACTTACCACGCAGCGCTGCGGGATTATTTGGGCGCGCGCCTTGCAGATTTGTGCCAGCAGTGCCGGGAGCGCTTCGAGCGCAATCCCTTGCGCGTATTGGACTGCAAGGAACGCGGCTGTCAGGTAATCGCAGCCGGTGCGCCCAGCATTTTAACTCATCTGTGTGAAGAATGTGATACACATTTTAAAGGCTTGCAGGCATTGCTGAACGCACAGGGCCTTTCTATGGAAATCAATCCGCATATTGTGCGCGGATTGGACTACTATACCAAGACAGTTTTTGAAATCATCATGCAATCTCCTCGCGGGCCGATCGCCTTGTGCGGCGGCGGACGTTATGATGGCCTGGCGCGTGAGATTGGCGGGCCTGATATGCCGGGTGTGGGATTTGGAATTGGCACGGAGCGTATCCTGCTGGAACTGGGCAACCAGGGGATTACGCCCGAGGCGCCCAATGTGATTGATGTCTTTGTCGCCAGTTTGGGAGAGGAAGGACGTTTGCCTGCCTTTGAATTGAGCATGAGCCTGCGCCGGGAGGGATTATCAGTTGATTTTGATCACATGCAGCGCAGTCTCAAGGCACAGTTCCGTTACGCGGATAAGCAAGGAGTCCGCGTGATGGTCATTGTTGGCGGGGAGGAGTTTTCCCGCGGCATGTTCAAAATAAAAAACATGGCCAGCGGCGAAGAAACCGAGGTACCGCTTAAGCAGGCCGCGAACGTGATCAAACAGCAATTGATAAAATAAATTATGGAGGCAAACAATGGCAGAGTTGATGGGTGACTGGCGGCGCGATTGTCGCTGTGCCGAGGTTAGTGAAAAGGACATCGGTCGCGAATTGACCTTCATGGGCTGGGTGTCACGGGTGCGCAACATGGGCGGCATTCTGTTTGTCTGGCTCAGGGACCGCTCTGGCGTGATACAGCTGGTATTTGATGCTGAGTATGTCAACGAGGCAACCTATAGCCTTGCCGAGTCCCTGCGGGGCGAATATGTGCTGGCAGCCCGCGGCACAGTGATTGCGAGAGATCCTGCTGCGGTCAATGAAAAGCTGGTAACCGGCACGATTGAGGTTCAGGTGAAGGAAGCCAAGCTGCTCAATGAGTCCGCAACACCTCCGATCTATACTGATGACGGCGCGGTAGAAAATGAGGCGGTTCGTCTGAAGTATCGTTACCTGGATTTGCGCCGCCCAAGCATGCAGGCGATGCTGCGCACCCGCTCGGATACTGTCAACGCGATTCGTCGCCATATGGTCAAAGAAGGGTTTGTGGAGGTTGAAACGCCCCTCATGACCAAATCCACGCCTGAAGGAGCGCGGGATTTTCTGGTGCCCAGCAGGCTGCATCCGGGTAAATTCTACGCGCTTCCGCAAAGTCCGCAAATCTACAAGCAGCTTTTGATGCTCTCAGGGTTGGACCGTTACTTCCAGTTTGCAAAATGCTTCCGCGATGAGGACAGCCGTGCCGACCGGCAGCCGGAATTTACACAACTGGACCTGGAAATGTCCTTTGTGGAGCCTCCGGATGTTCAGCGCGTGGTAGAAGGAGCCTTTGCTGAGGTGTTTAAAACTGTCAAAGGATTGGAGATTCGTTTGCCTTTGCAGCGGATGACCTGGAAGGAGGCCATGGAATCCTACGGTTCTGACAAGCCGGATTTACGTTTCGGGATGAAGATTCATCATCTCAACGAATGGGCTGTTGGCTGCGGTTTTTCTATTTTTGAAAAGGCTGTTCAAAACAATGGCATTGTTTGCGCGATAAAGGCTGATGGGGCGGCTGCCCGGTTGTCACGCAAGGATATGGATGCCCTGAACGAGCATGTTAAAACCTATCATGTCAAGGGGCTGGCCTGGCTAGCTCTGGGCGAGGACGGCAGCGTGCGCTCCAGTTTTGCAAAGTTTATTGCGCAGGAACGGATGCAGGAGCTGTTTGAAATGCTGAGTGTCAAACCGGGCGACGCATTGTTCCTGATTGCTGATGATAAGCTGACCGCTCTGACAGCTATGGGGCAGTTGCGCATCAGGCTGGGACAACAGTTGGACTTAATAGACCCACAGGCTTATCGTTTTCTATGGGTGACCGAGTTTCCGCTGCTGGAGTGGAATGAGGAAGCGCAGCGATATACAGCAGCTCACCATCCGTTTACCATGCCGATGGAGGAGGATTTTTCACTGTTGGAAGAGCGTCCTGAGCAGGTGCGTGCAAAATCCTATGACCTGGTAATCAACGGCATCGAGATGGGATCGGGCTCCATTCGTATCCACGCGTCTGATTTGCAGGAGCGTATGTTCAAACTTCTGGGATTTAGTCATGAGCAGGCTTGGGAACGTTTTGGCTTTTTACTGGAGGCTTTCCGCTATGGCACCCCGCCGCACGGCGGCTTTGCCTTTGGCATCGACCGGCTGATGATGGTGTTGCTGGGCAAGGACAACCTGCGTGATGTCATCGCCTTCCCCAAGGTGCAAAACGCGTCCTGTCTGATGATGGAAACGCCCTCCCGGGTTGCGGAGGACCAGCTAAAGCAATTGCGGCTGCAAACTGAGTGAACTATTCTCATTCAATGAGATATGGATTCTTCCGCGAAGGTTGTGATACAATATTAGAGGGAATAGTTTGTCCAAAGAACTGTCTGCCTGTGAATTCGATAACCGGGAAAGTGACAAGTGTAAGCGCATGAGGCAAACCTTTGCACAGGTTGATCTGGCGGCATACCGGCACAACATTCGGTCTGTCAGGAATATTATTGGTTCTGATGTCAAGCTCATGGCAGTTGTAAAGGCCAATGCCTATGGGCACGGCTTGACGCAAATCGCGAAGGCTGCCCAGGACGCCGGTGTGGACTATCTGGATGTAGCTTTGGTTGAAGAGGGCATTGCGCTGCGACAGGCTGGCATTGATTTGCCCATTCTGGTGCTATCCGGGCTGACCGGACAAGATACGGAAGAAGCGCTGAGATTTTCGCTTTCCCTGACAGTTTTTACCTGTGACCAGTTAGCGGATGCTTCAGCGGCAGCCGGCAGGCTTGGGGTTCAGGCACAGGTACATTTCAAGTTGGATACCGGGATGAACCGTATCGGAATGAAATCACTGAGCGAATTGCGCAGCTTGTTGTCGGCAATGGAATCCTTGCCGAATATCTGCCTGGAGGGAGCGTATACCCATTTTGCCTGCGCGGACAGTCCGGATCCTTGCATGACAGATCGACAGTTGGCCCGTTTTCTTGAAATGGCCAAGCTGTTGCCTGATGGTTTGCTGTTGCATGTCAGCGGCAGTTCAGCTGTGCTCAATCGTCCTGACGCGTGGTTGTCCATGGTGCGCGTTGGTATTGCGTTGTATGGTTACTCTCCGGTGTCAACCACTGTACCGCTCCAACCGGTTTTGACATGGGTGGCAGAAATCACCCATGTCAAGGAAGTATCTCCCGGGGAAACCATCAGCTATGGCGCGACGGTGACTGCAAACCGGTGTATGCGCGTGGCTACCTTGGCACTTGGGTATGGAGATGGTTATAATCGGCTGCTGTCCAACCGCGCGCAGGTGCTCATCAATGGGAAACGCTGTCAGGTTCTTGGCAGGATTTGCATGGACCAGACTATGGTGGATGTAACGGACGCGGGTTCTGTAGCTGTAGGCGGACAAGCTGTCATCATTGGCCGGGATGGGGGAGAGGCGATTACCGCGCAGGAACTGGCTGATTTGTCCGGCACCATCCCCTATGAGTCCTTGATTGCTATTTCATCCAGGGTGCCAAGGGTTTATTTACATTCATAAAGAAAGGGACGAGTTCATTGTCAACAAGCAAATCCGGTGGGAACAAAAAACAATTACCTGTCATCAAAAAACCCTATCTCAAGGGAAAAGCTTTCAGCCGTCTGGCTCTCAAACGGGGCGGCCGTGTCTTAGGCTATTTGGTATTATCCGCCGTTTTATTTTTCTTCCTGGGTCAACTGCTGGTCATTGACATTGATTGGCTTCGCATAATCATCAACCTGGTGGTTGTCTTTGCCTTTGCCGGTTTGCTGTATTCTACCGGCGCGCGTGATGGCGAAGGCGATGTGGCATTTGCTGAGATTGCCTTTATTCGTCAGGCAGACGGACGTGAGGTATCGCAGGAGGATCTTGAGCGTTGCTTTCATCCATACAAAGGCTTTGTTACTGCCTTTTCCGGCGCGTTGCTGATCGCGTTGATTTGCCTGGTGTATGCACTGCAAGCTGTCAAGGACAGTTATGTTCTGGGGTCCTTGCCATCCTGGGTGGCAGCCTATGAGACCCGTTCGGACATTGGGCCGGCGCTTCTATACTATCATGACCGCGCGGTTTTTGGTTTAGCGGATGCCTTGCGCATGGCGGTTCGTTTGATGATTTTTCCCTTTGTCAACATGGCCGGCGCGCGAAATGCCGATGCCATTCTGCTTGTGGAGCGCCTCTCGCCGCTGCTGGTCTTGATTGCTCCAATGTTTTATGGTGTGGGTTATGCGCGGGGTGAGCATTTCCGGGCTATGATCCACTCTGGCATCGCGGCCAATGCCAAACGTGCTGCGCGCAAACGTCGCAAAGTCTCACGGCAACGCCGCCGCCAGGAACCACGGCAGTTGGTTTGATGGCTATCAGGATTTTGGGTGGCAAATATCGTTCTAGGTTGCTTCGGACACCATCCGGATATGATACTCGCCCTACCCGCGCCATGGTGCGCGAAGCAGTGTTTAATATGCTTCAAGGCCGGGTTCAGCATGCCAGCGTGCTTGATGTATTTGCAGGAACAGGCGCCATGGGTTTTGAAGCGCTGAGCCGCGGGGCTGAAGAAGTTGTGTTTTGCGACAGGCGCCGGGAAGCTGTTGAAGCCATTCGCATCAACGCGCAGATACTGGGCTGTGAGCGTCAGATATGCTTGTTGCAGGGTATTTGGCAGACCAGTCTGTCCAGATTAGGAAAAGAAGAATCTAAGTTTGATTTGATTTTCCTTGATCCACCCTATAAAATGGAAGTATTGGAACTGCTGGGAAGCATTGTCAAGGAAGGCTTGCTGCATGAAGAAGGCTTGGTGGTGCTTGAACAGGGATCACAAGAGGATGACTTGATGCCTGTCGGTTATGAGATTTTCAAGCAGAGGCGCTATGGCAGCACCCGAATCTATCTCTTGAAGCCAGGGAGTTGATGATATGAAAGCAATTTTTCCCGGCAGTTTTGATCCGGTTACCAAAGGACACCTCAATCTGATTATGCGCTGTTTGCGTTTTGTGGATGAACTGATTATTGCGGTTATGATTAACCCGGACAAACCAGGTGTCTTTCCGGCAGAGAAAAGGGCTTGGTTATTGGAACAGTCCTGCAAGGAGTATGGCTTTACTGGTTATCGCATAATCATGGATGCAGGCTTGCTGGTTGATTTGGCGAAGCGGGAAAATGCCAGGATGATTATCCGAGGCGTCAGGAACAATTCGGATTTTGAAAGCGAGACTGCCATGGCTCGAGCCAATGCGGCTTTATACCCGGAACTCGAGACGATCCTGTTAAGTGCAGATAGCGCAAGCGCCGACATTTCATCCACCTTGATTCGGCAGATCGCTTCCCTGGGGGGAGAGGTAAGGCATTTCGTGCCCAAATGTGTGGCACTTGCATTAGAGGATTTGAACAGGCACTAAATCAAACAGATTAAAGGAGAGAACATTATGTCAAAAACAGAAGTATTCGCCCTTGCTGACGAGCTGACGCTTTTGCTGAAAAACGCAAAGAAAATCCCGCTGACTGATACGGTGATGGTCAATCAGTCCACCGCTGTGGATCTGCTCCAGCGCCTCATTTCATCGTATGACCCGTCGCTGGAAAATGCACAGGTTATTATCAACAACGAGGCGCATATTCTGGCCGATGCCAAAGCCAAGGCTGAGGAGACCATCCAGCAATCCATGGCACAGGCTCAGGGCACGGTGAACGAGTCCAACAACTACGCCCAGACTACCAAACACAATGCCGATGCCTACGCCGAGCAGACCCGCAAGGCAGCTGAGGATGAAGCCAGCGCGATGTTGGCTGATGCGCAAACGCGTGCCCATCATATGGTTGAGGACGCTAAAGCCCAGGCGGACGAGTTGGTTTCTCAGACCACTGTGCTGGCTCGCGCTGAAGCGCAGGCGCAGGAAATCCTGGAAAACGCCAATCAGCACGCTCAGGCTTTGCGCAGCCAGACCCAGCAGGAACTGGATGGTGTACTGGGTCATGTGGACAACACCTTTACTGCTCAGCTCAATGAGTTGCGCCTTATCCGGCAAAATCTGGCCGGAGCCCGCTATGATTCGGACGAGATCTGATACTGAACGAATGAGTTAATGCACTGATGGGGCGAGGATTTTTGATGGCTGCGCTAAGTCGAAAGAATGAGGCGTAGCCGGAGCCTACGCCAAATGCGAGAGGCAACGCGCAGACGCAAAAAGAGACCGATCCATCGAAGCATTTATGATAGAGTTCAGTATGACTCACAAGGATGATAATATCAGCCAAAGGGGGTTGTAGCAGAATAGAAAAATGCTATAGCCCCCTTTTCTATGCCAATTCAGGGCCTTACGACCGAGGTGTTTGCAAGCGCTCCTCAGTGAACTCAAATCCATCTCATCTACTGTTTGATCGAGGAGCCGCACACTGTCGTTCGCTGGGATGATCCTTTCCGTAAATGCGCAAATGCCTCGTTATACTATTTCCAAACGATAATGCTTCACAGAATAGAAGAAACCTGATATAATGAATCTGCAGTCTACAAAGAAATCAGGTGGAAGATATGGGCAGAAAAAGTCCGGTGTTTGAAGAAGCAGAGCGTTCAGAAATCCTTGCGGCTCAAAAGAAACAGCATCCTGTTCATGTTACCCGTCGGTTGCTGGCCCTGAAACTGAAAGCGGTGGATGGATTGGGCAGTGAGGAGGCCGGAAAGCTTGCGGGGATGCATAGAACGAGCGTGAATCGGATTGTCAAAAGGTACCAAGAAGAAGGCATAGAAGCCATCGTAGGCGTACGGCACCACAACGAACACCGTTATATGAGCCGGGAAGAGGAAACAGCCTTTCTATTGCAGTTTCAGCGCCGGAGCGAAGCAGGACAAATCATAGAAACGCGGGAAATACATCAGGCCTATGAAAAAGCGGTTGGTCATCCGGTGACCCGAAACATGATCTACTACCTGCTTCATCGCCACAAATGGCGCAAGATAGCGCCTCGCAGCAGGCATGAAAAGAAAGCCAGTGAAGAAGCGATTGAAGCTTATAAAAAAAATCACCGAAAAGATAAAAATCCTGAAAAAGAGCCAGCCAAAACTTCGGGTAATGTTTCAGGACGAGGCTGGGTTTGGACGGATCAATAAACCCAAGCGATGCTGGTGCAAAAAGGGAATACGTCCTTCTGTACCCTGTCACCATATCCGGGAATACAGATATCTGTATGGCGCTGTGTCTCCACAGGATGGCGAGCTGTTCAGTCTGGTGATGCCCTATGCCAACACAGACTGCATGAACATCTTTCTGGAGGAACTCTCCAAGGCTTATCCGGATGATCATATCTTGCTACTATTAGACAATGCGGCCTGGCACCGCTCATCTGCCATGGTTGTACCAAGCCGCATAGAACTATTTCCGCTGCTACCCTATACCCCCGAGCTCAACCCCATTGAGATGATTTGGGACGAAGTGCGGGAGAAAGGCTTCCGCAATGAGATTTTTAAGAACCTGGAGGCAGTGATTGACCGTCTGTGCCTGACTGTTAAGGAGTTGGCTGAGGATGTCCAACGCGTCGCTTCCATCACCCATCGCAGGTGGTTAATTGATGCGTTATCGTTTTAGAATAGTATTAATTCTTATTTACACATTTCGCGCGCCTGTACGATAATATGTCTGGTGGTTATTGTTTTTCACACATCAATTCTACCAAAAAACAGAGCCGGTGTCGCTGCTTTCGCTGCTTCCAGGCTCTGTTTTTTCCTTAGTTAAGGGGCCGTAGCTTTGCTACAACCCCTTTAACGTTCAACTGAATCTGCCTTATCGCGGATTGATACTTATCTTAATCAATACTTGCGCTTACGGGCTGCCTCAGCCTTCTTTTTGCGTTTAACGCTGGGTTTTTCGTAATGCTCGCGCTTGCGTACCTCAGCCAACACGCCGCTACGGGCACACTGACGCTTGAAGCGTTTCAGGGCGCTCTCAAGCGTTTCGTTTTCCTTTACACGAATCTCAGACACTGCTTTCCCCCCCTTCGCACATCTCGCCTGGATAACACCGTTTACACGGCGGATGGCGACCGTATATTTATTATAACTTCATGTTCTGCCGGCGTCAACCGTGAAATCCTTTTCTTGACTTTTTCCCGTGAAATCCTTTTCTTGACTTTTTCCCGAGTTGGGTTTTTTGGCTTTTTTTTGGAATACCCGCCATTCAAAGAAGAAAAAGAAATTTCGGAAATTTCGGGAGAAAAAACTCAAGGCAAATTAGAAAAACTCAAGGCAAATTAAATGACTGACATATCTGGTGGTATTAGCCACTTTACACAAGGGCTTGTTTCTGTTATGATTTCGATAAAAGGTGGGCCCTGTATATACTACCAGTTGCCAACGTGTTGACATCCCATAATCAGACAATTGTGCAGGGATCCGTTCTTGTGTTTGTCGTATTTGCATTGTTTTTATGCCATATAATTTATTTACAGTGAAATTATCTCATGGCAGGACCGACAGCAGTTTGCTTGCACATGATATTCGTCTTTTTGCACAGAAGCATTTTATCGAAAGGACTACTCTAAACTGAAGGGGTATAAGGGATGTTTAGCAAGCGAGGTTTTCAGCGTAAGCGGGGTATGAAGAGCCGTAGCTTTCGGAATAAAACTGTCCGCATGATGCTAGTGGCGCTATTGCTAAGCAGCATGGTTCTATGCGCTTGCTCGGGTTCGCTTTTGATAATACAACAGCGCAGGTTAGACAATAAATCAAACCAAGATATGGTTAGGCAAGCGATAAGAGCTTTAACTAACGTCATGGATCAGGTGGATCGCATGGCTGCTCATATCGCTTTTGGAAACAGCGTACAGGCTTATTTACGAGGTAGTACATCTTCCACATATGATGCATATACTATGCGCAAGGCGGTTGTAAGCACGTTATCCGCTTATCAATCTATGCTGGAAGGTATAGTGATTTCAGTAATCACGGAAAGCGAAAATCCAATATTCGGAAACACAGGCCTTCAAAATGCTACCATCAATTATGCAGGCTGCAGATATTCCATGATCAAAGCACCCTGGTATCAAGCATCCACAATGAATACCAACGAATGGATGACTTTTGTGCCAGACTGTATTCAGGATTATCTATCAGTTAATTATCGCCAGGCAATGCATACAAAAATTTATCAGATTTGGGATATTTATAAGTTCTCCTTTCTGGGATATCTTCGGATTGATATACCCAGCAGATATATTACGGATTGCTTTCTGGAAAACTATTCAGGTATATCCAGCATTCTATTGGTTGATAGTCACGGAAAACCCATTTATGCGCAAGGGAACAAAGCGCTGATGCTAGATACTATAACAGGAAGGGTCATTTCCGCCTCAATTCCCAGTCAAAATTGGACCCTGTATGTGCTACCAGATACCAATGTGTTAGTTTCCCATATTCAAACAATTGTACTGGGAGCCTTTCTTGCGTTTGTCATACTTGCATTGCTTTTTGTACCTTATACTTTACGCTTCGCAAATCACTTGTTGTTCCCCATTAAGGAGCTGATAAAAAGTACACAGGAGGCTCGGGCTGGTAGACTAAAGCAATTAGTACCAGTACAAGGAAATGATGAACTGGCAGAACTGGCCAAATCATTCAACGAAATGATTATTCGGCTGGACAAAGTGATAGATAAGCTTAATGTTGAGCAGTTCTTGCGCAAGGATGCAGAACTCAAGAGTTTAATTCAACAAGTGAATCCTCATTTTTTATACAATACACTGGATGTGATTGTTGGGTTAATCACTGAGTGTCGTAAAGAAGACGCGGCTTTGGCTTGTGGTATGCTGGCTGAAATGTTTCGCTATAATTTGAATGATGAGTTAACGGTATCTGTCGAGAAAGAAATCGCCCAGGTCAGGCGTTATGCAGCGTTAAACTATTATCGTTTTAGTGATCGCTATGTTTTCAGCTTTGATGTTCCCAATGGGGTAAAAAAGATGGAAATTGTCAGATTTTCAATTCAGCCTTTGGTAGAAAACTCCGTTCGTCATGGCTTCGGCAGCAAAATAGAAAATTGCTTTATTTTCATAGCTGTTAAGAAAGAAGGTAAGAAATTACATATCCAGGTAAAGGATTCGGGAGACGGTATAGAAAAAAACAAAGTTGAAGCACTGAATATGTATTTTCAGGAGGAAAGTGTAGCCGTAATAGCAGACAGTAAGGAAAATCGTCACATTGGCCTCAAAAACTTATATGCTCGTTTCAAGTATGCTTACGGGAACGAATTGACCATGCGCATTACCTCTGCTTTAGAGCAGGGAACGTGTGTGGATATCTATATTCCTTGCAGGGAGTGGAAACAAAAATGAGGATTTATCGGGTAATGATTGTGGATGACGAGCACCTTGTTCGAGCCAGCATCCGCAATCGTATGGACTGGAAAAGCATGCATACTGAAGTGGTTTGTGAAGCGTCTAGTGGCGAGGAAGCCCTTTCCATGATTTCTCAGTATCATCCTGATATTATGCTCGTTGATATTTGTATGCCCGGCGTAAGTGGTTTTGAACTAATATCCAAAGCGCGAGAGCTAGACCATAAGCTGCATTTTTTAGTGATAAGCGGTTATAGTGATTACCGATATTTGAGATTGGGCGTACAGTTGAAGGTTGATGACTACCTGTGCAAACCCATTGATCCTCGTGAACTGTATCAGTGCATAAAGAAAATTACAGGGGTGCCTTCGGAATGTTCTATCCCAGTTCGGGATGAGGGTAGTAATGACAAAATGGTGGATCGCATTTGCGATTATATCCGTCTGCATTATGAAGAAAAGTTAAGTCTGACAAGCATTTCCAATGAATTTTTTATTTCGCCAATCTATTTATCCTCATATTTTAAGCAGCACAAAGGCGTGAACCTATTTGAATACATCCGTGATATACGCATTGAAAACGCAAAACTACTGCTAAAAAGCACAGATCAAAGTGTTACAGAAATAGCCCATAGGGTTGGCTATAATGACGCGGCTTACTTTCAACGTATTTTCAAGAATTTAGTAAAGATGACACCCAAACAATATCGTTTTCACGGCGGAGAGAAAGATAAGCAAGAAAAGGACTTCCCCAATGAAGAAGCTCCTAAATGAAAAACGTATGATGGCTATCGTGTAATCCGCAGTACTTTTGCACAAAAGGAATCACCGCCGTATGCGGCGCGGGAATCAAGAACAGATATCTCCAGACGGTCATCCTTTTTCGTTGGCTCAACTGGGATAAATCCTTCCGGGGTCAGCAATTCAATCTTAGCCTGATCGCCAAGAAGCCGGGAAAGATTAAGGGGATGAGGCATTACACCAAAGGAAATGCCATAGATACAGGAACGATCCTTAGGAACACAGTAGTAGGTGGCGCTTCCGTCTTTAAAATGATCCTGATAATAAAAGCGATCCAACATGCGTGTACCATAAATTGCTTGACCGTTTATATTCAGCCAACGCCCCGCTTCCTCCATTTGCTTGATGGCCTCAGGGTGGAAAGCTCCTGTAGCATCAGGGCCAATGCCTACCATAAAGTTGCCGCCTTTGGATGTACAGTCCAGTAAATTTTGAATAATCCACCCAGCTCCTTTATAATCTGAAGCATTTTTATCATAGGAGAAGGAACGCCCCAAAGGATGAATAACCATCCAAGGCATGTCAGTATTCTCTGGTGCATCCGGTATAAACCTTTCCGGAGTATAGTAATCACCATAATTGCCAATACCCCGTGCGCGGAACATACAGTCCTTTTGCAGGGAGCGGGCATAAAACAATGTGTCCCTCAAGGCGGGCCAAACCTTTTTTCCTAACCACATGTCAAAACATAGCATATCAATTTTTCCGTAATGGGTGAGTAGTTCTTCAATCTGGCGACGGTGGCGAGTCATCATTCTTTCGTATGCCTGCTCATCGTTAATAGATCCATGGAACTTAAAGGGAAAACCCAAACTTTCCTCGTATTCTTCTAAACTCATCAACTCCTGTTGATCGGTTGTAGTCATAGGATGTGAGCAGAAGGGAGCAAAATCCGCATCATACCAATCAGGATGGGAGTAGTAAAGATCAATAGCAAGTCCGTGACGGTGAGCAGCGTCGCAAAGTTCTTTGACTATATCTCGCTTAAAGGGCGACTCCATTACGCTAAAGGCAGTATTGCATTCCTCCAGGCATGGACCACCTGGTGCATTCCAATTGATACGACGATGTACACGCGTATCTGTATCAAACAAGGAGAAACCTTCGTGATGCTTAGCTGTAAAAGCAACCCCCTTAGCGCCTGACTGCTTAAAGAAAGCAATCCATTTTTCAGCATCAAAATTGACAGGGCAAAAACGGTTGATTAACTGCATATATTCTGCTTTTTTTTGATAATTCATATGCAAGAAAGGCCAGGATTCACCGCTCTGATTGAGGATGGAATACAAGCCAAAGTGTATGCGAACTGAAAATTTGAGATCATTAAAAGCTTCTATTGCACGTGCGGAGGCTTTCTGATAAGTAGTTAATGGTTGATTTTCTACATAATCTTCCACGCATTTATAATGGGCATCCGTGATTGGTAATTTGGTATTCATTGCGCATATACCCCTTCCACAAATGAAAGTATTCTATGAGATATTCTATGAGATATTGCTTTTTAACTATAACAATTGTATGCAAAATAGTCAACATGTATGGCATGAATAAGATACCATTTTGCAGGCTTGTTGTTGTTTGAAGTTGCAAATTAGATTATCCGGTCTGTTTTCGCCCATAACGATATTGACAACGCTTGAGGCAACAGTTATAATTTAAAAAACAGATCCGTCGCAGAGGTCAAACGTATTAAATTGGTTGCTAAGTTGTTCCTGAAAGGGAGTATAGGATATGAAAGATATCGCAGCTCCATATGAAGAATTAAAACGGCGCTACATGACAGGCTGGAAAACATGGAATGTTAACAGCATATTATCCTATGTATACATGCCATATGGACTCACGCTTAGCCTATGCTTAAAAGAGTATAAAAATGGTGGTTATTTGCGTGAAGTGCTTATCGGACGGCAAGGACCGGATGCTGAACGGGTTTTTCCAGGCGCTCATAGTGGTGATTATACACAGGCGCGTGTGCAATGGCGAGGATTGGATTTTACAGTTGAGACAGCAAGTAAAGAAGAACGTTTAGTAATATTGATTCAGCCGCTTGCCTGTCAGCCATACCCTGCGATGATTGTGCTTGAAACAGGTTTTCTATGGAATCTATCAGGACAAGTTCAGGGAGATACACGCGTTTTGACAGCTTGTTGTGGAGGAAAAATTTTAGCGATTCGAAGTGTTGGTACGCTACCGAAAGAGGATCCTAATCTTCCCGCTATGAATAAATGGTTGCCGCTGGCGTTTAAAGAGCCTGTAATCTTTTATACGGGCGATGAAATGTCTCCTGATGAGTTGTTTGCATTTGTGAAAGATAAAAGGGAAGCATATTGTGCCCGCTGGGAAACAGAAGATAAAACAGTTGGTAGTCTATACGAAGCAATTATGTGCGGAGTAAACTGGAACACCATATATGATGCCAAAAATAAACGTATAATTTCGCCGGTAAGTCGGATTTGGAGCGTAGGCGCAGGTGGATATGTTTTATTTTGCTGGGATAGTTATTTTGTCAGTTTGCTTGCCTCTCTTTTTGATCACGATTTAGCATACGCTAATTTAATTGAAATCACCGCCGAAAAAACACTTGCCGGGTTTATTCCTAATCTGACTTATGGCACAGGTCAACAGAGCCTGGACCGCTCACAACCGCCCGTTGGTAGCGCAATGGCATTGGCGGTCTATCGAATTACAAATGACCTTTGGCCTCTAAACCATCTGTATTCGGATTTGCTGGAATGGAATACGTGGTTTTATAATCATCGTATGCACCCCAGCGGTGCATTAGGATGGGGATCGAATCCATTTGAGAGTGTTTATGGAAACAAATGGGAGGTTGATGGCGTAAACAATCGTTTTGGGGCTGCGCTGGAATCAGGCCTTGATAATTCACCTATGTATGACAATATCCCTTTCGATAAGGAAAAGCACATGCTTTGTTTGGAGGATGTTGGCCTTACAGGTCTGTTTATACTGGATTGCCGCGCATTGGAACAAATTTCTGATTTGATTGGTGATAAGAAAAATGCCCAAGTGCTACGTAAACGACGGGAAAAAGCGGAAAAAGGCTTGGAGGAACTCTGGAATGAGGAACAGGGATTTTATTTTAACCGCCGTACTGATACGGGTGAATTCTCACAGGTTTTATCACCAACGAACTTTTATGCTCTGTTTTCAAGACAGATTCCAAGAGAACGGCTAAAGCGGATAGAGGCATATTACTTTGATCCGGAAGTGTTTTATGGCGATTGGATGATTCCGTCAGTCATGCGTTGCCATCCGGCGTTTCAAGAACAGGATTATTGGCGTGGGCGAATATGGGCGCCTCTCAATTTCTTAGTGTATCTCGCACTGCAAGGGCACAATATGCTTTCCATGCAGCATGACCTGGCATCAAAATCTAAATCACTGTTTCTAAAGGAATGGCTAGAGTATCGGCACATTCATGAAAACTATTCCGCCATTACAGGCGAAGGGTGCGACAAGAAAAACAGCGACCGCTTTTATCACTGGGGAGCCCTGTTGGCTATAATTTGGTTGATGGAATGCGGAGAGGTTCCGCCCATTATGAATTAGGCGACTTTGGAGGATAAATGACTTTTGCTTGAAAAGATAACGACAAAAGGAATGGTTTTTAACATTCAACGTTTTTCGCTGCATGATGGCCCAGGAATTCGTACCAATGTGTTTTTGAAAGGTTGTCCCCTGCATTGCGTATGGTGCCATAATCCAGAGGGACTGAGCAAGAAGAAACAATTAGCTTATTGGGAGGATCGTTGTGTAAGCTGTAGAATGTGTGAAAAAGTTTGTCCTGGAAAGGTACATAGCTTTTCAGCCGAGGGGCGACATGACGTGGAACGCCATCGTTGTATAAGCTGCAAAGAGTGTAAGATTTCTTGTCCCTATAATGCGTTGGAGTGGATAGGGCAGGAGTTAACGGCAAGCGAGGTAATTGAAACAGTCCTTAGGGATAAACCGTTTTACGGCGACCAGGGAGGGCTCACTTTAACCGGCGGCGAACCTATGGCACAGCCTGACTTTACTTTAGCACTTGCAATGTTGGCAAAAAAAGAGGGTCTTAATGTGTGTATGGAAACCTCAGGCTTTTGCGATTGGAAGGAGTTGGCGAGGGTTGCGCCTCATATCGATTTATTTCTCTTTGACTGCAAAGAAAGCCGGCCTCAGCAACATGAAATGTTTACAGGTGTCAAGCCTGACATAATATGGAGTAACTTGAAGAAACTAGACAAGACAGGAAAAAGAATCATTTTGCGCTGTCCCCTAATCCCGGGACTTAACACTTGCCTGGAGCATTATGAAGGAATTGGGAAATTAGCTGGGAATTTAAAAAATTTGCTACAGATCGACCTGGAGCCTTATCATGCCCTGGGGATCGAAAAACGTGTCAGGCTTGGTATGACAGAAAGTTTTTCATCCAAAGAAAAGATTCTGCCTGAGCAGCTCCAGCAAGCTGTGAGTATCCTTAAAACCATGGTTTCGGTTTCTGTGACAATCAACTAAGGACGAGTTTACAATGTCAATCCAACGCAAAACCCTGAGAAAAAAGAAAGTGCAAAAGACTCTGATACGTATCGGAGAACACTGGCAGCTGTATTTAATGATGTTGCCAGCGCTGATTTATCTTATCATTTTCTTATACAAGCCCATGTATGGTGTAATCGTCGCCTTTAAGAATTATAAATTCAACTTGGGTATTTGGGGCAGTCCTTGGCTCAATCCACTTTTTAAAAATTTTACGCGTTTTTTTAATTCCTATTGGTTTCCTATCGTGCTAAAAAATACCGTAGTGATCAGCTTCCTGTCCCTTGTTTTTAGCTTTCCCGCTCCTATTTTACTGGCCCTGATGGTCAATGAAATAGAAAAAGGGTTCCTGAAAAAAGGTTTTCAAACAATTTCCTATGCGCCTCACTTTATTTCTACTGTGGTTGTATGCGGTATGATCACGATGTTTCTTTCGCCTGAAAGTGGCGTGTTAAATCAAATCTTGAAAAAATTAAACTTGGCGCAGGTACAGCTTTTACAAAACCCCAAAGCTTTTAAATGGTGCTATGTCGTTTCTGGTATATGGCAGGATGTTGGCTGGAGTGCCATCATCTACTTCGCTGCTTTAGCTGGAGTGGACAAGGAGCTTCTGGAAGCAGCGCAGATTGATGGTGCGTCCCGTTTTCAGCGTATTATTCATATTAATTTACCTGTTCTTAAGCCTACGATCGTTGTGCTGCTGGTATTGTCCTGTGGTTCGCTCCTGAGTGTTGGATATGAAAAAGTTTATCTGTTACAAAACGATATGAACATAACAGGGTCCGAAGTGATTTCGACCTATGTCTATAAAATGGGTTTACAGAAATCAGATTTCTCTTTTTCAACTGCGGTAGGGCTGTTTAACTCCATAGTCAACTGTATCATCCTGCTTTTTGCCAACAGCATTGCTCGCCGGGTATCAGAAGCGAGCCTTTGGTAAGGAGGGAAAAATGGCAGGCATTCGTCAAGCCCGAGGTGACCGTGCATTCAGCATTATCAATGGCCTACTGCTGGCGATTATCTTCATCTTGTTATTATATCCGATTTGGTTTGTAATAATTGCTTCTATCAGCAATCCCAGGCTAGTTGGTACCGGCCAGGTGTTAATATGGCCTAAAGACATAACGCTCGCTGGCTACGAAAAAATCCTATCTTATAGTGATTTGTGGATTGGTTATGCCAATACGTTGTTTTATACAATTGCCGGTACTGCTGTCAATCTGGCTGCTACCCTGCCTTGTGCTTACGCTTTATCCAGGCGTGATCTTGTCGGCAGGAATTTTATTATGACACTTTTTGTTATTACCATGTATTTTGGAGGTGGAATGATCCCAACCTATCTTAATGTGCGTGATTTGGGGTTGATAGATACCCGTCGGGTGCTGCTGATCAGCGGTATGGTATCTTCCTATAATATTATTGTAAGCCGTACTTTCTTTGGCAGTACAATCCCGTGGGAATTACATGAAGCCGCCAGGATTGACGGATCTAGCGACATAGTGACTTTTTTACGTATTGTCATGCCTCTATCCACACCTATTGTTGTGGTTATGGCATTATATTATGGTGTAGGGCATTGGAACAACTATTTCTCTGCCATGATCTATCTAAAGTCTGAGAAGCTTTACCCGCTTCAGTTATTCTTGCGTAAAATCCTTATTCAAAGCAATATTTCCAAGGAAGCATTAATATCTTCTGTAGATGCGGAAACTATGCGCCAGCTTTATGCGCAGCAGGATACTGCAAACTTGGCCAAATACTGCGTGATTATTGTTTCTACTTTGCCAATGTTGATGATTTATCCTTGGCTCCAACGTTTTTTTGTCAAGGGTGTAATGATCGGGTCTATCAAAGGATAATAATCTGTGGAATAAGACCGCTTTCAGGTTGAGGAGGCTGAAAGGAATCTGCAGATACAATACTGAAAAATATATTGAGGAGGAGAATGTTGTGAAAAAGTTCTTAGCGGTGCTTTTGGTCTTAATGCTGACATCATGCTTGCTTGCTCTGGCGGAAAAACCTGTTAGCCAGGACAAAATTACCATCACAGTTTCTGGAGAGGCTAGCAATTTTGGCGAGGCATGGAATGACACCATTATGGTTCAAGAAATTGCCAACCGTTTTGGCATTGTAATGGATTGCCACGAAGAGGACGAGTGGAAAACAAAATTTACCCTCATGCTTGCTGAAAACAATCTTCCGGATCTGCTCATCAACGCAAAATTAAACCTCAATGATGTGGCTGAATATGGCAGCCAGGGATACTTTTATCCACTTAATTCGCTTATTGATGAACACGCTCCTAATTTAAAGAAATACATGGAGAAATTTCCCCGCCTGCGTGACTACATGACAAGCCCCGATGGCAATATTTATTGCTTGGTAAACGTGGCTGACAACGTTATTGAACAAGTACCGCGCGTGTTTGTTAATCAACATTGGCTGGATGCTTTGGATATGGGACTGCCCTCCACTGTGGATGAATTCTATGAAATGCTGGTTGCTTTCAAAACCAAGGACCCTAATGGCAATGGAGAAGCAGATGAAATTCCTTTGGCTAAGGGGCCCAGCAACTTTGTTGAGAATATTCTCATGTCTGCCTTTGGCATCAAGAGCCGTGAGAGCGAATATGTCATTCAGGAAAAAGACGGAACGGTTTATCTGGCTGAAACGAGCGAAAATTACAAAGCTTATCTCAAATTCATGAATAAGCTATATGAGGAAGGCCTTCTGGACCCGAATTTCTTTACTTCAACATCTGAACTGCATAAACAGCAGGTAATTGATAACCAGGTAGGCGTTTTCGGTGCGTGGGCACCCTTCGTCACAACAAATTCCACCATCAGCGGTGATAAAAACTACGCTTACTTGGGCGCCCTATCCAGTGAATACAGCCCTACTGCCGATATAGTACTGAGTCATCAGGTGAGTAACCTTGGTTTGGCAATGATTAATGCCAAGAGCGAATATGCGCCTCAAATCATGCAGTTACTCGACTACTTTTACTCCGATGAGGGCGTTATTGCAGCTATGCGTGGTTGGGAGGGGATCACATTTGACTATGTGAATTTGCCTTACGAAGGCCTTGAAAAATATCCCATTGCAACGATGCGCGAATGCGAAGGATACGCCAGTGCGGAGGAATTCCGGTATAAGAAAGCTGTTATCAATACTGGCTTTCTCTTCGTCACATCAAGTCTCAGTACACAGTACGCAGCTATTGAGGCAGCTACCGATGAACAGCTTGAGATGATGCTGGAGGATTACGGATGGGCTGTGCTTATTGCCAGAGATGCCTTGAATAATCCAAAGATCAACTTGATCAGCAATTTTCCAGCCTTTATTTACACAGAGGAGGAAAACGCTGAGCGCAGCATCTATTACACCGATATTTCTCTCTATATCAAAAGCATGAAAACGCAGTTTATCACAGGTGAATCATCCGTGGAAGAGGATTGGGATACCTTCATCAACACCCTTAATCAAATGCAGCTGCCTGCTTTGCTTGAGATCGAACAGGCTGCCTATGATCGTCTCTTTAGCTAACGACCATTATATAGCTCTCTTCCTGATCAGGAAGAGAGCTTCCCTTCAACAATATTGTCCCAAGGTTTCTGTTAAAATTGATGGAGGAATGGACAATGCCTATTGCAAGGATAGAACGCTTGCGCGATGTCTTTTTAAACAAAGAAAAAGTGGGGGGCACCAGTCAAGAGATGAATTATCTCTTTTCCAAAGGCTGGTTGGACAATCGTAATGAATATTTGATTGAAAAGCGTTTCACGCTTGCTAGGGCAGCGATGTATACGGGCATGACCCCTATCATTAGTCCCGATGAGCTGATCGTGGGACGCCCCAATCATGAGGTAGAGCTTACAGAGGAGCAAGTAACTTTCACCAGGCAGATGTATCAAGTTATGCCTTACCGTTGCGGCCAGGATTCTCATATGGCGTTAGATTATGAAAAACTATTGAAAAAGGGAACTAGCGGTGTATGTGAAGAGATCTTGCGCTATAAAGCTGCACTGGATACAGTGATGCGACCTGAGGACATTAGTAAGGAAACATTTTATGATCAGTGCCTGATTATGCTAAAAGCTTTAGAAGACCAGGCGAATCATTATGCCTGTCACGCATTGGCATTGAGCGAAAAGGAACAAGATAGTGTTAGGCAGAGCGAACTGAGGCAAATTGCTGACAATTTGCAGACGGTTCCCAAATATCCAGCGCGGACCTTCTGGCAGGCATTGCAATCCGTACATTTTCTCCTTTTCAGTCTTCAGGGGCTTTATCAGTGGGGCAGGCCTGACCAGTATCTTTTGCCATTTTATTTAAAAGATCTGAAGGATGGCATAATCACTCGTGAAACGGCTCAAGAATTAATAAATTGCGCCTGTCTGATGATGAATGAGATAACTGGTAAAGGACTAGCTGTTGGATTAATGGTGGGAGGTCGGGACGCAGCCGGACGTCCCATTTCCAATGACCTGACCTATATGTTTATTCAGGCTATCCGAGATGTCAGGTTGTCTTATCCCGGCGTTGGGCTCTGCGTAACACCCGAAACCCCTGAGGATTTGCTGCGCCTCTCTCTTAAATCCTTAGCTGCTGGACATACGCATCCCGCATTGTTTAATGATGAATTGATTACTCAAGGGTTAACAACCTATGGTGTGCCTTATGAGGAAGCTGTGAGTTATATTCATTCTACTTGTGTCGAAATTACACCTATTAAGCGTTCCAGCGTATGGGTAGCCAGCCCTTATCATAACCTATTGGCACCATTGTTGGAGATTATGAAGCAAGAAAATGAGCGTATCTCTAATCTGGAAGAATTATTGACCCACTATAAGCAAAAACTCAGACAGCGTATCCGATATAGCGTGTACGATCAAAACCGTCAGCAAATGGAGCGTTCTAAGTGGTATACGCACCCGCTGGTATCAGCCTTTGTCGATGATTGCCTGGAACGCGGAGCAGATTTGGATCATGGCGGCGCACGCTATGCCTTTATTGAATCTTCATTTGTAGGGATGAGCAATCTCGTAGATTCTCTTCTTGCGGTTGATGCTCTGGTATATCAAGAAAAACGACTGACTCTTAAAGAGTTTTCGAGTATTCTGGATAAAAACTATGAAGGTTATGAGTCATTGCGTCAATACATCCTCAACAAACTTCCCAAGTATGGAAATGATCAGCCCAAAGCAGATAAGCTATTTGGGCACATAACGGAGTGGATCGTAGATGAGATGACCCATTATCGTACATGGCACGGGAGTCGTTTTATACCAGGCATGTTCTGCTGGATTATGCATGTGGAAATTGGAAAAAGTACAGGTGCGACACCAGATGGACGTCTTAGTGGGGTTCCCTTGGGAGATGGCTCTGGGCCTGCGCAAGGGAGAGAAACTAAGGGTCCAACAGCTTCCATCCTATCCTCTACCAGTTGGTCTCATGAACGGTTTATCGGAGGAATTGCCGTTAATCTCAAGTTTTCCAAGCGGCTCTTTAATAATGAATCGCTGGAAAAGTTGTTACAATTAGTACGGACATTCATGGAACGCGGAGGTTTCGAGCTCCAGATAAATGTGTTGGATAGAGAGAAGCTCTTGGAGGCTCGCAAGCATCCCGAACAATATCGTGATTTGGTAGTGCGTATTGGTGGATACAGCGATTACTTTATAAATCTTTCTGAAGCAATGCAAGAAGAAGTGCTCTTGCGGACAGAGCATGAATTGTGATGAATTCTTGTTTAGGAGGACTTGGCATGGTTTTGCTACGTACGCAACAGTTGGTCAATGACAATGGTCTGAGTCGCTGGGCTACAGTTGAACGACCTGAACCCATGGATTGGAAACATGTCGCGCTGATTTTATGTGATGTCTGGGATCTTCATTGGTCCCGGGGTGCAACGCAACGCCTGAATAAGATGGTAAGCACACTTAATGATTTCGTGAATGGATTGCGAGAAAAGGGGGTGCTAATTGTGCATTCACCCTCCGATACGCTGGATTATTATCGCAATTCACCTGCACGTAATCGAATTCGCAATAATTCAGCACCTGCTCCACAAGAGATCATATCTATATCATTCCCCCCCTTGCCCATTGACGATTCCGATGGTGGAAGCGATTCAGGTGAAGCTAGTGATAGGGTAAACCAGCAGGTTTGGAGTCGTCAACATCCAGCTATTGTAATTAATGACCAACAAGATGTGATTTCAGACAGCGGAAATGAAATCTATGCCTATTTGAAAAAGGAAGGAATCGAATGGGTGTTCTATGCTGGTGTACATGCGAATATGTGTATTCTCAATCGCAGTTTTGGTATTAAAAATATGCTGCGTTGGGGGTTTAAGCCAGTGTTGATACGTGATTTAGTCGATATTATGTACAATCCCGCAAAGCCGCCCTACGTGAATCATGATCAGGCATTGAAGTTGGTGGTGGAATACATCGAAAAATTCGGGTGTCCATCCGCATGTAGTACAGAGTTGCTTAATGCAAAATGAACTATAAGAGAAGTTTTCCAGTGCTTAGATTTGTCCAACGGAAAACAACAATGGAAGACGATGTCTCTTTTTCTTTCTTTCAAACAGGGCGTGGTTCAGTAGGGAAAGGCTAACATCCAGACCATGGTCAGACAGTGTGATGGTAGTTCGGGTGTGCTCAGGTCATTCTAATCCGTTGGACATTGAAAGTTTATTCCGTAGCAGGAAGAAAGAAAGCATTTATATTCAAAATACGATCTGCAAAACACTTCGTTTACTATAACTCAAAACTATGATTCTTGCGCCGGATGTGAAAAAGTAACCGTAACCTTAATTTTGTGTTTGGGGTTGCGGGACGCGAAAAACTGAAAACTATATCTGTTTCAACTTGACACTATGGAGAGGTTAAAACGTGAAATTAAGGGAAATTGGGTCTTCTGGTATTCGAGTGCATCCAATAGGTATGGGATGCTGGGCCTATGGCGGAGGCGCTTACTGGGGAAAACAAAGCCAAAAAGATGTCCAACAAATAGTTGACGCCGCACTGGACAACGGAGTCAACCTGTTTGATACAGCTGAAATGTACAATGACGGAAAAAGTGAGGCAGCATTAGGCGAGGCTTTAAAGCATAGGCGCCAAGAAGCTATCATCATGACAAAGATTTCCCCCCAGTTTTGTCGCCGAGGGATGGTTGAAAAGCATTGCGATGCATCTTTGAAGCGACTAAGCACTGATTATATTGATTGCTATGTGGTACATTGGCCATTTCAACTGAACAGTCTAAAGCACATGACAAAGGACTCCTCTCTGCTAACCCCCATTGATTCGCGGGAGGCGTTCGATGAATTAAACACCCTCATCTTGAAAGGAAAAGTTCGAACTCTTGGTGTGAGCAATTTTGGCGTCAAGCAGTTAAAGGAAGCTTTCGATTGCGGTGCTCCTATCTGCTTAAATCAGATCACATATAATCTTTTATCACGTGCAATTGAAGCAGAGATTCTACCGTTTTGTCGTGAGCATAACATTTCTATTATTGGGTCCATGGCACTGCAGCAAGGACTGTTGGCTGGAATCTATGCGACTCCGGATCAAGTACCGCCTGCGCAGGCGCATTCCCGGCATTTCTCAATAGAGCGCAGTGGTGAATATGGAAGACACCATGGACCTGGAGCAGAAAAAGAAATCTTTGACGCGCTTAAACAAATTGGACAAATTGCTCAAGAATTGATGGTGTCCATGGCTCAAATTGCGATTGCCTGGGTTCTGGCGAAAAAAGGAATTGCCGCAACCTTGGTTGGTTCTAGGAATCTTCAGGAGTTTTTGATGAATCTACAGGCAGCTGAGCTCTCACTTTCTGATGAGACAATCGCTCAACTAGACAGTATTACACAGAAAGTGCTTGTAAAGCTCGGCTATAATGCAGACTACTATGAAGATAACGATAACTCAAGGATTTTTTAGGAGGATAGAATCGCTTGGAGGAATCGCTCCTTTATTCCGTCAGAACTATCAAGAGCCTGTCGGAATGTAGGGGAATAGTATTATATGATCGAAATTTTTTCATCTTTCTTTGTAAATGAAAATGGTTCTGGCTCGTCGCGACGGAATTAATATATCTTCACAACCTGATGGGATGCCAAGACTGTTCCGGCAGATTATCTTATGGCTTGCGATTTCGCTGTGATGACACCAATAAATTGCCATTTGAGGAAACAGAGAATTTGCAGCCAGGTAATAGAACTCATTTATTTCGACGGAACAGGCCCTGTTGAGCCGCGATCTATCAGACGGATCGGGACTACAACGTTCATCTCATTAACATTTGTCTTTTTAAACATATAAAAAAGTAACATGTGCGCTGCGTTCGCCATGGTAGAAATATCAATCTGGAGGGTGGTGAGCGGTGGCGCAATACCATCAAAGCCAATAACGCTGATATCCTGCGGTACTTTGAGTCCTCTTTCATCAAGCGCTTTTAGAATACCAAGGGCCATACTGTCATTGCCAGCAAATATGGCAGTAATCCGTTGCGGGTTATCGAGCAATTTGCATGAAGCTTGATACCCTCCTTTTTCGGTCCAATCTCCTTCGACGACAATGGGGCAACCAGCTTGGGTATCTTTCATCACACGGGAAAAATGCAAAAGACGAGTTTCTGAATTTGTATAACCTGGAACGTGAATAAAGCCAATACTGCGATGGCCATATTGCAACAGATGCTTGGCAGCCAGGGCAGCTCCGCTTTCATTGTCTGGCAATACAGCAGAAATACCATTGTATTTACTGTTATAGGTAATGCGTGGAAGCTGAAGCCTGCGACACTGCTCTTCCATTTCTTCATTAAGGCGACCAGCAAGAATAACCCCCTTTGCGCCTAAATGCTTGCAAATAGAGGCGAGGTTCTCATTCCTTTGAATCTTGCTGTATACTAGTCGTTCATTGTATTGATGCAAGCATTGCTCCAGCGTATCCAATGAACGAGCGTAAAAAGGCTCTCCCAAGCGATCCACTAAGTGAGAACCATGGTATAAAGCAAAAAGGATGTTCCCGTTTTTAGATGTTGCTTCCTCCTTGTGAAGGATCCGAGTTCCTCTGCCTTGTTTGCGCTCAATCAAGTTTTCTTCGACTAACATGGCTAGCGCTTTGCGAACAGTAACTCGATCCAACCCATATTGCTGGCAAAGCAATCGCTCAGGCGGCAGGCAATCGCCTGGCGCTGCTTCGACTATCTTTTGCTTCATCAGTTGGTAAAACTGAAGATAAAGCGGTGTGTGATCATTCCGGTCAATAGACATAGGATTACCTCCTGAAAAAGATGCGGAATGGAACATCATTCTAACAAAAACAGGTGAGTAAAATTCATAGCATAGTGCTTATATTATATAGTGTTTACTGAACAATTCAACTCCTTATATTTCACAAGCATTCTGTCTTATATTTCACAAGCATTCTGTCTTGCAGGAGTGTCAAACAAAACTCCAGTAGACTATTTAAGCTGCTTCCTTATCAATTGCTTTGATGCTGCTCTTTTTGTTCAGGTTTGTTCTTGCGAAATGTTACAAGACCGCAAAAGCCGTGGCTTTTCTGTATGGCCCGGTTAAAAAGCCCGCCAGGAAGCAGCAATACTCATTTTTGTTGCGTTATAGGTGTTGCGGACCTGTGTTCATGCTGTATGAAAAGCGAAAGGGGCAAGGGAGGGTTTTGCCGACACCTAAGCGCTTGCCTGCTGTTTTCAGGGGACGCGGATGAAACAACGCCTGGGATTCGTTTGGATGTTTGAGTCAGCGTTTTTGTTTTCCGGGGAAGCCCGGTTTTCACATGATTGGCATGTAAGTCTGCTCATCATTGGGTTCATGCGATTTAAGAAGAGGTCAGCAAAAAATGCTACTGAACAATATGAATCAGAATCATCCGGGGAATAAACGGCTGCTGTCGCTGTGTGCTGCCTTTTTGCTCTTGGCTTGCTTTTTATCAGCCTCGGCCGGTCAGGTGCCTGACCTGGCCATCCTGGCAGGCCTTGCAAGTGCGACGCTTTGCTGGAACCCGCCGGAGAACATGACCGACCCCCGCTTCGGGGACAGCTGCCGGGTGGAGATCACAGACCGTGAACGGCTGGGGGTCCTGGAAACGCTGCTCAGCCAGGCATATCCAATAGATGGTGGTGCAGGCTGCCCCTTCTATGGCGCATGCATTTTGAAGCTGATAACGACCTATGGCCGGCAGCTTGAACTGGAGATGGCCTGGGACAGCTGCAGCATCTTCAGGTTCGGTGAGCATGAGTACAACTACAAGCCTCTGGACTTCCGGGATCGCTATGATGTGTATCCGCACAATGATGTGCTGTTTGACCTGTTTACCTGGCAGGAAAAAGCACGAAACCTGGACAGGGAGAGCCTGCCTGCCATTGAGGGGCTGTACCGGAATTGGCTAAGCGCCTATGGGCAGCCCTGGTTGTGGAGTTTTGAGACCTGGGTGCGTTTCATCCGGACATTCGAGCCCTTGGCGCTGGAATATGCACAGCGGCATCCGGACCGGGCGCAACCCGCTTGGCTTCGCCTGATGCAGCGGCGCTACACCTGGAATGGCCCGGAGGATCTGCCCTATGAGGACGCAGTGAGCATCGCTGTCAAAGCAGTGCGCAATCAGTTTGGTTTCTCCAGTGAGGAGACATGGCAGTATGATGTCTATGCCCGTTTTGCGCGCATCAGCCCGGGGAAAAGATTGTGGCTCATCCACCTGATGAAAGACGGGGATCCGAAGGGCGCGCCCCATGTGCGCATTGATGCACAGACCGGTTGGGTGTTGGACATCGGTCTTTGGCCTGAGGACATTGGCCAGGATATATCATTTATGGAGTGAGGGGCGGATAGAAAAAGACCTTGTCTGCACGCTGCGCTGATATGCCTGTGCTTCTTTATACCGGGAAATGGGTAATCATCGCTTGTGAGAACAATCAGCCAAAGCGGGGACAAGGCAAAGAAAACCTTTGCATTTGCTCTTACCATTGCTGTACACTGAGGTTATGATCATGTAAAAAGGACGTTCCCTGATGCTGTTCATGATGCTGCTGGCGGACAGGCCCGATGACGCGGATTATCTGGAAGGGCTTGGGAAATCGACTGTCAAGAAACGGAAGGAACGCAAGCCCAAGCCCTACCAACGCGCAGACTATCCTGGTCAGAAACTGCAGTTGGTTGTGAAGTATGTGCCTTCGTACTGTGTGTTGGATGGCGGGAAATACTATCAGTTTACGGCCAAGGACGAATGCAGCCGCTGGACCTATCGTGAGATGTACGATGAACACAGCACGTACAGCGCGCGGGACTTTCTGGAGAAGCTGGTAAGGCGATCACCCTTCCCCATCAGAGCGATACAGACAGACAATGGAACGGAGTTCACGAATGCGCTGCTGGTCACCAAATCCAAACACAAGACGCTGTTTGAGCAGGCGTTTCAGGACATGGGGATAGCGTACCACCGCATCCGGATCGCCACACCCCGGCATAACGGCAAGGTTGAGCGTCAGCACCGAACGGATGAGCTAAGGTTCTACCGGAAGATGCGGATGTACAGTCTGGAGGATGGAAGAAGACAGTTGGCCAGGTACCAGGCTGTGTCTAACGATTACATCATGACCTGTCTTGGGATGAGCTCGCCCAATAAAGCGCTGGGCCTTTATCAGGGGGTGATGTAATCAAGGCTCAATGCCGAGCCATTGAGCCGCCCTGAATTCTACCAAGGAAGCGGTGTCAAGGTCAGGTAGTATTTGCTTCGCAAATCTCCACCTTTCCCTTGACACCGGGCTGCTGCCAGAATTGCGCCCATTGTGTTACCTATGTTTGACACTCCTACAAAAATGCCTACAAAAATGCTCGAAAATGCTCGGCACAACACCTTGAAAAATCATGCATTTTGTAGTATAATCTTAAAGAATATAATTTAATGTCCTGATTTGTAAAAGTACAATAGTGTCTGCTGAACAACTCCAAACACAAGACAAATCCACATCTTCCGGCCATTTTCTGGTATCATGTGTGCAAGGATAATTGCAGAAAGCACGCAAAACCCTTGCACTTGAACTGGAGATGAAACGGTATGTACGAGAAGAAAGCACGCCAGGCGACCTTTTTTGAAGACGCGACGCTGTTTGGTGGCGTCAGGCTGAATTCCGAGAACAGATGGGTAAGGATGTCGGAGCTCATCCCCTGGGAAGTCTTTGAGGAGCGGTATGCTGCACTGTTTAGCAACCCCCGGGAGGGGAAGCCGGCAAAGTCGGCCCGGATGGCCATCGGCTCTTTGATTATCAAGAAGCGCTATGGTTTTTCAGATGAGGACACGGTGGAAGAGATCCGGGAGAACCCCTATCTGCAGTACTTCCTGGGGTTTGCGGAATATACCAACGTCAGGCCCTTTGACCCCAGCGTGATGACGTGGTTTCGGGAGCGGATCACGCCGGAGATGTTGTCAGAGTTGAATGACTATGTGATTGGCCGTAAAAAGGTGAAAGCAGAAAAGGAGCCTGGTTCCGATGACGACAATCATGATGACGCTGACAGTGAGGGAGGAGGCCCGGTCAACCGAGGGACGCTGATCCTGGACGCGACCTGTGTTCCGCAGAACATCCGTTTTCCCACCGATGCTTCGCTGCTCAACGAAGGGCGGGAGCTGCTGGAAGGGATGATTGATACAGCGCACAAGGCAGGCGCAACGGAAGGTAATAAGCCCAGAACCTACCGGAACCTGGCCAGGCGGGACTGGCTGCGGTTTGCCCGGGACCGGAAACCAACGCGCAAGAAGATTCGCAAAGCGATTCGTCAGCAGCTGGGCTATGTCAAACGGAACCTCGGTTATCTGGAAGCCATCCTGAGCAAATATCCGGACGCGCTGAGCGCAAAGGAGCTGGAGCGCATGGCAGTGATCCAGCTGCTGTACGCGCAGCAGCAGGAGATGTATGACAGCAATACGCACCGGGTGGATGACCGGATTGTAAGCCTGCACCAGCCCTGGGTGCGACCGATTGTTCGGGGCAAGGCGGCAGTGTCGGTGGAGTTCGGTGCGAAGGTGGCGCTGAGCCTGAGCGATGGCTATGCGAGGATTGAGGAAATCTCGTGGGATGCCTTCAACGAAAGCAAAACACTGATGGCTTCGATGGAGCGATACAAGGAGCAAACGGGCCACTATCCGGAGCGGGGACTGGTAGACAGGATCTACCGAACGAGGGAGAATCTCACCTGGTGCAGGGAGCGTGGCATCCGGTTGAATGGTCCCAAACTGGGACGACCACCCAAAGACCGACAGGTGTATGAGGAAGCGCTGGCACTGGAGCGACAGGAGTCAGGAGAGCGGAGTCATATTGAGGGATGTATCGGTGTTTGCAAGCGCCGATATGGGCTTGATCTGGTGATGATGCGGCAGAAACACACCAGCGAGGTGGACATTCATGCCGCCATCCTGACCCGGAACCTGTTCAGGCGGCTGAGGCTCTACATTTGGCTCTTTTTGGCAGCGCTATTTCGCCGGTCGGAAAGCACAAAAACAGACACGCCGGTACCGTTGGCGTGCCTGTGTGGCTGAATTGTTGGTTATTCAGGAGACACTACAATAAAAATCGAAGGAGGCGGCGTCATGGCAAATATTGCCAATATCATCAAATATGAAGGCAATAACAGCACCTTCATATGGAAGCATCCTTGCGAAGATTTTAATACAACCACACAGCTAATTGTACATGAATCGCAGGAAGCAATCCTTTTCCTAAATGGCCAAGCGTTGGATTTGTTCGGTCCTGGTAGGCACACCTTAGAGACGCAGAACATTCCTATCCTACGCAGATTGATCAATATCCCCACTGGTGGAGAGTCTGCATTCCATTGCGAGGTCTATTTTATCAATAAGACCGAACAAATGGCAATCCGTTGGGGAACGGACAGTAAAGTTCAGTATGTTGAACCTACTTACAAGTTCCCTTTGTCCATTGGTGCAAGCGGTGAAATGTCGCTCAGCGTTGATGATTCCCGAAAACTGCTTGTAAAATTGGTTGGCACGGAGCGTGTGCTGGATCGCCAGCAGCTTACAACCTATTTTCGCAGCATATTGATGGCAAAAGTAAAAACCTATATCGCACAGACCATAAGAGCCAATGCCATCAATATATTCGAGATTGATGAGAGCTTGGAAACCTTCTCCGCTGACATTCACTCCAGACTTGTACCGGATTTTCTGGACTATGGTGTGCATCTGAAACGCTTTTATGTTACCACCATCGTCAAACCGGACGGAGATCCGCAGTATGAAAAATTCAAGGAACTGCATTTCCGCCAGTACGCCGATATTGCAGAAGCAAAACTTCGTCAGCAGACCGATGTGATTCATGCTCATACCGAAGCGCAAAAGATAGTTATTGATTCTCAAGCACAAGCAACCAAGCGTATGCAGGAAGGCTACACCTATCAGCAAGAGCGTGGATTTGATGTGGCGCAGGATGCAGCCAATAACGAAGCGGCCGGACAGTTCTCTAATATGGGAATTGGCTTGGGCATGATGGCAGGAGTTGGTGGAACTGTTGGTGGTATGGTCGGAGGTGTTGTATCTGATGCTTTCGCTGGTATAGGTACCGTCCAACCTCAAACTGCTGCAAATAAATTCTGTGATCAATGTGGTGCAGAACTGACCCCGGGAGCCGCTTTTTGTGATGAATGCGGCGCACCGCAAGCGCCGTCTGATATTTGTTTGAAATGTGGCTTCAAGTTCATTAAACCTGGTAATTTTTGTCCGAAATGCGGAACGAAAAGGGAGGGCTGATGATGAAAAAGAATAGCACAAAAGGATATGTGATCCTTGGTATTTTGTTTGCGCTGATAAGCATTATCGCCTTTGCTGTTCCAACAACGAAAACGGCAACATTCTGGATTGCTTATGTATTTACCGTTGCGGCATTTGCAGCACAGATCTTCATTTGGAATAAAGCACTTAGCAAGGAAGCTCTAAAAAGCAAGTTCCTTGGTTTGCCTGTTGTACACATCGGAATTGTATATGCAATCGTTCAGACTGTTGCATTTGCTGTGTTACTGTTTGTGCCGACGCTTCCTGCATGGAGCGCAATCGTGGTGTGTTCCGTTATTGCCGGCGTTTCTGCGGTGTATATGATTTCCGCTGATGCGGGACGTAACGAAATTGAACGAGTCGAAGCAAAAGTACAGAAAAAGGTTTTCTACATTCGGGAACTGCAGGCTGATGTCGAGCTGATAGCTGCTGCCGAGGCAGATACTGATATAAAAGCGGCGCTTACACAGCTTGCTGAAAAAATTCGTTTTTCCGATCCTATGAGCAATGAGCAGTTAGCGGATTTGGAAAACAAAATCTCCACCAAGGTTTTGGAACTGAAAACAGCGACAAATAAGGTGGAACTCATAACCGAACTCACTTCGCTTTTGGATGAGCGAAACAAAAAATGCAAAATTCTGAAATAATGAGGAGGAAATAAAATGGCAGCGTTAGTTTGCGACCTTTGCGGTGGAAAACTTGTTATGGGTGCTGGCGGCATCGCCGTGTGTGATAGCTGTGGCATGGAACACAGTGCCGACAGAATGAAAGAAAAGGTTCAGGAAATTAAAGGTACCGTTCGTGTGGATAATACCCACATGATCGAGAATTACCTTGAAATGGCGAATAATGCATACGATGCAGACAATAATGCCGAGGCCGAATCTTACTGCAATAAAATCATCGAAATTGATCCGACAAACTATAAAGCTTGGTTCTTAAAAGGAAAGGCGACCGGCTGGCAATCCACCTTGCAAAATTCAAGAGTTTCCGAGAGCGTTTCAGCATTTGCAAAAGCGATCACAAACGCACCTGAAGAGGAGAAAGAAGAACTCACCGAGCAGGCGAAAGAGCAAATTATTAACCTTTCGAAAGCAATGATTTCTTTGCGTGGTCAGCGTTTTGCAAAATGGCCAGATCAGGAAGAAGCAAATGGATTTACATCTGATATAACTTCTATCCTTAATACATTGGTTCAGATCATTTCGCAGGCTGGCGTGGTTATTTCATTATCTGAATTGATGGCCCCGATTGCAACAACCATTAACCAATCTGTAGTTAAAGCATATCAAGATGTTATTTTCCCGGACTACAATGGCGATCCCGACGATTCGGATGATCGTGCCAACAAATATGAGTGGCAGAGATATATTGAAAGAATCGGATATTGTACAGCCTTGTTGGAAAGAGCAATTAGTTTGTGTGACGAAGATGACGAAGATGATATCCAGAGATATGAAAATCTTATTCACCTTCACAAACAAGCTATTGATAGCTGTTCTTGGGATTACAACATTACTGATTGGGGTAGGAGTTGGCATAAAGAATGGATGTTGACAGATGAAGCTAAAAATTTCCGCCGAGGATTAATTCGTGATTACGAATCGAAAATAAAGGCTATCAAGGATGCAAAGGAAAAGAAAGAGAAAGAGGAAGCGAAAAAGCGTTTCGATGAGTATTGGTCTGAACATACAGATGAAAAAACTGCTCTTGAAAGCGAAAGAGCTGGTTTGCAAGAACAAATCGCCTCGTTACAAGCAGAAATCAGTAACATTCCAGGCAGTACCGAGAAAGAAAATATCCAAGGCCGTATAAATTCGTTATCCGCGGAGAAGAGTTCTCTCGGTATCTTTAAAGGAAAAGAGAAAAAGGTTATCCAAGAAAAGATTGATGAAGTTAATCTGGAACTAAAAAAGGTCATTGACAGGATGGAGTCCGCGAAAAAAGAAATTGAAAAGAAAATCGAGCCGCTTCAGAAGAGAGTCAACGAAATTAATACCGAACTCACAAAGGCAAGATAAAGAGTCACACGCCGAGGCAATAGTCCCGGCGTGTTTCGCAGGAGAACAATATGGCCACAATAACAGAACGCAATCCGGAGTGGATAAATTGGATTGCTCCAGATCGGTTTAACGACAAAGACTTGTTTAGAATAGTAATCTTCTTTGTATTCCATTCACCTTGTGAAAATTTATCATCCATGAGAAAAAACTTGTTAGAGTATGGATGGACTGCTCCATGGAAAAAGCCGTATTATCTAAATAAGCAATTGAGGCAGAACGCATCCACTTATGAATTACTCTTTTCTGCAAAGGGTTACGATGAAATGGAGGTGGCCTTAGAAAAAGCGGATTTGAAAGAAACATTTCCATCTGATTTTTCTCGTGAAAGAATCTGTATCTATGATAATCAAGGGAATCAATTTCTGAGTGTATTCTATCACATCAGAAATGCATTTGCACACTGTCGATTGAACATGGTTGATGTTGACGGAGAATGTGTATTTGTTCTTGAGGACGTTCAGCCCAAAAAGAATTCCGACCATTTAAAAGTATCGGCAAGAATGATTCTACGAAAAAGCACTTTGATTAAATGGATTGATTTAATTGAAAATGGAGAGTGCGAGTATAAAAAGGCGCAGAGCTAAACAATCCCTTTGAAACAAAGGGCGCACTTCTATACAGGGGCAGCCCTGTATGTGCGCTCTGCAAGGCAGACAGCCCGGACGATTGAAGTCCGGGCTGTTTTGCGTCACTTCGTTCCGTACAAGGGGCTGGTCTCGCCTGTCGGCTCGGTCAGCGTTTCAAAATGCTTTGCATTTTGAGGTCTCCACCGGAGACCCGCGCCCCCTTGCGCCGCTATGCGGCTATCCCTGCGTACTTGTCATTTGGGAACGGTTTTGACAAACCATTCCCAAACGACAAGTCTGAAAATCGAACACCTTACATAGACCGTTTACCGATCTTCGGTAGGTGGTCTTTTTATATCCCCACACAAAAACAAAGGAGGTCATGCACTATGGCAAAACAGAAAACCATCCCACAACTGGAAGCGGAGAAAGCGGAAAATGAACGCAAGCTCTCGCAGCTCCAACACAAGAAACAGCAGATTGAAAACCGTATCACCTACTACGAAAAAGGTGATCGGCGCAAGCGGGCGCACCACCTTATCACCCGTGGCGCAGCCATTGAAAGCGTCGCAACGCTGGCGGGGACGAAAACGTCTCAGGGAAATGCTGGCAGAAGGGAGGGATTGAGGTGGCAGGAGGCAACAAACGTCAGGATCAGACGTTGCATCAAGCCCTTCTGGAATTGGCGCAGGAAGAGGTCCAGGCTTTGAAGACGGAACTGGATCAACGCCCGGTTTTTCGTCATCAGGTGGACGCCCTGTATCATAGGAACAGACAGGATGTTGCAGCGTATATGCGAAAGCGTTTACGCAGGCATGGCAAGCGTGTCTGGCGGTATGTAGCGCTTGCTGCAAGCCTGGTTCTTGTCATGCTGGGAGCGTATCAGCTTTCCAGGCCTCCCAAGGACACGGTGTCGCTGTCGCAGCCACCATGTGGTTTTGGGAGCAGTACGCCGGGTGTCTTTCAGACGCCTGCAACTTCAATCAGTCCGAGTATAGAGCCGGCAACAGTGCCTCCATTAACAGCCAGCAGTGCTATGCCATCAGCTTTGCCCACACCTGACCCGAGCCCTATACCAACCATCGAACCGACTCAGGCTGCGCAGACACCGGTTCCTGAGCTCAGCCCGAAACCCAGGTGGTCAGGAAAGTACTTTCCCAGGCTACCGGAAACCTATCGTCTTGATCGAGTTGATACGGACGCTTATCATGCCGCTGCCATGTTCTTAAGGGAAGACGGGCGCCAGTTGCTTTTTACAGAGTACCAAGGCACTGCCGTGCCAACCTTTAATGAGGCATCCAGCTTCAGTTACCATGCGCTTGCAGATGGTACCACCGCGCTGCTTGTGCAGTCGGCTGACGGCCGGACTCTTGTCTGGGACAGAGGTGGCCAGACCTTCAGCATCAAGTCCGCAGAAGAAACAGTGCAATTGCTTATGTATGCTGACAGCGTGGCATTGTCATCTTCTCTCGGACTTGATACAGGGCACTGAAGACACTTTCGAATTATTGAAACAAATCGCATTCATCATCGATATAGCGCCATTACCATTTTAAAAGGCGGATTTACCTAATGTGAACTCCTTCGTCTTTGCTTTAGCCGGTGGTGAAGGTGGTGCCTTAGCCTTTGCAAAAAGCGTTCAACAAATAGAACGGTTTTCGGTGCAACATTTTTAACGTTTTGGCTGTTAAGTAAGGTGAGAGGCTCTAAAAAAACGAAAGGTGATGAGATGATGAAAAAGCTTCTGACAATCGGTTTGACGGCCCTGATCATGGCGCTTGCATGCGCGCTGCCCGCATTGGGGGAGACCTACCAGGGAGCCATTCCGGCGGAATTCGCCGGGGCCTTTTCCGGTGATCGCTGGGCGGGCTGCAGCGTAGCGGCGGGCTTTACTTTTTACCCGGCGGGCGGCAACAGCGCTGAGGGGGTGCCCGCGTTTTTCGTGATGAAAAAAGGTGATGAAAACGTGCTGTGTATTCTGGAATATCGCGGTGGCGCCTGGAAGTTTATGGTGCAGTCCCCCAAGCCCATATATCAAGGCAGCCGGGTGCCGGTGTTTGAGGATGAGGATGACTACAACTGGTTTCATCTTTATTATCGGGATCAAAACCCTGATGAGAGGGGCAGGGAGGACGTGCTGCGCTTTTTCAGGGACAACAAGGGTGTCTGGCGTTTTTTTGGGCTTTCACAGTATGACTTTGGCACAGGCGATTCTCTGAATATCAACGCCCGGGCAACAGACGGTGACTGGACGCCCGGGGTGCTGTATGTTACCAAGATTACTGCGGGACGCACTGTATATGAAGCGAAGCCTGTTTACGGCACCTATGAGAATGACCTGCGCTATTTCAGTTTGTCCGCCTTCCCCAGGTCGCTGGAAGAAGCCCGGGAAAAGCTAAGCAACCCGCCGGACATCCCGGGAGGAGAGCTGAAAGCCAAGCGGGTGCAGTTCACCTCGGGCAAAAAATATCCGGTCTATTCCGGCCCGGGCACCCTGTATTACCGCGCGGCAGGCGGCAAGGCATCAGTATCCACGAATGACTGGATTCAGGTGTTTGGCGTGGAGGATGGATGGGCCTTGATACAGTATGATATTTCCGCAAGCCACATGCGCGTCGGCTATATTGACGCCTCCGCTCTTCCAAAGGGAGCAAGCGTGCCGTCCTTGCAGTTCATGCCGCAAACCGTGGTGCTGTCGCGGGATGCAGCGCTGACGGATGATCCCCTGTTTTCAAAGGAGACAGTTTTGCAGCTGAAACAGGGGCAGGAGCTTATCCGCCTCAGCAGCATTGGCGTTGAATGGGCCTATGTGGAAGTGATGAACGGCCAGACTGCCATGCGCGGTTTTGTGCCGGAGAACGCGCTGATGGGCAAACCCGACCTGTCCCTGATCCCGGGGGGACCCTATAGCGACACCAGGGAGTTTGAGCAGTACCAGGCCAAAGCGGTGATGCAGCGCGCCGCGGACGGCAGCATTTCGGGTGTCAGCGTCTATACTGTCTTGCCCCAGGCCTGGAAGAATCCGGCGCCCGGCCTTGACACCCTGATAGGTTACCGGCTGTATGAGGGTAACCGGGCCTCCTACCGGCTTTCGGGCTGGGACGATGATCAGGGCTTGTGCGTGTTCCGGCATACCAAGGGTTTGCCACCCAGGCCGATGTGCTGGGTTTGGTACCGGTGTATTCCTTAAGCGGGGAGCGGGCGCAGGAGAGCCTGGTCATTCCCTTATCACCATGACCCGTCCCTTTGATGGAATGCGTGTATCAGGGATTATAATATGAATGCGACAAGGGAGATAAAACGAACGACTGGAAAATGTGCGGCAATGGCGCTGATCCTGGCGCTGCTGATGATTATGCCGGCTGTCCCTGCCGGGGCAATTGAAGAGGTCACCCGTGAGGATCTGCAGGCGGCCCTGCTATCCAGAATGCCTTCTGTTTACTAACCTGACTGTGAATTTTTCGCGGCAGGCTACCAGGTGCTGGGGAAGGAAGAAAAGGACGGCGCCCTCCGCGTCTATCTGCAGCCAGTGTGGGAGGCTATGGATTCATGGGGGATGCCTTCGTGATGCAAAGCGGCTGGGGCGGCCCCTGTACCGCGGTATTCGTTGACAGGCGAGAAGGCTAGCGCTTCAAGGAGCTGTTGGAGATAGAGTCCTGGAATGAGGTCTATTTCATCATGCCTGAGTGGGCCATCAAGAAATGGGAATCTACGACGGATGATCAGGCCATCCATGAGCAGATCCGCCTTCAGGTGCAGGCCTACCTGGATGGCATCGGAAGGACAGAACCCATCCGGGAAACTGACGACATGGACCTTAGCCTCAGCGGCATGTATGTCAATGCCCAGAATTTCATCGGATGGGTGGATGAGGCCTATCCCCTGTGGACAACCACCAAAGAGCGTCTTGATCAGCGGGACGGACAGAGGTATTTGTATACCCGGGCCTGGCAGCCCAACCCGGATGGCCTTCCTGACGCGCAGGTGGAAACCAAGTACGGCTTGATGACTCAGCAGGGCACCACCGGTATCCAGACCCTGAGCAAATCCCGGAAGAAAGACGGGCAGGTGCTGGAGACCACCGCCATCCTGGTGGAGAGGGAGCGCCTTGTCGTATCCATGCGGAGCGGAATGAATGGGGCAGCGCCAGGTATGTCTTTCCCTTTGATCCCTGGGAGTTCATCTACCAAAAGCCTGTCATTGCCAGGGAGGGCGCATGCCGCAAAAAAAGACGTTCGTCTGCTCGTTTTTGTCACCCCGGATTTGCGTGGCCCCCGTGCTGCCGGCGGAAAGGCCGCCGTGTCTATGAAGGATTGGATTGTTGTGCTGGCCAAACAGGGCCGGACCATGTGCGTCCTGTATGAAACCACGCCCGGCAGCCATCGTGTGGGCTGGGTGGATGCCTACGTTGATCCCTAGTTAAAGCGCCTGCTGGATATCATTATGCCCGCGCGCTTTGAAAAGGGCAGGCAGGGCATCATCCTGCGTAAAACAGTGCTGTTTGATGACCCGCTTAACCTGACGGGTTCGTTGCTCAGCCTAAAACAGGGGGAACAGGTGAACGTGTTGTGTGAAAGCTATGACGCCTGCTATGTGGAGGTTATCCATAAGGGGCAGCGCTTCTGGGGCTTTGTCAGGGTGGAGGATGTGCAGCCCGCGGATTAGTATCATTGCCGCATGATGTATGAGAATGAAATTGTAAGGAGTGATTCTTTGCTTACTATTATCACGATGACATTGGCGGATATATCCGCAGAAATGGTTTTGAGAGAAGGGAACGGCTAAGCACACGCATTCGCTGCGCGCTTTATCATCAGGGACAACAGCGCACTGCCACATCCCGAAGACAGGCCGCATCAGGATGCTTGTGGACAAATTATTCGAATAATGGACAATTTGTTCGGAAATCTTCACAATGTAAAGTCAATATGTTATACTTCCAAATAAAACCAGGGAGGCTTACGGGAAGACATGATGCATTCTTTTTACCGGTCATATGGAAAACGATCGGTTGACATCATCCTGTCTGGGTTGGGTGCGATTATGCTCTCGCCCGTGTTTTTTGTTATCGCTGTGCTGATCAAGCTGGAGAGCCGAGGTCCTGTCCTCTTCCGGCAAAAGCGTGTGGGGCTTTGTAAACGAACCTTTTCCATCATGAAGTTTCGCACCATGCGCACCGACACCCCCCGTGATACCCCCACCCATTTGCTAGCAAATCCCGACCAGTACATTACAAAGGTAGGGCGTTTTCTGCGCAAAACCAGCCTGGACGAACTGCCACAGATTTTCAACATCCTAAAAGGCGACATGGCTGTTATCGGCCCCCGCCCCGCTCTTTGGAATCAGGATGACCTGGTGGCAGAACGTGATAAATACGGCGCCAATGATGTGCTTCCCGGCCTGACAGGCTGGGCACAAATCAACGGCCGTGACGAGCTGGAAATCCCCGTTAAAGCGAAACTTGACGGGGAATATGTTGAGAAGATGAGCTTTATGTTCGATCTCAAATGTTTCTTTGGAACCATTTTCTCCATCTTCAAGCGCGATGGTGTGGTGGAAGGCGGTACAGGGGAAATGCACCGCAAAGAGCAAGATAAGGCGGTTCAATAATGAAACGCATTCTTATCACAGGTGCCAATAGCTACATAGGCACATCGGTCGAGAAATACCTCGCTCAGTGGCCCGAGAAATATCATGTTGATACTATCGACATGATAGACGATTCTTGGCGTGAGCATAGCTTTACTGACTATGACAGCGTGTTTCATGTGGCAGGGATTGCACATATTAATACCAAGAAATTAAATTCTTCCGCGAGGGAAAGATATTGGGCCGTGAATGCTTTATTACCAGTTGAGGTAGCTCAAAAAGCAAAAGCAGCTAATGTAAGGCAATTTATTTTTTTGAGTAGTATGAGCGTATATGGAGAAGAGGGTGGTTTAAAACTTCCAGTGGTTATTACGAAAACAACGCCTGTCAATCCCAGGGATATTTATGGAGCTAGCAAAGCTAAAGCTGAAGAAGGCCTTATTTCTTTACAGAGTCAGTCTTTCCATTTGAGTATACTACGTCCGCCAATGGTTTACGGTCCAGGATGCAAAGGCAACTATCAACGTTTGGCTCGATTTGCGAAAAAGACTTGGCTATTTCCGAATCTCGATAATAGACGGTCTATCTTGTTTATAGGCAATTTACTGCCGTTCATCAGGGATTTAATAGATGATGAAGTATCTGGGAAGTTTTATCCACAAAATTTGAAGACAGTAAGCACATACGAAATTGTTTCAACAATCGCTATGCTGAATGGAAAGAAGATAAGGAGTATAAAACTGTTAAATCCGTTGATTAAATTGATTGATTTATCAATTATCAGAAAAGTATTTGGTTCCTTGTTTTATGATAACAAGATTTCTCATCAATGTGATACTTATGATTTTCTGGAGTCGATCAAAAAGACTGAGGGTTTTAGTGATTGATATCGAATTAATCATCGAAATACAATAATTGCTTGAACTTTTGAGTAGGAGACGACATTTTGAAAGTAACGATTATAGCTGGTTATTACCCACCAGAAAAAAGTGCGGATACACGGCTCAATGATGAACTGGCAAAAGGGTTCGGAGAATTGGGAGCAGAGGTTACCGTTGTTGTTCCTTTTCCGAGCAGGGGACTTTCCATAGAGCAACAGAAGAACTATCAAAACAGAAGGGAGGAACAGATCAGTTCCAGAGTTAGAGTAATTCGTGTAGGCGGTAGAAAGCCTTATTCTAAAGGATTATTATGCAGGGCAATTCATTACATTAGCAATGCATACCAAATGTTTAAATACGCAAAGAGAACGCCAACAGATGTTTACTTTATTGTGAGCACACCTCCGTTCTTAGGATATGTTGCTGCAATCTTAGGCAAGAAGAAACCCGTGGTCTATAAATTACAGGATGTATTTCCTGATAGTCTGATGCTTGCGAAAAATCTTAACAAGCGCGGACCTTTTTTGGCTTTATTGCGACAACTGGAGAAGCGAGTGTACAAAAATGTTGCCCAAATAAATGTAGTTTCAGAGGATATTGCAAAAACGCTAGAGCTAAAAGGAGTAAGTCGGAGAAAAATCAGTGTTGTTTATGATTGGGTAGATATAGAAAAATCATATGAAGTTTCGCGTGAGAGTAATTTATTATTTGAGCGATTTTGCTTATCACATGACAAGTTTTATGTTTGTTATGCGGGTAACATAGGATATCTACAGAATGTAAGCACACTGGTTTATGCAGCGGATATTGTTGTGAAACAACGCGATATTGAATTCATAATTATTGGCGATGGGATTCAAGCAAAAGAATTGGATGCATTAATTGCTCAAAATGGTAGGGGTAAATATATACATCGTTATCCCTGGCAATCTGAAAATGAGATTGCAAGTATATATAGCATTGGTGATATTGGTATAGTTACGATCAAAAAAGGCGTTACAAATATTGCGTTACCATCTAAAACTTGGAATATTCTAGCTGCCAGACGTCCGGTAGTTTGTGAAATTGATCGTGATAGCGTATTATCTACTATTATCGAGGAAGTTAATTGTGGCTATTCTGTTGAGCCGGGAAATTATAATCGTTTAGCAGAAGCGATTATTTACTTACATGACAACAAAGACTTAAGAGAAGAAATGGCTACGCGAGGTCGCGTTTATGTAGAAAACGAATTAAGAAGCAAGTTATCAATCAAAGCCCATTTTCAAACTGTTGTTGACAGATGTTGAATTCTATTATTTCGGTGGAGAATGACCTAGTTCAAGGCCTATTTAAATAGAGGTAGTGATTTTTTGGGGGGTTAGCTGATGAGCAAGGCAATAGTGCATAGTAAGTTAGATTATAGAATGAGACAGGGTAGGTACGCAATTTTAGTAATTATTCTCTTATATGCTGTATCACATTGCGCTATGGCTTACCAATTGATTGTTAAGGGGAAATATGTCGGAGAAGCGCGTAGCGTTTCAGAACTGACAGTAGCATCAGAACAAATAGTCCTGTTGTTGTTTATTACACTGTTTACCTATTATATACTCTATTATCTCTATTACTATACAAAAATTAAAAAAGCAGCATCTGTGGATATTACGTAGTAATTAATAAGCGCAAGATGCATTGGTACTTTTTTGTAATGGTTGTTATTCAAATTGCTTTTTTTCTTACTACAAACGTTGGGGCCTCGGTTGGTAGTAAAACATCTCGTTTTTCATGGATATTTGCGCTTATTAATGTTAGAGCATTGTTTTTTGTTTATTATGTTGGAGCAAGAGAGAAAAAGGCATTATACATCATAAATATTTTCTTATTCTCCGCCTTGCGCTTACTGCAGGGATGGATGAGCTTTATAATTGACATTTTTATTATGGAAATGCTTTTAACCATGCCTGTTGTATTTAAAAGAATGAAGATAAATGAAAAATCAAAGAGAATACCTGTGGCGGCTCTTTATACTTCAGTAGCAGGTGTTCTTAGCGGCTCAAAAATATATCAGTATTTTTACGGTATTCGTCATAAAATCAGAGGATATTCATCTGGTATTCATTTCTTGAGTTTTGGAACAGCGCTGTTGGCCCTTGTTTCAAGACTGTCATTTTTCCCACAAAGTGTTGCCGCCATACAGATGTCGGAGAGGATAAAAGAACTCTATGCGGGCAAACCGTTGCGTGAGTTTGTTTCAATATTTAGACCTCTCGTACCTGGTTTCCTAATGGCAGAAAAAAACTTCATGAATCTTAACACTATTATAAAGCAGAGCATGGTTGACTATCCTGTTTCAGGCTCTAGTACTAATGTTGGTATTGTTTCGTATGCTTTTCTGTTGTTTAAGTCCGATGCTACCGGCTTTATTATATGGTTAATGCTGACTATATTGCTGACAGTGCTTTTCAGGAAAATGTTTTCAATACTTGACGATGGAACCGATGCTTTCAATGCGCTGTACTTCTATATGTTGCTCCAAATAGTTCAGGTATCTGCTATTGAACCGGTGTTTTCGTATCAGTTTCTACCTTTCTTATATCATTTGCCAATAATATTTGTATTTGGTATATTTTCTTTCAAAAAGGAGAAATTACAATGAAAATTTTGTTTGTAACACTCAACAGAATAGGCGATCTCTCTTATGGGGGTGGGCAATGTACAACAAGGAACCTAGAAGGGCTTAAACAAATTGCTGATGTAGATACTTATCAGATTAGGCGGGAAAACAAAATACAGAACCTTATTGCTCTCGTAAATTTAAGTTTTCCACCTCTTGACATGACAATAAAAAAACGAATATTATCCAAATTTATGAAAACCCACTACGATTTGGTTTTTCTTGACAGCTCGCTATTAGGTGGCATTGCTCAGAAAATGAAAATAAATCGACCCGAATGTAAAATATTAGTGTTTTTCCACAATGTGGAGTATGATTACAATAGAAATGTTCGCTTTTTTAAAAATTCTCTGCAAAAGTACATATATCAGTTCATGGCAAAAAGGATGGAGAAAAAGGCTCTTCAGTTTTGTGACAAGAGTATTGTTTTGAGCAAGAGGGATGAGTTGAGAGTCATGGCTTTATATGGATACCAGATTGATGAGATTCTTCCAATTACGTTTGCAGATGTATTTAATGAAAATGATGCTTATTTGAAAAACCCGTTTAAAAAGGAGCGTGTTGGTTTACTTGTCGGTTCATACAAGGCAGACACCTTTGAAGGTGTCAATTGGTTTTGCAAACAAGTATCGCCGCACATTAAGGCCCATACATATATAATAGGCCGAGGGTTTGAGGAGGTACGTGGCAAATTGGAGTCTGAAAAGGTTACTGTAATTGGTTCAGTGCCCAAATTAGGTGAATACTATGCGCATGCTGATTTTGTTGCACTCCCGATTTTTTCAGGAGCGGGTATGAAAGTAAAAACAGCTGAAGCATTGATGTATGGGAAGACGATGTTTGGAACCAAGGAAGCGTTTGAAGGTTATGATATCGATTTTCCAAAGTGCGGGCTTCTCTGTGAAACCGCAGAAGAATATATTGAGGGGATTAACAGGTATTTAGATGATGTACAAAGTAAGATTAATAAGCATTGTCGAACAATTTTTAAGAGATTATACTCAAAAGCAGCTTCTGATGAAAGTATAGAAAAGATAGTAGCAAGTACGTTAATGAACTAACTAAAAGAGGAAACAATGAGAATCTTGATCATTACATATGGTTTTTTCCCTGGCAAAAAGTATGGCGGGCCTCCGGTAAGCATTTATAACATGACGAACCTTATTGGAACACATCAGTTTTATATTGTGGCGAGGAATCATGACTTAGGAGAAAAAAAACCTTACAACAATGTAAGTGAGGGATGGAACAGAGATGGAAATCGGCACACGATGTACTTAACGAATTCTGATTATAAAGGCAGTGTATTTACTAAAATAATGGGTAAAATTAAACCGGATTTAATCTATCTACAAAGTCTTTTTCAGAGTTCGACTGCCCCTTGCCTGTATCTTGCTTGGAAGCGCAATATTCCCGTATTACTCGCACCAAGAGGAGAACTGTTGCCAGGCGCAATGCGAAAAAAGTGGAAGAAAGTTCCTTATATATTTGTTCTTCGCATACTTGGGCTTTTCAAGAATGCATTTTACCAAGCAACTAGCCAAGATGAAGCAGAGGCTATTGTTCAATGGCTCGGAGTTAGAAAAGAGCGTATTTTTCAACTGCCAAATGTACCTGTTGTCATTGAAGATGATTACAACAATGAGCAGCGCATACCCAAAATAAAAGGGGTCGCTAAATTGGTGTTTTTGTCAAGAATTGTTGTAAAAAAGAACTTGTTGTTTGCCCTTGAAGTATTGAAGGAAGTAAAAAGCAAAGTATCGCTGGATGTTTATGGCCCCATTGAAGATGAGGCTTACTGGGCAAAATGCAAAGAAATGATATCAACATTACCCCCAAATATTTCGGTTAAGCACAAGGGAGTAATTGAGCACAGATTGGTTGTTGAGACTCTTCGGAAATATGATGCGTTTTTATTTCCTACTTTTAGCGAAAATTACGGGCATGTCATAATAGAAGCGCTAAGTGCGTCTTGCCTTGCAATAATTAGTGATCAAACACCATGGAATGATTTATTCTCGTATGGGGCAGGTTGGGTACTGAGTTTGTCGAATCCGAAGAAGTTTACACAGGCAATAGAAGAGGTAGCTGGTTTGAATGAAGATGAAATGAGCAAAAGAAGAAGAGGAATTCGCGCGTACGTTCAAAACAAACTGGATATCCCAAACTTACGACTTGCTTATCAAAATACATTTTCTGTTGTAGCAGGAGAAAATCACAATAAGGAATGACACACAAAAAATGCTGGAGGATTCAAAATGGTATGCTTGTTATTGTCTGGTGGTTCTGGAAAAAGATTGTGGCCTTTGTCTAACGAAAAAACTGCAAAACAGTTTATCAAAATATTAAAAGATGAACAGGGTGAAAGTATTTCCATGCTCCAAAGGAATTTTCGGCAAGTAATGAAAGGAATTCCTGACGCCGTTGTATATGCGGTTTCGAACGAGCAACAGAAATCAAT